>CBDIQD010000011.1:0-148565 GCA_965283845.1 Sphingomonadaceae bacterium
GGGATCATCAATCCGACGCTTTCGGCGATATTCATGCCGGCGTCGAAGCAGATGGCGTGAACCCCGGCGCTTTCGATCCGCCCGCGCAGCAGTTCGGCCTCGGCGCCATTGGGCAATCGCACCAGTTCGACCAGCGGCATCAGGCGGTCTCGCCGGCGATGAAGCGGTCGGTGGCGCGCGTCGGCAGGCCGTCGATGCTCTTGGTGCGCTCCTGGAATTTCTCGACCCACAGGTCGCGGTCGGCCTGTCGGTGATATTTTTGCAGCGTGTCGCGTTCGTGCTGCAATTCCATCATCGGCACCCCCCAGCCGCAACTGGTCTGGATGCTGTCGATGTCGATCACGAAAATCTGGCGGGTGCCGGGGAGCAGGGTGAAGTGCGCGGCGAACGCGTCCCACTCGGCATCTTGCGGCAGCACGGGGCGACCGCGGCCATAGATGCGCAGGATCAGCGCGCTGCGGTCGAAGGCGCAGAACACGCGGTGATGCGGCCGTCGGCGGCAAGGTGCGCGTGGGTTTCGTTGCCCGATCCGCCGAGGTCGAGATAGGCGACCTGGGCTTGGGACAGAATCTTGAAGCTGTCGGCATAGCCTTTGGGCGACAGGTTGATGCGCGCATCGGCGGCAGCGGTCGCGGTGAAAAACACCGGCTGTTTCTCGATGAAAGCGACATGTTTGTCGGTCAGCGTATCGGTGAATTCCATGACGGCGCTCCGCGGAAAGGACGCGCTTGCCCTATCACCAATTCTTGCCTTCCTCCACCGCCGCTTCCTCCTCGGGACGGGTGGCGCGACCGAGCGCGGCGTTGCGGTGCGGGAAGCGGCCAAAGCGGTCGATGATCGTCGAAATGCTGTTCGGCATAATCGGCGCAGACCGTCGGCGAGCTGCCCATCGGCCGCAGCGATTCGCGCTGATCGGCGACATCCTCGCTCATGTTCGAAGGGCAGATAGGCGAACTGGCGGCGATCGTCGGACCAGTCCCGATCCCAGCCCTTCTGGACGATACCGCGCGCGATCGCGCGGGCGAGGTCGTCGGTGGCAAAGGCGTCGGCGTGGCGGCGAAACAGGTTGCGCGGCACCTGATCGAACAGGATCGTCGCGGCCAGCGCGGTGTCGGGGTCGGTCAGGAAACTTGCCGCGGGTTGCGCGCGCAGCGCTTCGTGCCAGCCCTCGGCCAGCGTCCGCACCTCGGCATCGAAATCGGCGCCGCCGCCATACCAGTCGTCCTTGCCATGCGCGTCGAACCAGAAGGTCAGGAGTTGCGCCGCCCAATCGGCGGGTGGCGGAGCGAGTGTGTCAGAATCATGCGTCATTGCGAATATAGCGAAGCAATCCAGAGCGGCTTACGCAACCCTGGATTGCTCCGCTACGCTCGCGATGACGAAATAAGCTATTCGGCCTTGGCGCGCCGATAGGGGACGAATTCGCCGAGCGCCACAAAGCCGCTGTACATGTGGCTCGACCGGTCGTGCAGTTCGAGCGTGTCGATGCTGCACAGCTGGCTGCCCGACGTTTTCAGCACGAGCACGTCGTCGTCATCGAGCGACGCGGCGCCGCTTTCGGGACGATTGACCCACATGGTGCTGCCGACGCGATAGACGATCGCGGTCTTGTCGATGATCTGCGAACTGCCGAGGCTGGTCAGCGGCAGGCAATCCTGCGGCTGGCCGGCGACACGGCCGTCGAGCAGTTTGGCGAGTTGATCTTCGGGTGCCAGTTTTTCGCGCGCCGATGCGGCGGGCGATGCTGCCAGCGCGGCAGCGGCAAGAAGCGCCGGAATGAGGTGACGCATGGTTCGACTCCTGTCTTCATCATACCCTACCCGCCGCTCTTTTATGACGGCAGGTCTGAACAGGGGCTGACTCGCCGCGGGTTCAGCACGCTCCGTCGGGCAGCGGAATACCCAGCGGACCCTTGCATTTCTTCTTTTCGGCGCGTCGGCCGCGGTGCTGTTGCCGCCGGTGGCACCGCCCATCCCGCCCAGATCGGCGCCGATCAGCAGGCTGGTGTGCGAGCGGAAGCGGACCTTCGCGGTCCAGTCGATATTCCACGCGGCCTTGCCCGCGGGTTTCGGCGGATAGGAGAAATTGGCTTCGGGGCCAAAGGCGTTGAGGTTGCCGAACATCATCTCGCCCGATGCCTTTTTGACCTCGGCCGGGATCGCGCAGCTGGTCTGGGCAGGCGGCATCACGACCTTTTTGGTAACCAGCCCGGCGACGACCGATGGTGGCAACCAGTCCCACAGCCCGCCGCCGAATTCGCGCGCGTTGCTGCTGGTCCACCACACCATGTCGCCGCCAGCACCGCCGCCGCGGTCCATGCCGCCGAACGCCCAGGCGACATAGCCCGTCGCCGGGGCAAGCTGATTCCAGCGGATCATCACCGACCCGTCGCCCTGCATCGTCGTCGAGGCGTTCAGCGCGGGCATGTAATCCTGCGCGAGGGTGAAGTTGATTTCGGGGCCGACATTGCCCGCGATCCGGTGCGCGCCGAGCAGCGAGCTGTCCTTTGGCGGCTGTTTCGACGATTTGCTGTTCGGCCACCCGGCATAAGATTTGCTGTTCGACGCCATCACTTCGCGGATGCGCGGGACGGTGGTGGTGTAGAGGTTCGGCGGCATCTGTCCTGCCGCGAGTTTGGCGAAATCGATGACCACCGGCTGCCCCGGACCAGCCTTGGCGCCGCAGCCCCAGAACAGCAGCAGGCGGCCCTTGGGGCGTTCGAAATCCTTCGGCATTTCGTTGCCGTCCTCGCGCGGTTGCGGCTTGCCGGGTTCGGGACCCCATAGCGGCACCGACTTGCCGAGCTTGGCCTGCGGCAGGAAGAAATGATCGGCCTTGACCGGCGGCGCGGTCGGCGCCTGGTTCGACCCCAGCCGCAGGTCGAGCGTATGCGCGACCTTGCCGTCGGGACCGCCGCCAAACATCATCCCCATCACGCTGCCGACGCCCGGCTTGCCCCCCGCGGCCAGCGCGGCAAAGCCCGACGCGGTCGCGACGTCCATTTCATACCGTTCGGTGGGGCCGGTGGTCTTTTGCGCCGAACCGGGAACGGCGGCCAGCATCGCGGCGATGGCGGCGACGGAGACGAAACGCAGACTCGAACGCATGATATCCTCCCTGTTGCGAGGGAGCGTCCCCGCGGATGATGCGACCCGATTCTTTTTCTGTTTGGGTTGCTATAGGCGCGGGAAGGCGGGGCGCCAAGTGAGGCGGGTCACACTGGCTTAACCTCCCCCTCGATGGGGGAGGCAGCGAGACTTGCCAGCTTGCTGGCTAGTCGCAGCGGTGGGGGTGCGCTCTCGGGCTGAAGCGACGGTGCGAGGACGCACCATCACCCCCATCCAACTTCGCCTAATCGCTCCGCGATAAGGCTGCGTATCCTTCCCCCATCAAGGGGGAAGGGATTTCTACGCGGTGCCGCCCACGGTCAGCCCGCTGACCAGCAGGGTCGGCTGGCCGACGCCGGCGGGGACGCCCTGGCCGCCCTTGCCGCAGATGCCGACGCCTTCGTCCAGCGCCATGTCGTTGCCGATGCCCATGACCTTGGTCAGCACGCTCGGCCCGTCGCCGATCAAGGTCGCGCCCTTGATCGGATCGCCCAATTTGCCGTTCTCGATCTGATAGGCCTCGGTGCAGCTGAAGACGAATTTGCCCGATACGATGTCGACCTGTCCGCCGCCGAAGCTTTTGGCGAAGATGCCGTTCTTGACGCGCGACAGAAGCTCGGCGGGGTCGTTGTCGCCGCCCAGCATGTAGGTGTTGGTCATCCGCGGCATCGGGGCATGGGCATAAGCTCTCGCGGCGGCCGTTGCCGGTCGCGGCTCCATGCCCATCAGCCGCGCGTTGAGGCGGTCCTGCATATAGCCTTTGAGGATGCCGTCCTCGATCAGCACGGTCTCGGCAGTCGGCGTGCCCTCGTCGTCGATGCTGAGCGAGCCGCGGCGGCCGCCGCCGACCGGGCTGTCCATCGCGCCGTCGTCGACCACGGTGACGCCGGGCGCGGCGACGCGCTGGCCGATGCGGCCCGAAAAGGCGCTGGTGCCTTTGCGGTTGAAATCGCCCTCGAGCCCGTGGCCGACGGCTTCGTGGAGCAGCACGCCCGGCCAGCCGGGTCCGAGCAAGACGGTGAACTCGCCCGCCGGGGCGTCGACCGCGCGGAGGTTGACCAGCGCCTGCGCCAGCGCCTCGTCGATCGCGCGGTTCCACTGGGCGGGTTCGAACAGATGATCGTACATGTAACGGCCGCCGAGGCCGAAATAGCCGGTTTCGCGGCGGCCATTTTCCTCGACGACGATGCTGACGTTGAGGCGGACGAGCGGGCGGATGTCGGTGGCGAGGAAGCCGTCGGCGCGGACGATCTCGACCACCGACCAGCTGCCCGCGAGCGCGACCGAAACCTGGACGATGCGCGGGTCACGGTCGCGCGCAGCGGCGTCGATTTCCTGGCACAGCGCAACCTTTTTGGCGAAGGGGATCAGGTCGAGCGGGTTGGCTTCGTCATACAAGTGGCGGTTGGTGCGCGGTGGCGGCGCAGCGTGCGGTTGGTTCGAAGGATCGAGCAGCGCTAGCGTCTCTGCGGCGCGGCGGATCGCCCCGGCGCTGATGTCGCTGGCATGGGCAAAGCCCGTCATCTCGCCCGACACAGCGCGCAGGCCGAAACCGGCGTCGGTCGAATAATCGGCGGTCTTGAGCCGGCCGTCGTCGAAGACGAGGGATTCGCTCTCCGACCGTTCGAGCGAGACGGCCAAACGCCGCCTGCGCCTACGCGCGCGAGCGCCTGCGCCAATGCGGGGTCGAGCGCGTCGGCGCGATACAGGACGCGGCGAGGATCGCGTGGGGCTTGATCACAAGCGCGATATAGGCACGACGGGCCGACGCCGCGCGAACCGCGGTCGAGTATGACGGTCAGCGTGAAGGTGTCGCCGATAGCTCGACCTCGCACTGGTCGCAGGGTCGGTCAGCGTGCCGCCGATATCGGCGCGGGCATCTTCGGCAATGACCTGCGGGTCGTGCCGCTGGCGATCGCTCGCGGCGCGGACGAGCGCGGCGGTCATGGCTGCGGCGTGCCGCCGCCGGCGCGGACCAGCGTCAGCGAACTGTCGCCCGACACGGTGATCAGCAGGATGCCGCCCGTCCCTGGAACATCGCGCGCTGGGTGCCGGCGCCGACCGGCGTCACGCCGCCCGTCGTCGTGCGGGCGCCGGTGACCGCATTGATCGACACGGTGCCGCCGGTGGTGCCGCTGACCATCGTGCCGAAATCGAGGTCGTCGGTCTTGATCAGCGAATTGGGGCGAACGATCGCCGCATTGGCGGTGACGTTGGTGTCGGCGGCGTGCGCGGGCGCGCACAGCATGATGCTGGCTGCCGTAGCAGCAATGGTCAGGGTACGCAGCGCGCCCCGACAGTTTCTGGTCCCTCGAATCCCCACAGATTCTGCTCCTGTCTGGCACAGCTATGCCAGTTGGAGATGAGTCGTTGATGCAGGAGCGTGGTAAACAGGCTGTTTACGTCCGACGCGCGGATCAGGCGTGATCGGCAACGCCGCCGATCAGAATGAATCGCCGGTCGCAATAGCCGCAGTCGGCGAACCCGTCGTCGGCATCGATTTCCAGCCACACGCGCGGATGCCCGAGCGCGGCGTCGGCCAGGCCGTCACCGGTGCCGTCGCAGGCGATGCGGGTCTTGGGGGTGCGGATCGTCTCGGGTGCGGGCTGGGTCATCGATCGCTGCATGGCAGCTGCTGGTGCCGCAGCCCGAGGGGAATTAGAGCCAAATCATCCTCCGTTCGTCCTGAGGAGGGACTGAGCCTTGGCGAAGGCCCGTCTCGAAGGGTCCTTCGAGACGCCGCTTCGACAAGCTCAGCAGCTCCTCAGGGCGAACGGAGTTGACGGTGAGGACTCGACGGCACCGGCGAGCATCTTTTCGGATGCAAGTGGTCCCCGGTGACCGTCTTCTTCCCCACAGAAGGTCTTAAAGATAGTTGCCTAAAGGTAGTTGCCTAAAGGTAGTTGAGCGTCACCGTGAAGGTGCCGCTATAGTCGCCCGGCGTCTGGTTGGCGCCGACATCGAGCGTCGCGCCGACGGGAAAATTATAATTGCCCAGCGCGCTGGTGATGGTGAAGCGCAGCGGCGTCGTCGACAGGATCGCGGTCGGGGTACTGCCGATTTCGAAATTGCGCACCCGCATCGGCGCCCCGGGGCCGGTGATGAAAATCTGGTTGGCGCCCAGCGAAATATTGACCTGGCGGTTTTGCGAACCCAGTCCGGCGAATCGCGCCGGCTCGGCGCAGGTGCCGGCCAGCGTCGCGCCGCGTGCTGGTGCGCGACCCGTCGGGATACAGGCGCACCGTGCCGGCGGTTCCCGACGCGATGATGCTGCCGAATTCGAGGTCGTTGACCTTGAAGAAAGAAAGCGGGCGCAGCACGATGGCTTCGGCGGCGCCCTGGGCCGTCTGCTGGGCATGGGCCGGCGCGGCGACGGCCGGAGCCATCAACAGCGCGCAGGCGGCGATGCCGCGCAGCACGGGCTGCGGGTTTTGGGTGTGTCTGGTCCTCACATCCCCGGTCCTAGCGGCGAGTTTCCAATTTAGCGTTAACGCCCCGCCGACAGAAAATTAGCGGGCTTTCGCCGGCGCCGGCGCGCGGCTATGGCTCGGGCCATGACCGAAGCCGCCATCCGCATCGACGCCGTCTCCAAAACCTATGCCGGCGGCAAGCGGGCGCTCGACAATGTCAGTTTCGACGTGCCGCGCGGCCAGATTTTCGGGCTGCTCGGGCCGAACGGCGCGGGCAAGTCGACGCTGATCAACATCCTGGCGGGGCTGGTCAACAAGACCGCCGGCCATGCGAGCATCTGGGGCTTCGACATCGACGCCGATCCGCGCAACGCCAAATATTCGATCGGTATCGTGCCGCAGGAAATCGTCTTCGATCCGTTCTTCACGCCGTATGAGACGCTGGAGAATCAGGCGGGCCTCTATGGCGTGCCCAAGGCGAAGCGCATTTCGGACGCGCTGCTCGCCGCGGTGCACCTGTCGGACAAACGCGACGCCTATGCGCGCACCCTGTCGGGCGGCATGAAGCGGCGGTTGCTGGTCGCCAAGGCGATGGTCCATTCGCCGCCGATCATCGTCCTCGACGAGCCGACCGCCGGGGTCGACATCGAACTTCGTCAGCAATTGTGGAATTATGTCCAGAGCCTCAACGACCGCGGCGTGACGGTGGTGCTGACGACGCATTATCTGGAAGAGGCCGAACAGCTGTGCGACCGCATCGCGATCATCAACCACGGCAAACTGATCGCGAACAAGCCGACCCGCGAGCTGGTCGATATGGCGCGCGAAAAGATCGTCGTGGTGACGCTCGATCAAGACATCACCGACCTGCCTACTCATCCGGCCTTCGACAAGATCGAGCGCGAGGGGACGCGCGGGCTGGCGATCAGTTACAACAAGGACCGCATGAACGCGGGCGAAGTGCTCGCCGCGGTCAATGCGATGGGCCACGGCATCGTCGACGTGTCGACGCGCGAGGCCGATCTGGAAGATGTGTTCCTGAATTTGACGCGCAGCGCCGCCTAGGCCTTGAACCGCGCGCTCAACGCCGCGTCAGCCGCGCCGCGACCCCGAAATGATCCGACGGATATTCGCCGCCCACCGGCGTGTCGCCGATGATATGCGCGCCGCTGGCTTCGAAGGCCGATGATTCGGCGAAGATATGGTCGATCACCCGGGCGGCCGGGTGGCCGCGCGCCGGATTGAGCGTCGTGGCCGCCGCCCCCGGCGACAGCGACCGATACTGAAACGCGGCGGCCCCATCGCGCGCAGCCCCGGGTCATCGAGCGGCGCGTTGAAATCGCCCATGACGATCAGCGGGGTGCCGTCGCTCGGCAACCAGCCGAGCAGGTCGGCGAGCTGTTCGGCGCGCACCGCCGCGGCGTCGGGTTGCCATGCCAGATGCGTCGCGACGATATCGACCGGGCCGTCCTCGGTCCGCACGCGCACCCGGATCGCGGTGCGATAATCGGCCAGCGGCTCCAGTTTGCGGCGCGCGACGTCGAGCACCGGCAGCCGGGTCAGGACCGCATTGCCATAGCGCCTTGGGGCGCCCTCGGGCTCGGGCGCGACGAAATGAACTTCGCCATGGCCGAGTTGGCGCGCGATCGTTGCGGCCTGGTTGGGCAGTCCCTTGCGCGAATCTTCGAGCACTTCCTGCAGCGCGATGACGTCGGCATCGACGGCCCGCAGCGCCGCGCTCAGCAGCACGAGCCGCGCTGGCCATTGCCCGGCATCGTGCCAGATGTTGAAGGTCGCGAGGCTCAGCCCGCCCGCCTTGCCCGATGCTCCGTTTGCGAGACGTCCGGCGCATCCGGCGAGCGGCAGCGTCGCCATTCCGGCCAGCATGGCACGCCGGCCAAGTTCGGCTTTGCGCATTGCGAAGATTTCCCTTTGCCGTCGATGTCGAATCCCCCCTGTCATGCGCCTCCCGGCTATGCAACAGAGGCACCATGAGTGAATATGATGTCATCATCGTCGGTTCCGGCGCCGCCGGGCTGACCGCCGCGATCGCGCTGGCCGATCATTGCAAAGTGCTCGTGCTGGCGAAGGGCGAGCTGACCGGCGGATCGACCGCCTGGGCGCAGGGCGGCATCGCCGCGGTGCTCGATGCGGGCGACACCTTCGAAAATCATATCGAGGATACGATGGTCGCGGGCGCGGGGCTGAACCGCCGCGAGACGGTCGAGTTCGTCGTCGAAAATGCGCCGCACGCGATCGAGCGGCTCGTCGAAATGGGCGTGCCGTTCAACAAGGATGCCGAAGCGCTGCATCTGACCCGCGAGGGCGGCCATTCGCACCGACGCATCGTCCATGTCGACGATGCGACCGGCTGGGCGGTGCAGGCGGCGCTGCTCAAGACCGCCGAGGCGCATCCGAACATCACCCTGCTGCCGGGGCAGCGCCTGCATCGACCTGATCACCGGGCGGCACGAGGAGCGCTATTCGGGATCGGGCCGCGTGTGGGGCGTCTATGCGCTCGACGAAAAAAGCGGCAAGGTGCGCGCGCATGTCGGCCGCGCGACGATCCTGGCAAGCGGCGGGGCGGGGCGCGTGTATCAATTCTCGACCGCTCCCAGAGGCGCGACCGGCGACGGCATCGCGATGGCATGGCGCGCCGGCGCGCGGGTCAGCAACATGGAGATGATGCAGTTCCACCCGACCTGCCTCTATAACCTCGACGTCAAGAATTTCCTGATTACCGAGGCGGTGCGCGGCGAGGGCGGCCTATTGAAGCACCCGGTCACCGGTCACCGCTATATGCCCGATTATGATGCGCGCGCCGAACTGGCGCCGCGCGATGTGGTGGCGCGCGCCAACGACGACCAGATCAAGCGGTCGGGGCTCGATTATGTCCATCTCGACATCAGCCACCTCGACCCCGATTTCGTCGCCGGGCATTTTCCGAACATCTATGAAAAGCTGCTGACGCTGGGCATCGACATGACCAAGCAGCCGATCCCGGTGGTGCCGGCGCAGCATTACACCTGCGGCGGGGTGCTGATCGACCTCGACGGGCGCACCGACCTGCCCGGGCTTTATGCGGCGGGCGAGGTGCACCGAGAGCGGGCTGCACGGCGCCAACCGGCTGGCGTCGAACTCGCTGCTCGAATGTTTCGTGTTCGGCGAGGCGGCGGCGAAGCATATCATCCAATGCTGGGACCAGCTCGAAGCGCCGCCGGCGATCCGGCCGTGGGACGCTAGCCGCGTCACCGATTCGGACGAAGAGGTCGTCATCAAGCAGAACTGGACCGAGATTCGCCGCTTCATGTGGAATTATGTCGGCATCGTGCGCACCACCAAGCGGCTTGAGCGCGCCCAGCACCGCATCAACATGATGACCCACGAGGTCGGCGATTATTACGGCCATTTCCGCGTCACCACCGACCTGATCGAGCTGCGCAACCTGCTGCAATGCGCCGAGTTGATCGTGCGCAGCGCGCTCCATCGCAAAGAAAGCCGCGGGCTGCACTATACGCTCGATTATCCGGATTTGCTGCCGCAGGCGGTGGATACGGTGCTGGTGCCCTGATCAGCCGCAAAGCGCGGCGTGGAGCGGATCGCCGGGTTTCAGCGCGAGCAGATAGGTCTGGGGGCGGTCGAGAATCGCGTCGTCGTGCGGGGTCAGCCGGTCGGGGTGGATTTCGTGGATCGTGTAACCTTTGGCTTCCAGATGGCCAAGCAGCGCCGCGGGATCGTCGCCCATGCCGCGCAGCATGTCCGGCGAAAATTCGAACAACAGCGCCGGCGCGGTGTCGCCGTCGAGGATCGCGCCGGCCCCGCGCAGCGCCATCGCCTCGGCGCCCTCGATATCGAGCTTGATCAGCCGGATCGTCTCGCCCGCGAGAAGCTTGTCGAGGCGGCACAACGGGATCGCCGGGCCCGCGCCGCCGAACGACAGATGATTGCTGCCGATATTGCCGGCGTCGTGGACGATCATCGTCACCGCCGCGTCATGATCGCCCGCGGCGCAGCGGTGGACGCAAATGGTGTCCGCGGCGTTGCGCGCGATATTGGCGTCGAGCAGGTCGGCGGTCGCCGGAGTGGCCTCGACCGCATGGACGCGGCCGCCGGGTCCGACGCGCCGGTGGGCGAGCAGCGAGAAGAAGCCGATGTTCGCGCCGACGTCGACGAAAGTGTCACCGGGTTTCAGCGCCGCCGCAATAACCCGCGTTTCCAGCGGTTCCCAGCCGCCGGTGCAATAGATGGTGCGGTCGATGAACTGACCCAGATCGAGCCGCATCGCAAAACCGTGCCGGGTTCGGGTGATACGGATCTGCTGACCCACCGCGGCTTCGGGCAGCAGCCGGTAAGCGAGGCTGCCGAGCCGCCATTGCCCCTTTTCGAACGGGTAGTTGCGGCTGGCCCATGCCGCGAGATGTCCGATGGCATTTGCCATAAAACTGGTCCGCCCGGTCCGGGTTCTATCCGCCGATGCCGAGCAACCGGCCGACAAGGATCAGCACGACCGCGCCGATCACCGAGGCGAAACAGCCGGCGCGGTGGAAGTCGGCGCGGCCGCGCGAAGTCGCCAGCCCTGCCAGCAGCGACCCGCCGATGCCGAGCAATATCGTCGCGATCCACCCCATCTCGACCGCACCGGGATAAAAAAACCGCGCCAGCGCGCCGATGACCAGGCCCGAAATGATGGCGCCGATGATGTTGATCATGTCGATTTCCTTATGCAAGCGGTGCGAGTACTCGAGACGTTTCAAGTCTCACACAAAGACACGAAGATGTCAGCGCAAGAGATTGCCGTTGGCGATCTGCCTCACGCCTTCTTTGAAGGTGGCCCCGCCAAAGTTGATGAGCAGGCCAAGCGGTAGATCAAGCAGACGGAGATAGGTGAGAACCTGTTTGCCGTGGAGCGGGCCAAGTCGCTCGACAGATTTGAGTTCCACGAGAAGCCGACGGTCGACCAACAGATCAGCACGGAATCCTTCGGCGAGTTCTACGCCATTATAGCGGATCGGTATCGGCTTCTGCCGCCGACCACGATACTCGCAAGTTCTTCCAGATCTGGCGACATTGACTGCCCTCTTTGTGTCTTTGTGTGAGATCATTACGGCCCAAATCCCTCGCTCAGAAAGCGTTCCGCCAGCGCCGCGTGCAGCGCCGCGCCGCGCGCCATCACCTTTTCGTCGAGCACCATGCGGTTGCTGTGCAGGCCGCAGCAGGCGCGCCAGTCGCTGCCTTCGGCGCTGGCGCCGAGCCAGAACATCGCGCCGGGGACTTTTTCGAGGACGTAGGAGAAATCCTCGGCGCCCATCACCGGATGGTCCATCGTCAGCCACGCCGCCTCGCCGAACGTCGCCTCGACGACCGCCTGGCCAAAGGCGACCGCGCGGCTGTCGCAGATCGTCACCGGGAAGCCTTCGATCGATCGCTCACTTCGGCGGTGCAGGCCGTGGGCCCCGGCGATGCCGGCCGACGATGGCCTGCATCTTGGCGCGCACGCGTTCTTCCTGCTCGGGCGACAGGGTGCGGATATCGCCGCGAGCGATGGCCTGCGCCGCGATGACGTTGGGCTTGCCGGTCGCGCCGCGCTCTTGTGGTCGCTGATCCGGCAGCATCGCGCCGACAGTGCGCGTCACCATCGTCTGGATCGCAGCACGTTCGTCAGGCAATTGGGCTCGGACCGTTCGACCGGTGCGGCATCGACGATGGCCGCCCGCGCCCTTGACGGTGATCGACAGCACGTCGGACGAGGCGAGCAGCGGCCCGGCGCGCGACGCGAAAATCCCGTGCGGCGCGTTGGGCATGATGTGGAGCGCAAAGGCCGCATCGGGCAGCGGATCGATGATCCCGTCGTCCAGCATGAAGCGCGCGCCATGATGTCCCTCCTCGCCCGGCTGGAACATAAACATGACAGTGCCGGGCAGGCGGTCGCGGGCGGCACACAGCAGCTTTGCCGCACCGACGAGCATTGCGACATGGGTGTCGTGCCCGCAGGCGTGCATCGCGCCCGTCGTTTCGGAGGTGAAATCGAGTCCGGTGTCCTCGACGAGCGGCAGCGCATCCATGTCGCCGCGCAGCAGCACGGTGCGCCCGTTGGCCGGGCCGCGGAGGATCGCGACCAGTCCGGTGGTCGACGGCCCCTCGCGAAACTCAAGCGGTAGGCCCGCCAGCGCATCTTTGATCTTCGCCAGCGTCCTCGGGTTTTGCAGGCCCAGCTCCGGCTCGCGGTGGATGGCGCGGCGCAGATCGACGAGGTCGTCGAGGAGGGTTTCGGCCTCAGCGGGCCAGCTGTGCGATTGATTGTCCATGCGGCGAGTGTGCCGACATCGCGGTGTCCTGTCGAGCCACGTCGGTGCCGTGTTCGGCGTAGCGCCGCACGTCGGCCAGCACCCGCGTCACATTCTGCTTGATCGCCCAGCGCGCGATCGGTTCCCAATACAGGCCGGGGTCGATGCGCAGCACATGGTCGGCGCGCGCGGTCAGCCGGGTGCCGCCGGAAATCGGGACGAGGTCGAAGCGTGTCTCGCCGGTATCGAAATAGCCGGTCAGGTGCGGCGTGTGCAGCTTTCGATACGGGCTCATCTCTTCCATCGCAGGCGGCTGGTGGACGACGCGGAACGCGAGCGTGCGGCCGGGTTTCCAGATGGTGATGCGCTCGTCGGCGGTGCCGGTCGAGAACGTGCCGTGGCGATGCGCGCCGATGCCTTCGCCGGTGATGCTGCTCGCAACGGGATAGGCCAGCCCGGCAAGGCCGACGAGTCCCGGCGCCTCGGCAACCGGGCGGTCGGCGACTAGGCTAGCCCACACCGCTTCGGGCGGCGCCGCGATGGTGATGCTGGTGCGCGTCGCAATGGGCGTTTCGGGCGGCATCGCGGCGTCGAGCAGGAAGAGCAACGGCAAGACCGCGACGCTGTAGAAGGGCTCGCGCGGATCGATGAGCCGCTTCGCCGCCGCGCGCCCGATGAAGCCGCCGATCGCTGCAAGCATGATTGCCAGCGGCGCGATCAGCACGATGCACATCAATCCTTCGAGTGCCAGCGCCAGCAGCGCGGCGGTCCGAGCAGTCCCGCCATCGCCACCGCGCCGAATGTTTCGCTGGCGCTGCGCCGGGTGCCGCGGTTGACTAGGAAACCGGTGATCAGACCAACGAGAAAGGGGGTCGCGACGAACAGCCCCCAACCATAGGCGCCCATCGCCGTGCCCGACACCGCGACGGCAAGGACGATCAGCGCCATGCCGGCGACTATGCCGCGCGCCAATTGATGCGGCGGCGTAGCACTTGCGATATGGTCGGCCTCGACGTCCGGGCGGCGAGGCCACAGCAGCGCCAGGCCCAGCGTCGCCGCGATCTGCACCGTCGGCACCATCGTCATCAGCGCTAGCCCGCCGCCGCGACCAAGGACGTCGGCGCGGCGCAGCGACAGGGTGACGAGCGCCGCCGATATAGCCAAGCAGAAGGCGAAGCCGGCGACCGCGACGAGCGGCGAAATCTGCGGCAACATCGCGAGTTGGCGGATCGGGAAGAGCCAGAAATAGCGGTCCGGCACCAACGGCAGGGCATAGGCGCGAAAGGCGAGCGCGACGAGCGCGTGCTGCGAGAGGATCAGCGCGGCGGCGATCAGCGCATAGCGCAAGCCGCCGGGCATTCCGGCGCTGAGCCGGTGCAGCAGATTTTTCATCGTCCGGCGGCTCCGGCAAGGATTGCGGGCAGCGCGGCCTCTGGTTCGACGACGCTCAGCCCGCTGCGCGCACCGAGCGTCGCGGGGGTCTGAACGCCCCACATCAGCCCCAGCCGTTCGCCGAGGCGGATGACGGCATAGCCCCAGTCGCTTTGGCCCGGATGCAGCCCGATGCGCGCCGAGCCGGGATAGGCATGGTGATTGTTGTGCCACGCCTCGCCCATCGTCGGGATCGCGGCCCAAGGGACGTCGAACGCCTGCACCCCATGCGCGTCGACGGTCCAGTGCTGCGGGCCGCGATTGTGCGCGAGGTGGCCGACGAGCCAATGGCCGTGATTGGCGACCGCGACGCGCGCCGCAACGCCCCACACCACCCAGCCCCAGCCGCCGATCGCGAAAAACAGCAAGGCGACGGGGATCTGCTGCCAGCGCCACGTCGCCTCGAGCCAGCGATAGAAAGGATCGCGGTCGAGTGCGGCGAAATCGAACCGCGGCGGATTGGCGAGATCGAGGCGGCAATAGATTTGCCACCAGGCGTCGCGGACGATGTTGGTCTGGTGCGCGAGGAACGGGTGGCAATCGGCTTGCCGCTGCGCCCAGTCGCGCGTGTCGTGGGCGCGGACGATGCCATAGGGGCCCGCCATGCCGACAAAGGCGCCGAACCAGACGAGCGTGCGCGTCAGCCAGCGCGGGGCGGCAAAGCTGCCGTGGATCATCATCCGGTGATAGCCGATGCTGTGCCCGAGCAGCAGCGCGGCGCCGGTGGTCAGGACAAACAGGGCGATAGCCGATGGCGTGACGAAGAACGGACCCGCGATCAGCGCGGTGACCGCCATCCCGCCATTCCAGACGATGCTGGGGGCATCGGGGCGGACGCGGCCGATACGCGGGTCGGGCCCGGGCTCGTCGATCAGAAAATTGACCGCATGGGGATCCTGATCGTTGCGCATCGTTCGACTCCCTGAAAAGAATATAAGTAATTACTTAAATAAATTATTGCTTGTCAAGGGCGGTAACGATCCCCATTTCGGGACGATGGAACGGGTTTTTCAGGCATTGGCTTCGACGCCGCGGCGCAAGATTCTGGCGTATCTGGCGCATGCCGAACTCAGCGCGGGCGACATCGCGGCGCGTTTCGAGATGAGCAAGCCGGCGGTGTCGCAGCATCTGTCGGTGCTGGAAAACGCCGGACTGATCACCAGCGAAAAGCGCGGCCAGTTCGTTTTTTATCGCCTGTTGCCCGATGCGCTGACCAACGTGCTCAACGGCTATGTCCAGGAGGTCTGCCCGGTGTCGCGGCCGCTGAAGGCCGAATCGCGGGCGCTGGCCGACAAGCGCGGCGGCGAGGGCGACGGCGCAGCCTAAGCCAGTGCCGCCCGGCGCTGCTTTCGCCCTGCAACCACCCGCAGCACGATGGCCGCGACGACCATTGCGACCGGCAGCGCGTACCACAGACTGACCGGGATGCGTTTGCCGTTGGTGAAGATGAAGCTGAGCGCGACGATCCACACCCCCCACCAGTGCAGCCGGCCCCAGGCATTTGGTCCCATCGCCCTGACCATGCGGTCGAACGAGGTCGCGGCGAGCAGCGCGATGAAGACATAGGCGGTGCTGCCGGTGGCGATCGATTTCGTGTTGGTCAGCACCCAGAAGGTGCCGGGATCGGTTTTCCACAGCGCAATGATCGCGAGCGCGTGGATGAAGTGCGACATCGCAAAGCCGAGGCCGAGCTGGCGCCGGTTGCGGCGCAGCCAGCGGGTGAGGGGGCCGGGCCACAGCTTTGCAGCGGCGGACGCGGCAAAGGCGGCGAGGAACAGGACGAGCGAGGTGCGCGCGGTGGCGCGAATCACCATGCGATACCCGTCGGTGTCCCAGCCGAGGACGAACAGAAAGCCGAGCGCCATTGCCGCCAGCGCCGCGGTCAGGCTCCAGAACAGCCCCCAGCCTTCGGTCCAGCCTGTCGTTGCCGTCGTTGCTCCAGCCTTTGCCGCCGACATCACATCCTCCCACTTAAGCCTAGTGTTGCTAGGCATAGCTTGCATACCTAGCGTTGCAAAGCTAAATCGTCGGGCATGTCTGCGGAAATGCTCAAAGGCCATCTCGACGCCGTGCTGCTCGCCACGATCGGCGACGAGGCGTTGCACGGCTATGCGATCATCGAGGCGATCCGGACGCGCAGCGGCGGCCATTTCGACCTGCCCGAAGGGACGATCTATCCCGCGCTGCACCGGCTCGAACTCGCGGGGCTGTTGGCGAGTCGCTGGGTCCAGCCCGACGGCGGGCGCAAGCGCCGCGTCTATGCGCTGACCGATGACGGCCGGCGCTCGCTGATCGAGCGGCGCGCGGGGTGGCAGAGCTTTGCCGGCGGCATCGACCTGGTGCTGGGTGCGCGGGGATGAGCGGCCCGATCGCCACCTATCTCGACGAGCTCGACCATGTGCTGGCGTTCGACCCGCTCCTGTCGCGGCGGGTGCGCGACGAGATCGAATCGCATCTGTGCGATACCGCCGAACAGGTCGGCGAGGCCGATGCGGTGCGGCGCTTTGGACGGCCGGTCGAGATTGCGCGCGCTTATGCCGAGGCGGCCTTGCCCGACCGGCTGCGGCGATCGTGCGTCGCCGCGGCGCTGCTCTGCGGCGCGACCTTGTTGTTGATGCAGTTGCGGACAGCGATCCTCGATATTCCGGGCGGCGGCGATCCGCTGACGTGGTTCGACCGCGGCGGGCTGATCGCGGCGCTGGCGTGTATCGGCGCGGCGTGGTTCACGGCGTCGCGCGGCCGCGTCGCGACGGTGCGACGCTGGCTGCATTTCGGAGCCGGCAGCCTGGCATTGTCGGTCGGTGCCAGCCTGCTGCGCGCTTATGCCGCGAGCGGCGAGGCGGCCTTCACCCTGATCGCGGGCAGCGCGCTGGTCGAACTGTTGCTGCTCGCCGGGTTGATGGCGCAACTCGCGCGGCTCGACCGCTATGCGCGGCGGCTTGTGACTTAGCGCTTACCGCCGAACAACTGTCGGCCCGCCAGGTCGAGCATGATTTCCTCGCTGCCGCCGCCGATCGCGTTGACGCGCACCTCGCGGTAGATGCGTTCGACCTTGCTGCCGGTGATATAGGATGCGCCGCCCAGCACCTGCGCCGCCTCGCGCGCGACCGCTTCCAGCATGCGCGTCGCCTGCACCTTCAACATCGCGAAGTCGGCGGGGCGGTCCTTGCCATTCTTCACCTGCCACGCGCAGAGGTCGACCCATGCCTGCGTCGCTTCGATCTGGCGTTCCATGTCGGCGAGCTTGATCCGGATCGACTGGTGGCCGACGAGCGGCTTGCCGAAGGTCTCGCGATTTTGCGCCCATTCGGCCGCTTCGGCCATCGCGACGCGCGCATAGGCACAGCAGCCCATCGCCATGCCGAGCCGCTCGCTGTTGAAATTGCGCATGATGCCGATGAAGCCGCCGTTTTCGGGGCCGATCAGATTGGCGGCGGGGACGCGGACGTCGCTGAAGTGGATCGCCGCGGTATCGCTGCACCGCCAGCCCATCTTGTCGAGCCTTGTGCGTTCGACCCCCGGCGCGTCCATCTCGATCAGCAGCAGCGAGATGCCCGCCGCGCCGGCGCCGCCGGTGCGCACTGCGCAGGTCAGCCAATCGGCGCGCATGCCGCTGGTGATGAACATCTTGCCGCCGTTGACCACGTAAGAGTCGCCATCTTTCACGGCGGCCGTCTTGAGATTGGCGACGTCGCTGCCGCCGCCCGCCTCGGTGATGCCCAGCGCGATGATCCTGTCGCCGCTCAGTACCGGCGGCGCGACGCGCTGTTTCATTTCGTCGGAGCCGAGCGCGAGGATCGGGGGCAGGCCGATGCCGTGCGTCATCAGCGACGCGCCGAGCCCGCCGGCGCCGACCGCGGCGAGTTCTTCGGTCAGGACGAGGCTGTGGAAATTGTCGAAGCCCTCCGAATGGCCGCCATATTGTTCGGGATAACGCAAACCCAATATGCCCGCCTCCGCCGCCTTTTTGTGCAGGTCGCGCGGCAACTCGCCTTCGGCCTCCCAGCGGTCGATGTGCGGCGCGATCTCGCGGGAGACGAACCGGCGGACGCTTTGCGCCAGCGCTTCATGGGTTTCGTCATAACAGGGCGACCTTGCGCGCCAGTCGTCGAAAGCTGTCATGGCGCGATGCTGCGCGGGGTTGACGTGAACGTCAAGTCGGATCCCCTGCGGCGAACCCCGACGATTTTGGTTCGCACGAAGACACAAAGACACAAAGAGGCTTGCTCAACATCTTCGCGTCTTTGTGTCTTCGTGCGAAATATCTGGCGCGGCCTGCCGGTCGTGCATTCGGTCGCGAGGTTGCGCCGCCCGATCAACCGGTTAGGGTCGCGCTCCATGAACAAGCCCATCCTGCTCGCCGGCCTTGCCGCATTCGCCCTGATTGCCACCCCCGCCGCAGCGCAGAAATCGCCCGAGGCGGTGGCTGAGGCAGCGCTCAAGCGGGCGCCGGTGTTCGACGGGCATAACGACGTGCCATGGGAACTGCGCGGGCAAGTCGGCAATGTCATCAACGCTTTCGATTTTCGCGACACCACCAAGGCTAAGCCCGACGGAACGGTGATGCACACCGACATCCAGCGGCTGCGCAAGGGGCGTGTCGGCGCGCAATTCTGGTCGGTCTATGTGCCGTCCAACAGCAACGAGGCGCAGGCGATCCAGCAGACGATCGAACAGATCGACGTCGCGAAGCGGCTGATCGCGCGCTACCCCGGCGACCTGTCGCTGGCCGCGAACAGCAGCGAGCTGCAAAGCCAGATGAAGGCGGGCAAGATCGCCGGGATGCTGGGGATCGAGGGCGGCCAGTCGATCGGTTCTTCGCTGGCGGTGTTGCGCGAAATGTATGGCATGGGCGTGCGCTACATGACGCTGACCCACAGCAAGAATGTGCCGTGGGCCGACAGCGCGACCGACGCGCCGCAGCATGACGGGCTGACCGATTTCGGGCGCCAGGTGGTGCAGGAAATGAACCGCATCGGGATGATCGTCGACCTGTCCCACGTCAGCGAGGCGACGATGAAGGACGCGCTCGAGGTATCGAAGGCGCCGGTGATGTTCAGCCATTCGGGGGTGCGCGCGGTCAACGACCATCCGCGCAACGTTCCCGACAGCGTGCTGCCCGCGGTGAAAGCGAACGGCGGGGTGATCATGGTGGTGTTCTATGCCGCGTTCGTCGATCCGGCGCTGCGCGAATATGGCTTGGCGCGAACCGCGCAAAAGGCGCGAATCGATGCGCAATATGTCGGCAACCCGGCGGGTGCCGAGGCGGCGCTGAAAGCGTGGGAGACCGCCAATGTCGCCCCCAAAACCCCGATCGCCAAGCTGGCCGACCATATCGATCATATCAAACAGACGATCGGGGTCGATTATATCGGCCTTGGCGGGGATTATGACGGAATGGATGCGACCCCGGTCGGGATGGAGGATGTGTCGGGATACCCCGCGCTGTTCACCGAACTGGCGCGGCGCGGCTATTCGCAGGCCGAGCTAGAAAAGATCGCCAGCGGCAACATGATAAGGGTGCTGAAAGCGGTCGAAGCCTATGCCGCGACCCAGAAGGGCCAGCCGCCGATCGAAACGCCGGTCGCGAAGTAGAAGCAACCCTCTTGTCCGTTCGTGCTGAGCTTGTCGAAGCACCGTTCTTTCTTTCTCCGACGCAGAAAGAAGAACGGCCCTTCGACAAGCTCAGGGCGAACGGAATTGGGGATCATCTTTTAAACGGCCATTCCACTGCCCCGCCCACCCACAGTGCCCACCAGATGATGACCGGTTGCAGGACCAGCCGCGGGCCGTGGTACTCACCAGCTCAGCGTTTCGCCGCCGATCGCGATATTGGCGAACGCGTGGTGGAAATTCGCCGGCCAGACGCACAGCGCATAGAGCGCAAGGCCCCAGCCCGCCGCCTTGCGCGTCGCCGGCACCATTAGCCCGACCGCGCCCAGCAATTCGGCCACCCCGGTCGCCGCGACGACCAGGTCGGACCGCGGCACCCAAAGCGGGGTGATCGCCAGAAACGGCGTCGGCCGCGCCAGATGCGCCCAGCCGGCATAGCCATAGGCGAGCGCCAACAGCCAGCGCAGGACGGTGCGGACGGTTTGTTTCAACGCGCGCTCCTTAGCGGCCGTCACCGCCCGAGGGCGCCGAGCATTGCCTCGATCGTCACGAACTTCTCGCGCGGATTGCCGTCGAGTGCGGCGGCGACTTCGGCTTGCTCGATCTTGCGCCAGTCGGCGAAGGTGACCGGGGTGACCCCGCGACTCGACAGCAACGCATCGAGCCCGGCGCGCCCCGCCTTGCCCGCGCCGCGTCCGACGTCTTCCAGCACCATTTCGGCGACGCGCGCGCCGTCGGGTTTGTTGGTGCCGATCGTCCCCGACGGCCCGCGCCGCGCCCAGCCGACGCATAGAGGCCGGGCAGGTCGCCACGCGGCTTCGGTCGGCCTTCAGGCGTCGTTCGAGCGCAGCGGCCGAACCAGCTCAGCATCGAGCAGATGACGAAGTAGATCAGCAGCACCGCGCCATAGACGGTGAAGGCGGGATTCCAGCCCTCCATCATCGTGGTGCGCTCGACGATGATCTGGCCGACCTTGAAGAACTCGGTCACCCCCACGAGCGCGAAAAAGTCGAAATCGATCGTCACCGGCTTGGCGACGGGGTTGGCGGCAAAGCCGCGCAAATGGGTCACCGATTTGCGCATCCCGGGTTCCAGCAAGGCATCGTCGCCCTCGGGTGGCAGATCGGCGGGGTCGACACGCGGGCTGGCACGCTCGAGATGGCCGAGTTCGCCGAGTTCTTTCGGCGTCATCGCGATCTGGTGCGGGCCGCGGCGGCCGATGATGTGAATATGGCGCACCGCGCTTTCCGCCAGCTGGTCGCGGGCATGGGCGACGATGTCGCTGCCGGCAAACTCGGCGGGCGTCTTGGCCAGGATGCGCGCGACGTCGAGTGCGACGTTGCCGTTGCCGATCACCGCGACTCCGGCGGCGCCGAGCGGGGGATCGAGGTCGGCGAAATCGGGGTGGCCGTTGTACCAGCCGACAAAGGCGGCGCTGCCGATCACCCCGGGCAGGTCGGCGCCGGGAATATCGAGTGGCCGGTCGTTCGGCGCCCCGGTCGCCAGCACCACCGCGTCGTACAGGCCGACCAGTTCGTCGATCGTCACGTCGGTGCCGACCGACACATGGCCGACGAAGCGGACATTGTCGGCCAGCGCGGTGCCCTCATACCGCCGCGACACCGCCTTGATCGACTGGTGATCGGGCGCGACCCCGGTGCGGATCAGGCCATAGGGAACGGGCAGGCGGTCGATGACGTCGACCGCAATATCCTCGGCCTTTTGCAATGTTTCGGCGGTGTAATAGCCCGCGGGACCCGACCCGACGATCGCGACATGACGCATCAGTCCACTCCTTCGGGTGTCCGCGCGGGCGCGGCCCCTCTGTTGTTATGCGGCGATGCTAGCGGCGAAATGCGGCAGGGCAAGCACGCTTGTTGAACCACCCCACCGGTCTTGACAGCGCGTCCGCCGGGTCATATTGCGCCCGCCTCTGGTGCCCTGTCGTCTAATGGTAAGACTGCGGTTTCTGATACCGCCTATCGAGGTTCGAATCCTCGCGGGGCATCCAGAGCTTCCCTTTGCACCGATCAGACCAGGGACTTCAGCCGGTCGATCCCCGTTGCCTGCCGAACGATCCG
Organism: Sphingomonadaceae bacterium; assembly: GCA_965283845.1. Lineage (GTDB taxonomy): Bacteria > Pseudomonadota > Alphaproteobacteria > Sphingomonadales > Sphingomonadaceae > Sphingopyxis. The sequence goes on from CBDIQD010000011.1 coordinate 21,927, forward strand.
GGCCGCGAGCGCATTTCCATTCGCGGCATTGGTAAAGACGACGATCGCTCGCCCGCTGCGGGCATCACCCACGCCCAAGGTTTTGAAGATCCCGTAATTGCTGCCGCTATGCTGGAACAATGCGCCCGCAGGCGATTGTTCGAGTTCCCAACCCAGTCCGCGCGTGATGTCGCGCCCGCGCACGTCGATCTGCGGGGTGAGCATCGTCTGCCGGGCCATCTCGCTGATCTCCCATGCCGCCCGCCTTGGCCGGTCCATCATGAGAGCCATGAACTTCGCATAGTCGGACGCGGTCGTCAGCAGCCCGCCCGCCGAATTGACCAGGAGGTCGTGGGTTGACGGCGGCGTCTTCGGATCGGCCTCGCGCATCGCCGCGACCGACTCTTCGTAGGTCCAGGACGCGATCGGTTTGCGCCACGTCTTCGCGACCCGGAGTAGCCGGTCGCCCAGTTCGCGGGTGGCTGGGGAGGGAGTCTATGCTCGCCGTCCGGAGGTTCGGAATGGCCGAAGACCGCCGACTTGGCGATGTCTTCGTCCCAGCCGAAGCTGCTGTGGACCATTCCGGTCGGGCCAAACAGCTTCGCCTGCATCACGCGGCCCAGGCCCATTCCCATGATCGTCTCGACGACCAACTGAAGCCAGATGAACGCCTCGCCGGAATAGGTGTAGGTCGATCCGGGCGCGCTGCTCGTAACGAGCGGTTCGGAGGCCCAATTGGGCAAGCCGGTCGAATGCGCCAGCACATGCCGGGCGGTGATGCGTTCGAGATTAGGATCATCACCCAAATTCGCCGGCCGGCGATAGGCGATGAGCGGCTTGTCGAGGTCGAGACGCTTTTCATCGACCAGCTGCATCACGGCATAGGCGAAGACCGGTTTGGTCATCGACGCGGCTTCGAACAATGTGTCCTCGCGCACCGGGTCGCGGGTGAGGATGTTTTTCACGCCGAAGCCCGGGTCCAGGCAAGCTTCCCGCGGTCGACGACCGCGATGGCGGCACCGGGCACTCCGGCGATCCGCATCAGGCGCGGAAGGTCGCGGACCAGGTCGTCGGACGGGATCCAGTCGGCATTGTCGTTCGAGCATCTGGCTGATGTAAAGGCGCCAGCGGGCACGGCGCCGCTGGCGATTAACGCCGCGGATCCGACCAGCAATGTCCGGCGCCCGATCATGGATCCCGACGCGTTCATCTTCGGTCGCCGCCGAGCGAACTCATTGGGTAGGCCGCCAGCTTCTTACAATGCCGCGCCCCCCAGTTTGTAGGTCAGCTGCAGAAAGATGCTGCGGCCGACGCTGTCGAACCAGCTGGTGTTGTAATAGGGATAGGCCGACCAGGTCGGATCCTTGACCGGATTGGTGTCGAACAGGTTCCGGATGGTCAGCGACCCGCGCATATGATCGGTGAAATCATATTGCAGCGTCGCGTTGAAGAGGTAGCTCGCCTTCAGAAAAGCATCCTCGTCATAATTGGGCAGCTTGCCGAGCCGGGTCCCCGAGACGGTGAGTTGTAGGCCGTCGTCGGCCCAGGTGATGCTGCCATTCGATTTGTCGCGCGGGAGATAGAAGCCGCTGTCGAACGCCAGCTTGTTCTCGATCGGATCGCCCGGATATTGCTGGAAGCTGTGCTTGAACACATGGCTGTGGGCCAGCGACAGCGTGAAGTCGCCGAAGCTGGTGGGCAGCGTGCCGCGGAACGCGACGTCGATGCCGCTGGTCTTTTCGCGCGCGATGTTGATCGGGTTGACCCGGATCGATTCGATCTGCCCCGCGAACCCGCCGCTGGTGAAGCGCCGAACGCGCGCTATCGCGTCCTGACAGGTCGGCGAGGCCGGATCGAGTTCAGTCCGGCCATCGGCGTCGGGGCGGCACGCCGCTTCGTCGCGGGCGATCTGGTCGATGCTGAGGTCGTCGACCTGGTTGTCGAGCGAGACGCGGAAATAATCGACCGAGAAATGCAGGCGGCTCGACGGCGCGAACACGATGCCGGCGGTCAGCGTTTTGCCGGTTTCGGACTCGAGGTTGCGGTTGCCGTTGCGGTTCACGACGACGCCGGTGCCCGAATAGCTGCAGTCGCCGATATCCTCGTCGGGTTCCTCGATACCGCACAGATAATAATCGTCGACGCTGCTCTGCACATTGCCCGGGCCGGTGAACACATAATGGAGATCGGGCGCGCGGAATGCGGTGCCATAAGCGGCGCGGAACAACAGGCTGTCCATCGGACGCACTTCAAGGCCGCCATTATAGGTGAATTTGCTCGTGTTGCGGCCCGCGAAGCCGAAGCGGTCGTAACGGCCCGCGCCGGTCACCGTCACGAAGTCCAAGATCGGTACGCGAAGCTCGCCGCCGATCGCGGCATGGCTGCGCTTGCCCTCGCCGTCGCTGTCGCGCCAGCTGTAATAATAATCGGTCAGCGCCAGCGGATCGGGGCGCAGGTTATACCCCTGCTTGCCATATTCGGCGACAATCGCGAAACCCACCGGGCCGGCAGGCAGCTGGAAAAGCTCGCCATTGGTCAGCGTTGCCTGCAAATTGCTCGTCCACGCAAAGGGACGATAGACGGTGTCGGCCGAGATGCTTTCATATTCGGCGCGCGTCAGTTGCTGCAGACTCGCGCCGGGTTGGCGTTGTAGATCGGATACTCGCTGTCGGGATCGATACCCTGCGGATCGCCCAGGAACAGCTTTTGCGCCTTGCTGTTGACGATCTGCGGCCAGCGGACGATCGACTGATAGCGGCTGTAGTTGAACGACAGCTCGTAGTTCCATTTGTCGGCGACGGTGCCGCGGACGCCCGGGGTGATGCTGTACGTCGTTTGTTTGATGCGCTGCAGTTCGAATCCGCCGGTCTCCTCCGGCGTGAACTGGCGCGACCAGTCCTCGAGCTGATCGGTGAAGCTGTTATAGAAATAATTGTCGGCACTCGACGACGATCGCTCGAACGCCCACGCCGTGACGTCGTACATCAGACGCACCTTGCTGATCCCGAACTGGAAATCGGTGAACAGCTTGGCATTGTCCGACAGTTCGTACGACAGGGTTCCGAAACTGTTGAAGCCTTTGCGCCCCGACACGATCGTCCCATAAGCGATCGATTCCTTGCTGCCGCAGAAATCGCCGTAGCGCGGGCGGTTGTACTGACGCACCGTTCCCATGTTGAGGCCAGACAATGCAGCGCAGGCGCCGGCAGGCGGGGCGATGTAATCGACATTCTCGTCGATGCGCAGAAAGGTGCGCCGCGCGAGCGTGTTGACCGGATTATCGTCGGTGCTGTCCTGAATGCCGCGGTCGAAGGCCCACAGCGGCCGCTGATCGAGATATTCGATGCCGCCGGCGATGTTGAAGCGGTCGGTCGACCAGCCGCCGGTCGCGGTAACGCGGTGCGACATGCTGCCGCCATGTTCGGTGCGGCCGTGGCGGTAGTCGAGCGTGATGCCGTCGAGTTTTTCCTTCATCTTGAAATTGACGACCCCCGCGATCGCATCGGAGCCATAGATGGCCGACCCCGCGCCGCTCAGGATTTCGACCCTGTCGATCAGGCTGACCGGGATGTTCGAGATGTCGGTGAAGTTGCTGCGGCCGATATAGGGCAGCGGAAAATCGGCGATGCGGCGCCCGTTGATCAGCACCAGCGTGTGGTTGGGACCGAGGCCGCGCAGGTCGACCTGTTGCGCGCCGGGGGTGAAATCGGCGCTGCTGCCCGATTGCGGACTTTGCGTTTCGCCGCTGTTCTGCGTCATCGCGGCAAGCAGTTCGGGAACGCTGGTATAGCCATTGGCGCGGATCGTGTCCGAATCGATCGTGGTGACGGGCGAGGGTCCCTGATCCTTGATCGTCGGGATGCGCGACCCGGTGACGATGATTTCCTGCGCTTCCGCTTCCGCGGCATCCTGCGCAAAAGCCGGTGCGGCCAGCGCTGGAATGCAAACGCCCAGCCCAAGGGCAACCCGAAACGCGCGCTTCCCGAAATTCGTCATCATCAACCCCCTGTTGCCCGGCTCGACTCGATGGCCCACGCGCCCCACGCACCGGATATGTCGCAGGTTCGATCAGAAACCGTCGATAATTTCAATCATTATGTCGATTCTGGAAATCATATTGCCTTTTTTATGCTGCATTATGTAGTGTTGGGTCGGCCATCGAGCGGAAGGAAAGTCATGCTGCGCACATTCATCACGGGAATCCGGCTGCTGTGCATTGCGCTGCTCGGCATGGTGCTGACGCCCGCAGCCGCGAAAGAGGCGAAAGAAAAGCGCACCGAACATTATGTCTTCGGCAAACTGAACACGCCGACGCCTGGACGGGTATCGGGCGGCCTGCTGTTGATGGGCGGCGGCGACCGCAACACCGATTCGATGAAATGGTTTTTCGGCAAAGCCGGAAACGGTCACATCGTCGTGATCAGCGCGTCTTATGGCAAAGAGATCGGCGAAGAGTTTTTTTCCGAGATCGGCGGTATCCAGTCGGCAGAGATTTTCGTCTTCCACGCCCGCTCGCAAGCGACGGACAAAAAAATCCTCGCCCGGTTGCGCAAGGCCGACGGCATCTTCATCGCGGGCGGCGATCAGGCGCGCTACGTTCGTTACTGGCGCGGAACGCCGGTCGCCGAAATCCTCGACGCCCATGTCGCCGCCGGCAAACCGCTGGCGGGAACCAGCGCCGGCCTCGCGATGCAGGGTGAAAAACTCTATGGCGCGATGGACGACGGCAGCATCAAGAGTCCCGAGGCCCTGGCCGATCCGCTTGGCGCCGCCAACACGATCGAGGGCGATTTCCTTCATCTCGCGCTGCTCAAGGGCATCGTCACCGACACGCATTTCAAGGAACGCGAGCGGCTCGGCCGCCTCTTCGCTTTCGTCGCCAAGGCGCAGGTCGGTCGCGATCCCGCCGCACCTGCGATGCTGGGCCTTGGCGTCGATGAAAGCGCCGCGCTCGCGGTGGAACCCGACGGCACCGGGCGCATCTATGCGACCGCGCCCGACGGCTATGCGTGGGTGGTCGACGGATCGGGCCTGCGCGACGTCGTGGCGGGCCGGCCGCTCGACGCGCCGCGGGTCAAGGTCACCGGCGTCGGACCCGGCTCGATAATTCATCTGCCGTCGGGCCGCGTCGACAATCCGGTGTTCGTGCGCAACTATGCCGCGCGGGCCGGCGAGATCGCCGAAGTGCCCCGCTGGTCGATGGCGATCCACGGCGGTGCGGGGGTGATCGAGCGCGGATCGCTGTCGCCGGACAAGGAAAAAGCCTATCGCGCCGGGCTGGACGAAGCGTTGCGCGCCGGCAGCGTGGTGCTCGACCAGGGCGAGCGGCGCCTCGGGTGCGCCAACGGCGGTGCGCGTGCTCGAAGACAATCCGTTGTTCAATGCGGGGCGCGGCGCGGTGTTTACCGCCGAGGGCCGCAACGAACTCGACGCCGCGATCATGGACGGCAGGACGCAAAAGGCGGGGGCGGTCGCGGGGATCACGCGCACCCGCCACCCGATCGATCTGGCGCGCGCGGTAATGGACAAAAGCCCGCATGTGATGCTGGCGGGTGCAGGCGCCGATCGCTTCTCGGTCGAGCGCGGGCTCGATCAGGTCGACCCGAGCTGGTTCCGGACCGAAGAGCGCTGGCAGCAATTGCTCGCGTGGCGCGCGAAGCAGCAGGCGGCGATCGATCCGACGCACCTGTTCGGCACCGTCGGCGCCGTCGCGATCGACGCCGACGGCAATCTCGCGGCGGCAACCTCGACCGGCGGGATGACGGGCAAGCGCTGGGGCCGCATCGGCGATTCGCCGATCATCGGGGCGGGCACCTATGCCAAGAACGGCCAGTGCGCCGTGTCGGCGACGGGTTCGGGCGAATATTTCATCCGCGAAAGCGCCGCGCGGCAGGTCTGCGATCGTGTCGCGTGGAAGGGCGAGAGCCTGAAGGACGCCGCGCAAGCGACGATCATGGCGGTCGGTGCGATCGGCGGCGATGGCGGGCTGATCGCGATGGGCCCCGACGGGCGTCCCACCTTTGCCATCAACGACCTGGGCATGTATCGTGGTCGGATGAGCGCCGGGGGTTCTCCACAAACCGCGATCTTCGCCGACGAAAAGCTGGCCGATTGATGCCGCATTCGGGCGGCACCCTCGACGATGTCGACGAACGCCTGCTGAGCCTGCTCCGCGACGACGCGCGTCAGACGATCGCCCAGCTTGCGAAAGAACTCGGCATATCGCGCGGACAAATCTATTCGCGGCTCGCGCGGCTGGAAGAAGAAAAGGTGGTCGCGGGCTATACGGTTCGGCTTGGCGAGGCCTTCTCCGCCAGCCGTATTCGCGCGCATATGATGCTCAAGACATTGCCGCGCTCGCACCGCGAGGTCGAGGCCGCGCTCGGCGCGCTTCCCAGGTGCAGGCGATCCACGCGATCAGCGGCGAGTATGACATCATCGCCATGCTGGAAGCCGAAGACAGCGCCCAACTCAACGAATTGATCGACGAGGTCGGGCTGCTCGATGGCGTCGAGCGCACGACGACGTCCGTCATTCTGGCCACCAAGATCGAACGCTGATCGCTCTAAAGCTGTCAAAATATGACGCCGTTTTGAATGACCGGTTCTGCCGCCGACGTCGGGCGCCATTTCGACTTTCGCGTTGATCGTATCGACGCGCTTTTTTAACCGGCATCGGAAATACATGTTCTCACAGCGAGGACAAAAGGCGTCCGCAATCCTTTGAGACCATGGGTGCGACCGAGCCTTAGGCGCGGGCTTCAATCATGCTCATATTGCTTGAGCGCTGTGGCGCGATCATAAGATGTCAGTTCGTCGGTGCGTCGCTGCTCGACCTTTTCCAGCCAGTTGGGATCGGCGAGGAGCACCCGTCCCAATGCGACAAGGTCGAATTCGCCGCGCTCGAACATGGCCGCCAGATCCTCCAGACGGCCCAGCATCGGCGAAGAAATGCCCTCGACGAAATCCTCCATCAGGTCGCGGTCCATGCCGATCGACCCGACGGTGATGACCGGTTTTCCGGTGACCTCCTTGATCCAGCCGCCGAGATTCTTGGGATCGCCGTCATATTCGGGTTCCCAGAAGCGGCGCTGCGACGCGTGGAAAATATCGACCCCGGCGCGCACCAGCGGGTCGAGCCAGCGGTGCATCTCGTCGGGATCGCGCGCCAGTTTTACGTCATAATCATAGGTCTTCCATTGGGACACGCGCAGGATGATGGCAAAATCGTCGCCGACCGCGGCGCGGCACGCCGCGACAACCTCGGCCGCGAAGGCCGCGCGGTCGGCGATATCCGCACCGCCGTAGCGATCGGTGCGCAGATTGGTTCGGTCCCAAAAAAACTGGTCGAAGATATAGCCATGCGCGCCGTGCAACTCGATCGCGTCGCACCCGATCTCTTTTGCGGCGCGGGCGGATTCGGCAAAGGCGGCGACGGTGTCGGCGATATCCTGCCCGGTCATCGTCCGGCCACCCGGCACGTCGGGGCCGGCAAAGCCCGACGGGCTGACCAGCGGCGCGTGCGGCGAGTCCGGATAGTTGAAGTCAGCGCAGCCGCCGACATGCCACAATTGCGGAACGAACATCCCGCCCTCGGCATGGACGGCGTCGATCCGCACCTTTCCAGCCGGCGAGCGGCTCGTTACCGGCGAAGATCGGCACGGTGTCGGCGGACACGGTGTGATCGATGGCGACGCCCGTGCCCTCGGTAATGATCGTGCCGATCCCGGCGGCGGCGCGGCGGCGGTAATATTCGGCGCCTTCGGTGCTGAGCACGCCGCCGGGCGCAAAATAGCGCGACATCGGCGCCATGCAGAACCGGTTCGGTGCCTTGAGCGATTTGCACGTGAAAGGCGCGTGCAGCGGAGCGAGCAGGGCGGCGAGATCATCGAGAGGCGCGGTGGTCATCGGGCAAGCTTTCTCACGAAGGCAAGCAATGCCTCGTTATATTCCAAAGGTTTCTCGAGCTGGGGCGAATGGCCGGTGTCCAGGGTGAGGAGGGTGCCGTGCTGCGCGCAATTCGCCGCAAAGCCGGCGATGGCCGGGTCGGCGATGCTGTCCCTGGCGCCGCCGATCGAGAGCACCGGGAAGGCGAAGGATGCCAGCAGGTCACGCTGGTCGAGCGTGGCAAGACCGGCGAGGGTGGCGCTGGCGCGCGGTCCGGTGGCGAGGAACCCGCGCTCGACCCAGCCGATCATCGCCTCGCTCGCGCCCTCGCCCGATGCGCCTTCGGCGAGGGCACGGAAAAAGCCGGGACGATCTGCGGTGATGGCAGCGCCGATGCCGAGGACGTCGGCGGGCATACCGCCGTGCGGAAAGCCATCGCCTTGGACATAGCGCGGCGATGCGCCGCAGGTCAGGACAAGGCCCGCCACGCGATCGCCGAGCAATTCGGCTGCGGCGACGGCGACGGCGCCGCCGAGCACCAAGGTAAGGCGCGGATCGCCAGTCGCCAGCAAGGTCGAGGATGCGTCGACATCGCGCGCCGGATCGCAGCGATGCCGGACATGTCGGCAAAGTCGAGGCCGAGAACGCGCCGCAGGCGAGTGGTCGATCAGGATTCGCGCCGGCCGGCGCCCAGCAGCGCCTCGACCGCGGCCGAGAATCTCCGCACGATCGCGAGCCGTGAATAGGACGACCGGCAACGTGGGAGCGCGGCGACGGCGGCGAAGTGACGCGCGGCCGTCATCGGTGTCGAGATAGGCCGACATGCTCCTATGCCGGCGGCGACAGCGTGACGCCGGGCAGCGGGTTGAAATGATGCATCGTGACCTTGCGGTGGGCGATCTTCCAGACGCTGTCACGGCGTTCGAATGTGTCGAAATAGGTGGCCCCGACCGTCTGCGCCTGACCGTCCGACGTCGTGCCGATGCAGTCGACGTCGCACACCCCGGTCGCGCGGTCCTTGCCCTGAAAGGTGATGACGAGGTTGGTCGTAAAGTGGTCGAGCCGAGCCAGGCGGGCCAGAGAATATCCTTGGTGACATGTGCGATGCCCTCGCTGGCTTCGAATTTGCCGAACGGCGGGCCAATGTCCCACACCGCATCGGGCCACCAGATCGCGCGGAAGCGGTCCCAGTCGTGCTTGTCAAAGCCGTGGCAATAGTCGCTGACCAGGTCGTGCATCGCAAACCGGCTTTCGACGCGGTCCAGGCGCTGTTCGAGTTCGGTGGTCTCGGTCATATCGGGCTCCTTGCGACGTCGCGCTTCAGTCGAGATGGACGGCAAATTTCTCGCGCGCCGCGGCCAGCCGCGTCGGCACATGATAGCTGGGGAAGGGGCCATCGAACGGGATGACATCGCGCAAAATGTCCTTGGCGACGCCGATCTTGTGGACCTCGGTCGGTCCGTCGACGATGCCCATTTCGGGGACATATTGCCACATATCCATCAGCGGCGTTTCGTTCGACATGCCAAGCGCGCCGTGGAGATGCAGCGCGCGATAGACGACGTCTTTCAGCACGCCGGGCATCGCCGCCTTGATCGCGCTGATCTCGCGCCGCACCGGCCGCGTATAGCTTTGGTCGCGGTCGAGCAGCCACGCGGCGTAGAGCACATGCAGCCGGAATTGCAGGATCTGGGTATAGCTGTCGGCGATCTTTTCCTGGACCATCTGCTTGTCGGCCAGCCGTTCGCCCTTGGTGGTGCGGCTGACGACGCGCTCGGTCATATAGTCCATCGCCTTGTTCAGCATGCCGACGGTGCGCATCGCATGATGGATGCGGCCGCCGCCGAGACGCGACTGCGCGACCTTGAAGCCTTCGCCGACCGGGCCGAGCCGGCTTGCCTCGGGGACGCGGCAATCGGTGAAGCGGAGATAGCCGTGAACGCCGCTGCCGATCTCGTCCTTCGGCCCGACCGCGGTGTTGCGCACGATCGCCAGCCCGGGCGTGCCCTGCGGGACGATCAGCATCGTCGATCCCTGGTGCACCGGCACCTCGGGATCGGTGATGACCATGACGATCAGGAATTCGGCGATGCAGGCGTGGCTGGCGAACCATTTCTCGCCGTCGATCACCCATTGGTCGCCGTCGAGGCGCGCTTGACAGGTGAACTCGCCGGGATCGGCCCCGGCCTGCGGTTCGGTCATCGAATAGCAGGAGACGATGTCGCCATCGAGCAGGGGCTGGAGATATCTCGCCTTCTGCTCGGCGGTGCCGAACCGCGCGAGGATTTCCGCATTGCCGGTATCGGGCGCCTGCGTCCCGAATACGACCGGGGCAAACCTGCTGCGTCCGAGGATTTCATTCATGAGGCCAAGCTTGACCTGGCCAAACCCCGCGCCGCCGAGTTCGGGGCCGAGGTGACACGCCCACAGGCCGCGATCCTGGACGATTTTCTGCAGCGGCCGCATGATCCGGCGCGCCTTGCCCGCGGGATCGAAGGGGTCGGCCGGCCCGCGAAACACGAGGTCCAGCGGCTCCACCTCCTCGCGAACAAATGCGGCCATCCAGTCGAGTTGTGCCTGAAAATCGGGGTCGGTTGAAAAATCCCATGCCATCAGTCGCTGGCCCCCTCGCCGCATCCGCGCGCGATCATGATCATTGTCCGGCGTACCAGGCGCCATCGACCCAAAGTTCGGCCCCCGACACATATTTCGCCTCGTCCGACGCCAGATAGAGGCTGGCATATGCGATATCCATCGGATCGCCGACGATGCCCATCGGGATCGACGCCTTGATCGCAGCATCCTGTTCGGGAGTGATGTCGCCCAGGATCGGGGTCTTGATCTGGCCGGGAAAGATGGTGTTGACGCGAATGCCCTGCTTGGCGAATTCGAGCGCCCCGGCCTTGCCCATCACGCGCACCGCCGCCTTTGAGGCGTGGTAGGAAATGGCATTCGGGCTGCCGATGAGGCCATAAAGCGAGCTGACGTTGACGATCGCCGCATTGCCCGCGGCCAGCAGGGCGGGGGCCGCCGCCTTCATCCCCAGGAATACCCCGGTCTGGTTGATCGCGATCATGCGGTCCCAGCCTTGCTGGGTTTCGGCGACGATCCCGCCGGGGTGGAAGATGCCGGCGTTGTTGACTAGCGTCGTCAACTTGCCGAACCGCGCGACGGCATCGGCCACGGCTTTGTCCCAGCTGGCGGCATCGCTCACGTCGAGGTGGATGAAGGCCGCCTTGCCGCCTTCATGTGCGATCGCGGCAACAACCGCGTTGGCCTTTTCCGCCTGCACATCGCCGATCAGCACCGACGCGCCTTCGCGGGCGTAAAGGATCGCTTGCGCTTCGCCCAGGCCGCTCGCGCCGCCCGAGATCAACGCCGACTTACCGTCCAGCCGGCCTGCCATTCCGCACTCTCCCAACCCGTCATTTTCGTTGCGAATCTTCTGACACACTTACTAGATGAGAACAAGCAAGAATAGCAATGCCCGCATGGTCATAAATAATATCGATATAAATCATATTGTTATATCAATATTCCTCGACAGCAGGCCGACACGAAATATAATTTGCTTGTCGAAAGCAAACAAGTGAGTCAATCTGTCCTCGGAGCGTGACTCGCGAGAACCGCACGCAGCGTTCGCGAGAAAATCATACGCCCGTCGATGGGAGAGAAATGATCATGATCGATCGCGTCAAATCCGTGCGCCTGTTGGCCACCGCCGCCATCATCTTATGTCCGGCATCGCTCGCCAGTGCGCAGGAAGCCGCCAGCGAAACCCGCGCGGAATCGTCCGGCGGTCTCGAAGAAATCGTCGTCACCGCCCGTAAGCGCGAGGAAAGTATGCAGGACGTGCCGGCGTCGATCAGCGCGCTGTCGGCCGGCGAGCTCGACCGGCGTTTCGATTCCGACGTGCGCGACTTTGCGGACTCGTCGCCCAACATCGTCATCGACGATACCCAGCAGGGTCCGGGCGGCGTCGCCGCCGTCTATATCCGCGGTATCGGTGTTGCCGATGTCGAGAAGTCGGTCGACCCGGCGGTCGGCGTGGTCTTCGACGATGTCTATATCGGCCAGAGCTCGGGCAGCCTGCTCAAGGCGATCGACATCGACCGCGTCGAAGTTTTGCGCGGTCCGCAAGGAACATTGTTCGGACGCAATGCGACGGGCGGCGTCATCAACCTCGCGCGTTCGCGCCCGACCTACGACCTGACCGGCAAGGCGCGCCTCACCTATGGCCGGTTCGACAGCTGGAAGATCGAGGGTGTGGCCAGCACCGGGCTGTCGGACAAGATAGCGGTCAAGGTCAGCGGGGCGTATGAGAAGTCCGACGGCTATATCTACAACCGCGTCCAGAACCAGAACGGACAGCGGTCCGAATTCTATGCCCTGTCCGGCGCGCTGCTGTTCGAGCCGACCGACAACCTCGACATCCAGCTCAGTTACGATCATCAGAAGACCAAGCAGGATCCGCCGCAGCTGCTCGCGGTCAATCGGCCGACCGACCTGTTCTGCGTCGCTTACGCCCAGTGCTCGCCTTCGCCGGGCGTTCCGACGTCGGGCGACCGCTATGTCAGCGTCTCCGACGGCAGGCTCGAGAAGAACGCGACGTTCAAGCTCGATATGGCGATTGCCAAGGCGACCTACGACCTGGGGTCCGACATGCAGGTCGATTATATCCTCGGCTGGCTGAAAACCGACGAAGAAATCAATCAGGATTTCGACGCCGGACCGCAGACGCTGTATCACACCGACCGGCCGGCGCGCTGGCGGCAGACGACCAACGAGCTGCGTCTGACCAAGGGCGGCAATGGGCCATTGACCTTCGTTCTCGGCGCCTATTTGTGGGACTCGCGCTACACGATCAACCTGAAGAATTATATCGGCTTTGCCGGCCCGCCGCTGCTGACCAGCGCGCAGGATGTGACGCAGACCAACAAATCATGGGCGATCTATGGCGAGGCGGATTACGAGATCATCGACAGGCTGACGCTGACCCTGGGTGCGCGTTACACGAAGGACAAGAAGTCCAGCATCGTCAACGACCGGCCGGTCTTGATCTATGGTTCTCTGGTCGAGGCAAATCCGGTTGCAACGCTTCCCGGCTCGATCGTGATGGCGAACCCGGTCAAGGAGAGCTGGAAGAAATTCACGCCCAGAGTGTCGCTCCGCTACGAGCTGTCCGACGAAGCGATGGTCTATGCCTTATGGTCGCGCGGCTATCGCGGCGGCGGGTTCAACGGCCGCCCGGCGACCATTGGCGCGGCGACGATCCCCTATGATCCGGAAACGCTCGACAATTATGAAGCCGGCTTCAAGACCGAGTTCGCGGGTGGGCGCGTGCGCCTCAACGGTGCGGCGTTCCTGATGAAATACAAGGATATGCAGCAGGATCTGGACGTGCCGGCGCCGGGAACGTCGACGGGACGCGAGAACCGCACGATCAATGCCTCGTCGGCGGAGTTCAAGGGCGTCGAACTCGATTTGACCGCGCGCGTGTTCGATGGCTTCACGCTCAGCGGCAATCTCGGTTATCTCGACGCGAAATATAAGGACTTCTTTGGCGACATCTACAGCACCGGAACCGCGGTCGACGCCTCGTTCCTCAAGATTCGCCGCGCGCCGAAATGGACGTGGAGCTTGGGCGGCATCTATGAGGCCGACATCGGCAACAATGCGTCGGCGTGGGTTGCCGGCGACGTCCATTTTATCGGCGGGCACGAGATTACCTTCCTTAACAATCCGAACCTGCGCAACAGCGGCCAGTATCTGGTCGATGCGTCGATCAACGCGCGCTTCAACAAAACCACGATCAGCCTGTTCGGCAAGAATCTGGCCAATGAAAAGGGCTGGACGATCGGCTATGACGTCCAGGGGATATGGAGCTATGCCGCGCCGCGACCGCGGCGGACGTGGGGCGTCGCCCTGACCCAGGCCTTCTGAGCAGGGCCGGGATGACGACGTCGAAACCTGAGACACGCAGATGGGTTGTCACCGGGGCATCGCGAGGCTTGGGCCTCGCGATCGCCCGGCTGGCTGCCAGCAAGGGCGACAAGGTTGCCCTCGTCGCGCGCGGCGAGGATGTCGGCGCCCAAGCGAAGGCGATGGGCCGGAACGCCATTGCGATCAGGGCGGATGTTACGGATCCGGCGTCCGTCACCGACGCCTGTGCGCAGGTCGCGGAGCGCTGGGGCGGCATCGATGTCCTCATCAACAACGCGGGTCTCCATCGCGGCGGGCTGATCGGATCGCTGTTGCAGGACGATTGGCAGGCGGTGCTCGATACCAACCTGTCCGGCCCGCTCAATTTCGTGCGCGCCGCCTTGCCGCACATGGGCCAGAGCACGGGCGAGGGCAGGGGCGGATCGATCGTGAACATCGGCGCGGTGGTCGGCTTGCGCGGCTTTGCCGGCGATGCCGCTTATGGCGCATCGAAGGCCGGGCTTGCCGGACTGACGCAAGTGCTGGCGGTCGAACTCGCGCGGCGCGGTATCCGGGTCAACTATGTCATTCCGGGGCTGACCTCGACCGAAATGACCGCGGGCATATCGGCGCGCGCCAAGGCCAAGCTTGTCGCCAGTATTCCGCTCGGCCGCGAAGGCACCGCAGAGGAACTGGCCGATGTGGTCTGGTGGGTGGCGGGGTCGCCTTATATGACCGGCTCGATCATCTCGAACGACGGCGGATTGCTGTGCAGATTGTGAGCGATCCGGCCGAGCGGCTCGCCCCCTGGCTGGACCGCGAAGCCGGAATTGCCGGGGCACGGATCGTTCGCCCGCTGGCCGGCGGCAACGCCAATGTGACCAGCCTGGTCGAAACCGCCGATGGCCCGATGGTTCTTCGGCATCCGCCCGCGGACACGGTGTCCGACCTTGCCGGCGCCGGCATCGCGCGCGAATTTCGGTTCCTTTCGGCGATCGCGGGCCAGGCGCCGGTGGCCGAACCGATCCTGTTCTGCGACGACATGGCGGTGCTCGGCGTGCCGTTTTCGCTGACCCGCTTCGTGCGCGGGACGGCGATCACCGACACGCTGCCGCCAGCCTATGCCGACGACGTGACGACGCGCGATACGGTCGGCCATGCGCTGATCGACGCGCTCGCCAGCGTCCATGCGATCGCGCCGGTTCCGGCCGAGCTTGGCGATACCGAAAAGGCGCGGACGTTTGTCGGGCGCCAGATCGAGCGCTGGCGCGCGGTGCGATCGGCGCACGCGGTCCGCGATCTGCCGTTGCTCGAAACGCTTGGCATCTGGCTTGCCGACAACGCACCGCCGCCCGAAGCGGTGCGGATCGTCCATTGCGACTATCATCTCGACAATGTGCTGATGGACCCCGCCGTGCCAGAGGTCCGGGCGATCCTCGATTGGGAGATGGCGACATTGGCCGATCCGCTCGTCGATGTCGGATTGGTGACCGCAATGTGGAACCGCGATGAAACGCGGCCGCTCGGCTTCGCTTTTGTCCAGCGCGTGTCGAACGTCGCCGGGGTGGTCGAGGGCCGCGACCTTGCCCAGCGCTGGGCGCGCGCAACGGGACTCTCGATCGACCATCTGGGATATTTCCAGGCTTTCGCCCTCTGGCGCCTCGCGGCGATCGTCGAGGGTGCTTATGGGCTGTTTCGCCAAGGGCAGGTCGATGGGCCGTATGAGCGCGGGCTTGAGCAGGATGTCCCGGCGTTGCTCGAAGCGGCACAGCGGATCGCGGCAGGCGAGGGGATGGCGTGATGGACGCGACCATGATGCACGAGCCGCTGGGCACCGCGACGATCTTTGCGCACGGCGAACATATCCATGCGACCAGCCGCATCGGGCTGTTCGACGGCGAACGGGTGACGTGGCGCAGCTATGCGGAGACGGCCGGGCGCGCGCGCCGGCTTGCCGCGGCGTTGCGGGCCGCGGGCGCGCGGGCGAACACCCGCGTCGCGACGCTGAGCTGGAATGATTTTGCCCATTTCGAGGCCTATCTTGCGGTGCCGGCGATCGGCGCGGTGCTCCATACCCTCAACCTGCGGCTGCACCCCGACCAGCTTCGTTTCATCATGGCGGATGCCGAAGACGCCTATCTGATCGCCGATGGGACGCTGCTGGCGGCGCTATTGCCGCAGATCAATTCACTGGCAGGATTGGCGCAGGTCATCGTCACCGGGGACACCGACGGCCTTGCCGGACTCAACAAGCCGTGGAAGCCCTATGAGGCATTCATTGCCGACCATGTGCCGGCGACTACGACTGGCCGGAATTCGACGAGCGTACGGCTTCCTCGCTTTGCTACACCTCCGGTACCACCGGCAATCCGAAGGGCGTGCTGTATTCGCACCGCTCCACCGTGCTGCACAGCTATGCCGTCTGCCAGCGCGATGGCCTCAACCTCGGCTCGGCTGACTCGGCCCTGGTGATCGTGCCGCTGTTCCATGCCAATGCCTGGGGCGTGCCCTATGGCGCCTGCATGAGCGGCGCGAAGCTGGTCTTCCCCGGCCCGGCGTTGGACGGCAAGAGCGTGTATGAATTGCTGCGCCGACGCGAAGCTGCAGCTTCATGGCGCAGTTCCTCAACGACCTGCTGCGCGACTGAATGCGCGACCCGGTCGACATGGCGAGCTTCCGCGTCATTGTGGCGGGTGGATCGGCGGTTTCGGAAGGGCTGATCGCCGATGTCGAGCGCCGCTGGAACGTGCCGCTGATCCAAGGGTGGGGGATGACCGAGACCAGCCCACTCTGCGTCCTGTCGCACCCGCCCGCCGACGTGACTTCGGAGGAAGCGCGCCGTTTGCGCGCGAAAAGCGGACGCCCGGTTGCCGGTGTCCGCGTCCGGCTGGTCGACGACCAGGGCGGGCCGGTCGCCGAAGACGGCAAGCGCGTCGGCCGTTTGCAGCTGCGCGGGGCGTGGATCGCGCGCGGCTATCACCGCGGCGCTGGCGCCGATGTGCTGACCGGTGACGGCTGGCTCGACACCGGCGATGCCGGGACGATCGACGCGCGCGGCTATGTCCAGGTCACCGACCGGCTGAAGGACCTGATCAAATCGGGCGGCGAATGGATTTCGTCGATCGACCTGGCACACGCAGTCGCCAGCCTGCCCGGCGTCGATCTCGCCGCGGTCGAATCTGGCGCGCTTGTCCGTCGCTGGGAGGAACGACCGCTGGCGATCGTCACCACGCCCGACGGCACGCGCCCCGATTTTGCAGGCCTGCGGTCGTCGTTGCAGCGGCCGGATCGCGCGCTTCTGGATTCCCGAATATTGGGCGCATGTCGACAGGCTGCCATTGACCAGCGTCGGCAAGATTGACAAGCAGGCCTTGCGTGCGGCCGTTGCGACGGGTCAGGCGGGTTTTGAAAGGATTGACGAATTTTCATGAACGCACCGTCTCCGATGAAAGGCAAGGCGTCGCTGCGCGAAGTGACCGAGAGTCATCGCGCCGAGCCCGTCAAGGGACGCGGCAAGCCCCGCGCCAGCCGCCGGACGCAGGCGGAACGCACCGCGCTGTCCGACGCCCGGATGTTCGATGCGGCGATGCAGCTGATCATCGAACAGGGGACGCACGCGACGACGCTGAAGGCCGTTGGCGAACGCGCCGGCTATTCGCGCGGGCTGGCGTCGAGCCGCTTCGGGTCGAAGGACGCGCTGTTCGGCCAGCTGGTGCTGCACTTCAACACCAGCTGGACACAGGAGCTGGCGAACAAGGTCGGTGCGCGCGGCGGCGCTCAGGCATGTCTGGCGGCCTTGCGTGCGGTCGAGGGATTTTCGGCCAGACCGGCACGCTGACGGCCGGCCATCCAACGCTGGTCGACGCCGTGGCGGTGAACGGTGACCGCCATGGCCTCCTGGCTGACAGCGCCGCCATCCAGGCTGGCAGTGAACACCCGCTGGCCCGGGCGGTGCTCGACGCCGCGGCCCATGCCGGCCGCACGGACGCGCCCGCGAGCGACGATCTACCAGTGGCTCGTCGCACCCGACAGCGTCGATCTGCCAAAACAGTTTGAAGCCTTTCGTCGTTCGACCGCAAAGGCATTCGGAATCCCCTACTGATTCTCGCGGTACGATCATTATAAAATCGATAAAATCAATAGCTTATACTCCAGTTTTTGCGCTTGATTTTTCATTTGCTAGACGCTAGCAAATAAATAGAGAGCGGCCGGTGACGGCCCCCGGGATTGTGGGAGAGTTGGCTTGGCGAGGGCTGTCCATCCGCTGCCGTTGCGGAGCATGTGGGGCCGCCCGGTCGCCATGCCGACGCCGACGGCAATTGCCCGGCGCCTGCCCGAAAACGACATCGCCGGAAAGCCGATCTGATGCGCCGGACGGATCGCATCGATCATGGTTTGATGCGGCCGGTTCTCGACGGTGTGCGGGTGATCGAACTCGCCGGCATCGGCCCGGCGCCCTTTTGCGGCATGATGCTTGCCGACCATGGCGCCGAGGTGATCCGCATCGATCGTCCCGGCGGCAGCGACCCGTTGTCGCAGGATCAGCGGCGCGATGTCCTGCTCCGGTCGCGGCGGTCGATCACCCTCGACCTGAAGCGTCCGGAAGCGGTCGGGATCGTCGCCCGGCTCGCCGAAACCGCCGATGGTCTGATCGAGGGCTTCCGGCCCGGGGTGGCCGAGCGCCTGGGGCTGGGGCCGGAGGTGTTGATGCAGCGCAACCCGGCGCTGGTCTATGCGCGGATGACCGGGTGGGGTCAGCACGGCCCCTTGGCCGATAAAGCGGGGCACGATCTCAATTATATAGCGATCAACGGATGCCTCGCGGCGCTGGGGTCGGAGGGCGCGCCGCCACCGCCGCCGTTGAACCTGATCGGCGATTATGGCGGCGGCGGCATGATGTTGGCGTTCGGGTTTGTTTCGGCGTTGTTGGCGGCGCGGCAGAGCGGGAAGGGGCGCGTCATCGATTGCAGCATGGCCGAAGGCTCTGCCGCGTTGATGGCTGGTATGTGGTCGCTTACGCACAATGGGATGTGGGCAAAGGGGCGCGGCCAGAACCTGCTCGACGGCGGCGCGCCCTTTTACGCCTGCTATGCCTGCGCCGATGGCAGCTTCGTCGCGATCGGTGCGATCGAGGCGCAGTTCTACGCGCGGCTCGTCGAAGCGCTGGGCCTTGACGGCGACCCGCTGTTCGCCGCGCAACATGACCAGACCCGGTGGCCCGCGATGAAGGCGCGGCTGGCCGAGATTTTCGCTTCGCAGCCGCGCACGATCTGGACTGGCCTGCTGCTGCATCGCGACTGTTGTTACACCGAAGTGCTGACAATGGGTCAGGCGCCGGCGCACGGCCATAACCGGGCGCGGGGCAGCTATTTGGAAGCCGATGGCTGGATACAGCCGCATCCGGCACCGCGGTTTGCGGACACCCAGGTCGTCGCGCCCCGGATGTGGCAGCGCGATTCCGATCGCATGGAAATTCTCGCCGAGATCGGGGTCCTCGATCCCGATCGCGTGGCGGCCGAATAGAAGCTTTGGGGAAAAATGACGGGTGCCAGCCAAGGGCCGTCAGATGATTGGAGAGTGTGATGACGACAACGAACGCCGACGCAAGCGTGGCCATGGAAAATCGCGAAGGCCCGCCGGCTGTGGACTATGACGCGATCGTCATCGGCGCCGGTTTTGCCGGGCTCGCGCTGATCCATTATCTGCGCGAGGCGGGCATCAGCGTCCGCGTGTTCGACCGCGCATCGGACATCGGCGGCACCTGGACGTGGAACCGCTATCCGGGCGCGGCGACCGACAGCGAGAGCTATTATTATTGCCTCACCTTCTCGCCCGAGTTGTTGCAGCAATGGTCGTGGACGAAGCGCTATCCGGGCCGCGAGGAGACCCAAAACTACATGCGGTTCGTCGCCGACAAATGCGACATGTGGCCGCATATCCAATTCAACACCGAAATTGTCGATGCGCAATATCTGGAATCGCGCGGCTGCTGGCAGGTCACGACCGGCGACGGCGACGTCTTTACCTGCAAATATTTCATCAGCGGGATGGGGATGATTTCGGAACCGATGATCCCGCAGATCCCCGGCATGGACCGCTTCAAAGGGCCGATTTTTCATTCCTCGCGCTGGCCGCACGAAGGTCTGGATTATGCCGGCAAGAAGGTCGGCATCATCGGCGCCGGCGCGACCACCGTCCAGATGCTTCCCGTTGTCGCGGAAACGGCTGCCAGCGTGACGGTGTTTCAACGCACCCCGAACTATGTCCTGCCCGCCATGCAGAAAGAGATGACGGCGGAGTGGGAAAAGGAGATCAAGGACAATTATCCGGCGATCGTGGCCAAGTGCCGCAATCATGTCTTCGGCATGGCATTCGACAGCCCTGTCGGACGCAACGTGGTCGATACCCCGCCCGAGGAGCGGCAGCGTATCTTCGAAGAAAATTGGAACGGCAGTTTCCGCTGGGTTTTTGAAACTTTCGACGATTTGCTCGCCACCCCCGAAGCCAACCGGATGGCGGGCGACTTCATTGCCGCCAAGATGCGCGAGCGCATCAACGATCCCGCGCTCGCCGACCTGCTGACGCCGAGCTTTGACGATTATCCGCTGTTCGCCAAGCGTCCGCCGCTCGATCATGGCTATTTCGAAGCCTTCAACCGCGACAATGTGCATCTGGTCGACATCAAGAAGCGCGAACCGCTGGTCGAGATCACCGAGACGGGGGTGCGGACGACGCTCGACGACTATGAATTCGACATCATCGTGCTGGCAACGGGCTTCAAGGCCTATACCGGCGCGCTCGAAGCCTTTCCGATCCGCGGCAACAGCGGCCAGACGCTGCGCGAAAAGTGGCAGGTTGAATCGGGTTGCATCATGGGGGTCTGTGTCGCCGGTTTCCCCAACATGTTCGTGGTCACCGGCCCGCAGGCGCCCTTTGCCAATCTGCCGACGTCGATCGAGCAGAATGCGATCTGGATCTCGCGCTGCGTCGCAAAGATGGAACGCGAGGCGATCGAGGATGAGCCGAAGCTGCGCGAGGAGGCCGAGCGCGAATGGACCGCCGCGACCGCCAATATTCACGGGCAGACGATGATGGCCGAAGGCGACAAGGTCAATTCGTGGATGATGGGCGCCAATCGCGACGACAAGGGCGCGCGCGTGCTGATCTACTTCGGCGGCGCCAATCTCTATTATGACGCATTGGACCAGTCGGCCGCCGAAGGATTTCCCGAACTCCGGTTCAAAAAGCTCGCCTAGAGCTATCACTGTGCCGAAGCACCGGCCTGCCGTCTGTGCGGCTCGTCAGATGGCATAGCCGACGACGGCCGCAGCGATAGGATCGACGCTGTCTTTCGCGCGCCGGGCGGCCGAAAGCGCGCCGCCGACGAGCGCCATTTTGCCGTCAACTTTGCCGGGTCCAAATCGAAGCGCGCCAGCGCGCCTCACCGCTTCTGTCGGGGCGGGCGCGGCGCCTCTGTTTGATTTAAAACGATAAATGCGATGAGTTGAGGGCGATTTCTCCGGTCTGGGTGCACCCATCGCCTTTCCGCACACGTATCTGCGGCGGCACGTTCGTCGCAGTGCCGGCTCATCAAGGAAAATCACCCATGTTTACCCCCGTTAGCCGCCCGATGCGGGCGCGACCTGTCGCGTGCACGCGTGCTTGTCGGATCGATCCTGAGCGGCCCGATGGCCCTGACTGCTGCTGGCGATGCCCGGCACCGCGCCGACTGGCGGCAGGATGGACGCTGGCGCGGCTCCCGCGACCCTGGGACCGCGCAACCTGCACCCCGGCCGGCAATCCGTATACCAACGGCATTACCTATATCGTCCCCCCGTCCGATCTGACGATCGTCCTTCAGGACGGCGTTCGCATCGACACCAGCGGCACGTTCAACATCGGCATTCTCGCGGTCGGCGACAGCGCCCTGACCGTCAACGGCGGCACCAACACGCTGATCACCACCGATTCGGACGGCGGCTTCGGCGCGCTGATCTCGAACAATGTCGATCCGATCTCGGTGACGCTCGACCGCATCGTGACGACCGGCGAAAACGCGATCGGCGTCGTTGCCAGCTCGTCGGAAGGCGACATTCTGGTCGATACCAACGCGATCCGCACCAGCGGCGCGGGCGCCGACGGGATCAGTGCCAGCACCGACATCGGCAACATCACCGTCCGGTCGGACAATATTCAAACTGCAGGCGCCGGGGCGAGAGCGATCGACGCGAACAGCGATTTCGGCGACATCGACATCACCTCCGGCACGATCATTACCCAAGGCGGCAGCAGCGGCGTCCTGAACCCCGGTGCGATCGGCATTCTCGCCCAAACCGGCGGCACCGGCACGATCGCCATCGATTCAAGCGGCATCACCACCAGCGGCGCCGGCGCGGTCGCCATTCGTGCCAGCAACGGCACGGGCGCGCTGTCGGTCACGTCGCGCACGATCGGCACCACCGGCTTGAATGCCGATGCGATCAACGTCACCTCGGGAGGCGCCGTCACCGTCAACGGCGGCACGATCACCACCACGGGCGCCAATGCCGACGGGATCGTCGCCACCGGCCGGATGGGCACGATCGTCAACTTTGCGTCGATCAGCACCACCGGCGCGAACGCCAATGGCGTGCTCCTCCCGGCGACCGTGCCGTTTTTCGGGCCGCAGGCGTCGCCGTCGGTGACCGTCAATGGCGGTAGTGTCAGCACCGCCGGCGCAAACTCCGACGGTATTCGCGCGATTGCCGGGACGGGAACCGCGACGGTCAACGTCACGGGCAATATCACGACCCAGGGCGCGAACAGCCGCGGCATCTTTGCCACCGGTCCTGCGGGCGTCACCGTCACCAACGGCGGCACGATCAGCACCGCCGGCGACAACAGCAACGCCGTCGATGTCGCCAGCACCGCCGGCCCCATCCTGGTCACCGTCAACGACGTGCGCACCACCGGCCAATTGTCGGGCGGCGTGCGGGCGATCGGCGGGACCAACGCCAATGTCACCGTCACGGCGCGCGACGTCACCACCACCGGCACCGCGGGCAGCGACTTCTTCTTTCTGCCCAACGCCACCGCGATCGTGGCGCGCGCTTCGGGAACCGGCGATGTTGCCGTCACCACCCGCAATATCGCCACCGCCGGCCTCAGTGCGGCGGGCGTCAATGCCAGCGCTGCGGCCAGGGACGTCACTGTTCACCACGGGCGACATCGTCACCACCGGCGGCCGCGCCAATGGCGTGACGGCGGAAAGCGGCGGCGGCAATGTCGTCGTTTCGACCGGCAATATCGCGACCAGCGGCGACAATTCGGACGGCGTTTCGGCCATTGCCAATAACGGTTCGGTCACCGTCGATTCGCTCGGCATCACGACGACCGGCTTCGCCGCCGATGGCATCAGCGCCAGCGCCGGCGCGGGCGGCGCCGACATCGGCTTTACCAACATCACCACCGCCGGCACCCTGACCAACGGCGTCAGCGCCACGGCCACGGGCGGCAATGTGGTCATCAGCGGCGGCAACGTCACCTCGACCGGTCAGGCCTCGACGGCGATCTTCGGCTCGTCCGACACGGGCAATGTCAGCGTGACCACCACCGGAAATGTGCTGGCCAGCGGCCGCGGCGGCAGCGGCATTTTCGCCGTCTCCGACACCGGCAATGTATCGGTGTCCGCCAACAATGCCTCCACCGTGGCCACGCTTGCGGGTGACACCAACGCGGCTCGCGCGGCGATCTTTGCCAGCGGCGCCAACAGCAATGTGACGGTGTCGGGTTCGGCCATCACCACCGGCATCGCGGAGTTCGGCGGCACCGCGTCTGCGGTCACCGCGATCGCCACGGGCGGCAATGCCACCGCGACCCTCAACAATGCTTCGGCCAGCGGAGCGGGGGTTGACGCCGTGATCGTCACGGCCACCGTCGACGCGACTGCAACGGTCAACGGACGGGTGCAAAGCCTCGGCGCGGGCGGGGACGCGCTTGTCGTCAC
This sequence comes from Sphingomonadaceae bacterium, assembly GCA_965283845.1. Classification (GTDB taxonomy): domain Bacteria; phylum Pseudomonadota; class Alphaproteobacteria; order Sphingomonadales; family Sphingomonadaceae; genus Sphingopyxis. Next base: position 45,699 of record CBDIQD010000011.1, read on the forward strand.
CGGCGGCGACAATGCGACCGTATCGATCGGTGCGAACGGCAATGTTACCGCGGCGGGCGGCAATTCGATCACCCTGTCGTCGGTCAATGGCAGCACGCTCAACAATGCCGGGACGATCGCCAACAACGCCAGCGGCTTTGCGGTGCTGGCGACCGGCGGTCCGATCGTCATCAACAACAGCGGCAACCTCAGTTCGGATATCCGGCTGACCGCCGGGGCCGACCGGATCAACAACAGCGGCATCTTCACCGTCGGGGTCAATCCCGATTTCGGTGCGGGCGTCGATGTCTTCAACAACAGCGGCACGATCCTCGTCGGCAGCGGCGCCACCGCGCTCGTCGCCCCGACCTTCACCGGTCTCGAAACCCTGACCAACAGCGGCACGATCACGCTGGTCAACGGCCGCGCGGGTGACACCCTGACCCTACCCGGTACCTATGCCGGTGCGGGCGGTACGCTAGCGCTCGATATCATGACCGGCACGACCACCGTCGCCGATCAGCTGATCGTCGGCGGTCTCGCGACCGGCACCACCACGGTCGCGCTCAACCAGCTGGCGGGCAGCACCCCGGTGTTCAACCCGGGCACCGTGCTGGTGCGCGCCGGGGTCGGATCGGCGGCCGATGCCTTCGATCTGGCTGGCGGGTCGCAGGAACTGGGCTTCGTGCGTTTCGAAATCCAGAACAACGCCGCGGACGGCACCTTCTTCCTCACCGCCGCCCCCAGCGACGCCGCGTTCCGCACCCTCAGCTATTCCGAAGGGGTGCGCAGCCTGTGGCTGAAGTCGGCCGATGTCGTCTCGGCGCAGCTCCGTGCGCGCCGCGATGCCTTGTGGACACAGGGCGGCGGCGACGTCGCCGGGCGGACGTGGGTTCAAATCCACGGCGCGGTCGAAACGCGCAAGGGACAGCGCGACTTCAACGCTTTCGGCCAGTCGCGCCAGACCAACACCGGATATCAGCAGGATTATTTCGGTGGTCAGCTCGGCTTTGACGTCAGCGGCGGTAGCGGCGAACGCGGTGGTTTCGCGTTCGGCGTCACCGGCGGCTATCTGACCTCGTCGATGAATTTCGCGGGTTCGGCCGACCGGCTGCGCTTCGATGTCGTCAACGGCGGCGTCTATGGCAGCTATTCGGCGGGCAATTTCTTCGTCAACGCGCTCGGCAAATATGATTATATCTGGGCCGATGCCAAGGTCAGCGGCGCGGGCTTTCAGCAGGATCTGAACGGCAGCGTCTATGGCGCGCGCGGCGAAGCCGGCTTTCGCTTCGGCAGCGACAGCTTCTTCATCGAACCGGCGGCGAGCATCTCCTACGTCAAGAACGACTTTGACGATCTGACTCCGCTCGGCACGACGATCGCCTTCGACGAGGACGAAGGCCTGCGCGGGCGCTTTGGCGGCCGCATCGGCGGCTCGTTCGATCTCAGCGGTTCGAAAGTCGCGCTCTATGCCGGCGGCAATTATGTCCGCGAATTCCAGGGCAAGGACCGGGTGACCTTTGCCAGTGGCGGCCAGTCGCTGACCTTCACCAATGATCGTATCGACGATTATGGCGAGGCGATCGTCGGCGTCACCATCGCCCAGAGCGAAGGCGTCAGCGGGTTCCTCGAAGGCCATTACACCCGCTCGTTCGGCAGCAACAACGGCCTGCGCGACCGCGAAGGCGCCGGCGGCCGCGCCGGCATCCGCCTCAAGTTCTAAAGCGACTGCAAAGTCAAAGCTCCCCTGCGGCGCCGCGAGCCTGCCTCGCGGCGCCCCTTTTGGCGTCGGTCGGGCGCTTGAAAACACGCCGCCGGACGACGCTTCGCCAAAGGGAGCCGAGTTTCTTCAGACCGAAAATGTTCGAGGATAGCCGCTCGAAGCGGGAACCGGCGTCCAACCGGATCGTCGCTCGCCCGATGCGCGGCGCATGACGAGCGCATGCCCGCCTCCGCGCTCAGCGCGGCTCGGGTGCCCAATCTGCGATGTCGAATCCCAGTTCGTCGTCGCGGACAGGACGGTCCAAGGCGTCGACATAATCGATGCGAACCGGTGATCGGTCGGCCTGCCGGACCAGCGCGATCGCCGTTGATCGGTCCTCGCCGATCCAGTGGTCGGCCCATTGGCGCATTGCCAGAAAGGGGAGCCGCAGCGCTTCGCCCATTTCGGTCAGGAAATATTCCGGACGGGCGCGGCTGCCCGCGACGCGATAATCGCGGCGGATCAGGATGCCATATTCGACCAGACGCTTGAGGCGAGAGCTCAGAATATTCCGCGGAATATGCAGTTCTGTGCGGAAATCCTCGAACCGACGGATGCCGAACAGCGCGGACCGGACGATCAGCAACGACCATCGATCGCCGAGAAAATCGAAACTCGCCGCAAGGTTGCAGTTGGCGACATGAACCGGCGAACGATGGCGGGGAGGCGGTGTTTCCATGATCCGATGATAGCTGAGTTGCATAATCAAATCCAACTCTGTATGTCTGGGTTGCATATATGGACTCAGGACATGTCTGGCGCGCTGCGACGGTCATGATTGCTAAGGAGAATGAACGGTGCACTCGCCCATCGTCTGGCCGACCATCGCGATGGCCGCGCTGATATTCGCGGTGTGGGCCATCCTGCTCGTGTCGCGGTTTCGGCACGTCCGGCACCATCCGCCGACGGGGCGCGATTTCGCCGACGGCGAGGCGGCCCGGCAGTATTTTCGCGATGTCGAGCGGCCCGCGCTCAACCTCGCCAATCTGTCCGAAATGCCGATCCTGTTCTTCGCTTTGGTGCCGCTGCTGTTGCTGACCGGGCATGCCAGCGCCGCGCAATGCGTCTTGGCGTGGAGTTTCGTCGCGCTGCGCACACTCCACAGCGTCATCCACATTCATCGCAACCGCATCAGGCCTCGGATGAGGGCCTATGTGCTGTCCTGCGCTGTTCTGTCGGCGATGTGGATCGGATGGACGATCGACCTCTTTCGCGCGGCATCGGGGGGCGTGCCGTGATGGAATATGTGCTGATCGTGCACGATGTCGAAAACTATGAAGCGTGGAAGGACATATTCGACGCAGCGGCTGAAATCCGCGCGGCGGCCGGTGAGATCCGATTTCAGGTCCTGTCATCGACCGGCGATCCCAATCGGATCGTGCATTTTTCCCGGTGGACTTCGGCGCAGGCGGCCCGGCAATTCTTCGAATCCGACGACCTCGTCCGGATACGGCAAGCGGCCGGGGTGAAATCGCCTCAGTTCCTGTACTTGCAGGAACGCGATGCCGGTGACCTGACCATGCCTCGTCCGACATCCCAGCCGTCCTGATTCACCCTGTTGCGAGGACCAGCATGTCGCATGCCACCACGGCCACGCGCCTGACCGCCCCAGATATTCTAGGCCGCAAGGCGGGCAAGCGGATTGTCGCGCTTACCGCCTACGACCATCTGTCCGCAACCATCGCCGATTCCGTGTGCGACATCCTGCTGGTCGGCGATTCGCTGGGCAATGTCGTCTACGGCTTCGATACGACATTGCCGGTGACGGTCCCCTGGCCTGATCCAGCATGGCGCCGCGGTGGTCGCAGGGTCCGATCACGCGCTTGTCGTCGTCGATCTGCCATTCGGCTCGTACGAACGCTCGCCGGCACAGGCGTTCGATACCGCGGCGCGCGTCATGCAGGAAACGCGCTGCGGCGCCGTAAAGTTGGAAGGCGGTATCCGGATGGCGGATACCGTCGCCTTCCTTACCGAACGCGGCATTCCGGTCATGGGGCATATCGGCCTGACGCCGCAATCGATCCATGCGATCGGATCGTTTCGTGCCCGCGGCCACGCCGAACTCGCGGCATCGACGGCCGGTGGCAACGCGCCCGGCCCGATCGAGTCCGACGCGAACGCCGTGCAGCAGGCAGGCGCCTTCGCCATCGTCGTCGAGGCGGTCGTCGAGCCGCTCGCGCGCCGGATCACCGCAAACACGACGATCCCCACGATCGGTATCGGCGCCAGCGTGGCCTGCGACGGACAGATTTTGGTGCTGGAAGATATGTTGGGACTGACAAAGCGAACCGCGCGCTTCGTGCGGCGCTTTGGCGATCTGCGAACCGCGATGCGCGATGCGGTCGGTGCCTATGCCGCGGCGGTGCGGGACGGCAGCTTCCCCAGCCCCGAACATTCATACGGCGTTGCCAGCGCCGCCGCCCCACACGCCGAGAGAAAGGTGACGCGATGACAGACGACGCCAGACCCGTTGCCGCGATGGATGTTTCCGTCCGCGCGCGCCCATCGCATTATCCGGCACCGTTCGCCGACATGGTCGCGGGTCGGGAAAAACGGGCACTCGGCGATGTCTTCGGGCTGACGAAATTCGGCGTGAACCTGACCATCCTGCCGCCTGGTGCGCGATCGGCGCTGCTTCATCGGCACAGCCACCAGCAGGAGTTCGTCTATATCCTCAGCGGCACACCGACATTGCGGACGGATGCCGGGGAGTATCCGCTGCAGCCCGGCATGTGCGCCGGTTTCACCCCCGACGGCCGTGCGCATCAGCTGGTCAATCGTTCGGACGCGGAGGTCGTCTATCTCGAAATTGGCGATCGTGATCGGGGCGATAGCGGTTTTTACCCCGAAGACGATCTTCGGGCCGAGCGGGACGGCGACGGCTGGCGGTTCCTGCACAAGGACGGGAGAGCCTATTGATGCTGTCGCATATCTATCTTGGCACGAACGATCCGCTTCGCGCGGAAGCCTTTTATGCACCGATCATGGCGCTGCTCGGATGGCGTCTGCGCTTTTCCGATTCCCAAGTCGGCTGGGCGGGATGGGCGCCGGCGACCGCAAGGCGACCGCTGTTCATCACCGGCAGGCCATATGACGGCCGCCCCGCCAATCCGGCGAACGGCGGCATGATCGCCTTGCAGTCGCCCGACCGGGCGACCGTCGATGCGGTTTTCGCTTTGGCGCTGCGCGGCGGCGGCGAAGGCGACGGGGATCCGGCCGTCCGGCCGCACTATCACCGTAATTTTTACGGCGCCTATTTTCGCGATCCCGATGGCAACAAACTGTGCATCTGCTGTCACGATGCGCCGGTCGACGACATCGACGCGACCGGCGAGACGCTGACGGCCCTGCCATGATGACGCGAAACGCGCCGGGAATTGGCATGCCGATGACGCATCTGCTGCTGGCGCTGTTGATCGTGGCGGTGTGGGGAACGAATTTCGTGGTGGCGCATCAGGGACTGGCCGAATTCCCGCCGTTGACGCTGGGTGCGCTGCGCGTCCTGTTCGCTTCTCTTCCGCTGCTTCCTTTCCTGCCGCGTCCCGACGTTCCGCTGCGCACCGTCGTGCAATATGGCCTGCTCAGCGGCGCGTTGCAGTTCGGGCTGATGCTCTATGCGATGGCTGGCCACATCTCGCCCGGGCTCGCCGTGACGTTAATGCAGCTCCTGGCGGAAGTCGCGGCGATCATCGCGGCGGTGACCGGACGGCGCGGTTCCGCCATGAGCAGGGCGTGGAGGTCGCGATCGTCGAGCACGAGGCAGACGACCCAGCTCAGCACGCCGATGCCGATGCCGACGCGTCGGTATTGTCTGCATATCGAGTGCGGCGCTCGCCTGGCGGCTTCGCCGACGTCGTCGTTCGGCGCGCCAAGCCCGCGCGCGCCGTCGCGTTGGTGGTGTGGAGCAACCTGGTCGCGACGCCGCCCCTGGTGGCCGCTACCCTGCTGCTCGACGGGCCAGACAAAGTGATCGCCAGCCTGTTGCAGGCAAGCCCGTCGGGCTGGATGGTCGTTCTGTGGCAAGCCTATGCCAATGCCGTGCTCGGATATGGGGTATGGAATTGGCTGCTCGCGCGTCATCCGGCATCCCGCATCGCGCCGTTGGCGCTTTTCGCGCCCGTATTCGGCCTTGGCGCGTCGGCCTGGTATCTTGCCGAGCCACTTCCGGGATGGAAGCTGGCCGCTGCCGCCGCTGTCATCGGCGGCGTGCTGCTTACGATGGTCCGCGTTTCCCGGCCCGCGCGGGCATGCGTTGCAAAGGATTGACGCGAGCAGGTCGTCCCGCCGCCGCGTTGGCCGCCAATTTAATCTTTTCAAACGCCGACGTCGTGGCGCCCGGATTTTCAACAAGTTATGCTTCCAGCGATCCTGTCCTTCACCGACTGGCCGGTCCTCTTCACGGCTCGGCGCGCTTTTACTTGTCAATCGGAACAGTTGAGTTAGTCTGGGCTTTGCGGGACCTGGGCCGAATCGATCGGGCCGGCCTGTCCCGTTCGATAAGAGGAGAGTGCGCATGGCCACGCTAGCAGAAACCCCCAACTTGTTCGATGCCGCGCGTTCGCAGGGCGTATTGATTTCGCCGTCCACCCCGATGCTGGGCGCGGAAATCAGCGGGCTCGACCTCGATCGCCCGCTATCGTCGCAGGAAGCCGATCTGCTGCGCGCCGCGTGGCTGCGGTTCAAGGTCGTCTTTTTTCGCGATCAGGACATCGGTTATGACAGCCATGTCCGGCTAGGCCAATTGTTCGGCGAACTCGAAGGCCATCCGGTCATCCCGCATGTCGAGGGTTATCCCGAAGTGCTGCGGATCGAGGGGGTCGAGGGGTTCAGCTGACCGCCGAGACCCTCGCGCCATTCCAGGCCTATAACAAATGGCACACCGATGTGACCTTTCGTCAGAAACCGTCGATCGCCTCGATCCTGCGCGCCCGCACCCTGCCGCCGCTCGGCGGTGACACGATGTGGGCCGACACCGCCGCCGCCTATGCGGGATTGCCGCAGCCGGTGAAGGACCGGATCGACGGGCTGGAGGCCGAACATGACATCGTGCGCAGCTTTGGCGGCCGGGTGAGCGAGGAAAAGCGCGCCCAGCTGGCGCGCGATTTCCCGCCGGTGCGCCACCCGGTGGTGCGCAGCCACCCCGAAACGGGCGAGACGATCCTCTACGTCAATTACACCTTCACCAGCCGCATCATCGGGCTGCCCGAGGAGGAGAGCGACAGCCTGCTGCGGCTGTTGTTCGACCGGATCAAGGTGCCCGAATATCAGGTGCGCTTCCGCTGGACGCCGAACGCGATCGGCATCTGGGACAATCGATCGACCCAGCATTATGCGGTCGGCGATTGCTGGCCCGCCCATCGTGTGCTCGAACGGGTGACGGTGTCCGGGGATGTGGTAAACCGTTGAGAATGATCGAAGCCCAGCTTCATTCGCCGCGCCCGCGGTTTCGCACCGCGACCCGCGTCGCGATCGTCGGCGCCGGTTTTTCTGGGACGCTGCTCGCGATCAACCTGCTCGAACAGCCCGATGTCGAGGTGCTGCTGATCGAACGCGACCGGCACCGGATGGGCGCCGGGGTGGCGTATAGCAGCACCGAAACCACCCATTTGCTCAACGTCCGGGCGGGCAATATGAGCGCCTTTGCCGACCGGCCCGACCATTTCTGCGACTGGCTCAGCGCGCGCGGGCTGGGCTGCGAGGCGGCGTTCGTCACCCGCGCGACCTATGGCCGATACCTGCGCGAAACGCTCCGCGCCGCGATGGAGCGCTATGGGCGCCGGCTCAAGCTGGTCGATGACGAGGTGCTCGATATCGAAGAGCGGGACGGACGGATCACCCTCGGCCTGGTCAACGGCGGGCTGATCGAGGCCGACCGTGCGGTGCTCGCGATCGGCAATCTGCCGCCGCACGACCCGCCCGCTATCGTTGGCGCGCACTTGCCGTCGTGGCGCTATATCGCCGATCCCTGGGCGAGCGATTTTGCCGAAGGGCTGACCGCAGATGCGACGGTGCTGGTCGTTGGCACCGGGCTGACCGCGGTCGACGTGATCCTGCGGCTCGCGGCGAGTGATTTCACCGGGCCGATCGTCGCGCTGTCGCGGCGCGGCCTGCGCCCGCATCGCCATATCGACGGTTTGCCGCGCCCGAAACCGGTGCTGGCCAAGCCGGCGCCCGACCTGTCCGAACTCGTGCGCTGGGCGCGGGGTGAAGCGCGAACCCGCGACTGGCGCCTCGTCGTCGATTCGATCCGCCCGATCACCCAGATGATGTGGGCGGCCGCCGACGCCGACAAGCGCGCGCGGTTTCTGCGCCACCTGCGGCCGTTCTGGGATGTGCATCGCCACCGGCTGGCACCCGAGGTGGCGGGCCGCATCGATGCGCTGGTGGCTTCGGGACAGCTCAGCTTTCATGCGGGCAAGATCGCGAATGCGGCGGTCGAGCCCGAAGCGCTCGCGGTGTCGTGGCTGCCGCGCTGGCGCCGCCGAACGGGTGACGACGCGCGCGGCGCGGATGATCAATTGCACGGGGCCGCAGGGCGATTTGCTGCGATCGTCGGACCCGCTGGTGCGCCGCCTGCTCGCCTCGCAGCGCATCCGTCCCGACGCGCTGCGCCTGGGGCTCGACATCGACCGCGACGGCCATGTCGTCGATGCCGCGGGCAATGCGTCCGAGCATATATTGGCGATCGGCCCGATGACCCGCGGCGATCTGTGGGAAGTCGTCGCGGTCCCCGATATCCGCAACCAGGTCAGCGCGCTGGCGCGCCGCCTGGTCAGCGCGCACTGGACGGGCGGCGAGGGACGCTGAGCGCCTAAGAATCGCGTCATTGCGAGCGAAGCGAAGCAATCCAGAGCGGTTACCGCGCGCTCTGGATTGCTTCGCTTCGCTCGCAATGACGGCAAAGTTTTCCATAAAGCAAAAAATTGCCGCCCCCTGCATCCACCGACCTTCGCCACACCGTCTACTCCATGACCGGACGCTGTGCCGGTTCGGGCGGCGGCTTTGCGCGGCGATTGATCGGTGCTCCCCGGTGCAGATCATCGCTGTCTTGCCCGAAGTCGCCGCCTGTGTTTCACTATGCCGACGCGGCGTGAATGCCAGATGGCCGGAAGGCCAAAATGGCGCATAGGAGAGTGACGATGGATTTTCTGATTGCCGCGGCGGCCGCTGCCGCCCCTCCGGTTGCCGCTGCTGCGCCCGCCGTTGCCACGGCGCCGGTGACGCTGCCCCCGCAAGTGATCGACGCGGCCGAGGTCGCGTCTTATATCGACCCGCGCGACATCGCGCGGCTGTTGCCCGCCCCGCCGCCGACCACCGAACTGGTCGCGGTCAGCGACAGTTTTTTCCGCCTGATGGAAAATGTGACGATGGTCGCGCTGTTCGTGGTCGGCTTTTTCCTGCTCGCGCGGTTGCTTCATGCGTGGATGCTCCACCGCTCGATCCGCCGTGCGCTCGACGCAAAATCGGACGCGGTCAGCCCGCTGATCGACAAGCTCAACAAGCCCTATGAACATCTCAGCGGCCAAAGCCCCGACGTGCCGGGCGACGATCGCAACGCGCTGGTGCTGATCGCGATTGGCCTCGCGATGGCCGGTTTCGGAGTGATACAGGGGCATGAAGAGCTGATCCGTATCGCGGTCGGCGCCGCGCTGTTCCCCACGTTTGTCGGCATCGCGTTGCTCGTTCGCCGCCGCCTCGCCCGCGCCGCGACTGCCGGGGAGCGCACCGCTGCGTGAGGATGGTCGCGTCGATGAAGATTGGGCTCTCAACCAGCGGGTTGTCGGGGGAGATCGCGCCGCTTTCCAGCTCCTCGTGCTGCGGCACGAGGGGCGATTGCGCGCGTTTCTGGCGCGCGCCGCGGGGAGCGACGCCGACGATCTGGCGCAGGAAGCCTTCGTTCGCGCGTGGCAGCGCGCGGGCGATTATCGGGGGCAGGGCAGTTATGCCGCGTGGATCATGGGCATCGGCTGGCGCCTGTTCCTCGACCAGCGGCGCACCACGCGACGGCGTGCGGAACTGGCGGCGGAAGGCGACGATGCACCGACCTCGACCGACCCGCGCGGGGCAAGCGATGCCGCGATCGACGCCGACCGCGTGCTTGCCAGCCTGTCGCCGCCCGAACGCGCCGCGCTCACCCTGTGCTTCGGTCATGGCTGGTCGCATGGCGAGGCGGCCGAGATCATGGGCATACCGCTCGGCACGCTCAAATCTCTGGTCTTGCGCGGCCGCGCCAAGGCGCAGAAAATGATCGGCGAAGGAGCGGACGGATGACGGCCCCGAACGAGACGGATATGGACGCGGTGCTGACCGCGATGCTGGCGCCGCCGACGCGCGCCGGCGACCGCGCTTTCACGGTCCAGGTCGAACGCGCGATCGATGCGCAGGCCGTCTATGCGCGCGCTCGAGCGCGGTTCTGGCGCAGTTTCGCCTTCGAGGCGCTGGCGGTCGGCGCGCTGCTCGCGGCGCTGTGGCTGCTGTCGTCGGCGCCGCCGCTGGCTTCGTTTGCGGGTCCAAGCCAGTGGGGTCTCGCCCCGCCGCTGCTGCTCATCCTGCTGCTGTGGTTCGCCACGCAGCGCTGGCGCAGCGCTTAGCGTCTGTCCCGATTAGACGGATTTATAAGAACGTTGGTCCTGAGGAGGGACTGAGCCGTGAGCGAAGGCCCGTCTCGAAGGACATCAGCGCCAGAGTTCTTCGAGACGCCATTTCGACAAGCTCAACGGCTCCTCAGGACAAACGGTCAATCTAAACAGGACAGGCTCAGAGCTATGGTTAAGGGCGCTTCCGGAGAACATCGCTAACCGGCCGGAAAATCCTCGCCGTCGATACCCTGCTATCTGAGCTGCCGATTACGCTCGCGCTGAGGTCGCGTTCGAGAGCAGCGAGATGCCGCCTTGTTTTGCCGATTTCGCTTTCGAGCGATCATGAGGCCTCCTGGTCAGCTTCGCGGAGTGCTTCCGCAATAGTCAGGCCGCTGCCCTGCGTGGATGCGCTGATAGCCCGCGACCAGTTCGGGCAGATCCTCGCCGACCAGCTTACGAATGTTCGCCGCGGCGGGGCTGGTCGCGTCGAGCGTCTGAAGCTGCGGCGCGAGCAGGTCGAGCTGGACGCCGATGCCGTCGACCAGCGTGCGCGCCGGCGCGGGCAGCGCGGGGCGCTGCGCCTCGAGCCAGATTTCGGTGCGGCCTGCAAGCTGTTTCAGGTCGGCCTTGGGCAGGTCGGCCTGACGCGGTTCGGGGAAGGGCGAGCGCCCGAACAGCACCGCCACCCCAATCAGCAAAACCGTCAGCGCGAGCAGACCGATAAAACCGAGCGGCTGGATTAGCAGCCCGAACACAGCGGCGCCGAGCAGCACAACGCCCGCCGCGACCAATATCCGGCCAAGCTTTTTGTACAGATGCTGGCGGCGCAGCGCGACGCTCTTCGTTCCGATCGGGCGGCGCCGTTCGCGCGATCTCTCGATCGCCGATGCCGCCGACATCCGGACTTTGTCGACTTCGCTCATTGTCATTGCGCGCCCTAAGCTTCGAGCGACGCGAGCGGGCTGTCGGCGCCGCCGACGCTCGCCTGCGCCTGGCTCGCACCCTCGGCGCGCGCGATATAGCCCTTCGACTTGGCGACCTCGCCCTCCAGCGACTGGACCGTGGTTTTCATCGAGTCGAGAGCCTTCAGCTTGAAGGTGTCGATCGCGTCCATCGTGTCATAGATATTCTGGAACGCGCGGCTCAGCGTTTCCATCGGGATCGTGCTCGACGCCGCCTGTTCGTGGATGCGCGCGGTGTTGTCCTTCAGCATCTTCGACGTGCCGTCGATGATGTTGGCGGTGGTGGTGTTCAGCGCGGTGATCTGTTCGAGCACCAGCTTCTGGTTGGTCATCGCCTGCGCCACGGTGATCGCGGTTTTCAGCGCCCCGACGGTGGTGGTGCTGGCGCGGTCGACCCCCTTCACCAGCTCGATATTGTTCTTTTTGACCAGGTCGAGCGCCAGATACCCCTGCACCGTCACCGCCATCTGGGTGAGCAGATCCTGCGTCCGCTGGCGCGCATAGAACAGCGCGTTTTCGCGCAGCACCTTGGCTTTTGCCGGGTCGCTGCCGTCGAGTTCGATCGCTTTCGCTTCGAGTTTTTCGTCGAGGGTCTGGGCGATGTGGACCATCTGTTCCAGCTTCCCCATCGCCTCCCACAGCTTGCGGCGTTCGACGTCGATGGCGGCATTGTCCATCAACAGCTCGTCCTTGCCGTTCGCGAGCGCGGTGAGCACCCCCGAAATATGCGTCTGGGCCGAGCGGTACTGCGCGAAATAATTGGTCACGCTGCTGCCGAAAATCTTGTCGAGGAAACCGCGCTTCGACAACAATTTGCCGTTCGCCGACGGGTCGAGCCGCTCGACGGTGTTGCGCAGTTCGATCAGGTTCATGCCGATGTCGCTGTCGCGGTCGATCGCTTTGATCGGCCGGTCGAGGAAACGGTTCGACTGGTTCGCCGCCTCCAGCATTTCCTTGCGGCCCATATTGGTGATCTGGTCGACCTTTTGCCCGAAGGCAGGCGAATTGACGTCCTGTGCGACGAGGTCATCGATAAAGCCATCGACGCGCTCTTCGAGCTTCGATTTCTGCTCGCCCGACAGCGGGACCAGACCGGCCGCCCTTTCAGGCGACACCACGGGCACCGGATCGGGCGGGGTCAGCTTCAGCTCGTCGGTTGCGATCGCCGTGGCCGTCACTTCGCTCATTCGTCTTCCTTTCGGACCTCATGCCGCCTGCCTATATGGCACGCGGCCCTGTGTTATTCAAGCACCACACCTTGTGTGGGCCGATTCAGTACCGGCGCGATCCACGCTGACACGATCAGCTGCGCCATATGATAGACGAGGATTGGGACCAGCACCATGCCGGCGATGGCGGGCGGAAACAGCGTTGCGGCGAGCGGCGCGCCGACCGCGATACTCTTTTGCGCACCCGAAAACAGCAATGTGATGCGGTCGGGCCGCGCCAGTTTCAGCAGCGCGCGTCTCCAGCGCGGTCGCCTTGCGCTTCAGCTCGGCGGCGACGGGATTGTAGACCAGGATCGACACCAGCCCGATCGTGCCCGCGACGACCGCCGCCGGCTGCAGGAACTGCCAGGCCGAGACGCCGACCGAGCGGGCGACGACGAGCTCCAGCTTCCGGCTCAGGGTCAGCAGCGGCGCACATGCCGGCCGGCGATGAAGGCAGCAGCAGGATGAGGGCGATGCACGACAGCAGGGAGTCGGCTTCGCTTCCAGACGCTGACCCGAGCGAGCAGCGCGAGCCGGACGGCGACGCCAGCGTCGCCAGCGAGCGTGCCGTCGACGTGCGGCCGACGCTGGCGGCGACATTGCCGGTGTCGACGACGTCCGATCATGGTCGACGGCAGGATGCCGAGATCGAGGAAACCCAGCGCCAGCTTCGCGGGCAGCAGCGGCGCGGTCGCCAGCTGCGCGCCTAGGCCGAGCAGCGCCATGATCCCGAAGCAGAATAGCAGCGCGCTGCCCTGCAATTTCCAGTGGCGGATGCCGTGCAGCACCTCATCACGCGGCAGGCGGACGCCGTTGAGGAAAAAGAGCAGGACGATCGCCGCGGTCGACAGGCCCTGCGCGACAGGCACCGCCGCCCCGCGCACCGGCAACAGGCTGGCGAGCATGATCGTCGCAAGCAGAATGGGCACGAAGCGATCGGGAAAGATCCGGACAAGCATCGGCCCGAGCGATGGCGGGATGCGGCGGAGTTGGCAAGCCGCGTTCGGATCAGAAGCGCGTCGACCAGTCGGTCGCCCATGCCGGGCCGTGCATCACGAACCACGCCTCGATCGCCTTGTCCCAGCCGGTGAGCACGAGCAATCCGGCAAGCAGCAGTCCGAAACCGAGCAATTGTTTGCCGCGGTTCGACGCGCGGCCCAACCGGTCGCGCATCCGCAACATCGCCTGTCGCCCCAGCATGCCGATGGCGAGCAGGGGCAGCGCGATGCCGATCCCGAACATCAACATCACCGCGCCCGCCTGTCCCAGCGCCTGACCCTGGCTGGCGAGCAGCAACGCGGCGCCCAGCGTCGGCCCGACGCACGGGCTCCACACCGCGCCGAGCAACACGCCCAGCCCGAATTGACCGACCAGCCCGGCCCGGGTTTTGCCCTGACTGCGCGCGCTGGCCCAGTTGCCGATCGGGGCGAGCAGCGCGGTCATCGCGCGCTGTGCTGCGGGCACGATCAGGATCGCGCCGAATGCGATCAGCAGGACCGCCGACACGGTGCGAAACGCCGCGGGGTCGATGCCGATCGACACGCCGACGGTGGCGAGCAGCAGGCCGAGCGCGGCAAAGCCCGTGGCCAGCCCCAGCGCCAGCGCCGCCGGACCCCAGCGATGTTCGTTGCTTGCGGCGCCGAGCACGATCGGCAGGATCGGCAGAATGCACGGCGACAGGATCGTCAGCACGCCCGCCAGAAAGGCGGCGCCGAGTGTCAGCAGGTCCACCGGATTGGTCCGCGCGCGCCGGTCAGCGCGTCGTGGCGATCAGGCGGGCGATCGCCGCGGGATCGGTCTCGCCGAGCAGGCGCCCGGTTTCGGTCTTGCCCTTATAGGCGATCAGGGTCGACTGGCGGGTAACGCCCAGCGGTTTTTGCACTGCCTTCTGGCTGTCGAAATCGATCCGGAAGACGATCAGATTCTTGTTCGCGGGCAGCCTTTGCGCCGCCGCGATGCCTGCCTGCTGGCGCGCGCAGGTCGGGCACCACGGCGCGTGCACTTCGACCAAGATGCGCTTGCCCCTGGCGCGCGCGACGTCGAAACTGGGCTGGGTGAAATTGACGAAATCGACCTCGCTTTTGCCCGCGGCAAGGACGGGGGCGAAATGCGCGATGCCCAGCCCAAGCGGCGCGGCGGCAATCAGGGCGGCGATCAGGATTTTGCGGGTCATGGGATGTCCTTGGGATGATGCGGTGTCCGGTACCTGCTTGTTCGCGGACGCAATGCGCTGGGTTACAGCGGCGGCGCGCGCTTGGCTGGCATAACCGATGGTCCCTCGACGGCGCTCGACACGGACGCAGGGCGGGTTAGATGACGACGATGGCCAATCTCCTCATCCTCGCCGCTCTCGCCGAAGAATCCGGTGCGCTCTTCCCGGCAGTCGGCACGATGCCGTTACGCGGCCGCTTCGCCGCCCGTCGCCTGACGGTGCATGGTCATGATCTGACCATCGCCACCTGCGGCCTCGGCAAGGTCAACGCCGCGCTCGCTGCAGGCCTGTTCGGCGCCGACGCCGACCTGTTGCTGATGACCGGCACTTGCGGCGCGCTCGGTGCGGTGCCGGGAGCGTGCTGGATCGCCGAGGCAGTCCAGCATGATTATGGCGCGACGCACCCCGGCATCTTCCGCCGCTATCGCGCCGGCGACTGGCCGATGGGCGAAGCCGGCGAAGCCTACTTCACCGCCATGCCCGACCCCGGCCTCGGCCTGCCCCACGCCCGCATCGCCAGCGGCGACAGCTTCGTCGCATGCCCCGATGCCGCCGCCGACCTGCAATCGCTCGGCGCGACGCTCGTCGATATGGAGGTCGGCGCGATGGCGCAGGCGGCGGCGCGGCTCGGCAAACCTTGGGCGGCGATCAAGGCGGTGACCGACGAGGCGAATGGCGCGAGCGGCGGCGACTTTCAGGCGAACCTGCTGCGTGCGGCGCGGACGGCGGGGGTGGAAGTGGAGCGGCTGGTGGCGATGCTGTGACCACAGCCATAATCTTCCTCGTCATCCCGGACTTGATCCGGGATCCCGCTTCTTTGAAGCCTCGACGGGCTTTGATTCAAGCGGGACCCCGGATCAGGTCCGGGGTGACGATGAAGGGCGGTGCGCTTCTACCTCAAGTCGACGGACCGTCAGCCCTCACTCATAACTCAGATGCGTCGCTTTCCCGCGGAAGATCCAGTGCGACAGGATCGAATATCCCAGGATCACCGGCAGCACGAACAGCGCCCCGATCAGGATGATGCTCAGCGATTCGGGGGAGGCGGCCGCCTGCCATATGTCGAGCCGGTCGGCGATCAGATAGGGGTAGAAGCTGTACGCGATGCCGACGAAGCCGAGCGCGAAGGATTCCCGCCGTCGCGAGCGGCACCCACGACAGCTCGTCCTTGGCGCGGATCGGGCGGCGCAGGAAGATCGCGAGGCCGATGAACAGCGTCGCGGCGGCGATCGGGATCGGCAGCAGCGCGATGATCTCGGGCAGGCGGAACCAGCGGTCGAAAATGCGCTCCGACAACAAAGGCGTCGCGATCGAGATGATCGCCATCGCGAGGGCCGTGGCCCACAGGCTGACCTCGGCCCAGCGCACCGCGCGCTTCTGCAAATCGCCTTCGACCTTGTAGACCAGCCAGCAGGCGCCGACGAAGACATAGCCGGCGACCAGCCCCAATGCGGCGAGCAGGCAGAACAGCACCGACGTCAGGCTCTGATCGAACCCGAGCACATAGGCGCCGAGCATATAGCCTTGGCACAGCGCGGTGAGCAGCGAGCCGACGAAGAACGCATGGTCCCAGCGGACCTTATGCTCGGGCGCCGCCTTGGCGCGGAATTCGAACGAGACGCCGCGCAGGATCAGCGCGACGAGCATCAGCACGACCGGCAGATACAGCTGGGTCAGGATCAGCCCGTGCGCGGTTGGAAAGGCGACGAGCAACAGCCCGATACCGAGCACCAGCCATGTCTCGTTGGCGTCCCAGAACGGCCCGATCGACGCGACCATCAGATCGCGATTCTCGTCTTCTTCGAACCGCGTCAGCATGCCGACGCCAAGGTCATAACCGTCGAGGATGACGTAGAGCAGGATCGATAGCCCCATCAGCCCAGCGAAGATCACCGGCAGCCACCAGGGATCGATGAACGGCGTCATGGCTTGATCTCCTCCTCGACCGGCTCGGCGGGACCGGGCGCAATGCTGGGGACGGGGAACATCGGCTTGTCGTCGGGCGCCGCCTTGCCAAGCTTTGCGAGGCGATAGAGCACCGCGACATAGGCGGTCAGCAGCACCGCATAAACGGTCAGGTAGAGCGTCAGCGAGCTGGCGACCATCGCGCTGCCGACCGGGCCGACGGCATCGGCGGTGCGCAGGATGCCGGTGACGAGCCACGGCTGGCGGCCGATTTCGGTGACATACCAGCCGGCGAGCGTCGCGATCCAGCCGCTGAAGGTCATCGCGACCAGACCCCAGGCCAGCCAGCGCGGCATCGCATCGACCCCGCGCCGCCAGATCGTCCACGCCGCGAACCACGACAGCGCCAGCATCAGGACAGCCGATGCCGACCATGACCCGCATAGAGAACGACCATCTGTCGGTCGATGTTGCCGACATAATCGTTCAGGCCCGGGACAACGCCTGCTGCTTCATGTTTCAGGATCAGGCTGGCGCCCGAGGGAACGCCAACTTCCAGATGGTTGGTGCGCGCCTTGCTGTCGGGGATCGCGAACAGCACCAGCGGCACATGACTTCGCGTTTCCCAATTCGCCTCTATCGCCGCGATTTTCTGCGGCTGATGCTCCAATGTGTTGAGCCCGTGCATGTCGCCGACGAAGATCTGCACCGGGATCAACAGCGCGGCGGCATAGATGGCGGCTTTTAATGTTCGCCTCACGCCTTCGCCGCCGCCGTCCTTCAGCCAGCGCCACGCCGACATCCCGGCGATCAGGAACGACACGGTCAATGCCGAGGCGATCAGCATATGGGTCAGCCGGTACGGCATCGACGGGTTGAAGATGATCGCCCACCAGTCGGTGGCATGGACGACGCCGCCCTTGATTTCGTATCC
Organism: Sphingomonadaceae bacterium; assembly: GCA_965283845.1. Classification (GTDB taxonomy): domain Bacteria; phylum Pseudomonadota; class Alphaproteobacteria; order Sphingomonadales; family Sphingomonadaceae; genus Sphingopyxis. The sequence continues at coordinate 63,243 of CBDIQD010000011.1, forward strand.
CACGGGCGTCTGCATCCAGCTGTTCAGGACGATGATCCAGAACGCCGACAGCGTCGTGCCGGCGGCGACGAGCAAGGTCGCCATCGTGTGGACCCAGTTCGGAACCCGGCTGAACCCGAACAGCATGATGCCCAGGAACACCGCTTCGAGGAAGAAGGCGGTCAGCACTTCATAGGCGAGCAGCGGTCCGGCGACATTGCCGACCTTTTCCATATAGCCCGGCCAGTTGGTGCCGAACTGGAAACTCATCGTGATGCCGGAGACGACCCCCATCGCAAAACTCAGCGCGAAGACCTTCACCCACAGGCGGTAAGCGTCCATCCACGCCCCGTCTTTGGTGCGGTTGTACGCGAGCTTGAAGCCGAGCAGCGCCCAGCCGAGCGCGATGGTGATCGTCGGGAACAATATGTGGAAACTGATGTTCGCGGCAAACTGGATGCGCGCGAGGATCAGCGGATCAAGCGCGTCCATGGTCAGGCTCCCAACTCAAATTCCCTTCGCATCGAGCGAAGTCGAGACACCCTGAAGATCTGCAGCGACCGATGGGCATCTCGACTTCGCTCGATGCGAACGGAGAGTCGGTCGATCGACTTTCCTCCAGCGAGCGATTTTTTCCCCGCCCCAGCATGCGGTCCTTGAACTCGAGCGCCTTAACTACCCGCTCACCGAGCCGCAGCAGCTGGAGCAGCCGCTCGTTGTCGAGCCGCCGCATTTCGGCATACCAGTCGGTCAGCAGCTCGATCTGTTCGTGCATCGGCATCGATGCGTTCCTGCGCGAAGCGGTCAGCGGATGCGTCGGTCGCGGGTTCCATGCGCAGGGTGCGCAGCGTCGTCAGCGTCGGGTCGATCTCACGCTTCTTGCGCTCCTCGACCAAGGTGCGGAAAATCGACCACACGTCGCGCGGCGTTTCATAATAGTCGCGGCGGTCGCCGGGGACATGGCGCAGCTGAACCAGGTTCCAGCTCGCCAGTTCTTTCAGCCCCATCGACACGCTGCCGCGCGACAGCGTCAGCGCCTCGGCGATCTCCTCGGCATGGCGCGGCGCGTCGGCGAGGAACAGCATCGCGTAAATCTGGCCGACGGTGCGGTTGATCCCCCAACGACTCCCCATCTCGCCGAAATGCAGGACGAACGCCTGCGCAAGCGGGGAGAGCCGGAACGGCACAGATGGCGAGGTCGCTGGGGAACCGGGGGGGAAATCGGGGGCAGGGGACATATCCATGGTGCCTCGATACACGTCAATTTCTAAAGTTTCAATAATTATTGAAACTTTAGAAATTCGACGCCCCTGCTATTGTCACCGGCGATCCGATCCCGATCGACTTTCGATAAGCATAGCGCTACCCCTAAAGGCGTAGGGAAATGAGGATAAGGGATTGAGATGAGGCGTCGTTGGATAGCCCGCGCGTTGCCGCTGTTCGGCGGAGCAGTCATGAGCCTCGGCATCATGGCCGGTGCGGCGCAAGCGCAGGCTGCGGCGTCCTGAAATCAATTCGGCGCCGAGTACACCCTCTGACGCAAGCGATGTCTTTGCCGACATCCCGAACCTGGAGGTCACTTATTATGACGTGACCGGCAATAGCGTGGGCGCCATTCGCAAGGCGATCGATGCAGTACGGCCGCGCGATCCGAACGACGGCACCGGCGTCGACGCGGTGGCCCGCTGGCGGATCGGCTGGCGCTGGCCCCGGATGGCCAACGGAACCTGCGATCTTGCGCGGGCCGAGTTGCGATTCAGCGCTACGATACTCTTGCCGCGGCTCGCCGAACCGCAACGGGTCCCCAGGGCGGTGCTCGCGCGATGGGACAGCTATATGGCGGCGCTGAAAGGGCATGAAGCGAAACATATCCGGACCGCCTGGATGAACAGCGGCCGGGTGCTGGACGCGATCCGGGCGAGCGATTGTGCGGGTGCGAACGAAGCCGGCAAGGCTGCGATCGCCGACTTGGGCCAGTTCGACCGCGAGTATGACCGGGTAACGAAGCACGGCCGCACCGAGGGCGCGCATTTCCCCTGATTGCCGATCGGCAATTTTGTTGCGCCGCAGCACCGCTTCTGTTAGGGGCGCGGCGTTTCGCGGTGCCTTGCGCGCTGCCTCCTCCCATCAAGGCTCTTACGCATGTCTTTGCGCAATATTGCGATCATCGCCCACGTCGATCATGGCAAGACCACCCTCGTCGACCAGCTGTTCCGCCAGTCGGGCACCTTTCGTGACAACCAGCGCGTCGAAGAGCGCGCGATGGATTCGAACGATCTGGAAAAGGAACGCGGGATTACCATCCTGGCGAAGTGCACGTCGGTGGAGTGGGGCGAAGGCGCCGACCTGACGCGCATCAACATCGTCGACACCCCGGGTCACGCCGATTTCGGCGGTGAAGTCGAGCGCATCCTGAGCATGGTCGACGGCGTCATCCTGCTCGTCGATGCGGCCGAAGGCCCGATGCCGCAGACCAAGTTCGTCACCGGCAAGGCGCTGGCATTGGGGCTGAAGCCGATCGTCGTCGTCAACAAGATCGACCGCAGCGACGCGCGCGCCGCCGAAGTGCTCGACGAGGTGTTCGAACTGTTCCTGACCCTCGAGGCCAATGACGAACAGCTCGATTTCCCGATCCTCTATGCCTCGGGCCGCGGTGGCTATGCCTCGGAAAGCCCCGAAGCGCGCGAGGGCACCCTCGAGCCTTTGTTCAAGACGATCGTGTCGCACGTCCCGACCCCGGGTCTGCCCGAGGATGGTCCGTTCACCTTTCTCGCGACGCTGCTCGACCGCGACAATTTCATCGGCCGCATCCTGACCGGCCGCGTCCAGTCGGGGACGATCAAGGTCAACCAGCCGATCCACGCGATCGACATGGACGGCAAGGTCATCGAGACGGGCCGCGCGTCGAAGCTGCTCGCGTTCCGCGGGCTCGAGCGGGTTCCGGTCGAGGAAGCGCGCGCGGGCGACATCGTCGCGATCGCCGGCCTCGCACTGGCGACCGTCGCCAACACCATCGCCGACACGAGTGTCAGCGAACCGATCGCGGCGCAGCCGATCGATCCGCCGACGCTGTCGATGCGCTTTGCCGTCAACGACAGCCCGATGGCCGGCACCGAGGGCGACAAGGTGACGAGCCGCATGATCCGCGATCGTCTGACCCGCGAAGCCGAAACCAATGTTGCGATCCGCATCACCGAAAGCGCCGACAAGGACAGCTTCGAAGTCGCCGGCCGCGGCGAGCTTCAGCTCGGCGTGCTGATCGAAACGATGCGCCGCGAAGGCTTCGAACTCGGGATCAGCCGCCCGCGCGTGCTGTTCGGCGAAGACGAGGCCGGCAAGCGCACCGAACCCTATGAAACCGTCGTCATCGACGTCGACGACGAACATAGCGGCACGGTCGTCGAGAAGATGCAGATCCGCAAGGCCGACCTGACCGACATGCGTCCGTCGGGCGGCGGCAAGACCCGCATCACCTTCAGCGGCCCGTCGCGCGGCTTGATCGGCTATCACGGCGAATTCCTGTCCGACACGCGCGGCACCGGCATCATGAACCGGTTGTTCGAAAAATACGGCCCGCACAAAGGCAATATCGCGGGCCGCCAGAACGGCGTCCTGATCTCGAACGGCAATGGCGACGCGGTCGCTTATGCCCTGGGCCCGCTCGAAGAACGCGGCATCCTGTTCGTCTCGCCCGGCGAGGCGCTGTACGAGGGCATGATCATCGGCGAGAACGCCAAGCCCGATGACCTTGAAGTCAATCCGATGAAGTCGAAGCAGCTGACGAACTTCCGTTCGACCGGCAAGGACGACGCCATCCGCCTCACCCCGCCGCGCATGATGATGGAGCAGGCGATCGCCTATATCGACGACGACGAAATGGTCGAAGTGACCCCGAAGAACATCCGTATCCGCAAGGCGATCCTCGACCCGAACGAGCGCAAGAAGGCGTCGCGCAAGAAGGAAGCGGCCTAAGCCAAATTCAAGCGCGTCGGCGACGCGCTTGAATTTCCGCCTTGCGAACCGCATGATCGGTGCGCGTCAGCGGCGGGGAGTCGTCCGCCGCTCGCTCCGATGCCCGTCTGTCCTCCGCATCGGATGGCGCGCCTTTGCCGCCGAGATCCGCCGGTCATAAACCTAATGCCCATTTACCCTGTTTTCATGCGCGCGTCCTATGGCGGCTGTGAAGGGACCGCTTCTAGAAAGGGGTCCCATGCGAATCGGACATGAAATGCGGCGATTGCGCGCCGAACATGCCGCGCTGACGACCCTGGCGAAAATTCTGATCGACCTGATCCGGGCGCCCGCGCCGCCGCGTCCGACCGAACTGGCGTCGGTGCGCGGGATGCTGCGCGACACGCTGGTGCGTCATCTGAAATGCGAGGATTGGGCGCTCTATCCGCGGCTCAAGATGAGCGGCAACCCGCAGCTGGCGCAAATGGCGGTCGAATTTGTCCACGAAATGGGCCATATCGCCGAGGATTTCGCGGTCTATGACGGCAAATGGACCGCCGATCGGATTGCGGTCGACTGGGCGGGTTTTGCCGCGAGACCGAGATCGTCCTCGACGTGCTGGCGATGCGGATGGAGCGCGAGGACCAGGATCTGTATCCGGTCGCCGATACCCTCGACACCCATACGCCCCGATGATCGCGCCGTTCAGGGGCGGATCGACACTTTCCAACTGAGCGCGACGCGCCAGTCCTGATCGAAGCCGAGCGCCGGCTGTTGCCACGCGTCGGCCAGTTCGATGCCGATCGTCGCGTTGTCGGCGTAGGACAGGCGCACCCCGCCGCCCCAACTGCCGAGCCGGAAATCGGTGCGCGGGCTGATCGGGCGGCCAGCAGCGCGACGTCGGCACAGTCGGCGACGGCGCTGATCGCCGTGGCCTGGAGCGCAGCCTGCTGCCGTGCAGCGTGGCACGCGGCACAGGTCGCCACGAGCGACGCCACGGCGGCCCGCGTCGAAGCGCGTGCCGACGCAGGCCGCGACGGCGCCGCCGACGCCACCGAGGCAGCCGCCCGTGCCCGCGTCCGGTCGCGGCGACACGCGGCGTCGCGCACGCTGACGACCGCCTGGTATCGCCTACGACCCCGAGCGTGCGGGCATACGAACGCCGACCTGCGCCGACCCCGGATCGACGCGCGCGCCGTCGAGCCCCTGGCGCCGTTTCGCGATGCGCGCGCCGATCCCGGTGCGGTCCTCGCTGAGCCGAAGGCGAGAGCGGCGCTCGCCGCCCAGGTTTTTCGGCGGCGATGGTCGATCCGAACAGGGCGTTCTTCGAATCGAGATGGTCGAGCCGCGCCGAGAGGGTCAGATTGCGCCGCGTCGCGCGGATCAGCGGATGGGTGACCCCGGCCCCGACGCTCCACGCCTCGCCGTCGACCATCGGACCGCGCGGCCGGGTGCGCAGCGCGGCGCCCGAGATTTCGGCGCGGGTGCCGCCGGCGCCGATCGGGGTCGCGTGGCTGGCGGATATATAGAGCAGGGATTTGAGGTTCACCGCCGCGGCGCCGGTGAGCCGCGTTTCATCGCCGCTGCGCAGCAGGCTGGACCCGCGCGCATTGGCCTCGACGATACCGTCGTCGACGAACGGGCTGGTGCGGGTGGTAAAGCCAAGGCCGAGCGTCGGTTTTTTGGCGTCGATCGCGAGGTCGAGCGCCACCGCGCCGGGTTCGCCGCCAAGGGCAAGCGATGGAGTGACGGTGACCCCGGGGATGTCACCGATATTGCCGAGGACGCGCTCGAAACGGGCGCGGGGTAGCGGGCGCTGGCCGGGAAGCCCGCCGGCCATTTTCGCGATCAGCGGTGCAGGGCCGCCCTCGCTCTCTCCGCTCACTGTGACGGTGCCGATATAGCCTTCTGCCGAGGCGACGGTGACGATCCCGCCCGACAGATCCTGTTCGGGGATGACGAGGGTGAACAGCGCGACGCTCGACCGGCCATAGGCGCGGGTCATCGCAGCGGCCAGTTTGGCCAGATTGTCCGCGGAGGCGGGCTTGCCGACGAACCGCTGCGCGGCGCGGCCGACGTTGGCGGGCACGCCGGCACCGATGAAGCGGATTTCGCGGATCACGACATCGGGACGCGCGCCGAGTTCGACTTTGCCGAGCGACAGGCTTTTCGCCTCGGGATCGGGAAGCGGATCGCGGTCGTCGCGATTGGGCGCCAGCGGCGGCCGGCCGTCGAGCGGCGTCGCGGCGGGCTGTGCGGCCCAGGCGGCGGCCGGGAGGACCGCGGCGGCGGGAAAGAGCAAGGCTCCCATCGCCGCCGCGGCACCGACGGTGCGCGAACTGCGCATCGGCGGCGGGATCAGTTGCCGCCCTTGGGTTTGGGGCCGCCCAACAGGCCGCCCAGCGTCCCGGTCACCCCCGAGACGACGCCGGTGACGGGATTGCCGGCGGTGCCGCCGCCCGTCGTGCCGCCGGTCACCCCGCCCGTGACCTGGCTCAGCGCGCCGGTCGTGGTGCCGACGACATTGCCGACGAGCGCGACAGGCGTGCCGGCGGGTCCGCCGGCTGTTCCGCCGGTGAGGCCACCGGTCAAACCACCGGTCAAGCCGCCCGTCGCTCCGCCCAACAAATTGCCGCCGGTGCCGGGCTGCAGGGTGACGAGCTGACCGCCCGAACCGACCCCGACCGTCAGCAAGCTGCCGCTTTGCTGTCCGGGCGACAGGATGCTGGCGCCCAGCAGCGGCGAGGCGCCCGGGCTGCCCAGCGCAGTGGCTTTGCCGATCGTCGCGGTGATCAACTGGCCGGGCGCGGCGGTCAGGCCTGTCGACCAGGAATTGCTGGCCGAACGGGTCAGCAGCACCATCTCGCCGGTCGCCTTCACGACGCCGATCACCGTGCCGACGAGGTTGGTGCCGCCCGGAACCCGGCCGTCGACGGCATTGGCGAGCAGCAAGCCCCTGTCGGCGATGACATTGACCAAGCCGCCCGTTTTGACGAGCACCCCGCCGATCACCGGATTGACGCTGTTGGGATCCCCGGTGTTGGCGAGCAGCCCGGTCCCGGCGACGCCGCCGGGGCCGACCAGACCGCCGACCGCGAGCGCGCCGGCATTTCCAAGGCCAAGGCCGCTGCCATTGGCGCCGGCCGGACCGGCAGGGCCGGCTGGGCCCGTCGCACCGGTCGGGCCAGCCGGACCGGCTGGACCCGCGGCGCCGGTCGCGCCGCCGGTGCCGACGCTGCCGATACGGGTGCTGCCCGACGATTCGCAGGCCGCGAGCGCGAAGCACGCCGGGATGAGGATGAGATGGGCGGGCCGAAATTCAAGACGAGAGAAAGACATGAAACATCTCCTTCAGCTGATCTGGTCCCTGATTTCAAAATAGATATGCTGCTGGAAAGTTTCATTATTTCAGATAATTAATAAGAAAGAACCAATTTCATTAACCGCAATTGGGACGGACTTTCAGTCTATTTCTTCTCGGCATTTTTTTTCATTAACCAACATTTTTGTTCTGATCTTATCATCGCGGATCAGCATTTTTCCGATCATGTGTCATTCCGACACATGTATCGCTGGTCCGAATTCGCCCTATTAACGGCCTGAAATCGCTGACGGCTGCGGTTCGTGACCAGCTTGGTGGCCGACCCGCAAGCGCGGCGCGTTGACGCCGATCCTTCTTGCTTGTGTCATCGCGCTGTCACGCCTTCGCCGCCGCGCCGCAATATCGCCCGCCTAAGGCGCCCCGCGACGCCCGCGCCATTTCGGCACCGGGACAAGGGGAATCACCAATGACCACGCACTTCAGGAACCGCCTGCGGGCCGGGGCCGCCTCGATCGCCGCGCTGACGGTATTGACCGCGATGCCGGCCTTCGCCGCGGAAGACGCCGCTAGCGGGGCGACCGAAGCCGCAGCAGGCGATGTCGACGAAATCGTCGTGCTCGGTCAGGGGCAGGCGCGACAGGTACAGGAACTGGGCGCCGCCGACATCGCGCTCGAGGTGGCGGGGATCAGCCCGCTGAAGGCCATCGACAAGCTGCCTGGGGTCAATTTTCAGGCCGCCGATCCGTTCGGCACCTATGAATGGTCGGCACGCATCTCGATCCGCGGCTTCAGCCAGAGCCAGCTCGGCTTCACGCTCGACGGCGTGCCGCTCGGCGACATGAATTACGGCAACCACAACGGCCTGCACATCAGCCGCGCGATCATCAGCGAAAATGTCGGCCGGGTCGAAGTGGCGCAGGGCGCGGGCTCGCTGGCGGCGGCATCGACGAGCAACCTTGGCGGCACGATCGAATTTTTCTCGCGCGCGCCCGCCGAGACCTTCGGCATCGAAGCGTCGGGCACCTATGGCAGCGAAGACACCAAGCGCGCCTATGTCCGTCTCGACAGCGGCGAAATCGTCGCCGGCGGCCCGCGCCTCGCTTTGAGCTATGCGTGGCAGGATGCCGACAAGTGGAAGGGCGACGGCGTCCAGCGTCAGCATCAGGTCAACGCGCGCATCGTTCAGCCGGCCGGCGACGGGCAGTTTTTCGGCTTCGTCAATTATTCGGACCGCGCCGAGAATGATTATCAGGATCTCAGCGCCGACATGATCGGCCGGCTGGGTTACCGGTGGGACAATTTCGCCAAGGATTGGGACACCGCGGTCCGCGTCGCGAAAGTCTATCAGAACCAGGTCGCGCGCGCGGCGTTCAACACCGGCGTCGCCAACGGCAGCTTGCCGTTGGGCGCCAGTGCACCGCCCCCTATGCCGGGGTGGGTGAGGCGTTTCCGGCCCCGATCAAAACAGTCGACGACGCCTATTATGACGCCTCGGGTCTGCGCAAGGATTGGCTCGCGGGCGCCGGGGTCGAAGCGCCGCTCACCGAAAACTGGACGCTGAACGCGATGGGCTATTATCATGGCAACAAGGGGCGCGGCCTGTGGTTCACCCCCTATGTCACCACCCCCGGCGGGGCGCCGATCACGATCCGCACCACCGAATATGCCATCGAACGTTATGGCATCGTCGCCTCCAGCCGGTTGACGCTCGGCGCCAATCAGCTCGAGTTCGGTCTGTGGTACGAGGATAATGATTTCAACCAGGCGCGCCGCTTCTATGGCCTCGCCGACACCGCCGGGGCGCCGAGCCGCGGCAGCCTGAAATTCCCCAAGGATCCGCTGGCGACGCAATGGGAGTTCGATTTCAACACCCAGACGCTGCAATATCATGTCCAGGACACGCTCGACCTGGGGCAGGTTCAGATCAACGCGGGGTGGAAGGGGCTGCGCGTCACCAACCTGGCGACCCCGATCGTGCGCGGCGGTCTGGCTGCCGGGAAGACCGAGGCGAAGGACTGGTTCCTGCCGCAGGCGGGGCTGCTGTTCCGCCTGAACGACGATAATGAGGCGTTCGCCAGCTATACCCAGAATATGCGCGCGTTCGAAAGTTCGGCGACCGGCGGGCCGTTCGCGACGACGCAGGCGGGGTTCGATGCGCTCGACCTGAAACCCGAAACGTCGACGACCTACGAGCTCGGTTTCCGCACCAAATCGCCCGTCTTTCAGGGGGTGATCGCGGGCTATTATGTCGATTTCAAGGATCGCATCATCGCCTTTGCCAACGGGTCGGGGATTCAGGGCAACCCGGCGGTGCTGCAGAATGTCGGCGACGTCCGGTCGTGGGGCGTCGAGGCGGCGGGGACGTTCCGCGTCACCCCCGAATTGTCGCTGTTCGCCTCCTACGCCTATAACGATTCCGAATATCAGGACGATGTCGTCAACGCCGCCGGCACGACCGTCGCGGCGACCGCGGGCAAGACGGTGGTCAATTCGCCGCGCCATCTGGCAAAAGGCGAGATCACCTGGGACACCGGCAGTTTCTTTGCCCGGATCGGCGCCAATTATACCTCGAAACGCTATTATTCGTTCGAGAATGACGCCGAGGTCGGCGGCTTCGTGATCGTCGATGCCAGCATCGGATACCGGCTGAACGAGCGGATTTCGGTGCAGGTCAACGCGACCAATTTGTTCGACAAGGAATATGTCGCGACGATCGGCACCAATGGTTTCGCCAACCGCGGCGACAACCAGACCCTGCTCGCGGGCGCGCCGCAGCAGTTTTTCGTGACGCTGAAGGCCGGGTTCTAAAACCCCCTTCCCATTGACGGTGATGGCGCGGTCCCGCTAGGGCCGCGCCATCATCTTTTGCGGAAGTAACACCATGACCGATACCCCCCCCGACCATATGTCGACCAACCCGCGCTCGCCCCATTTCGACATGGAGGTGCTGCAGCGCGGCATCGGCATCCGCTTCAAGGGCAAGGAACGCACCGACGTCGAGGAATATTCGATATCGGAAGGTTGGATTCGCGTCGCCGCGGGCAAGTCGAAGGATCGCTTTGGTCAGGCGATGACGATCAAGCTGTCGGGCGAGGTCGAAGCCTGGTTCGAAGATGCCGCCGCCCCCGCCGCCGAAGACGACGGCAAAGCGGCCGACGCCGACTGATCACGCGCGAGAGCATCGCGCGTCAAATCTGCACCATCTCCAAATCCGTTCGTGCTGAGCTTGTCGAAGCACCGTCCTTCTCTCTTTGAAGTCAAGAAAGAACGGCCCTTCGACAAGCTCAGGGCGAACGGTTCGTATTAAACGCTCGATGCGCTAAATGGGGGAAGCCACCCGGAACGGCGGACCGTCCCGAGTGGCTTCGTCGCTCGCCAAGCCTTGGAGGTTGGGGGGGTAAGGCTCAGTTACCGAGCGAGGCTACGACGATTTCGAGGCCGTTGCCGGGCTTCCAGTCGTTCTGGGCCCAGACGGGCGCTTTAAAGCTCGGCGCCCGGTTCGGAGCGCCGCCGGCATAGATGAAACCCTGCACCGGATTGGCGCGCAGGCCGAGGTCGCCGATCGGTGCATACCACACGCGAACCATGCTCCAGTCGCCGGCGTTGCTGACATCGACGACGCGGACATTGCGTTCGATCTGGCCGCGACGGCCGTTGATCGGCGACCAGTTGGCGTGATCGAGCAACATTTCGCGATCGCTGACGATTTTTGACCACCGCGACATGGCCCAGCGGCATGCCGCCGGTGCCGGCGAAGGCCATCACGGCGCCCTGGCGCGGCTCGTCGCCGCGCTCGTAGGTGCCGTCGGCCTGCGACCACCAGGTTTTGGCATTGCCGCGAATTTCGACGCCCGATTCGGCGCGGGCAAAGGGGACGCATTGCAGATAGTCGCGCGCCGCGGCGGGGGCACTGGTCAGCAGGCCGGTGAGCATCATCACAGACGCGATGGCGGCTGCCAAGTAACGGTGAAACATGTGGTGCGACCCCCGATGGCTTGTCTTCAAGCGTTGGAGGGTCTTTGCCATGCCTTTGGCGGTCCACCACCCGTCACGCGACGAGATGCGCCGCGGATGCGGTGAGCGGCGGAACCTTTTGTTAAGCCCGTCAATTCGTCGTGCGAGGGGTTCGACTGGTCGCCGACGGGTCGCGGCGCGGCGCCAGGGCGATCGCGGTCAGGCCGCTGCGCTGGCCGTGGATTCGGTCGGACGGAACAGCGTCAGCACATCGCTGGCGGGCATCGGGCGGCCGTAATAATAGCCCTGGATATTGCTGCACCCCATCGCGCGCAGCGTTTCGACCTCAAGCTCGGTCTCGGCCCCCTCGGCGGTGGTCGACATGCCCAAGCTGTCGGCGAGCGCGACGACGGCGCGGATGATCGCGATCGATTCGATGCTGCCCTTGGCGGCGCCGACGACGAAGCTGCGGTCGACCTTGATCGTCGAAAATTGCGTCTTGCGCAGATAGCCGAGCGAGGAATAGCCGGTGCCGAAATCGTCGAGCGACAGCCGGATGCCCAACCCGATGAGCTGATCGAGCAGTTGCGCCGCGCCGCCGCCATCGCGCAGGAACACGCTTTCGGTGACTTCGATCTCGAGCCGCTGCGGGCCAGCGCAATCAGCGCCAGCGCCGAGACGACGATGGAGCAAAGGCGGGGTCGGTCAGCTGGTCGGCCGACACGTTGACCGCGATCTTCAGGTTCGACGGCCATTTCATCGCTTCGTGGCAGGCCGTGCGCAGCACCCATTCGCCGATCGGCGAGATCAGGCGCGCGTCCTCGGCCAGCGGAATGAAGCGGCCCGGCGAGACATTGCCGAGCTTTTTGTTGTTCCAGCGGATCAGCCCTTCGAACCCGTTCAAGGTGCCGTCGACGGCGGTCACCACCGGCTGGTAATACATCTCGAACTCGCCGCGTTCGAGCGCGCCGCGCAATTCCTGTTCCATCACCCGCCGCTCTTCGGCCTGCGCGTGCAGCGACGCGACATAGCCCGCGACGACGTTGCCGCCCTTGTCCTTCGATTTGTAGAGCGCGAGGTCGGCGTTGCGGGTCAGCGTTTCGACCGTCGCGCCATCGGTCGGCCCGATCGCGAAACCGATGCTGGCGCCGACGAACAATTGATGGTTGTCGACCACATAGGGGCGGCTGATCGTGGTGATCAGGCGCTGCGCCAGATCCTCGGCGGCGTCGGCCGACGGCACATTGTGCAGAACGACGGCAAATTCGTCGCCGCCCAGCCGGCCGCAGGTCATCCCGCGCTCCATCAGGCCTTTCAGCCGCGCCGCGACCTGCGCCAGCAACTTGTCGCCGACCGGATGGCCCAGTGTATCATTGACCGCCTTGAACCGGTCGAGGTCGATGATCAGCAGCGCGCAGCGCGCCTTGGCGTCCAGGGCATGCGCCATGGCGCGCGCAATATCTTCGTTGAGGCTGAGGCGATTGGGCAGCCCGGTCAGATTGTCGAACCGCGCCATCTTGGCGATCTGCTCGGCGGTCGCGCGCTGTTCGGTGACGTCCGACCCGACGCCGCGAAAACCCAGGAACTTGCCGGCTTCGTCGAGCCGCGGCGAGGCCGAAAGCTCCCACCAGCGCGGCGCGCCGTCGATCGTGACGGGCACGATCAGGTTCGAAAAACTATCGCGGCGCTTCATCCGTTCGGCCATGTCGTGCAGGCTTTTCGGAAACAGGCCGGTGTCCCAGGCATCGCCCGACAGCGCTTGCAACAGCGGCACTCCTTCGAGCGCATCGGGGGTTTCGCCCAGCGCGAAAGCGAGCCGCGGCGACACATGGACCAGCCGGCGGCTGTTGTCGGTCTGCCACAGCCAGTCGGCCGATGTTTCCTCGAACTCGCGCAGCAGCAGGCTGACCGTTTCGGTTTTTTCGTGCAGCACCTCTTCGGCGCGGCGAAAGCGGATATGGCTTTGCGCAAAGCGGACGCAGAAGGAGCAGAGCAGCAGTCCGGCGACCATCGCCACCCCCGCAAGCTGCGGGGCGCCGGCGCGGACCAACGCCGCCGCCGCCGACAGGGTGACCGGCGCGATGAACAGCGCGCAGGCCAAGGGGACGCTGTGCGCCACGATTGCCAGCGTCACCATCATCAGCACCGCGATCGTCCACATCGACAGAACATGATCCAGGCTGGGGTTGATCCCCTGCAGCCAGAAAGGCGACCCCCAGAAGACCGCGGAATAGAGTGCGTGACGGTTGCACATCCGATATTCGGCGGTCCCCGAAAGCTTGGGGTCGCCGAGCGGCAGATTGCGAAATTTGCTGTAGGACCAAAGACAGAACAACAGCCCGCACAGCAGCCAGCCACCGGCGATCGCCAGCGGCACGCTGACCACCATGGTGAACGCGGCGACCAGCGTCATCCCGGCGCCCATCCACAGGCGTAGCGACCCCTTGCCGCGCAGCGGTGCAATCTGCAGCTGGCGCAGGTTTCCGACATCCTCGCGGCGCGGCCCCAGTCCCAACAGGGTCCGCGCGGGAATATCTTCAGCAGCTATCGGGTCGGTCAAAAGGCTTTTCACGACCCCTGTCTAGCGCGTCAGGGTTACCCGAAAGTAACTATCCGTCCGCCGCTAAACGCTTTTTTTGTCCTCCGCCGGGACAAAATGACGCGGTAACTCAGGGATTTGAGGTACTGAGGGGCTTAAGCGGCCATCGCAAAAGGCTGGATTTCCCCGGCCAGATATTGGGCGCGTGCCTTCGACCGGCTGAGCTTGCCCGAACTGGTCCGCGGCAAGGTGCGCGGCGGAATCAGCTCGATCAGGCAATTCATGCCGGTAATCGCGCGGACGCGGTCACGAATCGTCTCGCGCAGCGCGACGCGTTCGGCGTCGTCGCTGGTGCGGCACTGGACGAGCACCGCGGGGGTTTCCTCGCCCCCCGGCGCGGTGATCGCAAAGGCCGCGATGTCGCCCGATTTAAAGCCCGGCAGTTGCTCGACCGCCCATTCGATATCCTGCGGCCAGTGGTTCTTGCCGTTGATGATGATCATGTCCTTGGCGCGGCCGACGATGTAGATATAACCGTCTGACAAATAACCCATATCGCCGGTGTCGAGCCAGCCGCCGATCAGGCAGGCGGCGGTCGATTCGGGGTCGCGAAAATATCCCGTCATCAGCGACGGGCCGGTGCACCACACTTTGCCGACGGCGCGGTCGGGCAGCGCGTTGCCGCTTTCGTCGCGGACCTCGATCACCATGTCGCGGGCGGCGCGGCCGCAGTTGACGATGGCGCGATAGCGGGTCGGTCGGCCCGCATCGTTGGCGGCGCCGGACAGTTCGGTTTCCTCGACCAGTTCGACGACGATGCCTTCGCCCGGCGGCATGATGCTGACCGCCAGTGTCGCCTCGGCCAGACCATAGCTGGGCAGGAAGGCGCTGGCGCTGAACCCGGCGTCGGCAAAGGCGTCGACGAAGCTTTGCATCACGTCGGGGCGGATCATGTCGGCGCCATTGCCGGCGACGCGCCAGCGCGACAGGTCGAAGCGGTCGGCGACATGCGTCTGGCTCGATACGCGGCGCGCGCAGATGTCGTAACCAAAGGTCGGCGAATAGCTGAGCGTCGTGCCCTCGTTGCGGCTGATCAGGTCGAGCCACGCGAGCGGACGGCGGGCGAAATCCTCGGTCTTCAGATAATCGACCGACACCTGGTTCGCGACCGGCGACAGCAGGCAGCCGACGAGCCCCAGTGTCATGATACCAGGGCAACCACGAGACGCAGCGGTCGCTGTCCTGCACTTCCATGCCGTGGCTGTGCGCCGCCAGATTGTTGAGCAGCGCGGCGTGGGTGACCGCGACGCCGTGCGGAAAGCGCGTCGATCCGCTGCTGTATTGAAGATAGCAGGTTTCGTCGGATTGCTGCTCGGGCAAATCGGCGACCGGCGCGGGGCGCGCGGCGAAGTCGCTCCAGTCCATCGGCGCGACGCCTTCCTTCTCCGCTGCCTCGACCGCCATCGCGGCGATTTCGGGCGGGAAAAACAGCATCGTCGGATCGCAGCTGCTGAGCTGGACGACCAGCTGACCGACATAGCTGTCGCGCCCGCCGAAACTGGTCGGCAGCGGCAGCGGCACCGGCCAGGCGCCAGCATAGATGGTGCCGAAAAACAGCGCAGCGAATTCGGCGCCGGTCTCGGCGATCAGCGCGATGCGGTCGCCGGGCTGCACGCCCGCGGCGATCAACCGATACGCGGTGGTCAGCGCGTCGCTTTTCAATTCGCTATACGGATAAGGGCGGATCAACTTACCACGCGGATCGTGGAAATTGAGCCCGCGGGTGCCGGTCGCCGCATAGTCGAGCGCTTCGCCGACCGTGGCAAAATCGGAAAAGCGGCGCGGCTGGGCGCAGAGGGTCGGCGTCGGCACGAGCTCGTCCGCCAGAGGGGCAAGATTGTCTGTCATAAGTGGTTCACGGTCCCGGGAAGCGGGCGGCGCGGCAACAAGCATGTCATCTTTCTGTGTCATGGTGCCCTGCGCGATCCCTAGCAGTTGGAACAAAATCGCCCGATTTCGGGCTTTATGACCCGATATGGCGGCGCTGATCGTTCTCAATCAGGCCCGACTGTGGCATAAACATGGCATATGGCCAATCGCCGCGCTCCTCCCGACCGTTCCAAGAGGCCCCTCGGCGCGGCGCGGCTCGACGAACTGGCGCTGTCCTATGTCGCGAAATTCGCGACCAGCCGCGCCAAGCTGACGCGCTATCTGTCTCGAAAAATTCGCGAATCCGACTGGACTGATGATGTCGATCCGGTCGCGGCATGCGAGGCCATCGCCGACCGGATGGAGCGATTGCAGTTCCTCGACGACCGCCAATATGCCGCCATGCGCGCCGGCGCGATGACGCGGCGTGGGCTGGGGGTGCGGCGGGTGAAAGCGCAGCTCTATGTCGACGGCATTGCCCCGGCGGACAGCGGCGAGGCGATCGATACCGCCGAGGGTGCCGCGGTCGCGGCGGCCGTCGGCTTTGCGCGGCGGCGGCGGTTCGGGCCGTTCGCGATGCGCCGCACCGACGACCCCAAATTCGCGAGCGGCAGGTCGCCGCCTTCTTGCGCGCGGGACACAGTCTGGGGGTGGTCCGCCGCATCCTGGCGATCCCGCCGGGGGACGAGGCCGCGCTGGCGGCGCTGGACGACGAAGCGGCGCTCGATTAGGGCACGGCAAAACCGCTTTGGGATAAGGATCTGCCGATGCGCGCCATGTTGACCGCCCTTGCCCTGTCGCTCGCGTTGCCGATCGCGGCGTGCAGCAGGGACGCCAGCGAGGCGGAAAGCGTCGCCACGATCCCGGTGACGATCGCGATGAAGGGCCAAACGCACCGCTTCAACGTCGAGGTGGCGCGCACCGATGCCGAGCAGGATCGCGGATTGATGTTCCGCACCGGCCTGCCCGCCGACGGGGGCATGTTGTTTCCGTTTGAAAAGCCGCGGTTCGGCAGCTTCTGGATGAAGAACACGCTGATCCCGCTCGACATGATTTTTATCCGCGCCGACGGCAGCATCGACCGCATCGCCGAAAACACGATTCCCGAATCGCTGGAGCCGGTGGTCAGCGGCGGCGAGGTTTCGGCGGTGCTGGAACTTGCCGGCGGCACCGCAGCGCGGCTCGGCATCGACGAGACCGCAAAGGTGACGTGGAAAGATCGGAAATAGCTCGTTTCAGTGATGTCCTCCATTCCCCGCTCGCCCTGAGCTTGTCGAAGGGTTGTTCTTTCTTCTTGCGGCGTTGAAAGGAAGAGCGACCCTTCGACAAGCTCAGGGCAAACGGAGTAAGGGTAGCCGAATCTCGACAATCTGACCGTTTGACGCTTGCGAAGCCACGCGCCTTGGCTGTAAACGCCTCGCCATGAGCATCCTGGGCAAGATTTTCACTTGGTGGGACGGCGCGACCGTCGGCACGCTGCTGAACAGCTGGAGCACTGGCGAAAAGGTGGGCGAGGACAGCCTCGGCAACCGATATTTCCGTGCCAAAAAGGGCGACCGCCGCTGGGTGCTGTATAACGGATCGAACGATGCGAGCCGGGTGCCGCCCGAATGGCATGGCTGGCTGCACCGCACGTTCGACGAACTGCCGACCGACATGTTGCCCGCGCCGCGCGCGTGGGAACAGGCACCGACCGCGAACCTGACCGGCGTGCCAAGGCGCCGTCCGCACGGTGCGCTCGAGCGCGGCGGCAAGCGGGCAGCCGCGACCGGCGATTACGAGGCCTGGAGCCCGGACGCCTGATCATGCGGCGCCTGCTCGCGCCTGGCTTTGTGCTGCTGCTGGCCGCGTGCAGCGGCGGCGATGAGCCCGACGCCGGAGACCAAGACCGGCGGCAGCGACAAGGCGCCGCAGATCGCCAAATCCGAACGCGTGCCGGTGGAAGTCGGCGGGATCGAGGGCGCGACCCCGATGGCCGACCGCGTCGCCGTCGTCGGCCTGCTTAACAAGCGCAACGGGCTGGTTCGCGACATCGAGATGAAGCCCGGCGATGTGGCGCGGATCGGCCGCGCCATCGTGCGCCTGCGCGCCTGTGAGGCGACCGCGCCGTGGGAGGATCCGCCCGAAACAGGCGCCTTTGTTCAGCTGACGATACAGGATCAGCGCGACGACAAATGGTATCGGGTGTTTTCGGGCTGGATTTTCCGCGAGCGGCCCGACCGCAATATCATTCAGCACCCGATTTACGACGTCTTCGTCAAAAGCTGTGCGATGACATATCCCGGCGGCGAACCCGTCGCGCGGTCGGTGCCGAAAACCGGTTCGGCCGCCGCCGCGGCGCCCAAGGCATCGAGCGCCCCCCAGTCGCCGGCGACGAATGGCGGCGAGGGAACTGCGGCGCCTGCCGCTCCGGTCGCGCCGCCCAAGGTGACGCCACCGTCGCCCCCCGCCAACACCGAATAGAGCCGCGCGAGATAGTCGGCTTGGCGGATTTCGATCGCGCCCAGGCTGGCGAGGTGCGGGGTGATGAACTGGCAATCGAGCAATTTCCAGCCGCCGGCGCGCAGCCGTGCGACGAGGTGGGCGAGCGCGACCTTCGACGCGTCGCGGGCGCGGCTCACCATCGATTCGCCGAAAAAGGCGCGGCCAAGCGACACGCCGTACAGTCCGCCCGCCAGCTCGCCGTCCAGCCAGCATTCGATGCTGTGGGCATGGCCGATCCGGAACAGGCGGTCGTAACTCGCCTTGATGACGGGGTTGATCCAAGTCGTCGGGCGGTCGTCGGCGGCCTCGGCGCACAGCGCGACCATGTCGGCAAAGACAGTGTCGGTGGTGACGCGGAACCGGTCGGCGGCGATGACCTTCTTCAGGCTGTGCGACAGGTGGAAGCCGTCCAAGGGCAGGATCGCGCGCAGCCGCGGTTCGACCCAATGGACCGACGGGTCGTCCGCCCCGTCGGCCATCGGGAAAATCCCCTGCGCATAGGCGCTAAGCAGCAGCGCAGGGTCGATGGATTCGATAGGCTTCAGGATGCGGGCTTCACGAATTTCAGCGTCATGCGATCCGATTCGCCGATCGCGACATATTTGGCGCGATCCTTTTCACCCTCGGCCAGGTTCGGGGGCAGCGTCCAGACGCCCTTTTCATAATCCTTGGTATCCTTGGGATTGGCGTTGATCTCGCTTTCCCCGGCCAGCTTGAACCCGGCGGCTTCGGCAAAAGCGACGATCGAGCTTTTTTTCATATAGCCCGACTTTTCTTCCTTCGCGCTGTCGTCGCTCTCGTTCAGCCGGTGTTCGACGACGCCCAGCGTGCCGCCGGGTTTCAGCATCGCGAAAATCTGTTTGAAGGCATTGGTGGTGTTGTCGGCACCGTCGAAACGCCAGTTGTGGACGTTGCGAAAGGTCAGCACGACATCGGCGCTGCCGTCGGCGACCTTGGGATTGGTGCCGGCATTGGGAAATTCGGCGAGCTTCACCGCACCATAGACGTCGGCATTCTCGGCCTGCTTGGTTTTGACGCGATTGAGGCCGCGGTCCCACGGCGCCGCGACATACAGCGTGCCGCCCCCCGCTTTGGTCAGCGGGGCGAGGATTTCGGTGTACCAACCGCCGCCGGGCCACAGTTCGACGACGGTATCGCCGGGTTTCACGCCAAAGAAAGCGAGCGTTTCGGCGGGATGGCGATAGGGGTCGCGGGCCAGATTGGCGGGAGTGCGGGTCGGCGCGGCGACCGCGGCGGCGATCGCATCGCCGGGCTTGGCGGCGCTATGGCCGGCGTGGCCGTCGTGTTGCATCGCTGACGCGGGAACGGCGATTGCGATGGCGGCACTTGCAACTATCAATAACGAACGCATATGGGGCACCTCTCTCCGGGGGAAAGCCCTGTTTGCGAAGGGATGCGCGGTAATGCAAGTGTCCATGCTGTCGATCAGCATCGGTGCGGCGGCGCTATTCGGCGTTGCCGAGGTCGCCAACTGGCGCCGCAACAACCGGCGCGATGTCGATAATGTCGGATTCATGCCGTGGCGCGGGATCGGACTCGCGTCGGCGGCGGTCGCGATCTTTGCAACGGCGTTTGCGTTGAAGCCCTGATTTCTTCTCCCCTTGGGGGAGAAGGATATGAAGCCTTGTCGCGTAGCGACTAGGCGGAGTTGGATGAGGGTCTCTGCCGCTAGCTTTCGCGCGTGACGTTCATACCCTCACCCAGCTTCGACTAGGCAGCAAGCTGCCAAGTCTGCGCATCCCTCTCCCCCAAGGGGAGAGGGTGTGAGTTACAGACACGCCTCCAGATACGGCTGATCGAAGCCATATTGGCGCGCTTTTTCCAGCGTATAGGGACGCAGGCCCATCGCGCGATATTCGCCGACGATCTTGCCGTCCTTGTCCTCGTCGAGATATTCGAACTTGAACAATTCCTGGGTGACGATGACGTCGCCTTCCATGCCGATCACCTCGGTGACGTTGGTGACGCGGCGCGACCCGTCGCGCAGGCGCTTGATCTGGATGACCATGTCGACCGAATCGGCGATCTGTTTCGAAATCGCTTCCTTCGGGATCTTCACGTCGCCCATCAGCACCATGTTTTCCATACGGCCCAGGCATTCGCGCGGGCTGTTGCTGTGGAGCGTACACATCGATCCGTCGTGACCGGTGTTCATCGCGGCGAGCAGATCGAAACATTCGGCGCCGCGAACCTCGCCCATGATGATGCGGTCGGGACGCATACGCAGCGCGTTCTTGACGAGATCGCCGATGCTGATCGCGCCCTTGCCCTCGAGGTTGGGCGGGCGGGTTTCGAGCGGCAGCCAGTGCGGCTGTTGCAGGCGAAGTTCGGCGGCGTCTTCGATTGTCAGCACGCGTTCGCCCGGATCGATCATCTTCGACAGCGCGTTGAGCATCGTGGTCTTGCCCGAACCGGTACCGCCCGAGATGACGATGTTGAAGCGGCAGGCGCCTGCGATCTTGAGCGCGGTTGCCATCTTCTCCGACATCGCGCCCCAGTCCTTGAGGTTGTCGAGCGTGATCGGCTTTTCGGAAAACTTACGAATCGAGATGGCGGTACCGCGCAGGCTGACAGCGGCGGCACGATGACGTTGACGCGGCTGCCGTCCTTGAGACGGGCGTCGGCCAGCGGCGTCGTCTGGTCGACGCGGCGGCCGACCTGGTTCACGATGCGCTGGGCGATCTGGAACAGATGCTCTTCGTCACGGAACTGGATCGGGGCAATCATCAGCTGCCCCTTTTTTTCGATATAGGTCTGGTACGGCCCGTTGACCATGATGTCGCTGATATCGGGGTCCTGCAGCAGCTCTTCGAGCGGACCGAAGCCGAGCAGTTCGTCGACGAGCACTTTTTCCAGCGCGAATTGTTCGCGGCGGTTGAGCGTGATGCGGAGTTCGGCGAGCACCTCCAGGATGATCGGGCGGAATTCCTCGGTCAGTTCGTCCTTCGACAGCGTCGCCGCCGCCTCGGGATCGACGCGTTCGAGCAGGCGCGGCAGCACCTGTTCCTTGATCTTGTGAACGCTGGCTTCGAACCCTTGCGCCTTTTCAGGCTCAATCGCCTCGGCGGTCGACCGCATGTTCAGCCGCTCCATCGCCTCTTCTTCGGGCGACATGTTCGACGGCATCTGCGGGATGTCGATGGGCGGCGGCGTGTCGATCGCAGGGAATTGCGATCCGCCGGGTCCGCCCGATCCACCCTGCATCGGCTTCGCCACGCCAAAGGCGGGGCGGCCAGCGGTTCCGGGTCGGCGTCCGAATGCACTCATTCGCTTTGTCCTGCTTCCATAACTCGGAGCTTCGCCGCTGGTGCAGACGAACCCCCATCCGACACGGTGAATAAAGTGGAAACTTTGACATTGTCCTAATGCCGCGGGCGATTGCGAAACCCCGCGCTGATGCAGGAAAAAGGTTCACGCGGAGGCGCGGAGACGCGGAGGGAACGAAATTTTCGCGCGGAGGCGCAGAGAACGCGGAGAAAGGAAATGGGCGGCAAAGCCGCCAATCTATGCTTCTCCGCGGCTCCGCGGCTCCGCGCGAACCAATCTCTCGGCGTCCTCTGCGCCTCTGCGCGAAATATTTTCTTTTTGCTGATTCTTGCATCACAGCAGCCCGCGTCCGATAGGGATGCGGGCTTTTAGTCGCCGTGGACGGCGGAAGGATCAGCTGGCGATATGCTCGGCCAGGACGGTCAGCCCGGCCTCGTTGACCTCGGCAAAGCCGCCCTCGACCTCGATGACCTCGGGCGCAGCGCCCTGGGTCGCGTAAATCGTCAGCGGCGCGTTGCGCAGCGTCGCCATAAACGGCGCATGGCCTTCGAGCACCGAAAAATCGCCCTCGCTGCCGGGTACGGTGACCATATAGACCTCGATCGACCGCTCGAGGCGGGCCGGGGTGACGAGTTCGAACTTCAGAGCCATGATATGTCCTTAAACCCCGCCCGCATGGGGAGGGGTGTAGGTTTGTTACGCGTCTTCGGCGAGCTTCGCGGCCTTGGCGACCGCTTCGTCGATGCCGCCGACCATGTAAAAGGCCGCTTCGGGCAGATGGTCATATTCGCCGTCGACCACCGCCTTGAACGACTTCACCGTGTCTTCGATCGCCACGAACTTGCCGGGGATGTTGGTGAAGACTTCGGCGACGTGGAACGGCTGCGACAGGAAGCGCTGGATCTTGCGCGCGCGGGCGACGACCAGCTTATCTTCTTCCGAGAGCTCGTCCATGCCGAGAATGGCGATGATGTCCTGGAGCGACTTGTACTTCTGCAGCGTTTCCTGAACGCGGCGGGCGGTCTCATAATGCTCCTGCCCGACGATCGCGGCGGTCAGCACGCGGCTGGTCGAATCGAGCGGATCGACCGCCGGATAGATGCCGAGTTCCGAAATCGCGCGGTTCAGCGTCGTCGTCGCGTCCAAGTGGGCGAACGAGGTTGCCGGCGCCGGATCGGTCAAGTCATCCGCGGGGACGTAAATGGCCTGCACCGACGTGATCGACCCCTTGTTGGTCGACGTGATGCGTTCCTGCAGCGCGCCCATGTCGGTCGACAGCGTCGGCTGGTAACCCACGGCCGAGGGAATACGGCCGAGCAGCGCCGACACTTCCGAACCCGCCTGGGTAAAGCGGAAGATGTTGTCGACGAAGAACAGCACGTCCTGTCCTTCCTGGTCGCGGAAATATTCGGCGATCGTCAGGCCCGACAGCGCGACGCGGGCGCGGGCGCCCGGCGGCTCGTTCATCTGGCCGAACACCAGCGCCACCTTCGATCCCTCGGGGGTCGGGTTGCCGTCGGCGTCCTTGGCGATGACGCCGGCATCGAGGAATTCGTGATAGAGATCGTTGCCTTCGCGGGTGCGTTCGCCAACGCCCGCGAACACCGACGTGCCGCCATGGCCCTTGGCGATGTTGTTGATCAGTTCCTGGATGAGAACGGTCTTGCCGACCCCGGCGCCGCCGAACAGGCCGATTTTGCCGCCCTTGGCATAAGGCGCGATCAGATCGATGACCTTGATGCCGGTGACCAGAATGCTGCTTTCGGTCGACTGATCGACGAACTCGGGAGCCTTGGCGTGGATCGGCGCACGGCTGGCGGCGTTCACCGGGCCGCGCTCGTCGATCGGCTCGCCGATGACGTTGAGGATGCGGCCGAGCGTCTGCGGGCCGACCGGCACCATGATCTGCGCGCCGGTGTCGGTCACCGGCTGACCGCGGGTCAGGCCGTCGGTGGCGTCCATCGCGATGGTGCGGACGGTGTTTTCGCCCAGATGCTGCGCGACTTCGAGGACCAGGCGGTTGCCGTTGTTGTCGGTTTCGAGCGCGTTCAGAATCGCGGGCAGGGTGCCGGTGAACTTCACGTCGACGACGGCGCCGATGACCTGCGCGATGCGGCCCGTCGCGATGCCGGTGCCGGCGGCCTTGGGCGCAGCGGCCTTCTTCGGCGCAGCAGCCTTGGGCGCGGCGGCCTTTTTGGCGGGAGCCTTCTTTTCAGGGGCGGGTGCGGTTGCCATTGTCTTGTTCCTCGGGTTGATCGTTTAGAGCGCTTCAGCGCCCACGTTCTTCGTGATGCTACAGCGCTTCCGCGCCAGCGATGATTTCAATCAGTTCGGTCGTGATCGCCGCCTGACGCGTGCGGTTGTAAATGATGGTCAGCTTGTTGATCAGGTCGCCCGCGTTGCGCGTCGCATTGTCCATCGCGGTCATCGACGCGCCCTGTTCGGACGCGGCGTTCTCCAGGATGCCCTTGAAGATCTGGATCGTGATGTTGCGCGGCAGCAGGTCGGCGAGGATCGTTTCCTCGTCGGGTTCATATTCGACCGCGGCATCGCTCGCCGCCGGAACTTGGGCGGGCGCGGGAACCGGGATCAGCTGCTGGCCGGTCGCTTCCTGCAGCAATGCCGAGCGGAACTTCGAATAGAAGAGATGCGCTACGTCGAACGCGCCGGCTTCGTACAGCGCCATGACCTGACGCGAGACGTCTTGCGCCTGCTCGAAACCGATGTCGCGGATGCCGGTCGTCTCATAATGTTCGGTGATCTGGCCGGCGAACAGGCGGGCGATGACCGGGCGGCCCTTGCGGCCGACGAGGAAGAAGAGAACCTTCTTGCCCTCTGCCTGCAATTCGAGCGCCTTGTCGCGCGCCGCCTTGACGATGTTCGAGTTGAACGCACCGGCCAGGCCGCGGTCGCTGTTGAGCACGACGAGCAGGTGGGTGTCGCTCTTGCCGGTGCCCGACAACAACTGGGGGGCGCTGTCCGACCCGCCGACCTTCGACGCCAGGCTGGCGACGACGCCTTCGAGGCGGGTCGCGTAGGGACGCGCAGCTTCCGCCGCCGCCTGCGCCTTGCGCAGCTTGGCCGCCGCGACCATTTTCTTGGCCTTGGTGATCTTCTGGGTCGATTTGACCGAGTTGATCCGCCCTTTGAGTTCTTTCAGGTTTGCCATGAAAGCCTGTCTTTACTCTCTTTATCCGTCACCCCGGCGAAGGCCGGGATCTCAACCGCCCTGACCCCGGCTTTCGCCGGGGTGACGGTCAGGCGAAAATCTTGCCGAACGCTTCGAGCGCGGCGACCAGACCCTTTTTGGCGTCGTCGCCGAGGTCCTTGGTGTCGCGGATCGTCTTCAGCACATCGGCATGGTCGCTGCGCAGATAGGCGATCATCGCCTGTTCGTAACGCGTGACGTCGGTCGTCGCGACATTGTCGAGATAGCCGTTGGTGCCGGCAAAGATCGACGCGGTCTGTTCCTCGAACGGCATCGGCTGGAACTGCGCCTGCTTCAAAAGCTGGGTCAGGCGCGCGCCGCGATTGAGCAGCTTTTGCGTCGAGGCGTCGAGATCCGAACCGAACTGCGCGAACGCTTCCATTTCGCGATATTGCGCGAGTTCGAGTTTGATCGAGCCCGACACCTTTTTCATCGCCTTGGTCTGTGCGGCCGAACCGACGCGGCTCACCGACAGGCCGACGTTGATCGCCGGGCGGATACCGGCGTTGAACAGGCCGGTTTCGAGGAAGATCTGGCCGTCGGTGATCGAAATCACGTTGGTCGGGATGTACGCCGACACGTCGCCGGCCTGGGTTTCGATGATCGGCAGCGCGGTGAGCGAACCCGAACCATTGTCGCTGTTCATCTTGGCGGCGCGCTCGAGCAGACGGCTGTGCAGATAGAACACGTCGCCCGGATAGGCTTCGCGGCCCGGCGGACGGCGGAGCAGCAGCGACATCTGACGGTACGCGACGGCCTGCTTCGACAGATCGTCATAGACGATGACGGCGTGCATGCCGTTGTCGCGGAAATATTCGCCCATCGTGCAGCCGGTGTAGGGCGCGAGGAACTGCAGCGGGGCGGGTTCCGACGCGGTCGCGGCGACGACGATCGAATATTCCATCGCGCCATTTTCTTCGAGCTGGCGGACGATCTGGGCGACGGTCGAGCGCTTCTGGCCGATCGCGACATAGATGCAATACAGCTTCTTCGATTCGTCGGTGCCGGCGTTGGCTTCCTTCTGGTTGATGAAGGTGTCGATCGCGACCGCGGTCTTGCCGGTCTGGCGATCGCCGATGATCAGTTCGCGCTGGCCGCGGCCGACGGGGACGAGGGCGTCGAGCGCCTTCAGGCCGGTCTGGACGGGTTCGTGCACCGACGTGCGCGGGATGATCCCCGGCGCCTTGACTTCGACGCGCATGCGCTTGTCGGCCTTGATCGGACCCTTGCCGTCGATCGGATTGCCGAGGCCATCGACGACGCGGCCGAGCAGGCCCTTGCCGACGGGGACGTCGACGATCGTGCCGGTGCGCTTGACGACGTCGCCTTCCTTGATCTCGGCGTCGCTGCCGAAGATCACGATGCCGACGTTGTCGGCCTCCAGGTTCAGCGCCATGCCCTGTACGCCGTTGGCGAATTCGACCATTTCACCGGCCTGGACATTGTCGAGGCCGTGGACACGGGCGATGCCGTCGCCGACCGACAGCACCTGACCGATTTCGCTGACCGTGGCGTCGGTGCCGAAATTGGCGATCTGGTCCTTGATGACCTTGCTGATTTCAGCGGCGCGGATTTCCATTGTTTAGCCTTTCATCGGGGCATTTGGGCGTCGGGCGTTCAGCCCTTCATCGCCTGGGCGAAACTGTTGAGACGGGTACGGATGCTGCCGTCGATCAGCTGGCTGCCCAGCTGGACGACGAGGCCGCCGAGGATGGCGGGATCGACGGTCGCGGCGACGCTGACGTCGCGCCCGACACGGGATTTCAGGTTCGCGGTCAGCTCTTTGAGCTGCGCGGGCGTCAGCGGGTGCGCGCTGGTAACCTTGGCGGTCACTTCACCGCGGTGATCGGCAACGATCGCATCGAACGCGTCGATCATCTTGGGCAGATCGGCGAGGCGGCGATTGTCGGCGAGCACGCCGAGGAATTTGGCGGTCAGCGAATCGAGCTTCATAGCCTTGGCGACGGCGCCGATGGCATTCGCGGCATCGCCGCGGCCGACGACCGGGCTGGTGACGAGCGCGGTGAGGTCGGCCGATTCGGCCAGGCCGTTGCGCAGCGTCGCGAGGCTCTTGGCCACGCTGTCGATAGCGTTCGATTCGCGCGCCAGATCGAACAGCGCACTGGCATAGCGGCCCGCGAGGCCCGCCGTGATGTTGCCTTGAATGCCGCCGGAATTCTCCACGCGTGAAAGTCCTTTGCTACGATCCCGTGGGGGATGGGTCGCGCGGGTTATGCGGATATTCGAAAGAACATCCCCCGCAGCGAAGTCGCGGCGCGCCTAGCAACGATTTTGCTGCAATGCAAGGCGGGGGTGGGGACTCAAATCGCTATCGTCTTCCCGTTTGCCCTGAGCTTGTCGAAGGACCGTTCTTTCTGCATTGGTTGCAGGCAAGAAGAACGGTGCTTCGACAAGCTCAGCACGAGCGGAAGAGAGGGCAAGTGATGGGCGAGATGATTCGGATGACGATGGACGATGGCGCGGAGATCGCGGTCTATCATGCCCAGCCGGCGGGCGAACGGCCCCAAGATCGCAAGGGCGGGCTGGTGCTGGTGCAGGAAATATTCGGGGTAACAGACCATATCCGTGAGCTGTGCGACGAATATGCCGAAGATGGCTATGAAGTGCTCAGTCCCCGGCGCTGTTCGACCGCGAGCATCCGGGGTTCGAGAGCGACTATTCGGGGCCGCAGTTCGAACGCGCGGTGCAGCTGGCGCGCGAGCTGCACCCGTTCGAGCAGAGCCTGAAGGATGCCCAGACGTGCATCGACGCTTTGAAATCGAAAGGCCCGGTGTTCATCGTCGGCTATTGCTATGGCGGCTCGGTCGCCTGGCGGATGGCGCAGATCAGCCCGAACCTGACCGCTGCCTCAGCCTATTACGGCAGCCTGGTGCCGACGATGTTCAAGGACGAGCCGCCCGCCTGCGCGACCATCGCCCACTTCGGCCGCTTCGACGGCGGCATCCCGATGGAGGGAGTCGAGGCGCTGATCGCGCAGGATCACCCGACCGCGCAGATTTTCGTCTATGAGGCGGGGCACGGCTTCAACAGCGACCGGCGCAAGGATTATCATGAGCCGAGCGCCGAGCTGGCAAAAGAGCGGACATTGATGTTGTTCAAGGCGTGCGGGGGGTGAGGCTGGTCTTCATCCACGGCCCCGCCGCGAGCGGCAAGCTGACCGTGGCGCGTGAACTCGCCGCGCTCACCTGCCTGCCGCTGTTTCACAATCATCTGGTCGTCGATGCGCTGCTCGCGGTGTTTCCGTTCGGCAGCAAGCCGTTCGTCGAGCTACGCGATGCCATGTGGCTCGATGTGTTCCGCGCGGCCGCTGTCGAGAGGCGCTCGCTGATCTTCACCTTCCATCCCGAAGCCAGCGTCGCGCCCGATTTTCCGCAGCGCGTCGTCGCGCTTGTCGAAGCGGCAGGCGGGCAAGTCGACTTTGTCGCGCTGCGCTGCGCTCGCCATGTGTTCGACGCGCGGGTCGAGGATGCGTCGCGGCAGGCGAGCGGCAAATTGTCGTCGCGCGCGCTGCTGCGCGAACTCGAAGCGAGCGGCGCTTTTGCCTATCCGCCGATCCCGGCGGCGATCGAGCTCGACACGGGTGCCGTCGAACCTGCCGATGCGGCGCGCCGCATTCGCGACGGACTTGGCCTTCAGTAGCGAATGAAGCTCGCGGTCAACCTGCTGGTCTTCGCGCTCGTCTTGATGCTCGTCGCGACCGCGCTGCTCTATACGCAGCAGCGCCGGCTGATCTTCCCCGCGCCAGCGTCTTATCCGCAGGCGCCGCCACCGGGCTTTCGTCTCGTCCACACGCAAACCGACGACGGGCTGCGGCTCGCCGCTTTTTATCGCGCCGCGGCCCCTGGCGAACGCACCATCCTGTTCTTCCACGGCAATGGCGACAATCTGCTCGGCGCGATCGAGGCGACGCGCGGCCCGGCGGCGAACGGTACCGGGCTGATGCTCGTCGAATATCGCGGTTATGGCGGCAATCCCGGATCGCCCAGCGAAGCCGGTTTCTACCGCGACGGCGAGGCGGCGATCCGCTGGCTGGGCGGTGCGGGCGTCGCGCCGCGCGCTATCGTCGTCGTCGGCAATTCGGTTGGATCGGGGCCGGCGACCGAGATGGCGCTGCGGCACGATGTCGCGGCGCTGGTGCTTGTGTCGGGATTTTCCAGCTTGCCGGAGGCGGTCCAGAGCCAGGTGCCGGTGCCGCAATGGCTCGTCCGCGACCGGTTCGAAAACGCGGCCAAGCTGGCGCGTATCAAGGCGCCCGTGTTCCTGATGCACGGCGACGCTGATACGCTGGTAAAGCCCGACAATCTGGCGCGGCTGATGCAGGCGCGGCCCGATGCGCGCGTGACGCGCGTCGCCGGGGTGGGGCACGAACTTGCCTATACCGCGGCTGCGCAGGCGATCCTCGCGAAGTGGGTGGGTGATCTGCGCTGACCCACTAACCCGATCTCAACCTTATCGGCGCAGCTTGGCGCGCGAGGAGGACGCCCATGGCGCTGCTTGCTGCTCTGTTGCTGCTATCGGGAACGACGGTCGATATCGATCCCGCCTATAAACCGGTCAAGGACCAGCTCGCGCCGGCGCGGGCGGGCCAGATCCAGTGCCATGATCCCGATCCCGCCGCGCGCACCTGCCGCATCATGACCTGGCTCAGCGAAGGCACGGGCGGCCGGGTGCAGGTGCGCCAGCTCACCGCGCTGAGCGACAGCCCGTCGCTTGCCGCCGAGCTGCGGATGGCGGCGACGCGCGAAGGCGACGGGCTGTGCGGGGTGGTCGATGAGGCCTATATGGCGGGTTTCCGCATCGTTGGCGGCCGCGCGCCCTATGCGCCGGTCAACGACAAGCGTTATGCGATCCTCTACCGCGACGCGCTGGTTGCGACGCTGTGGAACCGCAAGACCTGCGCCTTCGCCTATGCAAAGCTCGACGATGCGATGCAGCTCGAGGTCGGCACCGTCGACGGCGCCTTCGCCGGCGAGATGATGAGCCAATATATCTGGATCAGCCCCGGCGCCGGCTATCGGCTCAGGCGCGGCCGCATGATCTGACCGCCGCCCCGGCCGCCGCCGGCTGGCAGCGATAGACCAGCCGTTCGTTGGGGCTGGCGGGCAGCGCGCTGCGGATCGCATCCTGCTGCGCCGCGAGCCCGGCCAGTTCGCTCGCGTCGGCGGTGCAGCTTTTGAGGGTCACGCCGGCGCGGATTTCGCGTGCCTTGGTCATCGTTTCGGCGTCGAGCAGATAGCGGTCGACGCGATATTCGCGGCCCGTCGAATCGATCGACGCCACGGTGACCGTCGCCTCCTCGTTCGGCACCAGGATCCGCTGCCAACGCCCGTCGGACCCCTGCGCATATTGGGTGCGATCGTTGACGCAGCCGCCGGCGCGGATCGTCATCGGCACGTCGGTGGTCGCCGACACGGTGATGCGGCTGCGGTCGGGGCGGATGGTGCACAGGAAATTGCCCGCGGCCAGTTTCGGCGCGTCGGCGGCGACCGGTGCGGTCTCGGCGGCGATTTCGGCGCGCGCGTCGGGGCGGGTGGCGAACAGGATCGCGGCGCCGAGCATCAACACCGCCCCCGCGCCCCCCGCGATCTTGGCATTGCGCATGTTCTTCTGGCTATAGAATAACAGTCCAGCGCCGGCAGCGAGCGCGCCGATCACGAACAACACTCCGGCCAGCGCGATGCGGTTCTCGCGCGATGCCAGCGCGTCTTCCTCGGCGCGCGCCTGTTTCAGGTCGCGGTCGAGCTGCGCGGCGGCGTTCTTGGCGGCATCGGCCTCGGCACTCGCGCGCGACTCGGCGTCGAGCGCGGCGCGGTCGCGGATCTGCATCGCCGAGCCAGCCGCGGTCGACGCTGGCCGTACCTTCATCAGGTCGGCGACGACGCCCTTGGCGACGCGATGCCGGCAATGGCGAAGGCGATGCCGACATTGCCGCCCGACGGCGAGAAGATCGCGGTGTTGATACCGACGACCTGGCCGTTGAGGTTGAAGGTCGGGCCGCCTGAATTGCCGCGGTTCACGGCGGCGTCCACCTGCAACGTCGTCGCTGCCTGAGCGATATCGGACACGCTGCACCGCCGCCGACGGCGCGTCGGGGGATATAACCATTGCCGGTCTGATGCGCGGTCGCCAGGGCCATCGACTGATCGCCCGCGATAGCCGAGCGCGACGATGTCGGCGCACTGGTTCGATCGGGCCGGTATAGATGGCGGCGACGGGCAGGCGGGTGCCGCTGATCTCGATGAGCGCCAGATCGCGCGCGGTATCGATCGCGATCAGCTTGCCGGCATAGCTTTTCTGGCCTTCCGACGGGACGACGCCGAGCGCGACATTGTCGGGATATTTGACCGCCGATTCGACGACATGCGCGTTGGTGACGATGCGGGTCGGCGAAATCGCAATGCCGCTGCCGTGGCCGAACCCGACGACGTCACCCTCGACCATCGCGACGGTAACGACGCGCACGACGCTGCGCGACGCGGCGCTGATATCGTCGGCGGCGTGCGCAGGAGCGGTCGGCATCAGGATGATGGCGAACAGGGCGAGCAGCAGGGGGAGGATGCGGGTCATGCCGCGGAACCTAGCCGCTCGCGCCGTGAAGGCAAGCGGGGCTGGAACGTGGTCGAAGCGAATTGATGTTATGCTCCGTTCGTGTCGAGCGAAGTCGAGACACCCATCGTGGGCGCGCGCCTTAGTGGCATCTCGACTTCGCTCGATGCGAACGGGTTTTCTACCGGCGCCCTAGATATACGGACCCCACATCACCATCCACGCCCCCGCGCTGCCCGCCAGGATGACCAGGCCGCTGACGACCAGTAGCGCGGCCACTCCCTTGCGCGCCGCCGGGGTGCCATGCGCCGACGCGCGCATATAGAGCTCGGCGACCGCGAGGGGGAGCAGCGAATTGGCAAAGGCCAGGAACAGGTCGAACGGCCCGTCCATCGCCTTGCCGATCCCCGCGCCGCCGGTCGCCAGCCCCCACGCCATATAGCCGACGCGCATGAACCACACCGCGCTGGCGACCGCGAACAGGCGGATCGCCCAGAGGCGATGATCGACGAAGCTCAGCCAGGACGGCGCGCAGAAATGGGACGGGAACGACGATCAGCAGCGCGTCGAGCGTGATGCCGATCGCGCCGCCGAGCGCGAGCCAGGTGCCGCGGCCCCACGTCATCCACAATCCGCCGAGCGCCAGCGTCAGCGCGCTGAGCAGATAAAGCCGCCCGTTCCAGCGGTGCAGCGCCGGCCAGCGGCTGCGGATCATGGGGACGAGCTGGACCAGCCCGCCAAAGGTGATCACCGCCGCCATCAGGACATGGACGGCAAAGAACAGATTGCCCGCGGTGTCGCCGGCGACGAAGCCGGTGATGATCGGTTTGTCGTCCCACGCCGCGAAATTGCCCGTCAGCGTCCGCGTGTAATAATAGAGCAGGATGAACGCGACGAACAGCAGCTGCCCCGCCGCGATGGTCAGGTAGCAAAAGGTCGCGGCGCGGCCGAGCCAGTCGGCGCGGCGCGCGGGCCTTGCGGGTGCGATCGATGCGTCGATGGTGGCCACGGCCTGACTCCCCCAATTTCCATCGGCAGAATGGCGCGGCTGTCAGGGTGAGTCAATGATATAATACAGTAACACACATACGTGTGAAGTTTTGAGCGCAAGCATCGGGACGCGGCGCGTCCGGCGCGGTGGCATATCGGTTCCAACAGCCAGAAAGGATGGTCCGATGACCTATAGCATTAGCGGGCTCAGCCCCGACCGATTTGCCCCACTGTTCGGGCTCGATGACGCCGAACTTGCGGCCATCAACGCGCGGCGCGTGACCGCCACCGCCGACCGCGGCTTTCCCTGCCGGATCAGCCTCGAGGATGCCCGCGCCGGTGAGCAATTGATCCTGCTCCATCACATCAGCCACGATGTCGCGACGCCATATCGCAGCGCCTATGCGATCTATGTCCGGCCCGGGGTCGCCGCGGGGCGCTACCGCGACGAACTGCCGCCGGTGTTCGAAGGGCGGCCGCTGGCGCTGCGCGCTTTCGATGCGGAGGGCATGCTGCAAACCGCCCGCCTCGCCGGACCGGGCGAGGCCGATGGCGCGATCCGCGACCTGTTCGCCGACGCCGGCATATCCTATATCGATGCCCACAACGCCGCGCATGGTTGTTTCGCCGCGCGGATCGAGAGGGACGGGGTATGAGCGCCGCTGACAGCATGAGCGACGACGATCGCTGGGCCGCGGTGCTGCGCCGCGACCGGGCGCTCGACGGACGCTTCATCACCGGGGTGCTGACCACCGGCATCTATTGCCGGCCAAGCTGCGCCGCGCGCCATCCCTTGCGCGAAAATGTCCGCTTCTTTGCCGATGGCGCGGCGGCGCGGGCGACGGGTCTGCGTCCGTGCAAGCGCTGCCTGCCCGACGATGTCGCGCGCGACGAAGGCGCGGTGATCAAGGCCATCGCGGCGATCAAGGGCAGCGAGGAGCCGCTGGCGCTCGCCGACCTTGCCGCGCGCACCGGTTACTCGCCGACGCATTTCCAGCGCGTCTTCACCCGCCACACCGGCCTGTCGCCCGCCGCCTATGCCCGCGCGCTGCGCGAGGAACGGGCGCGGCAAGCGCTGAGCGAAGGCGGCCGGGTGACCGACGCGATTTACGACGCGGGCTTTTCGGGGCCGTCGCGCTTCTATGACAATATGGAGGGACGGATGGGGATGACGGCGTCGGCGTGGGTCCATGGCGGCAAAGGCGCCGTGATCCACTGGGCGGTGGTGCCGACCAGCCTCGGCGACATGCTGGTCGCCGCAACCGACAAGGGCGTGTGCCGTCTGAGCTTTGCGGAAGGCCGCGAAGCATTGGAAGACCGCTTCCCCGCCGCCGATCTGGTCGAGGGCGGCGATGCGTTTGCGGCGCTGCTAAAGGACGTCGTGGCGGCGGTCGAGGCGCCAACGCAGGGCTTCGATCATATCCCGATCGACGTCAAAGGCACCGCCTTTCAGGAAGCGGTGTGGCGCGAACTGCGCAAGATCCCGGCGGGCGAGACGCGCAGCTATGTCGCTCGCCGCCGCGGTCGGCAAGCCCGATGCCGCTGCGCGCGGCAGAGTCTGCCTGCGGGGCCAATCCGGTTGCGGTGCTGATCCCGTGCCACCGCGTGGTGCGCAGCGACGGGACGCTCGGCGGCTATGCTTACGGCCTGCCGATCAAGGAAGAGTTGCTCAAGCGCGAAGGATGGTGATGGTCGGCATCGCCCGCCGGATCAATTCTCGGCATCTCTCCGGTGCTCGGCGAAGATGGCCGCCATCGTGGTGCGCGCTTCCTGGATTTTGCCGGCGTCGATCTCTTCGACGCTTCTCGAGCGAGCGCGTTCGACCGGGCGTTTCCTGGCCGTGAGCGGAACGAAGATTTCGCGCGCGCCGTGACCTGGGCTTCGGGCCCGGGGGCGCCGATGGCTGCCCGGCAGGTCGTGCGACGACGATCGAACACGCCTTCCAGCGTGAGGCGAGGGCATCGTCTGCAAGTGGGACATGATGTCCGAGCTGAGCAGGTCGATGGCTTCGCTCGATGACATTGGTCGAGCCGGACGGCATCCTCGAACCAGGTTCGGGCCTTGCCATACAGCGCCGGATCCTTTTGTGCTTCGGCGCGCGCGGCAAGCGTTGCGCCCATCAGGACATGCGCCTTTTGCGAATCGGGATTGATCGTCAGCGCGCGCTGAAGCGTGGCTTCGGCCTTGTCGAAATCGCGCGCATCGACATAGGCTTCGGCGGCGATCAACTGGACGGTGAGATTATCGGCATAGGCGAGTTCTTTGCCGGCGATGCTGCTCACGACGCTGCGCGCCTGACCCTTGCTGACCCCGCGTTCGCTGCGTATATGGGCTTTGATCACCGCCTCTTCGCCGGGCGTCAGCCGACGCATCGCGACCACCGGGGCAACATATTTGGCCGGAATGATCTCATACCCCGGAAAGGGGCCGTCCTTGTATTTCTGCAGCTCGCTCTGCAGCTTGTCGAGATCGCCGAAAATGCGGGTCGCGGCGGTCAGACTGTCTTCGCCGGCATTCAAGGCCTTCAGATATTGCGCCAGCTGACCCTGCCGCTCCTTGTTGAAATTCAGATAATGCGCGAGCATCCAGCCGAAGGAGTAGGATTGATAGGTTTCCTGCCCGCTCAATTTCTTGCTGTGATCGAGCAATTTCGTCAGTTTGACGTCGCCGAGCTGCTCCAGATCGGGGCCGCGGTGCTGCGGCACGTTGCCGACCTTGAAAGCGCCGCCGTCGAGCAGCTCGATCGTCGCATAAAGTTCGGCGAAACCTTCGACATACCAGTGCGGATAGGTCGTATTGAAACGTTGCAGCATGAAATGATGGACATATTCGTGGAACAAAGTGCCTTCGGGCGACAGCGCGGTTCGCTGAATGATCTGTCGCCGGTCGAGGTTGCGGTCGAACCGCATGCGATCGTCGGCTTTTGTGGGCACGAACGCTACCGAAGCGCCGGCGCGGGGAATGTAAAAGCCCGCGATGCCGCCGCGGCCGCCGCCTTCGGCTGCAAGTTCGCCGATTTCGAACGGGTCGCCAAACCGATACACCCGAACCTTGTTCGACGGACCGACGTCGGGGCCGGGGATGGGGAGCCGCTGCAAATGGCGCAGCGCGTTGTCGAACCGTTCGAGCCGCGACGCAAAGCGCTCGGTGTCCGCTTTGTCGCTTTCGGATATGATGACGAAATGACTGGTTTCCGCCTGCCACCATTCGGCGTGAGCGACGGTGCTGAACGCAAGCAGCGCCACGGCAAGACCGCCGCCGCGCAACGCGGCGCACAAATATGCGATCACTTTGATTCCCCCGGTAAATCGATGCTCATGCATCTATATCGACCGTGAATAATGCATCAAGCGGTTGTGAGATCACCTGATATGATTTCTGTCATCCACGGGCAGTCCAATGAGGAGCAGGACGATGAGCGACAAAATTTCGAAGTTCCGGGCGCTGCACGTGCCTGGCGATCCCCTGATCCTGGTCAACATCTGGGATGCGGGGAGCGCCAGGGCGGTCGCCGCGGCGGGGGCCAGCGCCATCGCGACGGGCAGCTTTGGCGTCGCGGGCGCGCAGGGCCGCGCCGATGGCGAGGATTTTCCGCTCGACGATGTGTTCGAAAATCTCGCGCGCATCCTGTCGGTCACCGACCTGCCGGTGACGATCGACATGGAGGCGGGCTATGGCGCCGATCCGGCGGCGGTCGGCGTCTCGGTCGCCCGCGCGAAGGACGCGGGCGCTGCGGGGATCAATATGGAGGACCGGCTGCCCGGCCAGTCGGAGCTGCTTCCCGTCGCCGCCGCCGTCGCGCGCTACCGCGCCGCGGCTGACACCGGTATTTTCGTCAATGCGCGCTGCGACACATTTCGCGGCGCTGACGCGGCAAAGGATGGCGATATGCTGGTCGCCGCGACGCTCGAACGCGCGCGCGCCTATGCCGACGCCGGGGCGGGATCGCTGTTCGTGCCGTTCCTGCTCGATCCCAAATATATCGGCGCGATCTGCGACGCCGCGCCGCTGCCGGTCAATATCCTGCGCGGCAAGGGCGGGCCGACACATAAAGAGTTGGCGGCGCTGGGCGTGGCGCGGATCAGCCACGGGCATCAGCCGTGGGCGGCGGCGATGGCGTGGCTGACGGCACAGGCGAAGCAAGTTCTGGGCGGCGCCGAACCCGATTATTAGACGAAACTATACGGGTCGATGTCGATCGCCAGCCGCGCCTTCGCCGGCCAGTCGATGCTGGCGACCCAGTCGCGGATCGTCCCCTGCAGGTCGAA
Source organism: Sphingomonadaceae bacterium (assembly GCA_965283845.1). Lineage (GTDB taxonomy): Bacteria > Pseudomonadota > Alphaproteobacteria > Sphingomonadales > Sphingomonadaceae > Sphingopyxis. The sequence continues at coordinate 99,722 of CBDIQD010000011.1, forward strand.
ACTGCGCGGCGCGTGGAGCAGCAGGCGAAAGCGGTGGCGGCCGCGCAGCATCGCCAGCGGGGCGGGGGCGGGGCCATAGACGGCGAGCCCTTCGGCGACCGGCGCCTTCGCCCCCAGCCGCTGCGCGACGCCGCGTGCGACGTCGACATCCTCCGACGAGATGACCAGCGCGGCGAAGCGGCCATAGGGCGGCGCGCCGGCGTGTTTGCGCGCCGCGGCCTCGGCGGCATAAAAGCCGTCGCGGTCGTTGGCGACGAGCGCCGCCATCACCGGCGCCCCGGGAACGCGGGTCTGGATCAGCACTTCGCCGGGCTTGACCCCGCGACCGGCGCGCCCGGCGACCTGCGCGATCTGTTGAAAGGTGCGTTCGGACGCGCGCAAATCGCCGCCGTCGAGGCCGAGGTCGGCATCGACCACCCCGACCAGCGTCAGGTTGGGGAAATGATAGCCCTTGGTGACCAGCTGGGTGCCGATGATGATATCGACCAGCCCACCCTCGACATTGTCGACGAATTCGGCGGCTTTCGCGGGCGACCAGAGCGTGTCGCTGGTGACGATCGCGACGCGCGCGCCCGGAAAGCGCAGCGCAATCTCGTCGGCGACGCGCTCGACGCCGGGGCCGCAGGCGACCAGGCTGTCCTCATCCTCGCATTCGGGACACAGCCGCGGTGGCGGCATGACATGCCCGCAATGATGGCAGGCGAGGCGGTGGACGAGCCGGTGCTCGACCATCCATGCGGTGCAGTTCGGGCACTGGATACGGTGGCCGCAGGTGCGGCAGAGGGTCAGCGGCGCAAAACCGCGGCGGTTGAGGAAGAGCAGGCTCTGCTCGCCCTTCGCCAATCGTTCGGCGAGCGCATCGACGAGCGGCGGGGCGAGCCAGCGGCCGCGGTCGGGCGGGTCGCTGCGCATGTCGATCGCGGCGAGATCGGGCAGGGTGGCGCCGCCGAAGCGCGCGGGCAGCACGATATGGCGATAGCGCCCCGCCTCGACCATCGCGAGGCTTTCGAGCGCCGGGGTCGCGCTCGCCAGGACGACCGGCAACCCCTCGAAATGCCCGCGCATCACTGCGACGTCGCGCGCGTGATAATGGACGCCATCCTCTTGCTTGAAGCTGGTTTCATGCGCCTCGTCGACGACGATGACACCGAGGTTGGCATAGGGGAGGAACAATGCCGAGCGTGCGCCGACGACGATCTTTGCCTCGCCGCTGGCGATGGCGTGCCATGCGCGGCGGCGTTCGGCCGAGCGCAGGCCGCTGTGCCAGGCGACGGGTTCGCAGCCGAAACGCGCCGCGAACCGCGTCAACATCGGTTCGGTCAGCGCGATTTCGGGGAGAAGGACCAGCGCTTGCTTGCCGGCCCCGATCGCCGCCGCGATCGCCTCCATATAGACTTCGGTCTTGCCCGATCCGGTGACCCCGTCGAGCAGCAGCGTTTCGAATTTCTCGGCGGTGACGGCGGCGGTCAGCTGGGCGGCGGCGGCGGTCTGTTCGGCCGAAAGTTCCGGCGGCGCAAAGGCGAGATCGGGCTGCGGATACGGCATATCGGCCGACACGGTGACGGCTTCGAGCGCGCCGCTGTTCACCAGCCCGCGGATCACCGCCTCGCTGACTTCGGCCAGCGCGGCGAGTTCGCGCACCATGCCCTGTCGCTCGCCGATCTTTTCAAGCGCGACGGTGCGTTGCGGCGTCATCCGCGCGGGCAACTCGCCGGTGGCGCGATATTCGACGATCGGGCGCTTGGCGTCGGCAAAGGCGACCCCGGGCAGCACCATCCGCAGCACCGCGCCCGGCGGGGCGAGATAATAGTCGCTGGTCCATTCGACCAGACGGCGCAGCGGCGCGGGGATCGGCGGGACGGGCACGATCTCATAAAGATTGCGCAGCCGGTTGTCGCCGACCGCCTCTGGCGCGCCGAAACTTTCGTCTTCCCACACCACCCCGCCCAGCCGCCGCGGCCCGAGCGGCGCAATCACGACGCTGCCGAGCGGCGCTTCGCTTTCGCGCGGGACGCGATAGTCGAGCGGGCCAAGGGCGGCGGTGAGGAGGAGGACGCGGGCGCGGGTCATGGACTGGGCAGGATATAGGGCGGCGGGTAAAATAGGAAAGCGCTGTGGCGGGTGCGCTCACATCCTTCGTCATGCCGGACTCGATCCGGCATCCATTGCCACATCCGCCGCATGGACCCCCGATCAAGTCCGGGGTGACGATGGCGTTAAGCCTTGGCCAGCGCCGCCGTCTTCACCGCCCGCTTCGCCGCTTTCGGCCGGCGGAACCAAAAGGTCCACACCGTCAGGCTGCCGAGCAGCGCCAGCACCAGCCCCTGCGCATCCACGACCGAGTCCAGCCCGCCGACCTTGGCCGCGTGGAGCGGATAGGCGATGTTGAACGCCTGCGCCCCCGCCGGCATCGTCAGCGCGTCGCGCGACCCCAGCAATTTGCCCGTCGCCGCATCGAACCACAAGGTCGAGCGCCCGTTGGGCAGCCACTCATCGGCCTGTTTCATACGGATGCTGATCGGGTCGCCGGCTTTGCGCGGCAGGCTGAGAATACGGAACTCGGCGCCCGGAAAACGCGCGCGTGCTATCGTCAGCATCGCCGTCCAGTCGGGATCGGCTGTCAGCGGACCGCCCGTATATTTCGGCGGCGTCAACGCTTTCGCGGTCTCCGCAACCGGCCCGAACGGCGCGACGATGATCGCGGCCGAAGGGCGAAAGATCATCATCGTCCCGGTGACCACCGACAACAGCAGCAGCGGGGCGGCGACGACGCCGAGGTCGCGATGCTGCATGACGATCGCGGGGCGGGTCATCCGTTTCGGCCACAGCCGCAGTTTGAAGGTCTTGCGGGTGCGCCACCACAGGATCACCCCCGAGATGACGAAGAACAGTCCGGCCAGCCCTGCAATGCCGATCACCCATTCGCCGCTGTCGCCGGTGAACAGATGGTGATGGAAATCGAACAGCCAGATTTCGGGGCGCTCCCACTGGCTCGCCCAGCGCGCCACGACCTCGCCCGACTGGCTGGCGTAAAGCCCGGCGCCTTCCTCGAACCGCATCTGGTGCAGCCCGAGGCGCTGGCTCGCGTAGATGATGCCCTGCGGATCGCCGGGCATCGCCATCAGCTTTTCGGTCGTCGCCGCGACGGTCGCCAGATCGGTGATCTGCGCGTCGCCGGCGTGGGGCAAGCCGATCCATTCTTCCTTATGGACCAGGATCGCCCCCGACAGGCCGAGCAAGGCGAGCACGAGGCCGATCAGCCCTCCCGTCCAGCGGTGCAGCGTGTCGAGCAGCTTCATCATCGTGCGGGGTCAGTCTTTGCGTCAATAAACGATTATGCCCCCGCGAAGGCGGGAGTCCATCTCCGGTGGGTGCTATTTTGAACCGGCCGGAGATGGATCCCCGCCTTCGCGGGGAAACACGGATGTCTGCCGATGTCGGTATCATCAGAACCGGTAATCCCAGCCGAGCGTGAACGTCCGCCCGCGCCCGGCGAAATAGGACAGCTGGTCGCTCGGCAGGCGGGTATCGCTCGAATAATCGATATATTGCTTGTTGAACAAATTCTGCACCGACAGGCTGATCCCGCCGATCCCGGTCTGGTAGCGGACATTGGCGTCGGTCAGCGTGTAGCCGCCGAAATCATTGTCGGCGAGTTTCAGCGGGCGCAACGGGTTGGCATCGTCGGCGGCGCGCGCCTTGCTGTCGAACCGGCGCTTCAGATAGACCTGGGTCTGGAGGCGGGCCGAGAAGGGCCCGCTGTTGTAACTGGCCGCCAGGTTCAGGCGGTCGGGCGAGATATTGGTGCCGTCGAGATCGCTGTCGACCTTGCCGTCGGGCACCGCGTCACTGTCGAAGCGGCCGATCAGATGCGCGTAGCCGACGTTGAGCTTCAGCCCTTCGATCGGGGTCTGGATGCCCAGGTTCAGCTCCAACCCCTGGATTTCGACGCGCAGCCGCTGGACGTCGAACACGCGGTCGGGACGCGCGATGAGCAGTTGGCCTTTGTCGCTCGACGACCAGAAATAGGTCGCGCTGGCATCGAGCGGGCCGCGCTTGACCTCGATCCCGATCTCGCGATTGTTCGAAACGATCGGCGAGATATCTAGAAACGAGGTCGATGTCGACCCCGGCGGTGCCGATGGCGCGGGTGATGCGGCCGATGTCGGGGACGGTGAAGCCCTCGGCATAGCTGGCATAGGCGCGGATACCTGGCGCGGGCTCGACGATGACCCCGCCGTTGATCAGCACATCGTCGAAGGTCGGCGACTGCCGCCGGCGACCGACACCCCGCCGCGCGGCGTCGGTGGTCGTCGCCAGCGTGGTGTAGTCGTCGATGCTGATCTTCGACATTTTCACAGCGCGCGCCGCCGGCAATGCCGGATCAGCCCGTCGAAGAGCTTGAGATTGGCCTGCGCAAAGGGCGCGAGGCTGCGGAAATCGGTCGGCGGCACCCAGGTGCGGCCGGTGGCGATCAGCCGCTGTTCGGTGGTGTCCCACAAAGCGTCGAAGCCCAATGTCAGCGTCAGATCCTCGAAACCCGGAAGGCCGCGCTCGTAACTCAGCTTGCCGCCGAGCTTGCGCGAGCGGTTCTGCGACTGGTCGAACAGCGTGCCGATCGGCGCGATGCGGACGTCCTGAAAGGTCGCCTGCGTGGCGATTTCGCCGCCAAAGGTGTCGCGGCTGCGGTTGAAGAAGATCTGGCTGACGAAATTGCCGCCGCCCAGATCGCTGTCGGTCAGCGACAATGCGACGCTTTCGGTGCGGTTTTGCGCCGACTTGCCCGGCGGGTTGCCGCGCACTGCGCTGGTCGGAATGCCGAGCACGCGGTTGCCGGCGACCGCGACATAATCGCCGTCGCCCTTCAGTTCGAAGCGGCTGGCGATCAGGTCGATCCGCGCGCTGGGCGACAGTTCGTAACCGAAGCGGCCGAACAGCGAGAGCGTCTTCGAATCCTGCGTTTCGCCCTGGGTCAGGTTGAGCCCGATCGGGCGGCCCCTGGCGTCCGAAAAGACGCCGCGGATTTCATATGCCGCGCCGACGGTCGCGTCGAACGCGCCAGCCTTGTACTGCAACAGACCTGCAATCTTGCCGCCCATCCCGGCCTTGGAAAAATCATTATCGGCGGTGCCTTGCACCAGGGTGCGGCCCGACAGGCCATCGACCTTCGGTGCGCCGACGGTGACCTGGTTGACGATGCCGCCGGTGCCGCCGATCCCCTGCAGGGCGTTCGAGCCATAGATCAGCTCGACGCGATCGACGAAAAAGCCGTCGATGGTGAAGCCGTCGCGGCTGCCGTCGCGCAGCGGCGTGGATTGCGGGATGCCGTTGATCGCATAGAGCGGCGAGCGCCCGCGCAGCGTTTCGCCGGCGCCCGACAGTTTCTGGCGGGTCGGCGAAAAGCTCGGGGTCAGATTGGCGACCGCGTCGGTGACCGATCCCGCCATCGCGAGCTGCTGGTCGAGCGCGTCCTTGCCGATGATGTCGATGGTCAGCGGCAGCGCGCTCGGCGGCAAGATCGTGCGCGCCGCGGTGACGACGATGGTGTCTTCACCATTGGCGCTATCGTCGGCGGCCTCCTGCGCAAAAGCGGGGGCGGACAGCGCGGTGGAAGCCAGCGCGGCGACAAGCAATTTGCGAATCATTCTTAACTCCTGTTCGGAGCGCCGCTAATGCGAGCGATTTGCAGATGCAAGGGGAAAGGCGATTTCCACTCTCGCGCAAGCTGAACGGGGACACGCTGCTCAAACCGCGCTACACCCCAGTCATGCGGGAAAAGGAACTGCGCTTCGCCCTGATTTGCTACGGCGGCATCAGCCTCGCCGTCTATATGCACGGCATCACCAAGGAAATCTGGCGTGCGACCCGCGCAAGCGCGCGCGTATCACGACGGCACTCCGTCGACCGGATCGGGGGCGGTCTATGGCGCATTGCTGGCGGAGATCGCGGCGCGCAGCAATGTCCAACTCCGCGTCCTCGCCGACATCGTTGCCGGGGCGAGCGCGGGAGGTATCAACGGCATTTTCCTGGCGCGCGCGCTGGCCACCGGCCAATCGCTCGATCCGCTGCCCTTCATCGTGTTCGACGATGCCGATGTCGACAGCCTGATCGATCCCGAGCTGGTGATGGCGGCGGCGACCAAATTCTGGGCGGTGCCGATCGCCGGCTGGATGATGAAAAAGCGCGGCAATGTCATCGACCGCACCGTCGGCGTCGGCGCGCAGGACGAGGTGCGCGCCAAGCTGTCGCGCTTCGTGCGGGCGCGCTGGTTCGAACCGCCGTTTGGCGGCGAAACATTTTCCAACCTGTTGCTCGATGCGTTCGACGCGATGGATGCGGGGCCGGCCGGGCCGGTGCTGGTGCCGGGCGGCCAGCCGATCGACCTGTTCGTGTCGGTCACCGACTTTGCCGGGCACAGCGTGCCGCTGGCGCTCAACAGCCCGCCGCTGGTGACCGAGGACGAGCATCGGTTGATGCTGCATTTTCGCGAGGACGGCCGGACCGGCGCGCGGCTCGACGATGTCCCCGGGCTCACCGCCGCCGCGCGCGCAACCGCCAGCTTTCCCGGCGCCTTCCCGCCCTTCACGCTGCGCGAACTCGACCGGGTGCTGGACAAGCGGGGGATTGCATGGCCGGGCCGCGAGGCCTTCATCCGCACCCAGATGCCCGCCGCGGCCGATGGCGACCCCGCCGACCGGGTGCTGATCGACGGATCGGTGCTGGCGAACGCGCCGTTCCGCCCGGCGATTGCGGCGCTGAAGCAGCGTCCGGCGCGGCGTGAGATCGACCGGCGGTTTGTCTATATCGATCCCAAGCCCGATATCGTTCGCGGCAGTCGGGCAAGCCGGCGGGGGCGAGCACGACGACGGAAGCGGCGCGGCTGCCTGGCTTTTTGGCGACGATCCTCGGCGCGCTGTCCGAAATTCCGCGCGAACAGCCGATCCGTGAGAATGTCGAAGCGATCGAGGGCATGTCGCGCCGTATCCGCCGGATGCAGCATATCGTCGACGCGATGAAGGTCGAGGTCGAGGAACAGGTCGCGGCGCTGTTCGGCAGCACCTTTTTTCTCGACACCCCCACGGTGGCGCGGCTCGAAAAATGGCGGGCGAAGGCGCAGGATCAGGCCGCCGCACGCGCTGGGTTTGCTTATGCGCCCTATGGCCATCTCAAGCTGTCGGCCGGTCAGATCGAGGAACTGGCGGCGCTGATCGCCTCGCAGGGGCTGCTGCAGAACCTGATCGTCACCGAGCAGGTGGTCGGTCGCGGACGAAGCGCGGGCGCGCGGGCTCGACCGGATTTCGGGCCGGAAGGGGGCGGGGGCGAGCGGCGATGCGATCGCCTTTTTCCGCACCCACGACCTGGGGTTCCGCATCCGCCGGCTGCGCTTTCTGGCGCGCGAACTCGACACCGCGGTCGAGGCGACGCGCGACGGCCGCGATCCGGTGTGCGAAGATATGCGGGGCGCGATATTCACCGCGCTCGGTCTCTACCTCGATCGCCAGGGCGACAGCTGGCTCGCCGACCTCGACGTGCCGGCCGACGCGGGACCGGGCGACTGGATCGACGCGGTCGCGGCGCGGCGCGACCTGACCGCGATCGACGGTCAGGCCGACGCGCTGATCGCCGCCGGGCTCGCGGCGATGCCCAAGGACGACCGGCGCACGCTCTTGCTCGCTTACCTCGGCTATCCCTTTTACGACATCGCGACGCTGCCGCTGCTCCAGGGCGAGGGGTTCGACGAATTCGATCCGATCAAGATCGACCGCATTTCGCCATCGGACGCGACCGCGATCCGCACCGGCGGGGCCGCCGCGATGCTGAAAGGGGTCGAATTCAACAGCTTCGGCGCCTTTTTCAGCCGCGCCTACCGCGAGAATGACTATCTGTGGGGGCGTCTCCACGGCGCCGACCGGCTAATCGACATCGTCGCGAGCAGCGTGACGGGCGAAGGCGCGCTGACGGGCGAGGCGCTGGCGGCGATCAAGCGGCGCGCGTTCCATGCGATATTGGACGAGGAAGAGGCGCGGCTGCCGAAGGTTGCGGGGCTGATCGCGGAACTGCGCGGGGAGATTGGGGCGGCCTAGCGCCGGATGACTTTAAGCCGATCCATATACTCCGTTCGTGTCGAGCGAAGTCGAGACACCTATCGGCGTTACGCCTAGCCGAGCGGCATCTCGACTTCGCTCGATGCGAACGGGTCAAGCCGAAGTCATCATGCCTCAATGGCTATGGCTTTCCCCGCCATCGCATGGTCGCCGCCCTTGGCGCCCATCACATCCTTCGACCGGTCGGGTTGCATCCCGCGCGGATGCCCCTTTTCGCTGTTGAACACCGCCGCGACGAACGCATCGCCCGAAATGAAAGCTTTCGGCACTTCATATTTCGCCGCCGGTTTCATCGCCTGCACCTGTTCCAGCGTCTTGCCCGCCGCTTTGGCGCTTTCGACCGCGGCAATCACCTCAGCCAGCATCGCACGATAAGCCGCAAGATCGGCTTTGGTCGCAAGCGGGCCATGCCCGGGGATGATCACGCTCTTGTCGTTCGCCAGCGCCAGCACCTTGTCGGCCGCGTCGAGCAGGCCATAGGCCGAACCGCCGCTTTCCAGGTCGATGAAGGGCAGGGTGACCTTGTTGAAGAACAGGTCGCCCATGTGAAAGACGTTCGCCCCCTGCCAATGCAGGATCGAATCGCCGTCGGTGTGGGCGTGCGGCGCGTGCATGACGCGTAGCGTGTCGCCGTTGAGATGCAGCGAAATACCGTCGTGATAGGTCAGGATCGGCAGTGCCTCCTTCGCCGCGGGGGGCACCGCCTCGCCGCGCAGTTGCTGCCCCGCTGCCATGCGTTCGCGGACATGGTCGTGCGCCATGATCATCGCCCCCGCCTTGCCGAAATTCTCGTTCCCGCCGCTATGGTCGCCGTGCCAATGGGTGTTGATCAGCCATTTGACCGGCTTGGCGCCAAGCGCCGCCACCGCGGCTTCGAGTTTGGGAGTCAGCGGCGCAAACTGATCGTCGACCAGCACCGTGCCATCGGCGCCGTGGCTGACCGCGATATTGCCGCCGGCACCGAACAGCACCGCGATGCCGGGGGTGACGACCTCGGTCTTGATGTCGATCTTTGACATATCCTGCGCGAGCGCGGGAAACGGCGCAAGGAACTGGGTGGAGGTGAGCAGGGCGGAGGCGAGCAGGGCGGCGCGGATCATGATGGGCCTTTCGCTTGGGAAGCCAGGCGACCTGTCTAGCCGTCCTGCCGGCCGGCGCAACGGCCTCAATCGGTCAGATCGTCCCACATATCCTTGATACGCCCGAAAAAGCCCTGGCTCGCCGGACATTCGTCACCGGTCTCGGTCTCGCGGAACTCGGCGAGCAGCTCTTTCTGGCGCGCGGTCAGCTTGGTCGGCGTCTCGACGTCGATCTGGACGACCAGATCACCGTGGCCGCGGCCGTTGAGCACCGGCATACCGGCGCCGCGCTGGCGCAGCTGTTTGCCCGACTGGATGCCGGCGGGGATGGCAATGTCGTGTTTCTTGCCGTCGAGACCGGGGATGCTGATCTCGCCGCCGAGCGCCGCGGTGGTGAAGCTCAGCGGGGCGCGGGTGAACAGCGTCGTGCCCTCGCGTTCGAACACTTTGTGCCGCGCCATGTGGAGGAAGATATAGAGGTCGCCCGGCGCCGCGCCGCGCGCGCCGCTCTCGCCCTCGCCCGACAGGCGGATGCGGGTGCCCTCGTCGACCCCGGCGGGGATGGTGACGGTCAGCGTCTTGCGGCGATCGACGCGGCCCTCGCCGTGGCAGCTATTGCACGGATCGGCGATGACTTCGCCCGCGCCCTGACAGGCCGGGCAGGTGCGCTCGACCATGAAAAAACCCTGCTGCGCGCGCACCTTGCCGTGGCCGGCGCAGGTGGTGCAGCGATTGGTCTGGGTTCCGGGCTTGGCGCCGCTGCCGTCGCACGCATCGCAGCGCGCCGCGACATCGACCTGAATCTCCCGCGAACAGCCGGTGAAGGCATCCTCCAGCCGGATTTCCATGTCGTACCGCAGGTCGGCGCCGCGCGCCGGACCGCGTTGCTGGCGTCCGCCGCCGAACGCCGAGCCGAAGATCGATTCGAAAATGTCGCCGATGTCGCCGAAATCGGCGCCGCCGCCACCGCCCGCCCCGCGGACGCCCTCCTTGCCGAACCGGTCGTAGGTCGAACGTTTTTGCGGATCGCGCAGGCAGTCATAAGCCTCGCTGATCGCCTTGAACCGCGCTTCGCTGTCGTGGCACCCCGGATTCTTATCGGGGTGATATTTCATCGCCAGCTTGCGGTAACTCGCCTTCAGCGTCGCATCGTCGGCGGTGCGCTCGCATTCGAGCAGTTCGTAATAATCGATGTCGAGTGACATGGTCTAACGGCCCCTAGCCCAGCTCCCATATCCGTTCGCCCTGAGCCTGTCGAAGGGCCGTCCTTTCTTCGCGGCGGAAGAGGAAGAACGGTGCTTCGACAAGCTCAGCACGAACGGCATGAGAGGTCAGCCCTTATTTCTTGTCGTCTTCGACTTCGGAGAATTCGGCATCGACGACGTCTTCGTCGGCCTTCGCCTCACCAGCATCGTCGGCGCCGGGGGATGCGGCCGCCTGCTGTTCCTTCTCGTAGATCGCCTGGCCCAGCTTCATCGCGACCTGTGCCAATGCCTGCGACTTTTCGGTCATCGCGGCGGGTTCGCCGCCTTCGACCGCGGTCTTGGCTTCGGCGATCGCAGCCTCGATTTCGGACTTCAGCGCCGCATCGATCTTGTCGCCATGCTCGACGATCTGGCGTTCGGTCGAATGGATCAGGCTTTCGGCGTTGTTCTTCGCCTCGGCCGCTTCGCGGCGCACCTTATCCTCTTCGGCGAACTGTTCGGCGTCCTTGACCATCTGGTCGATGTCCGAATCGGACAGGCCGCCCGACGCCTGGATCTTGATCTGCTGTTCCTTGCCGGTGCCCTTGTCCTTGGCGTGGACCGACACGATGCCGTTGGCGTCGATGTCGAACGTCACCTCGATCTGCGGCACGCCGCGCGGCGCCGGCGGGATGCCGACCAGGTCGAACTGGCCGAGGATCTTGTTGTCCGCCGCCATTTCGCGCTCGCCCTGGAACACGCGGATGGTCACCGCCGACTGATTGTCGTCGGCGGTTGAATAGACCTGCGACTTCTTGGTCGGGATCGTCGTGTTGCGGTCGATCATCATTGGTCATGATGCCGCCCAGCGTTTCGATGCCCAGGCTCAGTGGGGTCACGTCGAGCAGCAGCACGTCCTTGACGTCGCCCTGCAGCACGCCCGCCTGAATCGCCGCACCGATCGCGACGACTTCGTCGGGGTTCACGCCGGTGTGCGGTTCCTTGCCAAAGAAATCCTTCACGACTTCGCGCACCCGCGGCATGCGGGTCATGCCGCCGACCAGCACGACTTCGTCGATCTCGCTCGCCGAAACGCCGGCGTCCTTGATCGCCTTCTTGCCGCAATCGTCGACAGGTCTTCGACCAGGCTTTCGAACTTGGCGCGCGTCAGCTTCAGCGTCAGGTGCTTCGGGCCGGTCGCGTCGGCGGTGATGAAGGGCAGGTTGATTTCGGTCTGCGTGGTCGACGACAGCTCGATCTTGGCCTTTTCAGCGGCTTCCTTCAGCCGCTGCAACGCCAGCTTGTCGCCGCGCAGGTCGATGCCTTCGTCCTTTTTGAAGCCGTCGGCGAGATATTGGACGATCTTCGAATCGAAATCTTCACCGCCCAGGAAGGTGTCGCCGTTGGTCGATTTCACTTCGAACACGCCGTCGCCGACCTCGAGGATCGATATGTCGAAGGTGCCGCCGCCAAGGTCATAGACCGCGATCGTCTTGTTCTCGGTCTTGTCGAGCCCGTAGGCGAGCGCCGCCGCGGTCGGCTCGTTGATGATGCGCAGCACTTCCAGACCCGCGATGCGGCCGGCATCCTTGGTCGCCTGGCGCTGCGCGTCGTTGAAATAGGCGGGAACGGTGATCACCGCCTGCGTCACCGTCTCGCCCAGATAGGCCTCGGCGGTTTCCTTCATCTTCTGCAGGATGAACGCGCTGATCTGCGACGGCGAATAATCCTCGCCGCCCGCCTTGACCCATGCGTCGCCGTTGGTGCCCTTGACGATCGTGTAGGGGACCAGCTCGGTGTCCTTCTTGGTGATCGGATCGTCGAAACGGCGGCCGATCAGGCGCTTCACCGCGAAAACGGTGTTCTCGGGATTGGTGACCGCCTGGCGCTTCGCCGGCTGGCCGATCAGGCGCTCGCCATCCTTGGCAAAGGCGACGATCGACGGGGTCGTGCGCGCACCCTCGGCGTTCTCCAGAACCTTGGGCTTGCCGCCTTCCATCACGGAAACGCAGGAGTTCGTCGTGCCCAGGTCGATACCAATTACCTTGGCCATACTTCACTCGTCCTTGTTGCTTCTGCGGCGCCCTGAAAAGGCACGCCGATATTGAGGTTCTGGGCGCGATATAGGTGCGCTAATCCTTGGCACAAGGGTTTTGAAGGCTTATCGGGAGGGGGAAATCACCCGCTGTCACGGAGTCCTCCCGAAATGAAACCTCTTGCCATCCTCGCACTTGCCGTCCCCGCGCTCACCCTGTCGGCCTGCGGCGAAAATCTGGGCAAGGGGCAGCAACTGAATGTGGTCAGCGGCCATATCGTGATGGGCGCGACGCCCGACCGCCCCGCGGTCGGATATTTCCGGGTCGAAGGCGGGCCGCGCGCGGTCGAACTGGTCGCGGTGACCGCCGACCTCGCGCAGCGCGTCGAAATGCACGAAAGTGCGCGCGAGAACGGTATCGTCACGATGAAACCGCTGCTCCGCGCCGCGGTGCCGGCGAAGGGCGAGCTGGTGTTCAAGCAGGGCGGCAAGCATCTGATGATCTGGAACATCAACGGCGCCGCGGTGCGCGCCGGCAAGCTGCCGATGGCCTTCGTCTTCAGCAACAACAACAACGAACGCATCCTGTTCGACATGCCGATCAAGCCGGCGGCGGGCGGCGAGGCGGCGATGGACCATAGCGCGATGGATCGTGGTGCGATGGACAAGGGCGGCGAAGCGCAGGCCCCGGACGCGGCCAAGAAATAAGCGCGGGTGCCGCGCCCGTCGCGCCCTCTGACGACCGGCGAGGTCGCCCTTGCGCGCGGCGTGTTCGGCGACGCGATCGCCTATGACGGCGTGCGCATCTGCCATCACAAATGGATCTTCTTCCAGCCGCGCCACATCGTCATGGCGCCGATGGGGGCGCTGCATTTCAACCCGCACGGCGACCTGTATTGCGACGATTTCAGCGCCGCGTCGCAGCGATTGCAGGGGCTGTTCATCCACGAAATGACGCATGTGTGGCAGGCGCAGACGCGTGGGCGCTGGTATCTGGTGCTGATGCGGCATCCGTTTGCGACCTATGGCTACAGCCTGAAACCCGGCTGGCTGCTCGAACGCTACGGGCTCGAACAACAGGCCGAGATCGTCCGCCATTACTGGTTGCTCACCCAGGGCATGATCGTCGGCGGTGCCCCGGGGGCCGAGGCCTATCGCGCGATCCTGCCCGCATCATGGAACGCCGCATGAGCGATTTCGAATTCGTCTTTGTGCTCTACAGCCTGTTACTCGGCCTCTCGATGGTCGAATTGCTCGGCGGCCTGGGTCGCGCGATCGAGGTGCGCTTCGCGGCCCAGGCCGAGCGCGCGAGTTTCGCGATCGGCTGGCTGACCCCGCTGCTCGCGATCTTCGTCATGCTCGATCTGTTGTCGTTCTGGAGCGCGGCGTGGAGTGCGCGGGACAGCATTACGGTGTCGAACACCACGCTGATGGCGGTCGCGGCGTTCGCCAGCGTCTATTTCCTCGCCGCACGCCTCGTCTTTCCGTCGCATCCCGAAGGCTTCGCCAATCTCGACGTCCATTATTTTCGCGTCCGGCGGATCATCCTCGGGCTGTTGCTGGTGCTGCTCGCCGCGCAGCTTGGCTATTATCTGTCGCAGCCGGGTCTCGCCGCCAATCTGATGCGTCCGCTCGCGTGGATCATGACGGCGGTGCTGGTCGCGCTGATGGCCGCGGCGATGTGGGTCAAGGATCGCCGCTGGAGCATCGCGATCCTCACGGCGCTGATCGCGCGCTACGTCGTCATCTATCTGCTCTGACCCGAATTACCGTCTAGCCAGAGGGGCGGTGTTCGATCTATGTTCCTTCTATGGATGTCCTCTCGCTCGTCGTCGCCCTTATCGCCCTCGCCATCGGGGGCCTGATCGGCTGGCTGTTTGCCGGGCGGCAATCGGGGGGGCTGAAGGCCGAACGCGATGGGCTGGCGGAGCGGTTCAAGATCGCGGTCACCGATCTGGCGGCCGAGGCCGAGGCGCGCAAGGCCGCCGACATCCAGCTGGCATCGCTGCTCAGCGAACAACGCGCCCGCGACGCGGCGCATGACGCGCAGATCGCGCAGCTCAAGGACGCACAGGCGGCGCTGACCGCCCAGTTCCGCGAGGTCGGGCAGGTGATGCTCGATGGCGCGCAAAAGGCGTTTCTCGAGCGCGCCGATGCGCGCTTCAAGGAAAGCGAGACGACCGCCGGGCAGAGATCTGAAAGCGCTGCTCCAGCCGGTGCACGAGCGGCTGGAGAAATATGAGACCGAGGTGAAAAAAGTCGAGGCCGAGCGTCAGAGCGCCTTCGGCCTGCTCCACGGCCAGATCGAATCGATGCGGGTGGGCACCGAACGGGTGTCGAGCGAAGCGGCGAAGCTGGTCAACGCGCTGCGCAACGCGCCCAAGGCGCGCGGCCGCTGGGGCGAACAGCAGCTCAAGAACGTCCTCGAAAGCTGCGGCCTGTCCGAACATGCCGATTTCCAGACCGAAGTCAGCGTGACCGACGGCGACGGCGGGCGGCTGCGCCCCGACGTGGTGATCAAAGTGCCGGGCGGGCAGAGCCTGGTGATCGATGCCAAGGTCTCGCTCAACGCCTATCAGGATGCCTTTGGCGCGGTCGAGGAGCGTGAGAAGACGCTGCAATCTGGCGGCGCACGCCGCGGACGATGAAGGCGCATGTCAACACGCTCGGCGCCAAGGCCTATTGGAACCAGTTCGACGACACCCCCGATTTTGTGGTGATGTTCGTGCCCGGCGAGCATTTTCTCGCCGCCGCGCTCGATCAGGATCACGAGCTGTGGGACTATGCGTTCGAGCGCAAGGTGCTGCTGGCGACCCCGACCAATCTGATCGCCATCGCGCGCACCGTCGCGGCGGTGTGGCGGCAGGAAAAACTGGCCAATCAGGCGCGCGAGATCGCGGCGCTGGGCAAGGAGCTCTACGCGCGCATGTCGGTGATGGGCTCGCACATTGCCAAGGTCGGGCGCAATCTGGATCAAGCGACCGGCGCCTATAACGCCTTCGTCGGCAGTTTCGAATCGCAGGTGCTGACTCAGGCCAAGCGCTTCGAGGCGCTCGATATCGAGACCGGGGACAAGGAGATCGCGGTGCTGCCCGTCGTCGAACAGGCAGCGCGCCCGCTCGCCAAGCTGGCGGCGGCGCCGGCGGCGGTCAACGACGCGGGGGAATAGCGCCTCTCTCTGAATCCGTTTGCCCTGAGCTTGTCGAAGGGTTGTCCTTTTCTTGGGCGCGGACAAAGAAGAACGGTGCTTCGACAAGCTCAGCACGAACGGAGAGAGGTTAGCGCGGTTTCAGATCGCCCGCTTCAAAACCGCCGTCTGGCCTGCGCTCCCTGTCAAAATCAAACTGCCATCATCCGGAAAGGTCAGGCTGACCGGCCCAGCCATTAGTTTAAAAAACGCATTTTCCTGCGTCGATCCCGCGCCCGGACACGCCATTTCGGTCGCCATCAGCGGCCCGGCGGTCAAGGTGCCGCCCGCGGCCGCATAGCCACCCGAAAAGCGGTTGCAGCCGGCGCTGCCGCTGATCCGGTCGCCGCCGAATTGCAACGCGGTCGGACGGTCCCTCGCCACCGCGACCCCGCCGATCGACACAAAGGTCCAGTTCGAACCCGCCAGCGTATCGGGCGGCAATATTGTGCCGCCGCAGCCGTGCAGCGTCCGGCCGCCCACAATGACGCGCACCGTGTCGGCAAAGCGGCGGTCGCTCATCCCGTCGCTGCACGGGGCCTGTTTGATCACGACCGACAGCCGATCGGTGGCATAGGTCCGTCCGTTCAACGACGGCTTCGCGCCGGGGTTCGCCACCATGATCTTGGTCTCGCCATAGTCGCCGTCATAGTTGAGCCGCGCCGGGGTGATTTCAAGCGTCCAGCCGGGCTCGGTGCCGAGCGCCATATAGGCGGCGGGGGCGGGCGGGTCGGCAGGCTCCGGGGGCGGCGTATCGGCGGCTTGGACGCACGCGGCGAGCACCGGAAGGGCGGCAAGCGGCAAATATCGGATCATCGGACCGTCTCCCAATTTCGTCACCCCGGGCTTGACCCGGGGTCCCGCTTCTCTGCCAACGCAACAGCGGGACCCCGGGTCAAGCCCGGGGCTGCGGAGTAGCGGAAGGTCGAATTTCGGCAAAAACCTGGCAGTTCAGCCCTGCTGCGCGAGCACCTCATAGGCCATCACTGCGCCAGCAACCGCCGCATTCAGGCTGTCGGCCTTGCCCAGCATCGGGATCTTGACCAGCAGATCGCACGCAGCCTCGTACTCGGCAGGCAGGCCCTGCGCCTCGTTGCCGGTCAGGATGAAGGTCGGGGCGGCGTAGCGCACCGCCTGATAATCGAGCGTATCGCCGCCTAGCCAGGTCGCGACCAGTTGCCCCGGACCCTGCCGCAGCCACGGCAGGAATTCCTCCCAACTCGTGACCACCAGCCGCTGGGTAAAGATCGCCCCCATGCTCGCGCGCACCGCCTCGACCGCATAGGGATCGGTGCTCTCGTCGAGCAGGATCAGCCCGCCGGCGCCGACCGCGTCGCCGGTGCGCAGGATGGTGCCAAGATTGCCCGGATCGCGCAGCCGTTCGGCGACCAGCCAGATCGGCGCCGCATCGCGGTCGAGATCGGCGAGCGACGTCCGGGGTTCGGCATAGATGCCGACCACGGTCTGGGCATTGTCCTTGCCCGACAGTTTCGACAGGATCGCCGGGGTCGTATCGACAACCTCGCCGCCGCGCTGGCGTGGCGGCGATCAGCGCCGCCGCCAGCGGGCTGCCGCATCGCTCTGGCTGGAACAGCTGGCCGGCAGCACCCCGGTCTCGCGCGCTTCGGTCGCGATGCGCAGCCCTTCGGCCAGAAATAATCCTTCGGCCCGGCGATGGCGCTTTTCGCGCAGCAGTCGCATCCGCTTGACCAGCGGATTCGACAGGCTCTCGATGGTGGTGCGGCGACCGGTCATTTCTCTACTTTCCTGCGCCCCTGCGAAGGCAGGGGCCCATCTCCAGATCTATCGGCCACCCGCCGCCCGCTCTGTTAGGGCCTGGACGATAGGCCCCTGCCTTCGCAGGGGCACGGTAGGTGGGAGAAAGCCGGAGCGGTCAATCCTCGCCGAAGCTGTCCTTGACCAGCCCGACGAGTTTGAGCAGCGCGGCATCGGCGCCGTCGCCGCGGGTATGGATGGTGATCGTGTCGCCCTTCGCGGCGCCCAGCATCATCAATCCCATGATCGATGTGCCGTTGACCCGCGATCCGCCCTTTTCGACCTCGACCGACACGCTTTCGGGCAGCCGGCTGACGAAGGTGACGAATTTGGCGCTGGCGCGTGCGTGCAGTCCGCGCTGGTTGGTGATTTCGACCGTTTCGGAAATTTCGCTCATGGCCCGACCCCCAGCATTTCCGACGCGACCGAGATATATTTCTGGCCGGCTTCCTTCGCGGCGATCACCGCAGCGCGCAACTCCATCGTCTTGCGCGCACTCTCCAGACGGATCAGCATCGGCAGATTGACCCCGGCGATCACTTCGGTGCGCCCCGATTCGAGCAGGCTGATCGCCAGATTCGACGGGGTGCCGCCGAACAGATCGGTCAGCATGACGACGCCGCGGCCTTCATCGACGGTCCGAATCGCCTCGGCGATTTCGCGGCGGCGCATTTCCATATTGTCGTTGGGACCGATGCACACGGTCGCGATCGCGCGCTGCGGCCCGACGACATGCTCCATCGCCCGCACCATTTCCTCGGCGAGACGGCCGTGGGTGACAAGGACCATGCCCAGCAGCGGCAATGCTTTATCGGTGGGCATGCAGTCGTCGACCCTTATATGTTGCCGCCGGGCGCCGAAGCCGCGGACGGGGGCTTGCCCTCAAGCCCATCTTGCGGGGCAGAGTCAAGGTTGCGGTGGCTGAGCGTCGGTTCGTGGCCCGCGGCGCGCAGGGTTCGGGTCACCCGGTCGGCGACATGGACCGATCGGTGGCGGCCGCCAGTGCAACCGAACGCAATGGTGACATAGCTTTTGCCCTCGACCCGGTAACGCGGCAACAGCGCGAGCAGCAGCGCTTCGATCTGCGCGACGGTGGTTTCATAGACGGGATCGGCGGCGACATAGGCGGCGACGTCGGCATCGAGGCCGGTGCCGGGTTTCAGCCTGGCATCCCAGTGCGGATTGCGCAGATACCGCATGTCGAACACCAGATCGGCGTTGCGCGGCAGCCCGCGCGCGAAACCGAAACTCAATATATTGAGCACCGGCTCATCGCGGCCGGTCTCGCCGAAACGCTGGCGAACCTCCTGTTGCAGGTCGTTGGTGCTGTAATTGGTGGTGTCGACGACATGTTCGGCCCAGCGGCGCAGCGGTTCCGGCATCATCGCGCTCGCGCGCGATGCCGTCGGCGGCAGGGCGATCCTCGGCCATCGGATGGCGGCGGCGCGTCTCGGAAAACCGGCGTTCGAGTTCGGCACCGGCGCAATCGAGAAACAGCGTCTGGATGTCGCGCCCGCCAGCCTCGCGCAGCGCCTTGATCCGCTGGACCAGCAGCGCGAGGCGGAATCCCTGGCTACGGCTGTCGATCCCGATCGCCAGCGGCCGGCCGACGCTCGCCGCGCTTCACTGGCGCGTCGATCAGCGTTTCGAGCAGCGCGAGCGGCAGATCGTCGACGACCTCCCAGCCCAGATCCTCGAGCACCTTGAGCACGGTCGATTTACCCGCGCCCGACAGGCCGGTGACCAGCAACAGGCGCGGTTCGGCGTTCAACGTCATGGCCGGCCCATCATCCCTCGTGCGCCAGGCGGTCGAGCGCGAGCAGGAGCCCGATCGGCGCCGACGCCTCGAACGCCGACAGCGCCAGCGATGGCACGGGGTGCCCGGCGACCATCTCGACCGGTCGTTCTGCCGGCATACGTTCATAGCGTTCGGCCAGCCGCACCGCGAGCGCCAGCGGCACCGGGGCGGTCCACGGTTGATCGACGATCCCCAGCCCGCGGACTTCCAGCTTGCCCGCCAGCGCCTCGGGCGGGCGGCACCACAGCCGGCCACGCGCGCGCTCAGCGCGGTCCGGTCGTCGGCGACCAGCCGCGCCCCCGATCGATCAGGCGCAGCGCCAGGTCCGATTTGCCCTGCCCCGACAGGCCCAATAACAGGATGCCGCGGCTGCCCGCGGCGACGCAGCTCGCGTGGATATTGACGATATCGGGGCGGGTCCGGCTGGGAAGCATCGTCGCAGACTTACCGGCGACGATGCGGCGCCGCAAGGCGACAAACGGATCCTCCCTGTCGCGAAGCGATGGGGAGGTGGCAGCCCGAAGGGCTGACGGAGAGGCTTTGGCGCTGGCGTCGCGGCCCCTCCACCATTCGCTGCGCGAACGGTCGCTCTCCTCAGTGGCTTCGCCACAGGGAGGATATTCAGGTGGTCTCGTCCCCGCCTTCGCGCGCGGGCAGGGTGATGAGCAGGCTGCCGCCCGTCTGGGCGTCGTCGCGGTCCTTGGCGTTGATCGTGCCGCTGTGCCCCTCGATGATCGTGCGCGCGATCGCCAGGCCCAGCCCGCTGTGGCGGCCAAAGGCCTCGCCGGCGGGGCGTTCGCTGTGAAAGCGGCGGAAAATCGCCTCGCGCTGCGCGGGGTCGATGCCGGGGCCGTCGTCGTCGACGCGGATATGCACCTCGTCGCCCAGCCGCGTCGCGGCGATACAGACCAAGCCGCCGGGCGGCGAAAAGCTGATCGCATTGTCGATGACATTGTCGATCGCGCGTTCGAGCCGGTGGCCGTCGCCCATCACCACCGTCGTTCCCTTGCGCGGGCGGGCAAAGGCGATGCGCGGGTGCGGCGCCGCCGGATCGATGCGCGCGGCGCGTGATGCCAGCATCGATTCGATCATCATCCCGACGTCGATCGGCTCGAACAGCGCGCGCGACAACTGGGCGTCGACCCGGCTCGCCTCACTGATGTCGTTGACAAGCCGGTCGAGCCGCCGGACGTCCTCGTCGGCGATGCTCAGCAGCTGCGCCCGCTGCTCGTCGCTCTTGACCTGGGGCCCACACCTCGATCGCCGAACGCACCGATGCGATCGGGTTCTTCAACTCGTGCGTCACATCGGCGGCAAAATGCTCGCCGGCATCGATGCGCTCGCGCAGCGCCTGGGTCATGTCGGACAGCGCGCGCGCGAGGGTGCCGATCTTCGTCGCGGCGGCTGGGCAGGCGCGCTGGCCGCGCGGGTCGGCTCGGCGCGGCCGCAGGCCCCGCAGCGCGCGCCAGCCGGCGCAGCAGCCGGCGGATGGTGCGCGCCAGGAACAGCGACAGCGGCGTGGACGAGAGCAGCACCATCGCAAAGACGATGGCGATGCGGAGCCGCTCGGCGCGCACGGTGCGCGTGATATCGCGCGCGTTCAGCGTCATCAAAACCGTCTGCGGCGCTTCGAGCGCGACGACGCGCGCGGCGCTCAGCAGCGGGGTGCGTTCGGGGGCATAGCGAAAGCGGCTCGCCACCTGGTCGCCGCGCTGCGCTGCGACGTCTTCGTGGCCAGCACGCGGCTCGGCCGAGCGCGGGCTGCGTGAGTCGTGGCCAGCTGGCGTCGCGCTGAGATGCGGCGTGCGCCAGCGCGCGCGGCGTCGCGCTGCCACGCCTGCAGATCGGGATCGCGCAGCGTATAGGTGGCCGGCCCGGCCGCGAAACTGTCCGAAATGCGCCGACCGTCGGCGGCATAGAAACGCAGCCGCGATTCGGTCGTGGCGGCAAATTCGCCGATCAGCTTGGCCCGCTGATCGGGCCGCGCGGCCTCGAGCGCGCTGTCGAGCATCGCGAGCTGATCCTTCATCACCTCGATCCGCGTATCGACCAGCCGGCTGCGATAGGTATCGAGATAATAGAATCCGCCGGCGAGCAGCGCGATCGCCAATATGTTGACCGCCAGGATGCGCGTCGTCAGCGACCAGCGCGCCGACCACACGAGCGGCGATTCCTCCTGCTCGGCAATGCTCGCGTCGGGCTTCAGCGCAGCGGGCGCGGCGGCATCAAACATCGTCGGCAAAGCGGTAACCCGCGCCATAAAGGGTGGCAATCGCATCGAATTCGGGATCGACCTCGCGGAATTTCCGGCGCAGCCGTTTGATGTGGCTGTCGATCGTGCGATCGTCGATATAGACATCGTCCTGATAGGCGGCGTCCATCAGCTGGTTGCGGCTGCGCACGATTCCCGGCCGCGACGCCAGCGTTTCCAGGATCAGGAATTCGGTGACCGTCAGCGTGACGTCCTTGCCGTCCCATCCGACCTTGTGGCGCGCCGGATCCATGCTCAGCCGGCCGCGCGTGATCGGCTCGGCCACCGGCTCGTCGTCCTCGCTCGGCGCGTTTTTGTTGAGTTCGACGCGGCGCAGGATCGCGCGGATACGCGCAATTACCAGGCGCTGGGAAAAAGGTTTGGCGATATAATCGTCGGCGCCCATCGCCAGCCCCAGCGCCTCGTCGATCTCGTCGTCTTTGCTGGTCAGGAAAATGACCGGCAGCTGGCTTTTCTCGCGCAATCGGCGCAGCAGTTCGAGCCCGTCCATGCGCGGCATCTTGACGTCGAATACCGCCAGATCGGGCGGATTGTCGATCAGCGGCTTCAGCGCCGCCTCGCCATCCGAATAGACGCGCGTGACGAACCCCTCGGCCTGCAGCGCGATGGACACGGAGGTGAGGATGTTGCGGTCGTCGTCGACCAGCGCGATCACTGCCGCCATGCCAGGGCGTTAGCGAGGCGCGGGCACAGCGCTAGCCGATCCGGGCTCGACCGACAACCATCACGGACGGGCGCCGCCGACAGGCGCGCCCGCGCGCGGGAATCTTTTGACCTCAACCCCCATCCTCGCTAACGCGACCTTCAATTTACGGAATCGGCGTCACGTCGGCACCCATGTCAATGCGGGCCTCCCCTTTTGCGCGGCAGGTTTCGCATACCTATGCAATGGGGCTGCGGCGCGATGGGAAAGGCAAAGCTATGACGAAGCTATTGATCGGCAATACAGCGGTCGAAACGCAGGCGGAGGTCGCCGAAAATTTGGGCACCTCGGCGTTGATCGAGGATGCGATCCGTCACGGTGAAGGCCTGCTCGCCAAGGACGGCCCGCTCGTCGTCGAAACCGGCAAGCACACGGGCCGTTCGGCAAAAGACAAGTTCATCGTCCAGGACGCCGAGACCGCCGACACCATCTGGTGGGGCAAGACCAACGTGCCGATGACCCCCGATCATTTCGCGGCGCTCAAGGCCGACTTCTTCGCGCATCTGGCGGCACGCCCGCGGCTGTTCCGCCAGCAGCTGTTCGGCGGGTCGCAGCCCGAACACCGCGTCGCGGTGCAGGTCGTCACCGAATTCGCCTGGCACAGCCAGTTCATCCGCACCCTGCTCGTCCGCCCGACGGCCGACGAGCTGGCGGTGTTCGCGACCGAATATACGATCATCGACCTGCCGAGCTTCCGCGCCGATCCGGCACGGCACGGCACGCGCACCGAAACCGTCGTCGCGGTCAACTTTACCGAGAAGCTCGTGCTGATCGGCGGCACCGCCTATGCCGGCGAGATGAAGAAGTCGGTGTTCGGCATCCTCAACTATCTGCTGCCCGCGAAGGGCGTGATGCCGATGCACTGCTCGGCCAACATCGGCCCGAACGGCGAAACCGCCGTGTTCTTCGGCCTGTCGGGCACCGGCAAGACCACGCTGTCGGCCGATGCGTCGCGCACCCTGATCGGCGATGATGAACATGGCTGGTCCGACACCGCGGTCTTCAACTTCGAGGGCGGCTGCTACGCCAAGATGATCCGCCTGTCGCCCGAGGCCGAGCCCGAGATTTTCGCGACGACCAAGCGTTTCGGCACCGTGCTCGAAAATGTCGTGATCGACCCCGTCACCCGCGAACTCGATTTCGACGACAACAGCCTCGCCGAAAACAGCCGCGGATCGTACCCGATCGACTTCATTCCGAACACGTCGGAACAGAATATGGGGCCGGTGCCGAAGACGATCATCATGCTGACCGCCGATGCCTATGGCGTGCTGCCCCCGATTGCGAAGCTGACCCCCGATCAGGCGATGTATCACTTCCTGTCGGGCTATACCGCGCGCGTCGCGGGCACCGAAATCGGCGTGACCGAGCCCGAGGCGACCTTCTCGACCTGCTTCGGGGCGCCCTTCATGCCGCGTCACCCGTCGGTCTACGGCAATCTGCTGAAAGAACGCATCGCCAAGGGCGGCGTCCAGTGCTGGCTGGTCAACACCGGCTGGACCGGCGGCATGGCGACGATGGATGGCATCAAGCGGATGCCGATCAAGGCGACCCGCGCGCTGCTCAACGCCGCGCTCGACGGTAGCCTGAACGACGCCGAATTCCGCAAAGATCCGAATTTCGGTTTCGAATATCCGGTCGCCGTCCCCGGCGTCGACAGCGCGATCCTCGACCCCCGCAATGCCTGGGCCGACAGGCTTCTTCGACCGCACCGCGCAAACGCTCGTCCAGGCTTTCCTCGATAGATCGCGCAATTTGCGGACCATGTCGATGAAGGCGTCCGCCAGGCCGCACCGCAGGCGGCCGTCGCGGCATAATTGACCCGGATCTCTTCCGGGTGCTCAATCACCCGGAAGGACCGGACCATGACCACCGAATATAAACCGCGCCTGTTCGCGCGCGACGACGAAATCCGCACGATCGGCGAAGGCTTGCTGGCGTGCACCTTGCCGCGCTCGGCGTGGACCCACGAGGCGCATCTCGGCGCCTGCCTGTGGCTGCTGACCGAACGCCCCAAAATCGATGTGGATGCCGAGATCGGCACCATCATCCGCCGCTTCAACGAAAGCGTCGGCGGCATCAACGACGACACGCAGGGCTATCACGACAGCATCACCCACGCCTATGTCGCGGGCGTGCGGCTGTTCCTGGCCGAAACACCCGAAACTGGCCTGACCGAGCGCGTGAACGCCATGCTGCTATCCGACGTCGGCCACCGCGACTGGCCGCTGCGCTTCTACAGCCGAGACTTGCTGTTTTCGGTCGCGGCGCGGCGGGGGTTTGTGGAGCCGGATTTGGCGCCTTTGCCGCCGCCTTGCGGCCCAAGGGCGTAAAGAGATTTCGCACGAAGACGCAAAGACACGAAGATGTTGCGCTGCGTCCCGGCGACGCTGATCGCCGCAGGCGGTTTTCAAATAGGCGCTTCGCGCATGGGGCGAGCCGCGATGGCACCATCACGCGACATCTTCGTGTCTTTGTGTCTTCGTGCGAACCAAATGAAGCAGCGGTGTCGGCTTAACCCTTCGCCCCCGCCACATAAGCCGCGACATTCAGCGCCAGCACGTCGAGCGGCACATTGCCGCCCTTGACCACCACATCGTCGAAATCGCGCAGGTCGTATTTCGCGCCCAGCGCCGCCTGCGCCAGCCCGCGCTGGCGGACGATTTCGCTGTGCCCGACCTTGTAACCGCACGCCTGTCCGGCCCAGCTGCAATAGCGATCGACTTCGCTCGCGACCTCGAGCGGGTTAGAGCCGTTTTCCTTGACGAAAAATTCGAGCCCCTGCTCGCGCGTCCAGCGCTTGGCGTGCAGTCCGGTATCGACGACCAAGCGGCAGGCGCGGAACGCCAGCGACTGGAGATAGCCGAGCCGTCCGACTTCGAAATCATCATAGAGGCCCAGCTCGTCGGCGAGCTGCTCGGCATAAAGCGCCCAGCCCTCGCTATAGGCATTGAACGCCAGCATTGTGCGGATCAGCGGCATCTGGTTGGCATATTCGCCCTGCCACACATGCCCCGGAATCGCCTCGTGCATGGTCAGGTCGGGCAGCGAATATTTGCTGTGCAGTTCGGTGGTGCGCAGGTTGATCCACATCCGGCCGGGGGTCGAGCCGTCGATCGCCCCCGCGCCGCCATAGGCCGCGGGCGCGCCGGGTTCTTCGGCGAGCGGCAGGCGCTTCACCTCGACATTGCCCTTGACCAGGGTGCGAAAGGCGCGGGGCAATTGCGCGCGGATCTTGCCGAGCCAGGTCTGGATATAGGCGACGATCTCGGCGCGGCCGGCATCATTGTCGGGGAATTTATAGCGCGGGTCCTTGGCCAGCGCGTTCATCCGGTCGCCGACCGACCCCTGAGTATAGCCAAGTGAGCGCAGGATCGGGTCCATCCGGCCGTGCAGGATGGCCAGTTCGGCGCGGCCCATCGCATGAACCTCGTCGGGGGTCATGCGCGTCGTCGTGCTCGCGCGCAGCCCCCACGCATACCATTCGGCGCCGCCGGGCCGGGCGCCGATGCCGGCGTCCATCGTCGCCTTCGGTCGTTGCGCCTGCAATTCGGCGAGCTGGCGTTCGAGCGCCGGGACCACCGCGCCCTTGGTGATCCGCTCGGCGCGCGGTCCCCACTCGCCGGCAATTTTGGCGTCGCGAGTGCGCTTGGCCAGGCTGTCGACCAGCCCGCCGCCGGCGCGCGCATCGGCCAGGCTCGCCTCCATCTGCTTCACCGCCTTGTCGATCAGAAACGCGGGCGCGATCAACCCCTGGCTGCCCGCGGCTTTCAACCGCTCGGTCTCGCCGTCGAGCGCGCCCGGATAGGCATTGAGGCGCGACAAATAGGCTTCGGCGTCCGCGGCCGTCTTCACCGGATGGTCGCTGTCGAGAAACTTGGGGACGTCCAGATAGGCGCCGACATTCTGGCTCACGACATAGGGGTGTTGCGCCAGCCGCCGACCGCGACATCGCCATAGGGCAGGGCAAAACCGTCGAGCGCGACACCATAGGCGCTCTCGACGACCGCCAGGCTGGTGCGTGTCTTGTGGTCGAGGCCGGCCTTGTCGAACGCGCGAACGCGCGCCACGTCGGCCTTCAGCGTGTCGGCGACCGCCCTTTGCCCCGCCGCCGACCGATCGGACAGCTTGCCGCGTTCGGCGGCGCGCGCACCGGTGTCGATGCCCAGCGACGTCGCGCCTTCGGGTGACAGCGCCAGCAGATTGTCGGCGATCGACGACAGCAGCGCCTCGGCTCCTGCCTGACCCGAGGCGGCAGCGGGCGGTGGAACCGCCGCAATGCCGCCAGGATCGCGGCTGCATGCGGCGAGCGCGAGGCTCGCTGTCCCGGCGCCGAGCGTGGCCAGCGTCTGACGGCGGCTGAGCGGGGTGGAAAGGCTTTCGTTCACGCGGCGGCTCCCTTGCGACTTTGTTTCTGCTGAAACCTGTCTAAGCGGCGCGCCGTCGCGGTCAACGAAAAGGGGCCGGGAAAGCCGATGCCCTCCCGACCCCGGTCGAAATTTATCGCATGTTGATCAGTCGGTCAGGTCGGCGGGCACTTTGCCGCCGTTCGCCGCCAGTTCGCGCATCACCGCCTTGATCAGCCAAGTGTTCATTTCGGCGCTGCCGTCGAGGGCGCCGGTGTAGCCGAGTTCGGTCGCCAGTTCCTTGCGGTTGGCCAAGCTCGAATCGAGTCCGAGGAGCTTCATCAGGTCGACGATCGAGGTGCGCCAGTTGAGATCCTGGCCGGCCGTCGCCGCCTCGGCGGTCAGGATCGCCTCGACATCGACCTCGCCAGCGGGGGCGGGGGCTGCGGCGGCCGCGGCCATTGCGCTCGTTGCGGCGTCGAGCGCGGTGCCGACCGGGTTCGGTGCGGCGGCGGGCGGCGCGGCCACGGCTTTCTTGCCGAAAATCGCGTCTTTGATGCTGCTGAAAATGCCCATGATTCTACTCCCACTATGGCGCGGCCCAACCCGGAAAGGGGTGAGTCGGATGCTGGCAGGCTAGGACTATGCAGCTGGTAATGACAGCCAAATGAACGACTCGTCCTCGCCCCGCTGGCTGCTATACTCGCACCGTCGGCGCGGTCCGGTCCGCGCCCCGAGCGGGAGCAATAGCCATGAACCTCACCGACATATTGGCGCAAGCTGGCGGCATCGAATCGATGGCGAAAGAGCTGGGCGTGCCGCCCGCGATGGCGCAACAAGGCGCCGACGCGCTGCTGCCCGCGATCCTCGGCGGGTTCAAGAAACAGGCGCAATCGGGCGGCGGTATCGAAGGACTTGGCGGGCTGCTCGGCCAGCTCGGCGGCGGCGGCTTGCTCGACTCGGTGCTGGGATCGGCGCCGACCCCGGTCGATCGGGGCAACGACGTGCTCGGCCAGATCTTCGGGTCGAAGGATGTCAGCCGCACCGTCGCGGGGCAGGCGGCAACGCAAACCGGACTCGATGCGGGGCTGCTCAAAAAAATGCTGCCGATTCTCGCGATGATGGTCGCGGGCACCATGGCGAAACAGGGCGGCCAATCGAGCGAAGGCGGCGGGCTGGGCGGTATGCTCGGCAATGTGCTGGGCGGCGCGATGGGCGGCGGCGCGGCACCTGCCGCTGGCGGACTGGGCGGGGGCTTCGGTGGCCTCGGCAAGATGCTCGACATGGACGGCGACGGCAACCCGCTCGACGACATCATGGGTATGGTGGGCAAGCTGCGGGGGTAGTTCGTTCCCCTCCCTTCTAGGGAGGGGCTAGGGGTGGGTAGCCGCATGCGTTCTTTGGGGCCGCCAACCCACCCCGCTGCGACTAGGCAGCAAGCTGCCAGGTCTTCGCACCCTCCCTTGCAGGGAGGGGCAAGTCAAGCCGCCATCAACCGCAGTTCCTCACGGAAATCCTCGTCCACCCCGATGCGGCCTCGCATCGGGTGACGGCGGCGTCGGCATCGGCATCGCCTTCTTCGAACAGGGCGCAGGCGGCATCACCGGCCGCGCGCCAGGCTGTAACGCTGCGCGACGCGGCCGGTCGGCCTGAAGCCGAGCTTGCGGAGCACCGCCCCCGACGCCGGATTGTCGAGGAAGTGGCCCGCCGACAGTTTCGGCAGGTGCATCGCGCGCGCGATATGGATCAGCTGGCGCCCGGCCTCGGTCGCAAAGCCCAGACCCCAATAGGGCCGCGCGATCCAATATCCCATTTCGAGCCCGTCTTCGGGACTCGGCGAAATGCCGCAGCCGCCGACCAGGCGCGGGGCGCCGCCGGTGCGGGCAAAGATCAGGAAGCGCGGCTGGGTGGGGTCGATCGGCTTGCTCAGAAACGCCTGCGCCTCTTCCTCGCCATAGGGCCAGGGGGCGGTCGCCAGGTTGCGGACGACGGCTTCTTCGCCGATCGCCCGGGCCAGCGCCGGGGCGTCTTCCTGCCAGCCGGGCCGCAGCAACAGTCTTTCGGTACGCGCGAACATCTTTTTACTCCCAATTGCCTGTCGCCGTGGCGCCCGATGGTGACGCTTTGACGACAATCGATGTGGAGGGAGATGGATGGCCCGATTTTCACGCCGCTCCGCTATCGCGCGGATTTCGGACAAGAAAAAAGGGAGCCCGGGGTGACCCGTCTCCCTCTTTTCGAACTTTGTTTCCGCTGTCAGCGGAAAGGACCGTCCCGGGTCATCCCTTGGTGGACGACCCGTGCAAGGCGTCCTTTATTCGGCTGCTGCCGCCATCGCGTCGACCGATACATATTTGCGGCCAAGCTTGCCGTCGTGGAATCGGACATGGCCTTCGGCGGTGGCGAACAGCGTGTGGTCCTTACCCATGCCGACGTTGACGCCCGGATAGACGCGGGTGCCGCGCTGGCGCACGATGATGTTGCCGCCGATCACTTCCTGACCGCCGAACTTCTTCACGCCAAGGCGGCGGCCGGCTGAGTCGCGACCGTTGCGCGATGAACCGCCTGCTTTTTTATGTGCCATGACTGATGCTCCTTAATTCGTTTTCAGGGCCGAGCCGCGTTGCCGCGCTCAGGCGTCCTTCTTGGGGGCTGCCTTTTGGCGGCGGGCTTCTTGGCCGGTGCGGCCTTCTCGGCAGCAGCGTCCGTCTTGGGCGCGGCGGCCTTCGGGGCAGCAGCCTTTTTCGGTGCGGCTTCCTTGGCGGGAGCGGCCTTTGCGGGCGCTTCCTTGGCCGGGGCAGCAGCCTTTGCCGGTGCCGCGGTCTTGGCGGGGGCAGCAGCCTTGGCTTCGGTCGCCGGAGCGGCCTCTGCCTTCGCGGCGGCTTCCTTCTTCGGCGCCGCCTTCTTGGCATCGCCGACGGCGAGGATGCGCAGCAGCGTCAGCGACTGGCGGTGACCGTTGCGGCGGCGATAGTTGTGCCGGCGGCGCTTCTTGAAGACGATGACCTTTTCGCCGCGCGTCTGGGCGATGATTTCGGCCGAAACGACGAGGCCGTCGGCGCTCTTCACTTCGCCGCCGCCACCGGCCAGCAGGATGTCGCCCAGCGACACGGTGTCGCCGGCTTCGCCGTCGATCTTTTCAACGGCGATCTTGTCTCCGGCGGCGACGCGATACTGCTTGCCGCCCGTGCGCACGATTGCGAACATGGTCTTCCATCCAATCAAAAAACTAAATCACCCGCGCACCAGTCACCCACCGGAGCGAGCGATTTTTCCGGCATGCGGGAAAGTCAGCGCCACTAGCGAGCCAGCGCTTCGCTGTCAACCGCCAAATCCCGTGCTTTTCGCTCGTTTTTGCCGCTGCCGCGGGAATCGGCCCCAGCCCGCTCCCCACCCGGCCTCCCCAACGATAGTAGCCTGTGGGAGGCCGGGTGGGGGAGCGGGCTGGGCCGCCCGAATTTGGTGCCGCCACGCCGATTCGGCACTTGCTGCGCCGCTTGTGCCCCCATATCAGGGTCGGCGATGAAGCGCTCACTTCTTTTGCTCGTTCCGGCAACGATCCTGTCGTTATCGCTGTCGGCCCATGCCGCGGCGCAGACGGGTAAAGCGCCGTCGCTCGCCAAACGATCGGTCGAGGGGCGATTCGACGTCGCGCCGCCCACGGTCGTCGTTGCCCCGCCGGGGCCGTTGCCCGCCGATCTGGCCGGACGGCTGGCGCGCTGGGAATCGGATGCCGCCGGGGCGCAGCAGGCGTTCGCCGCCGAACGCGACGCAACCGCATCGCTGGTGTCCGCGGCGGCGGGCGCGCCGGTCGCCAGCGAGCGCTGGGTCGTCGCGCAGCAGGCGATCTCGCGCCTGGTCGCCACGCGGGCGCCGCTCACCGGGGCGCTTGCCGACATCGACCGGCTTTATCTCGACCGCAGCGTCGAGGACAGTATCGACGGCCTGCCCGACATCTATGCGCTGCGCGACCGGCTGGCCGACACGGTGTCGACGCAGGATGCTTTGCTGGAAGCGCTCAACAGTCAGCTGCCGGGGCAGTAGAAGAAAATCCTCCCTGTCGCGTAGCGATGGGGAGGGGTGGAGGGGCCGATGCGGTAGCTTTATCGCCCCTCCGTCAGTCCTGCGGACTGCCACCTCCCCATGGCTTCGCCACAGGGAGGATCAAATCGACATCACTGATTCAACCCATGCTTTTTCAGCGCATGGCGAATCTGATCGTAACTCAGCCCCAGCGCTTCGGCCGCGACCTTCTGGTTGAAGCGGCACCGCGCCATCGTGTCGGACAGGATCTGGCGTTCATAAGCGTCGACCGCGGCGCGCATGTCGCCGACCGGGCCGGAAGGCGGCGCGATCGATGCGGGCGCGGCGTCGGCGGATACGGCGGGCGCCGCGCCAGCCTCGGTCTGCGTGGGGCGCTTGCGGGCGACGGGCTGCCACGGGCTGGCGAAGGGGTCGAAGTTCACCGCATCGACCGGCTTTTCGGGGTCGGCCCAGCGATAGATGGCGCGCTCGATGACGTTGCGCAGTTCGCGGACATTGCCCGGCCAGTCGTGCCCCTCCATCGCGGCGAGCGCGCGCGGCCCGAAACCCGGCCATTCCTCCCACCCCAGCACCGCCGCCATGCGCTGGCCAAAATAGGTGGCGAGCACCTCGATATCGCCCTCGCGGGCGCGCAGCGGGGGCAGGGTGATGACCTCGAAGCGACAGCCGGTCTAGCAGGTCGGCCCTGAATTTCGGCCTGCCTCGACCATATTGGGCAGATGTTCGTTCGTCGCCGCCACGATGCGCACATCGACGCCGGATCGGGGCGCGAGGAACCGATGCGGGCAACCTCGCCATCAGTTCGACCGCTGGGACAGCGACCCTATGTGATCCTGAACTGCGCGGCGATTGCCGGAGACTTTGATCGAGGCGGAGCTTGTTCGGGCATGAGGCAGGGCGCCTTTACCGGCGCCACCCGCGCCCGCGAGGGGCGCTTTGAAGAGGCGGATGGCGGGACCCTGTTCCTGGACGAGCTCGGGACGCTGAGCATGGGCGCGCAGGAACGGTTGCTGCGCGCGGTCGAATATGGCGAGGTTACCCGCATCGGTTCCTCGCGCCCCGTCCGCGTCGATGTGCGCATCGTGGCGGCGACGAACGAACATCTGCCCAATATGGTCGAGGCAGGGAAATTCAGGGCCGACCTGCTAGACAGACTCTGCTTCGAAGTCATCACCCTGCCCCCGCTGCGCGCCCGCGAGGGCGATATCGAGGTGCTCGCCACCTATTTTGGCCAGCGCATGGCGGCGGTGCTGGGGTGGGAGGAATGGCCGGGTTTCGGGCCGCGCGCGCTCGCCGCGATGGAGGGGCACGACTGGCCGGGCAATGTCCGCGAACTGCGCAACGTCATCGAGCGCGCCATCTATCGCTGGGCCGACCCCGAAAAGCCGGTCGATGCGGTGAACTTCGACCCCTTCGCCAGCCCGTGGCAGCCCGTCGCCCGCAAGCGCCCCACGCAGACCGAGGCTGGCGCGGCGCCCGCCGTATCCGCCGACGCCGCGCCCGCATCGATCGCGCCGCCTTCCGGCCCGGTCGGCGACATGCGCGCCGCGGTCGACGCTTATGAACGCCAGATCCTGTCCGACACGATGGCGCGGTGCCGCTTCAACCAGAAGGTCGCGGCCGAAGCGCTGGGGCTGAGTTACGATCAGATTCGCCATGCGCTGAAAAAGCATGGGTTGAATCAGTGATGTCGATTTGATCCTCCCTGTGGCGAAGCCATGGGGAGGTGGCAGTCCGCAGGACTGACGGAGGGGCGATAAAGCTACCGCATCGGCCCCTCCACCCCTCCCCATCGCTACGCGACAGGGAGGATTTTCTTCTACTGCCCCGGCAGCTGACTGTTGAGCGCTTCCAGCAAAGCATCCTGCGTCGACACCGTGTCGGCCAGCCGGTCGCGCAGCGCATAGATGTCGGGCAGGCCGTCGATACTGTCCTCGACGCTGCGGTCGAGATAAAGCCGGTCGATGTCGGCAAGCGCCCCGGTGAGCGGCGCCCGCGTGGCGACCAGGCGCGAGATCGCCTGCTGCGCGACGACCCAGCGCTCGCTGGCGACCGGCGCGCCCGCCGCCGCGGACACCAGCGATGCGGTTGCGTCGCGTTCGGCGGCGAACGCCTGCTGCGCCCCGGCGGCATCCGGATTCCCAGCGCGCCAGCCGTCCGGCCAGATCGGCGGGCAACGGCCCCGGCGGGGCAACGACGACCGTGGGCGGCGCGACGTCGAATCGCCCCTCGACCGATCGTTTGGCGAGCGACGGCGCTTTACCCGTCTGCGCCGCGGCATGGGCCGACAGCGATAACGACAGGATCGTTGCCGGAACGAGCAAAAGAAGTGAGCGCTTCATCGCCGACCCTGATATGGGGGCACAAGCGGCGCAGCAAGTGCCGAATCGGCGTGGCGGCACCAAATTCGGGCGGCCCAGCCCGCTCCCCCACCCGGCCTCCCACAGGCTACTATCGTTGGGGAGGCCGGGTGGGGAGCGGGCTGAGGCCGATTCCCGCGGCAGCGGCAAAAACGAGCGAAAAGCACGGGATTTGGCGGTTGACAGCGAAGCGCTGGCTCGCTAGTGGCGCTGACTTTCCCGCATGCCGGAAAAATCGCTCGCTCCGGTGGGTGACTGGTGCGCGGGTGATTTAGTTTTTTGATTGGATGGAAGACCATGTTCGCAATCGTGCGCACGGGCGGCAAGCAGTATCGCGTCGCCGCCGGAGACAAGATCGCCGTTGAAAAGATCGACGGCGAAGCCGGCGACACCGTGTCGCTGGGCGACATCCTGCTGGCCGGTGGCGGCGGCGAAGTGAAGAGCGCCGACGGCCTCGTCGTTTCGGCCGAAATCATCGCCCAGACGCGCGGCGAAAAGGTCATCGTCTTCAAGAAGCGCCGCCGGCACAACTATCGCCGCCGCAACGGTCACCGCCAGTCGCTGACGCTGCTGCGCATCCTCGCCGTCGGCGATGCCAAGAAGGCGGCGCCGAAGAAGGAAGCCGCCGCGAAGGCAGAGGCCGCTCCGGCGACCGAAGCCAAGGCTGCTGCCCCCGCCAAGACCGCGGCACCGGCAAAGGCTGCTGCCCCGGCCAAGGAAGCGCCCGCAAAGGCCGCTCCCGCCAAGGAAGCCGCACCGAAAAAGGCTGCTGCCCCGAAGGCCGCCGCGCCCAAGACGGACGCTGCTGCCGAGAAGGCCGCACCGGCCAGAAGCCCGCTGCCAAAAGGCAGCCCCAAGAAGGACGCCTGAGCGCGGCAACGCGGCTCGGCCCTGAAAACGAATTAAGGAGCATCAGTCATGGCACATAAAAAAGCAGGCGGTTCATCGCGCAACGGTCGCGACTCAGCCGGCCGCCGCCTTGGCGTGAAGAAGTTCGGCGGTCAGGAAGTGATCGGCGGCAACATCATCGTGCGCCAGCGCGGCACCCGCGTCTATCCGGGCGTCAACGTCGGCATGGGTAAGGACCACACGCTGTTCGCCACCGCCGAAGGCCATGTCCGATTCCACG
Source organism: Sphingomonadaceae bacterium (assembly GCA_965283845.1). Lineage (GTDB taxonomy): Bacteria > Pseudomonadota > Alphaproteobacteria > Sphingomonadales > Sphingomonadaceae > Sphingopyxis. Next base: position 133,740 of record CBDIQD010000011.1, read on the forward strand.
ACGGCAAGCTTGGCCGCAAATATGTATCGGTCGACGCGATGGCGGCAGCAGCCGAATAAAGGACGCCTTGCACGGGTCGTCCACCAAGGGATGACCCGGGACGGTCCTTTCCGCTGACAGCGGAAACAAAGTTCGAAAAGAGGGAGACGGGTCACCCCGGGCTCCCTTTTTTCTTGTCCGAAATCCGCGCGATAGCGGAGCGGCGTGAAAATCGGGCCATCCATCTCCCTCCACATCGATTGTCGTCAAAGCGTCACCATCGGGCGCCACGGCGACAGGCAATTGGGAGTAAAAAGATGTTCGCGCGTACCGAAAGACTGTTGCTGCGGCCCGGCTGGCAGGAAGACGCCCCGGCGCTGGCCCGGGCGATCGGCGAAGAAGCCGTCGTCCGCAACCTGGCGACCGCCCCCTGGCCCTATGGCGAGGAAGAGGCGCAGGCGTTTCTGAGCAAGCCGATCGACCCCACCCAGCCGCGCTTCCTGATCTTTGCCCGCACCGGCGGCGCCCCGCGCCTGGTCGGCGGCTGCGGCATTTCGCCGAGTCCCGAAGACGGGCTCGAAATGGGATATTGGATCGCGCGGCCCTATTGGGGTCTGGGCTTTGCGACCGAGGCCGGGCGCCAGCTGATCCATATCGCGCGCGCGATGCACCTGCCGAAACTGTCGGCGGGCCACTTCCTCGACAATCCGGCGTCGGGGGCGGTGCTCCGCAAGTTCGCGCTTGCCTGACCGGCCGCGTCGCGCAGCGTGTAGGTGATGCTGGGCGCGACGTTGCGCGCCTGCGCCCTGTTCGAAGAAGGCGATGCCGATGCCGACGCCGCCGTCACCCCGCTGCGAGAGCCGCGTCGAGGTGGACGGGATTTCCGTGAAGAGCCTGCGGTGAATGGCGGCTGACTTCCCCTCCCTGACAGGGGAGGGTGCGAAGGCTTGGCAGCTTGCTGCCTAGCCGCAGCGGGTGGGTGGTGCCGTAAGCGCCTCGACACCACCCCTGTGCCCCTCCCTAGAAGGGAGGGGAACGAACTACCCCCGCAGCTTGCCCACCATACCCATGATGTCGTCGAGCGGGTTGCCGTCGCCGTCCATGTCGAGCATCTTGCCGAGGCCACCGAAGCCCCCGCCCAGTCCGCCAGCGCAGGTGCCGCGCCGCCGCCCATCGCGCCGCCCAGCACATTGCCGAGCATACCGCCCAGCCCGCCGCCTTCGCTCGATTGGCCGCCCTGTTTCGCCATGGTGCCCGCGACCATCATCGCGAGAATCGGCAGCATTTTTTTGAGCAGCCCCGCATCGAGTCCGGTTTGCGTTGCCGCCTGCCCCGCGACGGTGCGGCTGACATCCTTCGACCCGAAGATCTGGCCGAGCACGTCGTTGCCCCGATCGACCGGGGTCGGCGCCGATCCCAGCACCGAGTCGAGCAAGCCGCCGCCGCCGAGCTGGCCGAGCAGCCCGCCAAGTCCTTCGATACCGCCGCCCGATTGCGCCTGTTTCTTGAACCCGCCGAGGATCGCGGGCAGCAGCGCGTCGGCGCCTTGTTGCGCCATCGCGGGCGGCACGCCCAGCTCTTTCGCCATCGATTCGATGCCGCCAGCTTGCGCCAATATGTCGGTGAGGTTCATGGCTATTGCTCCCGCTCGGGGCGCGGACCGGACCGCGCCGACGGTGCGAGTATAGCAGCCAGCGGGGCGAGGACGAGTCGTTCATTTGGCTGTCATTACCAGCTGCATAGTCCTAGCCTGCCAGCATCCGACTCACCCCTTTCCGGGTTGGGCCGCGCCATAGTGGGAGTAGAATCATGGGCATTTTCAGCAGCATCAAAGACGCGATTTTCGGCAAGAAAGCCGTGGCCGCGCCGCCCGCCGCCGCACCGAACCCGGTCGGCACCGCGCTCGACGCCGCACGAGCGCAAGGCCGGCCGCAGCCGCCGCCCCGCTGGCGAGGTCGAGCAGCGACCTGACCGCCGAGGCGGCGACGGCCGGCCAGGATCTCAACTGGCGCACCTCGATCGTCGACCTGATGAAGCTCCTCGGACTCGATTCGAGCTTGGCCAACCGCAAGGAACTGGCGACCGAACTCGGCTACACCGGCGCCCTCGACGGCAGCGCCGAAATGAACACTTGGCTGATCAAGGCGGTGATGCGAACTGGCGGCAACGGCGGCAAGCGCCCGCCGACGTGACCGACTGATCAACATGCGATACGATTTCCCGGACCCGAGGGCCTCGACGGCGCGGCCGCTTCGAGACCGCCGGTCCTGCTCCGAAGCGCCTCGCAGACGCGTCGCAAGGGAGCCGCCGCGGCACGAACGGCTTGCCCGCGCCGCCGCGTCGCGCTGGCCAGCAGGCTCCGGGCAGGGTCGGCTAGCCGCTGCTGCCGCATCCTGGGGCGCTGAGGGCCGTCGGTGAGCCCGGGCCGCAGGAGCCGAGCGTGCGGCGTGCGGCGGCGTGTAGCCGGCGCGAAGTGCGGACGACACCGTGCGCCGCGCCAGCGTTGGGCCGGCCAGCCAGTGCGCGCACCCGCTGAAGGCCCGGCGTGGCGTGCATGCGCGCGTTCGACACGGACCGGCCTGCGCAAGACACGCACCAGCCTGGCGGTCGTCGAGAGCGCCTGCGTGCGTTTTGCCCTGCGCGATGTCGCGGTCGGCGGCTGTGTCGACAGCCTTCGAGAGCCAGATATCGGCGCCTATCTGGACGTCCTGGTTTCTCGACAGCGACATCCGGTGAAGACGGCGGACGCTGCCGAGGCCTATTTGTCGCGCCTCAATGCCTATCCGGGCGCGCTGACCGGCGACTCGAAGGCCTGCTCCAGCGTCCATCATCCTCAAGCTCTGAGCGACAGGGCGGTGAAGAGTGGAGGCGAGCCTGGCGTGGCGCGACCTGCGCGCGCTGGCGGCGGGCTGGCCAAGCGCACTCGCGACGCCGGCATTGCCGGCGAGTGGGGACCGCGCGCCGAGCGGATCACCAAGGGCGCGGTATCCCGCGTGCCGCCAGCTCGCCGAATTGCGGGCGCAACGACCGAAGGCGACGATGGACGCCGGCATCGGCGCCCGGCCCGGCGGCGCTGACCGGTATGCGTGGGGCTGCGCGACGACGCCCATGACTGACGATTCATGCGATGCCGCGCCGAACTCGCCATGCCGCACGTGGCCAGATCCGGCTGATATACGTCGGTCGGCCAACGATGAACGCCTGGCGCTGGTCAAATTCCCCGACAATGATGCCGGCCGCGCCGAGATCGTCGCCTATATCCAGACCTGGCTCGGCAAGATCCGCGCGCAATTGCCCCGCGCCTTTCGCACCCTGGTCAAGGGCAATGTCGAGGTGAAGCGCCTGCCGCTCGCCGAAGAACCCGGCGCGCCCGCGGCCTATGGCGGCGCGGGGGCGATCGACGGCTCGACCCCCGGCCGGATGTGGATCAACTCGAATCTGCACAGCAATATTCGCCCGACCTGACCATGACGAGGCGATTCCGGGGCATGTGTGGCAGGGCGAATATGCCAACCAGATGCCGCTGATCCGCACAATGCTGGCGTTCAATGCCTATAGCGAGGGCTGGGCGCTTTATGCCGAGCAGCTCGCCGACGAGCTGGGCCTCTTATGATTTGCGGATGTTCTGCGCGCTGGTTCGCGCCTGCCGCTGCGCGTCGGATACGGCGTGACGCGAGCAGGGCCTCGAATTTTCGTCAAGGAAAAGCGGCTCCAACCCGCTCGCAGATCGCGCAAGCATCGCCACGCGAGATGGGCCGACAGCGTGCGGCGTCAGCGCAGCGTATCGTCTGCCAGCGTGCTGGCAGGCGGCGCTGGCAGATGATCGCGACGACGATGGTGGCAAGGGCGGCAATGTGCCGCTCGACGTGCTGGCGCTGAATGTCGCGGCTTATGTGGCGGGGGCGAAGGGTTAAGCCGACACCGCTGCTTCATTTGGTTCGCACGAAGACACAAAGACACGAAGATGTCGCGTGATGGTGCCATCGCGGCTCGCCCCATGCGCGAAGCGCCTATTTGAAAACCGCCTGCGGCGATCAGCGTCGCCGGGTGGCCGAATTTCGCGATGGTCTCGTTCATGCTTCTTCCATCCAGCTGACGATCGGGCGACCGGCGCGGCGGACCGCATAGCGCCTCGGCCGCGCCGCGAGCGGCCAGCTGCGGTCCGGTCTGATGCGCATGGCGGCACGGTCGGACAGGTCACTGGGTGCTGGCCAGGAGATCCGCACGCCCGGCGACATAGGGCGTGGGTGATGCTGTTGTGATGTCCACTGCGCGTCGTCGCTGATGCCGCCGACGCTGTCGTGGCGAAGGATCGCACGGTGCTGATCTCGGCATCCAGTATCGATTTTGGGGCGTTCGGTCAGCAGCACTGGCAGGCGCCGAGATGCGCCTCGTGGTCCACGCCGAGCGCGGCAGGTCATGACAGCAGCCTCGCCGATCGCGCGGATGTCGCAGGCCGCAACAGGCCCCGGTGCTGTCCGGGCCGGATACTGGCAGCGGACGGATGCCGGACACGGGGCGGCCGCTGCGGGCGCCTGCGATCGCCTGGTCATCGACATTCGCGCGAATTAGTCGATCGAACAGCCGCCAGCGTTTGCGCGGTGCGTCGAAGTCAGCTGTCGGCCCAGGCGCTGCGGGGGTCGAGGATCGCGGTGTCGACGCCGGGGACGTCACCGGAACTCGAAGCCGAAGTTCGGATCCTTGCGGAATTCGGCGCGTTGAGGCTGCCGTCGAGCGCGGCGTTGAGCAGGGCGCGGGTCGCCTTGATCGGCATCCGCTTGATGCCATCCATCGTCGCCATGCCGCCGGTCCAGCCGGTGTTGACCAGCCAGCACTGGACGCCGCCCTTGGCGATGCGTTCTTTCAGCAGATTGCCGTAGACCGACGGGTGACGCGGCATGAAGGGCGCCCCGAAGCAGGTCGAGAAGGTCGCCTCGGGCTCGGTCACGCCGATTTCGGTGCCCGCGACGCGCGCGGTATAGCCCGACAGGAAGTGATACATCGCCTGATCGGGGGTCAGCTTCGCAATCGGGGGCAGCACGCCATAGGCATCGGCGGTCAGCATGATGATCGTCTTCGGCACCGGCCCCATATTCTGTTCCGACGTGTTCGGAATGAAGTCGATCGGGTACGATCCGCGGCTGTTTTCGGCGAGGCTGTTGTCGTCGAAATCGAGTTCGCGGGTGACGGGGTCGATCACGACATTTTCGAGCACGGTGCCGAAACGCGGTCGTCCAGCGTCGGCCTCGGCGACAGGCAATCATCTTGGCGTAGCAGCCGCCCTCGAAATTGAAGACGCGCAGTGTCGGACCAGCCGTGCTCATCATCACCGATGAGCGTGCGGCGTCGCATCGCGCCGACACGGCGTCGGTCTGAGGCCGAAGAAGACGGCGGTGTCGCCGTTCGGAGCCGATGTTGGCCGAGCAGTGCATCGGCATCACGCCCTTCGTGGGCAGCAGATAGTTGAGGATGCCGAACACCGACTTCTTCATCTCGCCGGCATAGGCGGAGCCGCCGATCAGGACGAGCTTCGGGTAAAGTTGACCGCGACGACGGTTTCGGTGCGGCGTGCCGTGCCGGTGGCGCGGATCGGCAGTCTGGATATGCCGTCAGGCAGTTCTGGCCGTGCATGGTATGGTGTCGGAGGCGGCGATGAGGCGTCTTGGAGCCGGCTGCAGCGCGCGGTGCCGGCGCTGCGACCGCGAACAGCGCTGCGGAGCAGCCGCGGGCGTGCCGCCAGATGCGCGAAGAAGTCGGCCTTGAGCGCCGCGAAATGATCGGGGGTCATCGGCACGTTGGTCTTGCCCCACCAGATGGTGTCGGCGGTCTCGGCGTCCTGGACGATGAACTTGTCTTTTGCCGAACGGCCCGTGTGCTTGCCGGTTTCGACGACGAGCGGGCCGTCCTTGGCGAGCAGGCCTTCACCGTGACGGATCGCATCCTCGATCAACGCCGAGGTGCCCAAATTTTCGGCGACCTCCGCCTGCGTTTCGACCTGTAGTGCCGATCAATACTTCGTCATAGCTTTGCCTTTCCCATCTGCGCCCGCCGGGGAGAGGGAACCCGCCGCGCAAAGGGGAGGCCTGCAGCATGGGTGCCGACGTGACGCCGATTCCGTAAATTGAAGGTCGCGTTAGCGAGGATGGGGGTTGAGGTCAAAAGATTCCCGGCGGGCGCGGCTGGCGGCGCGTCCGTCCGTGATGGGTGTCGGTCGAGCCCGGATCGAAGCAGCGGCGCTGCGCTCTCGCACCGAGAAGGTAGCATGGCGGCGTGATCGCGCTCGACGACGACCGCAAATCCCTCCGTTTCCATCGCGCTGCAGGCCGAGGGCGCTGGCGTCTGTTCGGATGGCGAGGCGCCGGCGCTGATCGACAATCCGCCCGATCTGGCGGTATTCGACGTCAAGATGCCGCGCATGGACGGGCTCGAAGCTGCCCGCTGCGTGCGACAGCCAGCTGCCGGTCATTTTCCTGACCAGCAAAGACGACGAGATCGACGAGGCGCAGGAACTGGCGATGGGCGCCGACGATTATATCGCCAAACCTTCCAGCCCTGGTAATTGCGCGTATCCGCGCGATCCCGCGCCGCGTCGAACTCAACAAACGCGCCGAGCGAGACGACGAGCCGCCGAGCTGACCGCGGGCGGCCGGCCGAGCATGGATCCGGCGCGCCACCGTCGGCTGGGACGGCAAGCGACGTCGCGCTGACTTGTCACCGGAATTCCTGATCCTGGAAGACGCTGGCGTCGCGGCCGGAATCGTGCGCAGCCGCAGCCAGCTGATGGACGCCGCTATCAGGACGATGTCTATATCGACGATCGCACGATCGACAGCCACATCAAACGGCTGCGCCGGAAATTCCGCGAGGTCGATCCCGAATTCGATGCGATTGCCACCCTTTATGGCGCGGGTTACCGCTTTGCCGACGATGTTTGATGCCGCCGCGCCCGCTGCGCTGAAGCCCGACGCGAGCATTGCCGAGCAGGAGGAATCGCCGCTCGTGTGGTCGGCGCGCTGGTCGCTGACGACGCGCATCCTGGCGGTCAACATATTGGCGATCGCGCTGCTCGCCGGCGGATTCTATTATCTCGATACCTATCGCAGCCGGCTGGTCGATACGCGGATCGAGGTGATGAAGGATCAGCTCGCGATGCTCGACAGCGCGCTCGAGGCTCGCTGCCGATCAGCGGGCTAAGCTGATCGGCTTTCGACGACAATCGCGGCCTGCCTATGCCGCCGACGGTCGGCGCATTTCAGTTGGTTCGCGGCCGGGCCGGCCACCTATACGCTGCGCGATCCCGATCTGCAGGCGTGAGCAGCGCGCGCCGCCGCGCGCATTGCGGCATCCGGCATCTCAGCCCGCGACTATCGAGGCACCGGACGGCCGCGTCGCGACCGCGATCTGGCCCGAAGGTCGAGCGCAGCGACGCACTGTGGCGAGCCGCTTCGCTATGCCCCCGGGCATCCGCTGCTGGCGCGCGCGCGTCGTCGCTGAAGCGCCGCAGACGGTTTGATGACGCTGAACGCGCGCGATATCACGCGCACCGTGCGCGCCGAGCGGCTCCGCATCGCCATCGTCTTTGCGATGGTGCTCTGAGCGCGATGTCCGCTGTCCTGTTGCCGGCGCGCACATCCACTCGTGCGCGGCTGCGCCGGCTGGCGCTCTGCATGCTGGCGTCGGCTGACCTGCGCGGCCGTCCGCCTGTCACAGGCGCCGCGCAAGAACAGCACTCCTCGCGCGCGCTGTCCGACATGCCCAGGCGCTGCGCGAGCGCATCGATGCCGGCGAGCATTTTGCCGCCATGATGCACGAGTTGAAGAACGGATCGCATCGGTGCGTTCGGCGATCGAGGCGTGGGCCAGGTCAAGAGCGACGAGCAGCGGTGCGCAGTGCTGAGCATCGCCGACGAGGACGTCCGGCGGCTGACCGGCTTGTCAACGACATCAGTGAGGCGAGCTCGACGTCTACGCTGTCGCGCGCGCTGTTCGAGCCGATCGATATCCGGATGATGATCGAATCGATGCTGGCATCACGCCGCGCGCATCGATCCGCGCCAGACCGGCGCATCGCCTTTGCCCGCCTGCGCAAGGGAACGACGGTGTGGTGATGGCGATGGCCAGCTCGAACGCGCGATCGATTCAATGTCATCGACAATGCGATCAGCTTTTCGCCGCCCGGCGGCTCTGGTCACGCGACGCGGCTGGGCGACGAGGTGCATATCGTCGACGACGACGGCCCCGGCATGCGCAAGGCCGGCATTTCCGCGTTGGCGACGCCCGCCGGCGAGGCCTTTGGCCGCCACAGCGGGCTGGGCCTGGCGATCGCGCGCACGATCATCGAGGGGCACAGCGGCACGATCAACGCCAAGGACCGCGACGACGCCCAGACGGGCGGCAGCCCGCTCATCGCCCTGCCCGCGCGCGAAGGCGGGACGAGACCGAATATCCTCCTGCGGCAGCTTACTGGGAGAGCCGTTCGGGCGCATGGTGCAGGGGGCACGCCAGCGCCAACGCCTCTCCGTCAGCTCTGGGGCCACACTCCCCATCGCTTCGCGACAGGAGGATCCGTGTTCGTCGCTGCCGCGCCGGCATCGTCGCCACCGGCAAGCCCGCGGGACACTCGCTATCGTCAATATCCAGCGAGCGCGGCCGCCGCGGGCAGCCGCGGCATCCTGTTATTGGCCTGTCGGGGCAGGGCAATCGGACCTGGCGCTGCGCCATGCGGGGCGTCATTGTTGTCGACGACCGGCGCGCTGGGTGTGCGCGCGGCTGGCTGTGGTGCTGGCCTGCAGGCTGGCGGGCAGCTGAAGTCCGCGGGCTGAGATCGTCGATCAGCCGTGGACCAGCCCCGGTGCCGCTGGCGCTCGCGGCGCGGCTGGCCGAACGCTGAACGTTGCCGGCAGAGACCGACGGTCGAGATGAATGCCGGCACTGCGCCGCGCTGCCGGTCCGTTCGGGCGTCGGCGCCGATCGAGACCCTGCTCGCGCTCGACCGTCTGGCGCACGAGGGATGATGGGCCGGCTATGGCGTTGAACGCCGAACCGCGTCTGTTGCTGGTCACCGAGCTGTCGGGCGCGGGTAAATCGACCGTGCTCAGGTGCTCGAGGATCTGGGCTGAGAGGTCGTCGATGACCTGCCGCTCGCGCTGCTCGAAACGCTGATCGACGCTGCCGGAAGCGCGGCGAGGTCGGCCGGCCGCTGGCGATCGGGATCGACAGCCGTAGCCGGGGTTCCGCCCCGCGCTGTGGTCCAGCGGATCAAGCGCTGCGCGAGGCTGGCGGGCGCGACATCCAGACGCTGTTTGCTCGATTGCGCCGGTGCCGAACTCGAACGCCGGTTCTTCCGGAGCGCGCCGCCGCCATCCGATGGCCGAGGATCGCCCTCGCCGCCGACGGTATCGCGCGCGAGCGCGAGATGATGGAACCGCTGCGCCGCTGGGCCGAACATGTCGTCGACACCACCAATTACAGCACCAACGACCTGCAACAGGAGGTTCGCCAGCGTTCGGCATCGGCCGATGAGCCGCGCTCAATATATTGAGTTTCGGTTTCGCGCGCGGGCTGCCGCGCAACGCCGATCTGGTGTTCGACATGCGGTATCTGCGCAATCCGCACTGGGATGCCAGGCTGAAACCCGGCACCGGCCTCGATGCCGACGTCGCCGCCTATGTCGCCGCCGATCCCGTCTATGAAACCACCGTCGCGCAGATCGAAGCGCTGCTGCTCGCGCTGTTGCCGCGTTACCGGGTCGAGGGCAAAAGCTATGTCACCATTGCGTTCGGTTGCACTGGCGGCCGCCACCGCGTCTGAACCTGACGATACGCGCTTGCACGAACCGACGCTCAGCCACCGCACCTTGACTCTGCCCGCAGCGGCCCCCGCGGCTTCGGCGCCCGGCGGCAACATATAAGGGTCGACGACTGCATGCCCACCGATAAAGCATTGCCGCTGCTGGGCATGGTCCTTGTCACCCACGGCCGTCTCGCCGAGGAAATGGTGCGGGCGATGGAGCATGTCGTCGGGCCGCAGCGCGCGATCGCGACCGTGTGCATCGGTCCCAACGACAATATGGAAATGCGCCGCCGCGAAATCGCCGAGGCGATTCGGACCGTCGATGAAGGCCGCGGCGTCGTCATGCTGACCGATCTGTTCGGCGGCACCCCGTCGAATCTGGCGATCAGCCTGCTCGAATCGGGGCGCACCGAAGTGATCGCCGGGGTCAATCTGCCGATGCTGATCCGTCTGGAGAGTGCGCGCAAGACGATGGAGTTGCGCGCTGCGGTGATCGCCGCGAAGGAAGCCGGCCAGAAATATATCTCGGTCGCGTCGGAAATGCTGGGGGTCGGGCCATGAGCGAAATTTCCGAAACGGTCGAAATCACCAACCAGCGCGGACTGCACGCACGCGCCAGCGCCAAATTCGTCACCTTCGTCAGCCGGGCCGATAGCGTGTGGTCGATGCCGCAGAGTCGGACCGGGCCACGCGATCGATCATGGGATTGATGATGCTGGGCGCCGCGAAGGGCGACACGATCACCATCCATACCCGCGGCGACGGCGCCATGCCGCGCTGCTCAAACTCGCCGGGTCGTCAGAGGTCACAGGATTGACCGCTCCGGCTTTCTCCCCACCTACCGATGCCCTGCGAAGGCAGGCCTATCGCCTCAGGTAACGAGATATCAGGGCAGTGGCAAGATCGAGATGGGCCCCTGCCTTCGCAGGGGCGCAGGAAAGTAGAGAAATGACCGGTCGCCGCACCACCATCGAGAGCCTGTCGAATCCGCTGGTCAAGCGGATGCGACTGCTCGCGAAAGCGCTATCGCCGGGCAAGGATTTCTGGCCGAAGCGGCTGCGCATCGCGACCCGCCGCAGTCGGCAACGTCAGTCTCAGGCGATCGCATTCCTCGGCGCAGGCGGCCAGCTGGCTGGCGGCGGCGCCGGTCTGCTGCGGCCAGCTCGCGGTGGCGGCGAATTCGGCAGGTCCTGCTGCGTCGCGCTGCGCTGAGGGAGGTTTCGGACTACGCCGAATCTCGGCGCGAGCCGCCGACTCGCCCGCGATGCGGCGCCGATCTGGCTGTCGCCGACGATGGCTCGGGCAACTGCACCACCTGCGCACCGGCGACGCGGTCGCGCCGGCGGGCTGATCCTGCTCGACGAACACCGATCCCATGCGGCTGGAGGTAGTGCGCGCGAGCACGGGGGCGATCTTACTCAGCGTGCACGAGTTGGGAGGAATTCCGCTGCTGCGGTGATACCGGGGCACTGCCGCGACCTGGTTGCGGTGGCGATGCGCCTCGATTATCAGGCGGTGCGCTACGCCGCCCTGACCTTCATACTGCGCAATCGCAGGGCATGCCGCCTGAGTACGAGGCCGTGCGATGTGCGGGTGAAGATGCCACGCTGGGCAAGGCCGACAGCCTGAACGCCGCGGTCGCGATTGCGCGGTGATGGCGTATGAGGTGTTGAACAGCGGCGAAACTGCCAAGAGCGTTCATCGAGTATTACGCTCCTTATTGCTACTCGTCACCCGGGCTGACCTGGGGTCCCGCTGTTGCGCTTCGGCAGGAAAGGGACTCCGGGGCTGCTCCGGGGTGATGAAATTGAGACTGTCCGATGATCCGATATTTGCCGCTTGCCGCCCTTCCGGTGCTCGCCGCGTGCGTCCAAGCCGCCGATACGCCGCCCCCGGAGCCTGCCGACCCGCCCGCCCCCGCCGCCTATATGGCGCTCGGCACCGAGCCCGGCTGATGACGGCGACTATGAGCGAGATCGACCTCCTGGCGGCGAAGCTCGCGGCCGAAGCCGGCATTGACGGACGGTCTACCGATCGGCCGTCGGATCAAACAGGCCCCGCAGCGACGGGATGAGCGACTGCCGTTTGCCGACACGGTGCCGTCAGGCGCGATGCTGCATCGGCTGCGGCGCATTGCCGCTCGATAGCTGGCGGAGTTCGACCGACTTCGGTCGATGCGGCGGCCGGATCAGCGGCGGCGCGCGACTGCCTCCGCCTGTCGTGCGACTCGGCGGCACCGGGTCGGCGGCGAGAGCCGGCCGCAGCCGCTGCTGGCGTCCGCAGATGCGGCTCCGGGCGCGTGACCGACGAGCCGCATGCTGGCGGCTCGAAATGGCCGCGTGCCGGTCGCCTCGACCGATGCGGCTGACTCGCCGTCAGCCTGACCTTTGGATAGGGAGTGCTAGGCCACGACGGCGGTTTTGAAGCGGGCGATCTGAAACCGCGCTAACCTCTCTCCGTTCGTGCTGAGCTTGCCGAGGCACGCGCTGTGCAGCCCAGCGACAACCCGGTGGCAAGTCGGCGCAAAGGATTCCGGCGCCGCTTGCCCACGTCGGCGCCGCCGCCAGCAGGCGCGCCGTCCGCGCCGACGCGCAGCGTTCGACGCGAGCCGTCACCGCGTCTCGCACGTTGAGTCGCGCCGAAGCGCTTCGCCTGAGCCAGCACCGCGATTCGAAACGCCGACGAAGGCGTTCATAGGCGCCGGTCGCTTGATCCAGATTGCGCCGATCTGCGAATGCGCGAGCCCATCACCGATGCGCGCGTAGAGCTCCTTGCCCAGCGCCGCGATCTCGCGCGCCTGATTGGCCAGTTTTTCCTGCCGCCACACCGCCGCGACGGTGCGCGCGATGGCGATCAGATTGGTCGGGGTCGCCAGCAGCACTGCGCTTGACACGCATAGTCCCACAGCTCGTGATCCTGATCGAGCGCGGCGGCGAGAAAATGCTCGCCGGGCACGAACATCACCACAAAATCGGGGGTGTCGTCGAACTGGTTCCAATAGGCCTTGGCGCCGAGCGTGTTGACATGCGCCTTGCGCGTGCGCCGCAGCGCCGTCTCACGCTCGACCGCGCCAAAGGCATCCTGATAGGCGTTGAGCGAGACCTTGGCATCGATCACCAGGCTCTGCCCGCCCGGCACTTTGATCACCACGTCGGGGCGCAGCCGCCCGCCGTCGCCGTCGGTCACGCTGACTTCGGTCTGGAAATCGGCATGTTCGGACAGGCCGCAGCTTTCCAGCGCGTTGACCGTAGCTTCGCCTTGCTTCGCCCTCGACGACCCCGTTCGGTGCCCACCCGCATCGATTCGATCTGGCCGTGGAGCAGGCCGAAGGCGCTCTGACGCTCGGCCTCGACTTTTTTCACCTCGGTCTCATATTTCTCCAGCCGGTGCACGCTACCGGTTCAGACAGGGCACTCATCTGTTGTCCGGCGGACGGCGCTCGGATTCCTGCGCGCCATCGAGCATCACCTGCCCGACCTCGCGGAACTGGGCGGTCAGCGCCGCCTGTGCGTCCTTGAGCTGCGCGATCTGCGCGTCATGCGCCGCGTCGCGGGCGCGTTGTTCGCTGAGCAGCGATGCCAGCTGGATGTCGGCGGCCTTGCGCGCCTCGGCCTCGGCCGCCAGATCGGTGACCGCGATCTTGAACCGCTCGCCAGCCCATCGCGTTCGGCCTTCAGCCCCGATTGCCGCCCGGCAGCCAGCCAGCCGATCAGGCCGATCGACGATGCGAGAGGCAGCATCCATAGAAGGAACATAGATCGAACACCGCCCCTCTGGCTAGACGGTAATTCGGGTCAGAGCAGATAGATGACGACGTAGCGCGCGATCAGCGCCGTGAGGATCGCGATGCTCCAGCGGCGATCCTTGACCCACATCGCCGCGGCCATCAGCGCGACCAGCACCGCCGTCATGATCCACGCGAGCGGACGCATCAGATTGGCGGCGAGACCCGGCTGCGACAGATAATAGCCAAGCTGCGCGGCGAGCAGCACCGGCAACAGCCCGAGGATGATCCTGCGCGGACGCGAAAATAACGGACGTCGAGATTGGCGAGGCCTTTCGGGATGCGACGGAAAGACGAGGCGTGCGGCGAGGAAATAGACGCTGGCGAACGCCGCGACCGCCATCAGCGTGGTGTTCGACACCGTAATGCTGTCCCGCGCACTCCACGCCGCGCTCCAGAACGACAACAGATCGAGCATGACGAAGATCGCGAGCAGCGGGGTCAGCCAGCCGATCGCGAAACTCGCGCGCTCGGCCTGGGCCGCGAAGCGCACCTCGATCGCGCGACCCAGGCCGCCGAGCAATTCGACCATCGAGAGGCCGAGTAACAGGCTGTAGAGCACAAAGACGAATTCGAAATCGCTCATGCGGCGTTCCATGATGCGGGCAGGATCGCGCGATAGGCCTCGGCCCCCGGGGCACCGCCGACGATCATGCCCTGGGTGAGCAACCAGTAATGGCGGACGATCTCGGCCTGTTGTTCGAGGCCGTAGCGTTCGAGCAGCCAGCCGGGTTTCAGGTCGACTGCCGTAGGTCGCAAACGGATGCCGCATCAGCACCAGATACCAGCGCCCACGCGTCTGCGCCTGCCGCACATGCGTCATTTCGTCGGATGAGGCAGCCCCTGCAATCGCTGCGACTGCGGCGCTGAAATCGTCGCAACACAGGTCGCCGTGCCGGGTTGAAATGCAGCGCCCCCATCGGCGCCATGACGATGTGGCGCGGCTGGAACGAAGATCCGATTTGTGATGGCGAGATGCGCACGCCGTCATAGGCGATCGCGTCGCCGAAGCACGCCGCTGCGCGGCGGCCTCGCCGGTCGTCAGAGGGCGCGACGGGCGCGGCACCCGCGCTTAATTTTCTTGGCCGCTGCAATCGCACCCTCGCGTACCCATCGCCGCCGCCGCCTGCGGCAATCGGCATGTCGAACAGGTTCATTCGTGTGCTGGAGCAGGCCATCGGCGGCTTGCGCACCCGCCGTATCGACGGTAGATCAGATACTTGCCGCCCTGTGAACACCAGCTCTTTTCGCCGGCACCTTTATCTGTAGCGA
>CBDIQD010000012.1:0-129346 GCA_965283845.1 Sphingomonadaceae bacterium
CGGTTGACCAGGGCCTGGGCGATGAATTCCAGATAGAGCCGCCGGGTGTTTTCGACCGTGTCGATCCGTTTTTGCCACGGGCGCACCATCGCCAGCGTCAGCGAGAGGGGCTGGTTCGCCTCGACGATTTCCAGTGCCACGGGCGCTTTGGGGTCGGGCTTGCCGAAATCGGGCTGCGCGGGTTTCGGCGCATCGGCGCGCCAGTCGCCGTAATATTTCGCGACCAGCCGCGCCAGTTCGGCCGGATCGGCATCGCCGACGATGACCACCACGGCGCGGTCGGGGCGATACCAGCGTTGGTGAAAGGCGGCGACGGTCGTCGCGCTTGCATTGCCCAGCGATGCCGTCGTGCCGATCGGCGATCGGTCGCCGAGCAACTGGCCAGCGAACAGATGCGCGTTGGTCGCGTCGCCGATCCGTTTTTGCGGACCGTCCGATTCGCGCAGTTCGGACATCACCACCCCGCGCTCGGCGGCGACCGCAAGTTCCGAAATTCGCGGCTCGCGCACCATCCCCGACAGCAATTTCATGCTTTCGTCGAGGTTCGCAGGCGTCACGCTGGGCAGATCGAGTTGGTACACCGTCTGGGTCGGGGTCGTCTGCGCGTTCGAATCGCTGCCAAAGGTCACCCCGAACCGCTGCCAGATGCGCTTGGCTTCACCGTCGGGAATATGTTCCGATCCGCGAAAGGTCAGATGCTCGAGCAGATGGGCAAAGCCCTGCTCCTGTTCGGTTTCGAACATCGACCCGACATCCATCCGCACCCGGATCGACACCTGGCCGGGAGGCACGCCATTGTTGCGCACCGCGTAGCGCATGCCGTTGGGCAGGACGCCGAACTGCCACGCGGTGTCGCGGGGAATGTCGCTGCCCACATACAGCCAGTCGCCGCTCGCTCCTTGGCTGGCCGTCGCCGGCGCCGGTGTGATGTTTTGCGCCCCGACGCCAGCTGGAATCAACAGCAGCGCGGCGGCGGTGCCGGCACTCAGGAGGGATCGGGTGAAACGAAGCGGCGCGCGCGCGGGAATATCAAACATCGGGCCATCTTATCGCCTTCGAACCTTGCTGGCCACTGAACTGTCGCGGCGCTTGTCCTATTCGCGGCGCAGGGTTAGCCAGAACCGATGAACACCCAGCCAGCGCCACCCCCTCCAGCGCCGATCGCCGCGCTGATCCAGATGACGAGCGGCGTCGATCCCGCCGCCAATCTGGCGATTATCGACCGCGCCCTGGCGGACGCGGCGGCAGGCGGCGCGGCGATGGCTTTCCTGCCCGAAATGTCGTTGCTGCTCGATCGCGACCGCGCGCGGTCGGCGGTGCATATCGCCTGCGAAGCCGACAGCCCGTGGCCCGCCGCGTTACAGGAACTGGCGAAAAAGCATCGGCTGTGGCTTCATTCGGGATCGATGCCGCTGCTGGCGGACGATGGCGAGCGCCGGGTGAACCGCAGCCATGTCATCGCCGCCGACGGCCATATCCAGGCGCGATACGACAAGATTCACATGTTCGACGTCACTCTGCCGTCGGGCGAGAGCTGGACTGAATCATCGGCCTATGCCGGGGGCGACACGCTGGTCGTCGTCGATACGCCGCTGGGGCGTTTGGGGCTGAGCGTCTGTTACGACCTGCGTTTTCCAGAGCTGTATCGGGCCTTGGTCGATCGCGGCGCGACGCTGATCGCAATCCCCGCCGCCTTTACGGTATCGACCGGCGAGGCGCATTGGCACGTCCTGATGCGGGCGCGGGCGATCGAGACCGGCTGTCATATTCTGGCCGCGGCGCAGGCCGGCAACCATGCCGACGGGCGATCGACCTATGGCCATAGCCTGGCGGTCGATCCGTGGGGGGCGGTGCTGGGCGATGCCGGCGGCGCCAGCATGGCCGCGGGATATGACGTGAACTTTGCACCGATCGCCGCCGCCGATGCCGATCGCGCCCGGCAGGCCATCCCGCTGGCGCGATCGCGCGCGAACCGGAATATCGACCTGTAGCGCCATTCAACCCCGATGATGCTCGACCGCGATGACGGCCGGGACGTGCCGCGGCGATCCAAGGAACCGCCGCCGGAACGCGCAAAAGGCCCCGAGCGAAGCTCGGAGCCTTTTGGTATCTTTAGCGATCAGCCGAAATTACGGGCTGGTCGGCGAGTCGTCGTTGTTGTCCGACGCGATGATGATACCGCCGACAACAGCAGCGAGAGCGAGGAGCGCGAGGATCCAGCTGGTGCTGCCTTCGAGTTCGCTCTGGCCTTCAACGGCCGAAGCGGCACGTGCTGCGGGCGCAGCCGACGCGGCAACCGGAGCCGCGATCATCGAGGTCGCTGCGAGGGAGATCGCAGCCTTCTTAAGCAGGTTCATCATTTTCTCCGTCCACTGGAATAGTTTTTGTCGAATCACACCAGGGGAAATCCCCTAGTCTGCTTCTGCAACGCCCTCTTAGGCATCGCGTTCCGCAATTGCAACGACGTTCTGCCCTAGCCCGCCAATTCTTAGCAAATTGCTAAATAGAGACAAAGTCGTTCGCCGAGCCCGCTAGCCGCGGCGAACCCGGTCGAAGGATTCGCTGGTCACCGGGTAGCCCAGATGCCCCGGAATGCACAGATAGGCCTGTCCGTCGCGGTCCTCGATCCACGGTGTGATCAGTTCGAGGGGAAATTGGGTCGAATGATCCGAAAATCCAGAAAAATCACGAACTTGGGCCAGACGCTCGAGATTGCGGCGGGTCGGAAAAATCACCGACACGTCGCCGCGGTCGGCCATCGCCAGCGTCTCTTCGGCGCTCGCCCAGAAAATATGGCTGTGTTCGGCCTCCTCGACCGTCAATTCATGACCGTGCGGCGGGGCAGCGATGGCATAGAATCGGGTGTCGAAGGTGCGCGCCTCTTTGAAATTCGGGCACCAGCGCGCGAAAGGCACCAGCGATTCCAACGCGATTCGGTCGCCGCGGGCCGCCAATATTCCGGACAGCAACGTGCCGGCGAGCAGCGCCTGGCGGACCTCGCCCACATCGCTGTCGGCCAACCCCGGCCAACCGACCGCGAGCCCCGTCTCCTCCAGCGTCTCGCGCAGCGCCGCCACCCGCGCCGCGCCATCGGCCTCGTCGATGCCGACGCCGTGCTGGCGCGCCACCAGATAGTCGTCGGGATCGACCCGGCCGCCGGGAAAGACGACCGCGCCGGCGGCGAACGCCATCGTCGTCGATCGTTTGACCATCAGGATCTCGTCGGCGCCGCCGCTGTCCGACGGGCGCATGATGACCAACGTCGCAGCCGGGATGGCGCCATCGGGCAAAACCTGGGGCGGGGCGGACGGCGGGGCGGCGCTGGTCATGACCGACGCGATAACCGCCCCGCGCGCCCTTGTCATCTTGGCATTGCCGGCCGGCGAGCGCGGGTGCAGAAGGACAGCAAGCGAAACAGGAGCGGCACATTGGGAATCGTCGAGATTTTGGGCGTCGCCGGCAGCCTCAGCCTGCTCGCCGGCTGGCGGCTTTACCTGACCATATTGGCCACCGGCACCGCAATGCATTTCGGCTGGCTGCCGCTGCCCGAACATCTCGCCGCGCTGCAGGTGCTCGCCAATCCGTGGGTGTTGGGCGTTGCCGCGGTCGGCACCCTCGCCGAATTCCTGGCCGACAAGATCGCGTGGGTCGATTCGATCTGGGACATGGTGCACAGCGTCATCCGGCCGCTGGGCGGCGCGCTGCTCGCGCTGGCATTGGTCGATGCGTCGGACCCGACCTGGCAGGTGATCGCCTTTCTGCTCGGCGGCGGCGGCGCCTTCGCCCAGGACGGCAAGGCGACGACGCGCGCGGTCACCATCGACCGCGAGCTGTTCCTTGCTCCGGTGATGACGGCCGCCGAAGACGTCGCGATGCTGCTGGCTGCTCGCGCTGGCGATCGCGCTCGAGGCTGGGGCGATCGTCATCGCGATCGTCAATGGCGATCGCCGCGGTGGTCGTGATCATCGCGCTGCGCCGGCTGCTGCGCAACATCAAGGCGACGCTGAAGCGGACGCTCGGCGACGAACCGCAGGCTGGCGCGCCGACCATCCCGTAAGCCGCGTCATTGCGAGCGAAGCGAAGCAATCCAGGGCGGTTACTGCCACTCTGGATTGCTTCGCTTCGCTCGCAATGACGAGGGTGTGGATCAGCTTGGCAGCAGTGCTTTCAGCGGCGTTTCGGTATCGGCAAGCTGCTCTGCGGTCGCCAGCAGGCCGGCGGTGACGATCATCCGCCCCTGGACATAATCCTTGGTCGCGTTGACGCAGTCGATCGCGATGACCCTCCCCGCTTTCAGATAAACGACCGAGAAGCTGCGGGTCGCCGGGTCGCCGCGCATCACCGCGCGGTCGTGGCCGGTCGACAGCCCGGCGGTCTGGAGTTTGAGGTCATATTGGTTCGACCAGAACCACGGGATCGCATGATAGGGCGCCTCGTCGCCGACGATGCCCTTGGCGACGACATTGGCCTGGTCGTTGGCATTTTGCACCGACTCCAGCCGAATGACGACGCCCTCTGCACAATCATTCTCATGCGCCGCGCAGTCGCCGATCGCATAGATGTCGGGCAGGCTGGTCTTGCACAAACGGTCGACGAGGACGCCATTGCCGCCCTCGGCGCCCGCCGCGATTAGCGGTTCGACCGCGGGGACGATGCCGATACCGACGATGACGAGGTCGGCGGCGATGACGTCGCCGTCGGCCAGCCGCACCCCGGTGACGTGGGTGTCGCCCTCGATCGCATCGACCGCGACACCAAGCCGCAAATCCACGCCATGATCGCGATGCTCGCGTTCGAAAAAGCGCGAGAGTTCGGTGCCGGCGACGCCGCGAGGACGCGGTCCAGCGCGAGGTGCTGCCGCGCGCGGCAAAAGCCTTGCGCAGCACCGCCGCGGCCTCGCAGTCCGATATAGCCGCCGCCGATCACGACGATGTCGTAGCGCGGTTTCGGACGCGGCCTTCATCGCGTCGGCATCGGCGCGGGTGCGCACGCCCTGCACACCCACCAGGTCGCCGCCGGTGATCGGCAGCATCCGGGGGGAGCCGCCGGTCGCCCAGACGAGCTTGCCATAGCCGATCGTCTCGCCGCCCGCGGTGGTGACATTGTGCGCCGCCGGATCGACCGACACGACGCGAGTGCCGAGCAGCATGGCGACTTCGCGCTCGTCCCAATATTTGGCGGGGCGCAGCTGGATGCGTTCGAATTCCTTTTCGCCGGCGAAATATTCCTTCGACAGCGGCGGGCGTTCATAGGGCAGCTCGGGTTCGTCGCCGATGATCGCGATGCTGCCGGTGAATTTTTGCGTGCGCAGCATGATCGCCACCTGCGCGCCGCCGTGTCCGGCCCCCACAATCACCACGTCGAACTGCATCGCCTGCTCTCCCGCTGCTTGCGAGCCTGTCCCTTGCATGGGAGGCAGGGCGAGACAAGCCGGGCCCGGCTCGCGGTGGCGAAAGAAAAACTTGGCGGCGGCCGCGGCGCGGTGGTCAGGCCGACGGTTGATCGTCCAGCCCGGCGAGCCATTCGGCGATCATCGAGCGGCTGGCGGCAACGGCGGGCGGGCCGAAGCGGCGATGATGGTCGCGCATGTCTTCCACGCTTTGGCCGGTAGCCGCCAACGCCTCGGGCCATTGGCGCAGCCATTCGTCGAAACGCGGATCGAGCCCCATTTCACCGTGAAATTGCAACGCCAGGATGTTGGGGCCGCGGCGAAACGCCTGATGCGGATAGGCGGGCGTCGATGCCAGCAGTTCGACGCCGTCGGGCAGGTCGAACGTATCGCCATGCCAGTGCAGGACCGGCGTGCCTGCCAGATGGCGCAGCGGCGAGGCCGGATCGACGAAGCTGAGCGGATGGAACCCCACCTCCTGCCCCGGTCCCGGATAGACCCGCGCGCCGAGCGCCGCCGCGATCATCTGCGCCCCGAAACACACGCCCAGGGTCGGCCGCCCGGCCGCGAGCCGGCGCGCCAGCCGCCGCATCTGGCACGCGATCCACGGATGCCGATCCTGCTCATACACCCCCATCGGGCCGCCCATCATGATCAACAGGTCGGGCGCGCCCAGATCGATCGCACCGAAATTCGCGTCGTCGACATCGACGCGCGCGAGCTCATACCCCGCCGCCTCGATCGGATCGCGATATCCGGCCAGCCCTTCGTGGGGGACATGGCGGATGATGAGGCCTTGCTTGGTCATATCGATCATGGACTGTTGCGACGGGACAGGACGGTGAACGGAGCGATTGCCGCGCCGTTTCGAGCGCGCCCACTCTAGCCAATCCTTCGCCCCGATGTCACTCTACCAAAGCAGTAGAGATACTGTTGCGGCCCGTAGCTGAGCTTTGACTCCCGGCTCGCTACGGGTCGCCGTTGCCCGTCATTCGCTGTGCGATCAGCCGCCCACGGGCCGCCGCGCCGAACCGAAGCGTGCGATCAGATCATAGGCCGACCCGACGAAATGCTGGCGCACCAGCGTGATGCCTTCGTCGCCGCGCCACGTCCGCCGTTCGACGAACAGACATGGCGTCCCCGCCGCGATATGCAGATGCGTGGCCGCCGCCCGGTCGGCGGGGACCGCGGCGATGCGGGTTTCAGCCTCGGTCCAAGGCACATGTTTGAGCAGCCACGCGCCGGGCGACGCGCCGTCGAGCGGCAAGGCCGCCATCTCGGGCACCGCGGACACGCTGACGAGGCGGGTTTCGAGCGCCAACGGCACATCGTCGGCGAAATGCACCCCCTCGATCAACAGCAGTTCGCCCTGCCCTGCCAGCGCCGTTTCGTCGGCGGCGCCGGGGTCGGGCCGGCGCACCTCGCGGCGCAGCAACATATAGCGATAGCCCTGCCCGCGCTGGACGATTTCCTGCTCGAGGTCGGGAATGTCGAGGACCATCGAATGGACCTTTGGCCGCGCGACGAACGAGCCGGCGCCCTTGCGGCGGTCGATCAGGCCGACCGACGCGAGCGCCGACAATGCCTTGCTGACCGTCATGCGGGCGCAGCCATATTGCCGCATCAGTTCATGCTCGACCGGCAATCGCGCGCCCGGGCGCAGGTCACCCGACAGGATCGCAGCCTCGATATCGCCGCGAGATCCGCTCGTGCAGCGCCGTCATGCGAGCAGCGCCGCCAGAGCGCGCCGATAGTCCTCAGCCAGCCGGTCGCGCGCGTGGTGGCGCCCGCCGCTGACCAGCTTTTCGCCGCGCCGCCAGACATGGTCGATCGCGCCGCGGCCGCCGGCAAAGAGCAGACCGTCGAGGATCGCGGGCATGGATTTACCGGCGAGCGACGGGTGGCGCGCGTCGAGGCTGACGATGTCGGCGGACCCGCCGATGACCAGCCCGCCGGTGACGCCCAGCGCCTGCGCGCCGCCATTGACGGCGCCAGTGAAGATATCCTGCCCCGACGATCGGCCGGGACCCGATGCCCAGATGTTGCGCGCCTGATGCGCGAGGCGCTGACCATATTCCAGCCAGCGCAATTCCTCGGTCATGTCGATCAGGACGTTCGAATCCGACCCGATGCCAAAACGCCCGCCCGCCGCGAGATACGGCGCGGCGGGAAACAGGCCGTCGCCCAAATTTGCCTCGGTGATCGGGCACAGGCCGGCGACCGCGCCGCTGGCGGCCAGTCGCGAAGCTTCGCTGTCGGTCATGTGGGTCGCGTGGACCAGGCACCAGCGGTCGTCGACCGGCATCTCGTCCAGCAGCCATTCGACCGGGCGCCGGCCGGTCCACGCGAGGCAATCGTCGACCTCGCGAACCTGTTCGGCGACATGGATGTGGATCGGCGCGGCGCCGGCCATCGCGGACAGGTGGCGCAGTTCTTCGGCGGTCACCGCGCGCAGGCTGTGCGGGGCGATGCCGACGACCGCGTCAGGCAGCACCGCCGCCGCCGATCGCACCGCATCGAGCAAATGCGCGAAGTCGTCGAGGTCGTGGACGAAGCGGCGCTGGGCGGGACTGGGCGCGGTGCCGCCAAAGCCGGCATGGGCGTCAAAGAGCTTCGCGGTAGCCAACCCGATGCCGCTGTTCGCCGCCGCCGCGACGATCGCCTGCGACAGCGTAGCGGGATCGGCATAAGCGTCGCCCGCGGGGTCGTGATGCAGATAGTGAAACTCGCCGACGCGGGTGAACCCGGTTTCCAGCATCTCGGCATAGGCGAGCGCCGCGATGGCGCGGAGCTGGTCGGGGTCGATGCGGTCGACGAAGCGGTACATCGTCTCGCGCCACGTCCAGAAACTGTCGTCGTTCGCGCCGCGCGCTTCGGCCAGACCCGCCATGCCGCGCTGAAAGGCGTGGCTGTGCAGATTGCTCATCCCGGGCAGTCCGATCGCATGGCGCTCGTCGCCCGCCTGCGCCAGTTCGCCCGCCGTGATCGCCCCGATCACGCCGTCGGCCACCGTAATCCGCACATCGCTCGCCCAGCCGTCGGGCAGCAACGCGGCCGCGAAATGCAGAATCTGTGCGGCGCTGGCGGCCTGGGTCATGCGCATGCTCTCCCTCGATCAATTATGTCTATACATTATTGGCGATCGATGCAATGTATCACGGGCAAGGGAGATTCGAGCGATGCGATGCGACCATCTGTGGTGCGACGCGCGGCTGGCGACGATGGCCGGGGACGGCGTGTTCGCGGCCGCGAGCGGCATGGGCGTGGTCGAACGCGGCCTGATCGCTGCAACGGGCGGCGTCATCGTCTATGCCGGTCCAGAGGACGAGGCGCCCGCGCTCGATCCAGCAGAAACCACGCAATGCGACGGCCGCTGGATCACCCCGGGGCTGATCGATTGCCACACCCATCTGGTCCACGCCGGCGACCGCGCCCGCGAATTCGAGATGCGGCTGGACGGGGCATCCTATGAAGAGATCGCCCGCGCCGGTGGCGGCATCGTATCGACGATGCGCGCCACGCGTGAAGCGAGCGAGGACGCATTGGTCGCAGCCGCCCTGCCCCGCCTCGACGCGCTGATCGCCGAGGGGGTGACGACGGTCGAGATCAAATCGGGCTATGGCCTCGATACCGCCAGCGAAATCCGGATGCTGCGCGCCGCGCGGCGGCTCGGGACCGAACGGCCGGTGCGGGTCGCCACGACCTTCCTCGGCGCGCACGCGCTGCCGCCCGAATATGCCGGCGATGCCGATGGCTATATCGCGATGCTGGTCGAGCGAGCTGCTGCCCGAGGTCGCGCGGCTCGGGCTGGCCGATGCGGTCGATGCGCTTTGCGAGGGCATCGGTCTCGAGCGCCGCGCATGGCGCGGGTGTTCGACGCCGCGCTGGCGCGCCGGCGCTGCCGGTCAAGCTCCACGCCGAACAGCTATCGAACCAGCATGGCAGCGCACTGGCCGCAGGATATGACGCGCTGTCCGCCGACCACCTCGAATATCTCGACGATGCGGGGATCGCGGCGATGGCCGCGGCCGGCACCGTCGCGACATTGTTGCCCGGCGCTTATTATTTCATGCGCGAGACGCAGTTGCCGCCGGTCGATGCCTTGCGCCGCGCCGGGGTGCCGATCGCGATCGCGACCGACTGCAATCCCGGCACCTCTCCGCTGACCTCGCTGCTGCTGGCGATGAACATGGGCGCGACCTTGTTCCGCCTGACCGTCGCCGAATGTCTGGCCGGGGTGACGCGCAATGCCGCGCGGGCGCTGGGACTTGCCGATCAGGTCGGGACGCTCGAGGCCGGCAAGCGCTGCGATCTCGCGATCTGGGACGTCGAACGCCCCGCCGAACTTGTCTATCGCATGGGGTATAACCCGCTCCATGCCCGTATCTGGAGTGGCCTGTGACCGATATTTTGCTTGTTCCCGGCGCCGCCTCGCTCGCCGACTGGCGCGCCATCTATCGCGGCGCGGTGCCCCGGCTCGATCCCGCATCGGCGCCGCGCATCGCCGCCAGCGCCGCCGCGGTCGGCCGCATCCTGGCGCATGGCGAGCCGGTTTACGGGATCAACACCGGCTTTGGAAAGCTGGCGAGCGTGCGCATCGACGACGCTGATCTCGCGACGCTGCAACGCAATATCGTGCTCAGCCATGCGGCGGGGGTCGGCGATCCGTCGCCGGTGCCGGTGATCCGGCTGATGATGGCGCTGAAACTTGCCAGCCTCGCGCAAGGCGCATCGGGGGTGCGCCCCGAAACCGTCGCGCTGCTCGAAGCGATGCTGGTCCACGGGCTGACTCCGGTGATCCCGGCGCAGGGATCGGTCGGCGCGAGCGGCGACCTGGCGCCGCTGTCGCACATGGCGGTGACGATGATCGGCATGGGCGAGATTTTCGTTGGTAGCGAACGGCTGCCCGCCGCCGACGCCTTGGCGCAAGCGGGCCTGACACCGATCGAGCTCGCCGCAAAGGAAGGCCTCGCGCTGCTCAATGGCACGCAATTTTCGGCGGCCAATGCGCTCGCCGGATTGTTCGAAAGTGAATTGCTGTTCCGGTCGGCGCTGGTCACCGGCGCGCTGTCGACCGAGGCCGCCAAGGGGTCGGACACGCCGTTTGACCCACGCATCCACGAATTGCGCCGCCATCGCGGCCAGATCGAGGTCGCGGGCGCGCTGCGCGGCCTGATGGCCGGATCGCCGATCCGCGCCAGCCATCTGGAGAACGATACCCGGGTGCAGGACCCCTATTGCCTGCGCTGTCAGCCGCAGGTGATGGGCGCGGTGCTCGACCTGTTGCGGCAAGCGGCGACGACCTTGGCGATCGAGGCGAATTGCGTTTCGGACAATCCGCTGATCTTCCCCGGCGCCGGTCCTTTGGGGGATGAAGCCCTGTCGGGCGGTAATTTCCACGCCGAACCGGTCGCCTTCGCCGCCGACATGATCGCGCTCGCGATCTGCGAGATCGGGTCGATTTCCGAACGCCGCATCGCGATGCTCGTCGACCCCGCCTTGTCGGGGTTGCCCGCGTTCCTGACCCCGAAGCCGGGACTCAATTCGGGGTTCATGATCCCGCAGGTCACCGCGGCGGCGCTGGTCAGCGAAAATAAGCAATGCGCTTATCCGGCCAGCGTCGATTCGATCCCGACCTCGGCCAATCAGGAGGATCATGTGTCGATGGCGGCGCATGGCGCGCGGCGGCTGCATGGCATGGCGGCCAACGCCGCCGCGGTGATCGCGATCGAATGGCTGGCCGCGGCGCAGGGCGTCGATTTCCATGCACCGCTGCAATCGAGCGCGGCGCTCGAACGTGCGCATCGGTTGCTGCGCGAAAGCGTGCCGACGCTCGCCGACGACCGGCATTTCCATCCCGACATTGCGGCGGCGAGTACGCTCGTCCGCTCGGGCGCGCTGGCGGCGACGGCAGGCGATCTGCTGCCCGGCGTCGCATGACCGACTGGCTCGACATCGGGCGCGGCGATGCGCCGCTGGTGGTGGCGTTTCCGCACACCGGCGCCGACCTGACCGATACCGCCGGCGCCTTTCGTTCCGAATGGATCGCGCGGCGCGACGCCGACTGGTGGGTCGACCGGCTCTATGATTTTGCTACCGATCTTGGCGCGACGACGGTCCGCACCGCCATTTCGCGCAGCGTGATCGACGTCAATCGCGACCCGTCGGGGGCATCGCTCTATCCGGGACAGGCGACGACCGAACTGTGCCCGACGACGACCTTCGACGGCGAACCGCTATACCGCGATGCCGGTCCGGACGACGCCGAAATCGCGCGACGCCGGGCGCGGTGGTTCGATCCCTATCAATGCCGCGATCGAGGCCGAGATCGCGCGCCTGCGGACCACCCACCCTCGCGTCATTTTGTACGACGCCCATTCGATCCGCAGCCATGTCCCGCGCCTGTTCGACGGAGAATTGCCGCAATTCAACATCGGCACCAATGATGGGCAAACCTGCGATCCTGACCTTACTGAAGACGTTATTGATGCAATCGTCGATTATGAAGCCGACAATTGGTCGACCGTCGTCAACGGCCGCTTCAAAGGTGGCTGGACGACACGCCATTATGGGCGGCCCGAACAGGGCATTCACGCCATCCAGATGGAACTCGCGATCCGCGGTTATATGGATGAGCCCGGCGAACCGAACGAGGCCAATTGGCCGCCCCCCTTTGACCCGCGCCGCGCCGCGCCGCTTGCTGCGACCCTCAACGACATTTTGAAGGCTTGCATTGAATTTGCAACGCCCACGGAAGGACGAATATGACCCGTCTCGACAACAGCCGCATCATCAAGGCGTCCACCGGGACCGAGCTGTCGGCCAAAAGCTGGCTGACCGAAGCGCCGCTGCGGATGCTGATGAACAATTTGCATCCCGACGTCGCCGAACGGCCCGAGGAACTGGTGGTCTATGGCGGCATCGGCCGCGCCGCGCGCGACTGGGAAAGCTATGACAAGATCGTCGAAACGCTCCGCCGATCTCGAAGCCGACGAAACATTGCTCGTCCAGTCGGGCAAGCCGGTCGGGGTGTTCCGCACCCATGAGGATGCGCCGCGGGTGCTGATCGCCAACTCGAACCTGGTCCCGCACTGGGCGAACTGGGAGCATTTCAACGAGCTCGATAAGCAAGGGCCTGATGCCATGTACGGCCAGATGACCGCGGGATCGTGGATCTATATCGGCACCCAAGGCATCGTGCAGGGCACCTACGAAACCTTCGTCGAGATGGGCCGACAGCATCATGGCGGCAGCCTCGCGGGCAAATGGCTGCTCACCGCCGGGCTGGGCGGCATGGGCGGCGCGCAGCCGCTCGCCGCGGTGATGGCGGGCGCATCGTGCCTGGCCATCGAGTGCCAGCCGAGCCGGATCGATATGCGCCTGCGCACCGGCTATCTCGATGCGTCGGCGTCGACGATCGAGGAAGCGATGGCGATCATCGAACAGAGCTGCGCCGATAAAAAGCCGGTTTCGGTCGGGCTGCTCGGCAACGCCGCCGAAATATTGCCCGAACTGTATCGCCGCGGCATCCGCCCCGACCTGCTGACCGACCAGACGAGCGCGCACGATCCGGTGAACGGCTATCTGCCCGCCGGCTGGAGCGTCGCCGAGTGGATCGACAAGCGCGAAAGTGACCCCGCCGCCGTCGCCAAGGCCGCCAAGGCGTCGATGGCGGTGCATGTCCGCGCGATGCTCGATTTTCAGGCCGCGGGGGTGCCGACCACAGATTATGGCAATAACATCCGCCAGGTCGCGCTGGACGAGGGGGTCGAAAATGCCTTCGATTTCCCGGGTTTCGTCCCCGCCTATATCCGCCCGCTGTTCTGCCGCGGCATCGGACCGTTCCGCTGGGTCGCACTGTCGGGCGATCCCGAGGATATCTACAAAACCGATGCCAAGGTGAAGGAGTTGCTGCCAGACAACAAGGATCTCCACCGCTGGCTCGACATGGCGCGTGAGAAGATCCGGTTTCAGGGGCTGCCGGCGCGCATTTGCTGGGTCGGGCTGGGCGATCGCCACCGGCTCGGGCTCGCCTTCAACGACATGGTCGCGAACGGCGAGCTGAAAGGCGCCGATCGTGATCGGCCGCGACCATCTCGATTCAGGCTCGGTCGCCAGCCCCAATCGCGAGACCGAGGCGATGCGCGACGGCAGCGATGCCGTTTCGCGACTGGCCGCTGCTCAACGCGCTGCTCAACACCGCCAGCGGCGCGACCTGGGTGTCGCTGCACCACGGCGGCGGCGTCGGCATGGGCTTTTCGCAGCATAGCGGCATGGTGATCGTCGCCGACGGCACCCCCGAAGCGGCGGCGCGGCTCGAACGGGTGCTGTGGAACGATCCGGCAACGGGAGTGATGCGCCACGCCGACGCGGGTTACGACATCGCGCTCGATTGCGCGCGCGACAAGGGTCTCGACCTGCCCGCCATCACCGGGTGACCGACGTCCTGCATCTCGCCAGCCACGCCTATGCCGTCCGGCCGTGGCGGGGCGGCGGCGGCGTGACGCGCGACGTTATTACGGTTCCGGCGGATGCGGGCGACGATGATTTCCTGTGGCGCGCCAGCATCGCGACGATCGACGTCGACGGGCCGTTTTCGGCGTGGCCCGGGGTTGATCGGGCGTTCGTTCTGCTGCGCGGCGAGTTGCTGTTGACGGTCGGCGATGATGCGGAGAGACGGGTCGATCCCGGCGCGCCGCCCACCCTGTTCGCCGGTGAAGCGGCGGTCGCGGCCCGCCCGGTCGACGGCCCCTGCACCGTGTTCAACCTGATGGCGCGGCGCGGGCGCACCCGGATCGCGGTGGACCGCTGGACGACGGCGCGGCCGAGGGCGGCGGGCAAGTGCCTGATGCTGGCCGAGCAGCAGACGACGGTTCGGGTCAACGGCGATGCACTGGCGCTAGCGCAGGACGACGCGCTGCTTGTGACAGGTAGTGTCCCCTCCGGACTGGAATTCGATCGGCCGCTGATCGTCGCCGAAATCTTCGATAAAATGGAACCGTAGCCAACTAAAGCGGCATGGTTTTAGATCTGAATCGTCATTGCGAGGAGCGAAGCGACGCGGCAATCCAGCGTGGGTGTAAGCGGCTCTGGATTGCTTCGCTTCGCTCGCAATGACGAGGGATTTAAACCTAAGTCGTCACGCTCCAAACGGGCCAGACGTTAGAACCAGCCCTTCACCCCGAGCACCAAACTGACGCTGTCGGCATCCTCGCCCGCGGCGCGCGCGAAGCGGGCGGTGTCGCCGACCTTGCGCGCCCATTCGACCCCGACATAGGGGGCGAATTCCTTGACGATTTCATAGCGCAGGCGCAGCCCGAGCTCGACGTCGGACAGGCCCGATCCGGTCCCCGTTTCGCGCACGTCCTGCGCCGCGAAATTGACCTCGGCCATCGGCTGGAGGATCAGTTTCTGGGTGATGCGCTGGTCGTAATAACCTTCGACGCGGGCGAGCAGGTCGCCCTTGTTCGACAAGAACAACGCCCCCTCGACCTCGAACCAATAGGGCGCCAGCCCCTCGAAACCGACGGTGGCATAGGTGCGGTCGGGGCCGGGGCCAAAGTCCTGCCGGATGCCCGCCTGGGCATTGAAATAGGGTCCGACGGCGCGGCTGTAGAGCAGTTGGGTTTCGACGCTTTCGATGCCTTCGCCGAAAGCGCCCTCGCCTTCGTTCTTGACGGTGAGGCGGTTGATGTCGCCGCCATACCAGGCCTCGACGTCCCAGCGGTAGCCGTCATGCCCCTTGCGCGCCTGAACTTCGGCGAGGTTGAAGCTGATGAAGGCGATTTTCTGCGCGCCGTTCTCGACCATCATGACGTGGCGCGAATGTTCCATTTCGGCCTTCGGGAAAATGCGGTCGGCGTACCAGTCGCCAGGCGGCGCGGGCGCCGGGGCGTCACCGGGTGGCAGATCGGTTCCAGTCGCGCCCGGCTTTGCCGGCACCGCCGCCTTTGGTGTACAATGCCCCATCGCCGCATGTTCGGGCGCGCAGTCGGGATCGCTGGGTGTAGGCGCGGGCGTCGGGGCAGGCGCCGCACCGTGCATCGAATGATCCATCGATTGCGCCGCGGCGGGCGCCGCGAAGGCCAGCGGCGCGATACCCGACAACAGGAGCGCGAGCCGGATCATGCCGCGTCTCCGCGCGGACGGACGCTGACCACGCGCATCATCCCGGCGTGCATATGATAGAGCATATGGCAATGGAACGCCCAGTCGCCGAGCGCGTCGGCGGTAAAATCGAAGCTCGCGGTGCCGCCCGGCTGGACAAGCACGGTATGCTTGCGCGGCGACCGATCGCCCTTTCCGGTGACCAGTTCGAAAAAATGGCCGTGCAAATGGATCGGGTGGCTCATCATCGAGATCGTTGATCAGGTTGATCCGCACCCGCTCACCCTCGATGAACGGGATCGGCTCGTGATGGTCGGACATCTTGACGCCGTCGAACGACCACATGAAGCGTTCCATATTCCCGGTCAGATGGATGTCGAGCGAGCGGTCCGCGGCGCGCACGTCGGGATTGCGATCGAGCGCGACCAGATCGTGATAGGTCAGCACCTGATGCCCGACATCCTCCAGCCCCTGCCCCGGTTCACCCATGCGGTCGACCGGCATGGGTGAGATCGTCTGGACGCTGGGGTCGCGTTTGACCTGCGGCGCGACGGCAAAGTCGCGCATACTGTGGTCCATGCCGCTGGCGCCATGCCCCATCGCGGCGTGATCGCCCGGCGCCGCATCGGCCGCCGGGGTGCAATCGGCCCATTGCCGCATGTTCGGGCGCGCAGGCGGCGCATGCCCGCGCCGGCCGGCCATGTCCATGCCCATGTCCTTCATCGTCGCCAGCGGCCGTTCGCGCAGCGGCGGCACGTCGGCGGCCATGCCGGCGCGCGGCGCCAGCGTCGCGCGGCCCATGCCCGAGCGGTCGTTGGCCTCGGCAACCAGCGTATAGGCGCGGTCCTCGGCCGGGGTGACGATGACGTCATAGGTTTCGGCGACCGCGATCTGGAACTCGTCGATTTCGGTCGGCACGACATTGAGGCCATCGGCCTGCACCACCGTCATCCTGAGGCCCGGGATGCGGACGTTGAAGATCGTCATCGCCGACGCGTTGACGATGCGCAGCCGCACCCGCTCGCCGGGATTGAACAGCGCGGTCCAATTGTCGCGCGGGCCATAGCCGTTGACGAGGAATGTGATAGGTCGATCCGTTGACGTCGGCGACGTCGGTGGGGTCCATCCGCATCGCGCCCCATTCGACGCGATCCTTCAGCGGCTGGTCCTTGCCCGCGAGCAGCCCGCCGAGCGTCTGGCGCTGCATGTTGAAATGGCCGGGGTTGACCTTGAGCTTGCGAAAGATCGCCTCGGGCGACAAATTGCTGTGGTCGGACAGCACCACGACATGCTCGCGATCGTAACCGATCGGGTCGGCGCCCGCGGGATCGATGACGATCGGGCCGTAATGGCCCAGCTGTTCCTGCAAGCCCGAATGGCTGTGATACCAATAGGTGCCCGATTGCCGCACCGGGAATTCATAGACGAATGTCGAGCGCGGCTTGATGCCGGGAAAGCTGACCCCGGGCACGCCGTCCATCTGAAACGGCAGGATCAGTCCGTGCCAGTGGATCGAACTGTCGACGTAGAGATCGTTGACGACCGTCAGCCGCGCCGTCTGCCCTTCTTTCAGCCGCACCAGCGGACCCGGCACGGTGCCGTTGATCCCGATCGCGCGGCTGACCTTGCCGTCGATCCGCATCGTCTGGCGCGCAATGCGCAGCGTGATGTCGTTGCCCGACACCGTCGGCAGCGTCGATGCGATGCCCGCCGAAACGGGTTGCGCCCAGGCCGGGAACCACGCCGCGAGCGCCGCCGCCGTCCCGCCGCCCAAGGCCATGTTGACGAACCGGCGCCTGTCGATCTGCATGTTTTTCCCGAGCTTTGTTGCTGTCACCAGTTTTGTACTTCGCCGTTCAGCAGCGCCTTCGGCTTGGTCCGGACGCGGTGCGAGTCGCGTCTCTATCGTCACAAGGTCAAACGGTCGGCGGCGGCCGCTGGCGCGCATCCATGCATTTCTCGATCTCGGCGGCGGTCGGCTTCATTGCGCTGTCGGGCATTGCAGTCCTCAACGGACTGGTGATGGTATCGTCGATCCAGGAACTGATGCGGTCGGGCATGGCGCGGGCCAAGGCCGCGCGGCAAGGCGCGCTGATGCGCCTGCGCCCGGTGGTGATGACCGCGCTCGTCGCCAGCCTGGGGTTCGTGCCGATGGCGCTGGCGACCGGTGCCGGCGCCGAAGTGCAAAAAACGCTGGCGACGGTGGTGATCGGCGGGCTGATTTCGGCGACGCTGCTCACCTTGTTCGTCCTGCCGACGCTCTATGCGCGCTATGGTGGCGGACCGGCGGCGAAGGACGAAAGGATCGATCAGGGTGCGCACGCATAGCCACGATGTAGGCGGTCATGCGTGACAACGGACGCGTTTGGCATGGCCGTAAGATGGTCAACGCACGGTTAACCATTGCGATGAAGCGAATCCTCACATCGCTCCGGCATGCCCGTCGGCATGATGAAACCGCTGTCCTTGACCGGTTGCCGCTGGCGCGCGCCAGCAATCGTAGCCGCAGCGTTGCTTGCGGCGCCCGGCTATGCATCGGCCGTCTCGCCAGATGTCCAGGCCGTTCAGCCGGCGCTCGTTTCGGCACAACGAAGCGATTGCGCGGCCTATGCTGCCGTTGCTTACAAAGCGCCCCGTCCGATCGCGCGCGTCGCCGATACCGCGCTCGATCGGATCCGGATGAGCCAGCAAGGCGACAGCGCTGCGGCGATCGGCACCGCCGCGGCGAACGACCGCTTTGCCTTGGAACCTGCAAGCCAGCCGCAACCCGGCGCGGGGCTGACGCCCGCGGCCGGTTGCACCCCATATGCAATGGGGCCCGATCGCAACCTGCCATGGAGCGACGGGCGGCCGGAAAGCGGAACCGACGATAGTTCCGAACTTGGCACGCAGGCCATGCCGATGGCGCATCACGCTGTTCGGCGAGCGCTGGCATTCGCGATCCGCACGACGCCGCAAGCTGCCGCGCGAGACCGATGCGCATCGAACTGCGCATAGCCTGGAATACGGGCTCGACGAGATGGAAACTGCAACGCGTCAAGCATTGCGGTGAAGCCCGTCGAAAAGGTCAGCCTATGTGAGCGACGACCGCGATTGCCGGGACAGTGTCTGGGACGGCCGCAGGGCGCCGATCGAGCTGGCTGCGGCAGATGCGAGGGCTTCGACGATCATCGAAACGCACCTGCTGTTCGTCAGTCGATCTTCCCGATCTGGGCGGACCGCGAGAAGCTGGTGCGCTCGCGACCTGCCGTCAACGCAGACCATGCGTTGCTGCTGGTCCAGTCGAATGCCGGCAAGGTGGTGCTCGATAACATGACCGATCGGCTCTATGATGGCAGCCTGCCGAACGACGTCCGGCCGATCCTGTCGTTCAGCGGCGCCAAGCGCTGGGTCCATGGGTATCGCGATGCCGCGCCGGTGCCGGTGCCGGTTCCCGTGATCGCGGCATTGCCCGCGGCGCTGGCGCAGGGTGCGCCATCGGCAATCGCGCCGCGACCGGTCGCAACCGGACATATGGCAGACAGCGCGGGCCTGGCCGCAGTCGGCCTTCGATCGGTTCGGATGTCGATTGTCCGTTTCGGACCCTGCGCGATCAACTGCAGCGAATTGCCCGGTCTGCGGCCCCGATTTTTCGAGGCGCTGTGACCCCGATGATCCAGGCCCG
This sequence comes from Sphingomonadaceae bacterium, assembly GCA_965283845.1. Taxonomy (GTDB): domain Bacteria; phylum Pseudomonadota; class Alphaproteobacteria; order Sphingomonadales; family Sphingomonadaceae; genus Sphingopyxis. The sequence continues at coordinate 19,161 of CBDIQD010000012.1, forward strand.
GTGACGCGCGCCGGCGCGCTTGGCCGACGGCGGTCCGAATAGCGCCATTTTGGTTGTTTCCGGACAGACCGACTCGGGCGCTGTTAAGACGCTCTTTCACCCCCGCCTAGAACGAAAGAGTTAAAATTCATGGTTAATATTAAGCTTTTTTGACGGGTTTACGTCGGTTTTCAGTCGCTTGCTCTAGCCGAAAGGGTGATGGCGCAATGCCCATGGCGCCCGCGTCGCGCAAATGTAACCCGCTGCATTTAATGCGGTTAAATCCACACTAAGCCCCCGCGCCGAAAATTAATACCGAGCGCGGCGGGATTCTGAAATACCCCTTTCGGGGTAAAGCGGAGAATTCTCGTATATTCCGTAAGCAAAGTGTATAACCTTAGTTGTACAAATTAGCTCATGACGGGAAATATCTTAACAAACTTAACAACGAAAATGAGGGGTGTTGGCGAAGGGTCGCCGTCGATCGAACCTCGGAAAAAACTGGGTTGCCTTGACTGAAGTTTTCAGGGGAGGCGGGCGATGCCGCAGATTGTACCAATTTCGCTTCTGGCGAAAAACGAAATAGCGCGCGAGGGGTTGCGCAAGATACTGTCGGGGGAAAGCTTCCACATCGAAGCTTCTGTTTCGGATGTATCGGCGCTCCTGGACGCACACGGAGATATCGCACGCGACACGATGGACCATGTGATCGTCGTCGACGGGGGCGGTAGCAGCTTTGGCCTCGATGCGTGCCGAAGGCTGGCGGCGAAACGGAGCCATGTGCGACTGGCCTTGCTGCTCGATCGCTACAGCTTCGAGGAGGTCGTGGAGGCTTTTCAGATCGGCGCCGACGGCGTCATCATCAAAGAAATATCCTGCGCTCCGCTGACCGAATCGATCCGTCTGATCGCCATGGGCGAGAAGGTGTTTCCGTCGCAGCTGGTCACCAACCTGACCAGTTGGATGCCCGCGACGGTCGCGGGCGACTGGAAAAGCAGCGCCGTTTCGGTCGGCTTGTCGGATCGCGAGATCGAAATCCTCGAAAGCATCATGGCGGGCATGGCGAACAAGGTCATCGCGCGGCAGTTCGGCATCTGCGAGGCCACCGTCAAAGTCCATGTCAAGGCGATCCTGCGCAAGCTGGGTGTCGAAAACCGGACGCAAGCCGCGACCTGGGGCGTCAAAAACGGGTTGGGCGAGCCGGTGCAGCTGAACCTGAGGGAGGTGCGTCCGACGCGCCCTTTTCCAAAACCGATGCCGATGGCGGGCCGGGCAGCGTGACCAAGCGGCCACGAAAGCGCTAGGTTCGATATCGCAGCGACGGGTTTTGAGTCCGATGACTTTAAGCTGACCTAAGATGAGTTCCCCCGCGAAGGCGGGGCCCATCACCTGATGCTTCATCCTTCAACCGGCGATTGCGGTGAACGATAAAGCAGGTGATGGGCCCCCGCCTTCGCGGGGGAACACAATTTGAGCGCATCCGAAAATTGTCAGGCCGATGCCGCGCCCCGCGCAGCGATGAGCCTATCGCTCGGTGAAGGCTTCCGACCGGGCGCGGAGGAAGGGTTTGAACAAATAGCTGAGCACGCTCTTTTTGCCCGTGATGACCTCGACATCGCAGATCATCCCGGGGGTGATCGGCAAGCGGCGTTGTCCGCTCTTGAGATAGGCGAGGTCGGTTTCGACGACGACGGTGAAATAGGCTTCTTTGGCCGCCTCGTCGTAAACACTGTCGGGTGAGATCTGGACCACATTGCCCGACAGGCCGCCGTAGATGGCGAAATCATAGGCGGTGACCTTGACGTTCGCCCGGTCGCCGACCTTGATGAAGGCGATATCGCGCGGCGCCACCCGGGCTTCGACCAACAGCTTGTCGCCCACGGGCACAACCTGCATGATCTTTTGACCCGCCTGGACGAAGCCGCCGACGGTGGTGACCTGCACGTCGTTGACGATGCCGTTGGCCGGCGAGCGGATTTCCGACCTTTGCCGGCGGCCGGCGGCACCGCGGAGCGATTCCGAGTTCACCGCCATCTTCGCCACCAACTGGTTGCGTTCGTCGAGCGCTTCCTGGCGGAACTGAAGGCCAGCCTCGGAAACCTGTGCCTGCGCTTCGTTGATGCCCGAGGCGGCGCGCGACGCCGCCTGTTCGGCGGCGGCCAGCTTGCCGCGGATCTCGCTCGCTTCGCGTTTGGCGTTGAGCAATTCGGTTTGCGGGACGATCGACTTGGCGGCGAGCGGTTCGAGCAGATCGACCTGGTTCTGCGCAGGTCCAAGGCTCGACTTCAGCGATGCGATCGTTGCTCTGGCTTCGTCATAGTCGCGCCGCCGCTGCTCGACCGCCGCGTTCAGCGCCATTTTTCGGCTGCGGAGCGTCGCCGCGCGGGCCGATTGCAGGTCGGCCTCCTGAACGCATTCGGCCAATGTCTTGCCGCCTACGGCGTTGCAATCGGCGCCCGCCGCGCCGCCGCCTTCGCGCCCCAGGCGAGCCGCCCGCGCCGCGAGCGAGCGGTTCTCGGCCTCGATCTGGCCCAGCTGCGATGAGGATTCGGTGTCGTCGAGGCGGACCAGCAGCTGGCCCTTGCGGACCGCCTGGCCCGACCGGACGACGATGTTGAGGATCGTCGCCGGTTCGGCCGACTGCACGATCTGCGCCTTGCTCGACGGGATCACCCGTCCCTGCCCGCAGGTCACTTCATCGACCTTGGCGAAACTCGCCCAGCTGACGAAGACGAACAGCCCGACCCCCGCGGCCAGAATGACCCGGCGGGTGCCGACATAGGGCCGCGATCTGATCATGAGCCATTTTCCTTTGCCGCAACGTCGAACTCGCCGGCCTGTTGCCGCGCCATCATCCGCGATGCGCGGCTGGCCTCTTCGGGCGCCGGGATCGCGAGTTCCCACCCCAGCGACGGATCGAGGCGGCCACCGTCGTCATTTTCGGCGCGCCGGTCCTGCAGGCCGGTCATCTGACCGTCGGCCGATGTCCGGATCAAGGCCTGTCCGTCGATGCCGTCCTTCGATCTGGTGCCGCCGCCGCGCAGCAGGATGGCAGGAATAGCCTCCATCCCGCTGTAGCGGCCCGAGAACGCGCCCGGCATCCCCCAGCGGCCCGGCCAGCGATAGAAGATATGGGCGCCGATCTGAGCGATCTTGACCAGCTTTGGCGCCCAATAGGGCGATACATAATTGGCATGATAATGGGTCGAATGGCCCACCGACGGTTCGACATAGCCACCCAGCGCAGCGGTCGCGACATCCTCGGCCTCTTTCCACGCGGCGGGATTGGGCCGCCGGTTTAGCGATCCGTCGCAGGTAAAGCTGAACTGGCAGACCGGCCGATTGACCCCCTGATAAACGACGCCGCATACCGATTTGGGAAAGGCGGGATGCGCGGCGCGGTTGAGCACGACCTGGGCGACCGCGCGCCGCCCGGCGATCGGTTCGAACCCGGCCTCGAAATAGACCGCCTGGGTGAGGCATTTGAGCGCCGTCAGCCTGGCGATCTGATCGGTGCCCACCGGGTGAAAGGGTTTTGCCAACGCGATCGGCCCGCGCGCGAAGGGGATCGCCTCGTTGATCGTGATCGCTTTTTCCGGCGGATCGAGCGGCGCCGCGGCGGGATCGGCGGTCAGCTTGATCAACTGCGCCAGTTCGCGATCGACGGGGGGCGGCGCGGCGATATCATCGGCGGCATAGCCGTGATTTTCGGCGCCGAAGAAATCAAAGACCCGCGCCCATAGCCCGTCCGATGTCAGCAACGTCACCAGCGCCGCGATCCCGATCAGCCACAGCGTCGTGCGGAAATGTCGTTGGCCGCGGCCGGGCCGCGGCGGCTGGCGGTCGCGGCGGTCATGAGCGGCACCGGCGCGAGGATTTCGTCGCGCGGCCGTCGGAGGCGATGGCCTCGCCGTAGACCAGGACCGTGATGCGGTCAGCCAGGCCGAACACGACGCTCATGTCGTGCTCGACCATGAGCAGGGTCTTGCCGGCCGACACCGTCCGGATCAGTTCGACCGCGCTGTCGGTCTCGCTGTGGCTCATCCCGGCGGTCGGCTCGTCGAGCAGGATGATCTCGGCACCAGCCGGCGATCGTAATGCCGATTTCGAGGGCGCGCTGATCCGCGCCTTCAGGATATGAAAATCGAACCCGGTCGCGTCGCGGCCGAGAAAGCCGTCGGCGCCCGATTTCCGTGCCGCGTCGATGACGGTCGCGTCGCTGGCATCGGCGGCGCCGACCAGCAGATTTTCGCGCACCGTGCCGCTGAACAGTTCGGCGTCCTGGCCGACGAAACGCAGCGCGGCGCGCAGGTCGTGCGGATCATATTGCCGGCTTTCCAGACCGTCGATGCGGTAGCTGCCGGCGGTCGGATCGTAGAGCCCGCACAGGGCGCGGCCCAGCGTCGATTTGCCCGACGCGACGCGGCCGATCAGGCCGATCCGCTCGCCGGGTTCGATGACGAGGTTGATATCGGCCAGCGATTCGCGCTCGGTATCGGGATAGCGGAACCCGACATGATCGAGCTGCAAGCGGCCTTCGCGGATTTCGGGCGTGACCGAGCGGCTGCCCTTCTCGCGCTCGTCGTCCTGATCCATCAGCAGTTGCAGGCTGTTCAGCGTGACGAACGCCTGCCGGCCGCGCGTCATCAGGAACGCCAGTTGCCCGACCGGCGCCAGCGAGCGGCTGGCCAGCATCACGATCGCGATGATCGCGCCCATCGAGATGATGCCCGCATTGAAAAGATAGAAGCCCCCGATGATCAGCGCGATGCTGGTTCCCTGTTGGCACAGCGTCGCCAGATTCACCGCGGTGGCGGTCAGTTTGCGCATTTCCTCCTGCGTGTAGGCGTTCGACGCCGACAGGCGGCGCCATTTGCCCAGCATCCGCCCCTCGGCGCGGCACGCCTTGACCGTTTCCAGACTGCCGATCGATTCGATCAACGCGGTCTGGAGCAGGCTGGTGTCGACCTGCGCATCGGCGACGGCGGCGCTCATCCGGCGCTGCAACACCCAGCCCATTGCCAGCATGATGACTGCCGCGACCACCGGTACTACGGCCAGCCAGCCGCCCAGGACCGCGATCAGGCCGACGAACACGAACAGAAACAGGATGTCGGTGATCAACACCACGGTCGTCGAGGCAAAGAAATCGCGAACCTGCTCATATTCGGTGACTCGCCGCGCGAGCGCGCCAGTGCTGCCGCGTTGGGTGGCGAGCGGCAGGTTCAGGACCTTGTCGAGCAATCGCTGCGACAGCCGGGCATCGATGCCGCGCCCGACCTCGTCGATCAGCCCGGTCCGGGCGAGCCGCAGCGAATATTCGACCGCAACCGCGAACACCGCGCCCAGCGCGAGCACCCACAGGCTCGACGCCGCCTTGTTCGGAATGATCCGGTCATAGACGTTCATCGTGAACAGCGGCATCGCGAAAGCGACCAGGTTGATGAGCAGCGAGGCGAGCATGACATAGCCATATTGGCCGCGCTCCTTCCACACCTCGCTCCAGAACCAATGCTGCCGGGTCGGTTCGTCCCACGGCCGCTCGCGCGCCATTTCACTGACCGGGTCGTGGCGGACGATTACGCCCTGGCCCGAATAGCCGGCCTCCAACACCGTGCGATCGACCGCAATGTCGGCGGTGGCGCCCGGCAGGCGCACCGTGGCGACATGCGGTTCGATGGCGGTCAGGATGATCGGCCGGTCGTCGCCCGCGAGCAGCAGGATGGCAGGAACGTCCTGCGCGTTCCATCCCGCCAGCGGTCGGCGCACCAGATGACAGCGCAGGCCGACCGCCGCCAGCGCATGGTCGAGTTGATCGAGCGGCAGAAAGCCATCCTCGTCGAGCGCGAGCCCTTTTTTGACCCGCATGTCCGAGAACGGCCGTTCGAACATCTCTGCAATGCCGGCGACCGCATCGAGCAATTCGTCATCCTGCGCGGGATTGGCCCGCCATGTTTCGAACGCCGTAGCGGCAGGAAGCGCACGCGAGCGCCGCGCGCCGCGGGCATCGCCGGGATAGTTCATGTGGGATCCCGCATCGTTTCAGGGTTCATCTCGGGCGCCGACCGCACCTTGAAGCGCTCGCGGGCGGTCGCCGCCGCGGCTTTCGGCGGGGCGACCTCCATGGCGGTCAGCAAATTGTTGAGCGCCGCAAGCAGTTTGAACTCGGCATAGAATTGCGCGAATTTGGCGGTTTCGGTGCGCACCTGAACATTGTAACGCGTGTTTTGCGCGTCCAGAACGTCGAGCAGCGAGCGGCGGCCGACGTTGAACTGCGCGCGGTAGGACCGCAGCAATTCGTCCGAGACCTTGCTCTGCTCGTCGAGCTCCTTGACCAGCTTGCCCTGGGCGTCCCAGGTGTTCCACGCGACGCGCACATCCTCTTCGGCTTCGCGCACCATCTGGTCGAGGCGAAAGCGCGTTTCGCGCTCGCGGCGGTACATTTCCTGCACCTTCGACCGCTTGACGCCACCGTTGAAAATATCCCAGCGCAGCACCACGCCGGCCTGAAGATCGTTGGTCTCGCCGCGGAACCCGTCGATGTCGTCGCCGATCCGGGCGTTACCCTCCAGCGACAGCGTCGGCATCTGTTCCGATTTCGCCTTGCGCACCATCGCGTGCGCGGCATCCAGATCGGCCTGTGCCTCGCGGACCCGAGGATTGCGGTCGCGCGCAATCGCCAGCGCTTCGTCCAGCGTCGCGGGGATACCGTTCGCCAGCGATGGCGGCAGCGACGCCCCGTCGACCAGGTCGAGACCGGTCAGGGTGCGGAACGAGGCGGCGGTGTTGACCAGATCCAGATTGGCCTCGGTCAGCCGCGCGCGCGCTGCCTGATGCCGTTCCTCGGCCTGCTGCTGGTCGGCGATGCTCAGCGATCCCTTGGCCACGCCTTCGCGCAGGTCGGTCACCAGCTTGCCGTGGAAATCGATATTGTCTTCGGAGGCGGCGACGATCCGTTGCTGCAACAGATAATCCAGATAATTGCGGGTGACCTGCAAGGCGACGAACTGCGAGCGTTCTTCGACGCGGAACGCGGCGCCGTCGGTGCGGGCCGCCTGGCGTTTGAGCTCGTTGCTCTTGACCCCGCCATCGAACAGCGTCTGTTCAAGGCGAAGTCCGGCCTCCATCGGATACAGTTCGTTGTCGGCGATCCCCAGCTGCCGCCGAGTGCTGTTTTCGAGCCGGCGGATGCCGACCGACCCTTCGACCGAAACCCGCGGCAGGAACAGGCGCTGCGCCTGTTCGCGCTCGAATTCGATCGCGGTCTTGTTTTCGACCGCCTGGTTGATTTCGGGATTGGTCTGCATCGCCGTCTCGACCGCGGTTTTCAACTCCAGCCGCTGCGCCCGGCCAGCCTGCGGCGCCGCGACCAGCGCGGTCGCGCTAAGCAACAAGGTTGCGATACGGATTCTGTGCATTTTTTGTCCCCTGCTTGATCGGCCGATGGTGACGGCCTTGCGATCACGCCCCTGTTTTTGTTTATGTCCGGCGGCGTTGCCGGTTTACGCGTGTCCGGCCGCTGCGGCCTGTTCGAGCTGCTGGGCGGCGTGATGGTCGGCGAGGCCGGCCATGAACATATGTCCTGCCGGACCCATGTCCTGGGTCAGCAATCCGTTCGCCGCGCCGGCGAAAAGCGGGATTTGCGGCAATGGCTGTTCGGGCGGCGCGGCCGGGCCGAGCAAGGCGTCGAGATTGACCTCGGGCCCCTCCAGCGCCGCGGTCACGATCGCCTCGACCTTGCCCGCAGCCGGGTCGGGGTCGGCGAGCACCGCCTGTTGCGGTAGCAGCATCTGGACCTGATCCACCTCCGGCGCTGGCGCCGCGGCGGGTGCGGCGGTCGGCGCCACCTCGTCGCCGGGTTGGTCGGGCAGGATCGCCGCCGGCCGGTCGATCCCTGCGATGTCGAACGCGTCGGCCCGGGTGCTGTCGTGCCAGCTTTCGCCGCCGCCGATGTGCTGTTTCGCGTCACTGGCGACGCGTTCGATCGCCGGCCCCGAAAACATGTCGTGGATCAACAGGCTGGCGCGGTCGGCGGGATGGATCGCGGCCGGCTCCGGCGCGGCGCTGGCCGCGATTTCGGCGCCAGACGACGGGTTCGGGGGCGGCGTTTCCGACGGCTGAGCCGCCAGGGCGTCGCGGCGATGCGCGCTAGCAGTCGCAGCCGAGACCATCGTCCGGCGGCGGTGGCGGCGCGTTCCTCGTCGCTACTGCTGGCGCATGCGGCATCGGCGAGTTTGCCGGTGCTGCCGTCGGCGCGGGTATAGGTCGCCTCGCCCGCACCTGCACCTGGCCGTCCGCCGCGGTGTAACTGCGGCCATCGGAAACGAGCGAAATGCTGATGATCCCGGCGTCGATCAGCGAGCGGAATTCGCCCGGGTCGGTGACGCCATTGCTGTTGGCGTCCTGCCAGATGCCGAATTTGGCAAAATCCTTGTCCGCGGCATCGAGCTTTCCGTCGCCATTGCTGTCATACGCCGCGGCGAGTCCTTGCAGGTCGGACACGCCGGCGCCGCCGAACACCAGTTCCGACCCATTGGCCACCCTGCCGTCGCCATTTTTGTCGATCGCCAGCAAGGCGTCGTCGGGCGATACCCAGGCGGTGGTTTCCGCGGTGCCGTCGCCATTATAGTCGAACCGCACCCCCGCCGCGCTCGATGCGAACTCGACCCCGTCGCCATCGAGGTCGATCGCGATCGGCGGCGCCAGCGCGGTGATGGTGACCGACAGATTCGCCGTCGCGGTATCGCCGTCGCGGTCGGTCAGCACATAGGTGAAGGTTTCGGTCGCGGTGACGGTGATCGGGCTCGGCGGCTGGTAATTATACTGGCCGGTCGCGAAATTCAGCGTCAGTGTCCCGCCCATCGGGGTGGTGATCGCGCTGAGCGTGGTGCCGGCGATCGTGCCGCCGCTCGACACCGCAGTGCTCGCCGCGCCGTCCCAGGTGTAGGTCGTCGACCCGATCATGATCGACAGCAAACGGCCGCCATCGGCGCCATAGGCATCGTTGGCGTCGAGATCGCCCGACACCGCCGACGGAACGATGACCGCCAGCAGCGTCGTGACCAGATCCTGGAAATCGTCGACCAGGATCGGATTGTTGTTCGGCGCATCGTTCAGATCGACGTCGCGCAGCCGTTCGATGTTGAGCGGCTGGAGCGGGTTGTTGTCGATCCCGATCGCGGTGACGTTGATATTGTTGCCGTCGACGAAATTGTTCCACGCGGTGGCGGTCGCGGCGGTCAACGAATTGACCACCATCGGCGGGAAGCCGCCGAACTGCACCTGCTGGTTCGGGTTGCCGTCGCTGAGGAAAAAGACCTGGTTGCTGGCGCCGGGGATGGCGGTGAAATTGGCGAGCGCGGTCTGGATCGCGCCGGTATAGTTGGTGTTGAGGCCGATCCCGGCGGGGGGCAGTTCCTGCGACGGCCGCTCGCCGCCCGCGAGCGGATTGATCGACGTCAGATAGGCGTTCGCGTCGGCCGCGGTTGCAAACGACGGCGAGGCGAAGGATCCCGACGAGAAGATCACGAACCGGATCGTCAAAGCCCCCGATGCCGCGCCGTCGAGCTGGGTCAGCGCATTCTGGACCGCGCCGATCATCGTGTTGAGTTCGCCGTTGTCGATGCTGTCGCTGAAATCGAGGACGAACAGCGTGTTCACATCCTGCGCCGGCTGCGACGAGCCGCCGGTCTCGCCGGTCGCGGTCGGCGCGTCATCCTCGATCACGATCTGGATCGCCGCGGCATTGGTCGTCGTCACGGTGCCGTCGGACACCAGGACGGGGACCGAAAAATTCTTGAGATCTTCGACGCCGACGGTCGGATGATCGACGGCGCGCGACAGCGTCACCGTATAGGCGCCATTCGGGGCCAGCGTGACCCGGATCACCTCCGACCCGCCGACCGAACCGATCAGCGTGCCGGTGCCGACGCCGGCCCAGGTGACCGGAATTCCGCCCGCGGTCAGCACGGCGCCCGGGTTGCCCAGCTTGACCGTCAGCGTCTCGCCCGCATCGGCGTCGGCGATGGCCAGCATCCCGCTGGCCGTCGTGCTGTTGGTCGTATCGAGCGTGGCGTTCGGCGCATTGTCCGGCAGCCCGCCGGGCAGGCCTTCCTCCGAAATGCGGGCGATCGCAGTGCCGATCGTTGGGGCATCGTTGGTGCCGAACACCGTGATCGTCAGGGTCGATCCGACCGACAGCGCGCCGTCGGTGATCGTATAGGCGAAACTGTCGAGCAAGGTCTGACCCGTGTCGAGTGCGTTGACCGCCGCCTTGTCCTCGTCGAGCGTGTAGGTGTAGCTGCCGTTCGCGGCGATCACGAGGGTGCCGTAGAGGCCGACATAGGTGCCCGCGGAGGAGACGGTGATCGCCTCGAGGTCGGGATCATTGTCCGCGACGTCGGCGAACATTCCGAACGGGGCGCCCGGATGCGCGATGTCCTGCAGCACATTGCCGCCCGCGCTCGGGTCCGAACCGCTGGGTCCGTCGAGCACCCAGTTGGTGTCGGCACGCGCGATCGGGAAATCATTGGCGCCGGTGATGCTGATCGTAATCGTCGCGGTCGACGTGTCGCCATCGGCGTCGCGGATGGTGTATTGAAAGGTTTCGCTCAGCGTTTCGCCGGCATTGAGCGCGATGACCGCCGGATCGTTCGGGTCGAGATCGTAGCGATAGCTGCCGTCGGCGGCGAGGACGATCGAACCATAGTCGCCGGCCAGCGCGACGCCCAGCGCGCCCGCCGTCGCCCCAAAAGCGATGCCCACGACGCGCAGCCCGCCATCGGCCCCGCCATTGTCGGGCGATCCGTCCATGCCGTTCGCGTCGGTGCCGCCGATGCCGGTCAGGACATTGCCGTCGGCAAAGCTCTGGGCGTCGCGCGACACATTATCCTCGTCGTGGATCGCGGTCGGCGCATCGTCGCGGATGGCGAAATGGCCGGTGATGTCGGCCGTCGACCGCGCGGTATCGCCGTCGCCATCGGTGACGACAAAGGTCAAGGTGATGAGGTTGATACCCGACAGGAACAGCGTCTGGTCGGGGCCGCTGTCGGGGGTGTGCATCACCGCCCGCGACTGGTCGAAGGTAACGACGCCGCCCGGGCCGACCGAAATGCGGAAGACTTCCTGTGTCGCGGTGCGGCCCAGCACGACCCCGCCGACGATCGACAGGATCACCGCTTCGCCGGTCAGCGAATCGATCAGCCCGCTCGGCCCGGCGGTGACGCCCAGCTCGTAAGCGACGCTTCCCGGCCCATCGGCGCCGAAATCGGTCGATGGCGCGAACAGGGTCGACAGGTCGGCGGTCGCATTCGCCGCGAAATTGCTTTCGTCGACCACCAGATTGGGCGCGGTGCCGCCAGCCGAAATCGACGGCCCGTCGTCGGCGAAGCGGATATTGCCGCCCAGATCGATCGCGACGGTGTCCGACACGCGATCGCCGTCGCGGTCGACGATCGTCGCGGTGCCGCGCAGTTCGACCAGATTGGCGGCAAGCTCGACAAGCTGGGCCACATAATTTCCGGACGACCCCGGCAGCGGGTGATCGATCTCGGCAAATTGGGTCAGCGTGACGATGCCGGTCGCGGCGTTCACGGCGATGGAAAAGATTGGCGTGCCGCCCGCGCTGCCGACAATCTCGCCGGAGACAAGGGCAAGCGTGACCGGCACGCCGTTGCTGGACAGGGCGGTGGTCGCGACCGCCGAGCCCAATGCAAGAGAATAATTCCAGGTAACCTGGCCCGCACCCGCCGGACCATCGGCACCGAAGTTCAGCGCCGCTATGGTGAAGGCCGACGACAGGTCGGCGGTCGCGACGTCGAAGGCCGCGCCGCGCGTGTCGCCGTCCTGCGTGGTCAGCAGGATGTTGGCGGGGTCGATGCCCGTCGCATCGATCGATGGACCGTCGCGTCGATCACCCTGATGCAAGATCCCCCGCCTGCTGCCCCTGATCGCCGTCGCCATCGGCCACCGTTGCGGTCAGCCGGATCAGCGTTGCCGACAATGTGGCGCTGTCGTCGGGATTGTTGGCATCGGCGTGCCGGATGGCGCGTATTTGATCGAGCGTCGCCTGACCATCGGCGGCGACGGTCAGCCGAAACGCCACGGTAGCGGGCGAATCCTGTAGCCGTCCCTCGACGACATTGCCGATCGCCTGCAGAATGATCTTCGACCCCGTCGCGACGTCGACCAGCCCCGATGCCGTCGTGACGTCGAAGGCGTATTTGACCGTGCTGCCCGCAACATCGGCGCCGATGACGACGTTGAACAGGCTGGCGAAACTGGCGGTCGCATTGACCGCCAGATTGGTTTCGTCGACGGTGAGCAGTCCGGCCGCGGGCGCGTGCGCGGTGATCGAGGGAACATCGTCCGACACCGACAGGCTGACTGTGCCGGCCACCTGGTCGCCATCGACATCGACCGCGACCACATCGATCGAACCGAGATCGACCAGGTCGTCGATCGTGATGTCGGGGTGCAGTCCGTAATTATATTGCAGCGTCGCGGTGACGGTCGCGACATTGCCCGCCACGCTGAGATCGATGACGATGACGGCGTTCTGGTCGGCGTCCATGCCGATGATCCGGGTGGCGGACTCCATCGTCCAGTCGAGCCCCCCATCGAGGCTCGACAGATCGCCAAAGCCGATCGACGCGATCGCGTCGGAACCCGCGGTATAAACGATCTGGCCGCTGGCGGCCACCGGTTGAACCGGCGAGGGGGTCGATCCGCTTTCCAGCAGCTGGTCGTCGACGGTCAGGCTGATCGGCCCGCTGGCTCTCGGCCCCGCGCCGTCGGCCAGACGGATCTGTTGCAACGCCGACGACTGGTCGCCGTCGCCGTCGGTGATCGTGTAGGTAAAATCGGCCGCGACGGGAAAGACGCTGGTGACCGACACCGGATCAAAGCTCCACGCGCCATTGGCCTGAAAGACATAGGTGCCGTTGGCGTTGGTATAGCTGGTCGTCCCGGTCGCCGCGACCGCGATCGCGACGCCGCCGATCGTCACAGGGTCACGACCGACGCCATCGGACGCCGACTGTGCCGGTCGCGGCAGCACGATTGCTTCGTCGCCGCCGCATCCTCGGCGACGGTGATCGACGGCGCGGCCCGCGCGACCGGCACGTCGTCGACGACGTCGATCGTGACGACATTCTGCGTCACATTGCCGAACGCGTCGGTGACGTTGAAGGTGAAGGTCTCGACCGCGGCGACGATATTGGTGCCATTGTTGGCGGTCACGCCGTCGACCGTGCTGGTCAGCGTATAGATGTAGGTGCCGTCGGCGTTCAGGGTGAAGGTGCCGTGGGTGCCGACGCCATTGCCGCTTAGCGTGAACGTCAGGGGGCCGGACCCGCCGGCGACATTGTCGTTGAGGTCGCCGAACACCGTTTCGTCGCCGCTGGCGGGATTGCTGCCGCTCGCCAGCGCCGCTTCGTTGACCTGCAACGTCAGCGGCGCCGCGGACAGCCCCGAATCGGCGATATGGATCGTCAGCGTCGTCGTCGACACATCGCCGTCACCGTCGCGCAGCGTATAGACGAAGACGTCGTCGGCGCCATTCGGCGGGATGATATTGGGATTGGCGGCATAGACATAGCTGCCGTCGGCGGCGACGAGCACCGCGCCGTCGGGGCCGACGATCACGGCGCCGACGCCGCCGTTGGCGGGCGCCGATTATTGCCCCCGCGGCGCGCACGCCGACGATGGCGGCATCGTCGGCGCCGGGGATATCGTTGGCGAGCAGGCCGGCGGCGGCATCGGCGACGAGCGTCTGCCCCTCACCGGCGTCGGCTTCATCGGCGACGGCGAGCGGATTGTCGTCGCGGATCAGCACATCGAGGCTGGCGGTCGCGGTGGTGCCGTCGCTGTCGGTGATCACGACGGCAAAGCTTTCGGTCAGCGCGGCGCCCGCCGCGCCGCTGTGCAGCAAACTGTTGTCGGTCAGTTCGTAGCTGTAGCTGATCGTGCCGCCGACGATGTCGCCTGTGGCATCGAACACCGGCACAAAATCGACGATCGTCAAAATGCCAAGATCGGTGGCGATCGTCAGCCCGGGAACGATTGCGCCATCGAACAACGCTTCACCGGCAATCGTGATCGCGGCGATGCCGTCGGCAGCATCGAAGCTGAAGCTGCCGGTCCGGATCAGCGCATCGCTGTCGGGGGCCGAGCCATCGGCGAGATTGGCTTCCAGGACCGTGAGTTCGGCGCCCTCGTTGTTCAGCCCGGCGATCGTCACGACGTCGTCGCGGCCGCGGATCGTCACGGTCAGCGTCGCCGTCGCCGTATCGCCGTCGCCGTCGGTGATGACATATTCAAAGGTTTCGGTCAGTTCGTCGTTGCCGTCGAGGCCCATAACCTCGATATTTTCGGGGTCGATCGTGTAGCGGTAGCTGCCGTCGGCCGCGATCTGGAGCGTGCCATAGGCGCCGGCGGTGGTGCCGCCGACCGCGCCGTTTTCGCCGCCGAACGCGATGGCGGTGACCCTCGCGCCGTCGGCGCCCTCAACATCCGCGCCGCCGTCGCCTTCGACATCGGTCACGACATTGCCGGTGGCCGGGCCGTCGCTGCCCGCGGTCAGGCTGTCGAAATCGGCGAGCGCTTCGGGAAGGTCGTCGAGAATGTCGATGGCAAAGCTGGCGGTCGTGCTGTCGCCGTCGCTGTCGGTGATACCGACAGTGATCGGCTGCGACGCCGGGTCGCCGAGGATGTTGTCGCGCAGGATGAACATATATTCGATCGAATCGGGATTGATCGCGACGACGTAAAAAGTGCCGGTCGCGAGTTCGATCGCCTGTCCCTGACTGACGATCGCCACGCCGTTGATCGTGATGACCGCGGGACCGTCGACGGCGCTGTATTGGATGACGCCGGCGGTCGCGTGCGAATCATCGCCCGTCCGCGATCCCGCCGGTTCGCCCGGCCGCGCCGGCAAACCCGCTTCATCGACGACCAGGCCGTCATCGCCGACCGCCGGGACCACCAGTTTCGGGATGCTGTCGGCGATCTGGATCGTCAGCGTCGCGGTCGAAACGTCGCCATCGCCATCGGTGATCCGATAGGTGAATGTGTCGGTGACGCCGCCGGGCGTCCCGGAGCCGCGGATATAGACATAGCTGCCGTCGGGATTGATCAGCAGGCGGCCATATTGGCCGGCCACCGGGGTTCCGGTCGGCGAGAAATCGCTGCTCGCCCCGGACCGGATGCCGGTGACGAGTGCGCCGTCGGCGCCGGGGGTGTCGGCGCCGGCCGCGCCACTGGCGGTGTTGACGCCGGTGATGACGTTGCCGCTGGCGGCCCCGCCCACGACATCGTCGATGTCCGCGCGCGCCGTCGGTGCGTCATCCTCGACCGCCAGGGTCAGGGTGGCGGTGGCGGTGTCGCCGTCACGGTCGGTGACGGTGAACGTCACGACGTCGGTCGCGTTGGGATTGGTGCTGTTGTCGGTCAGCGTGTAGCTGTAGCCGATGGCGATCGGCGTGATGCTGGTGATGGTGATCTGGCCGAGCGGCGTCGTGATGACCTGGCCGATCGCGGTGACCGTCGTGCCGTTGACCGCGACCACGCTCGGCCGATCGAGCGCCGCGATCTGGATCGAGCCGCTGATCGAGGAGGACGGCGATGCCGGGTCGGACCCGAATGGTTCGAGGCCGCGCTGGGGAAGCGCTGCCTCGGCCACGGTCGCGGTGGCCGAGGTGGCGCCCGCCGGCTGATCGGGGGTAATGATCAGAATTGCCGGCTTATTATCGATGGCGGGGGGAATGAGTTCACGGTCGAAGATGCGCGGAAAACCGAACTCGGTCGGCGGCAGCAAGTCGCCGAGACCGAACGGATCGCCGATGTCGCCGGGAGTCTGCGCGAAATTACCGCCCGAGCTCTGCGGTGCGCCCGCGGCGGGTTCGGGTTCCTGTCCGGCGATCAGGGCGGCGACGGTGGGCGCCGGGATGTTGATCGGACCGACCCTGAGCTGCGGGATGTGCAGCGCGCCATCGACGATGATCAATATCTGTCCGTTGGGCAGCGTGACGACCAGATCGTTGCCCGACAGGGTGATCGCGTCGAGCCGGGTGCCGGGCGGCAATTGGATGACGCCGTCGACGGGTGAGACGCGGGTCGCGCTGGCCGGGATGCGGGCCGCCGATCCGGGCACGGCCTGTGCCGTATCGCGCCCGTCGTCGGGCCGTTGATTCCGCTGTAGCTCCATCGCCTCCGCCCCCTGAACCTCTCATGCTATCGCCGACGCCAGCGGCGGACCTGTACGGAGGTCTCCTCTGGTCGATCGGCGAACGCTTCCGCGTCCCGGAGCCGAATGGTCGCCCGAAACCGCGATTGTCGCGATGTGATTGTGCTAGGTTCTCTTGGGCGACCGGTGCCTCTGCCTTCTCACTAACCTCGCGAATACAAACCCAGGTCACTGATTCTGCAATGGCAATTTCTGGTATATGCTCCTATACTTTTGTATGAATTGGCTATCTTATGGGTTAATCCTTTCTTAATTACCCTAAAGAATTTTAGTGATCCGGCGTATATATGTCGCAAATTTAATAATGTTGTTTTTTCTTTTATCATATCGGCTGGTTGTCTGGATATTATGAGAGGTTTTTGTGATTTTTCCGTCGATTGTGAAAGAACAGATTGAATTTGATCTGTTTACAAAATTATCAGATGTTATTCGATCGACACCGAAGTGTCGGCTTGCGCGACGATGACTTGGTCGCGGCGCAGGACGTAACGACCGACATATCGGCCCTTCTGCCACCCCATCGGCGGGGCGCGCTTGCCGCTATAGACAAACCAGCTCAGCCCCCGTCGGCGACGTGGGACAATTGGCTGTGAACCGTCCTGCCGTCCGGACCGACGATTACAAATGCTTGATCGTCGCCCGCTTTGGCGCCAATGGCATCGACCCACAGGATCAGGGGTGAACCGGCACCGACGGACATGGCCTGGCGGTCGCGGTCGATGACGGCCTTGGCCGGCACGTCGGCCGCGAGACCCGCCGAGACGACCGCGGCGGGCCGATAGCGCAGCATCGCGCGCGCGGCGGGCGACCAGAGACCTGCTCGGTCCGGCGCGCTGTCACAGGGCGGCGCGACGCCGACGCCGACGAACGGATCCTGCGCGATTTCGCGGCGGCGGACGGTAAGTGCAGATGCGGAAACTCGCTGTTTCCCGACAAGCCGATCAGGCCGATGGGTTCGCCGGCGGTCACCGTCTGCCCCGGACGGACGCGGACGCTTCCGAGCCGAAGGTGGCTGTATTGCGTCTGCCAGCCATTGCCATGATCGATGACGACAGCGTTGCCGGCCTTCTTGTCGTTTATGTCGCCCCCTCCCCTCACCCCCGTGTCGGGTTCGCCGTCGCGGGTGCGCAGCACCGTCCCGGCTTGCGCCGCGATGACGGTATAGCCGGTGCGCATGTCCGTCATCGTTCGCAGACGGATGTCGGTCCCGTCATGGCCGTCGGTGGTCAGCGCGCCGCAGCGATAATCGCGCCGACCCGGACCCGGATCATGATCGACGAGCTTTTGGATCAGGCACGCCTCGCCGATCTGGCACGCCACCGGAAAAACCAGCGTCGGCGCGTCGGCCTGACCGGTCATCGGCGCCGACATGATCGCGAATATCAGGGAAAAAAGATGGGCATACATGATGCAACTACCCGGTTTCACCGCACCAGCCCTATATTGCCGCCGGCGCTTGCGGAGGAAGGCGCGGCGGTTGCAGGTCGCGGCCGAACACCTCCGACGCCGGCCGCCGCCACGGGGGTGAGGCGGCGGGCACGGCTAGCCAGCTTAGGGAGCTGACCAAACTCGGAGGTCTGGCGTGATCCGGATGAAGGCGTGGATGCCCGGATCTTCGGCAGGCCTTTGAATAGTGTCGCAATTATCTCTGCAGGCCCGCGCGGCCAGAGCGGGTGTCGTCGCGGATGATTCTGTTTGTCATCCTGAGGTAAAAAATGGCGGAAATCGCAGTTTCCGGCCATTCCCGTGATGGGGACATCCGCGGAAATCGACTGGGCAGAGCGCGTCGCTCTGGCACGGCATGGCCGATCGGATCGGCAGCCAGGGCGGCGCGTGCCGATGGCCCGGACAGCAAAGGAGGGCAGGCCGCGGCCTGCCCTCCAGGCTGCAGAGGTCCCGTCGAGGAAGTGGACCTCCGCATCGAAGCCCTTGTCCTCAGACGAACGTGATCATGTCGTAGGTGGCATTGCCCTGGCTGTACGCATTCAGCGCAGCAACCGAGTCATAGGCACCCGCGGCCGCCAGAGCCTGGATCGGAGCCGAAGCGCCTTCCCAGAAATCCTCGACGAGGATGACACCAGCCGCCGTGAAGATGAGCAGGTCGAGCGCGTCGCCCTGGCCATCCCAGTCGTCGGTGATGACGGTCACGTCCGTGGAAGGATCGAAGCCCGCATCGACATCGAAGACCAGCGTATCGCGGTTCGCGAGGTTGAAGTCGCGGCCCGACCCCAGGCTGAACGGTGCACCGATGACGTCGAAGCCGAAGCCCGGCGATGCATCGGTCGAGTCGAAGCGGAACAGATCCTTGCCCGCGCCGCCCGACATATGATCGTCGCCTTCGCCGCCGGTGATCGTGTCGTTGCCCGATTCGCCTTCCAGATTGTCATCGCCAGTGCCACCGTTGATGGTGTCATTGCCGGTGTCGCCCCGGATGGTGTCGTCGCCGTCATCGCCGTTCATCACGTCGTTGCCGAAACCGCCGCTCATATAGTCGTTGCCGTCGCCACCCGACATGGTGTCGTTGCCGCCACCCGGGTTGCCAAGGTTTTCGAACAGCGTGTCGCCATACATGATGTCGTCACCGGCCCCGCCCGACATATTGTCGGCCCCGGCATCGCCAGCGAGCGTGTCGTCGCCATCATTGCCGTTGACGACGTCGTTGCCGGCCCCGCCAAAGATGGTGTCGTTGCCGTCATTACCCGACAGATTGTCGGCGCCGTTGTTGCCGTTGATCAGATCGTCGTCGTCGCCGCCGGTCACGACGTCGGCGCCGTCGTTGCCGTTGATGACGTCGTCGCCCGTGCCGCCGGCAATCACGTCGTTACCAGCATCGCCCGACAGAGTGTCGTCGCCGGCATCGCCGCTGATGTTGTCGTCGCCTTCGTCACCGTTGACGATGTCGTTGCCGTTGCCGCCCGAAATGGTGTCGGCATCGGTGTTCGACGGATCGAGCGGATCGAAGAACGGATCGCCGTTACCGCGGATCACGTCGTCGCCAGCGTCGCCAAACAGGTTGTCGTCACCGCTTTCGCCCCAGATGACGTCGTTGCCGCCGTCGCCATGGACCAGATCGTTGCCGTCGTTGCCGTTCAGCGTGTCATCGTCGGCACCGCCGCCGATGTCATCGTCGTCGGCGCCGCCCTGGACGAAGTCGAGTCCTGCACCGCCGCGAATGACGTCGTTGCCGGCATCGCCGTCGAGTTCGTCATCGCCGTCGTTGCCGGCCAGATTGTCGTCGCCTTCGCCGCCGTCGAGTTGGTCGAAGCCGGTCCCGCCCGAGATGGTGTCGTTGCCGTCATCGCCCCAGAGCAGATCGTCGCCATCGTCGCCGGTGATCGAGTCGTTGCCGCCCTGGCCAAAGACCTGGTCGTCGCCGGCGCCGCCGGAGATGCTGTCGCCGTGGCCCAGACCCGGGTTGTAGCCGCTCTGGTTATAGGCAAAGTCGGGATCGGCATTACGGCCGGGGCCGCCATCGCCGAAGATCACGTCGTTGCCGTCGTTGCCCGAAAGGCTGTCGACGCCATTCGAGTTGGTGCCGCCGTCGATATAATCGTCGCCGGTCCCGCCGGTCACGACGTCAGTTTCGGTGCCGCCGAACAGATTGTCCTGGCCCGACCCGCCGTCGATCGTGTCGTTGCCCGCATTGCCTTCGACGCGGTCATCGCCCGATTGGCCATAGAGCGTGTCGTTGCCGGCATCGCCGCGGATATAGTCGTTTCCGCCGCCGCCCCATGCGGTGTCGTTGCCGGCCCCGCCCAGCAGCGTGTCGTTGCCGTCGGCACCGCCATTGTCGATCCCGCTGTAAACGACGTTACCGGGCCCGACGACGACGAACGACGCCTGGTCACCGATCAGCGTGTCGTTGCCGACCCCGCCGTCGATGCGGTCGTTGCCCGACCGTCCAATGACATTGTCGTCCCCGGCGTCGCCATAAAGGTCGTTGTCGAGGTTGTTGCCATAAACGGTGTCGTTGCCGCCGTTGCCGCGCGCATTATACGGCAGCGTCGCGGTCGAGGTGATCGCATTCAGGTCGATAAAATCGACCGAGTTCGTACCGAGCACCTGGCCGCGAGAGACCGGAGCCTTCGCTGCGTTTGGCGCATTTGAGGGAGTCACAGTAGGCATTTTCGCTATCCTCTTCGTTTCTGGTCGAATGGATGCGGTTTCGCCGAACCGGCCAAATCACACCCCCCGATGGCCCGGGCGATGCCGGACCACGAAGCTGGAATATGGCGGGGGGAGAGGGGCGAATATTCCTGCTTGGGGACATGAAGAACAATTTTTTCAACTGGTTCATTTTGGGGCAGTTGGATGCCGATCGGACGAAAAAGAACGGCCAGCCGGTCGCGGTCGCGCCGCCCGGCGGGCGGCCCGATCGCGCGGTTATTTCCAGGATTTCAGGCTAGTTCCGCCGGCGCCCCAAGGCCGACGAGGCGGGCCGCGATGCGGCGATCGAAACCGTGCCGCCCGCGTCGCTGACCGTGGCGGCGGCGCGGCCCAATGACGACCCCGCCGGACGATCCGCGGCGCTCGCCACGACGGCGGCGGCGCGGTCACGCTGCGCGATGACCGGTCGCCCCAACGACGACATCGACGGACGCGGCGTGTCGTCGGCGGTGCAGCATCCGCCTTCGAGAATCGAGTCGGCGGCGAGCTGACCGATCGCCGCCAACACCCCGGCGCGGGCGACGAATTCGTTACGGTGGGCACGCTCGAGGGTGACCCTGGCCGACAACAGTTCATTTTGCGCGTTGAGCACATCGGTCAGGGTGCGGTTGCCGCCGACCGCTTCCTTCTTAATCCCTTCGGCGGCCTGTTCGGTCGCCGCGACAGCCGCCTCGGCGGCGACGATCGTGCTCTTGGCCGATTGCCATTGGGCCCAGCTGCTCGCGACGTCCTCGACCACGGTCCGCAGCGCCGCATTGGTCTGCGAAAGCGTTGATCCCTGACCGCGCGGGCGCGCCGTATTTCAGCGTGGTCGCGCGGCTGGAAAATCGGAACGCGCAGCTCGAGCCCGTAAAAGAGCGACGAGCGGTCGTCGGGCAGCTTGCCGTTAAAGACATTAGCGACCCCGCCGGTCAGATATTCATAGCCGCTGACCGCATCGAGCTGCGGCAACAACGCGCCGGTGGCAAAGCTCACCCCGGACTTCCCGGCCTGGGCATTGAGCCGCGCGGCGCGCAGGCGCGGCGCGGCATCGGCGGCCAGGCGCTGCGCCTCGGTCAGCGAACCCGGCAACGCCGCGAGCGCAGGCAGCGGCGGAACGATCGTGCCCGACTGGCCGCTCACGGCGCGAAACCGGTTGCCGTTGACATTGAGCTCTTCGTTCGCGGCGAGCACACCCGCCTGCGACGTGGCCAGGCGCGCGCGAGCCAGATCTTCGTCGGTGCGCGTGGCTTCGGCGAATTCCAGTTTCCGCGACGTCGCGCGCAGCTGTTCGCCGATCGCCTCGCTCTGCATCTCCGAATATTGCAGCACCTTGCGATTCAGGTGAATGTCGGCGGCGGTCGTGAGCAGATCCAGCAGCGTGTCCGAAATCGTCGCGTCGAGGCCGGCCTGGGTCGCCGCCAGCTCGGCCTTCGATATCTGGACCGAGTTGTAGGTGCGGTTGCCGTCGTAAAAGCGCAGCCGCGCCTCGATCGACGCCTGTCCCGCGGTATATTTGGAATCGCCGCGACCACCGTTCTTGACGTCGATCTCGCGCCGCTGGACCAGGCCATTGGCTTCGATCGTCGGCATATAGCCGGCCTCGGCCGCCTGAAGCCGCGCCTCGGCGACGCGCACCTGCTGGCGCTGCGCGACGATGTCGGGATTGTTCTGCACGACGTTGCGCGCCAGCAAAGCCATCGTGCTCGAAGGCGCCGTGGTCGGTGCCGATGATTGCGCCGTCGCGGGCGCCGCACAGATCGCAAAGGCCGCGACCGCGCCCGGCGCGCTCATCATGCCCGCCCAGAATGTCCATGATTTGCGCACGCCGCCCCCTCCTGAATCATCGCGGATTCGAGTGCCGACCCCTGTTGTTATGTTGCCCAAGTCTAGTGCGCCGGCGGCGGACGGGAAACTACCCTAACGGATATGTCCGAGGGGATAATAGAACTCGATCCGCCGAATCGAAATAGACAAAGCCTGTCGCTTGCACCCGTCACGCAAGCGACGCTCTCGACAGATTTGCGTCTGCCGACAGCGAACGCCGGGCAAATGTCGAAGGCAACCCGGCGGGCGCGCGCGTTCTGTTCCGTACTCAGAACATCGCGCCGGACATCATGGTCGCGCATGAATTTCCCTGTTGCGAACGTCCGCGTCGCTTCGGGGCCACATGTCTCTTGGGGGGCCATAATGTCGGTGAGTCTGGAATTTTCGGCGTGTCGCGCAGAAGCAATCTGCGATGTCGCCTATCCCTATGATGCGATTGCCAAAACCGAATATGACGATGCGGCGCCCGAACCGCATCTGGCTATCGACGTTGCCGCCGATACGCGCCGGCTGTGGCACGATTATCTGGCGCAATTCGACATCACATCGGCGCTGTTGACGGTCGCCCTGCCCGCCTCCGGACCGCAGCGTCATGCGTTTCTGATCGGATTCGATCATGTGCGCGGCGATGCGGCGGCGACGCAGCGCCTGTTGAACACGATGGACGGCCTGTGGACGCGAGTCGGCGATCAGCCGCTGCATCATTTCCAGCTTGCGGGACTCGATCCGGCGCCAGAGCCGGGCGCGGCCGGCGCCGCGCCGACGGCTTGCGATAGCGGCATCGCCATCCAGATGAAGCGCCACGGCGCCCATATTCGCGCGCTGTTTTTCCGCCAACGCGGCACCGGACGACTGAGCGACCAGGCGGCCGACGCGTTGCAACTCATCGCGCCGCTGCTCGCCGATTCGGCGGTCGGGGTTGCCAAGCTTGCGCTTCAGTCGCGGCGGTCCGCGATGCTCGAGGCGATGTTCGACCGGGTTTCGCTGTCGATGGCGCTGTTATCCGCCGACGGTCAGCCGCTGTTTATGAACAGCGCCGCGGGGGCGCTGATCGACCAGCGCAAATGGCTGATCCGCGCGGCGGACGGATCGATCGTCGCCGCCAACCCGCAACAGGCGAAAGGGCTGCGCGACAGCATCAGGCGGGCGGCAACCGCGACCGCGCAGGCGCCGGTCGAAGATGTGTTGCGGCTCGATTGCCGGAATGGCGACTGGCGCCTCGCTTATGTGATTTCGGCCAAATCCCGGTCGGACGATGGCACGACGCGCTGCGCGATGGTGATCATCATGGGATCGGGCAAGGTCGATGCGCCGACGTCGCTGCTCGAGGCTTTGGGATTGTTGCCGTCCGAACAGCGTTTCCTGGGTCAGTTTCTGAAATCGAGCAGTCTGGGCAATGCGGCCGAAGGGTGCGGCCTGTCCGAAGAAACCGCGCGCACCTATCTCAAACGCGTCCGCGCCAAGCTGGGCGTGCACCGACAGATGGAGCTTGCCGGACTGATTTCGGGGCTCGTGCTGCCGTTCCACGCCGCCGATAGCGTCGCTGCGTGGGAGCGCTAGGATGGCCCAGTTCGCGCGCGGCGGCGCCAGATCCGACAATCTGCTGAGCGAAGCGCTGCGGCCGCAGCGCGCGATCGCGGTGCGGCTCATCCTCTTTTCGATGATCACCAACATGGCGGCGCTCGCCATGTCGCTGTATATGATGCAGGTCTTCGACCGCGTGCTGACCAGCCAGAGCCGGGACACTTTGTTCTTTCTGGCGCTCGCGATCACGATGGTCATCGGGCTCGGCGCCATTCTGGACGGGGTGCGGCAACAGGTGGCGAACCGCGTCGGGACGTGGCTGGCCCAGCGCATCGGACCATCGCTGCTCATCCGGTCGCTCGAACAGCGGCTGGTCGCCCCGGGAACCCGGCTCGAGGCGTTGCGCGAGTTGGCGCAGGTCAAGAATTTCATCTCGACCCCGACGGTGTTCAGCGTGGTCGATATGCTGTGGGTGCCGCTCTATCTGCTCGTCGTCTTTATGTTGCACCCGATTTTCGGGCTGATTTCGGCGGTCGGTGCGGTGACCCTGTTCGGGCTGACCTGGTACAACGAGCGCGTCACCCGAACCGCGATCCGCGACACGCAGGCGCTGACCGCGAGCAACATGCAATATGCCGAGTCGCTGGTCCGCAACAGCGAAGTGATCGACGCGATGGGCATGGCGCCGGACACCGTCGCACATTGGACCGACCGCTATGTCGCCGAAACCGACGCCGTCGATGCCACGCAATATCAGTCGAGCAAGATCCTCGCCTGGATGAAGTTCGTCCGCAATGTGGTTCAGGTCGTGCTGCTCGGGGTCGGCGCGCTGCTCGTGCTCGACCAGCAGCTGACCGGCGGCGCGATGATCGCGGGATCGATCCTCGTCGCGCGCCTGCTCGCGCCGATCGAGGCGGCGATGAGCTATTGGAAACAATTCGTGCTGGCGCGCGAAAGCCTGCGGCGCCTGTCGCGATTCTGCGACCTGCCAGACCCGCGTCCATCGCAAATGGCCTTGCCGAAACCATCGGGCGCGATGGCGGTCGAAGGGCTGAGCTATGCCGCGCCGGGGACGAAAGGCGCGATCCTGCGCAACGTCAGCTTCCGGATCGAGGCGGGCACGTCGCTGGCGATCGTCGGGCCGTCGGCATCGGGCAAGACCACCCTGTCGCGCCTGCTCGTCGGGGTGCTGAAACCCAGCGCGGGGCATGTCCGGCTCGACGGTCGCCGATACGTTCGACTGGATGCGCGCCGACGTCGCGTCTCGGCGTCGGCTATCTGCCGCAGGACGTCGAACTGCTGCCCGGAACGATCCGCGAGAATATCGGCCGTTTTCGCCCCGATGCGCTCGATAGCGACGTGATCGCGGCGGCCAAGCTGGCCGATTGCCACGATATGATCCTTCAACTTGAGGGCGGCTATGACTGCGTCCTGACCGACGGCGGCTATCAGCTGTCGGGAGGACAGCGGCAGCGGGTCGGCCTGGCCCGGGCGCTGTTCCGGCTGCCGCCGCTGGTCGTGCTCGACGAGCCCAATGCCAGCCTCGACGCCCGCGGCGATGCCGCTTTGCTCGCCACGATCAAAAAACTGAAGGGGCTGAACATGACGACGATCATCGTCTCGCACCGTTCGAACCTGCTCGAACTTTCCGACAAGATTCTATTGATGATGAACGGTCAGGTGGCAAAATTCGGCGATGCCAGGATCGTCGTCGAAGAGATGGCGGGGAAACGGCGTGCGATCCCGACGGGCGAAGCCGGCCCGCAGGGCGACCCGGCCAAAACCAACCCCGTCATGTTCAACCAAAAGGGAGCGGAGGCATGAACGTTCCTTTTCGGCTGACGAACGACGGCGAGGCCATGCCGCTCGCATTGCCAGGCCCGCCGGGCACGCGCGATGCGCCGAAAGTCAAAGGGTCGCTGCGCCTCGCGTTCGCCTCGATCGGCCTGTTCGCGCTGGCCTTTGCCGTGTGGACCTGGGCGGCGCCGCTCAACAGCGCCGCGATCGCGCCCGGGTATCTTGAAGCCGCCGGCGGCGGCCGGCGCGTCGTTCAGCATCTGGAAGGTGGCATCGTGCACCGCTTTCTGGTGGTCGAGGGGCAAAAGGTGCGCGCCGGCCAGCCGCTGGTCCAGCTCGACGCGACCCAGAACGACGCGTCCGACGCCGCGCTGCGGTCGAGCCTCTATGGCCTGCTCGCGCAGGATGCGCGGCTGAATGCCGAACGGCTGGGGCTGCGCAATATCCGCTATCCGGCCGAGCTGCTTGCCGCCGCGGACGATCCCGAAGTGAAGGAAATCATCGCTGCGTCGAATGCAGAGTTCGGCTCGCGCCAGCGCGGGCTTTCCGAACAGGCGCAGGTGCTGTCGCAGCGGGTCGGCCAATCGACCGCCGAAATGCGCAGTTCGAACGCCCAGATCGCGGCGCTTTCGGATCAAGCCAAATTGCTCGACGACGAGGAAATGGGCGTGAACATGCTCGTCGACGAAGGGCTGGAGCGCAAATCGCGCCTGCTCGCGTTGCAGCGGCAAAAGGCGTCGGTCATCGGCGAACATGGAAAACTGACCAACAACCTCGACCGGCTGCGCGACAATATCGGCGAAACCCGGGCGCAGATGATATCGATGCGCGGCCAGGCGGCGCTCGACGCGGCGGCGCAGCAACGCGAGGTCCAACTGCGGATCGACGAAGCGCGCGAACGGTTGAAGGTCAGCAGCGACATCCGCGCCCGCCAGCAGATCGTCGCGCCGATCGCCGGCCGCGTGGCCAATCTGCGGCTGATCACCCCGGGCGGCGTGATCGGGGCGGGGCAGCCGATCCTGGATATTGTCCCCTCGGCGGAAAAGATCGTCGTGTCGGCGCGCCTCAAGCCCAACGACATCGACGTGGTCCACCCGGGGCTGGAGGCCGAGATCAAGCTGATGCCGTACAAGGCGCGCGTCATCCCGAATTTGCTGGGGACGGTGAAGGAAATCAGTCCCGACGCGATCTTCGATCAGGACAGCCAGCAAATCTATTACAAGGTGATCGTCGAAATCGCACCCGAGCAACTGAAGCGCTATCCCGATGTCCGCCTGATGTCGGGCATGCCCGCCGAGGTGTTCATCGACCTGGGGTCAAGCTCTTTGCTCCAGATGTTTTTCCAGCCGATGATCGACAGTTTCAACCGATCTTTCCGGGAATCCTGATTCCAAGCGACTTCGAGCGGGGGTGAAGGCCGGGGTGACCCGCTGCGAAATGGGGGACTGAAGTTGTCCGGATACGGATTACTTTTTCGGGGTGTCAATCAAGTCGTGCAGGGAACTGCACTGGGCGTTGCGGCGACGTTCGGTGTGGGCGACGCGGCGACCCTCGATGCGCCCGACCCGGCGATCTTCGGTCCGCCGTTTCCGCCGCCAGCCAGGGTTGGATCGTCAGCCCGCGCACGCCTTCGACCGCCCCGTCGATCGCCCCGCTGCCGCTGCCGATACCAAGGCGCGGCGCCCCAAAAGCGAGCGCGCGCGTGCGGTCGCGGCGCGGCGCGATCCGCCGAGCACGGGTGCGGCATCGGTCGCCGTCCCGCCGCCCATCGCCGAATTGACGGTCGCCGCACCGGATGACCGTCAGGCGATGGTGCCTCAGCCGCCGCCCCTGCTGAATTTCCCGCGGGCGGTCGCGCACGGCGGCACCGATTTCGTATCGATGGATCGCCCCATGTCTTTGGCGACCGAAACCAGCGCGTCGGTGCCGTTCGTCGCCCCGGATTTCCCACTCCCCCTGACGCCGGAGACCCCCGGCGCGGCGCTCGATGCGCCACGCCTGGCGACCGCGGCGGGGCTCACGCCGTTTTCCGTGGCGGGTGAGAGCGCAGCGGCAGCGGCGCCCGAGGGCATCCCCCCCGGCAGCGCGCCGTTTTCCGACATTTTCCAATCGGTCGGCAGCAATGCGGCGGCGATGGCGGGGCATTTTCCGGCGTTCGGCGATGTCTCGGCGGCGCCCTGGCTCGGCGATGCTCGCGCCACGCGGCAGGCGTTGATCGACCATTCGGACACCGAGCGGGCGGACCGCGACCCGGCCGCCGACGCGGCGGCAAGCGATACGCCGGCGCCCGATCGCGACGGCGCCGCCGATGGCGCGACCGCCGACGGTCAGGCCACCGGACGGGCGACCTGTTGTCGCTGCAAACCCTGTCGCGCGGCGGCATCGCCTTTCGGGCGGCTATTCGTCGAATCGAGGGGCCGATCGGATCGGTCAAGATCGCGCGCACCAACATCGGCGCGCCGGGCCGCGACATCACCGCATCGGTGCGCTATTCGAAAATCCAGATGCTGGGCGAATTCGGCATGTCCGACAGCAATTTCATCGGCAGCAAATTCGCCGTGGCGCCGACTTTCTTTTATTCGCGCTCGTCCGCGATCGGTTTCGACAAGACGGCCACATCATCGCTGTTCCCGCCAGACGGCGCGCGGCATCAATCTTTACATCGGACGCCCGCTCGAGCGCGGTCTGCGGGTGGCGGCAAATTACCGATTCTCCGACGAGGATTTCCTGATCCGTAAAAAAAACGCCCTCTGTGATGTCGGACTTCACGGCAGCCCGTTCTGCAACGCGCTGGGTCGTTCGCAAAGCTCGGTCATCAGCCTGTCGCTCAGCCTCGACCGCCGCGACAGCGCCGCCGATCCGACGCGCGGCTTCCAGTTGCGCGTGACGCAGGACGTCGCCGGGCCGGGCGGAACGACACGCTATCTGCGGCTGCGCGCGGGCGGCACCTTTCATCGCCGGCTCAGCGGCAACATCGACGTCGCGCTGGGGCTTGAGGGGGGATATATGAAGGGGTTCGACGGGCGCGACATCCCGCTGTTCGACCGTTTCTATATCGGCGGCACCAGCATGCGCGGCTTTGATTTGCGCGGCCTGGGGCCGAAGGTGATTCCAACGGGGGCCGCTCCCGGCCAAACCAGCGCCATCGGCGGAAGCGCTTATTATGTCGGGCGCCTCGAACTATCGACCCGCGTCGGGGGTGCCACGAGCAGGTTCGGCGTGTCGCCCAGCATCTTCGTCGATGCCGGCTCGCTGTTCGGCGCGAAGCGGTCCGAGCTGATTGCCGGCGAACAACTGCTCGGCAATTCGGCAAAGCCGCGGGTCGCGGTGGGGGTCGGCCTGTCGCTCAACGTCGCACCCGGCAAATTGCGTTTCAATATCGCGCGGCCGGTCGTGCGGCAGCAAGGTGATCGGTCCCGAACCTTTTCGATCACTTTCGGGACAGCCTTTTAGTCAGTTTTCGGCACACCGCATGCCAGATGTCCCCAACAGGGAATGGCGGAAAACGGCGACTCCCAGCATATCCGTCTTTGCAACGAAGCATGGCTGTGGGGAGGCGGCAATGGGTGTCTACGTCGCCGGCGCAGCTGGCATATCCCTGAACCCCGCCGCAGCGGGCGATGGCCAGATGGATTTGCGCGCTGGCGCACCGGATCGCCGATCACCTCCGGGCAAGGCCCTCGGCGCATGAGCGCCTCGTTCAGTCCGGTCGGCGGCGACGCGGACGATTCCCTGCCGGCCCGGCTTCGCCACTATCGCGAACAAAGCGGCATGAGCCGGACCGAACTTGCCGAACGAACGGGATTCAGCCGGCCCACGATCTGGGCGTGGGAGTCGGGCAAGACACAGCCGCGTCACAGCAATTTATCGGCCTTGGCCAACGCGCTGGGCATCCCTGAAATCGATCTGATCGGCGCGGCGGTGACCGCGTTTCCGCGCGGTGAGATCGACGGTCTTGCCTTGACGGGCTGGCAAGGCAGCGAAATCCCCGAAGGCCTGGCCAACCCGCAACGGCTCAAGATCATGATCCATGCGGCGCGGCTCAGCATTGCCGCCCTCGCCGGGATCAGCGCGCAGAATGTAAAAATCTCGATCGAACTTTGAACGATACCGGCGCTATTGCCGATAGGGCTGACGCCGTCGCCCAGATGCACATTGTTCGCCGCCCGTTCGGCGGCGGCCGCATCGTCATACAGAAAAGGCAAAAAGGCATAGCGCCGTCCCTTGGTGACCTGCGTCGCCTCGTGCAGCAACCCGCAACCAAAGACGATCGCGCCGCCGGGAGGGGCGCGATAGGTTCGCATACCGAATTCGGGAAAGCGCAGTTCGCCGCCATCGAATTCGTCGTTGAGATTGATGGTCACGGCAAAGCGGCGGTGCGCGGTGCCCTTGGTCGTATTGTCGCGATGCGGCCGGAAATGACCGCCGACCGCGGCATCGTAACACGCCACGATATAGCGCTCCATGCGCGTCGCATCGAAATTGAACGCCCGACTGATCGCCGGACGCAGGCACCGGTTGACCCTCGCGCTGAGCGCCCGGCACATCTCGGGATTCCGGATGGTGAGGTCCGATCGGCGCTTGTGATTGTGATCGATGATCGAAACGGTCTTGCCTTCGACTTCGCGCATGAAGCCCGAATCCTCGCCGCCGCCGCTGTCGTACAGCCGGATCAGGTCGCGGCAGGTCGCGCGCTCCAGCACGCGCGGCACCAGCAGAACCGGCGCCCAGTCGTCGGGCGCGCGTTCATCGAGAAGCTGTTCGACCAGCGCGACGGCGTCCGCGGCATGCGAGGGCGCGAAACGTCCCGCCACCCGCAACTGCCGGTCGAGCACGGCGACATACGGATCGTAATCGGCCGACTGTGTGCCACACGCGCCATAGGCCGCGCTGATCGAGCGGTCGGCGTCCATCACGTAACGGATGCCGGGCATCCGGGTCTTGACCCGTCCGGTCGCCTCGTCGTCCGGGTCATGGGTGATACCGAAAAAACAGCTTGCC
The DNA here is from genome assembly GCA_965283845.1 of Sphingomonadaceae bacterium. Lineage (GTDB taxonomy): Bacteria > Pseudomonadota > Alphaproteobacteria > Sphingomonadales > Sphingomonadaceae > Sphingopyxis. Next base: position 49,678 of record CBDIQD010000012.1, read on the forward strand.
GATCATCGAAGCGGTCGGCTGCGCGCATCAGGACGTCGAGCGCAGACTTCACCGCCGGCCGGTCCGCCGATCCCATGAAATAGAGGACGACGACGCGACCCGCGACGGTATGAAATGTATATTGCGGGTTCCCGTCCAGAACGCGCCCCTTGAACCAGGGCGCTGGCGCACCGAACGCCGGCTTGGGATTGGAATCCGGCACCTCTGCTTGTTTCATCGACCCGCCCCCGCGCCATGCCGGATGCGACATTCGGCCAATGCGCTCCGCTGTCTGAACATTCGGCAACTATGGAGCCTTGGCATCGGCAGCGAAAGCCTTGGCGGCTCGCTCTATCCTTCAGAGGTAAGCCTGAGGGGGTGAAATGCCCGCGAACACGGCCAGGTCAACGGCAACACCCCGGCCATCCGCCGCCGAATTCGATGCCGATCGGGGATGGCATGGCTGGCCATTCGGACGTAGGATGTCCCGCCCCCGCCGGGGTGCGGGGAGAATAGCGGAGCAAGATCATGGCGGCCGTCGTGGTGGATCCGGACAGGGTCCACGAATTTGAGGACATGGACGGCTTCTATCGCTGGCTCGCCGGACATCATGCGAGCGAACGCGAAGTGTGGATCAAGATCCACAAAGTCAAATCGGGACTGCGGTCGATCACCCCCGAAGCAGGCGATCTGGGCGTCGCGCTGTGCTGGGGATGGATCGACGGCCATCCGTCAAATCGTTCGACGAGAAGAGTTTCCTGCAACGCTATTCGCCGCGCGGGCCAAGAAGAGCGTCTGGAGCCAGGTCAACATCGACAATGTCGCGCGGCTGACCGCCGAAGGAAAGCATGACCGCGCATGGCCTGCAGCGAGGTCGAGCCGCCGCCAAAGCCGACGGCCGCTGGGACGCGCGCCTATCGCATCAAGGGGTCGCGAAATTCCTGCCGACTTGCAGGCGGCGATCGATGCCGAACCCGCGGCCAAAGTCATGTTGCAACAACTGACCGCGCAAAACCGGTTTGCGCTCATCTTCCGTCTGGGCAACATCAAGACCGAAGCCGGACGGACGAAGAAGATCGCCGACCTTCGTCGCAATGCTGAAGCGCGGCGAAACCTTTTACCCGCAGAAGACCAAAGCCCCGCAGCCAGACGGAGAGCCAGACCCATGACCGTGACCGCACCAACCCGCATCGCAACCCAAGCCAGCGGCGGCTGCCAGTGCGGCGCGGTGCGCTATCATGTGACCGCGGTGCTCGACACGTCGCATATCTGCCATTGCCGGATGTGCCAGAAGGCGGCGGGCAATTTCTTCATCGCGCTGATCGGCGTCCCGCGCGACGCGATCGTCTGGACGCGCGGCCAGCCCACCACATTCAACAGTTCGGACAAGACGGCGCGCGGCTTTTGCCGCAATTGCGGGACGCCGCTGTTTTACGATTATTTCGACAGCAAGCATGTCAGCCTGACGACCGGATCGTTCGACGAACCCGGCTGCTTCCCGCCGCACGTGCAGTTCGGCATCGAAGGCCGCCTGGCGACCTTCGAAGGCCTTGCCCTGAAAGAAGAAGGCACAACCGAGGAAACGATGAGCGATCTGGTCGGCGCGATCAAGGCCAGCAACCACCAGCATCCCGATCATGATACCGACAACTGGTCCACATGACGCGGCCGCAATAGGCGGCGGGCCCGCGCTGCCTATTGCTCGAGCTCCAGCAGAAACGCCTTCGCCTGAAGCCCGCCGGCAAAGCCGGTGAGCTTGCCGGTCGACCCGACGACGCGGTGGCACGGCGCGATGATCGAGATGGGGTTGCGGCCATTGGCGGCGCCGACGGCGCGCGACGCACTGGGTTTGCCGACTTGCTCTGCGATCTCGCCATAGCTCCGCGTCTCGCCGAACGGGATGGTCAGCAGGGCCCGCCAGACGCTCTTTTGAAAGTCGCTGCCTGAAAACGACAGCGGCACGTCGAAGGCCTACCGCGTGCCCGCGAAATATTCGCCGAGCTGCCGCTCGGCTTCGAGCAGCACCGGGTGGTCGGCGTCCTCTGTCAAGGGGCCAAGCCGGACGCGGCCGGGCCGGTCGTTCTCCACAGGATCGCCGCCAGCCCCTGGGCACCGGCGACCAGCGTCAATTCGCCGACCGGCGACCGGATGGTTTTGGAAAAATAGGTCATGGATGATCCTTTGGATGGCTTTCGCTGTCGCACTTTGTTGCTGAAATTCCTATGGCGGAGGCCGCACAGCGATGCGTCCCGAATCTTGCGCCCAACGTCGATGGAAAGCCTCTCATGACCCCTACCGCCACCATCCTCCTGCTCGGCTCGGGCGAGCTTGGCCGCGAATTCGTCATTTCGGCCAAGCGGCTCGGGTGCCGCGTCATCGCCTGCGACAGCTATGACGGTGCGCCGGCGATGCAGGTTGCCGACGATTTCGAGGTCTTTTCGATGCTCGATGGCGCCGCGCTGCGCGCCACGATCGAAAAGCATCGCCCCGACCATCGTGCCCGAGGTCGAGGCGATCCGCACCGAAGTGCTGAAGGATTACGAGGAGCGCGGCTTCAACGTCGCCGCCTGCATGCGCCGGCGGTGGCGCGCAACCGCGACGCGATCCGCGACCTCGCCGCCAGCGAGCTCGGCCTGACCACCTCGACCTTCGAATATGCCGAAACGCGCGAAGACTTGCGCGCCGCGGCGCGCATCGGCTTTCCGCTGCGTGGTCAAGCCGGTGATGTCGTCGTCGGGCAAGGGCCAGAGCACGGTCAAGGACGCCGCCGACATCGACTCCGCATGGGATTATGCCGCCGCCGGGATGCGCGGCGACCGGCTGCGCGTGATCGCCGAAGCCTTCATCGATTTCGATTACGAGATCACGTTGCTGACCGTCCGGCACCAGAACGGCGTGACCTTTTGCCCGCCGATCGGCCACCGCCAGGAACGCGGCGACTATCGCGAAAGCTGGCAGCCGGCGGCGATGTCCGATGCCGCGCTCGCCAGCGCGCAGGCCATGGCGACGAAAGTCGTCGACGCGCTGGGCGGTCACGGCATTTTCGGCGTCGAATTTTTCGTCAAGGGCGACGCGGTCATCTTTTCCGAACTCAGCCCCCGCCCACACGACACCGGCATGGTCACCCTGATCTCGCAGCGGCTGACGCAATTCGACCTCCACGCCCGCGCTATCCTCGGCCTGCCTATCCCCGCCATCGCGGTGCCCGACGCCAGCGCCAGCGCCGTCCTGCTCGCCGACCGCGATGCGAGCGATTTCGCGATTACCGGCCTCGCCGACGCGCTGGCGGCGCCCAACCCGGAAACCGCGATCGATGCCCGCATTTTCGGCAAGCCGGTGACGCGGCCATACCGCCGCATGGGCGTCGCGCTCGCGCGCGTCGCAGCAGGCACGACCGACGACGCGCGCCGCGGCGGTCGCCGCTGCGGAAACTCGTCATCGACTATCGCTAGCCCGCGCTGCTACATCCCGCGCCATGTCCGAAAAGAATCATCTCTATCTGGTCGATGGCTCCAGCTACATCTTCCGCGCCTATCACCGCCTGCCGCCGCTGACGAACCCCAAGGGGGTGCCGGTCGGCGCGGTCTATGGCTACACCACGATGCTGTGGAAGCTGGCGGATGATCTGCACAAGGCCGATGGTCCGACTCATCTGGCGGTCATCCTGGATCATAGCTCGAAGACCTTCCGCAACGAACTCTACGACCAGTACAAGGCGAACCGGCCCGAACCGCCCGAAGATCTGCGTCCGCAATTCCCGCTGATCCGCGACGCGACCCGCGCCTTTTCGCTGCCGTGTATCGAGACCGAGGGTTATGAAGCCGACGATCTGATCGCCAGCTATACCGAGGCCGCGGTGGCGGCGGGCTGGGACGTGACCATCGTGTCATCGGACAAAGATCTGATGCAGCTGATCCGCGAACCCGCGGGCGACGCGCCGCAGGTCGACATGCTCGATACGATGAAGAATGTCCGGCTGGGATTGGAGGCGGTCGACGAAAAATTCGGGGTCGCCCCCGATCTGGTCGGCGACGTGCTGGCCCTGATGGGCGACAGCGTCGACAATGTCCCCGGTGTCCGCGGGGTCGGGCCAAAGACCGCGACCAAGCTGATCGTCGAATATGGCGATCTGGAAAAGGTGCTGGCCGGCGCGGAGACGATGAAGGCGTCGAAGCTGCGCGACAACCTGATCGAGCATGCCGATATGGCGCGATTGTCGCGGGTGCTGGTCGAACTGAAACGCGATTGCGCGCTGCCCGATGCACTGGGCGACCTGAAGCTCGGCGCGATCCCGCCCGAACCGCTCAAGCTGTTCACTCGACGAACATGGTTTCCGCTCGCTGTCGGCGAAGCTCGACCTCGGCACAACGCCCGGCGGGCCGCCGACCTTCCCGCGTCCTGGCGCCGCCCCGGCCGCGGCATCAGCCGCCGCACCGTCGACCCCGGCGCTGCCGCCGATGCCGCCGATCGACCGCTCGGCCTATGAATGTGTGACGACGCTCGACGCACTCGACCGCTGGATCGCTGTCGCCAAGGCCGCGCACGTCGTCGCGATCGATACCGAAACCGCCAGCCTCGACAGCGTCACCGGCCGCCTGGTCGGGGTCAGCCTGGCGACCGCGCCCGGCAAGGCTTGTTACATCCCGCTCGGTCATGGCGGCACCGACATGTTCGCCGAAAAGCCCGAGCAGATCGATTTCGATGCCGCGATCGATCGGCTGCGCGCGCTGCTCGCCGACGATGCGGTGCTGAAGGTCGGCCACAATCTGAAATATGACATCGGGGTGCTGGCGCAGCATGGCGTCACCGTCGCGCCCTATGACGACACGCTGGTGATGAGCTTTGCGCTCGACGCGGGCAAGCATCAGCACGGACTCGACGAGCTGGCCAAGCTTCACCTCGATCACACCTGCCTGACCTTCAAGGAGATGTGCGGCACGGGCAAATCGCAGATCAGCTTTGCCGAGGTGCAACTCGACCGCGCGACCGAATATGCCGCCGAGGATGCCGATGTCGCGCTGCGGCTGTGGAAACTGCTCAAGCTGCGGCTGCCGATCGAGGGAGGAACCCGCGTTTACGAAATGGTCGACCGTCCGCTCGCCGCCATCGTCGAGGGCATGGAGCGCGCCGGCATCATGGTCGACCGCGAATATCTGGCCAAGCTGTCGGGCGAGTTCGCGACCGAAATGCTGCGCATCGAGGGCGAGATTCACGGCCTCGCCGGCCAGCCTTTCGCAATCGGCAGCCCCAAACAGCTGGGCGAAATTTTGTTCGACAAGCTGGGCCTGAAAGGCGGGCGCAAGGGCAAGTCGGGCGACTGGTCGACCGACCAGAACGAACTCGAACGGCTGGAACGCGACGGCGTGCCGATCGCGCGCAAGATTTTGGAGTGGCGCCAGCTGGCGAAGCTCAAATCGACCTACACCGACGCGCTGCAGCAACAGATCAATCCGGTGACTGGCCGCGTCCACACCAGTTACAGCCTGGTCGGCGCGCAGACCGGACGGCTGTCGTCGACCGATCCGAATTTGCAGAATATCCCGATCCGCACCGAGACCGGGCGCCAGATCCGCGACGCTTTCATAGCCGCGCCCGGCCATGTCCTGATCGCCGCCGATTACAGCCAGATCGAACTGCGGCTCGCCGCGCATATGGCCGACGTTCCCGAGCTGAAGGACGCCTTTGCCCAAGGGCAGGATATCCACGCCGCGACCGCGATCGAACTGTTCGGCGAAAGCAACCGCGACACCCGCGGCAAGGCGAAAACGGTCAATTTCTCGATCCTCTACGGCATTTCGCGCTGGGGGCTGGCCGGCCGGCTCGAGGTCACCCCCGACGAGGCACAGGCGTTGATCGCGCGCTATTTCGAACGTTTCCCGGGGATTAGCGACTATATTGCCGACACCCTCGAAGGCGTGCGCGCCACGGGCTATACCGAAACGCTGTTCGGCCGCAAAACCTGGTTCCCGCGCATCAAAGCGCCCAACCAGAACGAACGCCAGGGCAGCGAACGCGCCGCGATCAACGCCCCGATTCAGGGCACCAGCGCCGACCTGATCAAGCGCGCGATGGCGCGTATGCCGGGGGCGCTCGCCGCTGCGGGGCTGTCCGATGTGAAGATGCTGCTGCAGGTCCACGACGAACTGGTGTTCGAAGCACCCGAAGATCAGGCCGAGGCTGCAGGCGCGGTGATCCGCGCCGTCATGTCGGGCGCGGCCGAACCGCTGCTCAAGCTGTCGGTGCCGCTCGAAGTCGAGATCGGCGTCGGAAAAAGCTGGGGCGAAGCGCATTGATCGCCGCGCTGCTGTTCGTCGCGGCGCTCGCCGCCGATCCCGCCGCTGCACCCGCGCCAGCCGCTGTCGCAGCGGTCGCCCCGATCGCCGACACCGACCTGCGCGAATTTGTCGCGATCGCCGGACGCAAAGTCGCCGGCCGGCCCGTCAACGGGCCAATCGCCACCGCCGACAAGGTGCTGCTGATCGGCCGCGACGACAAGGGATTTCCGGTGGTCGCTGTCAGCGTCGGCTTTCCGACCCGCCAGTCCCTGCCGACGCCCCCGCAAGGGACATTGGCGGTCGTCAGGCTGCGCCAGCGCTACGAGACCCCCGTCCCCGGCCCGTCATCGAACGACCTCGCTTTCGCCGCCTCCAATCGGCTGCCGCTGTTCGTGATCGGCGAATGGGCACGGCCGGCACCGATGTGGGAAGTCGCATGGGTCGACGATGCGGTCCGTTATCGCACCATCGGCGATGTCGGTGAAATAGGGCCCTGGCAGGACTGAGCGAACCTCCCATACGCTGCGCCGACAGCGCCACCCTTTCACGCGCGCAACTTTCGTTCTATGGCAATCCGATGACAGTCGGCTGGCGATTTTATGACAGCCAGCAACAAAGGGTTTTCATGAGCAAGTTCCAGCCCGTCGCGCAGGCGCCGGTTCGTATCCAGCAGAATATCCTCGCGCGCAGCGAGCGCCGTCTTCTCAACTGGATCTGCCCGCGGCTGCCGCAATGGGTGACGCCCGACAAACTGACGGTGCTGGGCTTTATCGGCGCGGTCATGGTCGCGGCGGGCTATATGCTCAGCTGGCTCGACAGCGAATGGCTCGGCCTGTGTCTCGCGGGCTATGTGGTCAACTGGTTCGGCGACTCGCTCGATGGCAGCCTGGCGCGCTGGCGCAGTATCGAACGGCCGAACTATGGCTATTTCGTCGATCATAGCGTCGATGCCCTGGCGACGCTGCTCATGGTCAGCGCGATCGGGATGAGCCCCTATATGCGCTTCGACGTCGCGCTAATGGCGGTGATCGGATATTTCCTGTTGTCGATCCACACGTTCATCGCCGCCAAGGTCGTCGGCGAGTTTCGCCTGTCCTATATGGCGGGCGGGCCGACCGAGCTGCGCCTGATGCTGATGGCGATGACCATCGCGATGCCGACCGTCAGGAGCCCACGATGAACCGACACCCCTCCCTCGACGACCTGTTCGCGCTGGTCGTTCTCGCCATCGCGCTGGTGAGTGCCTGCGCCTGGCCCGTGCTGGCACGGATGCTGCGCCGCCGTGGGGCGTAACTCCAAGCACTCCGCATCCCCGAGCGAAGACGAGGGGCTATGCCGAGCGAAGTCGAGGCGGCGGCCTCGCAGGTTCTCGCTCCGCTCGAACGAGCCCCTCGTCTTCGCTCGGGGATGCGGTTGATTATTGCGGACGGCCGCTTCAGCGGCATTCAGGGGCGAACCCGCGCCTGGGCATAGGTGCCGAGCAGGCGCAGCGACTTGGTCTGAAAATCCAGTTCCTCGAGCGCGCGATCGATCCGCTCGTCGCCCGGGGCGCCGACGATATCTGCATAGAATTGCGTCGCCGCAAAGCTGCCGCCGGTCTGATAGCTTTCCAGCTTGGTCATGTTGACGCCGTTGGTCGCAAAGCCGCCGAGCGCCTTGTAGAGCGCAGCGGGAATATTCTTCACCTCGAACATGAAGGTGGTCATCACCGGTCCGGCGATCGCCGAGAAATCGGTCAGCGGCTGGCGCGCGAGGACGACGAAGCGCGTCATATTATGGTCGGCGTCCTCCATCCCGGTGCCATGCAGCGTCAGGCCATAAAGTTCGGCGGCATGCGGCGGCGCCAGCGCGGCCAGCCCGACCTCGTCGCTGTCCGCGACCCACGCCGCGGCGCCCGCGGTGTCGCTGTGCGCGACCGGCGCGATGTCGTTGGCGCGCAGCCAGTGGCGGCATTGGCCCAGCGCCTGTTCATGGCTCATCGCGCGCGTTATCGGACCCAGGTCGCGGCTCATCAGGCCATAGCGGATCGCGCAGGAAATGCTCGCCGATGATGTAGAGCCCGCCTTCCGGCAGCAGGTGATGGATGTCGGCGACGCGGCCGGCGGTGGAATTCTCGATCGGGATCAGGCCGCAGGTGGCGCGGCCCTCGCGCACGGCGGCGAAGGCATCCTCGAAAGTGGCGCAGGGCAACGGTAGCGAATCTGCATCATATTCGCGCGCCGCCAGGTCGCTGTTCGCGCCGGGAGCGCCCTGGAACGCCAGTCCGCGCGCCGGTGCGGCGAGTGCCGCCGCGCGCATGCCGTCGACCAGATGCTGTGCCGATGCCGAATAACTGCCCATGATTGCCTTCCCACGCCAGAACCGCGGCGCATAGCCGCAGCGCCGGGGCGGTGCAACCGGTCGCCCCTCCCTTCTTCGTGTCGCCCGCCGATTTCATCCCCTTGCGCCGCCGTGCGCGCACCAGTAAGGGAGCGTCCAAATCAGATACGCGTCCAACAAGCGGGCGCCAGCTAACGGGGCTGCAAGAGCATGGACAATCGCAACAACACTATTGCCGGCTGGGTTCTGTTCGCCGGCATTTGCGCGCTGGGCCTGACCATCGGGTCGCAGATGTTGTTCGCCAGCCACAACCCGGAAAAGCCCGGTTTCGTGATCGAAGACACCGACGCCGGCGCCGGTGGTGGCGAATCGGCGGTCCCGCTCGGCAATCTGCTCGCCGCCGCCGACGCGACGAAGGGCGAGGCCGTGTTCGCGAAATGCGCCGCGTGCCACACGATCGCCTCGGGCGGCCCCAACGGCATCGGCCCCAACCTCTATGGCACGATGGGCGAAGAAATCGGCCGCGGCAAACAGGGCTTTGCGTTCTCGTCGGTGCTGGCCGGCATGGGCGGCAACTGGGACTTTGAAAAGATGAACGCGTGGCTGACCAGCCCGCGCAAGTTCGCGCCGGGCACCAAAATGTCCTTCGCCGGCCTGTCGAGCCCCGAAGATCGCGCCAACCTGCTCGTTTATCTGAACGCCCAGGGTTCGAACCTGCCGCTGCCCGCCGCCGAGGCCGCACCCGCCGCTGCCGAAGGCGCTGCCCCGGCAGAGGGTGCCGCGGCGGCACCCGCCGATGGTGCTGCTGCCGCTCCGGCAGAGGGCGCTCCCGCTGAGGCCCCGGCCCCCACCCCGGCCGAAGCCAAGAAATAATGCGGCTGGCGCCCGTCCTGCTGGCGGGCGCACTGGCGCTGGCTGGCTGCGGCAAAAGCGACAAGCCCGCCGAAGCGCCCGCATCGGGCGAACCGGCGGTCGAAGCCGCCGCCGTCGCGCCGACCGCGGCGATGGGCGAACAGATATTCAAACGCTGCGTCGCCTGTCACACGATCGATGCGGGCGGGCGTAACGGCATCGGCCCCAATCTGCATGGCGTGGTCGGCCGTGCCGTCGCCTCGCATCCCGGCTTTTCCTATTCGGGCGCGATGAAGGCGCATGGCGGCGTCTGGGACGACGCCGCGCTCGACACCTATCTCAAGCTACCGATGAAGGCGGTGCCCGGAACGCGGATGGCGTTCGCGGGCATCCCCGACGATGCCGACCGCAAGGCATTGATCCTGTATCTGGACGCGCAAAAATAGGCGTCGCCCCCGCGAAGGCGGGGGCCGCTATCGGTCTTGCCCAGCGATGGCTGGAAAGATTCTCCAGCGGCCCCCGCCTGCGCGGGGGCGACGATTACTCCGCTTCCGCCTTGGCGTAGAAATCCTGGATGATCTGCCACGCTTCGTCGGCGGTTTCGACGAAGTGGAACAGCGCCAGGTCGCGCTGACTGATCACGCCCTCTTCGACCAGCGCATCGAAATTGACGACCCGGGTCCAGAATTCCTTGCTGAACAGGACGATCGGGATCGGCTTGATCTTGCCGGTCTGGATCAGCGTCAGCCGACTCGAACGTCTCGTCGAACGCCTTGCGGTTGGCGAGCAACGGCAACCGCGCGGGCGCGCAGCAGGAAGTGCATCTTGCGCAGCGCGAAGTAGTGGAACTGGAAGCTCAGCCCCGGGGTGACATAGCGGTTCGGCGCCTGCTCGTGCGGCAGCACGATGTTGAGGCCGACCGATTCCTTGCCCTCGTCGTCGGCGCCGCGGTTCGCGGCCTCCATGATCGACGGGCCGCCGCCCGAACAGACGACGAAATTGCGGCGACCATCGGCGTCGGGCGGCACCTGGCTCGCGATCCGCGCCAGCTGGCGCGCCTCTTCATAATAGCGTGCCTTGGCGGCGAGCCGCTCGGCGATCCGCTGTTCCTCGGGCGTCCGTGCCGCATCGAGCACGGCCTGTGCGGTTTCGGGCGACGGAATCCGCGCCGAGCCGTAAATGACCAGCATCGAGGCGATCTTCGCTTCGTCGAGCAGCAATTCAGGCTTGAGCAGTTCGAGCTGGAAGCGGACCGGGCGCAAATCTTCGCGCAACAGGAATTCGGTGTCCTGAAACGCCAGCCGATAGGCCGGATCCTGGGTCTGCGGCGTCGACACCGCCTGCTTGGCGAATTGCGCGTCTTCCTTGGCTTTGTGGAAACGCGAACGATGGGGTTGTTTGTCTTCTGTCATTGGCGGACGGCTAGCCGTTTCGCATGACTTTGCCAAGCCGAAGGGGATTTCAGCGGCAGTAGCCGTTGCCGCTCATGTCGAAGTGGAAATGATTATAGTGCGCCGCGTTGTAATCGGGGCCGAGGACGGTGCCAAAGCGGCGGCAGCCCGATTTGTGCAGCGCGCGCAGAAAGTCCTGCGAATCCTTGTCGCCCTTCCACCCGCCGTCGAGCATGATGCGGCGACCGTCGGCCAGGACGAACCCCGACACATCGACCGCGTTCGAATAGGCGTGCTGCGACAAGCGGCCCGAGCGGCCGCCATAGATGTTGCGGCAGCTGTAGGTGCCGAAGGTCTCGATCTTCACCACGTCGGTGCCGAAATATTTTCGCGCCGCGGGCTTCACCGCATATTGCGCCCAAGCCGCAAAATTCCTGGCCAGCGGACAGGTCATCGCGCCGAGGTTGCTTGTCGGCGTGCCGATGTCGAGCAGCTTTACCGAATCGATCGACGAGCAGCCGCCACCATGATCCTGATTGGCGAGCGGCGTGAAACGCACCCCCGCTTGTTTCAGGTCGAACGCGCATTGCTGCGCCTCGGCACTGGTGAAGGATGGGGTGCCGATCACCTGCGGGCGGCTGGGCTTGCTGGCGACCGGGCGCTTGCCGCCGCCGCCCTGCTTCATCACCTCCGGCGATCCGAAACAAGCCGATAGCGCCAGCGCCGCGGTGGCAGCGATCAGGATCCGGGGCTTCAAGAAAGACGGGATCGGCATGGCCGTCAAATTACCGACAAGATGGTTAACAAGCTCTTTAGAATTGGCTCGGCTCACCTGAAATTTCGCGCGGACCACGCAATTTGTTTGACAGTTGCGCGCCCCACCCTAAACGCGGCGCCGGGCCACGCGGTCCCAACGCCGCGCGAGCTCTCTGTAAGGAGAGACTAACATGACTGACGTGCTGACACCCGAATTGCGCCCTGCGCGCCCGTTTTTCTCTTCCGGACCCTGCGCCAAGCCGCCGGTCTGGTCCGCCGAAAAGCTTCAAACCGAATCGCTGGGCCGCTCGCATCGCGCCAAGATCGGCAAGACGCGCCTCGCGCTTTGCATCGACCTGATGCGTGAGATGCTCCAGCTCCCCGACACCCACCGCATCGGCATCGTCCCGGGCAGCGACACCGGCGCATTCGAGATGGCGATGTGGACGATGCTCGGTGCAAAGCCCGTCGACACGCTCGCCTGGGAGAGCTTCGGCGAGGGCTGGGTCACCGATGCCGCGAAGCAGCTCAAGCTCGATCCGACCGTCATCCGCGCCGACTACGGCCAGCTGCCCGACCTCACCCAGGTCGACTGGTCGAACGACGTGCTGTTCACCTGGAACGGCACCACCAGCGGTGTGCGCGTGCCGAACGGCGACTGGATCGCCGCCGACCGCGAGGGCCTGACCATCTGCGACGCGACTTCGGCGGCCTTCGCCCAGCGCCTCGACTGGGACAAGCTCGATGTCGTCACCTTCAGCTGGCAGAAAGTGCTCGGCGGCGAAGGCGGTCATGGCGTGCTGATCCTCGGCCCGCGCGCGGTCGAACGCCTCGAAACCCACACCCCCGCCTGGCCGCTGCCGAAAGTGTTCCGCCTTGTCAGCAAGGGCGCAAGCTCGCCGAGGGCGTGTTCAAGGGCGAGACGATCAACACCCCGTCGATGCTCGCGGTCGAGGATGCGATCTTCGCGCTCGAATGGGCCAAGTCGATCGGTGGTCTCAAAGGCCTGAAAGCCCGCAGCGATGCGAATGCCGCGGCGCTCGACAAGATCGTGTCGGAGCGCGACTGGCTGAGCCATCTCGCCGCCGATCCCGCCAGCCGCTCGAAGACCTCGGTCTGCCTGTCGGTTGCGGGAGCCGATGAGGATTTCATCAAGAAATTCGCGGGCCTGCTCGACAAGGAAGGCGCGGCTTACGACATCGCGGGCTATCGCGACGCGCCCCCGGGCCTGCGCATCTGGTGCGGCGCGACCGTCGACACCGCCGATATCGAAGCGCTCGGCCCGTGGCTCGACTGGGCTTACGCTAGCCTGTCGGCCTGACGCCCCCCTCTTCCGTTTGCCCTGAGCTTGTCGAAGGGCCGCTCTTTTCTTCCGACGTCCAAAAAGAAGAACTGTCCTTCGACAAGCTCAGGACGAACGGATTTTTGAAAGCCACCGAAATGACCCAACCCAAAGTCCTCATCAGCGACAAGATGGACCCCAAAGCCGCCGCGATCTTCAAGGAGCGCGGCATCGACGTCGATCCCAATCTCGGCAAGGACAAGGACAAGCTCGCCGCCATCATCGGCGACTATGACGGCCTCGCGATCCGTTCGGCCACCAAGGTCACCGCCGACGTCCTCGCCGCCGCGACGAACCTGAAGGTCGTCGGCCGCGCCGGGATCGGCGTCGACAATGTCGACATTCCCGAGGCGTCGAAGAAGGGCGTCATCGTGATGAACACCCCCTTCGGCAACAGCATCACCACCGCAGAACATGCGGTCGCGATGATGTTCGCGCTCGCGCGCCAGATTCCCGAAGCCAATGCCGGCACCCAGGCGGGCAAATGGCCGAAGAATGATTTCATGGGGGTCGAGCTGACGTCGAAGACACTCGGCCTGATCGGCTGCGGCAATATCGGCAGCATCGTCGCCGAACGCGCGCTGGGCCTCAAGATGAAGGTCGTCGCCTTCGACCCCTTCCTCACCCCCGAACGCGCGATCGAACTCGGGGTCGAAAAGGCCGATCTGGATACCCTGCTCGCCAAGGCCGATTTCATCACGCTGCACACGCCGCTGACCGACCAGACGCGCAACATCCTGTCGGCCGAGAATATCGCGAAGGCGAAGAAGGGCGTGCGGATCATCAACTGCGCGCGCGGCGGGCTGATCGACGAGGCGGCGCTGAAGGACGCGCTCGACAGCGGCCAGGTCGCGGGCGCGGCGCTCGACGTCTTCGTTCAGGAACCGCCGGCAGCCGACCACCCGCTGTTCGGCGCCCCGAACTTCATCTGCACCCCGCATCTGGGCGCCTCGACCGACGAAGCGCAGGTCAATGTGGCGATCCAGGTGGCCGAGCAGATCAGCGATTATCTGCTCACCGGCGGCATCACCAACGCGCTCAACGTCCCCAGTCTGTCGGCCGAGGAAGCCCCGAAGCTGCGCCCCTATATGGCGCTCGCCGAAAAGCTCGGCAGCCTCGTCGGCCAGCTCGCGCACGACAATCTGACCCAGATTTCGGTGGAGGCCGAGGGGGCGGCCGCCGACCTCAACCTCAAGCCGATCACCGCCGCGGTGCTGACCGGCCTGATGCGCCGTTATTCGGACAGCGTGAACATGGTCAACGCACCGTTCCTCGCCAAGAGCGCGGGCTCGATGTCCGTGAGGTTCGCCACGACCGCGACGGCGATTACCACACGCTGATCCGCGTCACCGTGTCGACCAGCGACGGCGATCGCTCGGTTGCCGGCACCCTGTTCCGAACGCCGAGCCGCGCCTGGTCGAGCTGTTCGGGATCAAGGTCGAGGCCGAACTGGCCGGCCACATGATGTACATCGTCAACGAGGACGCCCCCGGCTTCATCGGCCGGATCGGTACCCTGCTGGGCGAAGCCGGCATCAACATCGGCACCTTCAACCTCGGCCGCCGCGCGGCTGGCGGTGAAGCCGTGCTGCTGCTTAGCGTCGACAGCCTCGTTCCCGCCGATGCTGATCGCCAAGGCGCGCGACGTGCCCGGCGTGAAGCGGGTGATGGCATCTGGCGTTTTAAGCTATCCTCTCGCGCTTGCGGGAGCGCTAGGACTGCGAACGCGCGTAGTCCGCGAGCCGGCGCGCATGGCGACGTCGCTGCCCGCGACCCTCCCGCAAGCGGGAGGAGATCGACTGATCGCTCGCTCCTAGACTTCTAAGGCCAACCCAATGCCCAAAGCGCCCGCCCTGGTGCCCGAAGGCCTTCCGCGACCGCCTGCCCGAGCAGGCCGAGGCGGCGTCGCCGTCAGCGACGCGGCGCTGGTCGATGCGATGCGCTTCTTCGCCGAGCGGATGAGAGCTCGCTCGCCGAGTTCCGCGAGACCGAGACCGGTGACGAGCGCGCATCGCGCGACCTGCTGCGCTTCACCGATCCGGTGTCGCAGCGCACCCTCGCGCTGCGTCCCGATATTACCCGCCAGGTCGGGCGCATCGCGACGTCGTTGCTTGCCAATGCGCCGCGCCCGCTACGCCTCTGCTACGCCGGCCAGGTCGTCAAACTCCGTGCAAGCCAGCTCCGCCCGGCGCGCGAAATGCTGCAGGTCGGCGCGGAGCTGATCGGCAGCGACAGCGTCGCCGCGGCGCGCGAGATCGTCACCGTCGCGATCGACGCGCTCGAGGCCGCGGGCATGCCGAGAACCCGGCCACCGGCTTCCTGCCCTCGATCGGGCGGCTGGCCAGCTTCAGCCTGCCCACCAATGTCCGCGCGGACTCGGGCGTCGACGAGGGCGACCACATCACGTCCTTCTACGACCCGATGATCGCCAAGCTGATCGCGCACGCGCCCACCCGCGACCAGGCGATCGCCGACCTGGCCGAGGCCTGCGCCGACGTCGAGGTGTGGCCGGTGAAGACCAACGCCGCCGTTCCGCTGACCGCGTCACGCTGACCCTCGACCCCACCGAACGCCACGGCTTCGCCTATCAAAGCTGGTTCGGTTTCCAGATTTTCGTCCCCGGCCAGGGCGACGCGGTCGGCCGCGGCGGCGGCTATGCGATCCCGGTCGGCGAACAGGAAGAAGCGGCGGTTGGCTTTTCGCTCTATCCCGACCCGTTGATCGATACAGGTCTAGGCGCCGAGGACGATGCCGACCGGCGGATTTTCCTGCCGCTCGGTCATGATCCGGCGCTTGCCGCGAGCCTGCGGGCCGACGATTGGCAGACGGTGGCGAGCGTTGTCCGACGGCGACGATGCGCGCGCGCTGTCGGCGCGCGTCTGGGCCTGACAGGACCGGTGGAGGTCATGACCCTACCTATCATCCGTTCGTGCTGAGCCTGTCGAAGCACCGCCCTTCTTTTAGGCAGAAGGAAAGAACGGCCCTTCGACAAGCTCAGGGCGAACGGGTTTGATTTTGATGTCGAGAGACACACGCTGATGGCCTCCCGCTCCCTCCCCCGCCGGATCGAGCACCGTGACGTCGAGTTCGATGGGCTCGCCGATCCAGTGCGCCAGCGTCGTATGGTCGGCCAGGTCGTCGTCGGTCAGCGGATGGACCAGCGCCCGCAGCCCGGTCGCCTCGATCGCCGCGACGACGGCATCGCGCGACGCTGCCAGAAAATGCACTTCATATTGGGCGATCGGGTGCGGTGCCGCCGCGCCGTCGGCCAGCGCGCCGACGAAAGGATTGCCGGGTCGCCGCCGAATGCATCGCGGAGCGCGGCCGCGGCGGGCCGCTCGGCGAGGTCGTAATAGATATGCGCGTGATAGGGGGCGTCGGGATTGGTCATAAGAGCATCGCTTTCCAACTTGCGTCACCCCGGGCCTGAGCGGGGGTCTGCCTCTCTTGAAGAAAAAGGCGCGGTGCGCGTCAACCCCGGGCTTCCCCCCTGCCTGGCGATCATTTCGAACGCTTTGGCTAGGGTCAGGCGCCGCAACGGAACGATCGGTGCAGACGGCTGTTGTCAGACTGGAGGGTTATCGCCCTCGTCGTCGGAGAGAGAGAATGAAACAGCTTTTGAAAATTTTTGCAATTGGCGGCTCGATCCTGATCCTGTCTGCCTGCAACACCGTGCAAGGCGCTGGAAAAGACGTCGGATCCGTTGGCGACTGTGCCGATGGAGTGAAAGGCAACTGCTAGGCGAAGTAAGTCGGCATTGGCAGATCAGGCTGATTGGCCGGCGTCCGACAGCGGTGTGATCCCCGGCGAAAGCCGGGGTTCACCAAAGACTGCCAGCCTCCCAAAAAACCGACTTTATTCTTCGAACAACCGCTTCAGCCACGCATCGACCGTCGCCGTCGGAGCATAGCCCGGATCGCCCAGTCGCCGGTTGATCTCGGCATGTCCCTGCAACCCCTCGCCCGGAAAGCTGCCGCGCTCGACCTTGCTGCCGCCGCCCGTCAGCGCCTTGCCGAATGCCTCGGCCTGCCGCACACCGTCGGGGCGCTGGACGTATAGCAGCAGGAATTGCGACACATTCGGCCCCGCGGCCTGAAGCGTCGGCGACAGCGCCTTTTGCCTCGCCGGGTCGATTCCGAACGCCTGCTTATATGTCGCCTGCATGATCGGCGGCCCGTCGTTCATCTGAGCGGGTATGTCATAGGCTGCGCCGTCGATCGGGATCGCGCCCGCGATGTCGGCGAAACTCAGCCCCGCGCCGCGCAGATATTTTTCGTCGGTTCCGACCAAGGCGACCAGGTGCGCGCCCGCGCTGTGGCCCATCAGCACGATGCGCCGCCGGTCGATGCCCAGCGTTTCGGCACGGTCGATCAACGCCTTCACCGCGCTCGCCAGATCGGCCGCCTGCTGCTCGACCGTCGCAGCGGGGACAAGCCGGTAATCGATCGACGCAAAGGCATAGCCTTGCTCGGGATAGTGGATCGGTTTGAAACGGCCCGTCGCATTGTCCTTGCTGCCGCGCTTCCATCCGCCGCCATGAACATAGACGATCAGCGGCGCCGGCCCGCGTGTGCCTTGCGCGCGCCAAATATCCAGCGCCTGTAACGCATCGCTGCCATAGGACATCGTTTCGCCGCCGGCCGCCTTCGGTCCTGCGTCGGCGCCGATGCGTTCGCCCATCCGCGCCGCGATCCGGTCGCGCAGCTTTTCGCGCGCGTCGGCAAAGGGCGCGGGCGTCGCCACGCTGCCCGCCATGAAAGCGGCAACCGCCGCACATCCGATCCATCGCTGTTTGCTCATCGCCCGTCTCCACCGTCGTTCGATGCCCTGGTGCGCCCGAAATGTCGCAAATTCATGCCAGCAAGCTTGCCTCGACGGTCAAATCCGCTAAGGCCGCGCCGGACCGGAATGGTCCCGCACAGCAGGACATGGTCATGGCAAATGTTACCGTCATCGGGTCGCAATGGGGCGACGAGGGCAAGGGCAAGATCGTCGACTGGCTCGCCAGCCGCGCCGATGCGGTCGTCCGGTTCCAGGGCGGACATAATGCCGGTCACACGCTGGTGGTCGGCGAACAGGTCTACAAGCTCAGCCTGCTACCCTCGGGCATCGTCACCGGCACGTTGTCGATCATCGGCAACGGCGTCGTGCTCGACCCGTGGGCGCTGCGCGACGAGATTACCAAGCTGCGCGGCCAGGGCGTCGTCATCAACGCAGAGAATTTCGCGATCGCCGACAATTGCGCGCTGATCCTGCCGTTCCACCGCGACCTCGATGCGCTGCGCGAAACCGCCGCGGGCGCGGGTAAGATCGGCACGACCGGGCGCGGCATCGGCCCGGCCTATGAGGACAAGGTCGGCCGCCGTGCGCATTCGCGTGCATGCGACCTCGGCAACCTCGATACGCTCGGCGGCCAGCTCGACCGCATGCTCGTGCGTCACAACGCGCTGCGTCGCTGCCTGCCGGATTCGGCCGAGCCGACCGGTAGACCGCGCGCACCTCACCGCGCTGGCGCCGACGCTGCTGCCCTATGCCGAGACGGTGTGGCGGCTGCTCGATCAGAAGCGCCGCGAAGGCAAGCGCATCCTGTTCGAGGGCGCGCAGGGCGCGCTGCTCGACGTCGACCACGGCACCTATCCTTACGTCACCAGCAGCAACACCGTCAGCGGCACCGCCGCCAGCGGCTCGGGCCTCGGCCCCGGCGCGGTCGGCTTCGTCCTCGGCATTGCCAAGGCGTATACGACGCGTGTCGGCAGCGGCCCCTTCCCCACCGAACTCGAGGACGCGACCGGCCAGAAACTCGGCGAGCGCGGCCATGAATTCGGCACCGTCACCGGGCGCAAGCGCCGCTGCGGCTGGTTCGACGCGGTTCTGGTGCGCCAAAGCTGCGCAGTATCGGGGGTCACCGGCATCGCGCTCACCAAATTGGACGTCCTCGACGGTTTCGACACCATCCGCATCTGCACCGGTTACCGACTGAACGGCAAGATCCTCGACTATTTCCCTGCCCATTCGGCCGATCAGACCGAGGTCGAGCCGATCTATGAGGAAATGGACGGATGGCAGGAAACGACCGCCGGCGCGCGCAGCTATGCCGACCTGCCGGCGCAGGCGATCAAATATATCCAGCGCGTCCAGGAACTGATCGAAACCCCGATCGCGCTGGTGTCGACCAGCCCCGAGCGTGAAGACACGATCCTGATCCGCGATCCGTTCAGCGACTGACCGGCGCCGGTCGTCGCAGCGGCGCGGCGGCTGGACACGTCTGTCACTGAACTGCCATCGCCCGCCCCTATTCGGCGGCTGGATGACAAGCCGCGAAACCACGCACCTGCTCGCTCGCCCCGACATCTATGACGCGTTGCCCCGCCCGCTGCGCGAGCGGGTCGACGTCATCGCCTTCGGCGCGATCCAATGGCCCTGGCTGCTGCGATCCTTATGGGGCGGTCGCAAGTCCGAAAAGGCGGCGCTGTTGGCGCGCCTCGACCTGCCCGATGACGCGCTGCCGCATCTGGGCAGCTGGAAAGCCGACACGCGCTTCCTCACCCATATCGTCGACGCCATCGAACAGCTGCGCCCGGCGACCGTGGTCGAGCTCGGCTGTGGGGCGAGCAGCCTGGTGATCGGGAGGGCGCTGGCGATGCACGGCGGCGGTCGGCTGATCAGCTATGACCAGCATCAGGAGTTTATCGCCGAAACCGGGCAATGGCTGGCCAGTCAGGGCGTGGCCGCCGATCTGCGCCACGCGCCGCTCGGCCTGCCGCCGGGCGACTGGCCGGGGCTGTGGTACCAACTCGCCGACCTGCCCACCGACATCGGCCTGCTGGTGATCGACGGCCCGCCATGGGCGCTGCATCCGCTGGTGCGCGGGGCGGCGGAATCGCTGTTTCCGCGGCTTGCCGACGGCGCGATAATATTGCTCGACGACGCCGCGCGGCCCGGCGAGCGGCTGGTTGCGCGGCGGTGGCAGAAACGATGGCCGCAGATCGATTTCGCCTACGACCGGTCGGGGACGAAAGGCACGTTGATCGGCCGAGTGATCGGCTAGCGCCGCGCCGCCGCAACGTCGCGGATCGCCGCGACAAACCCCGCCGGGTCGTCCTCCTGAATGAAATGACCGCCTTTCAGTGTCCGGTGCGCCATGCCGCGCGTTCCCGGCACCCGCGCGGTGAACAGCGCATCGCCGCCGCGCGTGATCGGATCGCCGTCGGAAAAACTGCACAGGAACGGCTTGTCGAACGCCTCCAGCGCCGCCCAGGCACGCTTCTGGTCGGGCACCGCGACATTGTCGCCCAGCGGCACAAAGGATGGAAAGACACGCGCCGCGACCTTTGATGCACGGGTCGGAAACGGCGCGTCATAGGCGGCGATCTCTTCAGCGCTGAGTTCGCGTTTGGTCCCCGCCTTGACGATCTTGCCGATCGGGAACAGCGGGCTGTAACGCGAGAAGGCACGCCAGATGGCAAAGGCGCGCGGCGCCGGCTGCCCCTCGGGCAGGCCGCCGTTGGACAGCACGACCCCGGCGAAACGCTCGGGCATTTCGGCGACCAGTCGCAGCCCGATCAGCGACCCCCAATCCTGACACGCCAGGATGATATTCGTGAGGTCGAGCGCTTCGATCCATTGCCGCATCCACGCGACCTGCGAGGCATAGCTGTACGCGCCGCGATCGAGCGGCTTGTCGGAGCGGCCAAAGCCGATCAGGTCGGGCGCGACGACCCGGAACCCCGCCTCGACCGCCGGACCGATCATATGGCGATAGAGATAGGCCCAGGCGGTAAGCCGTGCAGCGTCAGCTACCGGCTGCGCATCGGCGGCGCCCTCGTCGACATGATGGACGCGAAGCCCGCCTTCGACCGCAAGATAGCGCGGCGCGAACGGCCAGTTCGGCAACGCCGCAAAATTTTCGTCCGGCGTGCGATAGACGCGCATCATATTTCCCCCACCCTTGGTCCTCGTCAACTTAGGCCGCTTCCGTTTCCGCGCAAGCCGTGCCATCCAGGCGATATGACCCGCAACATCCTTGTCTTCTATGGCAGCTATCGCCGCGACCGGCAGGGCATCAAGCTTGCGCGCTGGATCGTCGAAACCCTCAATGCGCGCGGCGACACGGCCGAACTGATCGACGCCAAGGCGATCGACCTGCCGATGCTCGACCGCATGTTCAAGGAATATCCAAAGGGCGAAGCACCGCCCGCGATGACGGAGCTTGCTGGCAAGATCCGCGCCGCCGATGGCTTTGTGTTCGTCACCGGCGAATATAATTGGGGGCCGCAGCCGGGGCTGAAAAACCTGACCGACCATTATCTGGAAGAATGGTTTTGGCGCCCCGCCGCGATCGCCTGTTACTCGGCCGGGCCGTTCGCCGGGGTCCGCGCGATGATGGGATGGCGCGACACGCTGGGCGAGATGGGAATGGCGGTCACCAGTTCGATCCTGCCCGTCGGGCGGATCGGCGGCGCGTTCGATGCCGACGGCCAGCCGGCGGGCGAGGATGGCGCGCGGCTGGTCAAATCCTTCCCACGCTTTGCCGACGATCTGAACTGGTGGGTGGACGCTGCGAAAGCGCAGCGCGCGAAGGTCGATCCGCCCTATTAACCCGACTTGAGTTCGGCCTTCAGCCGCAGACTGGCGCGCCAGAAGAAGAACGAGGGGATCAGCCCCAGCCACGCCGCGCCATAGAGCACCCAGCGCACGCTTTCGGTCCCGGCATAGGGAATCAGTGCGTCGGACAGCACCCCGAACAGGAACGGCCCCAGGCCCAGCCCGATCAGATTCTGCCCGAACAACATGATCGACGCCGCGACGGCGCGGGCGCGCGGCTGGACCAGCCCCTGCACACAGCCATAAGCGGGGCCATAATAGGCCGAATTGAGGATCGTCGGGATGACCAGCATCGCCACCGCGACGCGCCAGTCCTCCATATAATAGCCGAGGAACAGGATCGGCGCCGCGATCGCCATGCCGTAAGCCGGAAAGGTCAGCAGGTGCTTTTTGTCGCGCGGGCCATATTTGTCGGCCATCTTGCCGCCGAGCCAGGTGCCGAACGCCCCGGCCAGCCCCAGCACGACCGCCATCGACAGCCCCGCTTCGGTCGTCGACAGCCCGTGACTGCGAATGAAGAAGCTGATCGTCCACAGCGCCTTGCCATAGCCGAGGACCGCGACGACCGACGCCGCAATCAGGATATAGATGAAGGCCCGCGAGCTGAAAATTTCGCGAAGCGCCTCGCCAGTGGACAGCGGCACGACAGCGCGTGCCGTCGCAATGGCCTCGACCGATCGGCTGTGCCGCGGCTCGCGCATGATGAAGAGCACGATCAAGGCGAGCAATATCCCGGGTGCGCCGACCATCATCAGCGCGATGCGCCAGCCATAGATATCGTTGACGACGCCGCCGATGACCAGGCCGAGCAGGGAACCGATCGGCACCCCCAGTCCGTAAAAGGCGATCGCCGACGATCGTTTTTCCGCCGCGACGCTATCCGAGATCAGCGAGTGCGCGGCGGGGGTGCAGCCAGCCTCGCCAACCCCGACCCCGACGCGGGCCAGCAGCAACTGGACGAAATTCTGGGCCAGACCGCACACCGCGGTCATCGCCGACCATATCGTCAGCGAAACGGCGATCAGCCGCACCCGGTTGGTGCCGTCCTTGTCGGCATAGCGCGCGATCGGGATACCGAGCAGCGCATAAAAGACCGCGAAAGCGGGACCGGCGAGCAGCCCCAGTTCGGTATCGCTCAGCCCGAGATCGGCCTTGATCGGCTCGGCCAAAATATTGACGATCTGCCGGTCGAGGAAGTTGAAGATATAGACGATCAGCAGGATCCACAGCATCGTCCGCGTTTGCTTGGACATGCCTTCGGCGGACGGTGCAGCGATGGCCGGGGCCAGGGCGGCTTTTTCAGTCATTTATATCTCCCGCCGCCATGGGAGCAGACACCGCCCCCCGGTGTCAACGCCGTTGCGGCGCTTCGAAAATCCTCGCTTGCAATTGCCGCTACGGCTGGCAGCGCCGAGACTATGCAAAAAAATTCGCTGGCGCGGTCCGGTGTCTGCCGATCAGCTTCGCGTTATCGACCTTGGGACTCAGCGTTTATCGCGGCGCCGCTTCCAGCCCATTTCCTCAAGCTCGAGCAATTCCATCGGCACATGGATGTTGCGGATCGCCATCCGCACTTCGATCAGAAACAGCACCAGCGAGGCGAGCAGCAGCAACATCGCGATCGCGAAGGCCCAGGACGCAGCCAGCCCCAGGTTGAACCCGGCGATCGCCTGCGCAAACAACAGCGCGACGAGCAGGCAGACGACGATGCCGCACGCCACCGCGGCGGCGATCGCGTTGTTGATCACGTCCATCCGCCGCTCGGCGGCGCGCAGTTCGGCGACGACGCGCTCATGCTCGGCGCCCTCGGTCCCCGACCAGCGCTCCATCAACGCCCGCGAGCGATCGACGACGCGCGACAACCGCCCGGTCAGGACGTTGAGCAGGCTGCCCGTGGCGACGAGCAGAAACACCGGGGTAACCGAAAGCTGGATCGTCTCGGCGATCATCGCCGAGCCGGCCGTGCTCATCCTTCGCCGCTGGCGGCGACCGACGGCGTGTTCACGCCGTGCATCGCCAGGAATTTGCGGACGTTGCGTGCCGCCTGGCGGATGCGCTGCTCGTTCTCGACCATCGCGATGCGGACATAGCCTTCGCCGTCCTCGCCATAACCGACCCCGGGCGCGACCGCGACCTTGGCGTGAATCAGCATCTGCTTGGAAAACTCCAGGCTGCCCATCTCTTTCAGCGCGGGCGGCAGCGGCGCCCAGGCGAACATCGACGCCTTCGGGCTTGGGATATCCCAGCCCGGCACGGCCGAAGCTCTCGACCAGCACGTCGCGGCGCTTTTGATATAGTTGCGCGGTTCTGCGCGACGATATCCTGCGGCCCGTTGAGCGCCGCGCAGCGCCGCGGCCTGGATCGGGGTGAAGGCGCCATAGTCGAGATAGGACTTCACTCGCGCCATCGCCGCGATCAGGCGTGGATTGCCGACCGCAAAGCCCATCCGCCAGCCCGCCATCGAGTAAGTTTTCGACATCGACGTGAACTCGACCGCGACATCCTTCGCGCCCGGCACCTGCAAAATCGAAGGCGTCGGATTGCCGTCGTAATAAAGCTCCGAATAGGCGAGGTCGGACAGGACCCAGACCTTGTTCTCCTTCGCCCAGGCGACCAGCCGCTCGTAAAAAGCGAGGTCGACGGTCTCGGCGGTCGGGTTCGACGGATAATTGACCACCAGGATCGATGGGCGCGGCACGGTGAACGCCATCGCGCGGTCGAGGGCGCGCCAATAAGCCTCGTCGGGGGTCGTCGGCACGCTGCGGATCGTCGCCCCGGCGATGATGAAGCCGAAGGTGTGGATGGGATAGCTGGGGTTCGGCGCCAGCACGACGTCGCCGGGGCCGGTGATCGCGGTGGCCAAGCTGGCGAGCCCTTCTTTCGACCCCATCGTCACCACCACTTCGGTTTCGGGGTCGAGTTCGACGTTGAATCGGCGCGCGTAATAGTTGGCCTGCGCCTTGCGAAGCCCGGGAATGCCCTTGGACTGGCTGTAGCCGTGCGCATCGGGCTTCATCGCCACTTCGCAGAGCTTTTCGATGACATGCGGTGGCGGCGGCAGGTCGGGATTGCCCATGCCCAGATCGATGATGTCCTCGCCCGGCCGCGCGGGCGGCCGCCCGCATCGCATTGACTTCGGCGATGACATAGGGCGGCAGGCGCTTGATGCGATAGAATTCATCTTCGGACATGGGAAACTAGAACAACTCCTTTGCGCTGGCAGAGGACCTGGCGCGAACGGCTCCTCGCCAGCCTGGCAGCCTGCGCTGCTAGGACACCGGCAAAGAGCAAAAGCGAGAGACGATCATGCCAGGCGATACCGAACTCACCACCCCGGGACTGCCAACGCTGGAAGAGATGCAGCACTGGACCTGGGTGGTCGGCCGCGCGCAGCAGATGATGCTGGAGCATGCCGCGACCATGGCGCAGCAGACCCCGATCGACATGAGCGCCTTTGCCGATCCGGCGGCGTTCCAGTCGCGGCTTCCCGCCTGGATGGGATCGATGCCGCAGGCGATGCTCGATGCGCAGGCCGATATGTGGCGCGATGGCATGACCTTGTGGCAGGGCTTCATCGGCGCGATGACCCCGCCGGCCCGGTGTTCGCGATGATCCGCCAA
Organism: Sphingomonadaceae bacterium; assembly: GCA_965283845.1. Taxonomy (GTDB): domain Bacteria; phylum Pseudomonadota; class Alphaproteobacteria; order Sphingomonadales; family Sphingomonadaceae; genus Sphingopyxis. The sequence goes on from CBDIQD010000012.1 coordinate 74,815, forward strand.
ACCTATGGCCTGCTGACCGAACAGATGCTGACGACGACGCGGCAGTTCGAAGGCCTCGATCCTGCGGCGCGCGCCAAGATGGAATTTGCCGCCAAGAGCATGGCCGACGCAATGGCGCCGACCAACCTGGCGCTCACCAATCCCGAGGTGATCAAGCGCGCGGTCGAAACGCGCGGCGAAAGCCTGCTCAAGGGCTTGCAGCATATGCTGACCGACCTGTCGCGCGGCCAGCTCAGCCATGTCGATCCCGACGCGTTCGAGGTGGGGGTGAATATCGCGACGACGCCGGGCAAGGTCATCCACGAGACCGAACTGTATCAGCTGATCCAATACACCCCGACGACCAAGGACGTGTTCGCCGTCCCGCTGCTCATCTTTCCGCCGTGGATCAACCGCTTTTACATCCTCGACCTCAATCCGGCGAAAAGCTTCGTCGCGTGGGCGGTCGAACAGGGATTGTCGGTGTTCATGGTGTCGTGGAAATCGGCCGACGCGTCGATGAAGGACATCGTTTGGGACGATTATATCGCGGCCCAGGTCGATGCGATCGACACCGTGCGCGCGGTGGTGGATGTCCCGGCGGTCCACACCATCGGTTATTGCGTCGCCGGCACCACCCTCGCCGCGACGCTCGCAATGCTGGCGGCAAAGGGCGAAGCCGAACGCGTGAAGTCGGTGACGTTCTTCACCGCGCAGGTCGATTTCGAACAGGCCGGCGACCTCAAGATGTTCGTCGACGACAGCTATCTGGCATTGCTCGAACAGCTTTCCGCGCCAGGGTTCCTCGACGGCCGCTATATGGCTGCCACCTTCAATTCGCTGCGCGGGCGCGATCTGATCTGGAATTATGTCGTAAGCAATTACCTGCTCGGCAACGACTATCCGCCGTTCGACCTGCTCTATTGGAACGGCGATACGACAAACCTGCCCGCGAAATGGCACCGCCAATATCTGGTCGATCTGTACCGCGACAACCGGATGGTGATCCCGAACAGCCTGTCCGTGTGCGGCACCCCGATCGACCTGAGGAAAATCGAAACCCCCGCCTATATTCAGGCGGGGCGCGAGGATCATATCGCGCCGCTGGCCAGCGTGTGGCGATTGATGGATCATCTGTCGGGCCCCAAGACCTTCCTGCTCGCCGGGTCGGGCCATATCGCCGGGGTCGTCAACCCGCCCGCCGCGGGCAAATATCAATATTGGGTCGGCGACAGCAAGGCCGCCACGCTCGACGATTATTTCGCGAGCGCCACCGAGACCAAGGGCAGCTGGTGGCCGCATTGGATCGACTGGATTTCCGCTCTGGATAGCGCCAAAACGCCCGCGAAAGGCGCCCGCGTCCCCGGAAAAGGTGCCAAGAAGGCGATCGAGGATGCGCCCGGCCGCTATGTCAAACAACGGTAATATCTAGCAATTATTCTACCTGCGGGTCGCGCCGCAGAAAAAATTGTGCGCTGCACAAAAATACCCTTGAAACTGCCGCGTCACTCCTATATTGTGCAATGCAACATAAAAGGAGTTGTCACGATGGCTACCAAGATGGATAGTGCCGAAAAGGCTTTCGAAGCCGCGACGCTGGAAACCGCCCCGAAGCCGGTGGCGACTCCGGCTGCCCCGACCGCCCAGGCGGTTGCCGCTGCCCCGGCAACGGCGAAGGTCGCGGCCCCTGCCAAGATCAAGACGGTGAAGGCAAAAGCCAAGCCGGCCGCGAAAAAGGCTGCTGCCCCCAAGGCAGCTGCCAAGAAGGTCGCCCCCAAGAAGGCGGTCGTGAAGAAAATTGCCCCTCAGGCCGCACCGAAGCCGGTTGCCGCCGTCAGCAAAGGAATCAAGACCATGAACGACACCGTCAAGAAGTTCGCCGACGAAGCGAAGACCCGCACCGAAGCCCTGACCGCCGACTTCAATGCGAAGGCCAAAGACGCGATGAGCAAGACCAGCAAGATCGCTGAAGACGCCGTCGAATTCAACAAGGCGAACCGGCCAGGCGATCGTCGAAGCCGGCAAGATCGCTGCCAAGAACGAGACCGAAGTTCTGGGCCAGGAAGGCGTCACCTTCGCTCGCAAGAGCTTTGAAGACACCACCGCCGCGCTGAAGGGCTACACCGCCGTCAAGACCCCGGCCGATTTCTTCAAGCTCTATGCCGAAAACAGCAAGAAGGCGTTCGACGCCGCCGTTGCGCAGACCTCGAAGACCAGCGAACTGGTCGTCAAGATGGCGAACGACAGCTTCGCGCCGATCTCGAACCGCGTTTCGGTTATCACTTCGAAGATGAAGGCCGCCTAAGGCGCTTTCGACTTCGCGTTGGCGCGGGCACTTCCCCCTCCCTCCCCGCCTGCGCCGACACCCTCAAGGCCGCTCGCTTCGTTACGAAGCGGGCGGTTCTTTTGGTTTTGGACCCGTCACCCCTGCGAAAAGGGGGTTAATGTGACACCGCGCCTCTTGCGCTTGGCCCTTAGCTTGCGATATTCCTGCCCATGATGTTTTCAGTTTCGACCCACCTCATCGTCCGCGCCATGGCGGAGGCAAAGAATGTCCGCGCCATGGCGGACAAGGACGACGGCACGCCCGGCACCCCCGGCGTCGGCATCGCCACGCGCACCCGCGCCAAATCGAAAAAGCCCTCGATGTACAAGGTGCTGCTGCTCAACGACGATTACACCCCGATGGAATTCGTCGTGATGGTGCTCCAGCGCTTTTTCAACATGGACATCGAACAGGCGACGCAGGTCATGCTCCACGTCCACCAGCAAGGTGTCGGCGTATGCGGCGTGTTCAGCTATGAAGTCGCCGAGACCAAGGTCAACCAAGTGATGGACGCCGCGCGCCAAGGCCAGCACCCGCTGCAATGCACGCTGGAAAAAGCGTGATGCCTTCCCTTCCATGAAAGGGAGGCGTGCTAAGACTTGGCAGCTTGCTGCCTAGTCGCAGCGGGGTGGGTAGGCAGCCATAAAGAACGCCTGCGGCAACCCACCCCTAACTCCTCCCTAGAAGGGAGGGAAGTTTTCGCCGCCTGCTCGGCCTTCAACATCGCCGACGGCTCAGCAGGTTCATCACGCCATAGCCCAGCGCGGCGCCGCAGCCCGGACACACCGTCGCCGTCCCGACATCGGTGCCGCACGCACGATGCACATAGCGGATCGCAGGCTCGCCCCCCGTCTCACCCGGTGCATAGGCCCAGCGCTCGGCCCAATTGCGCATCGCATACAGCACGTCGAACAGCGCCTTGCCCTTGTCGGTCAGCCAATAGTCGTGGCGCACCGGTGCGGTTTGATAGGCGCGCCGTTCGACCACCCCCTCCGCCGCCAGCAGCTTGAGCCGCGCCGACACCAGTTGCGGTCCCAATCCGGTGTTCGCGGCGATGATCTCGAACCGCCGGTTGCCGAAGAACAGGTCGCGCAGGATCAACAGCACCGCGCGGTCGCCAAGCAGTTCGGCCGATCGCCCGACGGGGCAAAATGTGTCCGACAGATCCGTGCGTTTCGGCATGTATCCCGCACCTCTTCTGCATCGTCAAAAAATATATCTTTTCACTATGATTATCATAGTTACGATAGGGCGCAAGAGGAGAGTCGCTCATGCCCAATCCCGCAGCCGTCATCATCGGGGCCGGAGACGCCACCGGCGGCGCCATCGCCCGCGCCTAAGCCGCCGAAGGCCTCACCGCCTGCGTCAACCGCCGCGCGCGCAACGCCGACCAGCTCGAAGCGCTGGCAGGGTCGATCCGCGACGAGGGGCATCAGGCGCGCGCCTTCCCCGGCGACGCGCGCAGCGAGGACGACATGACCCAGCTGTTCGACCGCGTCGAAGCCGAGGTCGGGCCGATCGAGGTCGCGGTGTTCAACATCGGCGCCAACGTCAATTTCCCCATCACCGAGACCACGGTGCGTGTTTACACCAAGGTGTGGGAAATGGCCTGCCTCGGCGGTTTCCTGATGGGGCGCGAGGCGGCGAAGCGCATGGCCCCGCGCGGCCGCGGCACGATCATCTTTACCGGCGCGACCGCGTCCTTACGTGGCGGATCGGGTTTCGCCGCCTTTTCGGGGGCCAAGGCGGCGCTCCGCATGCTCGCCCAGTCGATGGCGCGCGAACTGGGGCCGCAGGGCATCCACGTCGCCCACACCGTCATCGACGGCGCGATCGACACCGATTTCATCAAAGGCCGCCACCCCGATTTCGACAATGCCAAGGCGCAGGATCTGATCCTGAACCCGCAAGCCATCGCGGCCAATTATGTGATGCTCCACAACCAGCCGAAAAGCGCCTGGACCCACGAACTCGACCTGCGTCCTTGGGGAGAAAAATGGTGACCAAGACCCTCGAACTCATTTTCGATTTCGGCAGCCCCAACGCCTATCTGTGCATGAAGGCGTTGCCCGAACTGCTCGACCGCACCGGTGCCGATCTGGTCATCACACCCTGCCTGCTCGGCGGCATCTTCAAGGCGACCGGCAACAAGGCGCCGATGGTCCAATATGCCGACGCGCCCGCCAAGCTCGCCTATGAACACCTCGAGATGCGGCGTTTCATCGCCAAGCACGGCCTGACCAAATTCCGTATCAATCCGCATTTCCCAGTCAACACGCTGACGATCATGCGCGGCGCAATCGTTGCCGGGGACGAAGGCGTTCTCGACGATTATGTCGACGCGATGAACCGCGCGATGTGGGAAGACGGGTTGAAGATGGACGATCCCGAAATCATCGCGGCCTTCCTGTCGGCGAACGGCTTCGACGGCCCCGCGCTGCTCGCGCGGACGCAGGAACCACAGATCAAGGCGAAGCTGGTCGCCAACACCGAAACCGCGGTTGCGCGCGGGGTGTTCGGCATCCCGACCTTTTTCGTCGGCGCCGAGATATTTTTCGGCAAGGACCGGCTGGCGCAGGTCGAAGAGGCGCTGGGCTAACCCTGGGCGACAGGCTGCGGCGGGCGCCCCGCGACGACGATGCCGACGACGATCAGCGCCAGCCCCACGATGTGGAACAGGTGCAACCGCTCGCCGAGGAACAGCATCGCCAGCCCCGCGCCCATCAGCGGCATCACATTCATATATTGCCCCGTCGCCGCCGACCCGATCAGTTCGACCCCGCGGTTGAAGAACAGATAGGCGAGGAAGGACGGGAAAATCGACACATAGGCGATGGCGAGCGCACTCCCCATCCCCGGCACGATCCGCCGTCCCGACCAGAGTTCATGGGCGTAGACCGGCGCGATCACCGCGATGCCGACGATGATCGAGGCGGCGAGGAAGCTGAGCGGATGCACCGCCGGCCGGCGACGGAGCAGCACCGAATAGAGCGCCCACAACAACACCGCGGCGCCGATGATCGCGTCGCCGATATTGAGCTGCAATCCCCATAACAGCGCCGGATCGCCGCGCGCGATGATCGCCAGCACGCCCGCCAGCGAGATGACGACCCCGGCGATCTGCCGCGCGCTCGTCCGATCGCCCATCACCAGCGCCCCGCCAATCAGCACGAGCGCGGGCAGCGCCGACTGGATCAGCATCGAGTTGAGCGCAGTCGTGCTCTGCAACCCGGTGTAGAGCATCGTATTGAACGCCCCGATCGCGAGCGCCCCGAGCAGCGCGACCATCGCCCAATTCGCCCGTAGCACCGGCCAGTCGCGCTTCAGATGCGGCCACGCGAGCGGCAGCAGCAGCGCCAGCGCGATCGTCCAGCGCCAAAAGGATAAAGCGGCGGGCGGGACCAAATCGCGCGCCGCGCGTCCGACGATCGAATTGCCGGCCCAGAACAGCGCCGTAATCGTCAGCAGCGGATAGGCCCGCGACCATAGCGCCGCGACGGGGCCGTCCTTCTTCACCATTACGTCTCGTCCCGCTTTTGCCCGGCACCATCATCCCGGCCCGCGCCGGGGTGATGGCGATAGCGGACGCATCGCCGCTGTCTACGTGAAGTCGAGCTGGATGATCTCGCTCGGCGTCGCGCGGCAATACATCTCGACCTGCTTCGCGCCGTCGGGATAGGTCGCGGTCATCGTTGCGCGAATGCGCCAGCCGCCATTGCCCTGTTCGAGCGAGATCAGCTTGTCATAGGACAGCCGCGTGCCGCCGGTCACCCCGATCTGCCGCGCCGCGTCGGCCATGCAATTCTGCACCGACGGCCGCGCCGCGCTCGGCAGGCTGCCGAGGTTCGCGCTCAACGTCGCGGGGCCGCGCGCCGGATGCGTCGTCGCGCTCTCTTCGGTCGTCCCGTCGGGTTTCTTCTTTTTCTGGCTCGCGAGCAACGCGAGCAGCGCGCCCGCCACGACGATCCCGCCGATGATCAGCCCGGTGCTCGGCCCCTTGCCCTTGTCCTTTTCCGGCGGCCGGGTGTCGCGATACCCATAAGCGAATTCGGCGCGGCAGCCCTTATCGACCCAGATATAATCGCCGGTGTAGCCCCATTGGCGCCCGGCGTTGCACTTGCCCGCGATCTTGCGCACCAGGTCGACGCGGTCGTTCGTCCGCACATTGCATTGCTGATATTTATAGCTCCACGATTCGCAGTTCAGCGTCCCCGCATAATCGTCGACCGGCTGCGGCAGCGGCGTCGGATAGCCGCCGCCATTGGCATAACCATAAGCGAATTCGGCGCGACAGCCGCCCGACACCCAGATCTGGTTCGCGGTAAAGCCCCAGTCGCGCCCTTTCGAACAGCGCCCGCCGAGCACGCGCTGCAGATCGACGCGGTTGTCGGTGCGGACGTTGCAGCGCTGAATCCTGTTATTGCGCGATTCGCAGCGGATCGTCCCCGCATAGCCATCATAGCCGGGACGCGGCGGCTGGATCTGCGGGCCGCCCGGCGGCGGATAGGGATAGGTCGATTGCGGCATCGCCGGGACGGCGACCTGACTGGCGATCAACGCCGCAGATGTGATGATCGTGACGATATTGTTCCGCATGACCTTCTCCCCATTGAAAAGCCGCTTCGGTTCGCACCGCCCTGATGGAGCCCGAATATCGCCGGGGATAGTTTCATATTTCGGACCGGAACGCCACGGCGAAAGCCCGGCGGGTTCGGCGGTCGCTCAACCATCCGCCGGGCGCGCTTGCGCGGTCCCGCGCATGCGCTAAAGACAGCCGATGGATCAAATCGTCATTCGCGGCGGCCAGCGACTCAAGGGCCGTATCCCCATCTCCGGCGCCAAGAATGCGGCGCTCACCCTGTTGCCCTGCGCGCTGCTCACCGACGAGCCGTTGACGCTGCGCAACCTGCCGCGGCTCGCCGATGTCGACGGGTTCGGCCACCTGCTCAACCAGCTCGGTTGTTCGACGACGATCGAGGGATCGCGGCCCGAGGATTTCGGCCGCGTGATGACCGCGCGCACGACGACGCTGACCTCGACCGTCGCGCCCTATGACATCGTGCGCAAGATGCGCGCGTCGATCCTCGTGCTCGGCCCGCTGCTCGCGCGCGCCGGTGAGGCGACGGTGTCGCTGCCCGGCGGCTGTGCGATCGGCAACCGCCCGATCGACCTGCATCTGAAAGCGCTTGAGGCGTTCGGCGCCCAGATCGAGTTGACCTCGGGCTACGTCAAGGCCGTTGCCCCCGGCGGACGCCTTGCCGGCGGCAAGTTCACCTTCCCCGTCGTCTCGGTCGGCGCGACAGAAAACGCGCTAATGGCCGCCTCGCTCGCCAAAGGCACCTGCGTCCTCGAAAATGCGGCGCGCGAGCCCGAAATCGTCGACCTGTGCAACTGTCTGGTCGCGATGGGCGCGCATATCGACGGCATCGGCACCGAAACGCTGACCATCGAGGGCGTCGACCGCCTCCACGGCGCGACCTATCGCGTCATGGCCGACCGCATCGAGGCGGCCAGCTATGCCTGCGCCGCGGTGATTACCGAGGGCGATGTCGAACTGGTCGGCGCTAAGGCCGACGAAATGGACGCAACGCTCGCCGCGCTTCGCCAGGCCGGCGCGACCGTCGAGGAAACCAAGACCGGCATCCGCGTCGCGATGTCGGGCCGCCCCGAACCCGTCACCCTGTCGACCGCGCCCTATCCGGGCTTTGCGACCGACATGCAGGCGCAGTTCATGGCGATGGCGACGCTGGGCAAGGGTGCGTCGCTGTTCACCGAAACGATCTTCGAGAATCGCTATATGGATTTTCGGGTCGCAGCGCATCTATGCGGGCGAGCCCGGCAGCTTCCACAGCGGTGTCGATGTTGCAGGCCCAGTCGGCGCGCCGGTGATGGCGCCGGCGGACGGCGTGGTCATCCTGATCATCGCAGGGCTTGCCGCGCAGGGCACGACCGAGGTCAACCGCGTCTACCACCTCGACCGCGGCTATGAGCGGCTCGAGGAGAAACTCCAGGCGGTCGGCGCCGATATCGAGCGGATCAGCGCCGGGTAAGGCGGCGATCTTTCAATCAAGCATCGGCAGACATCGTGTCCCCGCGAAGGCGGGGACCCATCTCCGGCCGGTTCCAGATAGCGCCGCCAGATGATGGGCTCCCGCCTTCGCGGGAGCACGCGGCCTTTTTACTCAAAGGTGACAGCCCTAATCGCCCGCGGTCAGCCGCTCCGCTCGGCCATAGGCGCCGCGCGCGTCGCCTTTGATCCAGTCGCCGAGCAGTTTCAGATAGCCGCCGGTGATGCGCGTCACCTGGCGCGATCCGTCGGCCGCGGTCGTAAATTCGAACATGCCATGATCGGTGTCGGGGAACAGATAGACGTCGACCCGCTTGCCCGCCTTGGCGAGCGCGAGCAGCGCGGCGCGCGTCGTTTCGATCGGCGCCTCGCGATCCTCGCCCGCCAGCACCCAGAGCAGCGGCACATCGAGCTTGTTCAGCGCGGCGACCGCGTCATAATCCCAGATCAGTTCGAGATTGTCGAACCGCGCGGCGCCGATCCGCCGCAAATCCTCGTTCGGCATGCGCGCGATGGCGCCGCTATATTCGCCCTCGATCTTCGCCGCCCACGGTTTATCCGCCATCTCACGCCGCACCGCGTCGAGTGCGTCATAGCCGGTGCGGAAATCGGACAGCAGCAATCCCGCCGTCGCTTTGGAGAGGCGGCCGACCAGCGCAACCGCATCGTCGCCCAGCCCTGCGGCGCGAACCTCCGACACCATCTGCTCGCGATCCTCTTCGATCGGCGACGCGACGAGGCCGAAGCCGATGGCGACAAAATCGGCCTTGGTGCGCGTCGCCGCGAGCGGCGCGACCCAGCCGCCCTGGCTGCCGCCGAAGAAACCCGCGCGCCCATAATGCCCCGCCGCCATGCGGCGCGCCTGCTCCAGCGCATGCGCCGCATCCTCGGCGAGCAATTCGAAATTCTGCGTATATTCACCCTCGGACCCGCCGGTGCCGCGCTTGTCATAGACGAAGACCGAAATCCCATGCGCCGCCATCGCATAGCCATAGACGCCGCCGATCGGCGAGGTCCGCTCGGATCCGTGGACCATGACGACGAGCGCGCGCTTCGCATCGGGCGCCCCCGGCGGCTCGATCAGCACCCCGGTCATTTTTGTGCCGACACTGTCAAAGGTCGCCGGGGTTTCGCGAAAGGCGATCGGGCGCCACGCCTTGCCCTTCACCGTGACGCCATCGACACCGCACGCCAGCGGCACCGCCGCATCCGACGTTGCACCGCGCCGTCCATCGCGAAACAGATAGCGCAGCGCGGGGGCCGGGACCGCCGGCGTCTCGACCAGCACGACGAAATCGCCGTCGGGGGCGGCGTAGGTGCCGGGGGCGCAGGCGGTCTGTGCAAAGGCTGGCGCCGCCGAAAGGGCCACGAGCACGAGAAGCGTGCCGGCAAGACGTGTCATGGCGCGGTATTACTCAAACAACACACCTGCGGCAACTAGGTTTCGCGCTCGACCGGCACCGACACCATGTTGCCGCTCACCGACGGTTTTTCGGGGCGCTTGGCCACCGCGATGACCAGCCCGACCAGCGCGACCACGCCGCCCGCGATCGACAGCGGCGCCCAGCGATAGCCCTCCAGCACCGTCGAAAAGCCCATCGCGATCATCGGGATCAGGACGCTGGACCATGCCGCCTGCCCCGGCCCGACGGCGCGGATGATGTTGAAATACAGCGGAAAGGTGACGGCGCTCGCGATCACGCCCAGATACAGCACCCCGCCCAGATAGGCCGGCGTCGTCTCGATCGTCGGCGGCCCGGTGGTGATCCAGGCAAAGGCGGCGTCGCCAAGCGCGCCGAACAGCATGGCCCAGGCGATCATCACCACCATCGACTGCGCGCGCGCGATATTCGCGCCCTGCATCACGTTCGACACCGACGCGCTCATCACCCCGCACAAGGTCAGCGCGGTCCCAATCAACACTTCGCCGGCGCCGACATCCGCCGCGCGATATTCGTGAAGGATCATCATGCCCACCCCGACGATCGCAATGCCGGCGCCGGCCAGAAAGCGGGCCTCGACCCGGGTTTTCAGAAACGCGCGCCCCAGCAAGGTATTGGGCACGATCAGCAGCGCGAACAACACCGCCACCAGGCCCGAGGTGATATGCTGTTCGGCGCGGTAGACGAAGTTGAAGTTCAGCGCGAACTGCGCCAGGCCGAGCCCCGCCGCAAAGCCCCAACCCCAGCCCGAAAGCCGCAGTCGCTCGCCGCGCCAGACCGCATAAGCGAACATCGCCGCCGCCCCGACAAAGAAGCGATAAGCGACCGACCAGCTCGGCGGCACCACGCCCAACTGACCGGTGATGACGATCCAGGTCGAACCCCAGATCAGGGTGATGAACAAAAATGGGAAAAGGACGCGGGGGCTGAGCAGCGTCGGCGGCTGCTCGCTCATAGCGCGGCGATCGCGGCGGCCAGCGGTGCGACGGCCTGCGCGTCCTGATCCCAGCTGACGACCAGCCGCGCCGCGCCTTCGCCCCAGTCGTAGAAATCGAATCCGGCGCCGCGCAACGTCTCGGCCTCGGCCGCGGTCAGCCGCACGAACAATTCATTCGCCTCGACCGGATGCATCAGCCGGCCCGCACAGGCGACCGCCAGCGTCGCCGCCCCGGCATTGGCGGCGCGCGCATTCGCCAGCCACAGATCGTCCTTCAGCATCGCGCGAATCTGCGCCGCGACGAAGCGCCCCTTGCTGAGCAAATGGCCGCCGCGTTTCTTGAGTTCGCGCACGCCCGGCCCGCCGCTGCCGCCGAAAAAGACGATCGCCTCGGCCATCATCGCGCCGTTTTTGGTGAAGCCGAACGACAGCGCATCAACCCCGGCGCGCCAGGTGACGTCGGCGGGGGCGCCGCCGACGAAGGCGACGGCATTGGCAAAGCGCGCGCCGTCCATATGAAGCTTCATGCCCGCAGCCTTGGCAATCTCGCTGATTTCGCCAATCTCGTCGGCGCGCCACGCCAGACCATATTCGGTGGCGTTGGTGATGCTGATCGCGGCCGGTTGCACCTGATGCACATCCTGACGGATGCCGGCGATGCGCGCTTTCAACGCGTCGGTATCGATCTTGGCACCGCGACCGGGCAGCGGCATCGTTTTGGCGCCGCCCGAATAGAAGGTCGGCGCGCCGCATTCGTCGACCTCGATATGCGCTTCTTCGTAGCACAAAATACCCTGCCAAGGCCGGACGAAATGCGCCAGGATGATGCTGTTCGCCGCGGTGCCGGTGGGGATCCAGACGACCTCGCAGTCGGTCTCGAACAGCTCGGAAAAGGCGGCATCGAGCGACTGGCTGAGCGCGTCGCCATCATAAGGCGATATCGAGCTGGTTGGCAGCCGCCAGCGCGTCCATCACCATCGGATGGACCGTCGCTGCATTGTCGGAGAAAAAACGGGTCGCAGTCACGACTCGCGCCTTAGCGCAGGTCGCGATGCCATGCTAACCCTTCGTTTCGATTGCGGTTCGTTCGGCGGATCGATGGTGCGACGGCGGGTTATTCGGGCCGATACACCCATTTGCTGAACGTCCGCGATTTGCGAACGAGATAGCGTCCCGGCCAGATCATGCGCGTTCGCATGCCGTGCCGATTGACCAGCAAACCGACGCGTGGGAAAGAGAGGCGGACAGGTCGCCACTCATAGTCGGAACGATCCAAGGCGTTTTCATTCTGCATTGCGTCATACTCTTCATATGCCCGCCCCGATGTGCCTTTGATATATTCTCCCCGATTAACCGTAACTTGCTGACATCGATTCATGCCACAATCATGACGTCGGGGCGCGATCCGGCGCGGCCACACCCCGTCCCGGCGCCGCGATGCCGCCTAAATGGGACGAAGCGCTGCGGACCGGTAATCGAGCCGGGGCGCGGTATGTGATGATGACGACCTGCGGGCCGCAACGGGCCCGATCATTCAGCGGTCGCGTTTGGCGAGCAGCTTCAGGCGCAGCGCGTTGAGCTTGATGAACCCCGCCGCATCTTTCTGATCATAGGCGCCGGCGTCGTCCTCGAACGTCACATGGCGTTCGCTGTACAGACTGTTCGGCGATTTCCGCCCGACGACGCTGGCCATGCCCTTATACAGCTTGAGCCGCACGGTGCCGCTGACCTTTCCCTGGCTATGGTCGATCGCCGCCTGCAACATCTCGCGTTCGGGCGCGAACCAGAAGCCGTTGTAGATGAGCTCGGCATATTTCGGCATCAGCTCGTCTTTCAGATGCGCGGCGCCGCGGTCGAGGGTGATGCTTTCGATGCCGCGATGGGCGCGGGCGTAGATTTCGCCGCCCGGGGTCTCGTACATGCCGCGCGATTTCATGCCGACGAAGCGATTCTCGACCAGGTCAAGGCGGCCGATGCCATGCTTGCGGCCCAACTCGTTCAATGCGGTGAGCAACGTCGCGGGCGACATCGCTTCGCCGTTCAGCGCGACGCCGTCGCCGCGCTCGAAATCGACGGTAATATATTCGGGGGTGTCGGGCGCGTCCTCGGGGTTCACGGTGCGCGAATAGACATAGTCGGGGGTCTCATCCCACGGATTTTCGAGCACCTTGCCCTCCGACGACGTGTGCAGCAGATTGGCGTCGGTCGAAAACGGGCTTTCGCCGCGCTTGTCCTTGGGCACCGGAATCTGGTGCTGTTCGGCGAATTCGATCAGCGCGGTACGGCTGGTCAGATCCCATTCGCGCCATGGCGCGATCACCTTGATATCGGGGTTGAGCGCATAGGCGCCAAGCTCGAAACGCACCTGATCGTTGCCCTTGCCGGTGGCGCCATGGCGCGACGGCGTCGGCGCCGGTTTCTTTCGCGATCTCGACCAGCCGCTTCGAGATGAGCGGCCGCGCAATCGAGGTGCCGAGCAGATAGTCGCCCTCATAGCGCGCATTGGCGCGCATCATCGGGAACACGAAATCGCGAACGAATTCTTCGCGCACATCGTCGATAAAAATATGCTCGGGCTTCACGCCCATCAACTCGGCCTTGGCGCGCGCGGGCTCGATCTCTTCGCCTTGCCCCAGATCGGCGGTGAAAGTCACGACCTCGCAGCCATAGGTGACCTGCAGCCACTTCACGATGACGCTGGTATCGAGACCGCCAGAATAGGCGAGAACGACGCGCTTGAAGGACTCGGACATGATGGCACCTTTGGCGAGGGAAAGACGCGGGCGCGGCTAGCAGTCCTGCCATGATCGCGCAATGCATGTGTATTGCCTGACATAGGCTGTGCCCCTGCGAAGGCAGGGGCCCATCACCGGCGCTATCGACTGAACGCGATCGTCGAGTTGAGTCCGCAGCAGCAGGAGATGGACCCCTGCCTTCGCAGGGGCACGGCAACTTAAGAAACCCGCGTCCAGTCCATGAACCAGCTGTCGTCCCATGTCTTGCCGCCGTCGCGCGACGTGCCCTGGAACCAGCGGCAGCTGTTCGGGGTGATCCGGTCCCATACACCGCGATAAAGCTCCGGCCCCCATTTCCGTCGGCGCCGCCCTCACCCTCCGACAGGAAGGTGCCGACGCCATTTTCGAACACGCCAAGCTGCCCCGGTACGCCGACGACGCCCGATTTGGCGTTGACGAAATGGTCGGACCAGATTTTCTTTTCGACGTCGAGCAAGCGCAGTCCCATCCCCGAAAAGCCGCGCGCCGGGATACGCAGTTCCTCGATGCTGACGATGCCGCCAAGGATGGCGACGACGGTCGCCTCACCGGGAAATTCGATCCACTTTTCGCCCTCGCGGAATTTGTTGTGGATGCGCCACTCGCCGGTCAGGAAATCGAAATCGCCCGGCTTGCCGACAGGCGCGGGGTTTATGGCGGCCGAGAGGGCTGCGGCGGGGATCAGGCTGGACATAAGGACTCCTGTTGCAAAAGTGATCAGGGTTCGCCGACCAACCGTCGCCCCCGCGAAGGCGGGGGCCGTTGTCAATCTCACGCCTCCGCCGGCGCACAGGCCGACAGCGGCCCCCGCCTCCGCGGGGGCGACGACATCATTGGGCATCGGCGCATTCCTTTCGGCTTCGTGCATACGTCGCTTATCCTGACATTTTCTGTCAGCTATTTTCTGCTAAGACGAAAAAATGCGCGCGAGCCGCCTCCTCTCGATCCTGATCCTGCTGCAACTGCGCGGACGCCTCACCGCGGCCGGTCTCGCCGCCGAATTCGACGTGTCAGAGCGCACCGTCTATCGCGACATCGATGCGCTCAGCGCCGCGGGCATCCCGGTCTATGGCGACCGCGGACCGGGCGGCGGCTTCCGGCTGTTGGATGGCTATCGCACCCGCCTGACCGGCCTGTCCGCCGAAGAGTCGGAGGCGATCGCGATGATCGGCCTGCCCGGCCCGGCGGCTGAGCTGGGGATCGGCGCGGCGACCAGCGCCGCGCGCAACAAATTGCTCGTCGCGCTGCCCGGCGGCGGCGGCGCCCATGCCGACCGGATGGCGGCACGCTTTCACCTCGACGCGGTCGATTGGTATCGCGGCGGCGAAGCGCTGCCCCACCTACCCGCGATCGCCCGCGCGGTGCTCGACCAGCGCCTGCTGTCGATGCGCTATGAAAGCTGGCAGGGGCTGCGCGACTGGACGGTCGAGCCGCTCGGGCTCGTGCTGAAAGCCGGAATCTGGTATCTGGCCGCCGCGGGCGGCGGCAAGGTCCGCGTCTTTCGCATTGCCAACATCGCCTGTCCGACGGTCGGCGAAACATCTTTCGACCGCCCGCCAGAATTCCACCTCGCGACCTGGTGGCAGGCCGAACAGGCGCGGTTCGAGGCCGAGCTGTTCGCCGCGACGGCGACGCTGCGCGCCTCACCTGACGGTTGCAAACGGCTGTCCGCCCAGTCGCCGCGCGGCGTCGAGGCGGTAGAGCGCGCCGGACCGGAGGACGCCGACGGCTGGCGGACGACGACGATGCAGGTCGAGGACAGCGACCATGGCGCGCGCGACATGCTGGCAATCGGCGCCGAGGTCGCGGTCGTCGCACCCGTCAGCTTTCGCCGCCGCATTGCGCTGCTCGCGGGGCAGATAGCAGCGCGCCACCAATGATTGGAATCTGCGCTCCGAGCCGCTAATCTGGCGGCGGGAGACAAGCCATGGGCAACGCCGAGAACAAGACCAAAGCCACCGAAATCGGGGTTGCCGATTTCATCGCGGCGCTTCCCGATCCGCGGCGCCGCGACGAAGCCCTGATCATCGACGCGATCCACCGCCGCGTGACCGGCCTTGACCCGCAGATGTGGGGACCGTCGATCATCGGCTATGGCAGCTACGACTATCGCTATGACAGCGGCCATTCGGGTACCATGGCCCGCGCCGGCTTCTCCCCGCGCAAAGCGGCGATCACCCTGTATCTGATGGAGAATTACGGCGACCGGCAAGCCGAGGCCGACGCGCTGTTCGCGGCGCTCGGCAAGCATAAGACGAGCAAGGTCTGCCTTTATATCAACAAGCTCGCCGACGTCGATCTGGCGGTCCTCGAAAAGCTTGTCGCGCTGACCTGGGACGAAATGAACGCGAAATATCCGACTTAACGTCGAGTATATTTCCGTCGCCCCCGCGAAGGCGGGGGCCGCTGTCGTTTTGCACCGCAGCGCAGGACAAGGCCGACAACGGCCCCCGCCTTCGCGGGGGCGACGGATAGCAATCCCGCATACCATTCATAGCCACGCGGCATCTTCCCAATAGCCGCCCTTGCCTGCGCCGATGTCGTCCAAGCTGGCGACCGCCTCGATCCCTTCGACATATTTGGCGTGCTTATATCCCAGCTGCCGCTCGATCCGCAGCCGCAGCGGCGCGCCATTGGCGATCGGCAGGACCGCGCCGTTCAGCGCCCACGCCATGATCGTCTGCGGGTGCAGCGCGTCGACCATGTCGCAGCTTTCGTAATAGAGCGCGTCGCCGATGCGGTCGGCGCAGCGAAAGACGATATAGCGCGCGCTGTCCTTGACCCTGGCGGCAGCGAGGATGCGGGCCAGCGGCACCCCGGTCCATTGACCGATCGCACTCCACCCCTCGACGCAATCGTGGCGGGTGATCTGGGTGCGCTGCGGCATGGCGCGAATGTCGGCCATCGACAGCGACAGCGGGCGGGCGACCAGCCCCGTCACCTTGACGCGCCAATCGGCAAAGCCGCCGGCGGCGTGTGCCGCATAGGCCGGTCCGGGGGGCAGCCGCGTGCCGTTCGGGCGGAAAAACGGCGACAGGTCGGCGCGGCTGAATTCGCGGGCCAAAGCATTGCGATCGGTCAGCGCGCGCTGGCTCGCCCGGTTCATCTCCTCGCCCATCGACAATATCTTGCGCACCGCCGGCGCTTCGTTGATTGCGTCGCACGCCGACAGCAACGGCAGCGTCGCCGCCAGCCCCCGGCGCGCGCGAGCAACTGACGGCGCGGCAGAATGAAGTCGCTCATGCCGCGTCCCCTCGTTCGGGCGGCAGCCGGAACCAGCCGGTGACCATCGATCGGACTTCGTTCACCGGTCCCGCCAGCAGCACCATTGCGATGTGGACGAAGAAAAAGGCGACGAGCGCCCAGGCCGCGATGAAGTGGATCGACCGCGCCGACTGGCGCCCGCCGAACAGGTCGAGCAGCCACGGTGCGGTCGCATTGAACCCCGGCGACATCGTCAGCCCTGTCGCGATCATCAGCGGCAGCAGGACGAAGATCACGCCGATATAGCTCAGTTTTTGAAGGATGTTATACCGCGCCGCAGCTTCGCCCCGCGGAAAGCGCAACCGCGCATGATCCTTGACGTCGTGCCAGACATGGCGCGGCGACCATTCGGCGCGGCGAACGTGCAAATCCCGTTTCAGATGGCCGCCAATCGCCGTCCACAACATGTATAGCGTCAAGCCGATCGACAGCACCCACGCGAACAACAGGTGCCATTGCCGCCCATCGGCCAGGTTGTAACTGGTCGGGATCGTCGCCCAGCCGGGAAACGCCCATGTTCTTTCGACGCCCGTCGCATCGGTCCAGCGGCCGAGCACGCCGGTCGTTTCGACTTTCAGCGATCCGACCCGAAAAAAGCCGGTGTCTTTAGTCGAGCCGATCTCAAGCCAGGCATGGTCGATATTCGCGCCATATTGCCCCCAATAAAGGCGCGGGTGGGCGTTGAAGATCATCAGCCCGCTCATCAGCAGGATGAGCAGGGTCACGGCGTTGACCCAATGCCAGATGCGGGTTGGCAGCCGGTGGCGATAGACACGCACCGGCGGCACACGCGCCAGAACGGGTTCCGAAGAAACGACGGGATTTTCAGCCAGGGCCATGATCCCGGTTCGCTCCTTCACCGTGCAAGGTTACGCGACGACCTCCGCCGCAAATTCCTCGCGATACTGATTGCGCAAACTGACCTTGTCGATCTTTTCGCTGCCCAGCTTGGGCAGCGCGTCGTTCGACATCCAGATCTTGCACGGCACCTTATAGGGCGCGAGCCGCTGGCTGAGGAAGGAACACATTGCCCCATCGTCGACCGTGCTGCCGGGTTTCACCCACACCACCGCGCCGACGACCTCGCCCAGCCGTTCGTCGGGCAGCCCGAACACCGCGCATTCGTTGACGTCGGAATGTTCATAGATCGCCGCCTCGACTTCCTGACAGCTGATATTTTCGCCGCCGCGGATGATGATGTCCTTCTTGCGGTCGACGATGAACAGATAACCGTCCTCGTCGACATAGCCAAGGTCGCCCGAACGAAAATAGCCATTGTCGAAGAACGCCGCTTTGGTCGCGGCCTCGTTGTTCCAATAGCCCTCGAAATTGGCGACCGAGCGGATGCACACTTCGCCGACGCTGCCCTGCGGCAGTTCGTTGCCACCGTCGTCGAGGATCGCCATGTCGACGAGCGGCTTCGACGCAGGCCCCGTCGACATCGGTTTCGCCACATAATTCTCGTTGATGATGCCGCATCCGACCGCATTGGTTTCGGTCAGGCCATAGCCGAGCAGGGGCTTGGCCTGGCCCATTTCGGACGCCAGCCGCCGGACATGTTCGGGCGGCCGCGGTGCGCCGCCGCCGGCATAGCTTTTGCACGTCGACAGATCGTAATTCTGGCGGTTGGGGCTGACCAGAATTTCATAGCTCATCAGCGGCACGCCGACGAAATAATTGCACTGTTCGTCCTGAATCAACCGCATCGCCTCGTCGGCGTTCCACTTGGGCATCAGCACCAGTTTGCGGCCGATCGCGAAGCTCTGCAGGAACACGGGAATTTCGGCGGTGACGTGGAACAGCGGGGTGCAAATCAGCGTCGCCGGCTGGATGTCCGACATCAGCCCGTCTTCGGTCAGCAGATGGACGATGCCCGCGGTCTGGGTGACATAGTTGAAAATCGCCTGACACACCGCTTCGTGCCGCGAATAGGCGCCCTTCGACTGGCCGGTCGAACCCGAGGTGAACAGGATCGTCGCCAGATCCTGTCCGGTCAGCACCGGCAAAACCGTGTCGGCACCACCGCCGGCCTCGGTGATCGGCGCGATCGCCCGATCGATCGGCTGCCGGATATCGAGCGTGATCACCTTGGCGCCATGCTCGACCTCTTCCAGCCGCGCCGCGCGCTGTTCGTCGGCGATGACCAGCTTCGCTTCGCTGTCGGTGATCCCCGCCGCGAGTTCGCCGCCCTGCCACCAGCCGTTGAGCAACGTCGCACAGCCGCCGGCCATCAGGATGCCGATATAGGCGACGCACCACGCATTGGCGTTGCGCATCGCCAGCCCGACGCGGTCGCCGCGCTGGACGCCGAAACCGTCGACCAGTCCGGCCGCAACCTGCCGCGCCGCGCCATACACCTGTTTGAACGACAGCCGTTCGTCGCCTTCGACCAGGAACGTCGCATCGCCATGCTGCGCAGCAAAAAAGGCGACATAGTCGGCCAGGTTGGTCGGCGCATTGGCGATGAAGGGAAGCTGATGGCCGAAACGTTCGACGGACCCGACCTGGATCGGTCCCCCCGGACCGGTGATCAGATTATAGGCGGCGTCCAGGCGCAAATCGAGCGCTGATGGCATCTTGTATCTCTCCTCTTGGTCTCGCTGGCCTAACCCCTTATGGGGAGGCCTCTCCTGGGGAAGGACCGCGCGACTTTATGTTTCTTTTTGCAACCCTAGCCGAAGCAACGCAATATGTGAACTTCCATGATCTGATGGGGGAAAACAGCGAGATAGCGTTCAGCATTTTCGGTTGGCCGATCCGCTGGTATGCGCTCGCCTATCTGGCCGGCATCTTCCTTGGCTATTGGTATCTGCTCAAACTGATCGCGCAGCCCGGCGCCCCGATGGCGCGGCGCCACGCCGACGACATCATCTTCTACGCGATGCTCGGCATCATCCTTGGCGGCCGGCTCGGCTATGTGCTGTTCTACAACCTCGGCAATTATGTCGACAAGCCGCTCGAAATCTTCAAATTATGGGACGGCGGGATGTCGCTGCACGGCGGCGCGATCGGTGTGCTCATCGCGATCTGGTATGTGACGCGTAAGGAAAAGCTCAGCTTTCTGCGCTTTTGCGACTATATCGCCTGCGTCATTCCGTTCGGACTCTTCCTCGGCCGCATCGCCAATTTCGTCAATGGCGAGCTGTGGGGCCGCGTATCCTATGCGCCCTGGGCGATCGTCTTTCCCGGCAACGCCGGGCCGGAACCGCGTCACCCGAGCCAGCTTTACGAGGCCGGTCTCGAAGGCCTGCTGATGATGGCGATCCTCGCTTTCCTCTTCTGGCGCACCGACGCACGTTATAAACCCGGTTTCCTGTTCGGCGTCGCGGCAATCGATTATGGCATCAGCCGCTTTTTGGTCGAATTCGTCCGCCAGCCCGATGCGCAGCTGGGCACCTTGTCATGGGGGCTGACGATGGGACAGACGCTGACCTTGCCGATGCTGATCGGCGGCAATGGTCGACGCCGCGGCGAAGCAGCGCCGGAGCGAGATCGAACTGATCGCCGGCCGAAGCTTGCGCGACGGAGCTCGGCATCCGCGTCGAGGATACGCGCTGATCGCGCGCGCCGGACCTATTGCCGCCGACGCCTACGATGACCGGCCAATGGCTATTACAACCGCGCCGATCCGCTGGGCAGCGCGGGCGATTTCATCACCGCGCCCGAGATCAGCCAGATGTTCGGCGAGATGATCGGGCTGTGGCTCGCCGACCAGTGGCAGCGCGCGGCGACGGCACCGTGAAGAAGATTCACGCGGCGGCCGGCGCAACGCTGGCGGTCGATGCGTTGCGCACGATGGCGCGCTTCGGCTGCGCGCCGCAAGGGGTGCATCTGGTCGAAACCAGCCCCGCCCTGCGCGCCGCGCAGACCGCGCGCCTGCCCACCGCCGAACATCATGACGACGTCGACGACCTGCCCGGCGACGGCTCCGCGATCATCGTCGCCAATGAATTTTTCGATGCCCTGCCCGATCCGCCAGTTCGTCCGCGCCACCGCCGGCTGGCGCGAGCGCATGGTGCAGCGGCACGGCGGCCGCCTGATCGCCGTCCCCGGCGACACCCCCGCCGACGACAGCGTCCCCGCAGCGCTGCGCGGCAGCGCGGTGGGCAGCGTCGTCGAAACCGCGCCGGCATCGGCGACGATCATGCAGCGCTGCGCCTTTCGCCTCGCGCGCTACGGCGGCGCAATGCTGGCGATCGATTATGGTTATCGCGGCCCCGCCGCCGGCGACACGTTGCAGGCGGTCAAGGCGCATGAATTCGCCGACCCCTTCGCCGATCCGGGCGAGGTCGACCTGACCACCCATGTCGACTTCACCGCGCTGGCGGACGCCGCGCAGAGCGCCGGGGTCGCGATTACCGGACCGGTCGGCCAAGGTGTATGGCTCCGCGCGCTCGGCATCGACGCCCGGCTGACGGCGCTATCCGGCGCGGCGCCGGACCGCGCCGCCGAACTCGCGGGGCAACGCGACCGGCTGGTCGAACCGCAAGCGATGGGCGAATTGTTCCAGGTCATGGCCGCCACCGCCCCCGGCTGGCCGCGACCCGAAGGCTTTGGGGCAAGCGAGGCAGCAGCATGACGACCATTACCCTGGCAACCGATGCAGACGTCGGCAATCTTACGCTGTTCGCCAGCGGCGCCTTCACCGAAACCTTCGGCCATATCTATCATCCCGACGATCTTGCCCTGTTCCTGGCCGGGTGGAATCCGCCCGAACGCCTGCGCGCTCAGATCGCCGATCCGGCCTGGGACATCGCGCTGGCGCACGACGATGCGGGCGCCATCGCCGGATTCATCAAAATGGGTCCGCTTGATTTCGACCTGCCCGCCGATCAACCGCGCGATGATGCGACCGAGTTGCACCAGCTGTATGTCGGCGAGGCCGCGAAGGGCAAAGGCGTCGCCGCGGCGTTGATGGACTGGGGTCTCGACTGGGCGCGTCAGCGCGGCGCGATCCTGTACCTGTCGGTCTTTACCGAAAACCACCGCGCCCAGGCCTTCTATCGTCGCTACGGCTTCGTCGATGTCGGCCGCAACGCCTTTCGCGTCGGCAACCATATCGACGAGGATCGTTTTTTCCGGCTCGACCTGTGACGGCGCCGTTCACCAGCGCCGCGACCCTCGCCGATATCCCGCACGGCTTCTTTGGCCGGCGCGGCGGCGTTTCGTCCGGCGAACTCGCCTCGCTCAACTGCGGCCTCGGCTCGGGCGACGACCCGGCGCTGATCGCCGCGAACCGTCAGCTTGTGGCCGATGCGGTGCTTCCCGGCGCACCGCTCGCCGGCGTCTATCAGGTGCATGGCAACCGCTGCGTCATCGTCGACGGCGACACCGACCTGGCCGCGCGGCCCGAGGCCGATGCGCTGGCGACGCGAACCCCCGGGCTGCTGCTTGGCATCCTGACCGCCGACTGCGTCCCGGTGCTGTTCGCCGACCGCGAGGCGGGGGTCGTCGGGGCGGCGCACGCCGGCTGGAAAGGTGCGATCGCCGGGGTCACGAGACAGTGCGCTCGCGGCGATGGAAAGCCTCGGCGCCCGCCGCACCCATATCGCCGCTGCGATCGGCCCGTGCATCGGCCGCGCCTCCTATGAAGTCGACGACGGTTTCGTGGCGCGCTTCGCCGCCGACGATCCGGCCAACGAGCGTTTTTTCGCCGCCGCCCGCGCCGGTCATGCGATGTTCGACATCGCCGCCTATGTCGCCGCGCGGCTCGCGGCGGCGGGCATCGCTCGAATTGCCATCGGCGGGCAGGACACCTATGCCGAACCCGAGGATTATTTCAGCTATCGCCGCGCGTGCCATCGTGATGAGAACAGCTATGGCCGTCAGTTGTCGGTGATCGGGTTGGCATAGACGCTTCATTCATCGTCACCCCGGACTTGATCCGGGGTCCTGCTTGCTCAAAAAGCGGGACCCCGGATCAAGTCCGGGGGGCAAAAGAAAAGCGGGTTGGGGAGAGCGAGCGGATGAAATCCTTGGCGATACCGCGCAAACGGCTGGTTTCGATCGTCGGCGGGTCGATGGGCAATCTGGTCGAATGGTATGACTGGTTCGCCTATGCGGCCTTTGCCATCTATTTCGCGCCGGTCTTTTTCCCCAAGGCCGATCCCACCGCCCAGCTGCTCAGCACCGCGACGATCTTTGCCGTCGGCTTCGTCATGCGCCCGATCGGCGCATGGGTCATGGGGCGCTTTGCCGACACCCGCGGGCGCAAGGCCGGGCTGACCCTGTCGGTGGCGCTGATGTTCAGCGGATCGATCCTGATCGCGATCGCCCCGACCTATGCGATGGCGGGGCTGCTCGGCCCCGCGACCTTGCTGATCGCGCGCATGTTGCAGGGGCTGTCGCTCGGCGGCGAATATGGCGCGAGCGCTACCTATCTGTCGGAAATGGCGCCGCGCAAAAATCGCGGTTTCTGGGCCAGCTTCCAATATATGACGCTCTGCGGCGGGCAACTTTGCGCGATCTTCGTCGCGGTCGTGCTGCAAGGATTTCTGACCGAAGCCGAACTGACCGCCTGGGGCTGGCGCATTCCGTTCGTCATCGGCGCGTTGCTCGCGCTCGGCGTCTATGTGCTGCGCCGCAATCTGGCCGAAACGCCGTCGTTCGAAAATCAGGCGGTCGACCGCCCGGTGTCGACCGCGAAACTGCTGTGGAAAGAGCATCGCCGCGAAAGCATCCTGGTCGGCATGCTGTCGGCGGGCGGCGGGCTCGCCGCCTATACCTACACCAGCTATATGCAGAAGTTCCTCTATAACACGGTGGGTTTCGACAAGGCGACGGCGACCTATATCATCGCCGCCGCGCTGCTGTGGTTCACCGCGATGCAGCCGGTGTTCGGCGCGCTGGCGGATAAATTCGGGCGCAAGCCGATGCTGCTGCTGTTCGGGATCGGCGGCGCGATCGTCGCGATCCCGACCTTTCTGACGCTGGAAACTGTGACATCGCCGGTGGTCGCCGCGCTGCTGATCATGATCCCGCTCACC
Organism: Sphingomonadaceae bacterium; assembly: GCA_965283845.1. GTDB lineage: Bacteria > Pseudomonadota > Alphaproteobacteria > Sphingomonadales > Sphingomonadaceae > Sphingopyxis. The sequence continues at coordinate 98,590 of CBDIQD010000012.1, forward strand.
TTGCAAAGCGGCTACAGCGCGAACAATGCCTTGGTAAAGGCCGAGCTGTTTCCCGCCCATATCCGCGGGCTCGGCGTCGCCCTGCCCTATGCGATCGGCAATGCGATTTTTGCCGGGACGCTCGAAATGGTCGCGCTCGGGTTGAAGGGCGCCGGGGTCGAATGGCTGTTCTATTGCTATGTGTCGCTGGTCATCGCGATGGCCGGCGTGGCGACACTGATGCTCCCCGAAACGCGCGAGCGAAGTCTGATCACCGAAGACTGATGTGCGCCGATGCCAATGGCGGGATGACCTTTGCGCAAAAGCCCGCTAGTTGCCGGTGAAACCATTTCATCCGGAGTCCCCCTATCATGCCCCCCATCGACAACAGCGACCTCACCGGCACGACGCCGCGCCGCAAGCCCAAGCAGGACGTCACCGAAATCGGCGGGCGCGAATTGTCGCCCGCGACGCTGATGATGGGTTATGGCTTTGACCCGATGCTGTCCGGAGGGCTCGCTGAAGCCGCCGATTTTCCTGACCACGCACCTTCGCCTTCCCCAGCGCCGCCGATGGCAAGCGCTTCTTCGAAGGGATCACCGGCAAGGTCCCCGGCGGCACCGACGGCCTGGTCTATTCGCGCTTCAACGGCCCCAACCAGGAAATTCTCGAGGACCGGCTGAGCATCTGGGACGATGCCGAAGATTCGCTGGTCTTCTCCAGCGGCATGTCGGCCATCGCGACGCTGCTGCTCGCTTATTGCAGCAACAACGATGTCATCGTCCATTCGGGTCCGCTTTATGCCGCGACCGAAACGCTGATCGCACGCATCCTGTCGCGCTTTGGCGCCGCCTATGTCGATTTCCCCGCCGAGGCATCGCGCGAAGAGATGGACGCGATTCTGGCGAAGGCGCAGAGCATGGCGGCCGAAAAGGGCGGCACGACCGCGATGGTCTTCCTCGAAAGCCCCGCCAACCCGACCAATGCGCTGGTCGATGTGCAGGCGATGCGCGCCGCGATCGACGCGAGTTTTGCCGAGGGTGCGCGTCCCCCGATCGCCATCGACAACACCTTCCTCGGCCCGCTGTGGTCGAAACCGCTCGCGAATGGCGCCGACATCGTGCTGTACAGCCTGACCAAATATGCCGGCGGCCATAGCGATCTGGTCGCGGGCGGCGTCATCGGGTCGAAACATTGGCTGGGTCCGATCCGCATGATGCGCAACACCATCGGCACGATCTGCGACCCGCACACCGCGTGGATGCTGCTGCGCAGTCTCGAGACCGTCGAACTGCGCATGAGCCGCGCCGGCGAAAATGCCGCAAAGGTCTGCGCCTTCCTGCGCGATCATCCCAAGGTCGCGGGGCTCGGCTACCTCGGCTTCCTGCCCGAGGGGCGGCAAAAGGATATCTTCGATCGCCATTGCACCGGCGCCGGATCGACTTTTTCGCTGTTCATCAAGGGCGCCGAGGCCGAAAGCTTTCGCTTTCTCGACGCGCTGAAGATCGCCAAGCTCGCGGTCAGCCTGGGCGGCACCGAAACGCTGGCCAGCCACCCTGCGGCAATGACCCACCTGTCGGTCCCCGACGCGCGCAAGGCGTTGATGGGGATCACCGACAATCTGGTCCGCATTTCGATCGGGATCGAGGATGCCGACGATCTGATCGCCGATTTTGCGCAGGCGCTGGACGCGGTTTGAACTTCTTCTCCCCTCCCGCTTGCGGGAGGGGCTTTCTACTTCCGCGCCCGCCAATCGACCACCGACCACCCCATTTGCGGCGCCAGCTTTTTCAGCCGGCGCGATGGCGTCGTCGCGACCGCCTCATCGGCAAACCGCAGCATCGGATGGTCGGATACATGGTCCGAATAGGCGCGGATATGCGCGGCATCGCGGGTGATGGCGTTGGCGGCCATCCACCCGTCGATCCGCGCGAATTTCGCATCGCCGTAACAATTGTCGCCCGACAGGCGCGCGTGGATATGGTCGGCGCCGTCGGGTTCGTCAAGCTGGGTCGCGAGCACATCGTCCATGCCCAGCCGCCGCGCGATCGCATCGACATACAAATGGAACGATGCCGTCGCGAGCACCAGCCGGTATCCCGCTTCGCGATCGGCGGCAATCTGTTCGAGCGCTGCGGGATGCAGGCCGCGCGCCACCACCTTGTCGGCATAGCTTTCGGCGAGCGGGGCGATTTCGGCGCGCGCGAAGCGTTTGCCCACCAGCAGCCGCAGGTTGATCGCCTTCAGCCGCGACCGGTCGATCAGGCGCACGGCATAGGCCAGGCTCGCCAATCCGACCAACGGCAACAGCAACAGCCGCCATTGTTGCCGCCGTCCCGCGACATGCATCAAGAATCCACTGTAAGTCCCTGATCGGGTTATCGTTCGGTCCATGTCGTACATGGCGACACGGTGCGCATAATCGGCGGTCGGCAAGATCGGCGGCGTTTCCATACCCCGTTCATAGGGCCGCGCCGCGCGGTGGCCAAGGGGGCGGGATTCGCTTGCCGTCATCGGGCAAATAAGACAATGTCTTTGGCAAGATGGTGGCCAGAGCGGATTTCGAACAGAGCGACGGTGCCAAGGGCACGGACATCCGCTTTACCGGCCGGCTGACGCTGGCGCGTCTCGGCGACCTGCCGGCGCGGCTCGAGGCGATCGATTCCATTGCATCGCTGGACCTGTCGGCGCTCGAACGGATCGACACCGTCGGCGCCTGGATCGTCACCCGCACGGTCAAGGAACATGGCGCGACGGTAACCGGCGCCAGCCCCGAAGCACAGCGCCTGCTCGACGCGCTGGCGAGCGACAAGAGCGAATATCGCGTCCACCGCGACCGCCGCCCGCCGCTGACCCGGATGCTCGAACAGGTCGGTATCGCCAGCATGGCGGTGTGGCACGAATTGCTGGGCATCATCGGCTTTTTCGGCGCGATGATCATGGCACTCGGCACCCAATTGCGGGCGCGGCGGCGGCTGCGATGGCACGCGATCGTCACCCGCTTCCAATCGGTCGGCGTCGACGCGCTGCCGATCATCGGGCTGATGACCTTTCTGATCGGCATCGTCGTCGCGCAGCAGGGCGCGGTGCAGCTGCGCCAATTCGGGCTGGAGGTTTTCACGATCAACCTCGTCGGCCGCTCGTCGGTCCGCGAATTGGGTCTGCTGATGACCGCGATCATGGTCGCGGGCCGATCGGGTTCGGCGTTCGCGGCGCAGATCGGCACGATGAAACTGACCGAGGAAATCGACGCGATGCGCACGATCGGCGTGTCGCCGATGGAGGCGATCGTGCTGCCGCGGGTCGCCGCCGCGACGATCCTGATGCCGCTGCTCGGCTTCTACGCCAGCCTTTGCGCGATCGCCGGCGGCAGCGCATCGTGCGGCTCGGCGCGGCGTCGCCCGGTCATAACCAGTGCGTGCGTGGCAACCCAGATGTCTGGACGAGCATGATCAAGGCGCCGGTGTTCGGCGCGGTGATCGCCAGTCGACCGGCTGTTACGAAGGCATGCAGGTGCGCCAGAACGCCGAAGAGGTCGGCAAGCGGACGACCTCTGCGGTCGTCGCCGCCATCTTCCTGGTCATCGTGCTCGACGCGATGTTCGCGGTCTTCTTTTCCTCGATCGGATGGAACTGATGAGCGAAGCGATCGACGAACAGGTCGCCGAAGAGCTCGCCGCCGCCGACGCGGTGCGGCCCGAAGAATTCGACTATGCGATCCGCATCCGCGGGTTGGTCAATCAGTTCGGCGACGCGGTGATCCACGACGGCCTCGACCTCGACGTTCGCTCGGGCGAGATCATGGGGGTGGTCGGCGGGTCGGGGACCGGCAAGTCGGTGCTGATGCGCTCGATCATCGGCCTGCAGGCGCCGACCGGCGGGCGAGATCGAGGTGTATGGCAAGACCCTCGACACCATAGCCGACGAAGAGGAATCGCGCGACCTGCGCCGCCGCTGGGGCGTGATGTTCCAGGGCGGCGCGCTGTTTTCGACGCTGATCGTTGCCGAGAATATCCAGGTGCCGCTGCGCGAATATTATCCGCGCACCGACCAGAAACTGCTCGACGAGATCGCCGCCTACAAGGTCGACGATGGTCGGCCTGCCACCCGACGCTGGCCCCAAATATCCGGCCGAACTGTCAGGCGGCATGCGTCAAGCGCGCCGGGCTGGCGCGCTCGCTCGCGCTCGACCCCGCGCTGCTGTTCCTCGACGAGCCGACCGCCGGCCTCGACCCGATCGGCGCCGCCAAATTCGACGAATTGATCCGCGAGTTGGCCGACACGATGGGGCTCACCGTCTTCCTCATCACCCATGACCTCGACTCGCTTTATGCGACCTGCGACCGCGTCGCGGTCATGTATGCCGGCCGATCGCGAGTCGGCACGATCCCGGAACTGCTTGCCACCGAACATCCTTGGATACAGGATTATTTCAACGGACCCCGTGGCCGCGCGGCCGCCGGCGGGAACCAAACCAGCCAGGTCAAAGTTTTGGCCGGCGATAGGAACAGCTGATGGAAACTCGCTCGAACAACGTTCTCGTCGGCGCCTTTGTCCTGATCTTCACGGCGGCGCTCGCTTTTTTCATCGTCTGGCTGGCCAACGACACCGGCGGCGAAAAGCGCGAATATGACATCTTTTTCAAACAATCGGTCGACGGGCTGAACAAGGGCGCGGCGGTGCAGTTTTCGGGCGTGCCGTCGGGGCAGGTGCGCGAAATCGCACTATGGCCCGACGATCCGCAGTTCGTCCGCGTCCGCATCGAGGTCAACGAGGGCGTGCCGGTGCTGCAAGGCACGACCGCGGCGCTCGAAGGCGTCGGCTTTACCGGCGTGTCGCAAATCTCGCTCGACGGCGCGGTCAAGGGTGCGCCGCCGATCGCCGACAAGGGACCGGCGGGCAAACCCGTCATCCCGACGCGGGTCGGCGGTTTGGGCGAACTGCTCAACACCGCACCGCAGTTGCTGCAACGGCTGTCGACGCTGACCGAGCGGCTCGCCGAACTCGCCGACGACCGCAATCAGGCGAGCTTCGCGGCGATCCTCGACAATGTCGAGGCGAGCACCGCAATCCTCGCGCGCAACGGCCCGGCGATCGAAAAGGCGCTCGCCGACACCCGTATCGCGATCCAGCAGACCGGCGTCGCCGCCGAACAGATCGGCAACCTCGCGGCATCGGCGCAGGGCACGATCGACCGCAACGTCGATCCGGCAATGGCCAATCTGGCCGCGACGTTGAAATCGGCCAATGCGTCGATGGCGACGCTGGAAGGCGCGATTTCCGATGCGCGGCCCGGCCTCAAGACCTTCAGCGAGACGACGATACCCGAAGCCAATGCGCTGATCCGCGATCTGCGCCGCACCTCGGCCTCGCTGTCCAGTCTGACCGACAAGCTCGACCAGCAGGGAGCCGGCGCCGTTCTGGGCGGCAGCAAGCTGCCCGATTACAAGAAATGAGGATGACCATGATCCGCCGCCTTCGCACGCCGCTGCTCGTCGCCGTCGCCGCCGTCTCGCTGTCGGCGTGCATCGGGCTGGGCGGCAAGACGCCGCCCTTCCTGCTGACGCTGGATGCAGAGGCCGCGCCGCCGGCGGGTGCCGCGCGCACCGCCGCCGATGCCGCGACGCTGACGATCCTGATCCCCACCGCGCCGCAAAAGCTGCGCACGACACGCATCCCGGTGCAACAGGACGGATCGAGCGTCACCTATGTCAAGGACGCGCAATGGGTCGAGGCGCCGAACCGCCTGTTCCAGCGCCTGGTATCCGAAACCGTCGCCGCCCGCACCGGCCGGGTCGTCCTCGACGAAGGCCAATATCTGACCGCGCCGGGCGAACAGCTCGCGGGTCAGCTGATGGAATTCGGCGTCGATGCGCGGACGGGCGAGGCGGTGGTCATCTACCAGGCAATGCTGGTCGCCGCGGGCGGCAAGTCGGTCACCCAGCGCCGCTTCGAAGCACGCGAGGCGATTGGGGCGGAGATCGAGGCCAAGCCCGTGGGCGAAGCGCTGACGCGCGCCGCGAACAAGGTTGCGGTCGAAGTCACCGGGTGGATCGGCGGGTAGTCGCTGCGATTGCGAAGGTCGGCTAACGACCGATTGTAGACGTTCAAATTCCTCCCCGGACCGGGCAGGGGGACCGCCGCGAAGCGGTGGTGGAGGGGTCGGGACGGTGCGTCATGGCGCGAGGTTTCGGCCCCTCCGTCAGCCCTACGGGCTGCCACCTCCCCGTTCCGGGGAGGAACGGTTAACGTCCGCTCCCCACGCCAAAGCCGATCCTACGCCCTCACCCCAGCAAACTCTTCGACGCCTGCTCGGTCACATCGCGCGACAATCCCGGCTGTGCCAATATCCGCTCCAGCTCGGCCTTCATCATCGCGGCGCGCGCATCGTCGAAGCGTTTCCAGCGGCCCAGCGGCGGGATCATCTTGGCCGATGTCTGCGGATTTTTCGGATCGAGCGCGATCACCAGGTCGGCGATCAGCCGGTAGCCCGCGCCATCGGCCTGATGAAACGCCGCTTGGTTCCCCGATAGCGCGCCATAGAGCGAACGAACGCGATTGGGATTGGCCAGCGTGAAGTCGGGATGCCGCGCCAATTCCTTGACCGCATCGACGGTGTCGGCGCGCAGCGACCAAGCCTGCACCTGAAACCATTTGTCGAGCACCAGCGGATTGTCGCGGTAACGCTGGTAGAAGATGTCGAGCGCCGCCACGCGCTCGTCGCTGTCGCCATGCGCCAGTGTCGCGAGCGCCGCCTGCCGTTCGGTCATCCCGTCGGCGTCGGAGAAAATCTTGAACGCCAGCGCCGGGACGTCGGCCATGCCGGTCGCCGCCAGATAGGCGAGCGCGACGCCGCGCAGGCGCCGACCGCCCTTCGCGCCGCGCGACAGGTCGGTCGCCGGCGGTGCTTTTCCTGCCAGGATCGCGCGCCATTCGCGGTCGAGCGCGGCGCCGATCGCCGCCTGCAACGCCAGCCGTTCGCGGCGGATCGCATCGGGATCGACCGTCACCATCTGGTCGCCGATGAACGCTTCGCTGGGCAGCAGCACCGCCTCGGCGACGAACGCCGGGTCGGTCGCCGCTCCGGTCAGCGTCTGACCGACGGCCTCGATCAGCGCCTCACGGTGGCTCGCCTCGCCCGATACCGCGGCGACCAGCGTGTCGAGCATCAATTGCTGCAAAGCCTCATAGCGCGCAAAGGGATCGTCGTCGTTGGCGGCGAGCCACGCGAGTTCGCCGGGTGCGCGCTCGAAATCGACGATGACCGGCGCCGAAAAGCCGCGATTGACCGACAGCGCGGGCCGTGCGGCGAACCGGCCAAGCGATATGCGCTGGGTCGCGCCGGTCAGCGTGACGAGCGTATCGGGCAGCGCGTCGCCGCTGCCATCCATCGCAAAGGCGGCCAGCCGCAGCGGCATCATCATCGGCTGCTTTTCGGGCTGACCGGGGGTGGGCGGGACCAGTTGCACGACGTCGAGCGTCCAATGGCCGTCCGCATCGGCCAGCGACAGCTTCAGCCGCGGCGTTCCAGCCTGTTCATACCAGCGGCGGAATTGCGACAGGTCGATGTCGCCGCCCTCCTCCATCGCCCGCACAAAATCCTCGCACGTCGCCGCCTCGCCGTCGTGGCGCTCGAAATAGAGGTCGGTGCCTTTGCGAAAGCGGTCGGGGCCGACCATCGTCGCCATCATGCGGATGATCTCGGCGCCCTTGTTATAGATGGTCGCGGTGTAGAAGTTGCTGATTTCCTGAAAGCTGTCGGGGCGGATCGGGTGCGCCAGCGGCCCCGCATCCTCGGGGAATTGCGCGGCGCGCAGCAGGCGGACATCCTCGATCCGCTTGACCGGCGGCGATCCCATGTCGGCCGAAAAGCTCTGGTCGCGAAAGACGGTGAAGCCTTCTTTCAGGCTCAGCTGAAACCAGTCGCGGCAGGTGACGCGGTTGCCCGACCAGTTGTGGAAATATTCATGCGCGACGACGCCCTCGACCCCGTCATAATCGACGTCGGTCGCGGTGTCGGGGTCGGCGAGGATGTAACGGGTGTTGAAGACGTTCAGCCCCTTGTTCTCCATCGCCCCCATGTTGAAATCGCTGACCGCGACGATGTTGAACAGGTCGAGGTCATATTCGCGGCCATAGACGCGCTCGTCCCACGCCATGCTGTCCTTGAGTGCCTGCATCGCGTGGCCGGTGCGATCGACATCGCCGCCCCGCACCCAGATGCCGAGTTCGACCTTGCGCCCCGACATGGTGGTGAATTCATCGCGGTTGACCACGAGATCGCCAGCGACGAGCGCGAAGAGGTAGGAGGGCTTGGGCCACGGATCTTCCCACAATGCCCAGTGGCTGCCGTCCTCGCCGTCGCCCTGCTCGATACAATTGCCGTTCGACAGCAGGATCGGGAACGCCGCTTTGTCGCCCGCCATCCGCACCTTGTAACGGCTGAGCACATCTGGCCTGTCGGGGTGAAAGGTGATGCGACGAAATCCCTCGGCCTCGCACTGGGTGCACAGCATGTTGTTCGAGGCGTAAAGCCCCATCAGCTGGGTGTTCGACGCCGGGTTGATGACGGTGTCGATTTCGACCGTTGCCGCGGTCCGCTCGCCCAGATCGACGACCAGGTCGCTGCCGTCCATGCGCCAGTCGTTCCAGCCTTCGCCGTCGACGCGCACCGCCGCCGGTGTCAGCCCGTCCCCGCGCAGCACCAGCGGCGTCGGCACATCGGCATGGCGGACGACCGACAGTGCCGCCGCGACCCGCGTTTCATCGACCCCCAAGGCGAAATCGAGCGCGATGTCGGGGACCTGCCATTCGGGCGGGCGATAATCGCCGCGGTGAATGGTGATGGGGACGGCGGGGGTGGAAGAGGCATCGGTCATGTTTCGGGTCTAGGCGCGGGGCGCGGGGCGCGCAATAAGGCGGGCGATGGGACAGATGCTGATTTTCGGGATGGGCTATGCCGCGAGCCACCTTGCAGGCCGGCTGCGCGCGCGGGGGTGGGAGGTGACGGGAACGACCCGCGACGGCCGCGGCGACAGCATCGCCTTTGCCGACGAGAGCGCGGTGCTCGCGGCGCTGCGGTCGGCGACGCATATACTGTCATCGGTGCCGCCCGCGGAGGGCGCCGATCCGGTGCTTGCCCGCTATGGCGACGCGATCGCGGTCGCTCCCGCGACATGGACCGGCTATCTGTCGTCGACCGGCGTCTATGGCGACACGGGCGGCGCGTGGGTCGACGAGAGTGCTCCGATCAAGGGCCGCCGCGCCGACCGCAACGCCGCCGATGCGGCGTGGCAGGCGCTGCGCGGCGACGTATCGGTCTTTCGCCTGCCCGGCATTTACGGCCCCGGCCGCTCGATCCTCGACCGCATCGCCGAAGGCCGCGCCCACCGCATCGCCCTGCCCGACCAGATCTTCAGCCGGGTCCATGTCGATGACATCGCGGGCGGTGTGATCGCGTCGTTCAGGGGACCGGCGGAGGTGTATAATCTTGCCGACGACGAGCCATGTCACCAGAACCGGCTGGTCGAATGGGGCTGTGCGATGCTGGGCGTCGCTTTGCCGCCGCTGCAAACGCTCGATGAAGCCGGCCTGTCGCCCGCCGCGCGGGCCTTTTATGCCGAGAACCGCCGCGTCGCGAATGGCAAGGCAAAGCGCTTGCTCGGTTGGGTGCCGCGTTATCCGACGTATCGCGACGGGCTGGCCAGCTGCTCATAATCGTCGCCCCCGCGAAGGCGACGGATCAGATCAACACATCCACCGTGTGGATCAACACCCCGACCAAGCCGCCGACCAGCGTCCCGTTGATGCGGATATATTGCAGGTCGTCGCCCACTGCATTTTCCAGCCGGTCGGTGATCGTCTTGGCGTCCCAGCCGCGGATCGTGTCCGACACCAGTTTCAGCGCGGTCTCGCCATAGCTGTCGACCATGCCGACCACGGCGCGGCGGGCGTAGCGGTTGAGGGTGCGCTTGATCGCGACATCCTCGCCCAGCATCGCGCCGAATTGCGTGACCAGCTCGCCGATCCGCCCCGCCAGCATCGTCTCGGGGTCGCGCGCCGCCTTCAGCAGCGCGCCGCGGCCCTGTTCCCACAGTCCGTCGAGCCAGCGCTTGACCGCCTTGTTCTCGAGCAGCTCGTCGCGGACCTTGGCAACCTTCGCCTGCACCTCGGCGTCGTGCTGCAGGTCGAGCGCCATCTTGGCCAGCCCTTCCTCGACCCGGATGCGCAGCGGATGCGTTTCGTCGACCGCCATCTCGCTGAGCAGCTTGCCTAGCCCGGCGACAATGCGGTTGGAGATGCTTTCGTCGAGCCCGGTAAAGCGCACGATCGCATTGCTGTTGTCGTGCACCATCTGATGGATCAGATGATCGTTGAGTTCGAGCGTCTTCGAGCCCCATTTGACCATCGCGTCGAGCAACGGTTGATGCCGACCCTCGGCCAGCGCGGCTTGCAGCGCCTGGCCCAGCAGCGGCGCGACATCGAGTTCGCGCAGCCGGTCGGCGATCGCCGATTTGACCATGCCGCCCAGCCGCTGTTGGTCGAGCGCGCCCAGCGCGTCGGCGATGATCCGCGACGCCCCGATCTTGAGCCGCCCGCCGCCCGCCGCCGGCCGGACGAGTCGCGATCAACCCGTCGCCGGCGACGTCGAGCGTCCCTACGCCGGTCATGCCGCGCTTCAGCATGAGCTGCGCCGAAACTGCGCCATGGTATCGCCGATGCGGTCCTTGTTGCGCGGGATGATCGCGGTGTGCGGGATCGGCAGGCCCAAGGGATGGCGGAACAGCGCGGTGACCGCAAACCAGTCGGCCAGCCCGCCGACCATCGCCGCCTCGGCAAAGGCGCGGATGAAACCGACCGCGGGATGGACATCCTGGAAATATTTGGCGCCGATAAAGACCATCGCCATCGCCACCAGCATGCCCGTCGCGACGACGCGGATGTTCAATCCGCCGGTCGGAACGGCAACGCCCATCCGCAAGGGATGGGCGCGTCCGGCATCGGCCGGTATGGAAACATTATCGGTCATGAGGACCAAATGGCGAAGCACCGCAAAAGTTGCAACCGGCGCGCCGTCCGGCCCCGATCGCGGTCACTCGGCGGGCTGCGGCGCCGGCTCCCCATGCGGCTTGGTGTCGTCGCCCTTCTTGTACGTCAGCAGATTGCTCGAGAAGAAGCGGCCGAGGCGTTTTTCGATGCTGTCGGCCAGGCTGAACCCCGCCGGGACGATCAGCAAGGTCAGCAGCGTCGACAGGATCAGGCCGCCGATCACGACCACGCCCATCGGCGCCCGCCATGCGCCGTCGCCCGACAGCGACAGCGCCGTCGGCACCATGCCCGCAACCATCGCGACCGTCGTCATCACGATCGGCTGAGCGCGCTTGCGCCCGGCATCGAGCAACGCCTCTCGCTTTGAAACGCCTTGATCCATCTCCTCGATCGCGAAATCGACGAGCAGGATCGAGTTTTTGGCAACGATCCCCAGCAGCATCAACAGCCCGATATAGACGGGCATAGAGATTTCCATGCCGGTGATCCACAGTCCCAGCAAGCCGCCGAGCGGCGCCAGCAGGAGCGATGACATGTTGACCAGCGGCGACAGGAAGCGGCGATAGAGCAGGACCAGCGTCGAAAAGACGAGCGCGAAGCCCGACAGGACCGCGATCACGAAGTTCATCAGCAGCTCGGCCATGAACTTCTGTTCGCCCTGCACGACCTTGCGGATACCCTGCGGCATATTCTTGACCGCGGGTAGGGCGTCGATCTTCGTCTGGGCGTTGCCGGTGACCAGCCCGGGCGCCAGATCGGCACCGATGACGATGCGGCGCGTCTGGTTGTACCGGCGCAGTTCGGTCGGCCCGGCCCCAAAGCTCAGCTCGGCTACCGCTTTCAGCGGCACCGTGGTCCCACGCGTCGTCGGCACCGGCAAATTCTCCAGCGTTGCCAGGCTGCGCCGCGAATCCTCGGACAACAGGACGCGGATCGGAATCTGGCGATCGGACAGCGAGAATTTGGCGGCGTTCTGGTCGATATCGCCCAGCGTCGCGATGCGGATCGTCTGGCTGAGCGCGGCGGTGGTGACACCAAGGTCAGCGGCGAGGTCCATGCGCGGATTGACGATGATTTCGGGACGCGGAATGTCGCCCTCGATCCGCGGCGCGCGGATTTCCTTCAGCGCCGCCATCTCGGCGATGATCTTGCGCGCATGTTTTTCGAGCGCCACCGGATCGTCGCCGCCGATGATGAAGCTGATGTCGCGACCCGAAAAACCGCCCGACTGGCTCTGAAACGACACGCGCGCGTCGGGGATCGCGGCCATTTTCGGTTGCAACCCGCGCTCCCAATCGACGCTGCTTTCCTCGCGATGTTTTTTCAGCGTGATATAGACGCTGCCACCGCCGACATTGACGTCATAGAACGCGTTTTCGACGGTCTTGTTGGCGCCCAGAATCGCGTTGATCTGGCCCGAAATGCGCTCGCTTTGCGCCAGCGTCGATCCCGGCGGCAACTCATACCGGATCTGGCTGTAGTCGCTGTTGATCGTCGGCTGAAACTGCTGCGGCAAATGGGTGAACAGAAAGATGCTGGACGCAAAGGCGAGGAAGCCGATGCCGACGATCCAGACGCGATGGTCGAAGACGCGCCCCCAGAGGCGCTGGACCATCGACTTCGCCCAATGGGTGAAAGCCCATTGGCGGAGGCCAAACGCGTAGGCGATGGCGCCAACGATGATCTGCAACAGCATGACCGCGAGAAAGACGCCGATGATCGTGAGGGGCGTCAGCAGCAAAAAGTGGAGCGCGGTATTGGGCGTATCTCCGCCGGGGGGCACCGGCTTGAAATAGGTGACGATCATCATCACCGCAGCAATGGCGGCGGCGATACTCGGCACGAGCAGGAACATCAGGCGCGTCGAGGTCAGTTCATAACGGGCGCGTTTGGCGGCATGTTTCGAACTGTCGAGCGTCCACACCAAAATGCGTTCGTAACGATCGACCCACGGCCCCTCGGCATGCGTCTGCTCGCCCTGCGCCGACAGGAAATAGGCCGCGATCATCGGCGTGATCATGCGCGCCACGGCCAAGCTGACGAGCACCGCAAAGACTACGGTCAGCCCGAACTGGATAAAGAACTGCCCCGAAACGCCGGGCATCAGTGCCGACCGGCAGGAACACCGCGACGATGCAGAACGAGGTCGCGACCACCGCCAGGCCGATCTCGTCGGCAGCGTCGATCGACGCCTGATAGGCAGATTTGCCCATGCGCATGTGCTTCTCGATATTCTCGATCTCGACGATCGCGTCGTCGACCAGCACCCCCGCCACCAGGCTGAGCGCGAGCAGCGACAGGCCGTTGAGCGAAAAGCCCATCATGTCCATGAACCAGAAGGTCGGGATCGCCGACAGCGGGATCGCGAGCGCCGAAATCAGCGTCGCGCGCCAGTCGCGCAGGAACAGGAACACGACGACGACGGCCAGAATGGCGCCCTCGATCATCGCCAGCATCGAACTGGTATATTGTTCCTTGGTATATTCGGTGCGGGTAAAGAGGATCGTGAAATTGACCTTGGGGTTGTTTTTCTTGATCTCTTCCAGCTTCTTCATCGTCTCGTCATGGACGGTGACGTCGGACGAGCCCTTGGCCTTTTCGATCGAGAAGCTGAGCACCTGCCGCCCGCCGATCTTGGCCAGATTGCGCTGTTCGGCATAGCCGTCGCTGACCGTCGCGACATCGCTGAGCCGGATGGTGCGGCCATTGCCCAACGACAGCTGATAATTGCCCAGCTGATTGGCGGTCCCGGCGTTGCCCAGCACGCGCACGGCCTGTTCGGACCCGGCGATTTCGGTGCGGCCACCCGCTGCGTTGACGTTGACCTGGCGCAGCTGCTGGTTGATCTGGCTCGCCGTCACGCCATAGCTTTGCATGCGCGCGGGATCGAGGATGACCCGGATTTCGCGGTCGACGCCGCCCGACCGCTGAACGCGCGACATGCCGGGGATCGACAGCAAATCCTTGGCGACGGTGTTGTCGACGAACCACGACAGCTGTTCCAGCGTCATATCGGTCGCCTCGACCGCGAAATAGGTGATCGGCCCGCCCGCGAAATCGACGCGCATGACCTGAGGTTCGAGAATACCGTCGGGCAGGTCGCTGCGGATCTGCGAAATCGCCTGATTGACGTCGTTATAGGCGCGGTCGATCGGCGTGCCGATCGCGAATTGCACCATCGTGCGGCTGTTGCCCTCGCCGACATAGGACGACATGTCTTCGACGCCGCTCACCGCGCGCACCGCGGCCTCGACGCGCTGCGTCACCTGCGTTTCGAGCTCGGTCGGCGCCGCGCCGCGCGCGACTACCTGCGGCGCCATGGCGCTTCCACGTCCGGGTTGTCGTTGACGTCCATGCGGTTGAAACTGACGATACCCGCCAACAACAACAGGACGAACATCACGATCGGCGGCACTGGGTTGCGGATGCACCAGGCGGAGATGTTACGAAAGCTCATGATTCAAACGCCCTTGTGCGCACGCCCAGCGAAAAACAGGCCGACTAGTTCGACGATTTCTGGAGAACCGGCTTCACCTTGTCTCCGACGTTCAGGAACGCCCCGGCCAGCACGATGACGCGCTCGTTGCCGGTCAGCCCCGATGCGATGGCGACGCCGGCATCGGACACCGATCCGACCTTTACCGCCCGGCGTTCGACCTTGTTATCCTTGCCGACGACCAGGACGAAGCTGCCCTCGGGCCCGCTCTGCACCGCGCTTTCGGGAAGCAGCGGCGCTTCGCCCGAACCCGCAATCAACTGGGCATCGGCAAAGCCGCCGGGGCGCAATTCGGCGCTGTATGGGATCGCGATGCGCACCATGCCCTGGCGGCTCTGCGGATCGATGACCGGCGATTTCTGCCACACCTGTCCGGCGATACCCTGCGCGGCGCCCACCGGGGTCACCGTCGCGCGGGTCCCGACGGGGATGCGCGCCAGATCGGCCTCGGCCAGCTGCGCCATCATCTCCATCTCGCCGCCACGCGCCATGCGGAACAGCACGCCGCTGCCCGGACTGACGATCTGGCCGGGTTCGACCTGCCGCGTCAGCACAAGACCGGCCGCGGGCGCGACGATATTCAACCGCCGCGTGCGCGCCTGCGCCTCGCCAAGTTGCGCCTGCGCAACACGAACGCGCGCGTTGGCCGCATCGCGGGTGGCCCGCTTGCGGTCCATGTCGGCTTTCGAGATAAAGCCGCGCGAAACCAGCGTCTCGGCGCGTTCGAGTTCGGCTTGCGCCAGATTGGCATCGGCCTGTGCGACGCGGATCGACGCCGCAAGCCCCGCCGCCTGTTCGGCCTGCACCGACCGGTCGACCACAGCGAGCGTTTGCCCCGCGCCGACCCATTGACCCGGTTCGACCAGCACGCGCACGACCTGGCCGCCTTCGCCGGCGACCCCGACCGGCATTTCGCGGCGCGCCGCGATCGTGCCGTTGGCCGAAATCACGGCCTGCACCGACTGGCGACCCGGGATCACCACGGTGATGTTGGGAATGCTCGCCTCGCCTTCGGCGCCGGCAGCGGCACCATCGGCGCCTGCGACAGCGTCTTTGCCGGAACTGAACCCATACCAGGCCTGCCGCCAGCGCCAGCGCGATCAGCACCAGCGCGACGATCATCCACATCCGCTTGCGGCGGCTGTCCGCCTCTTCGTAATAGCTCTGCGTCGAACCCGCCAGACTGTCCATCGAATCCACTTTCCGCTCGTAGTTCACGCCGAATTTCTCCCTGCTTCAGGCGGCGTTCGATGCGGCAAGCACCGCAGCATCGCCCCTAAAGCCCGCACGACAGGACCGAAATCCCGCATGAGGTGTATTATCCAATTAAACCACCGCTGGCAAGAGGTGAAACTGTGCCACCTCGCCCTCGCCCCGAAGCGCGGTTCTTAGGCAGATTCGGGCGCGACTTCCAGTGGTTGCAGACATGAAAAAGGGTGGCGCGCCCTTGCGGCGGCCACCCTGATGTGCCGTCCGGTCCCTCAGCGGGTCGGCGGCCGGTTCAGTTATGCGATCAGCGAACGCGACCGCGCCGCACAAGGTTGACGATGCCGAGCAGGATCACGGCGCCCAGGAAAGCGGTGAGCAAGGTCATCGGATCAAACGCGTCGCCGCGCAGATGTCCACCGCCAAGGAAGCTGCTGAAAAGAAAGCGGCCGAGGATGGAGCCTACGCAGCCGACGATGATGTTGAGGAAGATGCCCTGTTGCGCATCGGTGCGCATCACGATGCTGGCGAGCCAGCCGATGATGCCGCCCATGATGATTGCGATAATCCAAGTCATAAGAAGACCCCCTTACGATCGTTGTGGTCGCCTGACATTGCAGGCATCAAGTTGCTAACCCAAATTGTTGAAATCGCCTAGCAGAATGGCGGCGGTGCGATTATGCACCGCCGCCATGCCGTTTTAGCGAACGCTGCCGCGACGCACCAGATTGATGATGCCAAGCAGCACCACCGCGCCGATGAACGACCACAGCAGGCCGATCGGGCTGAAGGTTTCGAGGCTCGCGCCCATGCCGAAGAATCCGCCGATGAAATTGCCGAGGAATGCCCCGACGATCCCGACAACGACGTTCAGAATGATGCCCTGTTGCGCGTCGGTGCGCATGACGATGCTCGCCAGCCAGCCGATGATGCCGCCAACGATCAATGTAATGATCAGACCCATGATATTCCCTTCCTCCATCGCCGGGCAGACGCTGACACCCGGCGAAAATATAAACGTCCGGTCGCGTCCGAACATCGCTTCAACGATGCCGAGACAATGCGGAAAGGAGGCGAAAGGTTCCCGGCCGGCCCCAAGGGCGCGGCCGGGAAAGTGGGATCAGTTCAAGATCGAGAACTGTTCCGGGTCGCAATGTCGGGATAAGCAGCCATGTTTGACCGCGATGTGACGAACGTCACAGGCGCAGAAATAAATGCGCGCCAGGCGCCGGGCAAATGCGCGGCGCCTGAGTGAGGGCGACGAGCATCCATGCACGCGAAATGGGGGCCGACATCGCTGCCAACCCCCACTATCCAGCTTTGCCCCACGCACTCCGCCTCACTCCATCCCGGTCCGCTTTTCTTGCGATCAGCAGCCCGCAAAACGATGCGTTGCGGCGCACGCCGGAACAATCCGGCGGCGGTTTGGTCGGCCCCCTTTCGGGGGCCGGCCGCACCTGGAAAGCCCTTCATCATCTCTTCTCGCGTCTGCCGAAGCGGTCGCTGCCCAAGCGATGGACTGCATTTCCTGTACCTGATCGGGTCCACATCAACTCGTGGGAATCGCTATGTTCCGTGATCAAGCTATCGGTCGGTTTCCTCGTCGATCCTGCCCGTTCTCTTCCGGCTAGTCTTGCAACTACCCTTGATGTCCCGGCGGTCCGTCGTCTCTGTCGTCCGATGATTTGAAGCTGCCATGATGCGTTCGGGGCGCCAACATAAAAACGCCGAAATGCCCCGCCCATGCGTCAGCCGTTGTGATTCACCAGTCCGGCGATTAGCAACAAGCGGATTCAGTGGCACGCACTTTTGTAATAGCAATGCAGCGATTTTCGGGTCGCAACTTGCCGGTGCATCATGGCCGCGAATTGGGACTGAGCGACTCATCTGCAGTCCAGCAGCGCGACCAGATCAGGCCCGTCCCAGATCGCCCTTCCCCACCGTCCCCGCTCGCCATCTCGAGCATCCGGTCGAGCGACTTCTTGGCGCGTCAGGCGCAGGCCTTCCTCGATCTCGATCCGCGGCTCCAGGTCGCGCAGTGCGAGGTAGAGCTTTTCCATCGTGTTGAGCGCCATATACGGGCAGATGTTGCAGTTGCAGTTGCCGTCCGCTCCCGGCGCGCCGATGAAGGTCTTTTCGGGAACCGCCAGTTCCATCTGGTGGATGATGTGCGGTTCGGTCGCGACGATCACCACCTCGCCCGGAAAGCTCTTGGCAAACTGCAGGATGCCGCTGGTCGATCCGACATAATCGGCATGGTCGACGATGTGCGGCGGGCATTCGGGATGCGCCGCGACCGGCGCGCCGGGGTGCTGCGCCTTCAGCTTGATCAGCTCGGTCTCGCTGAACGCCTCGTGGACGATGCACACGCCGGGCCAGAGCAGCATTTCGCGCCCGAACTTGCGGTTGAGATAACCGCCGAGGTGGCGGTCGGGGCCAAAGATGATCGGCTGATCCTCGGGGATCTGGCTGATGATCGTCTCGGCGCTCGACGAGGTGACGATGATGTCGCTCAATGCCTTCACCGCCGCCGAGCAGTTGATGTAGGTCAGCGCGATATGGTCGGGATGTTTCTCGCGGAAGCGTTTGAACTGTTCGGGCGGACAGCTGTCCTCGAGGCTGCATCCCGCGTCCATGTCGGGCAGGATGACGATCTTTTCGGGGCTCAATATCTTGGCGGTCTCGGCCATGAACTTGACGCCGCAAAAGGCGATGACATCGGCGTCGGTATCCGCGGCCTTGCGCGACAGCTCGAGCGAATCGCCGACGAAATCGGCGAGGTCCTGAATCTCTGGCTTCTGGTAATAATGCGCCAGGATGACGGCGTTGCGGTCCTTGCGTAGCCGGTCGATTTCGGCGCGCAGATCGACGCCGGTCAGGTTTTCGCGAATGGGGGCAGTCATGGGTTTATCCTTCACCGGCAAAGCGGATGGTGGCGGTGATATTGTCGAACCCGGCCGCCCGCAAGGGAATGGTCAGGTTTTGGTCGACGGCCTCTTTTGCCGCTTTTCTGGCCAGATCGACCAACACCGTCTGCCGGGCTTGTTTCCTGGCTTCGATTAGTGCGGCCGCAGAGTTTTTGCGATAAAGTTCCCGTTGCGCATCACCCGTGATCCATAATCCAGCGCGATAGTATCTCGCCCGCTCCTCACTCAGATTGGGCGGACTGATCATCAACGGAGGCAAAGTTACCGACAAGGCCTGCTTGTCGGCATCCCAAGTGAAATCCCGGTCACTCAATTTCGACATATCGACATAATATTCAACGCGGCCCGGAATGATTGCCGTCTGTTCCGATTGCAACAAACCCAACATACGTTCGTCGGGGCTGGTGACCACGGCCACTATCTGGGCGCTGAAAACCACCAGCTTATTCTCTTGTTTCAACGCCGCGATCGTCGTCGCCAGCGGGTCGCCCGGTGACGGCCGAAAAAACCGGTCATAGGCAAAAAGGATCGCCAGCACGACCAGCGCGACAAGCGCCAGCTTACCGATAAACCTGCCGGCTCTTCTCATGACAACATCCACATTTCGGCGTCGCGGGCGACCCGGCCGCGCTGCTCCAGATCGAGCAAATGGGCGAGCACCGAACGCCCAGCAGCGCCAGTCAGCCTTGGGTCGAGTCCCTTGTACATATGCGATACCATATCCGGGATAGCGCCCGTGCCGGCTTCGAGTTCCCGCAAAATTTGCCGCTCGCGCTGCTTGCGATGGCCGAGCATCCCGCGCACCAACTGCCGGGGCTTGGTCACCGCCGGACCATGCGCCGGATAATAGATGCGATCCTCACGCCCGTAGAGTTTGGACAGGCTGGCCATATAGGCCGCCATGTCGCCGTCGGGCGGGCTAACGACGCTGGTCGACCATGCCATGACATGATCGCCGGTGAACAGCGCGCCGCTTTCGGCCAGGGCATAGCACAGGTGGTTCGAGGTGTGGCCGGGGGTCGCGACCGCCTCGATCGTCCAGCCATCTCCAGAAATCCGCTCGCCATCGGTCAGCACCCGGTCGGGCGAGTAGTCGGGGTCAAAGGCCGAATCGGCGCGCGGTCCGTCGTCGCGCAGCGCCAGCGGCGCGCAGCCGATGATCGGGGCGCCGGTGGCCTCCTTCAGCGGCGCTGCGGCAGGGCTGTGGTCGCGGTGGGTGTGGGTGCAGAGGATCGCGGCGATGCGCTGACCGTGGGTTGCGCGCAGGATCGCATCGACATGCCCTGCGCCGTTGGCATCGGGCGGGTCGCCGATGCTCATGCCGCTGCCGGTGGGACCGGGATCGATGACCGCAACATCGCTGCCCGCGCCGACGATCCACGTCTGGGTGCCGGTAAAGGTATAAGGAGACGGGTTCGGCGCGAGCACGCGGCGGACCAGCGGTTCATGCTGTTCGCAATCGCCGGCGCGGATGCTGTCGGGCCAAGGCTTGTCTTCGCTCATGCCCCCATGTGGCATCGCGGGTCGCGAAGGAAAAGGGGCGCGGACGCGAAAGGGAACGGCTCGCGCCATTCCTCCCGCCCCTGCCGCCGACCCCACCGGGGAGTAGAGGTCGACGTCGAAGCTGCTCGGGCCCAGGTCCAGCCTAGTTGCCCGCGTTCTCGATATCCGCGATCGCCTTGTCCAGGTCGGCGGCGACCTTGGCGCGCATGTCGTCGGACAGGCCGCGGGCGCGTTCGCCTTCGGCAAAGGCATCGCGGGCTTTTTTAAGCGCCGACAGCCGTGCGGCCTTGCCTTCGGCCGTATCGCTGCAGGCGAACATGACCACCCGGCTACGCTTGTTGCCGACGTTTTCGTTGCGGTTGACGATCGGCGCGGCCTGCTTGCTGTCGCGGCACGTACCCAGAACCATCGCCTGGCCGCTCACCGGCGCCCACGCGCCATGCGGCATCGCCGGCATCGGGGGCATCGCCGGCATTGGGGGAATCGCTGGCATTGCTGGCATTGCTGGCATCGGTAGCATCGGTGGCATCGGGGCCAGCACGGTGCGGATGCGATCCTTGCGTTTCGTTTCCAGCCTGTCGGCGATCGCTTCGGCCTGCTTGCCAGTGACCCCCTGTTCCTTCAGCGTTGCGAGCACGTCGCCGCGCGACAGGCTGCCCGGGTTGCGCAATTCGATGCGCCGCACCATGGGCGTCTTGCCGTCGGCCGGCGCAAACACCACAGCGGGCGCCTTCGCATCGCCGTCGCGGTCACGGCGGATCACGATCCGGTGCACTTCGCGCCTTTTGCCATCGGTCGATGTCGCGCTGCTTTCGCTGACCGTCTCGTCGGTCGAGGTGACGACCGTCATGCCCGGCGCGGTTTCGCTCCCCTCCAACACGTTGGGCGGCGGCGCATCGACCGGTGTGAGTGTCTCGGCCAGGTCAGTCTCCTGAGCGCTGGCAGCGGCGATGCCCGCCGGCACGAGCGTCGCGGTCGTGGCCAGCACCGCCAGCGTTGCCCCGCCGACGAGGAGCCGACCGACAAGGCCGCGTTCTTTCGAAATATCCTGTTGCAACAACATCGTCAGCCTCTCCTGCAAATTGTCATGGACCGCCATCGGCGCCGCGAGCGACAGCCGCGACCCCACCGCGGCCTTGGCGATCGCGGTGGCGTAGCGGGCGGTGCGCTCGCCCCGTGCATCCTGGTCGGCCATGGTCAGCACGCGCGCGTCGCACGCCGCCTCCTGATCGAACCGAAAGGCGCGGATCGCGCGCCAGGCGAATGGGTTGAACCATTGCGACGCCAGCAGCACGAGCGCGGCGGCATTGGCCCACAGATCGCCGTGGCGGTGGTGCGCCAGTTCGTGATCAACCGCGAGCGCGCGTTCCTCGGCGGCATAGCGGGCGAAGAAATCCTGCGGCACCGCGACGATACGGCGCCAGAGCCCATGGCGACGGGGCCATCGACCGCGTCGGTCATCACCAGCCGGATCGTGCCGATCGGTTCGAGCTCGACCGCCTCGGCCAGCACCGCGGCGCGGAAGCGGCGGTGCGACAGCAGCCATGATCAGCGCCGCCGCCATCGCCCGCCGCCGCAGGACAAGGAATAGACGAGGATCGCATCGGCAACAGACCAGGCGGGTGCCCAGGCGGCTGGCTACCGTCGATGACCAGCGCGCCATCGGCCGGCATGATCCATGACGACACTCGCGATCGGCGGCCGATGCGTCGGCGCAGCGGCGGCAGCGCGAAGGCTGCTGCGGCCGCGCGAGGCGCAGCGCGGGGATCAACCACAGCGTGTAGGTCAGCCGCAGGCCGAAATGCCGCGCAAAGGGTTTGCGGATCAGCAGGATTGCCAGGACGAGCAGCGCGGTAGTGAGCATCGTGTCGCCCCACACCTGCATCCAGGTCGCGGCGCTCATGACTTGAGCCTCCGCAGCAAGGCCTCAATCTCGGCAATATCGGTATCGGTCAGCGCTTCGCGGTCGGCCAGATGCGCGATCAGCGGGCTGACGCGGCCGCCGAACAGCCGATCGACGAACCGCTGCGATTCGTCGCCGACGGCGTCGGCGCGTTCGATCGCGGGGCTATAGAGATAACGCCGGCCGTCGGCCGCCGCCGTCACCGCGCCCTTTTGGACCAGCCGGGCGAGCAGCGTTTTCACGGTCGCCTGAGTCCAGCCATTGGCCTTGCCGATGCGGGTGGTCAGGTCGGCCGCGGTTTGCGGGGCGTCGTCCCACAGCGCCGACAGCACCTGCATCTCCGACTCGCTTGCTCGTTCCGCCATAAGAACCCCTCCCATCGGCATCGCTGATTTACGATACGACTACAGATGTAGTCAATGGGCTGAACGGTCGATGAACGAAGCTGAACGGCGAGGTGTCGGAATTTTTGACAAGCCGCCAGGTCGGTAAGGATTTGCTAACCAGCGTGAGCCGCGGTTCCGCGTGCAGACGCCGAATTGGCACGGCAATTGAATAGTATCGGATGTTCCCGAGTGTTCCGCTCAATGGAGCGGTGGGGGGCATCAGTCTGGTCCCTGATGTCCCCTGCCCCCACCCGGGAAATTCCCACTTACCCCCGATGCAGACGGGGGGCGGAGCGGCCGAAAGGCCCCGCCCCCCGGACGCTTTTTTCCCACCTATAGCGATATGCCGGACGCCAAGCGTCACCTTTGCCGGGCGCGGGATGTCGTCTTACGACCGGTTGCGGACGTGCTGCTCCCCTCCCTTTTAGGTAGGGGTCGGGGGTGGGTAGCCGCCAAAGGCGGCACTCTTGCGCGGCTCGCTAACGCTCGCAACCCACCCCTGGCCCCTCCCTAAAAGGGAGGGGAATGTCTCAAACCCACCCCAAAGCCCACCTCACGCTAATTCAAAAAGGGGCGGCACATGGCCACCCCCTTAAACCCTGGGGCGTACCCAGAACAGCGTTCGATCAAGCGACGCCGTCATTCCGCCCGCGCCGGAATCCCGGTCATCAGCGTGTGAAGCTCGCCGGCTTCCCACATTTCCATCATGATGTCCGATCCACCGACGAATTCGCCCTTTACATAAAGCTGGGGGATCGTCGGCCAGTCGGAAAATTCCTTGATGCCCTGGCGGACTTCCATGTCCTGGAGGACGTCCACGGTGCCATATTCGACGCCGAGCCGGTCGAGCATCGCGATCGCGCGCGACGAAAAGCCGCATTGAGGGAACAGCGGCGTGCCCTTCATGAACAACAGCACGGGATTGTCGGTGACCAGCTTGGCAATGCGGTCGTGGGTCGTGGGATCGGTCATTTTCAGTCTCCGGGCGGGCATTTCGCGCGCCGATAAAGATTAGGCCCCTATGAAGGAACGGCCGTCGTCAATTGCAAGGCATGAAGTTCGCCGCCCATGCGGCCACCGAGCGCGGCATAGACCACCTTGTGCTGCGCGACGCGGGTCAGGCCGCGAAAGGATTCGCTGATCACATGCGCCGCATAATGGTCGTTGTCGCCGGCCAGATCGGTAATCGCAACCTCGGCATCGGGCAACGCCGCCACGATCATCGCCCGCAGGTCATCTTCGCGCATGCCCATGAATTCAGCCCTGCTTGTCCATGAACTGACGCCGCGCCTCGACCGCCTTGTCATTCAGCGCGGCGCGGATTTCGGCGTCGCTGATTTCGACCTGCGCCGCGGTCAGGTCGCCGGCGAGCTTGCGGATGACGTCCTCGTCGCCCGCTTCCTCGAAATCGGCCTGCACCACCGCCTTGGCATAAGCGTCGGTTTCCTCGGGGGTCAGGCCCATGCGATCGGCGGCCCATTCGCCGACCAGCCGGTTGCGCCGCGCGGTGATCCGGAACTGAACCTCCTGGTCGCGGGCGAATTGGGCCTCGAAGGCGCGTTCACGATCGTCGAATCCGCTCATTTTGTCCTCACCGGTTAACCTGTCTTCTGCAGATAGGTGCCCCGTCCCAGCGGCGCAAGCGGCCTGTGCCGCAGATCACTTCCCTTTTTCGGGTGAAAGGGTTAGGGTCCGGATCGGGGAATGGGTCGTACCGCAGCAATGAAGACTGCGCCTTGCCACAATATTGTCGGCACGGCGCCGCTAACCTTGTGTTTGGGGGATTGGTGATGACCGTTCGACGTCCGTTTTGTCTGTCGATTCTGGCCGGACTCGCTTGTGCGATGCCGGGAATCGGCCAGGCGCAGGGCACCGACCCCACGCTTCGCAACAGTTTTTCGATCGGCAATCAGGGCGGCTCGCTGTGCGAGGTGCAGGCGACGGTGCGCGACGGGGTCATCGCCGGCATGTTCGACCGCGCCTGGGTGATCCTGTGCCGTGACGCCAGCCAGCCGGTGGGATATGTCCGGATGCTGCGCGCCAGCCCCGAAGACGCGCGCAGTCGCATCGACCGCGCGCGCACCGGGACGGTCGTCTGCGCCGCCGACGGCGCATGCACGGTCAAGGGCAGCAGCGCGGTATGGCAGACGCGCATCGAGCGCGACGGCAACACGGCCTATGCGGTCGAGGGCTTTGCCGCTTATGGCGACGCGCTGACCCTGGCGATGGACTCGATCCGCCAGCGCAAGGTCGTCCCCGGGGTCATCAAGGTCGCCACGACATCGGTCGGCGCCAACGACGGTTTCGCGCGGACGCTGGCGGGCAACATCGACGTCGATAAGGCGCTGGCCGAAGGATATCGCCGCAACCACAGCGGCGACTATGCCGAAGCGGCGGAGTTTTTTGAAACCCTGTCGCGCCGCACCGAGGGCGATCAGGCGTCGGCCGACATCGATCCCAGCGAATTCACCCTGAACCGGGCGCTGCAACGATCGAACCTGGGCGAGTTTTCGGAGGCCGAGCGGCTGTTCGCGGAGGCCGAGGCAGCGCCGACCAGCGATCCTGTCCAGTTGCGTCTGCGCCGCAATTTTCGCGCCATCCACGCGCTGAACCAGCGCGACTTCGACGGCGCGGCCGAACTGCTGCAACGCCCGATCCCGCCACTGACCAGCGCGGTGACGGTCGAGGGCGCCAGCGTGACGCTGACCCCGGCGATCGTTGCCGGGGTGAACAGCGGCAACAACGCGGTCCGCCAAAGTTCGGATCGCGAACGGCTGACCCCGCTCCAACGCGCGCAGATCATCGACGCCCAGGCGGTCCATCTGCTCGGCATCGTCGAACGGCTGCGCGGCAACGCCGCAGCCGCGAAAACGGCGCAGATCAAGGGGCTCAGCGATGCGGTGGCGGTGCGCGAGGGCCGCGTCACCTCGATCGTCCGGCTGCGCTCGCAGATGCTGGGCGAACTGGCGCTGGCCGAGGAGGCGACCGGCGACATCGCGGCCGCCGACGCGCGTTTCCTCGATCCGGTCAACGCGCTGGCGATCGAATATCCCGAAACCAACGCGCTGGCGTCGGCCCGGGCGCGGTATGCCGCTTTCCTGACCCGTCACGGCCAGGACGACAAGGCGATCGGCATTTACCGCGAAGTCGTAACCGCGCTCGCCCAGTCGCAGCGCTCGACCACCGGCATGGCGAACATGAGGGCGCCCTATTACCGGCTGCTCGCCAGCCGCGCCGCGACCGATCCCGGCGCCGTGAGCGACTTTTTCGTCGCCAGCCAGCTTCAGGTTCGCCCCGGCGTCGCCGACACCCAGGCGGTGCTGGCGCGCGAACTGTCGAGCGGCAGCGATGACGGCGCGCGGCTGTTCCGTCAGGCGACGACGCTGAACCGCGACCTCGAACGAGCGCGGGTCGAGGATGCGCGGCTGGCCCAGCTGCCGGTCTCGGCCGAAATCAATGCCCTGCGCGCCGATCTTAAGACCCAGCTCGACAATCTGTCCTTCCAGCAGGCCGAAACGATCGTCGCCCTGTCGGCGTTTCCGCAATTTCGCGTTGTGTCTTCGGGCAAGCTCGACCTGCCCGAACTGCAACAGGTGCTGCGCCCCGACGAGGCCTATCTGAAGATGTTGGTCGTCGGCGATGCCGTCTATGCGATGCTGATCGAGCCGGGCAGCGCCCAGCTGTGGAAATCGGACATCAGCGCGGCAGGCCTCGACACCGCGGTCGATACGATCCGTTCGACCATTTCGATCGTCGAAAACGGCCGCCGGGTCACCTATCCCTTCGATGCCGCGACGTCGTACAAGCTGTATGGCCAGTTGTTCGGCCCGGTCGCGGCGCGTTTGCTCACCGTCACCCACCTGATCTTCGAGCCCGACGGCGGCATGTTGCGGCTGCCGATCAACTTGCTCGTCACCGCCGACACCGGGCTGGCCGCCTATGAACAGCGGCTGCTCGACCCCGACGCCGATCCGTTCGACATGCGCCAGATCGCGTGGCTGGGCCGCACGAGCCGTCCCAGCACCGCGGTGTCGACGCTCGCCTTCCGCAACGCACGGCAAGCGGCACCGTCGAAAGCGACCCACCAATATTTCGGCTTGGGTCAAAATCTGCCGGTAGGTGGCACTCTCGCGTCGCTCGGCACCCGCGGCGGCGTGAGCGGCAGCGCCGGCGTCGATGGGGATTGTCAGTGGGACGCCGCGCAATGGGCGCGGCCGATCTCCGCCGACGAGCTGGTTACCGCCCGCAATGCGATGAGCCGCGACGCGGCAACCTTGCTGACCGGCGGCGCATTCACCGACACCGCGGTGAAAAATCGCGCCGACCTGAACGACTATCGCATCATCCATTTCGCCACCCACGGCCTGGTCACTGCGCCGCGCCCGGCCTGCCCGGCCCGGCCGGCGCTGGTCACCTCGTTCGGCGACAGCGGGTCGGACGGGCTGTTGACCTTCAGCGAGATCCTGAACCTCAAGATCGACGCCGACCTCGTCATCCTGTCGGCGTGCGACACCGCGGGCGCGGCGTCGGTCGCCGCGACGCGCGAGGCCGGGCTGTCCGGCGGCGGCAACGCCCTCGATGGCCTTGTGCGCAGCTTCATCGGGGCGGGCGGGCGATCGGTGATCGCCAGCCATTGGCCGGCGCCCGACGATTTCGATGCGACCAAACATCTGATCGGCGGGCTGTTCGCCGCCGATCAGGGCACCAGCGTCGCCGACGCGATGTGGGGTACCCAGCTGCGGCTGATGAACGACAAGCAGACCTCGCACCCTTATTGACGCGGTGGCCATCATCGGCGACGGCGCCCAGGCGCTGCTGCGCGGCAACGCGGTGACCGCGGCCGCCGCGCCCGCTGCGACGCGCACGCCGACGCTACCGGGGAGGCCGCCGGCCGCGCCGCCCGCTGATCCGATGACGACACCCGAACCAGTCACTCCCGCGGCCGATGTCGCCGCGTCGGACGGCCAGCGAGCCGCCGTCCCGCTGCGCAAGCGCGCGCGCCGACTGGTCATGCAATTGGGGCCGTCGCGGATGGTGGCAGCGATCCTGTTCCTGATCGTCGCGATTCTGATCGCGCGGTTCAGCTGGCAGATGCCGCTTCTCGATGCGGCCGAGCGCGCGCTCTATGACGCCCGCGCCACCGCGATGGCGCCGCATGTCGAGCAGGACAAAAGGATCGTCCTGGTCACCTATAACGACGAAACGCTGTTCAACACCGGCATCCGCTCGCCGCTCGACCGGACGATCCTGGCCAAAGCGCTGGGCAACATCGACCAGATGGGCGCCAAAGCGATCGGCATCGATATCGTCTTTGATCTGCCGCGCCCCGACGACGCGGTGCTGAAAGCGCAGCTGCGCGCGATGACAACGCCAACCTGGCTCGCCTATGCCGAGCAGAGCAGCAATCCGCTCGCCATCTTTTACGAACAGCAAAAGTTTCTCGAGGCCTATCAGGCGGATGTCGTCACCGACAAGACAAAGCCGACCAGCGTGCTGTTCCGCACCGACGACGACAGCGTGATCCGCAAATGGCCCGACCGGCCGAAGAACCTGCCGCTGCTGATGGCCAATGCTCTCGCCCCGGTCGATCCGGCCTACGCGAATTTCCAAGGCAGCATCCGTTTTCTGGTCCCGGCGCGCGCCGCCGAGGGGCAAGAAGAGCCGGTGTTTTCCAACATCCCGATCGACAGTTTCGCGATCCCGATGGACGATGAAACGCGCGCCGCCTTCGCAGAAGGAATCAAGGGCCGCTATGTCCTGATTGGCGGCGACATCATCGACAACGACCAGTTCAACACCCCGCTCAGCCGCTTCATCGATCCGATCACCGGCCAGCATGAAACGATGATCGGGCTGGAAGTTCACGCCCATATGCTGGCGCAACAGCTCGACAACGCCTGGTCTCGGCCGCTGTCCAGCCCGGCGCTGCGGGTGCTCGCAATCCTGATCGTACTGGCGGGCGGGCTGACCAGCCTGATCGACCTGCGCGCGCGCTGGGTCGCGCTCGCCTTCGTGGGTCAGATGGCGTTTTTCATCGCCTTTCCGTTCTGGCTGCAAGGCCGCGGGGTGGACACCACCACCCTGCCCACCTTTGGCTGGGCGATCGGCTGGCTGTTCGGCTATGCCACGGTCGGCACCGCCGCGCGCACCGTCGGATCGCGCCAGCGGGCCTTTGCGCAATCGGCGCTGGGCAAATATCTGCCCGCCGATGTCGCAGCGCAGATCATGCGCGACCCCGACCAGCTGTCGCTGCACGGCGAACGGCGCAACATCTTTTGCGTTTTCACCGACCTGGAGGGGTTCACCAAGCTGAGCCATGCGACGACCCCCGAAACCGTTGCGCGGCTGCTCAACGCCTATCTCGACCGATTATCCGACATCGTGCTGCAACATGGCGGTACGATCGACAAATTCGTCGGCGATGCCATAGTCGCCTTTTGGGGTGCGCCGCTCAGCCGGCCCGACGACGAGCCGCAGGCGGCAGCGGCGGCGATCGCCCTACGACGCGGGTCGAGAAGGTGCCGCGATGCTGGCCGAAGGCGTCCCGCCGGTCGGTGATCGCACCACGCGTCGGTGTGCGTTCCGGCGAGGCGATCGTCGGCAACTTCGGCGGCGAGGGGCGCATTCAGTACACCGCGTTCGGTGACAGCATGAACACCGCCGCGCGGCTCGAGGCGGCGAACAAGAACCTCGACAACGCGCGTGCTGGTCAGCCGAAGCGGCGGCGGAACGCTGCGGGGCGCGACTGGTACCTGATCCCGATGGGGCGGGTCGACGCTGCGCGCGACGCGCCCAGCCGGTCGATGTGTTGACCCCGCGTCCCGACCCTTGACCGAACGACGCGCCCGCATCGCGGCGCTTGTCGCCGCGCACGACCGCGGGCGATAAAAACGCCTATGTGACCTGCGCCACAGCCTTGGCCGCCGAATTCGGTCAGGATCCAGCCATCATGTTTCTGATAGACCGTTTGAACACGACCGAAAATGGAGAAAGCTATGTCCTTTCCTGACTTGCGGATGCGCCGCTTGAGCCTCTTCGCCGCCGCCGCCGTGATGACGGTGGCCGTCGTCGGCACCGCCGCCGCCCAATCTACGGCCGTCCGTCTCGACCGGACCATCGGCGAGCAAATATCCGACCGGCGCCAAGCTGAAATCCACCGACAAACTGACCCTCGTTTCGGGCGACAAGGTCGTGTTGATGCAGGCGGCGCAAGACCGCGCATCGCTGTCGGGGCCCGGCATCGTTCGGCGCCAGCGGCACCGTTCAGGCCAGCCAGTCGATGAGCGGCACGGTGACCCGCATGCTCGCCAAGGGGCCGACGACGCGGTCGCGCGGCGGATTTTCGCGCGGCGCGAACGATCCGATTCCGGTCGATGTGCGCGCGCCCAACCTGTGGCTGCTCGACTACCGCGAAGCCGGCACCTTTGCGTCGCCGATCCGGCGACGCTGATGCTGTGGCGCCCGAATATGGAGGGTGACGCTCGCGCTGGAAATCGAAGGGGGGCAAGAAAGCGACCGTCGCGCTGGTCGACGGCGCCAATTTCCGCAAATGGCCGACCGACACGTTGCCGGTGCAATATGGCGTCGATTACAAGCTGTCGGGCGGCGGCCTTGCCAAACCGGTGACGGTGCGTTTGACGCCGCTGGCCAATGCCCCGGATACCATCGAAGGATCGATCGACATGCTGGTGACCAAGGGCTGCACGCCGCAGCTCAATCGGCTGGTCGATACGATTTCGGACGCGGACGCAGGATAAGGTTGACAGGTCCGGCTGGGCATTGAACCCATCCGGTGCATCTGATAACAATAAGAAGAAAAAGCTGCTGATCTTACAGCAGAACCTTTCCGTGGGTCGCATATTCGCCCCGCCGGTTCCCGGCAGAGCCGACGCATGTGTCATGCCGCGACGATCGCGGCGGCCTGTGCGTGCAAGCGGGTAGCGATGTGTCACGGGGGATCTGCGACATATTGAAGGCTTTCGGCCGAAAAGGCCGATGCTGCGCGCCGCGCTGCGCTGTTCGGCGGGACTGATCGCAGCGGCGCTGCCGACCGTGGCGCTGGGCCAGGCGACACCGCAAATCCCGACCCGCGAAGAAATCCAGCAACCGACGCTGGCGCCGGTCACCGCGCCGAACGAGCGCGTCGTATCCGCCGACGACAGCATCGAGCGCGCACCCTGCCCGCTGGCCAATCCCGAATTCGCCAATGTCCGCTTCATCCTGCGCGGTGTCGAATTTTCCAGCGTCGAAGGCATCGACGCCGCGATGCTCGCGCCCAGCTGGTCCGACCGGGTCGGCCAGGATTTGCC
>CBDIQD010000013.1:0-123823 GCA_965283845.1 Sphingomonadaceae bacterium
ACCCCTTCATCCGTCCGCATCCCGAAACGGGCCGCGAGGGGCTGTTCGGTTGCGCCGGTTACATCATGGGCATCGCGGGCATGGACGATGCCGAGGCGCTACCGCTGCTCTATGAACTGCTGCAATGGCAGGGGCGCGAGGAATTTCGTTACAGCCATGTCTGGGAACCCGACATGCTCATCCTGTGGGACAATCGCTCGGTCCTCCACCGCGCCACCGGCGGCTACGACGGCCACGACCGTCTGCTCCACCGCACCACCATCGCGGCGTGGGACGGCTAAGGTCGACGGGTGAAGCGGCTACTTTGAGGTGGGGAGCGGACGTTAGGCGGGTCGCAGAATAACCGTCGCCCCCGCGAAGGCGGGGGCCGCTATCGGCCTTGTCCTGCGTTGCCGTGTAAAACGACAGCGGCCCCCGCCTTCGCGGGGGCGACGGCTGTTGTTGGTCGCTTCCAGTCACTCAGCCACGCCCTTCCTTTGCCAGCGTCCTGACCACACCCCACCCGATCAGCGCCTGTCCGCCGAAATAGAGCGGCCACACCAGCCACATCGTGACGTCTTTCGACAGCACGCCGCCCTCACCGGCAAAGATGAAGAGATCGCTCGCCAGGAACAGCATCGCGCCGACACCGGTGCGATAGCGCGGAAAGCGGCTGGTCCATGCGGCCGCGGCCATCGCGGCGACGAACAGCGAATAGACCGCGGCGTGCCACCAGCCGGGCGCGGGGCTCAACATCGCCCAGACGATCGCCAGCGTCGCGGGCATGGTCAGCCAGCCCAGCAGGCGCTGCGACGGCGTCGTCTGCGCCCGGCGGTTGATCAGATACAGGGTGATGGCGATCAGATGCCCAACCGCGAACGCCAAAGCACCCACCTCCAGCCCCTTCGCATCGAGCAGATAATCGCCGAGCGCGCCGAAACCGAGCACGGCCGCGATCAGCCAGCCGTTCTTCTCGCGCGCGTTCGCCGCCGCCCAAACCGCGAGCAGTCCAACGCCCGAGGTCTTCCACGCCCAGATCGCCGGCCCATCGAGCTTGAGATACACCGCCGCGAAATAGCTGATCCCGCCGGCCAACGCCGCCAGCCACAGCCAGCGCACACGATCCCGGCCCTGTTTCCCGCTCATCGTCCGCCCCTTTGCATCTTGCCCGCAACCCGCCTACTGCGCGGCGAATTGGTCGCAAGTCAACGGATAGGGTAAATGGCGGAATACGACGTTCACATCATCGGCGGCGGCCTCGCCGGATCCGAAGCGGCGTGGCAGCTTGCCGAAGCTGGCTTTCGCGTCCGCCTGTCCGAAATGCGCGGGGGCGGCGACATGACCCCGGCGCATCAGGGCGACGCGCTCGCCGAAATGGTGTGCTCGAACAGTTTCCGTAGCGACGACGGCGACAGCAATGCCGTCGGCCTGCTCCACCGCGAAATGCGCACCCTCGGTTCGATCATCATGCGCGAGGCCGATGTGTACAAGGTCCCCGCGGGCTCCGCCCTCGCGGTCGACCGCGACCTGTTTTCGGGCGGCGTCACCCGCGCGCTCGAAAATCACCCCAATATCGACATCGTTCGCGAGCGCATCGACACGCTGCCGACGATCCTGGAAGCGCTGCGTCGGCTGCGCCGCTCACCGCCGCCGGCCTCGCCTCGAGCATCGGCGCCGCGACCGGCAAGGACGCCCTCGCCTTCTTCGATGCCATCGCCCCGATCGTCTACCGCGACAGCGTCGACATGGACATTGCGTGGATGGCCAGCCGCTGGGACAAAGTCGGACCGATCGGCGACGGCAAGGATTATATCAACTGCCCGATGGACAAGGACCAATACCATGCCTTCGTCCAGGGACTGGTCGACGGCGACAAGACCGAGTTCAAGGAGTGGGAGACCAACACCCCCTATTTCGAAGGCTGCATGCCGATCGAGGTGATGGCCGAACGCGGCCCCGAAACGCTGCGCTTCGGCCCGATGAAGGGCGTCGGCCTCGACAATCCGCGCACCGGGCGCTGGCCCTATGCCGTCGTCCAGCTGCGCCAGGATAACGCGCTCGGCACCTTGTGGAACATGGTCGGGTTCCAGACCAAGCTGAAATACGGCGCGCAGGTCGAGCTGTTCCGCACCATTCCCGGCCTCGAAAAGGCCGAATTCGCGCGTCTCGGCGGCCTCCACCGCAACAGCTTCATCCGCTCGCCCGAGCTGCTCGATCACCAGCTGCGCCTCAAATCGGCCCCGCACATCCGCTTTGCCGGGCAGATCACCGGCTGCGAAGGCTATGTCGAAAGCGCCGCGATCGGGCTGATCGCGGCGCGCTTTGCCGCCGCAGAGCTTGGCGGCCGCAACCTGCCGCCGCCGCCGGGCGAAACCGCGCTCGGCGCTCTGCTCGGCCACATCACCGGCGGCGCCGACGCCGCGAGCTATCAGCCGATGAACGTCAACTTCGGCCTCTTCCCGCCGCTCGCCGAGGACGTCCGCAAGAAGGACCGCAAACTGGGCTACACCGCGCGCGCGGGTTCGGCGCTGGCGGAGTGGATCAGGCAAGCCGACGGCGTCGCCGCCTAACAATTGCACTTCGGCTTGACAGCGACGGTTCGGCGCCGTCGCCGGCACTCCACCAGCGTCTGGACGCCCGTTGACGCCCGGTGGTCAGCAGGCTGCCGACGTAGCCCATTCCTCGAACGTCAGCGAGGTTGTCGCCACTGCGCGCGCGGGTCGAGCTTGCGGAACGCCGCGGCGCGATGGCGGCGTCGCAGCAGCTGATCCGGGTCGATGCAGTGCGAGGCGAGCGTCGCTGTCGTTGTTCACGCGACGCGTTCTCCGCGGCGGTGCAGCGCGCCGCGGGCGGCATCAGGTGCTCGGCGCATCGCGCCCGCGACCGGGATCGCGACCAGCGCCGGCGGCGGTTCGGGCAGCACCTCTTCCTCGGCAATCTGCGTATAGCCCGCCCACATGAACAAGCCGCCGGTCAGCAGCAGCGCGCTCGCCACACCGCCGATCAGAAAACGGGAAATCGCCATTCACGCCCCTCCGCCATCGCTTGAGCGGACTGGCTATCATGGCGCGGTCGATCCCGGCAACAGACGTCACCGATATGGCGACGAATATTTATCGACCGGATTGTTCAAAAACGACGTCGTCATTGCTATATCCGATCAATGCAAAATTACTTTCCGACCCTCAAACAGATGCAGTATCTTGTCGCGCTGCATGAACATGGTCATTTCGGCCGCGCCGCCGATGCGTGCAACGTGACCCAGTCGACCCTGTCGGCCGGAATCCGCGAGCTCGAAACCCTGCTCGGCCCGACCTTGGTCGAACGCACCCGCCGCGTCGTCCGCTTTACCGGATTGGGCAATGCGATCGTCGAGAAAGCGCACCGCGTCCTGCGCGAGGCCGAGGAGCTGGCCGACATGGCCGCCGCCGCTGCGGCGCCGCTGGTCGGCGAACTGCGGATGAGCGTCATCCCGACGATCGCGCCCTTCCTGCTCCCCGGGATGCTGCGGCTGCTGCGCCGCGAGCGTCCCGCGCTCAAGCTGTTCCTGCGCGAGGAACCCAGCGCGCAGGCCTGCGAATCGCTGCACCACGGCACCGTCGACTGCGTCCTGCTCGCGCTTCCCTACGCGTGCGGCGATGTCGAGAGCGAGGAACTGTTCGACGACGCGCTGTTCGTGGCCTTCCCCGGCGACCAGTCCGAAGACCTGCCCGCGATGGTCAGCGCCGACCAGATCGGCCACGGCCCAGATGCTGATGCTCGAGGACGGCCATTGCCTGAAAGACCATGCCCTCGCCGCGTGCAATCGCCCCGAACTGCGCGCCGGGGCGCGGATGATGGGGACGTCGCTGCACACGCTGGTCCAGATGGTCGACAACGGGCTCGGCATCATCGAGGGCGACTCCATGATCGAGGCCGGCATCCTCGACGGCACCGACATCGACACGCGACCGCTCGATTCGGACCACGACTGGCGGACGATCGCGCTGGTGTGGCGCAAGGGCAGCCCGCGGGCCGAGGAGTTTCGGATGCTGGCGGACATTTTCAGGAAACATCGGGAGGGGTAAACCGCGTTTCTCTTATTCCGTATCCCCGAGCGAAGACGAGGGGCTATGCCGAGCGAAGTCGAGGCTGCGAGCGTCACAGGTTCTCGCTACGCTCGAACGAGCCCCTCGTCTTCGCTCGGGGATGCGGCTGTTAGGTTAGGCGCCCCACCGCTCCGCCCGCGCCGCATCCCCATCGCGCGGCTCGACCCACG
The DNA here is from genome assembly GCA_965283845.1 of Sphingomonadaceae bacterium. Lineage (GTDB taxonomy): Bacteria > Pseudomonadota > Alphaproteobacteria > Sphingomonadales > Sphingomonadaceae > Sphingopyxis. Next base: position 4,238 of record CBDIQD010000013.1, read on the forward strand.
CTACCCGCCCATCGGCAAAGGTCTCACGCTTCCACAGCATCACGTCGGTCTTCAACCGGTCGATCAGAAACTCGCACGCCGCCAGCGCCTCGCCGCGGTGCGCGCTGCTTGCCAGCACCAGCACGATCGTGTCGCCGGGCGCCATCGCGCCAACGCGGTGAACCAAGGTCAGCGCCGCCAGTTGCCACCGGTCGGCCGCGGCATGGGCCAGGTCGGCCAGCCCCGCCTCGGTCATCACCGGATGATGCTCCAGAAACAATTCGGTCAGATCACCGTCACCGCGCACCCGGCCGACAAAGCTGGCGCTCGCGCCATGGCCGCCGGCATCGTGCAGGTCGAGCTCGGCGCCGACGTCGATCGCCGCGGGCTGGACGGCAACGCGGATCATCCCCCGGTCACCGGCGGAAACAGCGCGACCTCGCGCGCCCCGATCAGCGGCGCATCGGGACCCATCATCACGCCGTCGATCGCGGCGCGGATGCGGTGCGGCTCGGCAAACGCCACCGCGCCCCGCGCATCACGCGCCGCCAGCCACGCCAGCAGCGCGGCCAGATCGGTCACGCTGGCCGGAATTTCGACGGCTTCGTCGGCGATCCCCATCCGCTCGCGCACCCAGGCGAAATAGGAAATAGTCAGCACCACCGGGCGCTCAGTCCATATGCTTCAGGCCGACGCGCAAATAATCCCAGCCGGTGATCAGCGTCAGCACCGCGGCGCCCCACAGCGAAGCGAGCCCGACGGCCTTGACCCACTCCATCGCCGGCAGCGCGCCGGCCAGGATCAGCGCGCCGAACGAAACGAGCTGGAACGCGGTCTTCCATTTCGCCAGCTGGGTCACCGGCATCGACACCTGCAACGTCGCCAGAAACTCGCGCAGCCCCGACACGATGATCTCGCGCAGCAGGATCATCAGCGCCGCGATCACATGATAACCGGTGATGTCGCGGGTAAACACCAGCAGCAGGATCACCGCCGCGATCATGATCTTGTCGGCGATCGGATCCAGGAAAGCCCCCAGCCGCGACACGATGCCGCGCGACCGTGCCACATAACCGTCAAAATAATCGGTGATGCCCATCAGGCAATAGACGACGAACGCCAGCGCATAATCGATCGGTTTCGGCTGGTGCGATCCCTCGACCACCCCCGGCCACAGCAGGAACAGCAATATGGGCACCGCCAGGATGCGCGATAACGTCAGGATGTTCGGAAGACTGAGCATGACCCCTGATTCCCGCCGGCACGGCGCACTAGTGCCAAAATGGGCTTTGACCCTGCCAGCCCTAACCGATAAGTCGCCCGGACGACAACAAGTTTGCCCCGACGACAATCATCCGGCACCGGTCCTTCCCGGATGTCGGGCTGCAAAAGTGGATTTTCAATGACCGGTTCCTTTGCGCTGATGAAGCAACGCCGGTTCCTGCCCCTGTTTGCGACGCAATTTCTCAACGCCTTCAACGACAATTTCTACAAGATGACGATGGTGATCCTCGTCACCTTCACCATCTACAAGGATCCTGAGACCGAGGCGTGGTTCAACGCCTTGGCCGGCGGCCTCTTCATCCTGCCCTTCTTCCTCTTCTCCGCGCTCGCCGGGCAACTCGCCGACAGCACCGACAAGACGAAGATGATCCGTCTGATCAAGACCGCCGAGATCGCGATCATGGTCGTCGGGGCGGTGGGCATATGGTTTCACAACGTCCCGCTGATGCTGCTCGCGCTGTTCGCCATGGGCGTCCACTCGACCTTTTTCGGTCCGATCAAATATGCCATCCTGCCCCAGCATCTGGAGGATGACGAGGTTCTCGCCGGCACCGGCTGGGTCGAGGCGGGAACCTATATCGCCATCCTGGGCGGGACCATCGTCGGCGGCCTGACCCCGCCGCATATCGCCATCCCCGGGATCATTGCCGTGGCGATCATCGGCCGGCTGACCGCGAACTATGTGCCATCGGCACCGCCCGAGGCCGAGGCCAAAGGGCTGGAAATCGATTTCAACGTCTTCCGCTCGTCGTGGCGGCTGGTCAACTCGACGATGCACATCCCGCGACTGTTCCTGGCCATCGTGTCGATCAGCTTCTTCTGGGCGATCGGCGCCATTCTTGCCGCCCAATTCCCGCCCCTCGTCAAAAACGCGCTCGGCGGCGACAACACCGTCGCGACGATGTTCACCGCCATCTTCTCGGTCGGCGTCGCGATCGGTTCGATCGTCGTCAACCGGCTGCTCAAGGGGCATGTGTCGGCCCGTTACTCACCCGGCTCGGTGATCGTGATGGGACTGTTCGTCCTCGACCTCTGGTGGTCGGTCACCCACTGGGTCCATATCGACGGCAGTCTGATGAACTGGCGCGCGTTTCTGTCGCTGACCGCCGGCGATCGCATCATCGTCGATCTGCTCGGTATCGCCATCGCCGGCGGCATGTTCGTCGTGCCGCTCTATGCCTTTCTGACCACCACCGTCGCCAAATCGCAGACCGCGCGCACCATTGCGGCGAACAACATCGTCAACTCGGGCTTCATGGTCGCCGCCGCGCTATTGCTCAGCGTGCTGATCGGCGCGGGGCTGACCATCGGCGACACGCTGCTGATGGTCGCGGTGATGTGCCTGGTGTCGTCCGTGCTGGCGTGGCGCCTGCACAAGGCGTGCGATTAGGCGCGGTTCTGACCGAATTCGCTTTTGGAGCGAGCCGTCAATCCGCTTCGTCATCCCGGGCTTGACCCGGGATCCCGCTTTTTAACGCATCGGCAACAAAGCTGGACCCCGGATCAAGTCCGGGGTGACGACAAGTCTGCCTGCGCTCGAAACCGAAAATCAAATCAAAAACATCATCGTCGCGGTAAAAAAGACCGCGAAACTCTGTAGAAACAGGCGCAAGTCGCTGCCCGCAAAAATCGGAACCGGTTCGCGGTGCGCGGCAATCGCGGTGCGCAATTCCGCCTGCCAATCGTCGGGCGCGCGCAGCCGCGCGATGGTCAGCTGCCGTGCGCTGTGCGCGCGAACGAGGTGGCGAATATTGGTGCGATCCGAGTCCATGACCCGAAGCTAAGACGGTCTTAACGACTTGGTAAGGTTAAAAGATCGTTAACAACCGGTCGTATCAAAGCGGGACGCCGCTACCCGCTCGGTATCGGTCGCACCCGCACCGGCCGCGGATCGCGCGCGCCCGCCTGAAACGGCTTGCAGCGCTGCGGTCGCATTCGTGGCCCCAGGCACAGCCGGACTTCGTCCAGCCAGCCCTGCTGGTCGATCGACACCGCGATCATCGGCTCGGAAACCCCCGGATTGGCGGCGGCAAAGGCACGGCGGATGGTGCCTGCGGTTTGCGGTTTCGCGGCCAGCGCCTTCATGTCGGGGAACCGAACCGCGCGGAACAGGATCGCCGCCGATCGGAAATAGGCGGCGGGGTGCGGGCTCATGCACGTGCCGTGCTTCGCCCATTCATGCTGGAGCAACTGCGGCGACGGGGTCATGCACAGATGCTGGCGCAGCACCGGTTGCGGCACGATCTTGGCCGGACGGCACCATTGTGGATAGCCGGGGGTGTCGGTTTCGGGCCACAGACCATGCAGCACCCAGCCAAAACGGCCGTTGTCGCCCGAACATTGAAACCGGTCGCGGACATCTCGCGGGTTACGCACATCGGCGCAATGCTGCGGCGACCAGCTGAGGCTGAGCAGATAGCCGGTGATCGGCGGCTTGCGCACCGGCTCACCGCGCTTGGGCTGCTCCAGACGCGGCACCGAAATGCGATCGGGAACTTTGCATGCCAAGGCTTGCGCCTGCACCGCTGTGGGTGTGAGGAATAGAAGCGCTGCGATACCGTGCAGGATAAATCGTCGCCCCCGCGAAGGCGGGGGCCGCTGGCAGGACAGCGCGAGGCCGATGGCGGCCCCCGCCTTCGCGGGGGCGACGGCTTGTTCTTCAAGCCAAGGCAAAATCGAGCCCGATGTCAGCCGCGGGCGCCGACTGGGTCAGCCGCCCGACCGAAACATAGGTCACCCCCGTCTCCCCGATCGCGCAGATCGTGTCGAGCGTGACCCCGCCCGACGCCTCGGTCGGCACCTTGCCGTCCACAATGGCGACGCATTCGCGCAACTCGTCCAGCGTCATATTGTCGAGCAACAGATGCGTCGCCCCCGCTCCCAGCGCGGGCATCACTTGCGCCACCCGGTCGACCTCGACGATGATGCTCGCGATCCCGGCGGCAACCGCCCGGCGCACCGCTTCCTCGACCGATCCGGCGACCGCGACATGATTGTCCTTGATCATCGCTGCGTCCCACAATCCCATGCGGTGATTGGTCGCGCCGCCCATTCGCGTCGCATATTTCTCCAGCACCCGCAGGCCGGGGATCGTCTTGCGCGTGTCGAGCAGCGTTGCCCCGGTCCCCGCCAGTGCATCGACATAGTGCCGCGTCATCGTCGCGATGCCCGACAGGTGCTGCACCGTATTCAGCGCCGATCGTTCGGCGGTCAGCATCGCGCGCGCGTTGCCCGACAGCCGCATCAGGTCGCTGCCCGCGGCCACTTCGGCGCCCTCTTCGACCAATATTTCGATGCTCATGGCAGGTTCGAGCGCGCGAAAGAAGGTTTCGGCGATCGGCAGTCCGGCGACGACGATCGCATCGCGGCTGTCCATCGTCCCGCCAAAGCGGGCGTCGGCGGGGATCGTCGCCATCGAGGTAATATCGCCCCCCGCCCCCAAATCCTCGGCCAAGGTGGCGCGGACAAAGGCATCGAGGTCGAAATCGGGCAAGGAAAAATCGGTCATGGACCTGCGATAATGGGGAGCCGCAGCAAATCAACTTGACGTTTACGTCAACTAACGCTGACATGCACGCCACGCGGCACTTTCGCCAACTTCGGAGAGGTTCGATGCAATCCCCCATCTGCGCGATGCTCGGCATCGAATTCCCCCTGCTCGCTTTCTCGCACTGCCGCGACGTCGTCGTCGCGGTCTCGAAAGCGGGCGGCATGGGCGTCTTCGGCGCCGCATCGCTGCCGCCCGAACGGCTGGAGGAAGAACTGGCGTGGATCGACGCGCATATCGGCAGGCGTCCCTATGGCGTCGATCTGATCGTTCCGAACAGCTTTGCCGGCAAGGGCGAAGCACGGACCGAACCGCCTGCCATTCCCGCCGAACATCGGGCGTTCGTCGCCGATCTGCTCGCAAAGCATGGCGTCGATGAGCGCGATCTGTCGCTGTCGGGCGCCGCGCGCAGCAGTCTGGGCGACAATATGCGCGAGGACGGCGCCGCCGCGCTGCTCGAAGTCGCATTTCGCCAGGCGATCGGCCTGATCGCCAACGCGCTGGGCGTTCCGCCGCCGCTGATGCTCGAACTTGGCAAGCGCCACAACGTCCCCGTCGCCGCGCTGGTCGGCACCCGCGACCATGCGCTGACGCAGGTGCGCGCCGGGGTCGACATCCTCGTCGTCGCGGGCGGCGAAGCCGGCGGTCATTGCGGCGAGGTCGCGACGATGGTGCTGGTTCCCGAAGTCGCCGCGGCGGTCGAAGCGGTCGGTGCAACCACCCCGATCCTGGCTGCCGGCGGCATCGTCACCGGGCGGCAAATGGCCGCGGCGATGGCGATGGGCGCCCACGGCGCATGGACCGGATCAGTGTGGCTGACCACGGCCGAGGCCGAAACCAACCCGGTCGTAAAAGACAAAATGCTCGCCGCCTCGTCACGCGACACGGTGCGATCAAAAAGCCGCACCGGCAAACCGTCGCGCCAGCTGCGATCGCCATGGACCGACGCGTGGGAGGCCGAGGGCGCGCCGCAGCCGCTGCCCATGCCGCTTCAGTCGCTGGTCAGCGAACCGGCGCTGCGCAAAGTCGATAAATTGTCCGAGGGCGGCCACGAAGGCGCCAAGACACTGGCGACCTATTGGGTCGGCCAGGGCGTCGGATTAATGAACGAAGCGATGGGCGCCGGCCAGGTCGTTCAGGAGTTCAAGCAGGACTGGATCGCCGCCTGCGAACGGTTGAACGGCTTTATCGGCGATTAGGCTTCCGCCCCAAAAAATCCCCGCCGAAGCTGGGATTTTCAGATCAGCCGACCGTCGCTTTGACGATCTTGCCGGGCTCGCGCGGCGGCTCGCCTTTGGGCAGCGCGTCGACATTTTCCATGCCTTCGATCACTTCGCCCCAAGCGGTGTACTGATTGTCCAGGAACGTGGCGTCGTCGAAACAGATGAAGAACTGGCTGTTCGCGCTGTTCGGGTTCTGCGACCGCGCCATCGAACACACGCCGCGGACGTGCGGCTGGCTGTTGAATTCGGCGGGAAGATCGGGCAGCGGGCTGCCGCCCATGCCGGTCCCGGTCGGGTCACCGCCCTGCGCCATGAACCCGGGGATCACGCGGTGGAAGACAACGCCGTCGTAAAAGCCTTCGCCCGCCAGCTGGGTGATGCGTTCGACGTGCAGCGGCGCCAGGTCGGGGCGCAGGCGGATGACGACATCGCCGGTCGACAGCGAAAGGGTGAGGGTCTGGTCGGTCATGATCGGCTCCTGTGTAAAAATATTGGCGGTGCCATAGCGAGGCCGGCGGCCAAAGCCACGCATTAATTGCCTCCCGCAGGCGCGCGGCGTTGCCATCGGGCGCCGCCGGGACTAGGGGAAAGGCGCGGCCCGCCGGCCAGTTGTCGGCACAGACAGGGAGGATCGCGCGATGGACAAACGCGAAGATTCACCTGGTCTCGAGGACATGGCTATCATCGACGATCGCGACCGCCCACCCGCCGCGCCAGAGATCGAAACCGAGCTGGACGAGGACGACCGGCTGCGCCCAAAATTCGTGCGCGACGTCATCGAACTGGCGGAGGCCGGCGAAGGCGAAGCGGCGCGCGAGCGCATCGGCCGCCTGCACCCCGCCGATATCGCCGACCTTTTCGAGCTCGCGCGTAGCGATGAACGGCCGATGCTCGCCGCCGTCCTCGGCGACATGCTGTCCGCCGACGTCCTGGCGGAAATGAACGATTATGTGCGCGAGGAGCTGATCGATCTCCTCGCGCCCCATCAAGTGGCCGAACTCGCCGCCGAACTCGATACCGACGACGCCGTCGCGATCATCGAAGATATGGAAGCCGACGAGCAGCAGGCGGTGCTCGACGCGATGGAGCCCGAAGATCGCGCCGCGATCGAGGATGCGCTGTCCTTTCCCGAGGAATCCGCCGGCCGCCTGATGCAGCGCGACCTGGTTGCGGTGGCCGAACATGTAACCGTTGGCGATGTGATCGACCGGCTGCGCGAAGATGTCGATCTGACCACCGATTTCTGGGAAATCTTCGTCGTCGATCCGATGCATCGCCCGGTGGGCTCGTGTCAGCTCAGCTGGATCCTGCGCACCCCGCGCGACATCGCGATCAGCGACGTCATGAAGCGCGAACAGACACTGATCCCGGTCGATATGGATCAGGAAGAGGTAGCGCTGCGGTTCCAGAAATATGCGCTGATTTCGGCCGCCGTCGTCGATCGGGCCGGGCGGCTGGTCGGGATGATCACGGTCGATGACATCGTCCACATCATTCAGGAGGAAGCCGGCGAGGATATACTGCGCCTGTCGGGCGCCGGCGATGGCGACATCAACGAACCGATCCGCGAAACATATAGCGCGCGCGTCCGTTGGCTGGTCGCCAACCTCGGCACCGCATTGGTCGCTTCGTCGATCGTCGGGTTTTTCGGCGGCGCGATCGAGCAGATGGTCGCGTTGGCGGCCCTGATGCCGATCGTCGCCGGGGTCGGCGGCAACGCCGGTACGCAGACGCTGGCGGTAACCGTCCGCGCGCTGGCGATGAACCAGCTGACCGATTCAAACAGCTGGCGCGCGATCTGGCGTGAAATGAAGATCGCGCTGCTCAACGGCGGGACGATCGCGCTGATCGCGGGCACCGCGACTGCGCTGTGGTTCGGCAATCCCCAACTGGGCGCCGTCATCGCCGCGGCCATGGTCGTGAACATCTTTGTCGCCGGCGTGGCGGGGGTCGCGATCCCCCTGTTGCTCGACCGGCTCGACCAGGATCCGGCGGTGGCCAGCTCGGTTTTCGTCACCATGACTACCGATTCCATGGGGTTTCTGGCCTTCCTCGGCCTCGCGGTTCTCAGCGGCCTGACCACGATGGGTTAGCAAGGCACTGGAATCAAGAGTCGATTCCGATTGCTGAGAAAAAATATCAAAAAAGTTTATTCGCGTCGTTTTTTTCGGGAACTTATCCTGCCTTCGGCTCGTTTCCCATTCGAGCAGCGATTATCGCCCCCCGCAGCGCTGCTCAGCAACATTGGCCCGGCCCGCATTTCCTCCCCCCTCGAAAGCGCGCCGGGCCATTTTGCACCCCCATCCAGAAAGGTTTGAAAAAATGACGAGTTTCCGCGCAATCATTCTCGCCGTTCTGGCAAGTGTTGCCGTCACCGGCTGCAATACCGTCAAGGGTGCTGGCCGCGATATCGAATCGGTCGGTCAGGCAGGCAGCGACGCCATCGATTGACCCGATCAGTCGACTAAATTCTAAGCCTCTTCGAGAGGCTCGACAGGCGCCTCTTCGGCGCCTGTTTTGCGTTTGCGCTGGGTAAACCAGATCGCCAGCAACGACATTTCATACAGAAACACCAGCGGGATCGCGAGCAACAGCTGGCTAAGAATATCGGGCGGGGTAAAGACCGCCGCGATCGCAAAAGCCGCGACGATCATATAACGCCGCGCCGAAACCAGTTGTTCACGCGTGACCAGCCCCGAACGCTCGATCAGCATCAGCAGGATCGGCAGCAGGAACGCGATGCCGAACGCCATGATGAACTGCATTGTAAAGCTGAGGTAGTTGCCGACCGAGGGCAACGCTTCCTGGGTAATGCCGCCGTAATTGCCCTGATAGCCAAGCAGGAATTTGAGCGCGATCGGAATGGTGATGAAATAGGCGAAGCTGGCACCAATCGCGAACAGCACCGGCGTCGCGAGCAGGAAGGGCAGCAACGCGCGCTTTTCTTGCTTGAACAGGCCCGGCGCGACGAATTTCCACAGCTGGTTGGCGATCACCGGAAAGGCGATCATCATCGCCGCGAACAGCGCGACCTTGATCTCGACAAAAAAGGCTTCGAACAATTGGGTATAGATCAGCTTGCCCTGTCCGGCACGGACGAGCGGCTGGACCAGAATGCTGAAAATCGGCCGCGCGAAATAGAGGCAGACGCCAAAGGCGAGGCCAATCGCCAGCAGCGATTTCAGCAATCGCGAACGAAGTTCGACGAGATGGTCGAGCAGCGGCATCTTGCCGCCGGCGCCATCCTCATCCCCTGCCGTGACGGGCGTTTCCGTGGTCATGGCAGCGGACCGTCGCGGGGCGGGATCGCATGAGTTTCGGGCGGGGTGGCCGCCGCGACCTGGTCGGCGTCCTGATCGGCCTGCGCAGGTGAGGCCGCCGTGGCCGGAGGAGTGGCAGGAGGCGTCGCGGGCGGTGTCTGCGGCGACAAATCGGCGCCGTCGATGCGCGGAAATTCGCGCATGATCGCGTCATTCTGCTCACGCCACTGTTTTTCGAGCTCTTCGAGCTCGGCCTCGCGCATCATGGTATCGAGCCCCGAACGGAAATGGCGCGCCATGCCGCGCGCCTTCGCCATCCATTTGCCGACAAAGCGCATCGCCTTGGGCAGATCCTTGGGGCCGATAACCACCAAGGCCACCACCACGACGAGCAGCAACTCGGTGGGCGCGACATCAAACATGACCTAAAACTTCCCCCGCAAGCGGACGGCGATCAGAGCTTGTCGTGCTCGGCCGTCGGCGTCGCCATCGGGGGAACGTCGGGAGCAGGCGCGCGCTGGCCCTCGATATGCTTCGGCGCGACGGGCGGCGTGTCGTCTTCCGACATGCCCTTTTTAAAGCTTTTGATGCCCTTGGCGACATCGCCCATCATGTCGGAAAAGCGGCCCTTGCCGAACAGCAGCAGGACAAGAATCCCGACCACGAGCCAGTGCCAGATGCTGAAGCTACCCATCTAAATTCTCCTTGAACGGCTCATCTAGGCCTCTTCGCCGTCTTTTACTAGGTCCAGCTCGCCCATCGCGTCATCAAAAGCGAGGTCGACCGGATCAAGCAGGCCCGCCGCGCGCAGATCGTCGATGCCCGGCAAATCCTTGCGGCTGCTAAGCCCGAAATGCTGCAAAAATGCGTCGGTCGTCTTGTAGATCAGCGGCCGTCCCGGCACCTCGCGGCGTCCGGCGGGCGCAATCCATTCGGCTTCCATCAGCACGTCGAGCGTCCCTTTCGAGGTCTGGACACCGCGGATCGCCTCAATCTCGGCGCGGCTGACCGGCTCGTGATAGGCGACGATCGCCAGGACTTCGGCGGCGGCCCGCGACAATTTTCGCGGATCGTCGCGCTCGCGGCGCAGCAGATGGGCCAGATCGGCCGGCGTCTGGAAATGCCAATGGCCGCCGCGCTCGACCAGTTCGATGCCGCTCCCGACGTGGCGCGCGGCAATTGCCTGGATGAACGCCCGCACCTCGGCCACCGGCATTTCGTCGCCCAACCGGGCCGCGACTTGCCGTGCATCGAGCGGCTCGTCGCTGGCGAACAACATCGCTTCGATGGCGCGTTCGCGGACGTCGATCTGGGTCATGCCGGCTGGTGTCCCATGGTGGCGGCTTTCAGATACAGCGGTTCGAAAGCGCCCGCCTGCTTCAGATCGATGCGGCCCTGCCGCGCCAGTTCGAGCGCCGCGACAAAGCTCGATGCGATCGCTGATCGGCGTGAGCGGCCCATCATAGTCGGACGGCAGAAAATCGGCCAGCTCGGCCCAGTCGAGCGTGACCCCGATCATCCGCTGACAGGTGATGCCAGCGCGGCGTCGAGCGTCATGACCCGGCGCGACTTGACCATGTGCACAACCGGTTCGCTGCGCTGCTTCACCCGGCCATAAGCGGTGAGGAGATCGAACAGCGAGCAGTCGTGCCGCGTTCTGGTGAGCAGCCGCAGCCCTTCGCCCTGCCCGTGCACGAAGACATCGCGCCCCAGCCGGTCGCGCCCCAGCAGCCGCGCCGCCGCCTCGCGCATCGCCGCCAGCCGCTGCAGCCGCAATTGCAGCCGCAGCGCGAGTTCCTCGGGCGAAGGCTCGACCTCGGGATCGCCGGGCAGCAGCAGCGCCGATTTGAGGTAGGCGAGCCAGGCCGCCATCACGAGATAATCGGCGGCGACTTCCAGCTTCAACTCGCGTGCATCGGCGATGAAGGCCAGATATTGTTCGACGAGCGCGAGGATCGATATCTGCTTTAGGTCGACCTTTTGACTTCGTGCCAGCGTTAGCAGCAGGTCGAGCGGCCCCTCCCAGCTTTCCAGCGACAGTTGCAGCGCGTCCTCGCGTTCGGGGGCCGCCGGTGCAAGTTCGAAAGCGAGCGGCAGTTCGTCCATCGCCGGGCTTACGCGACCGCGAGCAGCGCGTCGCGCTGGTCGACGAGGGTGGCGAAAGGCCGTTCGTCGCCGTCACCGCCGATGCGGTCCATCGCGCCTTCAAGGCGGGCGCGCGACACCGTACTGATCGGGTCGAGGGCGTTGGCAATGCCGATCATGTCGTCCATCTTGCCCCAGCAATTGAGCGCGATGTCGCATCCCGCCGCGACCGCATCCGCCGCGCGCGACGGCACGTCGCCCGACAAGGCTTTCATGTCGAGATCGTCTGTCATCAGCAGGCCATGGAAACCGATCCGTTGGCGGATCACGCTGTCGATGACGATCGGCGACAGGGTCGCCGGCCGGTCGGGATCCCAGGCTTCGAATATGACATGGCACGTCATCGCCATCGCCGCATCACGCAGCGCCGCAAAAGGCGCCAGATCGGTCTGCAAATCGCGGTCTGGCGCGGTGACGACGGGCAAAGCCTGGTGCGAATCGAGCATCGCGCGGCCGTGACCGGGGATATGTTTGACGATGCCGACGACGCCGCCGTCCTGCAGCCCGCCGAGAATGGCGCGCCCGAGCGCGGCGACGCGCATCGGCTCGCTGCCCAGCGCGCGGTCGCCGATGACATCGCTGGCGCCAGGTTGGCGCACATCGAGCAGCGGCAGGCAGTCAACGTTGATGCCAACCTCTGCCAGCATCGCGGCGAGCGCCATCGCGTTGAGCCGCGCCGCCTCGATCGCGCTGGCGGGTGCCCGTTCATACAGCGCATCGAAAGTCTCGCCGCTGGGGAAATCGGGCCATTCGGGCGACTTCATGCGCGCGACCCGGCCGCCTTCCTGGTCGATCAGGATCGGCAGATTGGTCCGCCCGTCGATCTCCCGCAATTCATCGGTCAGGCGGCGCAATTGCTCGCGATTTTCGATATTGCGGCCGAAAAGGATGTAGCCCGCCGGATAACTGTCGCGAAAGAAGGCGCGCTCATCGTCAGTGAGGGTCAGGCCCGACAGGCCGAAAATAGCAGGTATCATCGTGCGTCAACCTCCATCGACCGCCGTCCCCTCAGGCAGCGACCAGAACGACCAGCATGGCATAGCATGAGGATCGCTCCAATGTCGTCTGCGGCAAAGCGGGCCGAATCAGCGAACGATGACGCAATTTTCGCCCGCGACGCGTAATTTTCCGCACAAATTCGCGGCGTTAGCAGCCGTTCCCGCCGAAACGCGCAGTCGATAGACGGTACTATCGCCGACTTTTGCCGGCGAAACCGACTTGTTGAGGTCGGCCAGATAAGCAAACCGCTTCGACAAATTGGTCCATGCCTTCGCCGCGGCAGCATCGCTGCTGAACGCGCCCAGCTGGATCATCCCCACCCCGGCAACGGCCGGTGCCGCTTTGGCGGGCGCGTCGGGGGTTTTGACCGATGTCGCCACCGCCTTTGGCGCGGTCTTTGCCGGCGCGGCGAGCGGCTTGGTCTTGGCTTTCGCTGCCGCGGCCTTATCCGCCGCCGCCTTGGCCGTCGCGGCTTCGCGCTCCTGCGGGGTAACCGCGGGTTCTTCGGGCATGCGGGTCGGATCGACCTTGCCCGCCGGTTCGGCGCCTTCGCTGGCGGAGAAGCTGGCGTCACCCTCGCCTTCAAAGGTTTTGGCGCCGTCATTCTTCGGCGCGACCTTGTAGTTGCCATCCTGCGCCGCGATCAGTTCGCCCTTGCCGCGAGCGCCGCCGTTCTGGACCCACCACAGACCACCGAGCACCGCGCCGATCAGCAACAGTCCGCCGAGCACCATCACCAGCAGCCGCGCCGGCGAAACCTCGCTATCTTCCTCGGCTCCATCGGCCGCCTCCAGCCATGGCAGACGATCGTCATTGTCCAGCCCCAGCCCCGCATCGCCCTGGTCGGCGTTCTTGTCCTCGGCCATCAATTCATCTCCTCGAGCGCCTCTACCCCCATCAGGTGCAGCCCGTTGCGGATAACCTGCCCGATTCCGTCGGCCAAATAAAGGCGCGTCGCAGTCAATTCGGGGTCATTTGCCAAAATGACACGCGCGTCGGGGCGATCGTTACCCAGGTTCCACCAAGCGTGGAACGCGGCGGCCACGTCGCCCAGGTAGAAAGCGATGCGGTGGGGTTCGCGTGCCGACGCAGCTGCGTCGACGATCCGGGGAAATTGTGCGAGCAGCTTGACGAGGCCAAGCTCATAATCGTCGAGACGCTCGGCATTGGGGGCGGCGGGCGCAACCCCGGCTTCGGCCAGCTTGCGCTTCAGCGACGAAATCCGGGCATGCGCATATTGGACATAAAAGACCGGATTGTCGCGCGACGCCTCGACCACCTTGGCGAAATCGAAATCCATCTGCGCATCGGCCTTGCGGGTCAGCATCGTAAAGCGCACCGCATCCTTGCCGACCTCATCGACGATATCGGCGAGCGTCACGAAATTACCCGCACGCTTCGACATTTTGAACGGCTCGCCGTTTTTGAGCAGCCGGACCATCTGCACCAGCTTGACGTCGAATTTCTTCTTGCCGTCGGTCAGCGCCGCGACGGCGGCCTTGATCCGTTTGACCGTGCCGGCGTGGTCGGCGCCCCAGATGTCGATGAGCTCGTCGGCATCCTGGCTTTTCTGGAAATGATAGGCGAGGTCGGCACCGAAATAGGTCCAGCTGCCGTCCGACTTCTTGATCGGCCGGTCCTGATCGTCGCCGAAGCGGGTCGAACGGAACAGCGGCAGCTCGACCGGCTCCCAATCCTCCGGTGTCTCGCCCTTCGGCGCTTCGAGCACGCCGTCATAGAAAGATCATGGTCGCGCAGCCATTTCTCGGCATCGGCAGGCTTGCCCGCGGCCTGCAGCGCGGCCTCCGACGAAAAAAGGTCGTGATGGATGCCAAGCTTGGCCAGATCGGCGCGGATCATGTCCATCATCGCGCTGACTGCCTCGGCACGGAACAAGCCGAGCCACGCGCTTTCAGGCGCCGCGACGAAGCGGTCGCCATATTCGGCCGCGAGCTTGCCGGCGACCGGGATCAGATAGTCGCCGGGATACAGCCCCTCGGGGATCGCGCCGATGTCTTCGCCGAGCGCCTCGCGATACCGCATATGCACCGAGCGTGCGAGGACATCGACCTGACCCCCCGCATCGTTGACGTAATATTCGCGGATCACGTCATGGCCCGCATATTCGAGCAGCGCCGCGAGCGCGTCGCCAACGACGGCGCCGCGGCAATGGCCGACATGCATCGGGCCGGTCGGGTTGGCCGACACATATTCGACGTTGACCCGCCGCCCCTGCCCCATCGCCGAGCGGCCATAATCGCCCGCTTCGTCGTGGATCAGCGCCAGTTCGTTCCGCCAGCTGTCGTCGACAAGCCGCAGGTTGATGAAGCCCGGGCCAGCGACGCTCGCCTCGGTCACTTCATCGAGCGCGGCGAGTTCGGCAACAAGCAGGTCGGCGAGCGCGCGCGGGTTCATGCCGGCGGGCTTGGCCAGCACCATCGCGGCGTTGGTCGCGATGTCGCCATGCGCGGGATCGCGCGGCGGCTCGACGCTGATCGCGCCGCGATCGAGCCCGGCGGGCAAGGCGTTGCGGGCGGCCAGCGCATCGAGCGCGGCACCGATATGGTCGGAAAAACGGGTGAACAGGGTCACGGGCTGGGCCTATCTTCGATCGGGAAAAGTCTTGCGCGCGCCCTATCCTAGCTGGACGGGCGCGAAAAGCCCCGCGTCGCCGGTCGGCGCGCAGGGCTTGATGAAGCGTACGGCGCAAAGGCGCCGCCGCGGTCCTTATCGTCGGACGTTATATTCCAGCTGTTCCTGCGTCAGCTGGAAACCGATCAGCAGTTCAAAGCTCGCGCGTTGGACCGCGGCGCGCACTTCGGGCAGGCTGAGCGGATCGACCGCCGCATCCTGATCGCCCGCCTTGCGTTTACGGGTGATGCGTTCCTGAATGTCGGCGGGCAGGGTCGCGGCGGCGCGGTCGACATAGGCCGACGCCTGCGCCCGGCCGGTGCCGCGCGTCTGTCCGTCGGCAAAGGTCACCGCAACATTTCCCAGCCGCTTGGCGACCACCGCGGTGCCGCCTTGCAGGACAGTCGCGTAATAAGGCAGGGTTACGGTGCGCGCCGGACCGGCATCGCGGCGCGTGGCGACGACATCGAAACTGGCGAGCTGATAGACTTTTTCGCTGGCATCGTTGCACTGCGGCGTCACATTGGTGATCGCGGCGACGATGTCGATGGCGCGTGCGTCACGGCTGGTCACGGGATCGAACAGCGTCACGTCGCCGGTGTGCAGCGGCACGGCGACCGCCGGGCAAGTGCTGCGCGTCGCGGTGATGCCGACGCCGCCGGCCACGTCGATTTCATTGTCTTTCGCGCAGCCCGCCGCGGTCGCCATGGCTGCCGTGCCGCACAGCACGGTCAGAAATTTACGCGACGGGAACGAAATGGACATCATGATAATCGGGCTTTCCAAACAGGCGTGCCCCAAAAGGCGTGCCAACGGGGCTATGGTGCGTCGGGACGGTTGATCCCGCTCCATGCGCGCCGCTTCTTATCGGTGCGATGAACGCGGCGCAACACGGACGAACTTCTTTACCGAACGCGGCATGCTGCGCTAGAGCGCGCACATCATGAACGCCCCCATCCCACGCCCTGCCCAAACAGCGGCGAAACCGCAGAACTCAAGGTTTTGATTGCAGCGCCGCGCGGTTTTTGCGCCGGCGTCGACCGGGCGATCCGAATTGTCGAACTGGCGCTCGAACGCGATGGCGCGCCGGTCTATGTCCGCCACGAAATCGTCCACAACCGCTATGTTGTCGATACATTGAAGGCAAAGGGCGCGATTTTCGTCGAATCGCTCGATCAGGTCCCCGATGGCGTGCCGGTCGTCTTCAGCGCCCACGGCGTGCCGAAAGCGGTGCCTGCGAAGGCCGAAATGCGCGGACTCGACTATATCGACGCGACCTGTCCGCTCGTATCGAAAGTGCATCGCCAGGCCGAGCGCGCGCACGAGGCGGGGCGGCATATCGTCTTTGTCGGTCATGCCGGCCATCCCGAAGTCATCGGTACGCTCGGCCAATTGCCCGCGGGCGCAATGACCCTGGTCGAATCGGTCGACGACGTCGTCACGCTGGCGCCGCCTGATCCTGCCATGCTCGCTTTCCTGACCCAGACGACGCTGTCGGTCGATGACACCCGCGACATCATTACCGCGCTGCAGCACCGTTTCCCGGCGATAACGGGTCCACGCGGCGAAGACATTTGTTATGCGACGTCGAACCGGCAGGACGCAGTCAAGGCGATCGCGGGCGAATGCGACCGCATGATCGTGATCGGCGCTCCGAACAGTTCGAACAGCCTGCGTCTGGTCGAAGTCGCCGAACGCATGGGAACCCCCGCGCATCTGGTGCAGCGCGGCACCGATGTCGATCCCGCCTGGCTGACCGATATCGACACCCTGGGCGTCACCGCGGGCGCCAGCGCCCCCGAGACGCTGGTGCGCGAAGTCATCGATGCGGTCGCGGCGCATCGCCGGATCGTCGAGGATGTCGTCGTCACCGCCGAAGAAAACATGATCTTCAAACTGCCGCGCGGCCTCGAAACCACCACCGACTGATGGCCGTTTACACGCATGTCGACCCTGACGATCTGGCGGCGCTCGTCGCGCGCTATGACATCGGGACGGTGCTGTCCTGCAAAGGCATCGCAGAGGGCGTCGAAAACAGCAACTTCCTGCTCGAAACGACGGGCGGCCGCTTCATCCTGACGCTCTATGAAAAGCGGGTGAGCGAGGGTGACCTGCCCTTTTTCGTCGATCTTCTCGCCCATCTGGCGGCCGGCGACTGCCCCGTCCCCGCCATGATCGGCGACCGTGACGGCACCGCGATCCAGCGCATTTCGGGCCGCGCAGCCTGTATCATCCAGTTTCTGCCGGGCATTTCGCTGACCCATCCGACCCCGGCCCAGTGCGAGGCCGCCGGCGCGGCGCTTGGCGCCATGCACCGGGCACTCGACGGTTATGACGGCGCGCGCGCCAACAGCATGGGTCATCGTCACTGGCGCGATATCGCGCGCGCGACCGGCGATCTTGATGCGGTGCGGCCGGGGTTGCAGGCGATCGTCGATGACGAACTGGCTCATCTGGATGCGCACTGGCCGGCAGATCTGCCCGCGCATGTCATTCACGCCGACCTGTTCCCGGACAATGTCCTGATGCTCGGCGACCGGGTCACCGGCCTGATCGACTTCTATTTCGCCGCCAGCGATTTCCGCGCTTATGATCTGGTCATCACCCACGCGGCGTGGACCTTTTCAGCCGACGGAAGCCGTTGCGATCCGGCGCTAGCGCAGGCGTTGATGCGCGGCTATACGGGCAAAGTAGCGTTGTCGGCAGCCGAAGTTGCCGCGCTGCCGTTGCTGGCACGCGGCGCCTCGCTGCGCTTCCTACTGACCCGCGCGCATGACTGGGTCCATACCCCCGCCGATGCGCTGGTCACGCGCAAGGATCCCTCGCCCTTTCTTTCCCGCCTGCTGCGCTACAGCGCCGCCGATGCCGCCAGCCTGTTTGCCGCCGCATGACCGACGGTGCGGCCAAGACGGTGATCGTCGCAACCGACGGGGCGTGCAAAGGCAACCCGGGTCCGGGCGGCTGGGGCGCGGTGCTGCGCTGGGGCGATGTGGTCAAGAAACTGTCGGGGGGCGAACCCGACACGACGAACAACCGCATGGAATTGCTGGCGGCGATCGAAGCGCTCGCCGCGCTCAAGCGCCGCTGTAATGTCGAGCTGTCGACCGACAGCGTCTATGTTCGCGACGGCATCACCAAATGGATCTTCGGCTGGCAAAAGAACGGCTGGAAAACCGCGGCAAAAAAACCGGTGGCCAATGCCGACCTGTGGCAACGCCTGCTCGTAGAGGCAAAGCGGCACGACATCGAATGGCTGTGGGTCAAGGGCCATGCCGGGCATGGCGACAACGAAATCGCCGACCAACTGGCGAGCGATGCCGCGCTGGACATCGCGCGACGAAAATAGCGCGGGCGCGCTGAACGCCCGCGCCGGGATTCACTCGGCTTCGCGCACTTCGGCCCCTGGTCCGTTTTTCAGGATCGAAGCGATGGCGTTCTTGGCGGAGGCTTTGCTCGAATAGCCTTCGGTCCAGAAGATGGATTCGCTGTTATATTTGAAATAGGCGACGAATTCCCCGGCCTTGTTCTTCTTGATCTCGAAATAATGGGCCATGTCATCCTCCACTACTCTCGCCGCGTCGAAGGTGGCGCGACGCGATCATGGTAAGCCTGAGGACGCGGGGCGCAAGCCGCTAGATCGCATCAGGAAAAGCGCGATGCGGCAAAAGGCGCCGGATCGACACCGCCGATCGCGCCCTCAGGCGGCGGCGCTCCGAGTTCGGCGGCAAGCAGCGCGGCGATCGCCGGCGCGGTCTGGATGCCAAAGCCGCCCTGCCCCGCGCACCAGACGAAACCGGGTTGGTGCGGATCGGCACCAAAGACTGGAATGCGGTCGGGTGCGAAGCTGCGCAAACCCGCCCATTTGCGCTCGACCGCCGCGATCGGCCAATCGACCACCGCCTGCATCCGATCGATTGCGATCGCAACATCGATCTCCTCCGGCGCCGCATCATGCGGATCGACCGGCGTTTCGTCATGCGGACTGAGCCAGACGCGCCCTTCGCTTTCGCCCTTGAAGTAAAACTGGCCGCCGATGTGGATGACGAGCGGCAGGCCGGCGGGAACCGGAACGCCAAGCCGCAGCTGGACGACTGTGCGCCGATAGGGCTGAATACCGACGGGAGCGACGCCGCAGGCGGCCGCCACCTGGTCGGCCCACGCGCCGGCGGCATTGACGATCAACGCCGCGCCGACCGTCTGCCCTGCCACCCGAGCCTCCCATCCGCCGCCGACCCGGCGCGCGGATTCCAGCGAGGCGCGGGTTGCCACGATGGCACCCGCGCGCCTGGCTGCGCGCAGATAGGCAGCATGGAGTCCCCCCACATCGATGTCGCTGCAGGCCGCCTCATACGCCGCTTCGCTCCACGCCGGGCGAACGCCGGGTATCTTCTGTGCGACCTCAGGCCCCATCATGCGCACGATATCGACACCCTTGGCGACGAATTCGGCGGTGAAACTATCCACCGCTGCCGCTTCCGACCGATGGCCCAGCGTCAGCGCGGCGCGCGGCGACAGAAAACCGCGGTCGGAAAATTCAGGCGCCGGATGGCTCAAGGTCGGAAAGGACGCCACCGACAACGGTTGCACGCGCGGCCCGCCATAGGTTTCGTGCCAAAACGCCGCCGAGCGGCCCGTCGCGTGATAGCCGGGGGTATCTTCGGCCTCGATCAACATTACCCGGCGCCACGGCGCCAGCGCCGCGGCAAGGCTGGCACCGGCAATGCCGGCGCCGACGATCAGCACATCGGTCGCGGAAGGCGGCGTGTCGGTCATGTCCCGCCGCATATCCATTGATCGACGGATTGCAAGCCGCGCCGTGCGCACACATGCTTACTTTTTGGTAAGCCATGTTCGTTAGGGGAAAGCCGATGGATGGCGGCACGATCTCCTTTGGCCTGATGGCCGTTCTCGGCCTGTTGATGATCGCCGCGGCGATCAGCGACCTGAGGTCGCGGACCATCTCCAACGAACTCAATGCCGCCATCGCCTTGCTCGCCATCCCGTTCTGGATCGCCAGCGGCCTCGCGCTATGGCCTGATGTGCCGATTCAGTTCGGCGCGGCCTTTGCCGTCTTTCTGGTCTTTGCGGGATTGTTCGCGATCGGCGCCATGGGTGGCGGCGATGTGAAAATGATCGGCGCGGTGATGCTGTGGATCCCGTTGCCGCTGTTCCTGCCCATGCTCATGGTCATGGCGGTGGGCGGCGGCATCCTGTCCGCCATCATGCTTATCCATTTGAAATTGCGTCCATCGGGCAAGCCGGTGGAGGTGCCCTATGGCGTCGCCATCGCCGCTGCCGGGCTTTGGGCGCTTCACCAACAATATCTTAACCAGTTTCAGGCTATCGGTTCAACCTGAGGGCAAGCACCGCCGTGTCTGGTTGGTGTTAGGAGGCGAAAAATCGTCATGGATACGCGAAAGATTATGCTGATCGTCGGCGCGCTGGTCATTGCCATCGGCGCCGCATTCGGGGTCAACCAGATGATGCGCGGGGCTGCCGCTCCGCCGGCACGCGCGCGCCGCGGCGCCGGACATTACCGGGCCGATGATCCTGGTCGCAACCGCGGCAGCTGCCGGTGGGAACAATTATCGGCCCCGACAGCTTCCGGTTCCAGCCCTGGCCGAAAGAACTGGTCGAAAAAGCGTATTTCATGAAGGAAAAGACCGACGTCAACACGTTGGTCGGCACTGTCGTACGCTATCCGATCACCGCCGGTCAGCCGCTGACCCAGGGCGCGCTGGTCAAGCCGGGCGATCGCGGCTTCCTGGCCGCGGCGCTTGGCCCCGGCATGCGCGCCGTCACTGTCCCGGTTTCGTCAAGAACAGGGTGTCGCCGGCTTCGTTTTTCCGGGCGACCGCGTTGACGTGCTGCTGGCCCAGACCATCGCGGTCAAGGAAGGAAGCTCCTATCCCGACGACCAGATTTTCACGGCCGAAACGATCGTGCGCAACGTTCGCGTGCTCGCCACCGACCAGCGCTACGACGCCGAAGACGAAACCGGCAAGACCCCGGTTCGCACCTTTGGCTCGGTAACCTTGGAAGCGACGCCCGATCTGGCCGAACGCATCGCGGTTGCGCAGAGCATGGGCAAATTGTCACTCGCCCTGCGTCCGCTCGCCGAAAGCAGTGGCGAACTGGAATCGGCAATTGCGTCAGGCGAAATTAGCGTTCCCGAAAAGGGCGGCGCCGCAGCCGAACGCCGTATGCTGGCCCAGGCTCAGGCTCGCCCGGTGACGTCCAAGACGGCAACGACCGGCGGCGATGTGTCGCGTTTCTGGATCCCGGTCAGCGGCCGTGTCGGCGGCGGATCGCGTCCGCAGCCGCAAGCAAGCGGCCCGGCCCCGTCGGGCGGCAATTACGGACCGGCTGCACCTAGCGGACCCAGCGTTCGTGTCACCCGCGGCGACAAGGTCACCGAAGTTCCGGTTGGGGGTAAGTAAGATGAACAGCAAAGCCAATTTCAAGGCAGCGGCCCTGGCCCGCACCCTGGCCATCGGCCTGGTGGCAGCCACCCTGGTCTCTGCCCCGTCGCAGCCGGCGGCCGCGCAGGCAACCCAGGATGGCAAGATCGACCTGTCTGGCCGCAGCCGAGGCGGCCGGCGACGAGTGGTGCGGCCAGACGCTGCGCACCATGATGACGAAGTCGCCGACGTCCATGAAGATCGCCCTCGCGCAGGTGCGCGCGGGGCGCGCGATGAGACCAGCATTTATGCCACCGATGCCAGCGACCGGGTGGTGTTTTCGACCGTCGCCCGCGTCGGCAACAATATCGAGACGATCGACCAGATGCTGTCGCTGGCGATGCCGGAAGCCAGCATTTCGGCCAACACGATGAACGGCTTCGTGCTGCTCACCGGCACGGTCCAGTCGCCCGATGACGCCGCCGAGGCCGAACGCCGGGTTCAGGCTTATCGTCGACGAAGCCACGCACGTGCTCTCGCGTCTGCGGACCGCCACTCCGTTGCAGGTCAACCTGCAGGTCCGCATCGCCGAGGTGAACCGGACGCTGGTCAAGGAAATCAGCGGCAACGTGCTGAGCCGCGACCGCGACGGTCCGCTGGGCAATGGATTTCTCGGCGGCATCTTCCGCGGCCGCAACGCCGGCACGATCACCTATAACGCCGACGGCAGCACCACCTATGGCATCGCCAATCAGGCCGGCACCAACAGCCTGGCCGGCGCCGGCCGCCTGTTCGGGCTCGACCTGATCGCCTCGCTCGATCTGGGCGAACGGTCGGGCATGGTCGTGACGCTCGCGCAGCCCAATCTGACGGCGATTTCCGGCGAAACCGCCGACTTCCTGGCCGGCGGCGAATTCCCGATCCCGATCCCGGGCAACCTGGCCGGCACGACGATCGAATATCGCAAATATGGCGTCAGCCTGGCGTATACGCCGACGGTGCTGTCGAACGGCCGCATCAGCCTGCGCGTTCGTCCCGAGGTGTCCGAACTGTCGACCGAAGGCGCGATCGAGATGGAAGGGTTCCAGATTCCGGCGCTGACCATCCGCCGCGCCGAAACGACAGTCGAACTCGGTTCGGGCGAAAGCTTCATGATCGCGGGATTGATGAACAACCGGTCGATCGGCGCGATCGACAAACTGCCCGGCCTGGGCGACGTGCCTCTGCTTGGCATGTTGTTCAAATCGGACAGTTTTCGCCGCGGCGAGACCGAATTGGTCATCGTGGTGACGCCGTATCTGGTCCAGCCGGTATCGGCGAACGACATCAAGCTGCCGACCGACGCCTACCAGAGCTCGAACGACCTTTCGCGCTTGCTGCTCAATCAAGAGAACAACGGCGTGACGGGTGGCGATCGGCCGAAACCGCGGCTCGATACCAATGTCGGCGATGCCGATCGCCCGCGGGGCAGCGGCGACGCGTCGCCCGGCTTCAGCATCAAGTGATGCGCTGGATTTCAGGAGCAAAGTGATGAACAAAATCGCAACTTGGACGATCCTGGCTCTGGCCACGTCGCTCGCCGGCTGCACCGGTGCCGCCTACAATAACCAAAGTCTGGACTCGATCCACCAGCCGCTGGTGCGCAACAGCATCTATCAATTCGATATTGCCGCTACGAACGGCGAACTGCCGCCCAGCGAACAGGGACGTCTGCAAGGCTGGCTCGACGCAATGGGTGTCCGCTATGGCGACCGTATCGCGATCGAAGACCCGTCGGTCTATGGCGCCAGTTCGGCGCAGGCCACGGTGCGATCGATGATCGGACGGCGCGGACTGCTGATCAGCAACGATGTTCCGGTGACCACCGGCGCGGTGCCGCAGGATCATTTGCGTATCGTCATCACCCGCGCATCGGCATCGGTACCGGGCTGCCCCAATTGGGACAGCAAGTCGGCGATCAATCCGCAGAACGCAACCTCGTCGAACTACGGCTGCGCCTCCAACAGCAATCTGGCCGCGATGGTCGCTGACCCGAACGACCTGATCAAGGGCGCGCGCAACGATCGTCATGATCCCTCGGCCGCAACCCGCGCCATCCGCACCTATCGCGAAAAGCCCCAGACGGGCGCCGGCGCCCTGCGCGGCGAAGCGACCAGCAACGGAGGTGGCAAGTGAACGCTCCTTTCAAATCGGCGGGATTGCGTGATCCCTTTAACGCCTTTGTCTGCGACGACGATACGCTGGAGTTGATCCGCGCCGCGGCCAACGACATGGGCTGGCCCATCGAAAAATGTAACAAAGGCGGCCTGCGCAACGCCGTTCAGTCGCTATCGGTGTCCGCCAGCCCCAACATCCTGTTCGTCGACATGTCCGAATCGGGCGATCCGATCAACGACATCAACGCCCTGGCCGAAGTGTGCGAGCCCGGCACGGTCGTGATCGCCGCCGGCCAGGTGAACGACGTTCGCCTGTACCGCGACCTTCTGTCGAGCGGTATTCAGGACTATCTGTTGAAACCCCTGTCGCTCGAACAGGTCCGCGAATCGCTGACCATGGCGCAGGCGATGCTGACGGCCCCCAAACATGCCGATATGCTTGACGACAAACCGCATCACATGATGGCGGTCGTCGGTGTGCGCGGCGGCGTTGGCGCATCGCTCGTGACGACGTCGCTTGCCTGGGCGATGAGCGAACAGGCGGGTCGCCAGACCGCGCTGCTCGATCTCGACGTCCATTTCGGCACCGGCGCTCTGACGCTGGACCTGGAACCGGGCCGCGGCCTGATCGACGCGATCGACAATCCCAGCCGCATCGACGGACTGTTCATCGAACGCGCGATGGTACGGGCGTCGGACAAGCTGAGCCTGCTGTCGGCCGAAGCGCCGATCCATCAGCCGGTGATGACCGACGGGTCGGCATTTTTCCAGCTGGAAGAAGAATTGCGCAACGCGTTCGAGATGACGATCGTCGACCTGCCGCGGCAGGTGCTGATCCCCTTCCCGCACCTGGTGTCGGAAGCGGGCACGATCCTGCTGGTCAGCGACGTCACGCTGGCGGCCGCGCGCGACACGATCCGTTTGCTGTCGTGGCTCAAACAGAATGTGCCGGGCGCCCGCGTGCTGCTGGTCGCCAACAAGTTTCAGACCGCGGTGGGCGAATTGTCGCGCAAGGAATTCGAATCCTCGATCGAACGCCAGATCGACATCGTCATTCCGTTCGATCCGAAACTGGTCAGCCAATCGGCGAAACTCGGCAAATCCTATGCCGAAACCTGCAAGGGCACGAAGTCGGCCGTGGTGTGGAGCAATCTGATGCGCCTCATCCTGGATGGCGCCGATATCGAGGCCGAAGAAGCACAGGCCGCCGCAGCCAAGGGCAAATCGGGCGGTTCGCTGCTCGGCAAGCTTGGGCTGATGACGAAAAAGGGCGCGAAACAGCCGGTGTGACGCCGTCTCTGACAGGACGTCACCACAACCAGCGATAGAAGCGGACATCAGCCGATCATGAACCTGCCAGTCATCCTTATCATTGCGGGGGCCTTCCTGGCCTTTGTGCTTCTCGTGATCCTGCTTGGCGGCCCCTCGGCCGGCAAAGCGAAAACGCGGCGGTTGGCGATGGTCAAGGATCGCCATGCCGCCTCGACCGAAGCGGTGGTCGCCGCGCAGATGCGCAAGACCATCAATTCGGGCGGCAAGGGCGGTTCGACCCTGACCAGCCTGATGCCACGCCGCGAAGAGATGGAAAAGCGGATCCGTCGGACCGGCAAGGGATGGACGCTGTCGCAGTATATGTTTGCGTCGATGGGCTTGTTCGTGGTCGTCACCGGCGCCTTGCTCGTGCTTCGCGCGCCGATCCTGATGGCCGGCCTCGTCGGTTTGATGCTCAGCCTGGGCCTGCCTTACTTTATCGTTGGCCGCGCGATCAAAAAACGCATCGCAAAATTCAACACCCGCTTTCCCGACGCCATCGACCTGCTCGTCCGCGGCCTCAGGTCGGGCCTGCCGGTCACCGAAACCTTTCAGGTGGTGAGCCAGGAGCTGCCCGGGCCGGTCGGCGAGGAATTCAAGGGCGTCGTCGAACGTATCCGCATCGGTAACACGATGGAGGCCGCGCTCCAGGAATCGGCGGTGATGCTAGGGACGCCCGAGTTTCAGTTTTTCTGCATCACCATCCAGATCCAGCGCGAAACAGGTGGCAATCTGGCGGAAACGCTGAGCAATCTGTCCGACGTGCTGCGCAAACGCGCGCAGATGAAGCTGAAGATCCGCGCGATGTCGTCGGAAGCGAAAGCATCCGCCTATATCGTCGGGGCGCTGCCGTTTTTCGTGTTTGGCGTCGTCTGGTCCATGAACCCCAGCTACCTCGCCGGCTTTTTCACCGAGCAACGGCTGATGATCACGGGACTCGGCGGTTTGATCTGGATGAGCATCGGCGCCGGGATCATGGCCAAGATGATCAGTTTCGAAATCTGAAGGGGCAAATCCAGTGAACAGCAGCCTCCTTCTTGCGACTTTTACCGGCGCCACGGCCGGTCCGACGCTGTTTGGCGTCGATGTCATCTGGGCCGGCACCATGCTGGCGGCCGTCGGCGTTTTCGCCGTGCTGTTCGCCATCTACAATGCGCTGACGGTTCGCAATCCGATGACCAAGCGGGTCAAGGCGCTGAACGAGCGCCGCGAACAATTGAAGGCGGGGATCACCGCATCGACAGCGAAGCGCCGCGCCAAGCTGGTCCGCAAAAACCAGCATGCCGACAAGATGCGCAGTTTCCTGGGCAAATTGCAGGTTCTGCAGGAAGAGCAGATCAAGGACGTTCAGCAAAAATTGGCGCAGGCCGGTATCCGGTCGAAGGATCTGGCGGTCGCGGTCATTTTTGGCCGCATGGTCCTGCCGATCGTTTTTGGCGGCCTGGCGGCCTTTCTGATCTATGGGATCGACTTCTGGCCCAGCCTGACGCCGTTCAAGCGGTCGGGTGCGACGATGGCGATGCTGGTGCTCGGATACAAGGCGCCCGATCTGTTTGTGCAGAACAAGCGCTCGAAACGCACCGACGCGATCCGCAAAGGGCTTCCCGACGCGCTCGACCTGCTCGTGATCTGCGCCGAAGCCGGCCTGACCGTCGACTCCGCCTTTGCCCGAGTGTCAAAGGAACTGGGCCGCGCTTATCCCGAACTGGGCGAAGAATTCGCACTGACGTCGATCGAACTCGGCTTTTTGACCGAACGCCGCCAGGCGTTCGAGAATCTGGCCTACCGCGTCGATCTGGAATCGGTGAAGGGCGTGGTCACGACCATGATCCAGACCGAGAAATACGGGACCCCGCTGGCCAGCGCGCTGCGCGTGCTGTCGGCCGAATTCCGCAACGAACGCATGATGCGCGCCGAAGAAAAGGCTGCACGCCTGCCCGCGATCATGACCGTGCCGCTGATCCTGTTCATTCTGCCGGTGTTGTTCATCGTCATTCTGGGTCCGGCGGCCTGTTCGCTCAAGGACGCCATGTCGGGCGGCAGCTTCGGCTGACGCGGCGACGACCGAACGTCGAGGGGCGGGGTGATCCCCCGCCCCTTTTCGTTTTACATCACCTGCTGTTCGATGGCGCCGAAGATGCTGTGGTGCCGTTCGTCGTCCATCCAGATGCGGACGGTGTCGCCCTTCTGCATGAACGGTGTTTTCGCTTCACCCTGCTGGATCTTTTCCACCGTCCGCACTTCAGCAAGACAGCTGTAACCCAGCCCGCCCGCGGCGATCGGCTTGCCCGGACCGCCGTCGGCATCGCGGTTCGATACGGTGCCCGAACCGATGATCGTCCCCGCGCCAAGATCACGTGTCTTGGCGGCATGGGCCACCAAAGCCCCGAAATCGAAGGTCATGTCGATCCCCGCGTCGGCGCGACCGAGCGGCTGACCGTTGAGGTCCACACACAGCGTGCCGTGCAGTTTGCCCTCGTTCCAGCGATCGCCCAACGCACCGGGGGTCACGAACACCGGCGACATCGCGCTCGCCGGTTTCGACTGGAAGAAGCCAAAACCCTTGCCCAGTTCGCCCGGGATCAGCCCGCGCAGCGACACGTCGTTGGTCAGGCCGACGAGCAGGATGTGCGCGACGCCATCGACCGCATCGATGCCGGCGGTACGCCGTCAGTGACGACGCAGATCTCGGCTTCCATGTCGCAGCCCCAGGCCTCATCGGCCAAGCGTGATCGGATCGCGCGGGCCCAGGAAAGCATCGCTGCCGCCCTGATACATCAGCGGGTCGTGCCAGAAGCTGTCGGGCATTTCGGCGCCCCGCGCCTGCCGCACCAGCGCGACATGGTTCACATAGGCGCTGCCGTCGGCCCATTGATAGGCGCGCGGCAGCGGCGAGGCGGCCTCGCGCTCGTGAAAGCGTTCCTTGGGGATCGCATCATGGTTGAGGTCTTCGGCAAGCGCCGCGAGGCGCGGCGCGGCATAGGCCCAATTGTCGAGCGCCGCCTGCAGCGTCGGGACGATCTGGCCAGCGTCGGCATACCAGGCCAGATCGTCGGAAACGACGACGAGACGGCCATCGCGGCCCTGTTTGAGCGAAGCTAGTTTCACGGACATTCCTTTGTCTGACGATGCGGCGGAACCGACATCGCCAGAAAAGGAGCGAAAATCAGCGCGACGTCGTGATCGATGCGAAACAGGTAAAGCCGCTCTGCCCCGCCTGCAAGCGCCGGATATATTGCAGATACGCCTGCGACTGGTTGTATGTCGTCCCCGGCAGCGTCTGACCGCGAAACGCGCGCTTCACTTCTTCACCGGTAAACGGCCGCAGCGCGCCCGGAAACGCGCCTTTGGTGCCCGGCGGAACCAGATTGCCTTTGGTATCGATAAATTTGCCGGCGCCGGTCGGACCCGGCACCGGGATCTGGCAATTCATCACCGAAACCGCGGTCTGGGCAAAGGCCGGACGGATCGTCAGCGCCGCGGAAACGCCGACCGCGCCAAGCGCCAGCATGCGGCGGCGCGAGGGAATGGCCTCATTGGCGTCGGGACCGTTTTCGGTGGGATTATCGCTGTCATCCATCGTCGCCGCATAACCCAATGATGATGTAAGGAAAAGCAAAAGACCGATCCGGGCCCGCGCCATCCCGCTTTGGCACATCGCGCGGTCAAGCGTTAACGGCATCAAACAGCCTTGCGCCCCGGCGTCGCTTCGTGCGAGGCGCACAGACGATGTTCGACCGCCTGTCCAGCCTCGTCATTGCGCTCACCCTCGTTGCCATCGCGGCGATTTTTGCCGCGCTGTCGGGCGGCGATCTGTTGTCGATCGCGATCATGGCGGTGGCCGGCGCCGTGGCGGCCGTCACCGTCTACAGCGCGCTTCCCGTCGCGCCGCGCGATAACCTTGGCCCGCACCCTCCACCCGCCGACGCACCGCGCGTCTCGCTGCTTCGTCACCCCGATTTCGCCCATTGGGTCGATCAGGAAAAGGAACCGCTGCTCGGCACCGCCGACAATATCGTCACCATTGCCAACGACGCCGCGATCCGGTTGCTCGGCCGCCACATCGTCGGCGCCGATGTCCGCACCGCGATCCGCCATCCGGCGGCGACCGAGTGGCTGGCGCGGATCGATGAGGATGCGCCGCTGGAGGCGACCAATCTGATCGATTTTCCACGCCCGGGGCAGCGCTGGACGATCAGGATCGCCACGCTGTCCGGCAGCGAGCATATCATCTTTCTGTCCGATCGGTCGGCCATCGACGCCGCCGACCGGATGCGATCCGACTTCGTCGCCAATGCCAGCCACGAGCTGCGCACCCCACTCGCCGCCATCCTTGGCTATGTCGAAACGATCCAGGAAATGAACGGCGACACCGACGCGCCGACGCGCGACCGCTTTCTGTCGATTATCGAACGCGAAGCGCGGCGGATGCAGCAATTGGTCATCGATCTGTTGTCGATCTCACGGGTCGAGGCCGACCGCTTTCGCCGGCCGACCGCCACCGTCGACCTCGCCGCGATCGTCCGGACGACCATCGGCCAGCTTCGCGATAGCGAGCACGGACGCGCCAAAGATCTGGTGGTCAGGCTGGGCGACGAAGCGCAGCCGATGCTGGGCGACGAAGCGCAGCTCGGGCAACTGGCCCACAACATCATTTCGAACGCGATGAAATATGGCCACACCGGCACCCCGGTAACCGTGGAGTTGGCGCGCGAAGGGCGCCGCGTCCGGTTGTCCGTAACCGATCTCGGCGACGGTATCGCCCCCGATCACCTGCCCCGCCTGACCGAGCGATTCTATCGCGTCGACGAGGCGCGCAGCCGTTCTGTCGGTGGCACGGGCCTCGGCCTTGCCATCGTCAAGCACATCGGCGAGCGCCATCAAGGACAGCTCGACATCGACAGCGAAGTGGGCAAAGGAACGCGCGTTTCCGTTACTTTTCCGCTTTTTGACGGTCATTGACCGCCAGCCTCTAAAAGTCTGAATTCCTGGCTATCCTTGACTTTTGGCGGCTTAGCGCCTATTTCGGGCAGGCTATCGTCGCTTTCGACGGATTTTGTTGCCGCAACGGCAGTCACGTCCTTCCTCACGCCACCTGGCGCCATCGGCATCGGTTGATGGTAACTCCGCTTCCGTGAAAGGAACGACCCATGCCCATCGGCACCGTAAAATTCTTCAACACCGACAAAGGCTATGGCTTCATCGCCAACGAAGATGGCTCGGGCGACAATTTCGTCCACATTTCCGCCGTCCAGCGCGCCGGGATGACGACGCTGAACCAGGATCAGCGCGTTTCCTATGACGTCGAAACCGACCAACGCGGCAAAGTCTCCGCCGTCAACATCCAGTCGGCCTGATCTTTGGCGAAAGAGGAACTGCTGACCCTCGACGGCCAGATCGATGAGATTCTTCCCGACGGACGCTTTGGCGTCGTCCTGGAAAATGATCATCGGATCATCGCTTATACGGCAGGCCGGATGCGGCGTTTTCGTATCCGGTCGGTCGTCGGCGACGCCGTCCGCGTCGAAATGACGCCTTACGACCTGACCAAAGGCCGCATCGTGTATCGCGATCGCGGCGCCGGTCCAGCCGGCGGCGGTCCCCGCAAGGGCAACCGGCGCTGATTTTCAAACATGATAGAATAATGATTACAGGATAATATGAACTTTACTTTGAATGCTTTCCCCTCTCTTCTTCGGCCCTACTCCGCGATCGACGCGCCGGCCGAAAAAACAATCCGGCGATCGCCGACCCTGACGCGCCGCGAATTGCGCCGCTTGATCGCCCAGATGATCGATTGAACCAACTCAGACCGACCCCGACCCAACCCAGACCAAAGGATCTCCGCCATGTCGAACACCAGTGATTTCTATCAAGCGCAGGCGGATAAATGCGCGGTCGACGCGGCGGCCAGCACCTTGTCCCAGGTTCGCGACCGCAATCTGCGCGCCGAACAGGCATGGCGCACGATGGCCGAACGCCTGGTTCAGACCGAAGCCACGCGCGCCCGGCAGGTTGCCGTCGCAGCGGCCAAGGCCGAGGCCAACGCCGAGGCCGCCGAAGCGAATGCCAACGCCGACTGACCGGCTTACCGGTCAGTCGATGCGGCTGAGCAGGTCGCCGATCTTGCCGAACATCTCGTCGATTTGATCCTTGTCAGGATCAGCGGCGGCGACAGCGCTATGATGTCGCCGGTCGCGCGAACGAGCAAACCATTGTCGAAACAGGCGTGGAACAGCTCCATCGCGCGCGCCGTCGGCGCGCCGGGGCGTGGTTCCAGTTCGATCCCGGCGACCAGCCCGATCGTGCGGATGTCGATGACGTGGCGCCGTCCGTTCAGGCTGTGCGCCGCATCTTCCCAATAGCTACCGAGTTCGGTCGCCCGGTCGAACAGCGCGTCGCGCGCATACAGGTCGAGCGTCGCCAGCCCCGCCGCACTCGCCAGCGGATGCCCCGAATAGGTGTAACCGTGGAACAGCTCGATCCCCGCATCGACGCTGTCCAGCACCGCGTCGTGCAACTCGCGCTTCACCGCGACCGCGCCCATCGGCACCGCGGCGTTGGTCAGCCCCTTGGCCATCGTGATGATGTCGGGGGTGACGCCCCATTGCCCCGCCGCCGTGGCGCCGCCGACGCGGCCAAAGGCGGTGATGACTTCATCGAAAATCAGGATGATGCCGTGGCGGTCGCAGATATCGCGCAGCCGCTGGAGATAACCGGCCGGCGGCACCAGCACCCCGGTCGATCCCGCCATCGGTTCGACGATCACCGCCGCGATCGTGTCGGCGCCGTGGAGGTCGACGAGCCGCTGCAGGTCGTCGGCGAGTTCGGCACCATGCTGCGGAAAGCCGCGCGTAAAGGCGTTGCGCGCAATGTCATGGGTGTGACGGATATGATCGACGCCCGGCAAGCCGCCGCCGAACGCGCGCCGGTTGTTGACCAGACCGCCGACGCTGATCCCGCCAAAGCCGGTGCCATGATAACCGCGCTCGCGCCCGATCAGCCGGGTGCGCGTCCCCTGCCCCTTCGCCCGCTGAACCGCGAGCGCTATTTTCAGCGCCGTATCGACCGATTCGGAGCCGCTGTTGGTGAAGAATATCCGGTCGAGACCCTCGGGCATCAACGCCGCGAGCCGCTGCGCCAGCTCGAACGGCAGCGGGTGGCCGAGCTGAAAGGTCGGTGCGAAATCAAGCGTTGCAGAAGCCGTCGCGATCGCCTCGGTAATTTCGCGTCGGCAATGACCGGCGTTGCTGCACCATAGCCCGGAGGTGCCGTCGAGGATCGTCCGCCCGTCGCCGCTTTGATAAAACATCCCGCTGGCCGACACGAGCTGGCGCGGGTTCGCTTTGTACGACCGGTTCGCGGTGAACGGCATCCAAAAGGCCGCCATCGGATCATTTTCGCCCTTCATCGCGCACTCCCCTTTGACCGCTTCGAACCCCGTTTTGACGGGGGTCCCGCGCGCTGGCAATGTCGAAAATGGCCGATAACGGCCCCTCTGGCGCTCGATGCGACTTCACGATAGGCTGTGCGGACACAGAAGGGCCAGCTCCTTGGCCCAATCGGGGGCTCATGTCAGTCAATCTGGATCAATGGATCAGCGACCATAAGATCGACGAAGTCGAATGTATCGTCCCCGACATCAACGGGGTGCAGCGCGGCAAGGTGCTGCCGGCCAAGAAGTTCCTCTCTTCCGTCAAGGACAAGTCGCTCCGCATTCCGGGCAGCGTCTTCATCTGTACGATCGACGGCCATTACCCCGAAGATATCGACGACATCTGGGACAAGGATCCCGACAAGATCTTGATCGCGGACCCCAGTACGATTTGTGTCGCGCCGGGGTTCAAATCGCCCACCGCCTTCGTCATCGCCGACGTCCTGAACCGCGACGGCAGCGAGGTCGATATCGCCCCGCGCACCATCCTGAAAAAGGTGCTGGCGCTGTATGCCGAAAAGGGCTGGAAGCCGATCATCGCGCCCGAGGTCGAATTTTACCTGGTGTCGCAGAATGTCGACCCCGACTTTCCGCTGACCCCGCCGACCGGTCAGTCGGGGCGCAGCGAGTCCGCCAGCCAGCCCTATGGGCTGGAGGCGATGAACGAATATGAAGATATTATCGATCATATCTATGACGATTGCGCGCTGATGGGGCTCGACATCGACACGATGATCCATGAAATGGGGGCCGCGCAGCTCGAGGTGAATTTTATCCACGGCGACCCGCTGCGGCTGGCCGACGAAGTGTTCCTGTTCAAGCGCGCGGTCCGCAGCGTCGCCAAGCGTCACGATGTCTATGCCACCTTCATGGCCAATCCGATGGCGGGCCAGCCGGGCAGCGCGATGCACATCCACCAGTCGGTCGTCGATGCGATCACCGGCAAGAACCTGTTTTCCACCGCCAACGGCCGCGACAGCGCGATGTTCCGCAGCTATATCGCCGGCCTCGTCCGCTACATGCCGCAAATCGCGCCGCTATGGGCGCCCAACGTCAACAGCTTTCGCCGCATGCGCCCTGACAGCGCGGCACCGATCAACGTCCAGTGGGGCGAGGACAACCGCTCGTGCGGGTTCCGCGTGCCGATTTCGGAGAAAGCCAACCGCCGCGTCGAAAACCGCCTGCCCGGCGCCGACAGCAATCCCTATCTGGCGATCGCCGCGTCGCTGATCTGCGGCTATATCGGCGTCGTCGATCGCGGCGAGGCGGCGAAGTCGATCACCGGCACCGCCATCGCCATTGATGCACCCTGCCCCGGACGCTGGAGGCGGCGCTCGACCGGTTCAGCTCGTGCAAAAAGGTCCGCAACCTGCTCGGCGACGATTTCTTTGAAATCTTCTTTGCGGTGAAGGATTATGAGCTGTTCAACTACCAGTCGGTGGTGTCGAGCTGGGAACGCGAACATCTGTTGATGCGGGTCTGATCCGCAGCCCGGCCATGACCGATCCGCTTGCCAACAGCTATTACGCCGCCACCGCGCATCCGTGGCGGTCGCGCGCGTTCAAGGGCGATCTGACGTGCGACGTCGCGGTGATCGGCGGCGGCTTTACCGGCTTGTCCGCGGCGTTGGCCTGCGCCGAGCGCGGCTTTTCTGTGATATTGATCGAAGCCGAACATGTCGGTTTTGGCGCGTCGGGGCGCAATGGCGGGCAGCTCATTCCGGGCCTTCGTTGGACGGCGTCCGAACTCGAAGCCGATTTCGGCCGAGACCGCACCGATGCTTTGTTCGACCTGTGCTGGCGGGACAATCGCGTTAAGGCGCGGATCGAGAAGCATGGCATCGACTGCGACCTGAGGGCAGGGCATCTGGAGGCGGCGTGGACGCCGAAGGATTTCGGCGCGATGCAGCGCGAGGCGGAGTTTCTCGCGACGCGGTTTTGCTATCAAACCGAGGTCGTGGCGAAAGCCGACATGGGCGCGCATATCGCCAGCCCGCTCTATCATGGCGGCATCCACGATCCGCAGGGCGGCCATTTCCACCCGCTCAACTATGCGATCGGCCTTGCGAAAGCGGCCGAGTCAGCGGGCGTGCATATCTTGGAAAGTGAGCGCGCCGATAGAATCACCGATACCGCCGATGGCCCCGGCGTGATGACCGACCGCGCGCATATCGGCGCGCGCTATGTGATCGATGCGACCGACAGCTGGATCGGCGACGTCGAGCCCGACCTCGACCGCTACACCGTGCCGATCATGAACTATAATATCGCCACCGCGCCGTTGCCTAACGCCGACACGCTGCTGCCGAGCGATGCGGCGGTCGCCGACAGCCGCTTCGTGCTCAACTACTTCCGCCTGTCGGCCGACAAACGCCTGATCTTCGGCGGCGGTGAGCGCTATTCGCAGACGCCGCCGCGCGACATTGCAGCGTTTGTGCGGCCGTTCATGGCGCAGGTTTTTCCGCAGATCGCCGATGCACAGATCGATTATGGCTGGGGCGGTGCGGTCGCGGTGACGATGAACAGGTTGCCGCATATCGGGCGGCGCGGGAACGTCTTTTACGCCCACGGTTTTTCGGGCCACGGCGCGCTGGTGACGACGCTCGCCGGCGAACTGATTGCTGAGGCGCTGGCCGGAACCGCCGAGCGCTTCGACGTCCTCGCGAACCTGCCTTCCAAACCCTTCCCCGGCGGCAAATGGCTGCGCCAGCCGCTCGCGACGCTGGGGCTGCTCTACTATGCGATAAAGGACCGGCTCGGGTGATATCCGATTGCGCCATAGCGCGCGTCGCGGCGCGTGAGGCCGAACGCTTTCGCGCCGCTAACCCGCGCGCGTTCGCGCATCATGCCGAGGCGAGCGGCTGGTTCCAGTCGGTGCCGTTCCACTGGATGCGCGACTGGCCCAGCCCGGTGCCGATCGTTGCGGCATCGGCCAAGGACGCGACGCTGACCAGTATCGACGGCCAGACCTATGACGATTTCTGTCTCGGCGACACCGCCAGCCTGTTCGGCCATTCGCCCCCTGCGCTCGCCGCCGCGCTGGCGAAGCAGGCGGGCGAAGGGTTGAGCTATATGCTGCCGACCGAACGCAGCGCGGCTCTGTCAGCGCGGCTGGCCGGAATGTTCGGGCTACCCCAATGGCAGGTCACGACAACCGCCAGCGAGGCCAATCGCGCCGTCATCCGTTGGTGCCGCGCGATCAGCGGGCGGGCAAAAGTGCTGATCTTCAACGGCGCCTATCATGGCGCGGTCGACGACGCCTTCGTCGATCTGAAGAACGGCCAGCCCGTCATGCGCGCCAGCCTGATCGGCCAGCTTCACGATCTGCGCGCCACCACGACGGTGATCGAATTCAACGACGAGCAAGCCCTCGCCGACGCGCTGCGCTGCGGCGATATCGCCTGCGTCCTCGCCGAGCCGGTGATGACCAACGTCGGCATGGTGCGCGATGCGCAGGGCTTCCTCGCGACGCTTCGCAGACTGTGCGACGAGACCGGAACGCTGCTCGTCTTCGACGAAACGCACACGATCTCGTCGGGCTATGGCGGCCATGCCGTGATGCATGGTCCTACCCCCGACCTGATGGTTGTCGGAAAATCGATCGGCGGCGGGGTGCCTTGTGCGGTGTATGGCTTCTCGACGGCGGTTGCCGAACGCATGGCCGCACTGAACGCCTCGCGCCCACCCGGCCACAGCGGTATCGGCACGACGCTGTCGGCCAACGCGCTCGCGATCACCGCGATGGATGCGATGCTGGGCGAGGTCATCACGCCCGCCGCCTATGATCGGATGTTGGCCGGAGCAGCGAGGCTTGTGGCAGGGCTGGAGCAAGAAATCGCGGTGGCGGGCCTCGACTGGCACGTCGCCCAAGTCGGCGCCCGGGTCGAGTTCCTGACCTGCCCCACCCCGCCCCGCAACGGCGGCGAGGCCAAGGCGGCGATGCAGCCGGCGCTGGAGGCTGCGATCCACATCTTCCTCGCCAATCGCGGGATTTTGCTGGCGCCGTTTCACAATATGATGTTGGTGAGCCCGGTTACCGCGGGCGACCAGATCGACCGGCTGGTCGGCGCTTTCGCCGACGGCGTATGCGAATTGAAGGAGTAGAGGGGCGATGTCGAAGTCATCGGGCGTGATCGCGCCGCGGTCGGAGGCCGAAGCCTTTTTCAAGGCTCACCCCGACGTCGATTCGATCGAGATGATCTACACCGACATGGGCGGCGTGCCGCGCGGCAAGCGGCTGCGCCAGCACGAGGTCATGGCGGTGTACGAAAGCGGGCGGATGTTCCCGGGCTCGATCACTGTCGTCGACATCACCGGCCAGGACACCGTCGAAACCGGCCTGGTGTGGGAGGATGGCGACGCCGACCGATCGATGAAGCCGATCCCCGGCACCCTCGTCCGCACCCCGTGGGGCGGCGACCATGCCGCGCAGTTCCTCGTCGATTTCTACGAACTCGACGGCACCCTGCTACGACCTCGATCCCCGCCACGTCCTGGGCGGCGTGATCGACCGCTTTATCGCCGACGGCCTGACCCCGGTGTTGGCGGTCGAACTGGAATTCTATCTCGTCGATCCGCGCCGCGCCCGCGACGGCACGGTGCGCCCGGCGCGTCCCGGCTACAGCCGCGACGTGCCGCGCAATGTCGAAGTCTATGGCCTGCGCGAACTCGACGATTTCCGGCCCTTTTTCGACGCACTTTACGCCGCAACCGACGCACAGGACATCCCGCTCGAAAGCGCGATCTCGGAATTCGCGCCGGGCCAGTTCGAGCTGACCCTCCGCCACAAGCCCGATGCTTTGCGCGCCTGCGACGATGCGATCATGTACAAGCGCCTCGTCAAGGCGGTCGCGCAGCAGCACGGGCTGGAAGCGACCTTCATGGCCAAGCCATTCGCCGAACAGGCGGGCAGCGGGATGCACATTCATGTGTCGGTCGACGATGCCGGCGGCACCAACATCTTCGCCAGCGACGACCCCGAAGGCACCCCGGCGCTGCGTCACGCGATCGGCGGCATGATCGGCAGCGTCGGCGACGCCTTTGCGCTGTTTGCCCCGCACGCCAACAGCTATCGCCGCTTCAAGGCAAACAGCTATGCCCCCGTCGCCCCGACGTGGGGGGTCAACAACCGCACCGTGTCGTTCCGCATCCCCGCCGGCCCGCCGCCGAGCCGCCACGTCGAGCATCGCGCCTGCGGCGCCGACGCCAATCCCTATCTCGCCGTGGCCGCGGTGCTGGTCGGGATGCACCACGGTATGACGACCAAGGCCGACCCGGGCGCCGCCGTGGTCGGCAACGGTTATGATCGCGACGCGTCGGGCGACGACAAACCGCCATCGAACTGGTTCGCCGCGGTCGACCGTTTCCACGCATCGAAACTGATGCGCGATTATCTGGGGACCCGCTTCGTCGACATGTTCACCATCGTCAAACGGGTCGAACAGGACCGCTATTTCAGCGTCGTACCGACGCTCGATTACGATTGGTATCTCCGCAACGCCTGAACCTGCGTAACAATCTTTCAAAAATTCGTGTTGCGGTGCAAAATAACCTCTTTTCAAGCAACGCTTATTGGGTCAGCTTGAGGTCATCAACAGGGAGGCGCCGTCATGGATCTGAACGAACTGCTCGCAAAAGGCCGGGGCCGCCGCTCCTTGTTACAGGGGCTCGGCGTCGCCGCGATCGGGATCAGCTTTGGCGGCCTTGCGGCGTGCAGCAAGGGCGAAGGCAAAAAGCTCGCCAATGGCGAAGAGGCCAAGCTCAACTTCTATAACTGGGACACCTATATCGGCGAGACGACGCTCGACGATTTCAAGGAAACGTCCGGCGTCGATGTGACCATGGACCTGTTCGACAGCAACGATGTGCTGTTCGCGAAGTTCAAGGCCGGGAACCCCGGCTACGACGTGATCGTGCCGTCGAACGACTTTGTCGAGCGCATGGCGCGCGCCGGGATGCTGCAGGCGCTCGACCATAGCGCGATCCCGAACATGAAGAATATCGATCCCGCCTTTATCGACGTCGAATATGATCAGGGCCGGAAATTCTCGATGCCCTATACATGGCTCGCGCTAGGCATTGGCTATCGCAAGTCGAAGGTGAAGGCGAAGCCCGACAGCTGGAAGGTGCTGTTCGACAGCCCGGAATATGCCGGCCGCATCTCGTGGCTTTCCGAAGCCGGCGACATGTTCCGCCTCTATGGCAAATATCTCGGCAAGTCGGTCAACGCGCTGACCCCGACGGACATCGCGACGATCGAGGCGCTGATGATCAAGCAAAAGCCCAACGTAAAGAATTTCCACGTCGACGACGGGCAGGACCTGCTGCTGAAGGGCGATGTCGATCTGGTGCTCGAATATAACGGCGACATCGCGCAGATCATGGCCGAGGACAAGGACATCGACTTTGTCGTGCCCAAGGAAGGCAGCCAGCTCAACTCGGACAATCTGTGTATTCCCAAGGGCGCACCGCACCCGAAAAATGCCCATGCGTTCATCAACTATCTGCTCGATGCCGAGGTCGACAAGAAGATCACCGAGACGATCCTCTATCCGACCCCCAACGCGGCGGCCAAAGCGCTGATGCCCGACAGCTACAAGAATAATCCGGTGATCTTTCCATCGGCCGATGTGCTGGCGAAGTGCGAATATGCGAAGTTCAACCCCGAACTACAGCCGTTGTACGAAGAAGCCTTCACGCGGGTACGGGCGGCTTGACGACTTGAAGGAGGCATCGGGGGTGGCCGAACAGGACTGGAAAACGAATAAGGCGACTTTTGCGGCGGTGTCGATACCGACGCTGCTGTGGGTCGTCGTTTTCTTCGTCGTGCCGATGGCCATCGTCTGGTTCTACAGCTTTGGCGAGAACAAGGGCCTGACCGAGATCAGCATCTCGGGCACGCTCGAAAACTACAAGCGCGCCACCGAGTGGCTCTACCTCACCATTTTCGGCAAGAGCTTCGCGGTTGCGGCGCTCGTCACCCTGATCTGCCTGATCATCGGCTTTCCGGTCGCAATGGCGATCACCTTTGCCAGCGAAAAATGGCGTCCGTGGTTGTTGCTCGGCATCATGCTGCCCTTCTGGACCAATCTCCTTATCCGCACCTATGCGCTGATGATGCTGCTCGGCACGCAGGGCTATGCGAACAAGGGACTCGGCGCCTTGTGGGAGGGGACGAGCTGGATCAAGACCCTCGTCGGGCTGCAACCGCTACCGACATGGGAGCCGATGCAGCTGCTCTTCAACAATTTCGCAGTCGTTTTCGGGCTCGTCTATTCCTACCTGCCCTTCATGGTGCTGCCGCTCTACGCGACGCTGGAGCGCATGGACCGGGCGCTGATCGAGGCGGCGAACGACCTCGGCTGCCGGCCATTTCCGCACCATCATGCGCATCGTCGTGCCGCTCGCGGCGCCGGGCATCATCGCCGGGGTGATGATCACCCTGATCCCCGCGCTCGGCGCGTACCTCACCCCCGACCTGATGGGCGGCACCGACAGCCAGATGATCGCCAATGTCATCGAACGCCAGTTCAAGAAAGCGAATGACTGGCCGTTCGGCGCCGCGCTGTCGTTCCTGCTGATCTATGCGATGTTCATCCTGATCGCGCTGCAATCGATGCGCAAAAAAGTGCCGGAGATTCATTGATGGCACGCTTCGCCCGCCCCCCCGTCGCGCCGCTCGAATATAGCCGCAAGTTGTGGCTGCGGCTGTGGGTCGGGACGGTGATGGTCTTTCTCTACGCGCCGCTCGTCGTGCTGATGATCTTCAGCTTCAACGACAGCAAGCGCAACGTCATATGGCGCGGTTTCACGACCAAATATTATGAAAAGGCGATGGCCAATGATGCGCTGGTCGAGGCGCTGGTCAACTCGCTGACCATCGCCGCGCTCGCGACGCTGGCCAGCCTGGTCATCGGCACCTTTGCGGCGGTGATGCTGTGGCGGTTCCGCTTCCCGCTCAAGGGCGCCGTCGACGGGACGATCTCGCTGCCGATCATCGTCCCCGAAATCTGCCTGGGCGTCGCTTTCCTGATGTTTTTTCCGCGGTCGATTGGCCGACCGACCTGGTCTGGCCGTTCAACCTTGGCGCGATCACGATCGCGCATATCACCTTCTGTTTTCCCTTCGTCACGATGGTCGTCCGCTCGCGGCTCGCCAATTTCAACCGCGAGCAGGAGGAAGCGGCAAAGGATCTTGGCGCCAGCGAATGGCAGGTGTTTCGCGACGTGCTGATCCCGCACATCAAACCCGCGCTGATCGCGGGCGCTCTGCTGTCTTTCACATTAAGCCTCGACGATTTCGTCATCACCTATTTCACCAGCGGCCCCGACACTATCACCTTCCCGGTCAAAGTCTATTCGATGGTCCGCTTCTCGGTGACGCCCGAGGTCAACGCCGCCTCGACCCTGTTGATCGTCCTCACCGTCGTCCTGACCGCCGTCGCGCTGAAGCTTCAGGGCGTAAAGGCCATTGCGGAAACCCATTGATGCACCGCCTCGATTCTGCTCGCTTCCCTCCCCCGTTCGCATCGAGCGAAGTCGAGAGGCCCATCAGTTGCGCACGCCCTCGCGGTGTCTCGACTTCGCTCGACACGAACGGATTTAGGACCTTGTTATGACCGAACCCGCGCGCCCGATCATCCAGATCCAGAATGTCACCAAACGCTTTGGCAAGGTGGCGGCGGTTGACAATGTCAGCCTCGACATCAACGCCGGCGAATTCTTCGTGCTGCTCGGTCCCTCGGGCTGCGGCAAGACGACGCTGCTGCGGATGATCGCGGGGTTCGAACTGCCGACCTCGGGCCGGATACTGATCGACGGGCAGGACATGGCGGGCATCCCGCCAAACAAGCGCCCGGTGAACATGGTATTCCAAAGCTATGCGGTGTTCCCGCACATGAGCGTCGCCGACAATGTCGCCTACGGTCTGAAGATCGCCGGGGTAAAGGGTGGCGAGATCAGGGACCGCGTCGCCGAAGCTCTGGAACTGGTCAAACTGGGCGGGTTCGAGGCGCGGATGCCCGACCAGATGTCGGGCGGCCAGCGCCAGCGTGTCGCGCTCGCGCGCAGCCTCGTGATGCGGCCCAAGGTGCTGTTGCTCGACGAACCGCTGTCGGCACTCGACGCCAAGCTGCGCGCCCAGATGCAATTCGAGCTTAGCGAATTGCAGGAAAAGGTTGGCATCACCTTCGTCACCGTCACCCATGACCAGGACGAGGCGCTGTCGATGGCGTGCCGGATAGGAGTCATCAACAAGGGCGAAGTGGCGCAGCTCGCGACCCCCTCGGATCTCTACGAATATCCCGCCAACCGCTTCGTCGCCGATTTCGTCGGGTCGGTGAATATCTTCGAAGGCAAGCTGACCCTCGACGATCCCGACAAAGCGGCGGTCGATTGCCCCGGGCTCGGCAAAGTCTATCTCAACCACGGCGTCACCGGCCCGCATGGCGCCGATGTGTGGATCGCGCTGCGCCCCGAAAAAATCTATCTCCACATTCCGGGCGAAGGCAAAGCCGTCAAAGCGGCGGCGCAGGACGCCCCCGACGGCTACAATTTCGCGCGCGGCAAGATCAAAGGGATGAGCTACCTCGGCGACATCACCCTGTTCGAAATCGAACTCGAATCGGGCGCGCGCATCCGCGTATCCCGCCCCAACCTGTCGCGCCACGACCAGGAGGATTTCACCTGGGACGACAAGGTCAGCATGCACTGGCGGGCGGACAGTCCGGTCGTCCTGCTGGGCTGAATTCGATGTTCAAACCATCGTCACCACGGACTTGATCCGGGGTCTATGACTTCGGCGCCACAATGGATCCCGGATCAAGTCCGGGATGACGAAGTCAATGGGCAGCCTTCTTTCCCGGCAGCAGATGCAGCGCGCCGACGATCAAGCCGCCGAGCAGCAGCCCGAAGATGCCGTCACCGGTCGCCTTGATCAGCCACGTCCAAAGCCCTTCGAGCGGCAGCCCGCCGGCAACGCTCTGCGCCAGGGCCTCCAGCGCCTCAGCGATCCCGCCGATATGATACTCATGCAGCCCATGCAGGAATATCTGGCCGCCGACCCACAGCATCGCCGCCGTCCCGATCAACGCCAGCGCGGCCAGCAATTTTGGCATGAACGCCACCAGCCCGCGCCCGATCGCCTGGCGCGCGCTGCTCCCCGCCTTCGCCATGTGCAGGCCAATGTCGTCCATCTTCACGATCAGCCCGACGACGCCGTACACCGCAATGGTGATGGCGATGGCGACCACCGCCAATGTCGCGGCTCGCATCGCGAAATGTTCGTCGATCACCTCGTTCAACGCGATCACCATGATTTCGGCCGACAGGATGAAATCGGTGCGCACCGCACCCTTGACCATCAACTCCTCATGATCCTTGTCGGCAACGATTGCGGCGTCTTCCGCCAGGCTGGTCTTGTCCTTCTGCAATGAGTGCAGCACCTTCTCGGCGCCTTCGAAACACAGATAGGCGCCGCCGATCATCAACAGCGGCGTGATCGCCCACGGCACAAAAGTCGACAGGAGCAGCAAAGCCGGCAGGATCAGCACCAGCTTGTTGAAGATCGATCCCTTGGTGATCCGCCAGATGATCGGCAGTTCGCGGTCAGGGTAAAACCGGTGACATAACGCGGCGTGACCGCGGTATCGTCGACCACCACCCCCGCCGCCTTTACCCCTGCTTTCGACGCGGCGGCGCCAATATCGTCGATGCTCGCCGCAGCCACCTTGGCGATCGTGGCCACGTCGTCGAGCAGGGCAAAAAGGCCGGAGGGCATAGGGTGTTGGGCTTTCCTGTTAGAGCGCGCGGAGTTTCGGCAGCACCTCATCGAGAGATTTGCTGATGATGGCAACCATCTCGTCGATCTGTTCGGTCGAAATCACCAGCGGTGGGCACATGACGATGCTGTCGCGGATGCCACGCACCATCAATCCGTTGGCGATGCACGCGTCGCGCACCATCGGTCCTGCCGTCCCCTCGGCGCCGCCAAAGCGTGCGCGCGTCGTCTTGTCGGCGACGATATCGACCGCGCCGAGCAGGCCGATCGAGCGCACCTCGCCGACCAGCGGATGATCGTTCAGCGTCGCCAGCGCCTTGGCCAGATGCGGCCCGGTGACGCTGCCGGTGCGCTCGACGAGCCCTTCGCGCTCGATGATCTCGATATTCTTGAGCGCCACCGCCGCCGCGACCGGATGCCCAGAATAGGTAAAGCCGTGGACGAAATCGCCGCCGGTCTTGAGCACGTCGACGACATGCGCCGCGACCGCGGTGGCGGAAATCGGCAGATAGCCCGACGACAGCCCCTTCGCCATCGGCATCAGGTCGGGGGTGAAGCCCATCACCTCATGCCCCCACATCTTGCCGGTGCGCCCGAACCCGCAGATCACCTCGTCGGCGACGATCAGCAGGCCATATTTTCGCGCCACCGCCTCGACCTTCGGCCAGTAACCCTTCGGTGGGATGATGACGCCCCCCGCGCCTTGCACCGGCTCGCCGATGAAGGCGGCACAATTTTCGGGGCCGACCTCCAGAATCTTGTCCTCGATCGCCTGCACACAGGCGTCGCAGAACTCCTCCTCGGTCATCCCCTGCCCTTCGCCATAGGCATAGGGCTGGCGGACATGCTCGACCCCGGCGATCGGCAGGTCGCCCTGCGCATGCATCGCCTTCATCCCGCCCAGCGACACGCCCGCGACGGTCGAGCCATGATAGGCGTTCCAGCGGCTGATGAAGACGGTGCGTTTGGGTTCGCCCTTCAGCTTCCAATAATGGCGCACCATGCGGAACACGGTG
Source organism: Sphingomonadaceae bacterium (assembly GCA_965283845.1). Classification (GTDB taxonomy): domain Bacteria; phylum Pseudomonadota; class Alphaproteobacteria; order Sphingomonadales; family Sphingomonadaceae; genus Sphingopyxis. The sequence continues at coordinate 48,400 of CBDIQD010000013.1, forward strand.
TCGTTCGCTTCGCTGCCCGAGGCGTTGAAAAAGATATGCGGCAGACGATTGCCGGTAAGCGACGCGATCTTGGCGGCGAGGGTCACCGTCGGCGGCGTCGCGGTCTTGAAGAAGGTATTATAGAAAGGCAGCTCGCGCATCTGCGCCGCCGCCGCCTCGACCAGCTCCTCGCGGCCATAACCGACGTTGACACACCATAGCCCCGCCATCCCGTCGAGGATGCGGTGACCGTCGCCGTCATGGATGTAGCAGCCTTCGGCATGGGTGATGATGCGGCTGCCGCCGAGTTTTTCGATCTCGGCCCAGTCGGCCTGGGCGGGCAAATGATGCGCGACGTCGAGGCGGCGCAGTTCAGCGATGTCGTGATTGCGGGGCATATCATTCTTCCTGACTCCCTCCCTGGAAGGGCGGGGTTGGGGGTGGGTGTAGCGTTCATGGCAGACCGGCTCGCTAGCGCTAGCGACCCATCCCTAACCCCTCCCTTTCAGGGAGGGGTTACCCAAGGTCAGGGGAGAAGCCCAGCCGCGCCAGATAGCGGTTATAGCGGGTGACGCGCCGGTTCACAGCGCCCCCGCAATGCCTGCCCAAGCAGGCGGAAATAGGTCTGGCTTTCGGCATTGCCGTCGGTCGCCCATTCGGGATGCCATTGCACCGCCAGCAACGGCGCGCCGTTCGGCCGAGCGCTGAACGCCTCGACCAGCCCGTCGGGCGCCCGCGCCTCGACCGACAGCCCGTCGGCCAGCCGGCCGACGCCCTGATAATGCACCGAATTCACATCGAGCGATGCGGCGCCATAGGCCGAGGCGAGCATCCCGCCCGGGGCCAGATCGACATGATGGCGATGATCGAACATCGCGTCGAACAAGGTTCCGTCGGGGGTATGGTGGCGGAGCAGCTTGCCGTTGGTCGCGGTGTCGCGGCGCAGCGTTCCGCCGAGCGCGACATTGATGTCCTGAAATCCACGGCAGATACCGAACAGCGGCCGCTGCGCCGCGATCACGGCATCGACCAGGTCGCGCATCATGCGGTCGCGGTCGGGATCGAACGGCCCCTCCCCGCGTCGTCCTCGCCGTAACGCGCGGGCTCGACATTCGATGGCGATCCGGTGAGTAGGACGCCGTCGAGTCGACCAACGACATCCTCGGCGCGCATATAGTCGGGCAGCGAGGGGATCAGCAGCGCCGCGCAGTCGGCGTGCTTCATCGCCGCCTTGGCATAACGGTTCATCACCGCCTGCGCATATTCGGCGCCGACCTGCCGGTTACAGGCGATGATGCCGAGGACGGGGCGGGCGGACACGGGCGGCGGAATCCTTATGGGTTGCGAAGATTCCTTGCTGCCGATTTTCGCGGCCCGATGCCAGCGGAATTTGCCGATTCAGGCGTATTGGCGCGCGAACGCCGCCGCCGCGCCGAACAGGCCGGGTTGCGGATGGGTGATCAGCTTGACCGGGATCGCGGACATAAAGCCTTCAAAGCGCCCCTTCTCGATAAAGCGTTCGGGAAAGCCCGAGCGCACAAGGCTGTCGCGGATACGCAGGCCCAATCCGCCAGCGATGACGACGCCGCTGGCGCCCTGCGCCAGCGCGAGGTCGCCGGCGACGCTGCCCAGCGACAGGCAGAAGCGATCGACCGCCGCCGCCGCCAGACTGTCCCCGCCGCTCAGCGCATTGGTCCAGATCGCCTTGTCGTCGAGGCGCGGGATCGCGCGGCCTTCCAGCGCCGCCAGCGTTTCATAGATATCGACGATGCCGGGTCCCGAAACGACCCGCTCGATCGACACCCGCCGGTGCCGCTTGCGCAACCGCGCCAGGACCGCATCCTCAATGCTGTCGAGCGGCGCGAAATCGATATGCCCTCCCTCGGTCGCCTGGACGCGGTACGCATCGTCATCGCGCCAAATATGCGCAACACCGAGTCCAGTGCCGGGCCCGATGACGCTGATCGTGCCGGTCGCGGGCAGCGGCTCGTCGGGACCGGTCAGCCGTTCGAAATAGCCGCTGTCGGCCTGCGCAACAGCATGGCCGACCGCCTCGAAATCATTGACCAGCACATGGCGGTCGACATTGAGTTTCTCGCCGATCAGCGCCGGACGGATGATCCAAGGGTTGTTGGTGAACCGGATAATCTCGCCGCGCGTCGGCCCCGCGATCGCGATCGCCACCGCACGCGGCAACGTCCCGCCCTGCTGCCGGCCGAAATCCTCCCACGCGGTCTGAAAGCTCGCGTGATCCTTGGTGTGCAGCGTCGTTTCTTGACCAAGCGAAAGCACCCGGCCGCGCTCCACCTCGGCAATCGCAAAGCGCGCGTGGGTGCCGCCGATATCGACCGTGACGATTGGTTCGCTCATATCTCTCCCTCGCCGATCGATTGCGGCTTTATCGAGAGCGGGAATGTCGCATGGGACCGGCCGATGCAACAGCGCATAGCTATGCGCCAACGGCGCCGAAGCGCCCAAAAATCTGCGATTTGGGAAAATGGTGCACCCGGAGCGATTCGAACGCCCGACCCCCAGATTCGTAGTCTGGTGCTCTATCCAGCTGAGCTACGGGTGCGTGGAGCAGCGCCTTTACGGGGCGTCGCGTGGGGGCGCAACCCCCTATTTCAGCTTTGTGACCGGGACGCAGGACGATTGTCGGCGCACCGCGTCGAGCCCGCCAATTTCGGCGGGGTCTTTCAGCAGCAAGCGGATCAGCGCGATGCCGCGATCGTGGGACGTACGAACAACCTCGGCGCCCGCGGGCACCGCCTGCCCGTCGCGCGCGACGATGATTCGAAACGGCCTGCCGCCGGCCTCGACATCGTTGCGGACAAAAATGACGTCGGTCGCGGCGTCGAAAATGCTGAGCGAGGTGTAGCGCCCGGGAACGGGCGCGACTTCGATCGCCAATGGCCCTGCCGACAGATCATAGGGGCAGCTGGAGTAAGCGAGATCGGGGCTGGGCCGGACCACCGGTTGGCGTGCGGGGGTCGCCAGATTGCCATAGGACATGCGGTTGATGCCGCCCTGCCCCAGCCGGTCCATCGCGACCTGCATCAGACCATAGGGAATCGCGCCAATCGCCGCCCACGCAGTCGCGGCAGCGACGACGAGGCCAAGGGCGAGCGGGCCGAGCCAGTAGCGCATCTCAGCAGCCCTCCTTGACGATTTGGGGGAGTATGGCCTCCGCCGGGTCGGCGCGGAATGCCTGGCCCGGGTTGTACATGCGCAGGGTCAGATGAAAGGGCTGGCCCTTTGTTCCCGGCAACCACGCACCGTCGCTCGGCTTGGTTGGCGATATAGTGACGCGCCATTCGCCTTTGGTATCAAGCGCGACATTTGCGCCGTTGACCGACCAGATGCTTGCCGGATTGGCGACCAGATAGCCCGCCTCGTCATAAATGGTGACGCTCCACCAGCGCGCGTCGAGCGGCTGGCCCGACAGACGGTAGCGGCAATTGCCGTCGAGCGGCGCGCCCGCGGCATCGGTCTTTGCCGACCAATAGACGGTTTCCTTTGCCGGCAACGCGAGCAGACCGGCGCGTGCGACGGCGGCGCGGGTGACCGGCGCGTGCCTTCGTCGATCCCGAGCCGATGCGCGTGGCCGCCGACGGACACGTTGACGATCGCGCCGCCCGTGAGCCCGCCGCCGGTCAGCCACCACGCGGCGCCCAGCCCCACCGCTATTCCGCCCACCATCGTGATCGCATAGCGGTGCCAGCTTTTCATTGGCCCTATCCCCTCTTCAACGCCGCCTGCGCTGCCGCCAGCCGTGCGATCGGCACACGGTAAGGCGAGGCGCTGACATAGTCGAGGCCGGTTTGTTCGCAGAAATGGATGCTCGGCGCGTCGCCGCCATGCTCACCGCAAATGCCAAGCTTGACGTCGGGGCGCGTCTTGCGACCGCGATCCGCCGCGATCTCGATTAGCTGGCCGACGCCCTCGACATCAAGGCTGACAAACGGGTCGGTCAGAAAAATGCCCTTATCGACATATTGGGTCAGGAAGCGGCCCGCGTCGTCGCGGCTGATCCCGATCGTCGTCTGGGTGAGATCGTTGGTACCGAAGCTGAAGAATTCGGCGGTCTCGGCAATCTCGCCCGCCATCAGCGCAGCGCGCGGCAGTTCGATCATCGTGCCGACCAGGTAAGCGATCTCGCGGCCCTTTTCGGCGAAAACCGCCCTCGCCTGCGCGTCGACGACCGTTTTCATCAGGTCAAACTCGCGGCGGGTTGCCACCAGCGGGATCATCACCTCAGGGATCGGCGCGGCGCCAGTTGTCGCGGCGACATCGCACGCCGCCTCGAAAATCGCGCGCGCCTGCATCTCGTAAATTTCGGGATAGGTGACGCCGAGACGGCAGCCGCGATGGCCGAGCATCGGGTTGAATTCGTGCAGTTCGTTGGCTCGCGCTTTCAAAGCTTCGATCCCGACGCCGGCGGCCGCGGCGACGTCGGCGAAATCCTCTTCCCGCGTCGGCAGGAATTCGTGGAGCGGCGGATCAAGCAGGCGGATCGTCACCGGAAGGCCCGCCATCACTTGAAAAATCCCGGCAAAGTCGGCGCGCTGTTCGGGGAGAAGTTTGGCGAGCGCGACGCGGCGGCCGGCTTCATTCGTCGGCGAGGATCATCTCGCGCACCGCGGTGATCCGCGAGGCGTCGAAGAACATATGCTCGGTACGGCACAGTCCGATACCCTCGGCGCCGAAATCGCGCGCGACTTGCGCGTCCTGGGGGGTTTCGGCGTTGGCGCGCACCTTCATCCGGCGGACCTTATCGGCCCACACCATCAGCGTGCCGAAATCGCCGACCAGTTCGGGCTGCACGGTGGGAACCTCGCCCGCCATCACCTCGCCGGTAGATCCGTCGAGGGTCAATATATCGCCCTCGCGCAATTCGCGCCCGCCGACGCGCAGCACGCGCCATTGCCGTCGATCGACAGCCCGCCCGCGCCCGAAACGCACGGACGCCCCATACCGCGTGCAACGACCGCCGCGTGTGACGTCATTCCGCCACGCGCGGTCAGGATGCCCTTTGCGGCGTGCATGCCATGGATATCTTCTGGCGAGGTTTCGACACGCACGAGGATCACGGCCTCGCCCATTTCGGCTGCTTTTTCAGCGCCATCGGCGGTGAACATGATCTTGCCCGACGCCGCGCCCGGACTGGCGGGCAAGCCCTTGGTGAGCACGTCGCGCGGCGCCTTCGGATCGAGCGTCGGGTGGAGCAGCTGGTCGAGCGCGCCCGGATCGACGCGGCCGACCGCTTCTTCTTCGGTGATCAGCCCCTCGGCGACCATATCGACCGCAATCTTCAGCGCCGCCTTTGCGGTGCGCTTGCCCGAGCGGGTTTGCAGCATCCACAAGGTGCCGCGCTCGACGGTGAATTCGATGTCCTGCATGTCGCGGTAATGCCGCTCGAGCGTGTCGAACACCTGTCCCAGCTCGGTGAAGGTCTCGGGCATCGCCTCTTCCATCGACAGCGGCTTGGCTCCGGCCGTCTCGCGCGCTGCCTTGGTCAGATATTGCGGGGTGCGGATGCCGGCGACGACGTCCTCACCCTGCGCATTGATCAGCCATTCGCCGTACCAGGCGTTGGCGCCGGTCGCGGGGTCGCGGGTGAAGGCCACGCCCGTCGCCGACGTGTCGCCCATGTTGCCGAACACCATCGCCTGAACGCTGACCGCGGTACCCCATTCGCCGGGGATCGAATTGATCCGGCGATAGACCTTCGCGCGGTCGCTTTCCCAGCTCGCGAACACCGCGCCGACGGCGCCCCACAGCTGGTCGTTCGGTTCCTGCGGGAACGGCGCGCCGGTTTCGCGCTCGACGATCGCCTGATATTCGGCGACCAGCGCCTGCCAATCCTCGGCCGACATTTCGGTGTCGAGATAGAAACCGCGATCTTCCTTGGCGATTTCCAGCGCTTCCTCGAACTCGGCATGGTCGAGCCCCATGACGACGTCGGCGTACATCTGGACGAAACGGCGATAGCTGTCCCACGCGAAACGCGGATCGCCCGACGCTTCGGACAGGCCGACGACGGTCTTGTCGTTGAGCCCCAGGTTGAGGACGGTATCCATCATCCCCGGCATCGACACCCGCGCGCCCGAACGGACCGAGACCAGCAGCGGGTCGCCGGCGTCGCCGAACCGCTTGCCGGTGATCCCCTCGATATGCGCGATGCCCGATGCGACCTCTTCGATCAGGCCGGCGGAGAATTTTTCGCCATTGGCATAATAAGCGGTGCAGACGTCGGTGGTGATGATGAAGCCGGGGGGCACCGGCAGGCCGATCGACGCCATGCCGGCAAGGTTCGACCCCTTGCCGCCCAGCAATTCCTTCGATCGCTCGGTCGTCGTGGCCGCGCCGCCGAACAAATGCACCATCTTCGTCATCTTATGCTCCTGCTGCCCCGGGGAGGAGGTTGCGGCTGGATAGATATGCTATCGGGTTTGGTCGATTCAGTTTTGCTTCGTCATTCTCAAAGCATCCCTACCCCGTTTGCATCGAGCGAAGTCGAGATGCCCGTCGTTTATGCTCGCCTTCCCGGTGTCTCGACTTCGCTCGACACGAGCGGGAAAGGACGTTTGGCCTTACCCTTCGATCTTCGAAAAATCGGCGACGCCATGCACCGCGCCGGTAAATCGCGACAACAGGCCAAGCCGATAGGCCCGAACCGCTTCGTCGGGGTCGTTGACCATCACGCCGTCAAAGAAGGCGTCGATCGGGGCACGGAGCGAGGCGAGCGCGGCCATCGCGTCGGTGAAGCGTTCTTCGGCGACCGCCGCGGAGGCGGCGGGTTCGGCGGTGTCGTCGGCGTCAGTCGCGCTGAATTCAGCCCGTCGCCCCCGCGAAGGCGGGGGCCGTTGTCGGCCTTGTCCTCCAGCGGCCCCCGCCTGCGCGGGGGCGACGGGTAGATATTCGCCTGCTTGAGGATATTCGCCGCGCGCTTGTAGCCCGCGAGCAGGTTCGCGCCATCGTCGGTCGCCATGAACGCCTGCAACGCCTTCACCTGCGCGAGCAGCCGAACGAGATCGTCCTCACCGCCGAGCGCAAACACCGCGTCGATCAGGTCGTGGCGGATGCCAGCTTCGCGTTGCTGAACCTTGAGGCGGTCGATGAGAAATGCTTCTAATGTCGGGAAGGCAGTCGCTGCGCCTGTTTCGAGAAGCAAACGACGATAAGAACAACGAAGCCTATTATCTAAGATCAACGACAGAAAACCTATCGCCGCGCGACGCAGCGCGAAAGGATCTTTCGAGCCAGTGGGCAACAAATTTGCCGCAAAGAATCGCGCAAGCGTGTCCAGCTTATCCGCCAACGCGACAGCGACCGTCACCGGCGCGGTTGGGACGTTATCGCCCTGCCCCACCGGCTTATAATGGTCGCGGATCGCGTCGGCGACCGCATCGGGCAAGCCTTCGGAGCGGGCGTAGTAGCCGCCCATCAGGCCTTGCAGTTCGGGGAACTCGCCCACCATTTCGGTGACGAGGTCGGCTTTCGCCAGCCGCGCGCCGAGTTCGGCTTGGTTGGCCAGTTCCGCCGTCGCCCTCGCGAAGGCGGGGTCCGCTGGAGGGCATTCTCCGGCACCGCTGCGTAAACCGCCTGCGGCCCCCGCCTTCGCGGGGGCGACGATTTGTTGTTCGACCAGCCACCGCGCCAGCTTGGCAACCCGATCGACCCTGTCGGCGACGGTGCCGAGCTTTTCGTGAAAGGTGATGCGGTCCAGCTTTTTAGCGTGATCTTCGAGCCTGGTCTTGCGGTCTTGTTCCCAGAAAAAACGCGCATCGGACAGGCGCGCCGCGAGCACCTTGCGGTTCCCCGCAACAATCTCCGCCCCGCCATCGACCGCGTCGATATTCGCGGTGCAGACGAAGCCGTTGGCGAGCTTGCCCGCAGCATCGTTCACGACAAAATATTTCTGGTTCACCCGCGCCGTCAGCTGGATGACCTCGGGCGGCACCTCCAGAAACGCTTCGTCGAAGCGGCCCAGCAAGGGCACCGGCCATTCGGTGAGGCCGGCATTCTCGATCACCAGCCCTTCGTCCTCGACGAGGGTCAGGCCGGCGTCGGCCGCGGCCTTGGCGGCGCCATCGCGGATGATGCTCTGCCGGTCTTCATGGTTGACGATGACATGGCACGCGCGCAGCTTTTCGGCATAGTCCGACGCCGAGCCGATGGTGATCTCGCCCGGGCAATGGAAGCGGTGGCCGCGCGTCGCGAAACCGGCGGCAATCCCGCTGACTTCGCATGGCACAAGGTCTTCGCCGAAAATCGCGACGATGCCCGACAGCGGGCGGACCCAGCGCAGGCTTTCGCTGCTCGCGCTGTCCTTACCCCAGCGCATCGACTTGGGCCAGGCGAAGGCACGGATGATCGCGGGGATCGCCTCGGCCAGCACCGCGGCGGTCGCGCGGCCGGGTTTGTCGATCACCGCGAAATAGACGATGATGGCCTGGAGTTGGTCCTGCGTCAGGCCGGTCTTGCGCAGGAAACCTTCGAGCGCCTGCGGCGCGCGCGCTGCTGCGCGGACCTTTCAGTTCCTCGCTGACCGCGGCGGTCGCTTCGGGCAGGTCGCGCGCGATCAGCGCGAGGCGGCGCGGGGTCGACCAGATGGTGAGATCGCCGACGTCGATGCCCGCGGCGCTCATCTGGGCGCGGAACAGCTTGTCGAACTCGGCGCGGGCACCGGCCTGCATGCGGGCGGGGATTTCTTCGCTGCGCAGTTCGAGAAGAAAGTCGGTCACAGCGTCCACCCCGGATATTTCGCGGTCCACGCGTCCGACTGGCTGTCGATCCACGCCTTGCAGCTGCCCTTGGCAAGGTCGCGGACGCGGGCCATGTAGTTGGCGCGTTCCTGGACGCTGATCACGCCGCGCGCCTGGAGCAGGTTGAACAGGTGGCTCGCCTCGATCGCCTGGTCATAGGCGGCCAAGGGCACGTCCGCGGCGATCGCGCGCTGGCATTCGGCCTCGGCCGCCTTGAAGCCCGCGAACAAGGTGTCGGTGTCGGCAACCTCGAAATTCCATTTCGAGAATTGGCGTTCATTCTCGAGGAACACGTCGCCATAGCTGACCGCCGCGACATCGCTCACCGCGTCGGAAAAGCGCAGGTCGTACACATTGTCGACATTCTGGATATACATGGCGAGGCGTTCGAGCCCGTAGGTCAGCTCGCCCGCGACGGGTTTGCAATCGAAGCCGCCCATCTGCTGAAAATAGGTGAACTGGGTGACTTCCATCCCGTCGCACCAGACTTCCCAGCCCAAGCCCCACGCGCCGAGCGTCGGGCTTTCCCAGTCGTCCTCGACAAAGCGGATGTCGTGGAGCAGCGGGTCAATGCCGATCGCGGCGAGACTGCCCAGATATTGGTCCTGCAGGTCGGCGGGCGATGGCTTCAGGATCACCTGATACTGGTAATAATGCTGGAGCCGGTTGGGGTTCTCGCCGTAGCGGCCATCGGTCGGGCGACGGCTCGGCTGGACATAGGCGACGTTCCACGGCTCGGGACCAAGGCTGCGCAGCGTCGTCGCGGGATGGAATGTGCCGGCGCCGACGCGCATGTCATACGGCTGCAGGATCGCGCAGCCGCGCGCCGCCCAATAGGCGTGGAGGGTCAGGATCATGTCCTGAAAGCTTAAGGGTTTCGTCTCCGCCGCGTCGGCCACTGTCCGCTCTTTCGCAGGTGCAACAAGTGATGTCGCCCTTGGCGCAGGGCGCGCGCAGGGTCAAGGCGCGTGGGGCGCGGATGTTGGCGAAAGTGCCGCGTAGCGCGACAAATGTCAGGTCTTGTTGACACAGTCAGCGAATCGTGACATTTAGTCAATAACACCTGACATTCGGTCAGGGACGCATGACGATTGGGCGGCGATGGACAATCAGTTGAAGGTGCTGCGGGCGATGCGGAGCTGGAGCCAGGCCGAACTGGCCGACCGGCTGGATGTATCGCGGCAGGCGGTCAATGCGATCGAAACGGGGAAATACGACCCGTCGCTGCCGCTCGCGTTCAAACTGGCGCGGCTGTTCGACATGCGGATCGAGGAGATTTTCGACGATGGCCACGCCGCCGCCGACAGGGGACATGACGATGGCAAATGAGACGCGGCAACGCCGCCTGGGCCTGGGCTGGCCGATCGCCATTTTCATGAGCACGGCGCTGCTCGCCGGCGGCTTCGCGGGCTATAACAAGGCCGCGGTCCCGCGGGTTGGGGACCAGCGACCTCGGACGGCGCGACCCTGACGCTGGAGGGCGCGGGCGCGATGACGCTGGAGCGGACCCCGACCGGCTGGCGCGGGCGGTGGACCGCCGGCGGCGAGACCGTCCCGGCGAGCCTTATCCGCCCGGACTGAGCCGGATTCGCGACACCGCCGCCTGAAGCCCGTTCGGCACCATGGGGCACAGCCGCGCCGCGCCCCCGACGGATGGCGATCATCCTGTCGGTCGTGTGGCTGGGCGGGCTGGGCGCCGCGATGGTCCTTTATAACCGCTCGATCGACGACCACGAACGGCGCGCTCATCATCTGGGTGCGGTGGCGGGCTTTTATGCCTTCATCGTCCCCTGTCCGGTGTGGTGGGTGCTGGCTCGTGCCGATCTGGCGCCGCCGGTCGATGCCATGCCGCTGGTCGCGCTGTCGATGACGGCCAACGCCATCGTCTATCTCTGGTTCAAATTCCGCTGACGTTTTTCCCACTCCCCTTCCCAACCTCCACCGGTCATAACGGCCAATGATGAAAGGCAATTTCCCCATGAAAACCTGGTTCAAAATGCTCGCCTCCACCTGCGCAGTCATCCCCTTTGCCCAGTGCGCGCTCATCCCCGGCAACATGACCGCCCATGCCGCGGAACCCGCCGCCAGCGCCGCCCCGGCGGCGACCGCTGCCGCCACCGTCGACGCCGATCCGGCGCTGTGGGTGGTCAAGGACGACGACACCACGATATACCTGTTCGGCACCGTCCATGTGCTGAAGCCCGGCCTCAGCTGGTTCGACGAAGCGGTGAAGACCGCGTTCGACAAATCCGACGAGATGATGCTGGAAATGGTGATGCCCGAAGATCAGGCCGCAGTCGCCAAGACGATGATGCCGCTGGCGATGGACACGACCGGCAAGACCATTCCCTCGCGCCTGACCGCCGACGAGTTGAAAGCGTATCAGGCGGCGATGGTCAGCGTCGGGGTGCCGGCCAACGCGTTCGACAGTTTCGAACCCTGGTTCCCGGCGATGACGCTGTCGGTGCTGCCGCTGACCAAACTCGGCTATGATCCCGAACAGGGCGCCGAAAAGCTGCTGACGAGCTTTGCCAAAGCCGGCGGCAAGCCGGTCGCCGGGCTGGAAACGCTCGAAGAACAGCTCGGCTTTTTCGATGCGCTGCCCGAAAAGCAGCAGGTCGCTTTCCTCAATTCGGTGGTCAAGGACATCGACAAGCTGGGGCCGATGCTCGACAAGATGGTGATGCTGTGGGCAAAGGGCGATCCCGACGGGCTAGCGGTTGCAATGAACGAAAGCCTGGCGGCAACGCCCGAACTTGCCAAGACGCTGCTCTGGGACCGCAACGCGCGCTGGGCCGACCAGATCAAGACGCGGATGGACCAGCCGGGCACGGTGTTCATCGCGGTCGGCGCGGGCCATCTGGCCGGCGACAAGAGCGTCCAGGATTATCTGAAGGCCCGCGGTCTGACCGCCACGCGGGTGAAATATTGACGCCTGACAGGCCTGTTTCCGGACATTGGGGTCGCCGCTTTGCGGCGGCCCTTTTGCCGTTGCTGCTCGCCGCCTGCGGTGCCGACGAACCCGGCCCACGCGCCCAGCCCGCGATGTGGCTGGTCCAGGATGACGATACGCGCATATACCTGCTGGGGACGATGCACGCGCTGCCGCGCGGCACCGACTGGAATGTCGGCAAGGTCGCCGCCGCGGTGCGCGATGCCGACGAACTGGTGATGGAATTGTCGCCCGCCGAGCTGGCGGCCGCGGGCGGTGTATTCCGGAAACTGGCGCCGCGCACCGCGCCGCTGGCGATCGACAAACGGCTGTCGGGCGCCGCGCTGGCCGGTTACCGCGCCTTGGAGGACAGCGGCAGCGGCTTTGGCGGCGAAAAATTCGACGATTGGGCGGTGATGGTGCTGATGGGCCAGCGCGTCGCGCATAACGCCGACCTGTCATCCGCCGACGGGGTCGAAACCGGGCTGACCGAAGATTTCAAGGCGGCGGGCAAGCCGATCGGCGGGCTGGAGACCGCGCAGGCGCAGTTGATGCTGTTTGAAACGCTCGACGCGCCGACGCAGCGCGCGCTGCTGACCCGCGCCGCCAAGGGATCGCCAAAGGCGGTGAAAGAGGTCGCCGCGCTGACCGCCGCGTGGGGCCGCGGCGATATTGCGGCGCTGGAAAAGGTGATCAACGAAGATGTCGACGCGGTGCCATCGGCGCGGCAGGCGATCATCACCGACCGCAACCGGCGCTGGAGCATGTGGGTGCAGCAGCGGATGGCGCAGCCGGGCACGGTGTTGGTGGCGGTCGGCGCCGGGCATCTGGTCGGGGCGGACGGGGTGCCGGCGATGCTGGGGGCCGAGGGGATGACCGTCACCCGCGTCCAGTAATCGCGGCGCGGCGCGGCTGGCCGCGGTTTAGCGCAATGACTAGTGCCGCTTTTCCACTGGACGCCGCATAGATGTCCGGAACGCCGGCGCATCGCGCGGGGCGGCCGGCAAGGTGGAGGGACGCATGGGTTTTTCAGGTCCGGTGGAAGACCGCATCGCGCTGCGCGATCTGCTCGACAGCTATGCCGATGCGGTATGCCGCAACGACGCCGATGCGTGGGCCGCGACCTGGGCCGACGACGGCCGATGGGAGCTGCCGGGTTTTGGCACCTTTTCCGGCAAGACCGAGATCGTCGAAACGTGGAAGGCGGCGATGACCGGGTTTCCTGGTATCGTGTTTCAAGCATGGCCCGGCGCGATGACGATCGAAGGCGATCGGGCGACGATGCGATCCTACACATCCGAAACCTATTCGCGCGGCGATCAGGTTCACCGCGATCTGGGCGAATATGCCGACGCGTGCACAAAAATCGATGGTCGCTGGTTTTTCGTCAGCCGCGGGTTCCGTTCGTTGCGCCGGCAGGAGAGCGGGTCATGAAGATCGTCATCGAGGCGAAAGTCGATATCGATCCCGCGCGCCGCGACGAGGCTTTGACGGGTGCCAGGTCCTGGATCGAAGGCGCCCAGGCGCAGGATGGATGCCTCGGTTATTTCTGGAGCGCCGATCCGCATCACCCGGCGCGGGTGCATGTGTTCGAAGAATGGGAAAACGAGGCGGCGCTCGCCGCGCATCTGGCCGGACCGCAATATCGCGGCATGCTGGCGCATATTTCCGGGTTCGGTTTGACCCACGCCACCAGCCGGAAGTTTGCGGTCGCGCGCGAAGGGCCGGTTTATAACAGCGCCGGCGTCGCCTCGGCGGAATTCGATCCAGCGGGGTAAATCCCCGAGACGGTGACGAGGGCGATGGGCGCGGCGCATCTGGTCGGCGCGGACGAACTGTCGGCGATGTGGTGGCCATCGGGTTGATGGCGCAACGATGTGATAATTCGCGTTGTCTGCTTTGGGGTGGGAAAGCGGCCATTCCCATTTTCGTCATCCCGGGCTTGACCCGGGATCCCGCTTCTTGAAGCGATCGCCGACCTTTCAGGCAAAGCGGGACCCCGGATCAAGTCCGGGGTGACGAAAAAGTAATCGCAAGCGGTCGTTGTAAGACCCTGACCGCTCCCGCCCCTTGCATTTCCGCGCCCATTGCCGCTAAGCGGCCCCCGCTTCCCGATCATGGTCATCCCTGGAGGCGTGGCGGAGAAGTTGTGTAATCCAGAGTTCTTGAAGAGGCAATGCAATGAGCGATACAGCTGGCACCTGCCGGCCGAGACGCGCGAACGGGCAGGCAAGGGAGCCTCCCGTGACCTGCGTCGTGAAGGCCGCGTCCCCGCCGTTGTCTATGGCGGCAAAGAAGAACCCCTGATGATCCATGTCGAAGAAAAGCTGCTGATGAAGCAGTTGATGACGGGTCACTTCATGAACTCGATCGTGATGATCGAGGTCGACGGCAAAAAGGTGCGGACCCTGCCGAAGGACGTCGCTTTCCACCCGGTCAAGGATCGCCCGATCCACGCCGATTTCCTGCGCATCGCCAAGGATGCCACGGTCACCGTCGCGGTGCCGGTGGTGTTCATCAACGAAGAACTGTCGCCCGGCCTGAAGCGCGGCGGCGTGCTGAACATCGTGCGCCACGAAGTCGAGTTCTACGCTTCGCCGGAAACCATCCCGGACGACATCTCAGATCGACGTCACCGGCTTTGACGTCGGCGATTCGATCCACATCAGCGCCGTGACCCTGCCCAAGGGCAGCGAAAGCGCGATCACCGACCGCGATTTCACCATCGCGACGATCATCGCCCCGTCGGCGCTGAAGTCGAGCGGCAGCGGCGATGACGAAGCCGAGGGCGACGTTGCTGCTGAAGAAGGCGGCGAAGAAGCCTAACCATATTCGGGCGGCCCCTCCCTGGCGGGAGGGGCCTTCCACGAAAGGCGGATGGCATGCAGCTGTGGGTCGGCCTCGGCAATCCCGGGCCCCAATATGCGATGCACCGTCACAATGTCGGCTTTATGGCCGCCGATGTCATCGCCGACGTCCATGACTTCCCCGCCCCCGCGAAGAAATTCCAGGGCTGGATCCAGGACGGGCGGATCGGATCGCAGCGCATCCTGTTGCTGAAACCCGGCACCTTCATGAACGAAAGCGGCCGCAGCGTGCGCGCCGCGATGGATTTCTATAAGCTCGGAACCCCCGACGTGACGGTGTTTTACGACGAGCTCGACCTGATCCCCATGCAAGTGAAGGTGAAGCGCGGCGGGGGCGCGGCGGGGCACAACGGCATCCGCAGCATGATCCAGCATATCGGCGAGGATTTCCGCCGCGTCCGCATCGGCATCGGCCATCCGGGCCACAAGGACCGCGTCACCGGCCATGTGCTGGGCAATTACCACAAGAGCGAGGTGGAACCGCTGATCGACCTGCTCGGCGCGATCGCGGCCGAAGCATCGTGGCTGGCCGAGGGCAATGACGTGCGGTTTCAAAGCGATCTCGCGCTGCGTTTGCAGGGCTGACGATCGTGCAGCGCGTGCTGGTCATCGGCCCGTGCGGCGCCGGGAAATCGACGCTGGCCGCGCAGCTTGGCCGGAAACTCGACCTGCCGGTGTTTCACATGGACCAGCTCAACTGGCGTCCGGGCTGGGTCGAAAGCAGCAAAGACGACATACGCGCCCGGCTCGCGACCATCACCGCCGGCAAGCGGTGGTTGATCGACGGCAATTACGGCGGCACGCTGGATACGCGATTGGCGCGCGCCGACACCGTCGTCTATCTCGATTTTCCGATCCGCCCGTGCGCCTGGCGGGTGCTGCGCCGGATCTGGACCTATCGCGGGCGCAGCCGCCCCGACATGACCGAAAATTGTCCCGAGCGCTTCGATCTGGAATTCTTTCTCTATCTGCTGGCGTGGAACAGCGGGCCCCGGCCGCGCACCGAAGAAAAGCTGCGCGCGTATGACGGCACGCTCGTGCGGCTCGAAAATCCTCGCGCGCTGCAACAATGGCTCGCGTCGCTGGACGCAGGTGGCGCCTGATCCGCCACCCGACCATCGCTGTCAAAACCCTGTCACACAAACTGCCCCGTCGCGACTTGCGCAAGCCATCTAGCTGACACCTCCCGCTGCCATCGGTGCGCCACCCGATCCGGACGATCCGTCCGGGGCTCAACCGAAAAACAGGGGGACTGCATGTCACATCTTACCGACGACGCCCGCGCGCCGTATCGCGGCGACACCACCGATCTTTGCGCAGCCGACAGCCTGGAGGCGATCGTCGCCGAAAATCCGACGCGGCGCACGCTGTTGCGCGGCGGTCTGCTCGGCCTGTCGGTGTTGCCGGCAATGGCGCTGGCGGCGTGCGGCGACACCGGCGGCGATCCGGCGGTCATCCTGCCCCCAACCGCCGGACCGACCCCGACCCCGACGCCGCCGCCCACCAGCTTTGCCGCCAGTTTTGCCGCGGTCGCCGCGAACCAGAATGACGCGGTGACGGTGCCGGCGGGCTATACCGTCGATGTGCTGCTGAAAGCCGGCGATTCGGTCGAAACCGGCGCCGCGTATACGGGCAGCTTCCCGACTCCCGCGGTCGCCGAGAAATGGGCCGGCGGCAACCATGACGGCATGGAATATTTCGCCTTTCCGGGGGTCGATGCCAACAACCGCGGCATCCTGGCGATGAATTACGAATATCCCGATTTCAACATCCTGATGGCGGGCAATTACAACGCCGCGACCGCAACCGCCGATCAAAAGGCGTTGGCGCTGTCGGCGGTCGGCATCGGCGTCGTCGAGATCGCCAAGGGCAGCGACGGCAAATGGACGGTCCAGCCGGGATCGACCTATAACCGCCGCTATACCGGCAACAGCAGCTATCGCGCCGGGGGGCCCGCCGCGGGCCTCTTGTCGGGGTCGATCAAGGGCATGCTGAACAATTGCGCCAGCGGCCGGACGCCGTGGGACACGTACCTCACCTGCGAGGAAACGACCGACAATTATTTCGACCCGACGCAGCCCGCGACCGATTATGGCTGGGTGGTCGAAATCGACCCGCTGCGCGAACTGGCGCAGCCGACCAAGCGCACCGCGATGGGCCGCTTCGATCATGAAAATGTCGCGTTTATGGCGAACAGCGACCGCCGCGTCGCTTTCTATATGGGCGATGATTCGACCCCGGGCTGCATCTATAAATTCGTCCCCGACCGCGCGTACAGCAACACCAATCGCGCCGCGAACACCGACCTGCTCGACTATGGCACGCTCTATGTCGCGCGCTTCAACGGCGACGGCACCGGCGAATGGCGGGCGCTGGTCGTCGGGCAGAACGGCCTGACCGCGGGCGCGTCGGACCCGGGCAACACCAGCCAGAGCACGACCCCGCCGGCGCCGACGATCGTCAATTTCAACAACCAGGCCGATGTGCTGATCAACTGCAAATCGGCGGCGCGCGTCGCCGGCGGGACGGTGATGGACCGCCCCGAATGGGTGACCGTCGCCCCCGACAATACGGCGGTGTTCGTGACGCTGACCAACAACAGCGGCCGCCGCGTCACCAATCCGATGAACCCGCGGGTCACCAACCTGCACGGTCATATCATCAAGTTCCGCGAACAGGGCGATTCGCCGCTGGCGACCCGGTTCGTCTGGGAAATATTTCTGACCGCGGGCGATCCGTCGCTGGCATCGGGCGGCAGCAACCTGGTCGGCAACATCAGCGGCGACACCTTTTCCAGCCCCGACGGCATCCGCATCGATCCGCAGGGCCGGCTGTGGGTACAGACCGACCATAGTGTGCCGGGCAATTCGGGGGTCACGGGCCGCACGATCGACCAGGCGTTCGGCCATAATGCGATGTTCTATGTCGACCCGGTGACCAAACAGTCGAAGCGGTTTCTGGTCGGCCCGGTCGGGTGCGAAATCACCGGCCTGGCTTACACGCCCGATCTGCGGACGTTCTTCGTCAACATCCAGCACCCGACGGGCAACTGGCCGGTCGCGGGTCAGCAACCGCGGTCGTCGACGGTCGTCGTCCGCCGTACCGACAACCAGCCGGTCGGCAACTGATCGAGCGCGCCGCCCGCTTCCCCCGATCTTTGGGCGGAAGCGGGCGGCGGCATCAGACGAATTTCATATCGCCGAAGATCCAGCGCCACGGGGTGCCGGTTTCGCCGATGATGTCGCGCACGATCATCGGGAACGCCGCTTCGGCGCGGACGTCGTTCGACATGATGAGCACGCAGCGCTGCTTCTTTTCGAGGCAGACCAGCGTGTTGCCGGTCGAATCATTGTGCCCGCCGCGGAAAAAAGTGGCGCCCTGCGGCCCGGTGAAGGTGATCAGGCCGACCGACGCGGCGGTGTTGGCGGGCTGATCGGCCGCCGGCGCGTCGTCCGCGAGCACCGGGAATTGCGAGGGCGAGCGAATCGGCAGCGCCCCGCGCAGCAATGCGGCGTGCGACGCCTTTGACAAGCCCTGCCCCGACACCAGCGCCGCGGCGAAATTGGCGAGGTCGGTGATCGTCGTATCCATCGATCCTGCGACGCGGATGCGCTCGCGCTGATCGTGCGGTTCGACGCTGCCGTCGAGCCGCCAGCCGTCGACGACATTTTCGGCGAAATCGGGGCGCCAGGTCAGGCTGGTTTTCGGCATGGCCAGCGGATCGAAGACCAGCCGCCGCAGCTCGCTGTCCAGATTGAGGCCGAGCCCCTTCTCGACCCCGAACTGAAGCAGCATCATGCCCTCGCCCGAATAGCTGTAGCGGCTGCCCGGATCGAAATGGATGCGCAGCTTGCCGTCGGGCTCGAGAAACGAAAAATTTGCAAAGCCGGTGCTGTGGTTCAGCACATTGCGCGGGGTGATCGTCCGCCAGCGGTCATCGCCGGCCAGATCGCCCCAATTGCCATAAGCGTCGAGATTGCCATAGTCGGGCAACGGCTTGGCCAGCATCGCGGCGATCGGCTTGTCGAGATCGACTTTCCCCTCGTCGACCAGCCGCATCACCGTGTAAGCGAACACCACTTTGGTCAGCGAAGCGCCATACATGATCGTTTGCGGGGTCAGCGGATCGCCCTTGGCATTGCGGTCGCCAAAGGTCTGGACCGACACGACCTTGCCCTTGTCGATCGTCGCGAGGGCCAGCCCGCGCGCGCCGGTCGCGGTCATCGCCTTTTGCGCGGTTTTCGCGGTCGCCGCCTGATCGGGAAGCGCCTTTGCCGCAGCGGGGGTTGCCGCCAGCCACAGCGGCAGGGTCCAAGCCAGTTTCGCCAGCCGCATCGCAATCTCCCGCGTTCAAGACGCATCGACTGTTATACCACAACAATACAGCCTGCAAGTCCCGAAGCCTATTGCGATCTTTTCGGCGGCGGCGGCGGCGGTGCGCCGTTGGGGGTTTGCGACATCAGGATCACGCACATCGTGCGGTGCACCTTGTGCGTCCCGCAGGCGACGCCGGCATAGCGGTGCTCGGCGCGCAGCAAGCTATGGCGGTGACCGCGGTCGGGGACGCCATCGTCGATCAGCAGTTGGTCGATCACGCCCGCGGGGCTGTGGTGACCATAGGTGATGACCTCGTTGACATAGGGGCCGCCGCCGCGCGCCTTCATCCGCTCGCCGGGGCCGCTGCCCCGGGTATAATGGCCGACCGCGCCCGATCGCGACTGAGCCGCAACATGATCGGCCGCTCCGCGCGCCAGCGTGTCGCTCCACGTCAGCTCGGTCAGCGGCTTTTCGCGGCGCAAATCGCGGATCGCCTCGTCGACCGCGGCGACGCCTTCGCGCGTCATGATGTCGATTTCGCTGTCGTCGTCGCTGACCAGCAATTTGCCCTCGAAACGCGGGCGATAGGCCTGCAGGAACTTCGTATAGGCGGCGGGGTCGCTGCGGAACCGGTTGAGTTCGGTAAAAACGCCCGATTCAAATCGGTTTGGAGCAGCCTGAGCGCCCACCGCAGCGAGCGCCAGCAACGCGGCGCCTGCCGCCATGTGTCGGGTTTTCATCATCGCGCCCGCGATAAAGTGGCAAGGCTGAACCTGCCGCAACAACAAAGCGCCGCCCGCAAAGGCTGGCATCGCCGCGCACTTGGCGCTAGGGGCGCTGCAACACCGGCCCCCCTTCACCAGCGCGTCGGCATTACGGAGTTTCCATGGGTTTCAAATGCGGCATCGTCGGCCTGCCCAACGTCGGCAAGTCCACCCTGTTCAACGCGCTGACCGAAACGGCGGCGGCACAGGCGGCCAATTACCCGTTCTGCACGATCGAGCCGAACATCGGCAATGTCGCGGTGCCCGACGCGCGGCTGGAAAAGCTCGCCGGCATCGCAAGCAGCAAAAAGATCATCGCGACGCAGCTGGCGTTCGTCGACATCGCGGGCCTCGTCCGCGGCGCGTCGAAGGGCGAAGGGCTGGGCAACCAGTTCCTGGGCAACATCCGCGAAGTCGATGCGATCGTCCATGTCCTGCGCTGTTTCGAGGATGACGACATCCAGCACGTCGAAAACCGCGTCGACCCTGTCGCCGATGCCGAGACGGTCGAGACCGAACTGCTGCTGTCCGATCTGGAGAGCCTGGAAAAGCGCGTGCCCGCGTTCGTCAAGAAAGCCGCCCAGGGCGATAAAGAAGCCAAGATTGCCGCATCGGTGCTCGGCCAGGCGCTCGACTTGCTGCGCGAGGGCAAGCCCGCGCGGCTGACCCAGCCGCGCGACGAGGAGGAAGCGCGCGTGCTGCGCACCGCGCAGCTGCTCACCTCGAAACCCGTTCTCTATGTCTGCAACGTCGATGAAGGCAGCGCCGCAAACGGCAACGCCTTTTCGGAGAAGGTGTTCGCTAAGGCGGCCGCCGAGGGCGCGCAGGCCGTCGTTGTCTCGGCCGCGATCGAAAGCGAGCTGGTGACGATGGACATGGCCGACCGGCTCGAGTTTCTCGAAGAAATGGGGCTGCACGAAACCGGCCTCGCCCGCGTCATCCGCGCCGGATACGAATTGCTCCACCTGATCACCTTCTTCACCGTCGGCCCGCAGGAAGCGCGTGCCTGGACCGTCCACACCGGCGCCACCGCCCCCGAAGCCGCGGGCGAGATTCACAGCGATTTCCAGAAGGGTTTCATCCGCGCCGAAACTATCGCCTATGACGATTATATCGCGCTGGGCGGCGAAGCGCGGGCGCGCGAAGCGGGCAAGCTGCGCGCCGAGGGCAAGGCCTATGTCGTCAAAGATGGCGATGTGATGCATTTCCTGCATAGCTGATCGCGGGCGCTGCAGGTTCGGTCATTGATGTAACGCGCGGCTCCGCTATCGAGGACGAGCGATTCGCGTTCCTGGGAGCCTGACCATGTACAACCGCCGCCTGTTTCTGGCCGGAGCCACGATCGCGGGCCTTGCCGCGCCGGCGATCATCCGGGCGCAGGGCATATTCCGCGACTTTCCATTCAAACTGGGGGTTGCCGCGGGCGATCCCGCCAGCGACGGTTTCGTTATCTGGACGCGGTTGGCGCCCGAGCCGATGGAGCGCCACGGCGGCATGCCGCTGACCAATGTGCCGGTCGAATGGGAGGTCGCGAGCGACAGCGGTTTTCGCGACGTGGTGGCCAAGGGCACCGAACTGGCGCGCCCCGAACTGGGCCATAGCGTGCATGTCGAGGTCGCCGGATTGCAGCCCGACCGCCCCTATTATTATCGCTTTACCGCCGGCGGCGAGCGCAGCCTGCGCGGCCGCGCGCGCACCCTGCCCGCCCCCGGCGCGCGCGCCGATGCGCTGAAGTTCGGGGTGGCCGGGTGCCAGCATTTCGAGGCGGGATTTTTCGGCGCCTATCGCCATCTGGCGCGCGAAGACCTGGCGTTCGTCTATCATTATGGCGACTTCATATACGAATATAGCGAGGAATATCTGTTCAATACCGGGCTGCCGACGCGTCCGGTGCGCAAACATGCGTTCCGCGCGCTGGTCGATCTCGACGATTTCCGAGCCGCTTATTCGCAGCAACTGGGCGATATCGATTTGCAGGCGGCGCGGTCGGTCCACGCCTTTCTGTCGAGCTTCGACGATCATGAAATCCGCAACGACTGGGTGTCGGACATCGACAATTGGAAGATGGGGCTCGACGTCAACGACCCCGATGCCGCGCCGCCCGAAGTCTTCATGCTGAAAAAACAGGCGGCGATGCAGGCGTGGTACGAGCATATGCCGGTGCGCAAGGCGCTGTTGCCGCGCGGCGGCATGGTCGCGCTGAACCGCGAGTTTCGCTGGGGCGATCTGATGGCGATGCAGTTGCTCGACACGCGGCAGTATCGGGGCGACCAGCCGTGCGGCGACGGGTTCAAACCGGCGTGTCCCGAGGTGTTCGCCAAGGAGGCGCAGGTGCTGGGCAAGGCACAGGAAGACTGGCTGGGCCGCAATCTGGCGAAGGGCGGCGCGAGGTGGAACGCCTTTGCGCAGCAGGTCACGATGATGTCGCTCGACCGGCGGCGCAAGCCCGACGAGCCGAAGAAAATCGTCAACCTCGACAGCTGGGCGGGTTATGAAGCGCCGCGCGAGCGGATATTGTCGCGCATGGCGGGGCTGAAGAACAACGTCGTGCTGACCGGCGACGAGCATCAGAATTTCTGCGGCGACCTGGTGCATAAGGACAAGGTCGTCGGCGCCGAATTCGTCGCGACCTCGATTTCCAGCGGCGGCGACGGCAGCGATAAGCGGGGCGGCACCGACGAGTTTCTGAAGCTGAACCCCGAACTGAAATTCGCCAACGACCAGCGTGGCTATGTCATCTGCGACGTCAATCGCGAGGCGTGGCAGACCCATTTCATGGTGGTCGACAAGGTGACGACGCCGGTCAACACGCTGTCCAAACGCGCAACGGCGGTGGTCGAGAATGGCGTCGCCGGGATCAAGATGGCCTAGAACCCGTCCTGATAAGGTGGATTCAGAAAGCCGTTGGTTCTGAGGAGGGGCTGAGCCTGTCGAAGACCCGTCTCGAAGGACGCTAGCGTCAGCGTCCTTCGAGACGCCATTTCGACAAGCTCAATGGCTCCTCAGGACAAACGGTTTCCAACCCAAATATTATGGGCTTCAAGGCGCCGGACGCAGCACCGCCATCGCGTGGATCGACGCGGTCGGCGCGTTGACGATCTGGAGCACATAGCGGCCCTGCGTCACGTCGAATTCGACCATCTTGCGGATGCCCGAACAGGCGGGGCCGTGGCCGTGGGTGAGCGATTTGACCGCCTTGCCGTCGCGGACCAGGTCGATCCAGGCGCCCGCGTCGAGCGCGACGATCAGCCGCCCCGATGTCTTGACGTCGATCGGCACCATGCCGCCGAATTTATAGACGTCGGGCTTACGCTCGGGCGCGACGCCGTAGCGCAGGCTTTCGAATTTATGCAGCGGCAATTGGGTGCGCGCCGCGCCGAGCGAGGACCAGTCGGCGCCCAAGTCGTCGCCATAGGCATAGATCGTCTTGGTCGATGCATTGCGCGACCAGTCGGATAGTTCGGGGGGCAGGACGGGCGCGGCGGGGCAACTCGTCTCAGGCTTTGCAGCGGGGGCAGCAAAGGCCACCATGGGCAACGCCGCGGCCAGCGACAGGACGATGATCCGAAATCGCATGCTATTTCCTTCCGAATAATTTTTCGACATCGTCCATCGCCAGTTTGACCCAAGTCGGGCGACCATGATTGCACTGGCCGCTATGCGGGGTGACCTCCATCGTCCGCAAGAGCGCATTCATTTCGGCGACGTTCAGCGTGCGGCCGGCGCGGACCGAACCATGGCAGGCCATCGTCGCGGCGACGAGTTCGAGCTTTTCGTTCAATCCCAGCGCGGCGTCATAGCCCGCGAGATCGTCGGCGATGTCTGTAACCAGTTGGCGGCAATCGATCGCGCCGAGCATCGCGGGGGTGGCGCGGACCATCACTGCGGCGGGGCCGAAGCGTTCGAGTTCGACGCCGAGCGCGGCAAGCTGCGCCGCGGCAGCCTCGAGCCGGTCGCACGCGGGTTCGTCGAGTTCGACGACTTCGGGGAGGAGCAGGCCCTGCGACGGCACCGCCTGTCCGCCCATGCCGCGGCGCAATTGTTCGAGGACGAGGCGTTCGTGCGCGGCGTGCTGGTCGACGATGACCAGGCCGTCCTCGGCCTCGGCGACGATATAGGTGCGTGCGATCTGGCCGCGCGCGATGCCGAGCGGATGCGCGTCGGCGTGCGGCACCGGCGCGGTCGCAGCCTCTGCTCTCCCCATCGGCAGCGCGTCGGGCGACGGCGCGAAATCGACGATTCGGTCGCGCAGCAGCGCCAGCGTCGCGGGGTCGCCTTCGGCGCCGAACAGATGCGTCGCGGGGGCGTGCGGATAGGGCAGATGCGCTGCGAACAGGGTCGGGGCCGGCGCGACGGGTTCCTGCTGCCACGCCGCCAGCGCGGCTTCGGCGGGGCGCTGGACGCTGCGAAAGCCATGTTCGTCGAGCGCGCGGCGCAGGCCGCCGACGATCATGCCGCGGATCAACTGCGGGTCGCGAAAGCGCACCTCGGTCTTGGCGGGATGGACGTTCACATCGACCTCGCCGGTCGGCACGTCGAGGAACAGCGCGACGACCGGATGACGATCGCGCGCGAGCAAATCGGCATAAGCGCCGCGCAAGGCCCCGACGAGCAGCCGGTCCTTGACCGGGCGGCCGTTGACGAACAGATATTGATGGTCGGCAATGCCGCGATTGTAGGTCGGCAGGCTGATGACGCCGCCGATATGGACGTCGCCGCGGTCGACATCGATGCCGATGCTGTTGGCGGCGAGATCGCGCTGGGTCAGCGCGGCGACGCGGCTGAGCTGGTCCTGCCCGCCTTGCACATCGAGCACCCGGCGCCCGTCATGCTCGACGGTGAATCCCACGTCGGGGCGTGCCATCGCCAGCCGCTTCACGACGTCGAGGCAGGCGGCATATTCGCTGCGGGCGCTGCGCAGGAATTTGCGCCGTGCTGGGACGCGGGCGAACAGATCCTCGACGCGGACGCGGGTGCCAAGGCCAGGCGGGGCCGGTCCTCGGCGACCACTCGCCGGTGATCGACGACGCGTCGCCAGCCATCGCCATCGGCGGCGCGGCTGGCGATGGTCAGCCGCGCGACGCTGGCGATCGAGGGCAGAGCCTCGCCGCGGAAACCCAGCGTGATGCCACCAGTTCGATCGCATCGTCGGGCAGCTTCGACGTCGCATGACGTTCGAGCGCCAGCGCCATGTCGGCCGCGGTCATCCCGCAGCCGTCATCCTCGACTTCGAGCCGCGAAATTCCGCCCTCGGCGATTCGCACCGAAATGCGATTCGCACCGGCGTCGATGGCGTTTTCAACCAGTTCCTTGAGCGCTGCGGCGGGTCTTTCGACCACTTCACCGGCTGCGATCCGATTTACGAGCGTTTCCGGCAGGCGACGTATTGACATGGACGCTCTCCTAGCGCAGTCGAGCGCAAATCGCGACCCACCCGCACAGCCTTGATCATATTGTCCAGCCAGCCTCCAAAGCCGAGCCGGAATCTCTCCCTGATTGGACCTGTCGCCGGCCGGGCGCGCGGGTTCACGACGACGGCACCGTCCCCCGATGCCGATGACAGGGAAGCAGTATCGATGTCCTTCTTTTCTCGCTGGTTCAAATTCAATTCCCAAGACATGGCTATCGACCTCGGCACCGCGAACACCGTGGTCTATGTGCGCGGCAAAGGCATTGTCCTGAATGAACCTTCGGTCGTCGCGGTCGAGACGATCAACGGGATCAAGCGGGTGAAGGCGGTCGGCGACGACGCCAAGCTGATGATGGGCAAGACCCCCGACAGCATCGAGGCGATCCGGCCGCTGCGCGACGGCGTCATCGCCGACATCGATGTCGCCGAACAGATGATCAAGCATTTCATCACCAAGGTGCATGGCGGCAAGCCGAACGCGTTCCGCAGCCCCGAAATCGTGATCTGCGTGCCCAGCGGTTCGACCAGCGTCGAACGCCGCGCGATCCGCGACGCCGCATCGAACGCCGGGGCCAGCGAAGTGTGGCTGATCGAAGAACCGATGGCCGCCGCGATCGGCGCCGACATGCCGGTCACCGAACCGATCGGGTCGATGGTCGTCGACATCGGCGGCGGCACGACCGAAGTCGCGGTGCTGTCGCTCCGCGGTCTCGCCTACACCACCTCGGTCCGCGCCGGCGGCGACAAGATGGACGAAGCGATCGTGTCCTATGTGCGCCGCCATCATAATCTGCTGATCGGCGAAGCGACCGCCGAGCGGATCAAGAAGGATTTCGGCATCGCGCGCATCCCCGCCGACGGCGTCGGGCTGACGATCCACATCAAGGGCCGCGATCTGGTCAATGGCGTGCCCAAGGAAATCTCGATCAATCAGGCGCAGATCGCCGAGGCGCTGTCCGAACCGATCGGCACGATCGTCGAGGGCGTCCGCATCGCGCTGGAAAACACCGCCCCCGAACTCGCCGCCGACATCGTCGATCAGGGCATCGTCCTGACCGGCGGCGGGGCGCTGATCGCCGAGCTCGACGAACTGCTCAAGGAAGCGACCGGCCTGCCGGTCACGGTCGCGGACGATCCGCTCACCTGCGTCGCGATCGGCACCGGCCGCGCGATGGAAGACCCCGCCTTTCGCGGCGTGCTTCAGCAAGCCTAAAAAGGGCGATTCTGAACCATGGTCCGCCCGGCACATCGACGTCCGGGGCAATCCCGAAAGGCGCAGTACAGCCTGTTCGTTGCCTATGTCATTGCGGTGACCGGGGCGGTGGCGGGGCTGTTGCTGGCGATCCTGTCGGTCGTTGACCCTGTCGGCTTTGCCCAATTGCGCGTGGCGAGCCACGAAATCACCGCGCCCGTCGCGCGGGTGACGCGATCGGTGACCGGATCGATTTCTGGCATCGACGATACCGTCGGCGCCTATGTCAGCGCCGGCTCGCAAAACCGCCGGCTGCGCAAGGAACTGGCCGACACGCGGCGCGAACTGGTCGCGACGAGCGCACTGCAAGAAGAAAACCGCCAGCTGAAGACGCTGCTCAAACTGCAGGAAACCGACAAGACCGCGCTCGCCAACGGCTTTTTGCTGACCTCGACCTCGACCAGCAGCAAGCGCATCGCGCTGCTCAGCATCGGGCGCCAATTGGGAGTCGCATCGGGCCAGCCGGTGCGCGGCGCCGATGGCTTGATCGGCCGTATCGTGAGCGCCGGACCGTCGGTGTCGCAGGTGCTGTTGCTGACCGATGTCGACAATATCGTCCCCGTCCGCCGCGCCCGCGACGGCCTGCCCGCGCTCGCCTATGGTCGCGGCAACGGCGATCTCGACATCCGCACCCTCAACATCGCCAACAACCCGTTCAAGCCAGGCGACATCCTGGTCACGTCGGGCACCGGCGGGCTGTATCCGCCCAATATTCCGGTCGCCATCGTGGTGCGGCGGCAGGATGACGGCGCCCTCGCCCGGCCGCTCGCCGACCCCGCCAAAGTCGATGTGGTGGCGGTGCTGCGCCCCTACACCCCCGACAACATCGAGGCCCAGGGCCTGCCGGGGCCGGCGCCCGCCCCTGCGCCGGACGGAGCGCCATGAGCAAGACCGCCGCGCCGCGCCTGGGCGAACCGGCCTCGCTGTGGCGGATGCGCATCGTCCCGATTGCGACGGTGATGGCCGCGTCGGCGCTGCCGCTGATGCTGCCGCTGATCGCCAACTCGCCGGTGCTGCCGCCGCTGGGCCTTTTGTTCTTTCTATGCTGGCAATTGCTGCGCACCGAAATGTGGCCGGTGTGGATCGGTCTGCCGCTGGGATTGTGGGACGATCTGTTCAGCGGCCAGCCGATCGGCACCGCGGTCGGGCTGTGGACGATCGCCAGCATCGCGATCCATTATTCGTCGCAGCGCATCTATTGGCGCGGTTTTTCACGATTGGGCGATCGCGGCGCTGTCGATCGCGGTCATCCAGTCGCTCGCGGCGCTGATCGTCCACCCGCATGCGGCAACCGGCCGGGTGCTGGGTCTGGTCGTCCCGCAGATCGCGATCGCGCTGCTGGTGCCGCTGTTCATGCGGCTGACAGGCAAGTTGGACAATTTCCGCCTGAAACGCCGATAGTTGCCCCGAGTCAAAAGCCAGATGCCCCGCAAGAACAGCCCCCGATCACCGAAGCGTGGAGAGGAATCACCTTCACCCGCCGCACGCTTGTCGTCGGCGGCGGCCAGATGGTGATCGGCGCCGCGCTCGCGGCGCGGATGGGCTATATTTCGATCATCGACAACGACCGCTACGTCCTGGAATCGGAAAGCAACCGGGTCAATTTGACGCTGGTGCCGCCGCGCCGCGGCTGGATCGTCGACCGGCATGGCAAGGCGCTGGCGAACAACCGTGTATCGCTGCGCATCGATATCATCCCCGACCGCCTGCACAACAAGGAGGTGGTGCTGGGGCAATTGCAGACCCTGCTGCGGCTCGACGGCGATACGATGGAACGGATCAACCGCGACCTGAAGGCCGCATCGGGATTTCAGCCGGTCGCGGTGGCCGAGGACATGACCGAGGCCGAATATAGCTCGATCCTGGTGCGCCTGCCCGAAATGCCTGGCATCGCGCCGCAGCGCGGCTTTGCCCGCAATTACCCGACCGGCGCTGCCGTCGGCCATCTGATCGGTTATGTCGGCGCACCGACCGCCGAGGAATATCAGAAGGTCAAGGATCCGCTGTACATCACCCCCGGTTTCCGGACCGGCAAGGACGGGCTGGAGAAATATTTCCAGCCGATGCTGCGCGGCGAACCCGGCGCCAAGCGGGTCGAGGTCACCGCGCGCGGCAAGGTGGTCCGCGAATTGGGGGTCAAACCCGATACCCAGGGCAAGACCGTCCACCTGACCATCGACGCCGACCTACAGGACTATGTCGCGCGGCGCATGGGGCGCGAGTCCGGCGCGGCGGTCGTCATCGACTGCCAGAACGGCGACATATTGTCGTTCGTGTCGATGCCCAGTTTCGATCCCAACAGCTTTTCCGACGGCATCAGCAGCAATGAATATGCCTGGCTGCGCGGCGACGATCATCAGCCGCTGATCAACAAGGCGACGCGCGGCCTGTATCCGCCGGGTTCGACGCTGAAACCGATGGCGGCGATCGCCGCGATCGAGCATGGCGTCGACCCGAGCGAGCGCCACACGTGCATCGGCGGCTATCGGCTGGGCAACCGCTTTTTCCGCTGTCTGGGCACCCACGGCAGCGTCGACATGCCCACCGCGATCATGAAAAGCTGCAACAGCTATTTCTACTGGCTCGCGCACCGGCTGGGTTATGACGCGATGGCGCCCACCGCCAAGCTGTTGGGTCTGGGCGAGGAATTTCAGCTGGCGGGGAGCCAACCAGCGTTATGGCACCATTCCCGACAGCGTCTGGAAGATGAAGAAATACGACCAGGCCTGGTCGGCTTCGGATTCGCTCAACGCGGTGATCGGGCAGGGCTATGTCAGCGTGAACCCGCTGCAGCTCGCGGTGATGGCGGCGCGGATCGCGTCCGGCCGGCGGCTGTATCCGCGTCTGATCAACCGCGAATTCAAGAACGAGCCCCTGCCCTTTTCCGCCGAAGCGCTGGCGACCGCGCGGCACGGCATGGACCTTGTCGTCAACGGACCCGGGGGAACCGCAGGGCGCAGCAAGCTACCGCTCGACGGCATCACGATGGCGGGCAAGACGGGCACCGCCCAGGTGCGCGGGCTGGGCACTGGCAACGGCAAAAGCGGCACGTGGAAATTCCGCGACCACGGCCTGTTCGTCGGCTTCGCACCGGTCGTCAATCCGCGCTACGCGACCGCTGTCGTCATCGAGCATGGCATGGGCGGTTCGCGCGCCGCGGCGCCGGTGGCCAAGGATTTCATGACGTTCCTGTTCGACCGCGAAAAGGCGATGGAGGCGCTGACGACGTTCGAGGCCGGCTGGGGCGGGACGATCAAGGAACGCATGGACCGCGACTATGCGGCGTGGAAAGCCGGCATATCGAAGCCCGACCCGGAGCTGGCGCAATGATCCCGGTGCCGCCCGCCATCCAGCGGATTCCGTGGAAGCTGATCGCGATCCTGGCCGGGATCACCGGCTTCGGCCTGCTCGTGCTCTATTCGGCCGCGGGCGGCAACTGGTCGCCCTGGGCGTTGCAGCAGGGCGTACGCTTTCTGGTATTCCTGACCGTCGCGCTGGTCATCGGGCGCTTCCCGCTCCGCATCTTCGAGGATTTCTCCTACATCGCCTATATCGGCGTGCTGGTGTTGCTGATCGCGGTCGAACTGCTCGGCTTTGTCGGCGGCGGCAGCCAGCGATGGCTGAACCTGGGTTTCATGAACCTCCAGCCCTCCGAATTGATGAAGGTCGCGATCGTTGTCGCGCTCGCGCGCTTTTATGCGCAATTGCCGCCCGGAAATACGCGCACTTTTACCGCGCTATGGCCGGCGCTGGTGATGATCGGCCTGCCCGCGGCGCTGGTCATGTTGCAGCCCGACCTGGGCACCGCGCTGGCGATCTGTGTCGGCGGGGTGGTGGTGATGTTTGCCGCCGGCCTGCCGTTCTGGTGGTTCGGGAGCACCGCGGTCGCGGGACTGGCGGCGCTGCCGATCCTGTTTTCCTTCCTGCTCAGGGAATATCAGCAGAACCGCGTGCTGACATTCCTCGATCCGGAAAGCGACCCGCTGGGCACCGGCTATCACATCAGCCAGTCGAAGATCGCGATCGGCTCGGGTGGCATCGGCGGCAAGGGGTATCTGCAAGGCTCGCAGAGCCATCTCGATTACCTGCCCGAGGGCCACACCGATTTCGTGTTTGCCACGATGGCCGAAGAATGGGGGCTGATCGGCGGGCTGGTGGTGATCGGGCTGTTTTCCTGCTGCTGCGCTGGTCGACCCGCGTCGCCCTGCGCGCCCGCACCCGCTTCGGCCAATTGACCGCAGCCGGACTGACGATGACGATCTTTTTCTATATCGCGATCAACCTTATGATGGTGATGGGGCTGGCGCCCGTGGTCGGCATCCCGCTGCCGCTTTTCTCCTATGGCGGGTCGTCGATGATGACGGTCGCTGCCCTGATCGGCATCGTCCTGGCGATCGCGCCCGCTGAACGGCACGCGGCGCTTCCATTGAGAAAAATCTTCGCCAAAAAGACTTCGGCGCCATTGCCTTCCCCGTAGTGGCATGATAGCGGGCCGCTCGCTTCGCAGCAAAGAGGGTCCCTCCAAGCCGCAAAGCGCGCCGAAAACCGGCAAGTGGACGCATAGCTCAGTTGGTAGAGCAGCTGACTCTTAATCAGCGGGTCCTAGGTTCGAGCCCTAGTGCGTCCACCATTTTCTTGTTCTAAATCGTCGAACATGGACAGGCGCGTCGCAGCCGGGCGGTCTGGCGATCGTGCTATTTGTCCGGCGCAGGGACCCGCATCTCCAGCATCGACCGCTCTTTGCGGCTGATGCCCCACAGGATGCCAGGCCGGCTTTCGTCCCAATCGATCGCTTGGCCTTCGGCCTCCATCGCAACCGTGGCGATATGATCGAGCGTCGCTCCGCCCTTTGGCAGGCGAACGACATAGAGTTCGGGAAGATCATGCCCCGACAGCCACAAGCTGCCGTCCGACCGGAAGCCGCCCCCCGATATGCTCATCGGGGCGATCCGGTCCAATATCGTCTGGGGCAGCGCCCAGCCTTCGGTGCGGCGCCATGCGGTGTCGAACTTTACCAGCGTCGTATGCCGATGATCGCGCGGCGCTTCGCCGCCCTTGTTGTCGTAATTGGCGAACATCGCCCACCAGTGCCCATCGCGCCAATCGACCGCACGTCAGCGAGCCGGTGCCGAGGCCGAGCGATACGCTGCGCCGGTGCGCGAGCGTGAGGGATCGAAAAATTCGACCGAGCTGGCGTGCGGAACGGCCGGGAAATTGGATCCCGCGCAGACCAGCTCGGCCTTGATCAGCGCACAGCTGTTGATGTGGGGATAGCGCGCCGGGTCGCCTTCCCAGACCGCGCGGCGTTCAACGGTCTTGCGGTCGTATCGCGCGATCGTCCAGTTGGCGACCGCGTAGACGTCGTTCGGCCCGACGGCCACGCCCTGGCGCGCTTCGGCGGCAGGGATGCGGCGGATCGTCGCGGCGGGCTGGCCCTGCGCAACGACGGGCGACGGCGCCCCTGCGGCGGCGGCGGCAAGCACAAACAGCACCGCCGCCATCAGAAGTTCGCCGCCACGCCGAACCAGAAGGTGCGGCCATATTCGGCCGATTCCTGGAGAAATGCCTGACCCGGGCCGACCAGTTCGCGGCGACCCTGGTCGGTCAGATTCTGCCCTTCGGCATACACCGTCAGGTTCGGCGTGATGCGATAGCTGATGTTGGCATCGAGCGTGCCGCGGCTCTTCCAATATTGGTCGGCGTTGGGAATGGTGTCGTTGATCGTTTCGAGGAAGCCGCCGATGTAATTATACGACAGCCGACCTTCGAACTTGCCCTTCTGATAATAGACCGATGCGTTCCAGACGGTGTCGGGTTGCAGGAAAAGCCCGGTGACGCGCGGACCGACGCTGGTCAGGAAGGTGAATCTGGTGTCGAGGAAGGTGGCGTTGGCACTGACCCCCAGGCCATCGAACGGTGCGGGCAGAAAGGTCAGCGCCTGTTGCAGGTTGAGTTCGAGACCCTTGATCGTCGCGGTTTCGGCGTTGCGCGGTTCGGACACCAGAACATCCTCGACGCCGCGGCCGACGTCGATCGCCTCGACGCTCGACAGCGTGAAAATCTCGTTGTTGATCTTTTTGTGGAACAATGCCGCCGAAATCACGCCATCCTTGGGATAAAATTCGAATGAGAGGTCGAAACCGCGGCTTTCACGCGGCTTCAGGCCGGGATTGCCGCGCGCCAACGTCGGCTGGCTGCCGTCGAAGCTGAGCGTCTCGGTGGCGGTGATCGACGCATAATCGGGTCGGCCGATGGTGTTGGTCCAGGCACCGCGGATCACGAAGCGATCGGCGACATCCCAGCGGATATGGGCGCTCGGCAACCAATTGTCGTAGCTGCCGTCGGTCGTGATCTGGGTGAGCGTGCCGCCGACGGCGCGAAAGGCGTCCGACGAAACATCGGTGCGTTCGTAGCGCAGCCCGCCGAGCAACGTGAAATTGCCGATCCGCGTGCTGCCCTGCAGATAACCGGCATAGACATCCTCGCCAACCTCATAATTGCCCGCGATCGACGCCACGGTTGCGGTAAAGCGGCTCTTGTTCGCTTCATAGAATGACGGGAAGGCATCGGCGTCGATACGGATGGGGATGGTGAATTGCCCGCGGATCGCTTTGGCCGGACCCGCGGTGACGACATTGTCCAGCGTGTAGGTGAAGCCTGTCGCGGCGCGATAATCGGTCCGCGGATTGCTGTTCTCGCGGTTGGTCAGACGAAGCACCCCGCCTGCCTTGATCTTGACACCACCGTCCACGCTGTCGTCGCCATAGGTCAGGTTGAGCCGGAACTGGCCGCTCTTTTCCAGCGATTTCTGAAGGTCATCGCGCTGTTGCTGCAGAAAGAAATTGCGCGGATCTACCGCCGCCGCGGCATTGGTCGCGGGTGAAGACCGGATAGAAATCAGACGTGTCGTAGGTGAAGGCATAGCGTGTCGCGTCGGCGTCGCGCGTGCGAAACTCGATGCTGCTGTTCGGCACGCGAAGCCGGCCGAGCGAGAAGACCGCATCGCCGTCAAGTTTCAGCTGCTCGGTCGCATCCCACGCAAATGCCGTCCGACCGAGCGCCACGAGGCGCTTGGTGATCGGCTGGTTGAGCTGGACGATGATGCGGCCGCGGCCGAAAGTGCCGCTCGTCGGCGTCTGGTTCGCGACATTGCCGATCGGCTCGATGCGGTATTCGATGCGTTCCTCATCATCCTCGGTGCGTGCGACGACGCCCGACAATTCCCAGCGGAAGCGGTCCGAGGGCCGCCATTCGAGTTTCACATTGCCGCCCGTACGCTGCTTGGTGTTGTTGTACCAGAAAAGGCGGTGCTGCGTCGGCACCTGAATGCCATTGCCATTCGCGGCGCCCGAATTCACCGGCGCGCCGGCGGCCGTATATTCGCGAACCGATGGGCTGGCGACTTCGATCTGGGGAATATCATAATCGAGCTGTTCCTGGCTCGCGCCGATGACGATACCCCATTCGTCGTTGGCACCAAAGGTCATGCCCGCTGCGAAGGCGATGCGATAGGACGGCTTGCTGTTCCGGACGTCGCCATTTTGCTCATAAATGCCGTAAGAGGCTATCCCGTTGAAGAAAGGCCGCCGGGCATCGAACGCGCTGCGGGTCGTGACGTTGACGACGCCGCCGATGGCGTTGCCGTCGTTCTCCGGCGTCACCGTCTTGATGACCTCGAGGCGGCCCGCCATCACCGAGGGGACAATATCCAGCGGCACGGTGCGGCCGCTCTCGTCGACCGAACCCACGACGGCGCCGTCGACGGTTGTGCGGTTATAGGTCGATTGCAGCCCGCGCAGCACGGGGAAGCGCGGTTCGCCCTGGTCCTCCTGGACCGACAGACCGGGAATGCGGCGCAGCGCGGCGGCTGTATTATGGTCGGGCAATTTGCCGATGTCGTCCGACGAGATCGCGTCCATCACGACGAAGGCCGCGCGTTTTTCAGCGGTCGCTTCATATTGCGCGCGACGTTGGCCGGTGACGACGATCGCGTCGCCCGCCTCCCCCGTTTCGGTTTCGGGCACCGGTTCGGACTGCGCCATCGACGGGGTGGCGAACAGAACGGCCGTGCATAGCAAAGCGGCCCGGAAATTCGGGAGAGACGGCTTCATTTTGGTGATTCCCCAATCATCTGTTGTTATCGGGGTGGCGGATAGGGGCGCGGTGCGTCAGCCGAATGACGCGACCGTTTCGGTATGACGAAACATCGGTTTCATTTCGGTGACGCGGCATCGGCCATCGCCCCTGCGGCAGAATATGGGCGGGCCTGGGCCGGTAACGCACTGGCAGCTTTTCGTGGCGGCGTGAACAAAGGCACCCTTCGCTCGGCTCCACGAACCGCGCCGCGCATGACCGAGCCGCCGCAACCGATAAAAGGGGGTCTACAGCGTCGCAGAACCCGTTTTATCGGCAAAAAGGAAACACGACGAACCGAGCCATTCTGCTCCATTTCTGCACAAGAATTTAAGGGCTTGGTATCATCTGCTGTCGCAAAAGACCGCCATGGTCCAAAGAGGGGCAACTTCGGGAGCGATCCTATTGCGCCGCCTGGCGGTCGCGTCGGCTTTTGTGGCGGGCGCGTGATCTGCATGTCGGCGCCGAAGACGTCGCGACCTTTGCACTGATCGCCGCCGCGGTCGGTTGCGGATGGGCCGGATCGGCATGGCGGCACGACTGGAAGCTGTGGCGGCTGTCGCAGCGGCTCGAAAGGATATCCGGCGAGGGCCAGGAAGCCACGATCGCCGACCGGCTTGCCGAAAATGCCGAAGGGCTTGAACTCGCGCTCGCGACGATCGAACGCCGCCTGATCCAACGCCACGGGGTCAGCGGCCTGCCGACCCGCGAACCGCTGCTCGAGCAAATGGCGCTGGATGGCGCGGGCGTCCTGGGAACTTTTGCCCTCGAAGATTTTGAGCGGCTGGCCGGGTTCGACCCGGGCCTTGCCGAGCGGGTGCTGCTCGAGATTGTCGGCCGCGTCATTCGGATGGTGCCGCCCGAGCGCCTGATTGCGCATGTCGATCAGGCCCATTTTGCGATCTGGTACGGAAAAGACATCGATCTGGCGCAGGCGCGATCGGAGATCGATGCGATCGCCTATGCGCTTGGCGGCACGATGAAAATCGATCAGCGGGAAATATTGCCGAGCATCGCGAC
The DNA here is from genome assembly GCA_965283845.1 of Sphingomonadaceae bacterium. Classification (GTDB taxonomy): domain Bacteria; phylum Pseudomonadota; class Alphaproteobacteria; order Sphingomonadales; family Sphingomonadaceae; genus Sphingopyxis. Next base: position 83,842 of record CBDIQD010000013.1, read on the forward strand.
GCGATGGGCGCCCCTGGTCGATGGCATCACGCCGCCGCTGCTGCTCACGCGCACCCTCGCCTCCTTTGCCCTTCAAGAGCCCGAAACGCATGAACTCAGTGCCGATGCCATCGCGCAAGTCCAGCAGCGTTACGGCATGGAACAAGATCTGCGCAGCGCGATTGCGCGCAACGAATTTCAGCTGTTTTTCCAGCCCCTGATCGACGCAAACTGGCAATGTGTGACGGGGGCCGAAGCACTGATCCGCTGGAACCACCCCGAACGCGGACGTGTGCCGCCGTCGGTGTTCATTCCGATCGTCGAAGCATCGGGGTTGGCGGAGGAGGTCGGGCTTTGGGTGCTCAACGCAGCCGCCCGGCAGGCAAGCGACTGGGAAGGCGGCCGCTTCGGAGCGATGCGGATTGCCGTCAATATTTCGGCAAATCAGCTTCACAACCAGAATTTCGTCCAGTTTCTGAGCCGGACGCTGCACAATCATGCGCTCGATCCGGCGTGTCTCGAGATCGAACTTACCGAAGGCGTAGCGAGCACCGACGATGCCCAACTCGCGCACCTGTTCGCCAGGATCCGCGCGCTCGGCGTGAAGATCGCCATCGACGATTTCGGAACTGGCTATTCCAGCTTCAGCACCCTTCGTCACGCGCCGTTCGACAAGATCAAGATCGACCGCGAGTTCGTGTCCGACGTCCATCTTCGACCGCAAAGCCAGGCGATCTGCCAGAGCATCATCGCGCTGGGCCGCGGGCTCGACATTCAGGTGCTCGCCGAGGGCGTCGAAACCGCTGACGAGTATCATTGGCTGGCGCAGCACGGCTGTCGTCATTTCCAGGGATATTATTTTTCGCATCCGATGTCGGCGGCGGATTTTCTGTCCTTTGTCGACGACCGCGCAAGGCTTGCCGCCTTGCTCCAGTCTTCGCCCTCCTCCCCCATATCGAAAGAATGACATCATGACGATCGCCGCACCACGCCGTATCCATCGGCATCTGTTGCGCAGCATAGCCTTGGCCGCCGCGTTTGCGTTGGCCGGTTGCGCCAGCGGCCCGAAACCTGCCGCGGTGTCCGCCCCCGCCAGCAGCGCCAAGAGCATCGATGCGATCGCGGACTATCTCAATCAAGGCGACGTGTCGGCCGCGCGCAAACTGATCAAGTCGGGGCTGAAGCGCGATCCGAACAATCCGTCGCTGGCGCTGCTGCGCGATTCGATCGACCGCGATCCGGTCGAACTGCTTGGGCCGCAATCCTTTGACTATGTCGTCCAGCCCGGCGACACGATGGCGGACATTGCCCAACGCCATCTCGGCAATCGGCTCATGACGTATCAGCTTGCCCGGTACAACGGCATCGACAGGCCGACGTTGCTGACCGCGGGGCAGACATTGCGTATTCCGGGGGCAAAACCTGTGCCGGCACGCCGCACGACAGCCCCCGCCCCCGCCCCGGCGGCGCCACCGCGCTCCACGACGCCACGCGCTCAACCGCCAAAGCCTGCGACCGCGGCAGCCGCCGCGCGTATCGATCCGGCGACCGCCCGCCAGTTGCGGACGCAAGGTCTTGCGGCGCTCAACAAGGGCGCTGCGACGCGCGCGGTCCAATTGTTGCGCCGTGCCTCGGCGCTCGATCCCGACAGCGCGGCCATCAAGGCCGACCTGGCGCGCGCCGAGCGGATCGAGGCCACCGTCGTTCGCCGCGTGCCGCAAGTGATGGTCAAGGTGACCGGTGGAAGCGGGCGATTGAGAGGGTCAATTCGATGAAATCGCTGGGACGTTACACTATCGAGGGCCGCCTGGGCGAAGGGGCGATGGCCGACGTCTATCGCGCCATCGATCCAAGCATCGGCCGCCAGGTTGCGATCAAGGTGCTGAAGCCCGAATATGCGCGCAATCCCGGGCTCAACGTCCGCTTCCTGCGCGAAGCGCGCGCGGCTGGGGCTTTGAGCCACCCCAACATCGCCACGATTTATGAAGTCGGTGAAGAAGAGGGCATCGCCTATATCGCGATGGAACTGATCGAAGGCCAGCCGCTCGATACCCTGCTGCAGGCCAATGGCCGCATGCCCTATGAACGCGTGCTGGTGCTGGGCCAGCAGCTGGCCGGCGCGCTGGCCTATGCGCACCGCATGGGCGTCGTTCATCGCGACATCAAACCGTCGAACATCCTGCTGTCGAGCGACGGGCGCACCGCGAAGCTGGTCGATTTCGGCGTCGCGCGCATCGACGATCCCGATCCGGACGGCGACAACGCGCATCTCGCGCAGACCCAGTTTGGGCAGATGATCGGGACGCCGCGTTACATGAGCCCGGAACAGGCGCTCAGCCTGCCCGTCGATCATCGCTCGGACCTTTTTTCGCTGGGCATCGTGCTGTACGAAATGGTGACTGGCAAGGCGGCGTTCCCGGGCATCGGTCTCGCCACGCTGGCGATCCAGATCGCCCAGGAAAAGGTCGAGCCGATCGACCGATCGGCCAGCGATTGCCCGCCGGGACTGCGTTTCATCATCGACAAGCTGTTGGCCAAGAAACCCGAACAGCGCTTTGCCGATGGCGACGCGGTGCGCAGCGCGATCATGCGCGAAATGAGTGCGAGCGAAGAAAAGGCGGCGCCGCGGCGCGGCCTGTCGCTGCGCGTCAAATTGCCGCTGTTATTGGCGACGGTCACGTTCGCGGTGCTGGCGATTTGCGGGGCGCTGATCAGCACGCGCGAAGATCAGGCGTTCGAAGACATGGCCACCACGTCGGGCAGAACGATCGCGGCGTTCGTCGCGAACAATGCGAGCGTCGTCGCGGTCGACAATGCGGGGCTGCCGGCGGATCAGCAAGACTGGGGGGTGCTGCAAGCCTTTGTGACCAGCGCCAGTGAAGACAGCGAAATTCGCGCCATGACCGTCGTCGATGCGAACAATGTCATCCGCGCCGCCAGCGACGGTCGGCGCATCGGCGCGCGCTATGCGACGCCGCAAGGCGAGGCGCGCGTCGGCGCGGCGCGCGGCGTCGTCGTCAGCTATGTCGGGGCGGACCGGAATGCCGGGATGCGGATCGTGCAGCCGATACGGTATGCGGGCGCCAATTACGGCACCGTCGATGTCGTCGTCCGCACCGACGCCTTGGCGGCGGCGGCCGACAACATGCGTTGGCTGTTGGTCATGCTGTCGATCGTGGTGATGATCACCGTGATGATCGTCGGCTATCTGAGCGGTGCGGCGGTGATCCGGCCGCTAGCGCGCCTGCGAAAAGCCCTCGACGAAGCGGCGACGTCGGGCTTTGGACTGCGCATCTCGCATCGTCGCGGCGACGAGTTTGGCGCGGCGTTCGACGCATTCAATCGCGCCGCCGGGGCGGCCGAAGCGAAATTTGCGGGCGGCGGGCAGGATGACGACGTGTCGATGCTGGCCACCCGAATTGCCGAACCGGCGGACGCGCCAATGCCCGCGCGCCAGGTCGCCTGAGGAAGCCATGACGATGTATATGTTGCAGCTTTTTGAACGCAGCGACGAAATCCATCCCGTCGATGCCCGGCTGCTCCGCGAGGGGCGGCTGCGGGTCGGCCGCGACACGGGTTCCGACTGGTCGATTCCCGATCCCAATTGCGCCTTGTCCCGCACGCACTGTGAGTTTGCGGTGGGCGCGGAGGGCCTGACGCTGTGTCCGCTCGGTGCGAATGGCGTGTTCAATGCGGCGACCGGCGAAAGGCTTGCCGACCAGGTGGAGCTCGTCGTCTCCCTGCCGTTCGCCATTCGCCTCGGCGATTTTCGCATCGTCGCATCCAAGGCGCCGCACGGCGACCTGGCCGGCCAGGAAACGCGCACGATGGTGCTGACCCCGCCGCTGGGGGATCTCGATCGAGGTTCCCAGCGATTGGACCGACACCGCCGCCGCGACGCGGACCCCGGGGTCGGCCGTTACCACCGGTTCGCTGCTCGACGCATTTTGCGAGGGTGCCGGCCTCGATGCGTCGCTCCTGGCCCGGGAGGATCCGGTGGAAATCATGCGCCGCGTCGGCGGCGTATATCGTCAGATGGTGCTGGGCGTGGGCGACTTGATGAGTGAGCGCGATCAGGCACGCTCGCATTATCAGATGACGCGCACGACGATCGGCAGCGCCGACAACAACCCGTTCAAATGGGCACCGACCCAGCGGCTGGCCATCGATCTGATCCTGGGCGGGTCGCACGGCTTCCTGTCGGGTCCGGCCGCGCTGCAATCGTCGTTCCGCGACATCAAGCGCCATCTGGTGGCGACCTTCGCCGGATTGCGCGGCAGCTTGCAGCAAGCCATAGCGAGTTTTGATCCGCGCCACCTGGAGGACGCCCAGCCTGGCCGGTCGCTGTTCTCGAACCGCGCCGCCGCGCAGCTGAAAGACCTGGAAAAGCGACACGCCGATCTGCTCGAGGAAATCGAGGGCAAAAGATCCGGCGTGCTCGATCGCGCTTTTGTCCAAGCCTATAACGTCGCCGATGCGGCAGCGGGTGATGATCGCGCGTGAATTTTTTCCGCATCTTTGGACGCGCCGATCAGCCGATCCGCGATGGCACAGCTGCCGCGATCCGGTCGGTCGCGCTCACGCATGTCGGGCATATCCGCGCGGTGAACGAGGATCGTGTGCTCAATCTGCCAGACGCCAAACTGTGGGCCGTTGCCGACGGCATGGGCGGTCATCAATCGGGCGACGTCGCGGCGCAGATCGCGATCGATGCGCTTGGCACGCTGGCGAGCGGCGGGCAGTCCTTATGCGGCGGCGACATTGTGGCGGCGCTGCAGTCCGCAAATTCGCTGATATACGATCGCTATCCGGTGGCGGAACGCCCAAGCGGCACGACGATCGTCGCGGCCTTGCTCACCGACAACGGACTGGAGATTTTCTGGGCCGGCGACAGCCGCGCCTACCGATTGCGATCGGGCGAATGGCAACTGCTGACCCGCGATCACAGTGTCGTTCAGCAAATGGTGGATTCGGGCGCGCTGGAGGCATCCGCCGCAGCCAATCATCCCAAGTCCAACGTCATAACGCGCGCACTGGGCGTCGAAAGCGATGTCAGTATCGACCGGCTGGTCACAACCTTGCTTGCCGGCGACGCCATCATGCTATGCTCGGACGGTGTTTCCCGCACGTTGGCCGCGCAAATGCCCGGCACCGCTTCGGCCGATAGGCTAGCCGAAGCGGTGCTCGATCAGGCGCTGGCGCGCGACGGAAGCGACAATGCCAGTCTGGTCGTGATCGTGGCATCCTGATCGTCGGGCCGGATAGCCACAATCTGTCGCGTCTGGCCGAGGATCGCACCCGCATCATCCATGATAGAGCGGAAATGGGCGAACGATCGACGGGCTATCGGACGGCACCAGAACCGATATCGCGCGCGGCAGCACCCGGAAATGCGCCGGGGTCGCGGTGACGATTTCGCCATCGGTGTTGATCGGCATCGGGACACGTGTCTCGATGTCGAACTCGACGCATTTGGCCGTCCGCACCTCTTTCCACGCGCCGTGCGTGCCCGACCGGAACGCGCGCAGCATCAGCGCGAGTTTCCAGAGGTTTCGCATTTCGAGGCTGTAGAGATCGAGCGTTCCATCGTCGATCGCGGCGTTTTCCGCGACGACATTTCCGCCGCCGTAAAGGCGGCCATTGCCGATCGCGATCTGGTAGGTGCCAACCGATTTGCTGCGGCCCTTTTCGGTGATTCTGGCCCGAAAGCGTTTGGCCCCCACCAAGATGCGGAGCGCGGCGACGGCATAGCCGAGGCGGCCGAAGCGCTTCTTGATTTCCGGATCGAGCTTTTGCGCCAGCTCGCTGCTGAGCCCGATGCTCGCCACGTTGAAAAAGGCGTGACCGTTGACCGTGCCGACGTCGATCTGTCGTTTGCAGCCTTGCACGATCACGTCGGCGGCGGCGGCAAAATCGAGCGGGATCGACAGCGTCCGTGCGAGGTCGTTGGCGGTGCCGGCGGGGATGATGCCAAGCGGCAGTCCGCTCTCGATGATCGCAGGCGCCGCCGAAGAGATTGATCCATCGCCGCCGCAGACCACCACGAGGTCGGCCTGACGGTGCAATCTCGTTACATCGCGCGCAATCTCGGGAAGGTTCTCGAACGGTTCGATGGTTACGGCAAGTCCGCTCGCTTCGAGACGGTCCTGCACGGGCTGTATCGCACTTTGGCCCTGCCGCGCTTTGGCGTTGAGTAGCACAAGGGCGCGCGTACCAATTGGCCACGACATCGGCATATCCTGTCGGGAAAAACGAAAAACCGCGCGGATCTAAATCAGATAAGCCTTATTTCCACGCCGTCCGGCCATACAGGCCTTGTGCTTCACCGTGAAGGGGGCTTGCGCAAGCGGAGCTCGAACCCCGCGGTTCGTCGAAAAACGGCCCGACCGGCGTAAAGGGCCATGGCAGCGGCCGCACGAACCCGCTAAGCGTGCCGCGTTGCGATCGGGGAACAGGAATGAACGACGAAAACGCCGACAAAGTAGGGGCGCTGCTGGATACGCCCAATCTGGCGGATGCGCTGGATAACGAGCGTTTCAAGCAATTTCTGGACTATGTGCCGGTCGCGGTCGCCGTTTCGGAGCTGCATCCGTCGGAAACCATAACTTACGCCAACCGCGAATTCGAGCGGCTGACGGGCCAGCAGATCGCGGATATCGAGGGCAAAAGCTGGCGCGCGCTGCCGGGGATGGCGGCGCATGAGGACGACGAGCGGCTTTTGCGCGATGCCGTCAAGACCGATAGCGATTATATCGGGGAATTTGCGATCCAGCAGGAGTCCGGGTCGATCGTGGTCGATGCCTGGTCCAACACGATCGAAGACGAAGATGGCGTGCCGATATTCCGGCTCGTCGCCCTTGCCCCGGCCGGGCGCGAACGCGAACCCGATACACGGGCGGGGGCGCTCGCGGAAAAAGATGCCTTGCTTCGCGAACTGCAGCATCGGGTCAAAAACAATCTGCAGATGATTACGGCGCTCATTCGTCTCGAGGCCCGCAACATTCAGGATGACGACACCGGCGAACGCTTCGATCGGCTCGCCGGCCGGATCGGTGCGCTCGCCGTTCTGTACGATACCCTGTCGCGCGAAAATGCGGACGAGAGCGTCGATTTGAGCATTTACCTTGGACAAATCGCGACATCGGTGATGGCGGCGCATGCGACCGAAGGCGTTCGGCTCGACATGAAACTCGACAGCTGGGTGGCCTCCGTCAACGTCGCGATGCCCGCGGGTCTGGTGGTGAACGAATTGCTCACCAACGCGCTCAAACATGCGTTCCCGGACCGCGAGGGCGGCACGATCACGCTGCACAGTCTTGTCGACGATGTGGGATGCCATATCACCGTCGCCGATGACGGCGTCGGTCTGGCGGAGGGCGTCGTCTGGCCGAAACCGGGCAAGCTCGGCACCGTTATCGTTCAGTCGCTGAAGAAGAATGCGGCAGCAACGGTCGCCGTCCATTCCGAACCCGGCCAAGGTTTCAAGGTCGTCATCTCTTTTGCGAAGGCAGCCGCAGCCGCCGACGCGTAAGCCCGTCGGCCCCGCCGCCGGCGCGGCCCGGGCCGGCAGATTGACCTCTATTTGGCCGAAGCACCCTTGATGGCGTCGGCGCGTTTTTCGGCTGCTTCGCGGACAGCCTCGGCCTGTTGTTCGAGGCGTTCGGCTTCGATATCGGCCGCGCTACGGATTGCGTCGCGCTCTTTTTCGAGCGCCCGCTCCTCGGCCTCGCGCGCATCCTCGACCGCATCGGCCGCGCGGTCGCGGGCCTCGCCAATCTGCTCGTTCGGGCCATCGCCATCATAAGCCCGGCCCGCTGCTTCGGCCGCGGCTTTGTCCTTGGCCGCGCCGGCCTGCTCGGCCGGCCCCTGGCAACCCGCAATCAGCAGCGCCGCTGCGATCGTGACTGGAAATCGCTTCATCCGTGGTTCCCTCTGCCCATCATGTCGTGAAGAAACGAAGCAGAGGCTCTTAAGTTTCCTCATCCCAGTGGGACCGGAAAGTTCGATGCAAAGCGCGAACTTGCCGCTTTCCCGACGTCGATCTGGATTGGCTCGGGTTCAAGCCGAAAACGGTCCCCTCAGCGTTTTTCAATATCCTGGAAGCGATCGCGCGACGGTGATCCGGCAGAGCCACCCATTGACCCACCGAGCGGATAGACGACCGCATCGCATCGCTTTTCGGGGCGGATATAGATCGAACTCAACCGCGGTTCGGCTGCCTTGAGCTCGGCTTCGATCTCTTCGATCAGCGTTTCGGCACGGCCCATCCATCAGCGCGTCGTCGAAGTCGGCGCTGACCGCCACGAACACCGAATCGGGCGCGGTGTGGATCGTGCGCACATGATTGACCGCGGTGATTTCGGCGCGGCGGTCGAGCAGACGCCAGATCGTAACGACAAGATCGGGGTCGGCGCTTTCGCCGATCAGCAAACCTTTCGCCTCGCGCGCGAGCAGCACGGCGACGGCGGCGAGCACAGCGCCGATCGCGATCGAGGCCATGCCGTCGATCCGCGCGTCGCCGGTCCAATGGCTCGCCCAGACCCCGACCGCGGCGATCGCCAGACCCAACAGCGCCGCGCTGTCTTCGAACAGGACGATGAACCCGGCGGGATCCTTCGATCGCCTGACCGCCTTCCACCAGCCCTGACCGCCGCGCCCCGCGTTGAATTCGCGCACCGCGATCGTCCACGAGGTGCCTTCGAGCAGGAAGGCGACGCCGAGCACGATATAGTTGATCGTCGGATCGCGCAGTGGCTCGGGATCGGCAATATGGCTCCACCCCTCGTAAATAGACACGCCGGCGCCGATCGCGAAGATCAGGATGGCGACGACGAACGCCCAGAAATACAGTTCGCGGCCATAGCCGAAGGGGTGGAGCGCGTCGGGCGGCCGCTTGGCGCGCGACTGGCCGTAGAGAAGCAGCACCTGATTGCCGCTGTCGACCAGCGAATGCACGCCCTCTGTCAGCATCGACGACGATCCGCTGACCGCGGCAGCGACGAACTTCGCGACCGCGATACCCAGGTTCGCGAACAGCGCGCCATACAGCACGATGTTGGTTTTCATGTGACGATAGGCGGATGCAGTCTGCATGACATCTCCGGATCGAGGAAGGCGGGCCGCCTCTGTCCACAGAAGCCACCGATGAGCACGTCGGTTCCACGTCATCGTCGACTTGCGGCAAGGATTCGTTCGATCACACGAAACCATTGCCCGAGCGGCGCATTGGTCGAGCGGGGCACAACAGGCCGGAGACAGATATTGGCGACAGTCCACCCGCTCGGCAGACGGGCCGCGCACCCCGTGCACGCTCTTTTGCTCGCATTCCCCGTCGCGCTGTTCAGCGGCGCCCTGCTGTCCGACCTCACCTATTTGAACAGCGCCGAAATTCAGTGGAGCAATTTCGCGTCGTGGATGATCACCGGCGCGCTCATATTCGGCGCCCCCGTCCTGCTCTGGGCGGCGCTCCGCCTGTTCCGGCATCGCGACGATGCGGGCCGCATCCGCACCCTCAGCTATTTTGCCCTGATTCTGATCATGTGGATCGCCGGTCTGATCAACGCTTTCAAACATAGCCAAGACGCGTGGAGTTCGGTCGGCACCGCCGGGGTGCTGCTGTCGGTCGTCTCGACCCTTGCCGCACTTGCCGCCGGCTGGATTCTATATAGCGGCGAAAGGATCGCGCGATGAACCCGTGACGACCCTGACCAGCCTGCTCGCCGCCGAGCGCGCTCGCCGCCTGCGGTGGCGGCGACGAAAGCCTCGACCAGACCGGGCCGACCCCCAAGCTGCCGGCGCTGGACCAGACGCTGATACCGCCGATGAAAATCGCGAAGCCGCAGGGGTGGAACGGCGAACTGCCGACCGTGCCTGCCGGGTTCACGATCACCCCCGTCGCGACCGACCTGAAAATCCCGCGCCAGATCCTCGTCTTGCCCAACGGCGATATCCTGGTTGCCGAAGGATCGGGGGGCCATGCGCCCAAGCTTCGTCCCAAGGATGTCATCGCGGGCTATATCAAGAGCCTGGGCAAAAGCAGCGTCAAGGGCGGCGACCGCATCACCTTGCTGCGCGACGCCGACGGCGACGGCAAGCCCGAGCTGCGCACGACCTTCATCAAGGATCTCGATGCGCCCTATGGCATGACGCTGGTCAACGGCAGCCTGTATGTTGCGAACCAGGGCGCGCTGCTGCGCTTCGCCTATAACGACGGCCAGACCAGCATCGCCGGTCCCGGCGAAGAGGTTACCAAGCTGCCCTCGGCAATCAACCATCACTGGACCAAGTCGCTGGCCGCAAGCCCCGATGGCACCAAGCTGTATGTCGGCATCGGATCGAACAGCAATATCGGCGAACGCGGCCTGAGCCTCGAGCAAGACCGCGCCGTCGTCTGGGAAATCGACGCCGCCACCGGCAGCCACCGCAATTTCGTGACCGGCATTCGCAATCCCACCGCGCTCGCGTTCGAACCGACCTCGAACATGCTGTGGGCGGTGGTCAATGAACGCGATGAGCTTGGCGCCGAACTTGTGCCCGACTATCTGACCTCGGTACGCGAGGGCGCATTCTACGGCTGGCCCTACAGCTATTGGGGCCAGCATCTCGACCCGCGCGTCCGCCCGCAAAAGCCCGACCTCGTCAAGACGGCGATCGCCCCCGATTATGGGCTGGGTTCGCACGTCGCGCCGCTCGGCCTCAGTTTTGCGAGCGGCGCGGGCCTTCCCGGCTTTGCGCAAGGCGCCTTCGTCGGCGAGCATGGCAGCTGGAACCGCCAGCATCTGGCCGGTTACAAGGTGAGCTTCATTCCGTTCGCGGGCGGCAAACCGGCCGGCAAGCCAAAGGATTTCGTCACCGGGTTCATCAAGGACGGCCGCGCCCGCGGGCGTCCGGTCGGGGTGACCTATGATCCCGCCCGCGGCGCGCTGTGGATCGCCGACGATCTGTCAAACACCGTCTGGCGGGTGACGGGGCCGCGCCCCGCGGCGGCGCGTGCAATGGCCGAACGCTGAACGCAAACAGAAAGGGGGCAGGCCAGCGCCAAGCTGGCCTGCCCTTCTAATGAACAGGACGATCAGCCAGCCGTCGGTTCGCGGTGCGGACAGCCATTGAACTCGGCGCGATAATCGGCGGAATGGCGGTACGTATCGCGCCGCGCGCGATTGATGTTGCCGAGCGGCCGGTGCGCTTCGAGACCCGTCCAGATGCTGAAGCGCATCGCATCGTCGACCTGTTGGACCAGTTCCGGATTCCAGCTGTCCTGCGCCCGCGCGCGCAGCACCGCGACCCGTACGAACGGCGCCTCGCCCTCGTCCCATTCGACCGTCGGATCCTCGACCGGCTGACGCTCGAGATCGCGGCAGAGCTGCACGCGCAATTCCCAGACCGCGTCGATGGTCGCCATTTCCGCTCGCACATCCTCGCGCATCGAAGTCCTTGCGCAGCGCCTCGTCGATCGTCTCGCCGGTGACGAACTGCTCGCGGGCGCCACCGGCACGAGCGCGAACTTCGCGACATGGTCGCCGTAGCGAAAGGCGGTCGCTGAGAAATAGCTTATCCCGAGCGGCTCGAGGATTGGGCGCGCCGCCCAGGGTGTCGACCGCCGCGGGCGGTCCTCGAGCCCGACCGCCTCGAAGGCATCTGTAGCACGCCGCGCAGCGCGGCCGAGATCACCTTCGTTCCATGCCCTCGAGCCGGTCGGTGGTCTTTGCGAGCAGCTTTAGATTACCGAGGAATTTGTCGGCGGTCTTGGCCTGGAAGGTCTTGGCCGCAACGAGCACGAAGTCCTGCGCGGTTCCTTCGGACCCCGGCAAACGTTCGCCCTCCACACCGACAACCTTGATCGCAACCCCGCGCGGCAGGCTGATGGCGTCGGGCAGGATGTCGCCGGCGTTCGTCGATATGCGAATATAGGCGCGGTGCGTGCCCGGTGAAGCGAACAGGCCCTGCGCGAGTTCGGGCGGCAGGCCCGCCTCGACCTCGAGTTCGCCCTCCAGAATCGCATGCGCCTTGGCATGCACCGCGCGAACCGCGTGGCCGCCATCTTCCGAGGTGCGCTTAAGGATCGTATCGAACGCCTCGTTCAGCTGGGCGATGACTTCGCCCTCATCGGGCGCAATGGTTTCGATTGCCGCTGAATAGCGGATAGGATCTGCCGTCATGTCGTGCTCCAACTCACCCCGCATCGCAGGGAGGCTGCGCCCTTGGAAAATATAGCCCGACCGCGTCGGCCAGATCGGCGTCTTCAGGCTGGTGATCGACCAACGCCCCCGTCACCCGCAAGTTGCAGCAATCCGTCGCGACGCGGCGTTATGAGGTTCCTTTGCCCGATTCCGGGATCCGGCGGCCATTTCATTCGTCCGGTGGCGCGCGCCCTTGTTAAAAGTCTGGCGCCCAACTATCTCGCGTATCGAGCCCCGGGCACCTCGACCAGCGGACTCCGCCACCAAAGATTGCCGTGTCCTGAGCCCTGTTTCCGCCACATCCCATGTCGAACCGCTCAGCATCGGAGTGGGCCGGCGCACGCTCGCCATAAGCCTGGCGGTCCTGATCCCGGCGCTCCTGCTGCTGATGCTGCTCTCTTTTGGCGCCGAAAAGCCGCCTGAAAAGACGGAGGAGTTCGTCAGCGTGGTGAGCATCCAGGCCAGCGAACCCGCGGAGGAAACCGCCGAACCGAGCAACCCTGAGCGCGCGGAAGAGCCGTCCACCTCGCCGCAACCAAAACCTGAAGAACAACTGCCGCCGAGACCGGCCGAACCGTTGCCCCCGCAAGCCGCGGAACCAAAGGCCGCGCCGACGATACCGAAGCCGGCCGACCAGCCGCCGGCGCCCGCGCGGATCGGCGTTCGTCCGCCTGGCGGGCAGGTTTATGGACCACCGAACACCGGAGCCTCCGCCGCCTCGCGCGATACGGCGCGGGTCGGCACCGCGCCCAATGGCGAGCCGCTCTATGCGGCCGCCTGGTATCGTGAACCGAGCGACGCCGAACTGCGCGGGTTTTTGTCGACCGCCAGCGGGCCCGGCTGGGGCTGATCGCTTGCCGCACCGTCCCGGATTTTCGGGTCGAGGATTGCGTCGGGCTGGACGAATATCCAAGCGGATCGCAGATCAATCGTGCGGTGCTCGCCGCCGCGTACCAGTTCCGGGTGCGGCCACCGCGGCTCGGTGGACAGCCGATGGTCGGAAGCTGGGTCCGGATCAGGATCGATTACGGCATCGAGCGACGCTAAATATCCGGGGCGGTATCGGCGGCGCCGACCGCACGATCCCGGTGCACGTCGATTGACAGAAAGAGGCAAGGCGATAAGGCGGCGCGCGAAGGGGCGACCGCATGAATCCGATCTGGCTTCCCGCCTCTCTGCTTGGCGGATTGCTTCAGGCATGGCGCACCGCGCTCCAGCAGCGGCTGCGCGCCGAACTCAGCATCAGCGGCGCAGGACTCGTCCGCTATCTTTATGGCCTGCCCTTTGCCCTCGGCCTCGCCGTCCTCTGGCTGACGACGCAAGGCCTTTCGATCCCGGCTTTCGGATCGGCCTTCCTTGGCTTCGCGCTTGCCGGCGCGGTCACGCAGATGGCGGGGACGATCCTGCTGATCATGGCGTTCGGCCATCGCGGCTTCGTCGTCGGCACCGCATTTTCCAAGACCGAGGCGGTGCAGGCGGCGCTGGTGACCGCGCTCTTCCTCGGCGAGCGATTGCCCTGGCTCGCGTGGCTCGGGATCGTCGCGGGGGTCACCGGCGTGTTGACGCTCGCGCTGGCCGGACGCGGGGTTTCGCGCCGCGAGATCTGGCGGGCGTTGGGACAACCCGCGGCATTATGCGGGCTTGGCGCCGGGTCGATGTTCGCGCTCGCCGCGATCGCGGTCAAGCTGGCCACCGCCGAGCTGGCGGACGTCGACCTGATCGGTTCGGCGCTCGTCACGCTGGTCGTGGTGATGGCGATCCAGACAGCCTTGCACCTTATGTGGGTCATCGTGCGCGACCGCGACACGGCCCGCGCGGTATTCCGGCAATGGCGGACATCGAGCCAGGTCGGGCTGCTCTCGGCGCTAGGGTCGGCGTGCTGGTATATCGGTTTCGCCGCGGCGCCGGCGGCGCTGGTGCGGATCGTCGGGCAGGTCGAGGTGATCTTCACGATCGGTTTTGCGCATTTCTATCTGCGCGAACCCGTCCGCTGGCACGAGATCGTCGGGCTGTTGCTGGTGGTCGGGGGCGTCGTGATGGCGCTGCTCGCGACTTTCTAAAACGCTGGCGCCTTGCTGACCATGGCGGGCAGCGGACGCCCCATGACGTCGGTGAGCCATCCGGCCGCCGCGACCACCTGCGGCAGCATGATGCCGGTTTGGATGCCGCTGCGTTCGAGCAGATAGACGACGTCCTCGGTCGCGACATTGCCCGCCGCGCCCGGCGCGAACGGACAGCCGCCCAGCCCGCCCAGCGATGCGTCGACCGTTGCCGCGCCTTCGGCGACGGCTGCCCAGACGTTGGCGATGCCGGTGCCGCGCGTGTTGTGGAAATGCACCCGCACCGGCATATCGCCGAGTGCCGCGCGCACCCGCCCGACCATCTCGGATACCTGGCTTGGCACGCCGACGCCGATCGTGTCGGCGAGCGCGATTTCGCGCGGGTTCGCATCGGCGGCGCGCTTTGCCATCTCGACGACGCGGTCGATCGATACCCGGCCCTCGAACGGACAGCCAAAGGCGGTGGCGATGGTAATCTGCCCGGTGCGCCCGGCCGCTTTCGCCAGCGCGACAATCTCCATCGCGGCGGCGAGCGACGCGTCCGAGCTTTGTCCCTGATTGCGAATACCGAAGCTGTCGCTTGTCACGCACACCGCGCCCAGCTCGTCGATCCGACCCGTTGCCAGCGCGCGTTCGGCGCCGCGGCGGTTGAGGACAAGGCCGATGTAGGTCATATCATCGCGTTCGGGCAGCATCGCCACCAGCCGCTCGGCGTCGGCAAGCTGCGGCACTTTCTGGGGATTGACGAAGCTCGTCACCTCGATACGCCGCATGCCATAGTCGATAGCGCGGCGGATCAGTTCGAGTTTGTCGGCGGTCGATACGATCGCCGCTTCATTCTGCAGCCCGTCGCGGGGTCCGACTTCGACCATTTCCACCGTTCGGTTTTTCAACATGTCGCGTCCTGAATTTTTCGAGTCATTTGCAGGTTGAAAATTACATAGCATTCTAAGTATACGAAAGCCATGGGCGAGGCGGACCGTCTCTATCAGAGTCGGTCCCGAAAGGAATGATATGACGGATATGGGCAGCGGGGGCGCGCTGGAGGGCATCAGGGTCGTCGAGATGGGGCAGTTGATCGCGGGTCCGTTCTGCGGCCAGCTGCTCGGCGACATGGGCGCCGAAATCGTCAAGCTCGAACCGCCGGGCACCGGCGACCAGATGCGCAACTGGGGCCAAGGCGACAAACCCAGCTGGTGGCGCGTGATCGCGCGCAACAAATATTCGGTCGCCGTCGACCTGCGATGTGAAGACGGTCAGCAACTGGCGCGCGAGTTGATCGCCAAGGCCGACATATTGATCGAGAATTTCCGCCCCGGCACGCTCGAGAAATGGAACCTCGACCCTGCCGAACTCCGCAAGACCAACCCCGGGCTGATCGTCGTGCGCGTGTCGGGTTACGGCCAGACGGGTCCCTATTCGGCGCGGGCGGGATTCGGCGGCATTGGCGAGGCGATGGGCGGCTGGCGCGGCATCGTCGGCTATCCCGATCTGCCGCCCGCGCGCATGGGGGTCTCGATCGGTGACACGCTGGCCGCCACTTACGGCTGCATGGGCGCGCTCGCCGCGCTGCATCAGCGGCGCGCCACCGGCGAGGGCCAGATCGTCGATGTCGGCGCTTTACGAAGCGGTGTTGCAGGTGATGGAATCGACCGTGTCCGATTATTCTGCAAGCGGCACGAAGCGCCGACGCACCGGATCGACGCTGCCCGGTATCGCGCCGTCGAACGTCTATCCGTGCCGCGACGGCGAATATCTGATCGGTGCGAACCAGGATGGCGTTTTCGCGCGCCTGGCCGCCGCGATGGAGCGTCCCGAACTGGCGAGCGACGCGCGTTATGCCACCCACCGCGCCCGCGGGACGCGGCAGGAAGAGCTCGACGCGCTGATCGGCGAATGGACAAGCACGCTGACTGTTGCCGAACTGGAGGCGAGGATGGTCGACGCCAGCGTTCCCGCAGGCCGGGTCTTCGACGCCGAGGACATGGTGGCCGACCCGCATTTCACCGCGCGCGAGGCGCTGGTGACGGTCGCCGACGCCGAATTCGGCGAAGTCACCATGCAGGGCGTGTTCCCGAAACTGTCGGCGACCCCGGGCAGCGTTCGCCGCCCTGCCCCGCTGACCGTCGGACAGGATACGGACGATGTTCTCGAACGTTGGCTCGGACGGGAGGCTTGATACGATGATCACGCTTTATGGCGGCCCCACCCCCAACGCGCGCAAGATCGCGATCGCGCTGATCGAAATGGGACTGGAGTGGCGGCTCGACTATATCGACATCCTCGCGGGCGATCAGCTGACCCCCGAATTTCTCGCGCTCAATCCGAACAACAAGACCCCGGTGATCGTCGACGACGAGGGGCCGGCGGGCGGGCGGTTCGTGCTGTGGGAGACCGGCGCGATCCTGCTTTACCTAGCCGAAAAGACCGGTCGCTTCGTACCCGCTGATCCGGTCGGGCGCGCTATCTGCTGGCAATGGTTGATGTTCCAGGTGGCGGGCAGTCGGCCCGATGTTCGGGCAGGAAGCGCATTTCACCCATTATGCCAAGGACCGGCATGAGTATGCGATCGAACGGTACTCGCGCGAGGTCGACCGGCTGATGATGGTGGTCGACAAGCGTCTGGGCGAAGCCGAGTGGCTCGCCGGCGACGAGTATACGATCGCCGACATGGCCACCCTGCCCTATCTGCGCCGCCAGCTGATAGAAAAGGCGGGGCTTTTCCCTAATGTCGATCGCTGGGGCGCCGCGATGCTCGCACGCCCTGCGGTCGCCGAGGGAATGACGGTCGGCGTCGCGCGGGCCGAGACGATCGAAGGCGGGCTGACCGGTTTTACCGACGAGCATCGCGCGATCCTGTGGGGCGACCGCCAGCACGCCAAGCGCTGAGCGTCAGTCTTTCGCGACGGCGGCGTGGTTCGCGTCGCCGAACATGTTCGACCATTCCTTGTCATCTAGCTTTTGATGACGGCCGATATATTTCGCTGGAGCCTTCAGATCTTCGCGCGCCATCGCGCGCGCGACCGCGGGGCGTTCGCGGATCCGCTCGAACCAGCCATGGATCGCTGGCCATTCGCCCAGCCCCATCCCGATCACGAACGCCGACGCGCGGCCAGGCCAGATCGCTATGTCGGCGATCGTATACTCGTCACCCGCGACATAGGCGTTTTTCTCCAGCCGCTTTTCGAGCACGGTGAGCAGGCGCTTGAGTTCGTTGGTGTAGCGCGCGGTCGCATAGTCCTGTCCCGCCGGGGCGTAGCGCAGAAAATGGCTCGCCTGCCCGCCCATGGGCCCAAGCCCCGCGACCTGCCAGGTCAACCACGACAGCGTCGTCGCGCGCGCCGCCCCCGACGCGGGCAGGAAACGGCCACTTTTCTCGGCCAGATATTGCAGGATGGCGCCCGATTCGAACACCGTCACCGGAGTATCGCCACCCG
This sequence comes from Sphingomonadaceae bacterium, assembly GCA_965283845.1. Taxonomy (GTDB): domain Bacteria; phylum Pseudomonadota; class Alphaproteobacteria; order Sphingomonadales; family Sphingomonadaceae; genus Sphingopyxis. The sequence goes on from CBDIQD010000013.1 coordinate 101,497, forward strand.
CCGGATCCTGATCGACGATCGCGGGCAGTTTGTGGTTCGGATTGATCCGGCCGAATTCGGCGCTCAGCTGGTCACCCTCGAAAATATCATAGGGAATGACGCGATAGGCTTCGCCGATTTCCTCGAGCATGATCGCGATCTTTTGTCCGTTCGGGGTCGCCGAATAATGCAGGTCGATCATGTCAGAGCACCTCGTGGATGACGTGGCGCACCCCGGAATCGGTGCGCTCGCCGACCCCGACTGCGAGCACCCCGTTGAGCCAGCCATATGTCTTGCTCGCGGTTTCGAACACCGGCGCGATTCGCAGATAGTAGCGCGACGGGTCGGCGTCGGGGACCGCCGGATCGACGAAGGTCGCGCGCACATCGTCGGGAATGATGTTGCGTCCGGTGTAGCTGAGATAGATGAGATCGCCGTCGTCGGTCTGCCACACCGCGCGGGCATCGAAGGTGCCCACCGAAGCGCCGTCGCCCAGCCGCCCGCCGCGTGACCAGTTGCCGCCGCCCGGCAAAACTATCCCGTTGATCCGCGGCCCGAAAAATCGGCCGCCGCTGATATAGCCCAGCCGCTGATCGCCGAACGGCGACGCACCGATGCCGATGATCCCGCCGCCGACTTCGAATTCAACGGTGCACAAATGACGGGTCGCCAGCGCCGGCGGTCCCTGATCCCGATTTTCTTCCTGCATGGTACGAATCCTCCTTCCACCTATAGACAAGCATAAAACCATTAGTATACTAAGGGTCAATCAGATTGACGGATCGGGATGTCCCGGAACCGGCGACATACACTCAATGGGAGGGTGAACATGAAGGCTCGTAATCAGTTTCTGCTGTCCGGCGTCGCGACCGCCGCGATGCTTGTGAGCGCCGCACCGGCGATGGCGCAAGCGGCCCCCGCCGATACCGCGACGATCGACGACAGCAACACCAACGAAATCATCGTCACCGCGCAAAAGCGCGAGCAGAATCTGCAGGACGTGCCGATCTCGATGGAGGTGGTCAGCGGCGAGCGGCTGGCGGATTTCAACTCGAACGACATCAAGTCGGTGATGAACTACACCCCGAACGTCTTCGTCCAGTCGACAGCGGGCAACGACGTCATCTACATTCGCGGTTTCGGTTCGCCGCCGGCCAACTTCGCCTTCGATCAGTCGGTTTCGCTGTATGTCGACGGCGTCTATGCCGGCCGATCGCGTCAGGCGCAGGCACCGTTTTTCGATCTGGCCCGCGTCGAAGTGCTGCGCGGTCCGCAGGGCGCGCTGTTCGGCAAGAACACCGCCGCGGGCGCGGTCAGCGTCGTGTCGGCGGGTCCGACCAAGGATTTTGAGGGCAAGATTGCCGCCAATTACAATTTCGATTTCAAGGGCACCGATTTCACCGGCTATCTGGCCGGACCGATCACCGACACGCTCGGCGCGCGTCTGGCGATGAAGGTCGTCAACCAGGACGGCTATATCCGCAACCTGGCGACGAACCACGACGATCCCGAAGTCAAACAGCAATTGCTGCGCCTGACGCTCAAATGGGAACCCTCGTCGAACTTCGATTACACCGCGAAGATCGAATATGCGAACCGCGACGTCATCGGCGGCATCACGGTATCGAGCCCGCTGACCAGCGGGCAGGATCCGAAGCGCACCCGCTTTCTGCAGCGATCGGCGCTGGGCGACGAGGGCATGAAGACCAAATCGGTGATGATCTCGGGCACCGGCAACCTGTCGATCGGCGATTATACGCTGACCTCGGTCACCGGTTACAGCTGGTTCAATGCCAATATCGTCAACGGTTTCGATCAGACGATCCCGAACAGCGGCGGCGCGGTCACCAACAATTCGGTGTACAACAGCTTTCCCGAACGGTTCGAACAGGTGTCACAGGAACTGCGCATCCTGTCGCCGACCGGGCGCACCTTTGAATTCGTCGCCGGCGCCTATTACGACCATAGCAAATATCGGCTCGATCAGTTGCAGGGTTTCAACATCCTGAACCTGTTCGGTAGCCCCTATTTCGGCCGCATCGACAGCCGTTTCAACCAGACCGCCGAATCCTATTCGGTGTTCGGTCAGGGCACGCTGAACGTGTCGGATGCGCTCCGGGTTATCGGCAGCTTGCGCTATTCGCACACCAGCAAGGATGGCGATTTCGCATCGCGGCTCGTTTACGGTCCCTTCGCAATCCGCCCGATCTCCAGCGCGGTGGGGTCGATCAGCGAAGGCAATGTCGATCCGTCGGCGACCATCCAATATGACATCGCGCCGCGCATCATGGTCTATGCGACCTATGGCCGCGGATCGAAATCGGGCGGCTTCGTCTCGAATACGCTCGGCACCAGAGACGCCACCTTCACGTTCAAACCCGAACGCTCGCGCAACTATGAGGCCGGCATCAAATCGACCCTGCTCGACGGCAAGCTGGTCGCGAACGTGTCGGTCTATGACACCCAGTTCAAGAATTTGCAGGTGTCGGTGTATCAGCCCGCGACGTCGAGCTACCTGACCGGCAACGCCGCGAGCGCGACATCGACGGGTATCGAGGGATCGCTGGCGCTGTACCTGTCGCCGAACTTCGATATCTCGGCGTCGGGTGCGTATCAGGACGTCAAATATGACGATTATCCGGGCGCTGCGTGTCTGGCGTCGCAGCCGGCGTCGTGCTTGCCGGCGACCAACAATCTCGCGGGCTATCGCGTGGCCTATTCGTCGAAATATACCGGCAACGTCACCGCGCACGGCCGCTTCGATTTCGCCGACGACCTCAAGCTCGACATCACCGGTGTCGCAGCCGGCCGCTCGAAATATTTCGACTCGGACAACCAGAGCCCGATCTTTGGGGTGCAGAAAGGCTATGTGAAGCTCGATCTGCGCGTCCAGCTCGCGGATCAGGATGAAAGCTGGTTCGTCGCGTTCGTCGGCAAGAATCTGACCAACGAGCTGACCACGGGCAGCGCATTCAACCTGCCGGCGCCGATCACCGCGGCACCGCGCGCGATCCTGTACCTCGAACCCCCGCGCAATCTGTCGATCGAGGCCGGGTTCAAGTTCTGATGTCCCAGGGATCGGCCGCCTTCGACGCTTTCCTTGATCGGGAAGCGGCGGCGGCGGTCGTGACCTGTTACGCGGCCGCGCTCGATGCGCGCGACTGGGCGATGTATCGCGCCCTCTTCACCGACGAGATCGCAATCGATTATGGCGCAATCGGCTCGCTGGCCGCGACCGTGTCCGCCGATGAATGGACCAACCGCTGCAAGGCGCTCGAAGGTTTCGATGCGACCGCCCACCAATTGCATAATATCGTTGCGACCGTTGATCGCGACCGGGCGACGGTGACGAGCATCGTCGATGCCGTTCACTTTATCGCGCGCGACGACAGGGTGCTCCTCGGCGACCTCATCGGCCGCTACATGCACCGGCTGGTGCGCCAGGATGGCTGGAAGATCGCCGGGGTCACGCTGGCCGTCGTCGGATATCCTGCGGGAAAACTTGCATTCGACGCGGCCTTTGCCGCGGCCCGCGCCCATTTTGCCGAAAGAATCGCGCGATGATCGATGTCTATTTCACCCCGACGCCCAACGGCCACAAAGTGTCGATCATGCTCGAAGAGATCGGGCTGCCGCACCAGTTGCTGGCGATGAACATGCTTGAGGGCGATCATCTGACCCCCGAATACCGCCGGATCAATCCGAACGGCCGCCTTCCGGCGATCGTCGACCATGATCCGGTCGGCGGCGGCGCCCCCCTGCCCGTCTTTGAAAGCGGCGCGATCCTACTCTATCTGGCCGAAAAGAGCGGCCAGCTACTGCCCGAAAGTCCGCGCCGCCGATCGCAGGCCCAGCAATGGCTGATGTGGCAGATGGCGAGTTTCGGCCCGATGCAGGGCCAAGCGCACCACTTCATCCGCTACGCGCCCGAGGGGCAGACCTATCCGGTCGAACGCTATCGCAACGAAACGCTGCGCCTGCTCCATGTGCTCAACGGGCGGCTGAGCGAGGCCGATTATCTGGCCGAGGAATATAGCATCGCCGACATCGCGGTATGGCCATGGACGCGCGCGATCCGCGCGATCGGGCTGACGCTGGACGATTATCCCGCGGTCGCCGACTGGTTCGAGCGCATCGGCGAGCGGCCCGCGGTGATAGCGGGGACCGACGTCAAAAATGCCGCGAACCTGTCGAGCGCCCGCCCGGTGCTGACCGAGGCGCAATGGTCGAATTTGTTCGGCAAGAATATGCTGGAAGCGCCAAGGGGCTGACCACTTCTCCCCTCCCGCTTGCGGGAGTTGGGGGTGGGCAGCGACGGCGCGGCTATGCCCACCCCGCTGCGACTAGCGAACAAGTTCGTAAGTCTCGCTGCCCCTCCCGCACGCGGGAGGGGATTAGACCGTATCCGCATGGCCCCATTGATATTCGATCTTCCCATCCAGCCGCCGCACCGCGAGCCAGTCGCCGCCCGCCAGACTGTCGTCCTCGATCAGCGCCATGACGCCGCCCGCGATATCCTCGGGCACGCACGCCTCGTTGTTCGCCAGCACCGTCTTCATCCATTCGGATTTGCCGCCCGCGCCGGTCGTATCGAGGATCGGGGTATCGACCAGCCCCGGCAACATGCCCGCGACGCGGACATTGCATTCGGCCTTCAGCGGCGCGCAGCAGCGCGTGAACATCATCACAGCCGCTTTGGTCGTGGCATACATCGCATCGTAAAAGCCGGTGCCAAGCGCGACCGTCGATACGGTGTTGATAATCACCCCGCCGCCGCGCGCCCGCATCGCCTGCACCGCGATCTGCGTCGCCGCGATCAGCGAGGTGACGTTGACGTCGATAAGCCAGCGGAGGCGCGCCGCATCGACGTCGGGAAATTGTGGCAGGCCCGACACGACACCGGCATTGTTGTGCAAAATGTCGACGTCGCCATGCGCGCGGAACCAGGCTTCGGTAGCGGGGATGTCGGACAGATCGAGCCGGTGGACGCTCGCCCGCGCACCCGCCGCCTCGACCAGCCGCGCCGTCTCTGCGAGCCCCGCTTCATTGACGTCGACCAGCGCGATATCGGACGCGCCGCGCGCCGCGAGCATGATTGCCGTCGCGCGCCCGATGCCCCCCGCCGAGCCCGTGACAATGGCGCTTTTGCCGTTGATATCCATCTCTTCTCTCCCGTCGATCTTGCCGTTACCGTAAAGCACGTTGACAGATAAACTTAAATACCTAAGTATTTTTCGACCGAGAAGACTCGTGCGATTTTGGGGAGAGTTATGACAGACGCCACCGCCCTCAATGGAGGTGCCGCCACGTCGGACAGCAGCCTTGCGCTGCGCCGCAATGTCGCCCTCGCGATGCTGTTCGTGGTCGGCACGATCAACTTCGTCGATCGCCAGTTGCTGTCGGTGCTGGTCGAACCGATCCGCGCCGAGATGGATTTCAGCGACACCCAATTCGGGCTGCTCACCGGTCTCGCCTTCGCGCTCTTCTATGCCGCGATGGGGGTGCCCGTCGCGATGCTCGCCGACCGCTGGAACCGCATCAAGCTGATCGGCATCGCGTGCGTCGTGTGGAGCGGCTTCACCGCCGCGTGCGGCCTCGCGTCGAATTTCTGGCAGCTCGCCTTGATGCGCTTTGGCGTCGGCGCGGGCGAGGCCGGCGGCACCGCGCCGTCGCTGTCGGTCATCGCCGACTATTATCCGCCGGCGCAGCGTCCGCTCGCGATCGGCCTGTTCACCCTCAACGGTCCGTTCGGCGTCTTTGTCGGCGCGGCCTTTGGTGCGTGGGCGGCCGCTAATATCGGCTGGCGCAATGCCTTTCTGGTCATCGGCTTGGTCGGCGTCCTGGTCGTGCCGCTGCTCATCTGGCTGGTGCGCGAGCCCGCCCGCGGGCAGATGGATCTGCACAAGCCCGCCGACGAGGCCGTGCCGTTCAGCCAGTGCCTGGCGATGTTCATCCGCCGCCCGTCGCTGCGCATGGTGATGATCGGCAGCGGCCTGGCCGCTTTCGTCAGCTATGGCATGCTCAACTGGATTCCGGCTTTTCTGATGCGCACGCAAAACATGCCATTGGAAGCGATGGCGACGTGGTTCGCACCCGCCGCGGGCATCACTTTCGGCATCGGCATCCTCGGCGGCGGCTGGCTGGTCAGCCACCGTGCCAAGCATTCGGCTCGCGCCTATGGCACCATACCCGCCATCGCGACCGCTGTGCTGATCCCGACCTTCATCGCGGCGCTGCTCGTCGATAGCTGGCAGCTTTCGCTGGCGCTAATGCTGATCCCGATGGCGGCCTGCACCGCCTATGTCGCCCCGGCGCTGGCGCTGGTGCAGAACCTGACGCCGCCGCGTTCGCGCGCCACCGCCGCCGCGGTGCTGATGCTGATGTTCAACATCGTCGGCCTCGGCCTCGGCCCGTTGTTCGCCGGCATGGTCAGCGACGCGCTCAAGCCTGAGCATGGCCCGGGCCTGCGCTGGGCGCTGATGGCGCTGATGCCCTTCGCCGCGGCCGCGGGCATCGCTCAATATGCGATGACCCGCCACCTCGAGAGGGATTTCGCCGAATGACCGACATCGCGGGCAAGACCGCCTTCATCACCGGCGGCGCGAGTGGGCTTGGCTTTGCCACCGCCCGCGCGCTGGCGGCCAAAGGCGCGTCGGTCATCCTGGCCGACATCGATGCGAACGGCGTGGAGGAAGCTGCCGCGATGTTACGCGGCGAAGGCGCGAACGCGCTCGGTATTCAGCTCGACGTGACCAGCGAGGACGGCTGGGCGTCGGCTGGCGAGAAAGCACGCGACTTCGGCCCGGTGCGCATCCTGTTCAGTAACGCCGGGGTCGGCGGTGGATCGGGGCCGTTCGAGCATTATGACACCGACGTCTGGCGCTGGAACTACGCCGTCAACGCGCACGCGCACCTCTACGCCTGCCGCACCTTTCTGGGCGACATGAAGGCGAGCGGCGAGCCGTCGCCACCTCGTCGTCACGTCATCGATGGTCGCGATCGTGCCGCCGCCGATTTCGGTCGGCTCCATCAGCTACAACGGATGCGACGCCGGGCATCGCGATGGCGCTGCGCAACGAGCTGGCCGACACCTGCGTCGATATCTCGGTGCTGATGCCCGGCATGTCGGCGACGCGGATCGTCGAGACGACGCGCGACCTGCGCCCGGTCGAGGCCGAAGCCGGCACCGCCGCCGCAACGAGCCAGGCAATGCAGGGCGTGCTCGCGGACGGGATGTCGCCGGGCAAGGTCGGCGCGCGCGTGGTGGAAGCGATCGAAGCCGGGGCCTATTGGATATTCACCCACCCCGAATGGAAGGCGATGGCCGAACTGGTCACCCAGGACATGCTGGCATCGTTCGGACCCTCGGCCGATCCGGCGTACAAGGGCGACGACTATCGACGGGCTGATCGCCGCCAACGGCGGCCGCATGTTCGGCGTCAAAATCTAGGAGAGAGACATGGCCGAAGAAAATGACATCCGCGACATGGCGCAGCGCTTTTTCGACGCGATCGAAGCGGGCGACATTGAGGCGATGCAAAGCAGCTTCACCCCCGATGCCGAGATTTGGCACAACACCGACGAGTTGATTGTCAGCCCCGCGCAGACCGCCCAGACGCTGACCAGCATGGTCGCGCGGATCAAAGACCGTGAATATGCCGATCGCCGCTTGACCGTTTTTCCCGGCGGTTTCGTTCAGCAGCATGTCCTGAAGGGCAAGCGCGTCCACGACGATGGCGAGGTCCGCCTGCCCTGCGCGATCATCTGCAAGGTCGCGGGTGGCAAGATCACCCGCCTCGACGAATATTTCGATTCGGCGCATGTTGCCGAATTCCGCAAGTTCGCGAACGCCTGAGGAGCAAGATATGCCCGTCCTTCGCCAGGTTCCCCGGTCCGAAGTCACCGACGAGACCGTCACCGCCTATTACAACCGCCTGTTCGGCGAGCGCGATCCGGTGGCGGAACCCGGCACCGCGACCGGCACGCCCGGCGACTGGTGGACGGTCTTCGCGCTCGCCCCCGACATCTTCAAACATGCCGTCGACGGCTTTGCGGTCTATCGCCACCCGGCGCGCAAGATCGACCCGGTGCTGCGCGAACTCGGCCAGACGCGCGCCGGCTGGGTCAAGGGCAGCCAGTTCGTCTTTTCGCAGCACTGCAAATCGCTGCGCGGTCTTGGCGTCAGCGAGGAGAAAATCGCGGGCATCGCTTATTGGCAGGTTGCCGACTGCTATAACGAGCAGGAACGCGCCGTGCTCGCTTATGCCGACTGCCTCGCGCAGGCCGGCGGCCGTGTCCCGCTGGAGGTGTTCGACAAGCTCAAGACCTTCTGGAACGACGAGCAGATTTTCGAATTCACCTACATTACCTGCCTCTACGATATGCACGCGGTGATCACTCGCGCGTTACGCATGGAGTTCGATGCGCGCGAGGATCCGATCGTCGAGGTCGCGGCGCCGGAAGGCTTCAGCGCCGCCGACTTCCTCAGCGCGCCGCGTCCCGCGCAAGGATGAATCACTACGGCGAACCGCAGGTCGTCGCGACGGGGCTTCGTTTTCCCGAGGGGCCGGTGCCGATGCCCGATGGGTCGGTGCTGCTGGTCGAAATCGCGCGCGGCACGCTGACTCGCGTCGCACCCGACGGCAGCCTGTCGGTGGTCGCCGAGCTCGGCGGCGGGCCGAACGGGCTTGCGATCGGTCCCGACGGTGCGGCCTATGTCTGCAACAACGGGGCTTCGAGTGGATCGAGGCGGGTAGCCTGCTTTTCCCGGGCCATGCCGCGAACGCTGAAGCTTGCGGGTCGATCCAGCGCGTCGATCTGGCGACGAGGGCGGTGACCACGCTTTACGACAGCTTCGAGGGCCAGCGGCTCAAGGGACCAAATGATATCGTTTTCGACGCGGACGGCGGTTTCTGGTTCACCGATCACGGGCAGGTTCGCGATACCGGCCGCGATCATGGTGCCGTCTATTACGCGGCTGCCGACGGATTGCGGATCAGCCGCCAACGCGCCGACATGATGGGCCCGAACGGCATCGGGCTCTCGCCCGATGGCCGCACACTCTATGTTAGCGAAACGATGACCGCGCGGGTCTGGGCGATGGAAATCGTCGCACCCGGCGAACTGCCGCCGCCGCCGCCATGGGCGCCCGGCCGCTTCGTCGGCACCCCGCCCGCCTTCCGCCTGCTCGACAGCATGGCGATCGAAGACAGCGGCCGCATTTGCGTTGGCACGATGGTCGAGGGCGGGATCACGATTTTCGACCCCGATGGCGGGGGATCGGAGTTTTTGCCGCTGCCCGACGTCGGCATCACCAACATCGCCTTTGGCGGCGGAGACCGGCGCGACGCCTATATCACCGCTTCGACCACCGGCACGCTTTATCGGGTGCGTTGGCCGCGCCCGGAGTCCAGCTTCATCAATCGTCAACTTAATTGACCATTTAGTCCAAAAACGATAAAAGACTCGCGGAGAGGTTCGAATGAAACTCTATAACAGCGTCGGCCCCAACCCGCGCGTCGTGAAGCTGTTCATGGCCGAAAAGGGTATCGAGATTCCCGAGGTCACCATCGACCTGCGCGGCGGCGAGAACCGGCGCGCGCCGTACAATGTCGATGTGAACCCCACCGGGCAGACGCCTGCGCTCGAACTCGACGATGGATCGGTGCTGACCGAGGTGACCGCGATCTGCGAATATCTGGAAGAGCGCTTTCCAGAAACGCCGCTCATCGGCACGACGGCCGAGGCGCGCGCTAATACCCGCATGTGGACGCGCCGCGTCGATATCAAGATTTGCGAACCGCTGACCAACGGCTTTCGCTATGCCGAAGGCCTGCCGCTGTTCGAGACGCGCATGCGCTGTCTGCCCGAAGCCGCGACCGGACTGAAAGCGATCGCGCAGGACGGCATCGGCTGGCTCGACCCGCTGATCGACGGGCGCGAATTTATCGCGGGCGATACGGTGTCGCTCGCCGACTTGATGCTCTTTGCATTTCTGGATTTCGGAGCGTCGGTGGGTCAACCGGTCGACCCTGGCTTCACCAATGTTTCGCGCTGGTACGAGCGGATGAAAAGCCGCCCCAGCGCCAACTCGAATTGAACGATAAGGAGACGGATCATGGCTGCAACGAATAGCGAATTCGAATTTTGCGGGGTCAATCACCTCGCGCTCGTGTGCAAGGATATGGCGCGGACGGTCGAATTCTACCGCGATACGCTTGGTATGCCGCTGGTCAAGACGCTCGACCTGCCGGGCGGGCGCGGCCAGCATTTCTTTTTCGACATCGGCAACGGCGACAGCCTAGCCTTCTTCTGGTTTCCTAATGCGCCCGAAGCGGTTCCCGGCATCTCGGCGCCCGAGGCGCTGCCGACACGGGGCAATTTCATGTCGGCGCACGGGTCGATGAATCATATCGCGATCAACGTCCGCGCCGACAAATTCGACGACTATTACCAGCGACTGATCGACAAGGGGGTCGAGGTCACTCCGATCCTGAACCACGACAATTCGCCGACCCAGTCGTCGGCCGAGATGAACGACGACGTCTATGTCCGCTCGGTCTATTTCTTCGACCCCGACGGCGTCTGCCTGGAATTCGCGGCATGGACGAAGGTGTTCGACGAAAGCGACATCGCGCATGATCCGGTCCGCGCCGACGGCACGAAGGCCGAGGGCATGATCACCGGCCGCACGACGGTGCCCGCCGAATAGCAATTCCCAAGGTACCACTGGGAACTCCTCCTGGACCCGGCCTTGGCCGGGTTCTTTTTTGGGCTCCTATCCCACAGCGCGATCGCGGCCTTCCCAATAAGGCGCCCGCAATTCGCGGCGCAGCACCTTGCCCGACGGATTGCGCGGCAGGACCTCGATGAATTCGACACTCTTGGGAATCTTGTACGCCGCGATCCGTTCACGCGCCCAGGACACCACGTCAGCCGGATCGAGCGTTGCGCCCGCCGCGGGCACGATCAGCGCCTTGACGCTCTCGCCCCAGCGGTCGTCGGGAACCCCGATCACCGCGACGTCGGCCACTCCAGGGCAGCCCATGATCGCACTCTCGACCTCGGCCGGATAGACATTCTCGCCGCCCGACACGATCATGTCCTTGATCCGGTCGTGGACATAATAAAAGCCGTCGCCATCGCGATATCCGACGTCGCCGGTGTGCAGCCAGCCGCCCGCCAGCGCCTCTTCAGTCGCCGCGGCGCGGTTCCAATATTCCTTCATCACGATGCCGCCGCGGATCGCGATCTCGCCGATCTCGCCTTCGCCAAGCTCGCCGCCTTCGCCATCGAGGATCGCCATGTCGGCGCCCGGCCAGGGCTTGCCGCACGAGGTCAGCTTGCCGGGCAGGTCATGCGCGCTCGGCGACAGATAGGAGCCGCCGCCGGCGGATTCGGTCATCCCGTAAAATTGCACGAAGTCACAGCCGAAGTTTGTGCGCGCGCGGCGCAGGACGTCTTCGGCGATCGGCGACGCACCATAGGCGATCGACTTGAGTTCGGGATAAGCGCTTTCGCCCGCGGCGGGCTGGAGCAGCATCATCTGGATCATCGCGGGCGCCAAGAAAGCGTGCGCGACATCCTCCTCACGCATCAAGCGGATCGCGTCGGCCGCGGTGAAATCCTTGACGAGAACCAGCCGCCCACCCTGCGCCAGCCCCGAAAAGCTGACGTTGGTGCCCGCGACATGGAACAACGGCATGACGATCATCACCGTCTCGTCCTCGCCGTAAGCAAAGCCATCGACCTCGGTCGCGGCCTCGAGGAAGGTGCGGTAATTGGCGTTGGTCAGCACCACCCCTTTGGGCAGGCCGGTCGTGCCGCTGGTATAGAGCTGGAGCACATCATCGGTGAGTTGCGGACGGTCGGCGAGCGGCGTGTCGGGCGCGCCGCCCAGCCACGCGTCGAACGGTTCGAAGGACGGATGCTCGCCGTACAGCGCAATCAGCCGTGGCGGTGAGGCCAGACCGGCGACCGCGGCGAGCGCGCAGTCGAAAAAATCCTCGCCGACGAACAGCAGTTTCGGCCCGGCGTCACCCAGGATGAACCCGATTTCGGCCGGCGCGAGGCGGCAGTTGATCGGCGCAAAGCAGGTGCGCGCGCGCGCGGTTCCAAAGAACAGCGGATACCAGCCGTCGTGGTTCTTGGTCAGCGCCGACACGCGGTCGCCGGGCCGCAAGCCCGAAGCGACCAACGCATGTCCGACGCGGTTCGACCGCGCATCGAGTTCGGCATAGCTCGTCTCGCGATCCCCGAATTTCACCGCGGTCGCGCCGCCCCTTACCAGCGCCTGCGCCGCGGGAATATCCGCCAGCGTCCGGATGGCCTCCAGATCGATCATTTCGCTCTCCCTTGGGTCTGTTTTGCTTGAATTAGATAGAATACTAAGTAAATACTTGGCCAGACAAAAATTCGAGAGGATTGGCCTTGTTCGACCACCCCATCCTGCCGACAACCATCGTCGGAAGCTACCCCCAACCCGATTGGCTGATCGACCGCGAACGGCTGAAAGCCAGCCTGCCCCCGCGGGTGCGCGCCGAAACGCTGTGGCGCATCCCCGAACCCTGGCTCGCCGACGCCCAGGAAGCGGCGACGCTGATGGCGATCCGCGATCAGGAAGAGGTCGGCATCGACATCATCGGCGACGGCGAAATGCGCCGCGAAAGCTATTCGAACCGCCTCGCGACCGCACTGTCGGGGATCGATCCCGACAAGCATGGCAGCGCGGTCGATCGCACCGGCAAATCGAACCCGGTGCCGCTCGTTTCGGGCCCGATCCGCCGCATTGCGCCGATCGAGGCACAGGATGCCGCGTTCCTGCGCCGTCATTCGTCGCGGCCGGTGAAACTCACGCTGCCCGGGCCGTTCACGATGACCCAGCAAGCCGAAAATGGCCATTATCCCGACGCGCGGTCGCTGGCGATGGATTATGCCGACGCGGTCAATGCCGAGGTGAAGGATCTGTTCGCGGTCGGGGTCGATGTCGTCCAGCTCGACGAACCCTATCTGCAGGCGCGCGCCGACGAGGCCGAATATTACGCGATCGAGGCGATCAACCGCGCGCTCGACGGCGTCGACGGTACGACCGCGCTCCACATCTGTTTCGGTTATGCGATGGTGCACCACGGCGCGGGGTCGACCAAGCCGAAACCGAAAGCCTATGACTTCCTTGCCGAACTCGAAGCCTCGACGATCGACGTGATCTCGATCGAGGCGGCGCAGCCGGGGCTCGACCCCGCGATCCTCGCCGAACTGCCGACCAAGACCATCATGTATGGGGTGCTCGACCTGTCGATTCCCGAGGTCGAAACCCCCGAGGTCGTCGCCGGCCGCATCCGTGAAGCGCTGCGTTATATCGACGCCGAACGGCTGTGGATCGCGCCCGATTGCGGCATGAAATATCACAGTCGGGCGCATTCGCAGGCGAAGCTGAAGGCGATGGTCGATGGCGCGGCGATGGTGCGGGCGGAGCTCAAGTAATTCTCGCCTCCCGCCTGCGGGAGGGGAATTGATACGTCACGCACGCGGTCAACAGCGGCACAACCACCTCAGGCGCCTCGATCGTCGGCAGATGCCCCACCCCGCGATTACCTCCAAGCGCGCGCCCGGGATCGCGTCCGCAATTTCGTCATGATGCGCGCGGCTGGTGATGCCGTCCTGTTCGCCCCAGATCAGCAGCGTCGGCACCGCGATTTCGCCCAGCCGCGGGCGGCTGTCGATCCGCGCCACGATCGCGCGCTGCTGCGCGAGGATCTGCGACGTAGTTCTGGCTCGTCTCGCGCGGCGATGCCGAGCAGGCGTGCGTCGCTCCGCTTATCCTCGGGGAAGAGGATCGGAATGCGCTCCTCGACGACCTGATCGAACTGGCCGCTTGTCACAAGATCGATATAGCCCTGCCGCCGCGCGGTCTGCGCCGGACCGTCGGCCGACGCGAGGGTTGCAATCAGCGCGAGCTTCGCCACCCGTTCCGGGGCGCGGCGCATCACCTCGAAAGCGGCATAGCCGCCCATCGACAGGCCACAGAGGAATTTCGGCGGCGCATTGTCGAGCAGACGCTGCGCGAACCCTCGATCGTATCGTCGCTGCGGTTGTCGGCGACGATCACCTCGCGGTCGGCCCAGGCATCGAGCAACGGCTGCCACACGGCATCGGTCAAAAGCTGGCCTGTGATCAGAACGATAGGAAGCGACATTTAGACCACCTGATGGAGCAGCGCCTCGCCGGCGGCGAGACGACGGCAATTTTCATGGGCGACAGATAGGCTGCGCACGAGCGTTTCGGGCGTCAGCCAGGCGATGTGCGGCGCGACCACTACATTGGGCAGGCCAAGCAGCGGGTTGCCGCGCGGCAACGGCTCCTCGCCGAAGACATCGAGCCCGGCGCCAAGCAAATGCCCCGACGTCAGCGCTTCGACCAGACGGCCTTCATCGACCAGTTCGCCGCGCGCTGTATTCACCAGTACCGCGCCCTTCTTCATCGCAAACGGATCGATGCGCGCGCGCGTCTCGTCGGTGAGCGGGATATGCAGCGACACGACGTCACTCTCTGCCAGCAGACGGTCGAGCGGAAGATACTCATAGGACATGTCACGCGGACTGCGCGCGGTGTAGACGATCTTCGCCCCCAGCGCCGCGAGGACCGGGGCGAGCCGCTGCGCCGAATTGCCGAACCCGACCAGCCCCACCGTCCGACCCGCCATTTCGCCAACGCTGTCGAGTTCGGCCGGATCGGCGGTCCATCCATCACCCTCCCGCGTCCGCGCATCGAAGAAGCACGTACGGCGGAGCACCGCCATCATCAGCGACAGCGCCATTTCGGCAACCGCCTGACTGTTGGTGCCGGGCATATTGCAGACAGCGACGCCATGATCGCGGGCCGCGTCGAGCGCGATCGTGTTCACCCCGACGCCGAGTTTCTGGATCAGCTTGAGTTTCGGCGCCGACGCGATGAAATCGCCGGTCACCGGTGTGAGCACATGAAGCAACGCGGTGATCTCGCCCGCTACCTCGTCGAGCGGTGCCGCCTCATCGACATGAGTCACCACGCCGGGCCCGAAAATCCGGTCGACCGCCTCGCGAAATCCCGGGCTGGGGCGCGCGTGGAGGACGATCATGCCGGCACGGTTCCGATCGATCCGGCGAAGGCGGAGAAACCGGCGAACACAGCATCATTGCCCATCGTTTCCTCGATCCGCAGCATTTCGTTCCACTTCGCCATGCGTTCGGAGCGCGTGAAGCTGCCGACCTTGAGCTGCCCCGCGTTCCAGCCAGTCGCCAAATGTGCGATGGTGACATCCTCGCTCTCGCCCGAACGTGCCGAAACGATCGCGCCCCAGCCGCGCGCCACGGCAGCGTCGAGCGCAGCCTTAGCTTCGGTGACGGTGCCGACCTGGTTGACCTTGATCAGCGCCGCGTTGCACACGTCCGCCTCGCCGGCGCGTGCGACGCGTTCGGCATTGGTCACGAGCACATCGTCGCCAATGATCTGGACGCGGTCGCCGATCGCGGCGGTGACAGCGGCCATCGCCGTCCAGTCGTCCTGTCCCGCGGGGTCCTCGATCGACAGGATCGGATAGCGACCCGCCCATTCGACGATACGCGCGGCCATCGCTTCGCTCGTCAGGCGTCCGTCGTTGAGCGCAAGGCTATAGCCCGAGGCATCGCCGAGTTCGTTCGCGGCGATATCGAGCGAGATGAAGACATCCTCGCCCGCGCGGTGCCCGCTCGCTTCGATCGCCTTGGTCAGCGTGTCCAGCGCATCCTCGTTCGACGCGAAATTGGGCCACCAGCCGCCTTCGTCGGCGACCCCCGACAGCGGCCCTTTCGCTTCCATCAGCTTGCCCGCGGCGCGATAGACGTCGTCGGTGATCTCGAGCGCGCGGCGGAAGCTGCCCGCCTTCGGGCACATGATCATGAAATCCTGCACGTCGGTGCGCCGCCCGGCGTGGGCACCGCCGCCGAAAATCTGGATTTCGGGGAGCGGGATGCGCACTTTGCGTCCCTCCGCGAGATAGCGCCACAGCGGCTCGCGCGCGTCTTCAGCAGCGGCGTGCAGCACCGCCATCGACACCGCGACGACCGCATTGGCGCCGAGCCGCGCCTTGTTCGGGGTGCCGTCGAGGGCACAAAGCGCCGCATCGATCGCCGCCTGATCGCGCGCATCCATGCCCGTCAATGCGGAGGCGATCTCCGCCCCGATCCCGGCGACCGCGCCGTTGACGCCAAAGCCGCCGAACGCTGTGCCACCATCGCGCAGGTCGATCGCCTCATGCGCGCCGCGCGAAGCGCCCGCGGGCGCGATCGCGCGGCCGAACGCGCCCGATTCGAGCACCACCTCGGCCTCGACGGTGGGACGCCCGCGCAGATCCCAAATCTGGCGGCCGGTGACGGAGGCGATACGCGAGGTCATGCAAATGTCCTTTTCCAGTCGGCGACGAGCGCGTCGAGCGGCGACGGCGCCTGGATCAGCGCGCGCGCCTGTTCGCGCACAATGGCTTTATGGTCGCCATCGGTGAGATAGGGCGCAGGCGACTTGCCCTCGATGCGCGCGAGCAGCAGCGCGGCGGCTAGCTTGCCCGCGCGGCGCAGCAAGTCGTCGGCATCCTCCCAATTGATACCCGCGCGGTAAGCAGCGACCAGCGACGACGCCGCCTCGACCAACCGCGCATCGTCCCGCCACACCGCCTTGAGCAGCAGATGCGTGGTGCAAAACGCCAGGTCGAACGCCGGATCGCCATAGAAGGCCTCGCGGCGTCGAGGATGACCGGGCCATCGGCGCTGACGAGAATATTCTTGGGGCTGACATCGCCGTGGACGAGCGCGATCTTGCGCGCCGCCAGATCCTGAGCGAGCGCGTTCAGGTGCGGCGCCAGTTCGGCATCATGATCCGCCACATAGAGCAGAAACGGATCGATACGCAGCGCAGCGAACATGGCATCGTTCGGGAAAGCGTCGCGGTCGGCATCATTGTGCGCTGTCGCCGCGTGCACCGCCGCGATCCCGCTCCCCACCGCCGCGGCGAAACCCGCATCGACGCGGCCCGCCATCAACTCGTCTTTCCACACCGGGCATCCGGGCAGAAAGCGCATCGCAAAGGCGTGCCCGGTCGGCAGTTCGGCGAGCACCTCGGGCGCCAGCCGCGCATCGACGCCGCGCGCCCGCCGCAGCCAGCGGACCTCGCTGGTTCCGCGCTCGACCGGCGCCAGCCATTCGGCGGCGACGCGCAGCTGCGCCAGCGGCCGCTTGACGACGATCGGCCCCGATGGCGTCTCGACCTTCCACACGTCGCACGACACCCCGCCGCTCAGCGGTTCGAGGACGACATTGCCCGAGCCGATCAAGCCAGCGCCGCGTAATTCGGCGATAACGTCGGCCTCGCCCTGTTCCACTTACAGCTTCTCCCGGATCCAGCTTACCACAAGATCCGCGGCGGTCTGGCGTTCCTCGATCAGATCCTCGAAATAATGCGCGCCGGGGATCAACTCGATCTTTTTGTCGGTGCTGCCGAGGAAATCGAAAATCTTGCGCGCATCGCTCGGGAAAACGCCGGTGTCGGCGAGCCCCTGAACGACCAGTGCGGGGGTGTCATGCTTCGCCAGATGCGGCTGCCCCTGACACGGCGAGGTTTCGAGGCTCCACATGTTGAGCCAGGTCTTCAGGGTATTGGCGCGGCCGATGCTGGGGGTGCGGTTGGCGAGCGCGGGGTCGCCGCGATAGCACCAGTTGGGCTTGCGGTCCGACGGGTCGATCGCGGGATCGACGCAGCGGATATCGCCCCAGCAGCGGAACATGGGAAAGATACGGTCGGGAATGCCCGCCGCGTTGAGCCGCGCGAGTTCGGCCTTTGCCCAATCGGTGATGCGCTGGTTGCGCGCGCGCTGTCCGGCGCGATATTTCGCGATGAAGGCGTCCGAATAGGGCGGACCATTGTCGGGATTGAACGGATCGAGTTCAGGGTCGGTCAGGGTCAGGGTCGTTTTCGTCGATCACGGACGCGTCCATCCAGTCGGTCAGCACCTCGGGCCGCCCCTGATGCGCGTTGAAGCTGATATAGAGATCGCCCTTGATGAGCGATGCGAGCGCATCCTGCCCCACTGAAGGCAGCCGGTCGGTCAGCGTCGGTGCGATCGCCTCGGCCTGATAGGCACCCATCAGCGAGCCGCCGCCCGAATTGCCGAGGATGACGATCCGTTCGACCCCCGCCTGTTCTTTCAGCCACTTCATGCCGACGCCGATGTCGAGCACCGCATGTTCGAGCAAAAACTGATCCTCGAACCCGCGATAACGCGTGTTCCAGCCGAGAAAGCCAATCCCCTGCCGCGCGAAATAGGGGGCGATATAATGTTCGGCGAAATCGACGTTGTAATGCGTTGCGATGACCGCGACCTTGGGCCGTTTGCCACTCTCGGTCCAGTAAATGCCCTGGCATGGATGCCCGCCCGCCTGAATGCGCGGCGCGGTCGGCGACACCAGCCCGACAAATTGCGCGTCCAGTCCTTCGATCCCGTTCGGGTTCATCATCGTCTCTCCTGTTTTTTCAGTATCAGCGGGCGACGTCGAAGGGCAGCTTATACCCCTCCAGCCCCGCGCGGATGGCCTTTTTGTCGATCTTGCCCGTTGGCCCGAGCGGGATTTCGTCGACGAACAGCACATCGTCGGGCATCCACCACTTGGCGATCTTGCCGTCGAGGACCTGCCTCCGCGTCGGCGGCCGCGTTCGCGCCATCCTTGAGCTGGCACAGCATCAGCGGCCGTTCCTGCCATTTGGGATGCGCGACGCCGATGACCGCTGCGTTCGGCGACCCCGGCATAAGCGACCGCCGCGTTTTCGAGGTCGATCGAGCTGAAATCCATTCGCCGCCCGATTTGATGACATCCTTGGCGCGGTCGGTAATCTGCATAGAAGCCGTCAGCGGTCGATCTTGGCGACGTCGCCGGTGTCGAAATACCCCTCGGCGTCGAGCACGTCGCCGCCCTCGCCGCCATAATAGGCGGCCGCGATCGTCGGTCCCTTGACCATCAGCCGCCCCGGGGTTTTGCCATCGTGCGGCAGGCGTTTGCCCGCATCGTCGACCAGCTTCATTTCGAGCCCGCACAGCAGCCGGCCCTGTTTAAGCTTGTAGGCCATCTGCACGTCGTCGGGCTTCGCGGCGACCGACGCATTGGGCGACTGACACCGTGCCGAGCGGCGAGGTTTCGGTCATGCCCCAGCCCTGAATGACCGTGCGAAGCGCCGCAATCGTCGCGGAAGGCGCGGATGATCGATCCGGGTGCATGCCGAGCCGCCGATCGTCACCCGCTCAAGCGTCGTGAAGCGTTTCCCATTTTCCTGCATATATTGCAGCAGCATCTGCCACACCGTCGGCACCGCGGCCGAGTAAGTGACGCCCTCCTGCTCGATCAGGTTATAGATCGATTCGCCGTCCATCCGCTGCCCCGGCAGCACGAGCTTCGCACCGACCGCCGGCGCCGAATAGACGACGCCCCACGCATTGGCATGGCACATCGGCACGACCAACAGCACCGTATCGCGCGCCGACAACGCCAGCGCGTCGCGCTGCAACGTCATCAGCGCGTGGATATAATTGGACCGATGCGAATAAAGCACGCCCTTCGGATTGCCCGTGGTGCCGCTGGTGTAGCAGAGCATGCAGGTCGACGCCTTCATCGAAACCGCCCCAGGCAAGGGGCGCGCGAAGTCGGCGATCCAGTCGTCGAAGGCGATGCGCGGAATGCTCGACCAGGCTTGGAGGCTCGCCGTTGGCCGAAGATCCATTTCGATTCGACGGCACCTGCGGCAACAGCTCTTCGACAAGGTCAGCGGTGGCAGGATCGGCGATCAGCAACCGGTCGCCGGCATGGTTCGCAATATAGGCGATCTGTTCCAGAAACAGCCGCGGATTGAGCGTGTGGAGCACCGCCCCCATCCCCGCTGCGCCGTACCAGGCGGCCAGGTGCCGCGCCCCGTTCCACGCCATCGTCGCGACGCGGTCGCCCGGCCCGATGCCCTCGGCGGCGAGTGCGTTCGACACCCGCTTCGCATCGGCATGAACGTCGGCATAGGTCGACCGGGTGACCTGTCCGTCGGCATCGCGCGAGACGATCTCGCGCGCGCCGTGCCAATTCGCCGCATGGTCGATGATCCGATCGACCGTCAGCGGCACATTCTGCATCAACCCGTCCATCCGGCGCGTCTCTCCCTGCGTCTCTTTGTAATAGATAGTATACTAAGCATTTTGCCTTTGCAACGCCGCTCTGCCTTGCTTCGCCCGCATCGCTCTTCTAGCGTGGCGATGTCGGCACTCCGCGGGCAACAGGGGCTTATCGTAGCGTCTATGCGCACAAACCAGCTTATCATCGCCCTTTTCCAACGTTTCTGCTGGCTCGATGAAGGGTTGCAGGCGCGGCTCCACGATCATGGCTGGCCCGACGTCAATCGCCCGCAATCGATGGTGATGACCAATATCGTCAGCGGCATCGTGCGCCCATCGGACATCGCCCGCAACCTCGGCCTGTCGCGTCAGGCGATTCACAGCACGATTGGGCAGATGGTCAAGCTGGGGATCGTCCAGCTCGAGGTCGATCCCGGCGATCGTCGTCACATGATCGTATCGCTGACAGACCTTGGCACGCGGATGCGCCGCGATGCGCAGCGCTCGATGGATGCGCTCACCGCGCAGATCGCAGCGGTGCTGGGACAGGACAAGTTCGATGCCTTGCTCGCCGCGCTCGAGGCCGATTGGGGCGACAATATCGCGCCTGCCTCGCTCGCCCCGCAGCGCCTGGGCCGCCGCAGCGCCTAGGCCTTCAGCGCCTTCGCGACGGCAATCAGCCGCCCCGCGGTCATCTCGACCAGCGACGCCGGCAGCGCGTCCTTCAAACTGCCATCTTCGGCAAAGGCGGCGTGCGCGCTGGGCACCACCACCTGATCGGGGATCACCAGCATCTGGATCGTCGACAGGATCTGGCGCAGGTGCATCAACCCGCGCAACCCGCCAAAGGGGCTGACCGACGCCGACATGATCGCCGCGACCTTGCCGCGATAGGCGGTCAGCGCGACAAGGCTTTCCTCGCCGGCCGGCCGCGACGCCCAGTCGATCGCATTTTTGAGCAACGGCGACAGCGAGCCATTATATTCGGGCGACACGAACACCAGCCCGTCCTGCGCCGCGAACAGCGCCTTGAGCTTCAGCGCGTCGGCCGGAAAGGCATCGGCCTCCAGTGCCGCCGAATAGAGCGGCAGGTCGAACGCCGCGAGGTCGATGCGGGTCACGCTCGCCCCCTGCGCCGCAAGGCTCGCTGCGGC
This sequence comes from Sphingomonadaceae bacterium, assembly GCA_965283845.1. Lineage (GTDB taxonomy): Bacteria > Pseudomonadota > Alphaproteobacteria > Sphingomonadales > Sphingomonadaceae > Sphingopyxis. The sequence continues at coordinate 122,783 of CBDIQD010000013.1, forward strand.
GAGTTCGCCCAAGGCGCGATTGTAGGATCCCTCGCGCGTGCTGCCGACGATCACGGCTATCTTGGTCATTGTCGCTCCCGGGCAAGATAATTAGCATACTAACCTCTTGTCCGGTGGCGCGGCAAATTGCAAGCGTCAGGCTTTCACGTCGGACAGCACCGCCAGCTTGCGCGTTTCATCGGCCAGATTGTCGATCACCCGGCGCATCAGTCCCTGCAACACTTCGACTTCCTCATCGGTCAGGCCCTTGGTCGCGATCTCGTGGATCTCGGCGTTCATCGGGGCGAGGATCAATTCGAGCTTCTTGGCGTGCGGGGTCAGATGGATGAAGGTCTTGCGCCGATCGTCGGTGGTCTTTTTGCGGGTGATCAGCCCGGACTTTTCCAGCCCCTTGAGCGCCACGACCGTCGTCGGTTCACGCATGCCGACGCGCTCGCTCAGTTCGCGCTGGGTGATGCCGTCCTCGCGCCACAGCTGGCGCAGGAAACGCCATTGTCCCGCCGACACGTCGTGGGTCAGCGTGCGGCGTTCGAGCAACCGCGAAAACGATCGAAAGACGACGCGCGCCAGATAGCCGATGCTATTTTCCGGATCGGTATAATATTCGGCCGGATGCCGGTAATCCTGTGCTTTTTGGCCAAAACGCTGTTCCCCTGACGTTGGGCCGCCGCCCGCAAGACGGCGAACCTTAGGACGCGAAGATTTCTCCGGCAACCACCTTCGACGCCCGTGACATAGCAGAGCCGCATAGCAACCCTGCGATATCGTTGGACATCGGCATCGTCACCATTTACTTAGAATACTAAGTTAATGGAGGCCTTCTTGCAGAATTTCACCCGGGTGAAGGCGGTGGCGGCTCCCTTGCCGCTCGCCAATATCGACACCGACATGATCATTCCGGCAACCTATATGAAGGCGCTGACCCGCACCGGGCTCGGCCAGCATCTGTTCCAGGAACTCCGCTTTGCCGACGATGGAAGCGAACGCGGCGACTTCATCCTCAATCAGCTCGCCTGCCGGCAGGCGCAGATCCTGGTCGCC
>CBDIQD010000014.1:0-123700 GCA_965283845.1 Sphingomonadaceae bacterium
ACCTCGAGCAGGCGCGGATCAACGGACGGCGGGGTGTGGAAGGCGTCGGACATGGGGAAAGGATACAGGGCTTAGGGCTTGGGGAGTAGGGCTTAGGAAGGGACAGCGGGCGCTCGTCTCTGAGCCCTAAGCCCTAAGACCCAAGACCCAAGACCTCGCTTCACTGCATGGACGGCGCCTCGCCGTCTCCGTCCGCCGCCGCATCGATGGTCAGCAGGGCGGTCAGGACGTCGGAGCGGTCGGTCAGGCTGACGGCTTCCAGCAGGGCCTGCTTCTCGGCCGGCTCGAACGGCAGGGCCATGGCCAGGCTGTTGATCAGGGCCTCGGCGCCACCGCCCCTCCGTCAGTCCTGCGGACTGCCACCTCCCCATCGCTTCGCGACAGGGAGGATCAGATGTTTTTTCCGCCAGTGAGTCCTCTTCGCCACACCACCACCGGTTGAGTCCCCGAGTCGCCCACGACTCCATATGCTGTGTCAGACTCGTTTCGTTCTCATCCCGTTAACCAGTTAGTGACCCGGAATCCCTAGACTTCTGCGCTTGACGGCGGACTCCGCCGGACTCATCAGGGGCTTCTTTGGGAATAGCGCAGGGGCGAAACATGGGTGTGATGGAACGGGTCAAGACCCCGGCGGTAAAGCAGCGCGCGGCGAAAACGGCCCCGGCGGAGCTGCCGCTTGACCGCATCCTGCAGGGCGATTGCATCGAGATGATGCGCAGCCTGCCGTCGGCCAGCATCGACATGATCTTTGCCGACCCGCCGTATAATCTCCAGCTCGGCGGCGACCTGCATCGTCCCGACGGCAGCCAGGTCGATGCGGTCGACCGACGAATGGGACAAGTTCGAGAGTCTGGCGACCTATGATCGCTTTACCCATGCGTGGCTGAAGGAAGCGAAGCGCATCTTGAAACCCGACGGCACACATCTGGGTGATCGGCAGCTATCACAACATCTTCCGCGTCGGCGCGGCGTTGCAGGACCAGGGCTACTGGATCCTCAACGACATCGTGTGGCGCAAGGCGAACCCGATGCCCAATTTCAAGGGCACCCGCTTTACCAACGCGCATGAAACGCTGATCTGGGCGTCGATGGGCGAAAAGGCGCGCTACACGTTCAACTATCGCGCGATGAAGACGCTGAACGACGAATTGCAGATGCGCAGCGACTGGCTGATCCCGATCTGCGGCGGGCAGGAACGGCTGAAGCGAGGACGGCACCAAGGCGCATCCGACGCAGAAGCCCGAGGCGCTGCTGTACCGCTGCTTCATGGCGTCGCACCAAGCCGGGCGACGTGATCCTCGATCCCTTTTTCGGCACCGGCACGACCGGCGCGGTGGCCAAGCGCCTGGGCCGCCGCTTCATCGGTATCGAGCGCGAGGACGACTATATCGCCGCGGCGCTGGAGCGCATCGAAATGGCGCTGCCGTTGGACGAGAGTGCGGTGAAGACGATGATGGCGCCGCAGGCGGCGACGCGCGTCGCGTTCGGCATGCTGGTTTCGGACGGCCTGATCGCGCCGGGCACGCTGCTGACCGATGCCAAGCGCCGCTGGAAGGCGAAAGTGCGCGTCGATGGTTCGCTCGACTGCGACGGCCAGCCGGCCGGGTCGATCCACAAGGTCGGCGCGGGCGTGCAGGGTGCGCCAAGCCTGTAACGGCTGGACCTTCTGGCACGTCGACAATGGCAAGGAATTGCGCGTGATCGACGCGGTGCGGCAGGATTGGTTACTGGCGAACGAGGCGTAATCTCACGTCGCCCCCGCGAAGGCGGGGCCGCGATCGGCCTTGCTCGACGCGGCGGTCCAACACTTCGAGCGGCCCCCGCCTACGCGGGGGCGACGATTTTGGGGATAGGCATGTTCCAACCGCTAAGCAAACCCGACCTCGGTGCCGCGTCGCCCGATGCGCAAATCTATTGCCGGCCGACGTGCTTCGTCGACCGGCCGCACGAACTCGATGACAATTGCCTGCGGATCGCCGACACGATGACGTGGTTCGCGGCGTGGCACATCAGCCTGCGCGACGGCGCCGGCGTCAAATCGGCGATCGTGACGGTGGCCGAATGGGCCGACTGGGTCGCGGCGATGCCCGATACGCTCGCCGCGGCGTGCAACGGCGCAGCGCAGCGCCACGCTGCGCCCGCGCGGGAACCTGCAACTCGGCGAGCGGACGATCCGGCTGCACGAGCCGCAGTTGATGGGCATCCTCAACGTCACCCCCGACAGTTTTTCCGATGGCGGCAAGCATGTCGATGTCGCGGCCGCGATCGAAGCCGGTTTCGCGATGGGCGCGGCGGGCGCGGCGATCATCGACGTCGGCGGCGAGATCGACGCGGCCCGGCGCGCCGCTGATCTGGGAAGGCGACGGATGCGCGCATCGAAGGCGTCGTATCGGCGCTGGCGAAGGGCGGCGCCGCGGTGTCGATCGACACGCGCAAGGCGGCGGTGGCCGAGGCGGCCTCTGGCGCCGGGCGCGCGGATCGTCAACGATGTGTCGGCGCTGCGTTACGACGAGCGGGCGATGGCGGTCGTGGCGGCAGCGGACTGCCCAGTCGTGCTGATGCACGCGCCGTCGGCGAAGAGCGACCCGCATGCGGGCGGCGATTACGCGCATGTGCTGTTCGACGTTTACGACCTGCTCGCCGAGCGCATCGCGGCGTGCATCGCGGCAGGGATCGATCCGGCCAAGATCATCGTCGATCCGGGGCTGGGGTTCGGCAAAGGCGTCGCCGACAATCTGGCGGTGATCAACGGGCTGGCGCTGTTCCACACCCTCGGTTGCCCGATCCTGTTCGGGGCGAGCCGCAAGCGGATGATCGGGGCGCTCGACAACGAGGCGGCGGTCGACCAGCGGCTCGGCGGCACCATCGCGCTGCATTATCAGGCGGCGGCGCAGGGTGCGCAATTGCTGCGCGTCCACGATATCGCCGAGAACCGCCAGGCGCTGCGCGTGTGGCGCGGGCTGCGCGATGCGGCGCTCACCGGTTGAGGCGAACCGAGGCAACCCTCATCAACCTCCTGCGTATCTCCCGGGACCCAAGCGCGGCCAATCGCGCCAATCCCCACAGGAGATACCATGCAACTTCCCACCGGCTCGCATGTCGCCGTCGCCGACGGCACCCAGTTTCAGCTGTTCCGTAACAGCGGCACCGAACAGGATCCCAGCCTGAAGGCGGTCGATCTGCCGACAAGCGACGAATCGGCGCACAATGCAGGCAAAGGCGACACCCCGCGCCAGAATGAAGAAGCGGGTCATGCCGCATCGGTCGCCGCGGCGCTCAATGCCGCGGTGCTGTCGAACAAGATCAAGGATCTGGTGGTGATCGCCGATCCGAGCACGCTGGGCGAAATGCGCAAGCTGTATCACAAGACGCTCGAGGCGGCGTTGGTGGGCGAGATTGCCAAGACGCTGACCGGCCAATCGACCGACGATATTTTGAAATCGGTGGCGAACGCCTGACCGATCAGGCCGCGAAGCCTAAGCCGCGGTGTCGATCCCCAGATCGCTGAGCTTGCGATAGAGCGTCGAGCGCCCGATGCCCAGCTTTCGCGCCACCTGGCTCATCTGGCCCCGGTAGAATTTCAGACAGCGAGGCGGATGACGTCGGCCTCGATCTCTTCGAGCGGGCGCAAATTGCCGTCGGCGCAGATACAGCGTGACGCCCGATTCGCTCGCCGGATCGCGCCGTCATCGCCGCGCTCGTCATGGCTTTCGATGAAGTCGACGTCGTCGTTCCGGTCAAGAAACTGTCTGAGCTCGATAAGCGGCCGGATCGGCCAGCAGGAACAGCACTGACCAGATAGGCGTGGCTATAGGCTTTTCCGGATGGCGGCGAGCAGGCGCAGCGCGCGGATCGTTCCGTCGACGAGCCCAAACTGGCCCCAGCCGCAACGGGCCCTGTCTTCCAGCGAGAAGGACCCGGTCGCTTGTGCCATAGCGTCGCTTGAGTTCGGCACGCTCGACAGCGCGTAGAACAGGTCTTCGCGGAAATGCCCCGCCTCGATCAGCTTTTCGAGCGGACTGGTGCTGGTCGCGATGATCCGCACATCGACGCTCTGGCGGATCGTGCCGCCGATCATCTGAACTTCGCCGCTGTTGAGGAATTCGACCAGCTTGGCCTGAGTTTCCAGCGGGATGCATTCGACATGGTCGATGATGACACTGCCGCCATCGGCCTGAACCAGCCGGCCGAGCTGGCGATCGAAGGCGCCGGCAAAGGCGCCGCGTTCGTGGCCGAACAGGCCCGATCCGATCAGCCCCGGCGACACCGCTGAACAATCGACCATCACCAGTGCGCCGCGGGCGCGGGGCGAGGCGCTGTGGATCGCGCGGGCAAAGACTTCTTTGCCGGTGCCGGGTTTGCCGTTGATCATCACCGGCACGCGGGCGCGCGCCGCCTTGGCCGCGATCGCGAGCGCGCTGCGGAAATTGGAACTCGACCCGATGATTTCCTCGAACGCGAGCAGGGCGCGCAGCTTTTCGGTCAGCGGGCGAAGGGCGCGCTGCGGTCCGCCGATCGACGACGACGCAGGAACAGCGCTTCGAGCAGGCGATCGGGGGCGATGGGTTTCTGGACGAAATCGCTCGCCCCGGCGCGCATCGCGCCGACCGCGACCTCGACCCCGTTGCGCATGGTGATGACGATCAGCGGCAGCGCAGGGCGCCAGCGGCGCAGTTCGGCGACGAATTCGCCCATGTCCATGCCGGGCGCGCCCTGATCGACGAGCACGGCATCGAGTGTCATGCCTTCCTGGGTGCCCAGCTTGGCAAGCGCGGTGTCGGTGTCGGCAGCGACGACGCTGCGCCAGCCGCCGCGCGACACCAGCGCCGACAGAAAGCGCTGCTGGGCAGGCTCGCTATCGACGATCATTACCATTCGCGTGTCCCGCGTGCTTGCCATTGTCCCGAATCTGCCCTTGGTTCGGCGCCGTCGTGCCACTTCAAACGTTCAAGGTCTGTGATATAGGTTACACCGGTAAAAGGGCGATTAAGGCCCTTCGATATTCTCCGCGCGAGGCGCAACGCTCAACAGCGGCACTTGAGCATCCGCGGCGGCGTGGCTAAGACCGGCGCGAAGGTCGATTCTGGGCCGGTCGCGATGTGTCCGATCGGCAGAAGACGGCGGCGCAAGGGGAAAAGCGATGGCGGAACAGGAAATGAAAGCAGCAGAAGAAACCTATAGCGGTTTCATCAGCCTGTTTAAGGTCGGATCGATCATCACCGCGATCGTCGTCATCGGCGTCGTCCTCCTCATCGCGTCCTGACCGCGCCGGCATGCGCATCGCTGTTCTGAAGGAGCTCGCCGTCGGCGAGACCCGCGTCGCCGCAACCCCCGAAACCGTGAAGAAATTCATTGGCTTGGGCGCCGAGGTTGCCGTTGAATCGGGGGCGGGCGAACAGGCTTCGGTCGCCGATGCCGATTATAGCGCCGCGGGCGCAAGCGTCGGCAGCCGCGCCGACACGCTGAAGGGTGCGAACATCATATTGGCCATTCAGGGACCCGATCCCAGGGGCTGACCGGTTTTGCCGACGGCGGCGCTTGTTCAGGCCAGGCCTATCTCGCGCCCTATGCGGCGAGCAAGGTCGGCGCTATGCTGAGGCCTGACGAAATCGCTGGCGATGGAATTCATGCCACGCATCACCCGGTGCGGAGTCAATGCGCTGGCTCGCCGGCGGCGATGCTGGCCGGTTACAAGGCGGTGCTGATGGCGGCGCACGGCCTATGGCCGCGCCTTTCCGATGATGATGACCGCCGCCGGCACGGTTCCCGCCGCCAAGATCTTCGTCATGGGCGCCGGTGTCGCCGGCCTGCAGGCCATCGCCACGGCCCGCCGCCTCGGCGCGGTTGTGACCGCCACCGACGTGCGTCGCCGCCGACCAAGGAACAGATCATGTCGCTCGGCGCCAAGCCGATCTTCGTCGAGAGTGTCGCGGGGATCGAGGGCGAGGGCGCTGGTGGCTATGCCACCGAAATGTCCGACGAGTATAAAGCGGCGCAGGCCGAACTGGTGTCGTCGCACATCGCCAAACAGGACATCGTCATCACCACCGCGCTGATCCCGGGGCGCCCGGCGCCGCGGCTGATTTCGGACGCGCAGCTGGCGACGATGCGCAGCGGCAGCGTCATCGTCGACATGGCGGCCGAAAGCGGCGGCAATGTCGAGGGATCGGTGTCGGGCGAAGCCAGGCGCATCCACGGTGTCACCGTGATCGGCGCGAGCAATATCGCGGCGCTGATGCCCGCCGACACCAGCGCGCTGTTCAGTCGCAACCTGTTCAATTTCCTGTCGGCCTTCTGGGACAAGGAGGCCAACAAGCCGGTGCTCGACGAGGAAATCGGCACCGCGATCCGCCTGACCCAGGGCGGCAAGGTCGTCAGCGAACGGCTGCTCTGATGGGTTTGTTCAGCGCGAGCGACCTCGACGTCACCTCTGCGGCGGCGGAGTTCGGGCACGCCCTGATCCCCGGCGAGAATATTTTGGCGGCGTTTCGTACGATCCGCGATTCGGTGCTGCTGACCGACCAGCGGCTGATCTATATCAACGTTCAGGGAATCACCGGGTCGAAGGTCGAATTTCAGTCGGTGCCGTGGCGTTCGGTGGTGCGCTTTGCGCTCGAAACCGCCGGCACCTTCGACCTCGACGCCGATATGAAAGTCTGGGTTTCGGGCGCCGCCGAACCGTTGCAGGTCAAGATTTCACGCAAAAGCGACCCGCGCGTCATTCAGCGGATCATGGCCGAGCAAAGCTTGCTCAAACGATAGGGATTCGTCCCGCAAATCGGCCCAAGATCGATCAAGAAGCGGCGCTAATCGGCGCTCCATGAAACTATTTTCCGTCGTCGTGCGTCTGTCGGTTGGGTCCAACCGTATCTGCCACAACGCTATGGAGACTAGATAATGCGTGCGAAGCTTTTTGCTCTTCCCTTGTTTACCCTGACCGCCGCGACGATGGCGCTGCCGGCGCACGCGCGCGCCACCGAAGACGCCGCCGAAGCGACGGTCGCCGAAGCCGAAGCGGCAACCGGTGCGATGGTCGAAAGCTGGACGATCGTCCAGAACGCCACGAAATCTCCCGAACACACTACGCTGACGCAGGCGATCACCGCCGCCGGGCTCGCCGAAACGCTGAGCGGCGCCGGTCCGTTCACCGTGTTCGCACCGACCGATCAGGCGTTTGCCGCCGTCCCGCAGTCGATGACCGCTTATTTGATGGATCCCGGCAACAAGGCCGCGCTCGCCCAGGTGCTGACCTATCATGTCGTACCGGGCCGCGTGACGTCGGCCGATCTGTTCGCGAAGATCAAGGCCGGCGGCGGCAAAGCCACGCTGACCACCGTGGAGGGCGAGCCGCTGACCTTCACCGAGGTGTCGGGTAACATCAAAGTCGATGGGACACAGGGCAGCAGCGGCTACGTCACGAAAGCCGACGTCGCGCAGTCGAATGGTATGATCCACATTTTGAACGGCGTGTTGATCCCCACGATAGCGCCGCCGACCGCCGCCGCCCCGGCCGATGCGGCCGCGGCCCCCGCCGCTGCTGAACCTGCCACGGATCCGGCAGCCGAGCCGACGGCGGCCAACCCAACGAACTGACGCTTATTCCAGCGTCGATTAGGAGAGAGCATATGACGAAGCATTATCTGTTGATGGCCGTCGCCGTCACTGCGCTGGGTCTGGCGGGCTGCGGCAAAGCCGATACGCCGCCGCCGACCGAGACCACGACGGTCGCGGGCGACGAGAGCGGGATGGCCGATGACGCCCCTACCGACGGCGCGGGTGCCAACCCGATGGTTGGCGGCGCCGAGATGTTCCCGACCAAGACGATCGTCGACAATGCGATCGCCTCGCCGATCCACAAGACGCTGGTTGCTGCGGTGACGCAGGCCGGGCTGGTCGATACGCTGAAGGGCGCCGGTCCGTTCACCGTCTTTGCGCCGACCGACGATGCCTTTGCCAAGGTGCCGAAGGCGACGCTCGACGGTCTGATGCGCCCCGCGCAAAAGACCGTGCTGGCCGACGTGCTGAAATATCACGTCGTCGCCGGCAAGCTGACTGCCGCCGATCTGGCCAAGCAGATTACCGACGGCGGCGGCAAGGCCATGCTGAAGACGGTCAACGGTCAGGATCTGACCGCGACGATGGCAGGCAACGTCATCACGCTGACGGGAGCCGATGGTAGCAAGGCGACCGTCACCCAGGCCGACGTCAATCAGTCGAACGGCGTCATCCACGTCGTCGACGGGGTGTTGACCCCCAAGATGTAACGACCGGCGCCAGTTGGTTCGGCGCCGCGACATAATATGTCTCTACAGGCCCGCATTTCCCACTTTTGGGGAGATGCGGGCCTTGTTTTTGGGCGGTTAGGAGTCGACAGGCTGGCGCCGGGACGGCAAGAGGTGCGCCAAGCGGAATCAGCAGGGGAGCGTGCCGTGGATTTCATCGCGATTTTTTCGATTTTCGTCCTGGCGTGCTTCGTCGGCTATTTTGTCGTGTGGTCGGTGACCCCGGCGCTGCACACGCCGTTGATGAGCGTGACCAACGCCATTTCGTCGGTGATCATCGTCGGCGCGCTGATTGCCAGCGCCGCTGCAGGGTCGGCGTCATCGAAATGGCTCGGCCTCGCCGCGGTCGTCATGGCCAGCATCAACATCTTCGGCGGCTTCGCGGTTACCGCGCGCATGCTGGCGATGTACAAGAAGAAGGTGCGCTGAGATGGAGTTTCTTCAGCCCATCCTGTCCGCCGCGACCGGCGAACATGGCCTTGCCGTCAATCCCTGGGCGGCCGTCGCCTATCTGATCTCCGGCATCCTTTTCATCCTTGCGCTGCGCGGGCTTTCGAGCCCGGCGACGGCGCAGGCCGGCAATCGTTTCGGCATGGCGGGCATGACGATTGCGGTCGTCACCACGCTGTTGACGCATGCGCCGGCCACCGCCGACGGTTTGCTCGACACGGTCAGCCTGATCGAAATCCTGATCGCGATCGGGATCGGTGCCGTGATCGGCATCGTCATGGCGCGGCGCATCGCGATGACCGCGATGCCGCAGCTTGTCGCGGCGTTCCACAGCCTGGTCGGTCTGGCAGCGGTTGCTGTGGCCGCCGCCGCCTATCTCAACCCGCAAGCGTTCGGCATCGCCGACGCGGCGGGGCAGATCTTCACGGTCAGCCGCGTCGAAATGGGGCTGGGCATCGCGATCGGTGCGATCACCTTCTCGGGATCGGTGATCGCGTTCCTGAAACTCAACGGCAATATGTCGGGCGCGGCGATCATGCTGCCCGGGCGCCATATCATCAACCTCGGCACGTTGGCTGCGATCATCGGGCTTGTGGCTTATTTCACCATCGACCAGTCGCCGTGGGTGTTCTGGACCGTCACCGGCCTGTCGTTCCTGATCGGGTTCCTGCTGATCATTCCGATCGGCGGTGCCGACATGCCGGTCGTCGTGTCGATGCTCAACAGCTATTCGGGCTGGGCCGCGGCGGCGATGGGCTTTACGCTCGGCAACACCGCGATGATCATCACCGGCGCGCTGGTCGGTTCGTCGGGTGCGATCCTGTCATACATCATGTGCCGCGCGATGAACCGCAGCTTCATCAGCGTCATCGCGGGCGGCTTTGGCGCCGATGCGTCGGCCGCCGCTTCGGGCTCGACCGAACAGCGGCCGTGGAAACCCGGCAGCGCCGACGACGCGGCGTTCCTGATGAGCCAGGCCGACACCGTCATCATCGTCCCCGGATACGGCATGGCGGTGGCGCAGGCGCAGCACGCGCTGCGCGAAATGGGCGACCTGCTGAAAAAAGAAGGCGTCACGGTTAAATATGCGATCCATCCGGTCGCGGGACGGATGCCCGGCCATATGAACGTCCTGCTCGCCGAAGCGAACGTGCCGTATGACGAGGTCTTCGAGTTGGAGGACATCAACGGCGAGTTCGCGCAAGCCGACGTCGCGTTCGTCATCGGCGCCAACGACGTGACCAACCCGGCCGCGCGAAGACCGACAAGACGTCGCCGATTTACGGCATGCCGGTGCTCGACGTCGAAAAGGCGAAGACGGTGCTGTTCGTCAAGCGATCGATGGGCGGGGTCGGTTATGCCGGCGTCGACAACGACGTGTTCTATATGGACCAGACGATGATGCTGCTGGGCGATGCCAAGAAGATGACCGACGACATCGTCAAAGCGCTGAACGGCGGCGGTCACTAGCTGACACCCATCTCCGTTCGTGCTGAGCTTGTCGAAGCACCGTTCTTCTCTTGTGCTGCAGCCTGAAACGAAGAACGGCCCTTCGACAAGCTCAGGGCGAACGGATTTTTTCGAGCGTTTGGAGATTGAGTTTTGCGTACCATCGGCCTGATCGGCGGCATCAGCTGGGCTTCGACCGAGCTTTACTACCGGCATCTGAACAAGGGCGTGCAAAAGCGTCTGGGCACCGCTATGCTCGGCGCCGATCATGCTCGAAAGCCTGAATTATTGCGATTTGTCGCGGCTGACGACGCCCGAACAATGGGCGCATGCCCGGGACGTGCTGATCGCGTCGGCGCAGCGGCTGGAGGCGGCGGGCGCGACCGCGCTGATGATCGCCGCCAATTCGATGCACAAGGTCTGCCGAGCGATGTCGCGGCGGCGATTTCGATCCCGCTGCTCCACATCGTCGACGAAACCGGCGAAAAGATGAAAGCCGACGGGGTCAAGGCGGCGGCGGTCATCGGGACGCGCAATGTGATGACCGAAGCGTGGTTCCGCCAGCGGCTGGTCGGGCACGGGCTGACGCTAGCGCATTACGAGCATGACCCGCGCCGACGAGATCGACCGGATCATTTACGAAGAGCTGATGCAGGGCAAGGTGAATGAAAGTTCGCGGCGCACGATGAAGACCTTCATCACCGACATCGCGAAGCAGGATGTGCAGGCGCTCATCCTGGCCAGCACCGAACTGGTGATGCTGGTCGACCCCGATGCCAATGTCCTGCCGATTTACGACACCACGCGCATCCATGTCGCGGCGGGGATCGACTGGATTCTGGCGGACGAGGGGTAAGGTTCCCCCTCCCACTTGCGGGAGGGGGGAATAGTCAGCCCATCTTGGTCCAGGTGAGGGTGCGGCAGAACACACTGACGCAGCCTTTCATCGTCAGCTTGTTGCCCTTTACCCGCATGCTCGCCTTGTAATAGCGGCCGTCCTCGGGGCTATAGCCTTCGCCTTTCCACCCGTCGCCGTGCGGCACCATGTCCCAATACACCTGCAACCCCGTGACGTGGCGGGTGCGTTTCGATTTGTCGGGGTTGCGCTCGTCGCGCTGCCCGCCGGCGGGCTGTTTGAGCAGGATGCGATCGACGCGGCCGCAGCTTGTCGCCGCATGCGGCGATTACGACGATGCCCTTGCCATCATCGGTTTTCCAGCGTCCAGCGATCGATGCAGGCGCCGCCGCCATCGAAGGCACGGCAACGAGGGCGACCAGCGCCAATGATAATCTGATAAACAAAGCGACCACTCCCGGTTCTTAACTACACGCATGTCAGCAACATGCTTGGCATCCGTCAAGTCTTGCCGCATGCTCCCGTCAAAATCAGGGAGAGACCGATGCGATTCCATAGTCTGCGCCACGCGGCGACGCTGGTCATGTTGGCGGCCTTTGCCGCCAATTCGGCGGCCGCCAAGACGATCAGCGTCAGTTCGACAACGCCCGATGCCAATGAAAAGCTGCAAGAAGCGCTGATTCTGGCAGAGCCCGGCGATGTCGTGCAACTGGCCGCGGGCGTGTGGAAACTGACCGATGGCCTGTCGCTCGACGTCGCCAATGTGACGGTGCGCGGTGCCGGCGCGGGCGAGGGCGGTTCGATTCTCGATTTTTCGGGGCAGCAGGGCGCGGGCGAGGGACTGCTCGTCACCAGCGACGACGTGTTCCTGACCGAATTCGCGGTGCTTAACACCAAGGGCGACGGCATCAAGTCGAAGGGTGCCGACCGCATCGTCTATCACAAGCTGCGCGTCGAATGGACCGCGGGGCCGAAGGAAACCAACGGCGCCTATGGCATTTATCCGGTCGAGAGCAGCGATGTCCTGATCGACAGCGTCCTGCGTGCGCGGCGCGTCCGACGCGGGCGATCTATGTCGGCCAGTCGAAGAACATCGTCGTCCGCGATTCGATCGCGACCGAAAATGTCGCGGGGATCGAGATCGAGAATAGCTTCGACGCCGACGTCCACGACAATATCGCGAACAAGAATACCGGCGGGATCCTGGTGTTCGACCTGCCCAGCCTGCCGATGCAGGGCGGTCACAATGTCCGGGTGTTCGAAAACATTATCACCGACAACAGCACCCCGAATTTCGCGCCCAAAGGCAATATCGTCGCGAGCGTGCCGACCGGCACCGGGGTGCTGGTGATGGCGAACCGCAACGTCGAGATTTTCGACAATGTCCTGGACAACAACGGCACCGCCAATGTGATGATCGTCGGTTATCGCTACGCGCACAAGGACCCGAAATATCAACCGCTGCCCAAAGCCATCGTCGTGCGCGGCAATGTGCATGGCAAGGCGGGCTATGACCCGGCGTTCGAGGGCGGGGCGCAGATCGCCGCGGCAATGGGCGGCAGTATTCCGCCGGTGCTGTGGGACGGCGCGGGCGATGCCATCGTGGTCGACAAAGTCGGGGTGTTGTCGCTGAACCTGCCCGACGTCGCGACACCGCGGAGCGCCGCGAAACCCGCGCCCGCCGACCTGTCTAAGGGCACGCCGCCGCCCGCGCTGCCGGCGATCAAGCTGCCCGAAAACATGGAGGCGAAAATCCGGTGAAACGCGCGTTCGCCGCGCTGGCCGCGGCGCTGCTTTGCGCCGGCACGGGGGCAGCGGTGCCGACGAGCGAGGTCGATCAGGCGGTGATCGACAGCGATGCGACGCCGCCGAAGCTGTCGGCGTTCGGGCTGTTCCGCGGCAATGATCCGGCGCAACCAGCGGGCGGCATCGGCTACACGCTGCGCGCGCCGCTGTTCAGCGATTACACCGACAAGCATCGCTTTATTTCGATCCCGGCAGGCAAGCAGGCGAAGGTCGCAGCCGACGGGACGATCGAATTTCCGGTCGGGACGGTGCTGGTCAAAAGTTTCGGGTGGAGCGATGTCAACGCAGGGCGACCGGTCGAGACGCGGCTGTTGATCCGCCGGTCCAGCTCTGGACCGCGCTGCCCTATATCCTGACGCCGACGGCATGGATGCAACGCTGGCGCTGGGCGGGCGGCGGGTGCCGGTGACCTTCAAAAGCCCCGACGGCGAGGTGCACAGCATCCGCTATGCGGTGCCGAACAAAAATCAGTGCAAAGAGTGTCACAGCCTGAACGGTGCGATCGTGCCGATCGGGCCGAAGGTGCGGAACTTCATCCTCGACCCCGCGGCCGCCCGCGATCTGCGCGACCGCTATTTCGACAGCCCTGCCGCGCTGGTGCCGACGATGCCGGTGTGGGACGACCCGAAGGCGGCAGCGTCGCCGACCGCGCCCGCGCTTACCTGGACGTCAATTGCGCGCATTGCCACAGTCGCGCGGCAGCGCGTCGAACAGCGGACTGTTCCTGCGCTGGACCGACGACCCGGCGGGCGTGAACTACGGCATCGGCAAGCGCCCGACCGCAGCCGGACGCGGCAGCGGCGGCATGGATTTTGCGATTGCGCCGGGCGATCCCGCGCACAGCTTTATGATCTATCGCCTCGAAAGCACCGATCCCGGGATCGCGATGCCCGAGGTCGGGCGGTCGACGGTGCACAAGGAAGGCGCGGCGTTGCTGCGGCAATGGATTGCGGAGATGCCGAAAGCGTCGCATTAGGCTGGGCCATGACCAATGCCGCGCCCAAGCTCGTCCTTCACGACTATTTCCGCTCTTCGGCCAGTTACCGCGTGCGCATCGCGCTGAACCTGAAGGGGCTCGATTATGAGCGGGTCGAGATCAGCCTGATCGCAGGCGAACAGCGCAGCGATGCCTATCTCGAACTCAACGCGCAGGGTTTCGTGCCGCTGTTGATCGCCGATGGCGAGACGATCATCCAGAGCATGGCGATCATCGACTGGATCGACCGCGCTTTTCCCGAACCGCGGTTGATCCCCGACGAGGCGATGCCGCGCGCGGTCGCGCTGGCGCAGGCGCAGGTCATCGCGAGCGACATTCATCCGCTGAACAATCTGCGGGTGCTTAAATATCTCACCCGCGACCTTGGCCTGAACGAGACCACCAAGGACCGCTGGATCGCGACGTGGATCGCGCAGGGGTTCGACGCGCTTGAGGCGATGGCGGGCGAGGGGACATATCTGGGCGACGATCGCCCGAGCATCGCCGACTGCTGCCTCGTGCCGCAGATGTACAATGCGCGGCGGTTCGACGTGCCGCTCGACGCCTATCCCCGACTGGCCGCGATCGACGCCGCATGTTTGGAACTGGACGCGTTTCAAAGGGCGCACCCCGACGCGGTCAAGCCGGCGTGATTCGTCTGTTGGCTGGTTTTGCGGCGCTGGCCATGCCAGCGGCGGCGATGGCGCAGGATAGCGGTGCGACCGATCCCGACGACCAAGAGATCATTCCGATAGGTCGCAGCGATCAGGCGATCATCGTCAATGGCGGGCTGTTCCGGGACAAATCACCGTCTCCACAAAGTGAAACGATCCTGACCGATCTCGAACCCGGCTTGGGCGAGCGCGTCGAGAATCGGCTGCGCGACGAAGCGGGGATCGTCCAGTTCCGCCGTTCCGACGGGCGATCGGCGCATCCCACGAGCCAAGGCGTGACGCTGCGCGGCCTCGGCGGCAATGCGTCGAGCCGCGCCCTGGTGACGCTCGACGGCGTGCCGCAGGCCGATCCGTTCGGCGGGTGGGTTGCCTGGTCGGCGTATGATGCGATCAATCTGGGCGGCATCGTTGTGACGCGCGGCGGCGGCAGCGGCGGTGATGGACCGGGTGCGCTGGCGGGAACCGTCGGCCTCTATTCGACCATGACCGACGGCGTCGAAGCGAGCGTCGCCCACGGCACCCGCGACGGCTGGGACGCTTCGGGATCCGTCGGCGGCAGAATCGGCGGCGGCCAGATCGCCGTCGATGGACGTTATAGCCGCGGCGATGGTTTCATCCCGGTTGCCGAGGGGCAGCGCGGTACCGTCGACCGCGCGGCGCCGTATGAGCAGGGCGGGCTGGGCGTGCGGTTGCGGTTCGACACCGGCGCGGGCAGCCGGATCGAGGCAAGCGTTCGTGGCTTTTCGGATCGCCGCGATCGCGGCACCGATTTTACGGGAAGCAAGTTCGACGGCGTCGATGCCAGCGTGCGCTTTGTCCATGATCCGGGCAGCGGGACACGGTGGCTTGCGCTCGGCTATGTTCAGATCCGCGATTTCGAAAGCGGCTTTGCCAGCGTCGCCGCTGGCCGGAACAGCGTGGCGCCAGCGCTTTTTCAGCGGGTGCCGGCGACCGGGCTGGGGGCGCGATTCGAACTGCGCCCGGCGTTGAATGGCGACAATCCGCTGCGCCTGGGCGTCGACTGGCGGCGCACCATCGGGCGCACCGAAGAGGATTTCTTTTTCGCCGGAACGACCCCGGTCGGCACCGCACCGCCGGCGGCGACAGCGACACCGTCGGCGCCTTTGCCGAATGGACGTCGGGCGACGTCGATCGCGGCCTGCTGTGGACGCTTGGCGGACGGCTCGACCGTTGGTCGCTGGGCGCGGGTTACCGGCATGAACGCAATATCGGTGGACCGGTCATCACCAACCTTCGTTTTGCCTCGCGGCAGGGTTGGGAGGGCAGCGGACGCGTCGGTGCGCGCTGGAAGGCGGATTTTCTGACGATCCGCACCGCCGCCTATCGCGGTTGGCGTCTGCCGACCCTTAACGAGCTTTACCGACCGTTCCGCGTCGGCGCCGACGTCACCACCGCCAATGACGCGCTGGCGCCCGAGCGATTGTGGGGCGGCGAGGTCGGGGCGGACTGGGACAATGGATCAACCCGATTATCGCTGACATTGTTCGCCAACCATCTTCAGAACGCGATCGCCAATGTGACCCTCGCGCCCAATCTCAACCAGCGGCAAAACCTCGATGCGATCGACAGCAAGGGGGTCGAAATTTCGGCCGACCAACGCATCGGGACGCTGATGCTCCGCGCCACCTATGCCTTCAACGACGCAAAAGTCGATGCGTCGAGCGCGGCGTTGACGCTGGACGGCCGCCGCCCCGCGCAGATCGCCAAGCATGGCGGCAGCATCTCGCTGCGCAGCAATCGCCACGGACCCGTCGGGGGCTTTGCGACGCTGCGCTACATCGGCAAGCAGAATGAGGACGACCTCGGTGCGCTCCAACTCGGCGACGCGCTGACCCTCGACGCCGGCGTGTCGTGGCGCTTTTCGGACGCGATCAGCATCGAAGCGCGCGGCGAAAATCTGTTCGATGAACTGGTCCCGGCGGCGATTTCGTCGGCAGGGGTCGTCGAACGCGCGACGCCGCGCACCTTGTGGATTGGCGCGCGGTTGGCATTCTGACCTTCACAGCCGGACAAAGCGCGATAGGATGGCAAACGCCGGGGATGGCATTGGGGGAAATGGGTTAGGCATGACCGCGAAGAAACTGAATCTCGACAATTTCCTGCCCTATCGCCTGTCGATCGCGTCGAACGCCTTGTCCGAACGGATCGCGGCCGAATATCAGAACCGGTTCGGGTTGAAGATCCCCGAATGGCGGTTGATGGCGGTGCTGGGCGAGGGGCAGCCCAAGACCCAGCGTGAACTGGTCGAGGCGACGCGGATGGACAAGGTGACGGTGAATCGCGCCGCCAAGGCGCTCGCCGACCGCCAGTTGATCGCGCGGCAGGCGCATGCGGTCGATGGCCGGTCGCATCATCTGGAGCTGACCGACACCGGGCGATCGCTGTACGACGCGATCGTCCCCGCGGCGCTGGCCAGCGAGGCGCAGCTGGAATCGAAGATCAGCGCCGACGAGCGCGCGGCGATGATGGCCATCCTCGCCAAGCTGACCGCCGCCGCCGAAGATTATGCCTGACCCCGCCTATCGCGCCGCGCCGCAGGATGCGCTGCGCGTCGAGCCGCTGGGCGAGCTGACCGCGATTTTCGACCGCCGGTCGATGCAGACGCATCTGGTGGTGTCGCCGATGCCCGAAATCCTGGAAGCGATGGGCGATGACGCGTGCAGCGCGGCGGATTTGGTGGCGCTGCTGGCAGCAAGCTTCGACTTAGGCAACGCCGACGACGCGCAGCCGATCCTGGCCGAACGGCTCTGGCGTTGCTGGCGGCGATGGGGCTGGTCGAGCGCGCGTGAGGCACAGTATCCGCATCGTCGTCGGCCCGGTGCAATTTCGCATCGGCAGCGACTGGGCTGCGCCGATCAAGGCGCTCGAGCATCTCTACGCCGGTTATCCGCAGCACGATGCGCGGCCTGCCGAGGCGACGGTGCGCCTGTTCGCGGCGCGGCCGTGGCGGCGCTGGCTTCGCCCGTCGGTGCATATCGGCGGCGACTTCATCGTCCCCGACGCGTTGCCGCTGCCGCTGTCGAAGAAATCGTTGCCCGAAAGATGGGGATGAATTTGCAGGTCGCGCTTGGGTGGCGGCGGCATATGCTGCTCCACGCCAGCGCGGTGGCGCGGGATGGCCGCGCGCTGATCCTGTCGGGTGAATCGGGGTCGGGGAAATCGACGCTGGCGGCGCTGCTGGGCGAGGGCGACTGGCGGTTGATGGGCGACGAATTCACCCTGATCGACCCGTCGAGCGGCGAAGCACTGGCGTTTCCGCGCGCCGTAAGCTTGAAGAATGAAGCGATTGCCGAAGTCGCGGCGCGGGTCGATGCGGCGCGGCTGGGACCATTGATGGCGGGCACGCCAAAGGGCGACATCCGCCACCTGATCCCGCGCGCCGATGCGATCGCCGCGATGCACGAGCCGGCACGTCCCGCGCTGTTGCTGTTTCCGCGCTTCGGCGGCGCGGCGGCGATCGAGCCGATGGGCGAGGGTGAGGCGTTCGTCCGATTGACCGAGGCGTCGACCAACTATGTCGCGCTGGGCGAAGCGGGTTTTGCCGCACTGACCCGGCTGGTGCGCGAGACCCCGGCATTCGGCATTTCCTATCCCGACAGCGCCACCGGCATCGCGCTGGTCGAACAATTGTGGGCCGAGGCGGCAAGGTGAGCGCGGTCCGCATCTTTGTCGACCTGCTCGCCGGGCGCCGCGATGCCGCCGCGCTGGCGCCGCGCGACTGGGCCGGCGTGATCGAGGTCGCGCGCAGCGAGGCGATGCTGGCGACGCTCGCGCACCGGCTGGTGGGCGCTGCTGTGCCGCCCGCGCCGCCGCCCTGATTCGCGACCAACGCGCCGCCGCCGCTGGTCGCGCAGCGTACGCGCGTGCGCGGCCACCTGCAGGCGACACTGGACCCGCTGGGCATCGAACAGGCGACCCACAATCCAGAGCTGACACGCCGAGTATGGCGTGCGCGGCGGGGCGGCAGATCGGCGATCTCGACATATTGGTGCTGGCGCCCGACATCCGGCGCGCCGAAAATGCGCTGCTCAATGCCGGGTGGGAGTGGGTGAAGTCCGATCCCTATGACGACGCTTATTACCGCCAGCATATGCACGAGTTGCCGCCGCTGATCCACAAGCTGCGCGACCGGATGATCGACGTCCACCACACGATCCTGCCGCGCACCCACCGGATCACGCCCGATGCGCTGGCGCTGGTCAGCGACGCGGTGGTCAGCGCGGGCGGCTTTGCGGTGCTGAACCCCGCCGACATGGCGTGCCATTGCGCCGCACATATGCTCGCCGACGGCGATTTGCAGGGGGGACTGCGCAACCTGTGGGACTTCCATACGATGACGCGCGATTTTGCGGCCACCGATCCGAGTTTTTGGGCGCAGCTTGAGGCGCGGGCGGCGTTGCACGGGCTTCAGGATGCGATGCATCGCGCGGCGCGATTGTCGCGCGACCTTTATGGCGCGGCGCTGCCGAATGGATGGGATCGGCACGACCCGGCCGATCGCTGGTTCCGCCGCCGGTTGTTCGCGCGCGACGATTGGGGGCGGGTGACGCGGCCGGTGCTGGATCAGACGTTTTACATCCGCTCGCACTGGCTGCGAATGCCGCCGCTGATGCTCACGAAACATCTGTGGACGAAGTGGCGGAAGGGCTAAAGCCGCTCGAGCAGCGGTAGCAATTCGTCATAATGGTTGATGACGTGGTCGGCACCCAGTTCCTGGGCCGGCCGGTCGAGAAAACCGAAGCCGACGAGGATACTCGTCACGCCGGCGGCCCTCGCGGCAGTCACATCGTAAATGCTGTCGCCGACGAACGCCGTCCGGCCACCACCGCATTGGTCGATCATCGCCAGAATCGGCGCGGGGGAGGGCTTGGCGTTGCCCGGCCCCAGGGTGTCGCCGCCGATGATCGTCGCGAAGCGATCGGCGATCCCGAGTTCGCCGAGCAGCCTGCGCGCCATATGTTCGCGCTTGTTCGTGACCACCGCGGCGCGCGCACCCAGCGCGTCGAGGCGGTCGAGCGCCTCGATCAACCCGGGAAACGGGCGGCTGTGAACCACGATGTTCGCTTCATAGTGGCGCAGCAGTTCTTGAAAGAGATGCTCGAAATCGTCGTCGGGAATGCCACCGGTGGCCGCCAAACCCTGTTCGAGCATATGCTTTGCGCCCAGCCCGATCATCGGACGAACCTGCGCCTCGGTCAGCGGCGCGCGCGCGGCGAGGGCGAGGGCGTGGTTCGACCGCCGCGGTCAGATCGCCGGCCGTATCGACCAGCGTGCCGTCGAGATCGAAGCCGACGATGGAGAAAGGAAATCGGTTCATCGGTGGCGCATGCCCGCCCGCTCTGGAATCCGCAATGATTTGCTGGCATGGCAACGCGCATGACCTCCGATCGATCGCCAGCTCGCCCCATCGCCGCCATCATCCTTGCCGCCGGCAAGGGCACCCGCATGAAATCCGAACTGCACAAAGTGCTGCACCCGATCGGCGGGCGGCCGATGCTGCTCCACCTGATAGCGAGCTTTGCCGCGCTGCCGCCGGCCAAGACGGTGGTCGTCGTCGGCGACAAGCGCGAACAGGTCGAGGCGGCGGTGGCGCCAAGCGGCGCGCTGGTCGCGGTCCAGGATCCGCAGCTGGGCACCGCGCATGCCGCGCTGCAGGCGAAGGACGCGCTCGCCGGTTTCGACGGCCTTGTCCTCGTTTGTTTCGGCGATTGCCCGATGCTGACCGCCGACACCGTCCGCCGCTTGTGCGCGCGGCTCGACGACGGCGCGCTGGTTGCCGTGCTGGGTTTTCGCCCGGCCGACGCTGCCGCCTATGGCCGGATCATCGCCGACCCCGCCGGCAATGTGTCGAAGATGGTCGAACATAAGGACGCCAGTGCCGAGGAACGCGCGGTCGATCTGTGCAATTCGGGGGTGATCGTCGCCGCGGCGCCCGACATGTGGCGGCTGCTCGAGGCGGTCGGCAACGCCAATGCCGCGGGCGAATATTATCTGCCCGACGTCGCGACCGGCGCGATCGCCGAGGGAAGCCGCGTCGCCGTCGTCGAAACGGGCGCCGAGGAGGTCGCGGGCATCAACAGCCGCGCCGAACTCGCCGCCGCCGAAGCCATTTGGCAGGGCTTCAAGCGCGAGGAGGCGATGGCGGGCGGCGCATCGCTTAAGGCACCGGAGACCGTCTGGTTCTCGTGGGATACTCAGCTTGGCCGCGATGTCAGCATCGAACCCAATGTCTTTTTCGGCCCCGGCGTGACGGTTGCCGACGATGTGAAAATCCGCGCCAATTGCCATATCGAGGGCGCAGTGATCGGCACCGGGTGCGAAGTCGGCCCCTTCGCGCGGCTGCGCCCCGGCACGGTGCTGGGCGCGAAGGCGAAGATCGGCAATTTCGTCGAAACCAAGAAAGCGGTGCTGGGCAAGGGCGCGAAAGCGAACCACCTGACCTATCTGGGCGATGTCACCGTCGGGGCGGGCGCCAACATCGGCGCGGGCACGATCACCTGCAATTATGACGGCTATTTCAAATATCATACAGTGATCGGCGAGAACGCCTTCATCGGCAGCAACAGCGCCTTAATCGCGCCTGTCACCATCGGCCGCGACGCCATCGTCGCGGCGGGGAGCGCGGTGACGCGCGACGTCGCCGATGGCGAACTGCGTCTGGTGCGCGGCGAGCAACTGATCAAGCCCGGCTGGGCCGACCGCTTCCACGACGCGATGCGCAAGAAAAAGGCGGGCAAATAACCGCGATGCCCGCACCAACGCTGACCACCGCGCGTCTCGTGCTGCGCCAGCTGCGCGTCGACGATGCCGCCGCCCTGTTCCCCGTGCTGTCCGACCCGGCGGTCATGCACTGGTGGTCGAGCGGGCCGCAGCAATCGGTCGCCGAGACCGAGGCCTATCTGGAAACCAACGCCGCGGAAGGCGACGGACACCAATGCTGGGCGATCACCGAGCAGGGTGACGATAACGCGCTCGGCTGGGTGATCCTGATGGATGGCAAGCCCGGGGTCGCCGAGATCGGCTATATCCTGCGCCACGACCGCTGGGGCGCCGGGATCGCGCACGAAGCGGTGGCGCGCGTCATCGACCATGGATTTCGCGAGATGGACCTGCGCCGCATCTTTGCCGATACCGATCCCGAAAATGACGGATCGATCGCGCTGCTAAAACGGCTGGGCTTTGTGCGCGAGGGACGGCTACGCGGCGAATGGATGACGCATATCGGGGTGCGCGATTCGCTGATTTTCGGTCTGCTCGCTGACGAATGGCAGGGCGGATCGCCAATAGAAACGACGGAGAAAATGACGTGACCGACCGCTATACCGAAAAGCCCTTTCTGCGCTTTGTCGACGCTTATGTGCTGAACGCGATCGGCCATCTCGACCCGGCGACCGAAACCTATTGCAAGGCGATGGTGCCGCAGCTCGAGCAGAGCTTTGGCCTGAAGGGCAGCTGGACCCAGATCGTCGCGCAGCAGATGAAATTCGCGCCCGACCTGCCCGCGCAGATCCTGAAAATCTGGAGCGACGGCAAAGCGAAATTCGCCGCTGGCAACGGCGAGGCCCCCGATCCGGTGCAGTTCGCCTATATTTTCGTAGACCGGAACTTCAAACAGGCTTGATTTGATATCATGATATGATATCAGTATATCAATGACCCGCATTCTCGCCGATTTGCCCGATGAAGAGATCAAGCGTCTCGACCGCATAGCCTATGATCAGGGCAAAAGTCGGGCGGCGGTGCTGCGCGATGCCGTCGCGGCTTATCATGCGCAGCCGGCCGAGGGTGATGGCGACTGGATTGAACGCGGCTTTGGGCTGTGGTCCCGGCACGGTATTTCGGTTGATCCGCACGACTATGATCGCAAGCGCCGCGCCGAATGGACGCGGCCCTGGGATGACGATTATGAGGAGGTGCGCGCTGAATCGCCGGACATGTTCGATGCCGAGGATGATCGTCAGCGGCAAATTTATCTGGATATGATTGCCGGCAAATATCCGGAACCCAAAAGTCCCCATCCCAAGTGAGCGGTTATACGTTCGACGCGAATATCGTCATCGACGCACTCGCCGGTTATCCCCCGGCCCGGGCGGAAATTCAGCGCGCGACCCGCAATGTCGCGCGACCCTGGATCAGTCGCATGGCGTGGATCGAAGTGCTGTCCAAGGGCGATGAGCGCGTTGTCAGCGAGGCGGCGGCGTTTCTGGCGCATTTCGGTCTGGATGAAATCGATGACGAAATTTCCTTGCGCGCGGCGGCGCTCCGCCGCGAGCGTCCGCGGTTAAAGTCGCCGGACGCCATCATTCTTGCCACCGCCCAAACCCGCGGGCGCGTCCTCATCACCCGCAATACCAAGGATTTTCCGGCGAATATGCCAGGCATCCGCGTCCCCTATATTCTCTAAAACGAAAGCCAGACCACCATGTGCGGAATTATCGGAATCATTGGCCGGACCCAGGTCGCGGACCGCTTGGTCGATGGCCTCAAACGCATGGAATATCGCGGTTATGACAGCGCGGGCGTGTGCACCATCGAGGGCGGCGAGCTGGTCCGCCGCCGCGCCGAGGGCAAGCTCGCCAATCTGGTCAAGGAACTCGTGGGCAACCCCGCCCCCGGCCTGGTCGGCATCGCGCACACCCGCTGGGCGACCCACGGCGCCCCGACGACGAGCAACGCGCACCCGCATGCGACCGGCGAGGTGGCGCTGGTCCACAACGGGATCATCGAGAATTTCAAACCCTTGCGCGAAGCGCTGACCGCGCGCGGCCGCAAGTTCGAGAGCGAGACCGATACCGAAGTCGTCGCGCATCTTGTTTCCGAACAGGTCGAGGCGGGGCTGTCGCCGCAGGATGCGGTGAAAGCGGTGCTGCCGCGGCTGCGCGGTGCCTTTGCGCTTGCTATCGCTTTTCGTCAGCATCCCGACCTGCTGATCGGCGCGCGGCTCGGCTCGCCGCTGGTCGTCGGCTATGGCGAGGGTGAGACCTATCTGGGCAGCGATGCGCTGGCGCTGGCGCCGCTGACGCAGAAGATCGCTTATCTGGATGAGGGCGACTGGGTCGTCATCACCCGCGAGGGCGCGCAGATTTTCGATGCCGACAACAATCCGGTTACCCGCGAGATCACGACCAGTGGCGTCACCGCGGCGACGATAGAGAAGGGCAATTACCGCCATTTCATGCAGAAGGAGATTTTCGAGCAGCCGACCGTGGTCGCGCAGACGCTCTCCTCCTACATCCGTCCGCTCGAACAGACCGTCGCGCTGCCGCAGATGGATTTCGACCTGTCGGCCGTCGAACGCATCACCATCGTCGCGTGCGGCACGAGCTTCTACGCCGGGATGGTCGCCAAATATTGGTTCGAGACCTTTGCGCGCGTCCCGGTCGATATTGATGTCGCAAGCGAGTTCCGTTACCGCGACCCGGTGCTGCAACCCGGCGGGCTGGCGCTGTTCATCTCGCAGTCGGGCGAGACCGCCGACACGCTCGCGGCGCTGCGCCATTGCAAGGCGAACGGCCAGACGATCGCGGTCGTCGTCAACGTGCCGACCAGCAGCATGGCGCGCGAGGCCGACTTGTTGCTCCCGACCCACGCCGGCCCCGAAATCGGCGTCGCGTCGACCAAGGCGTTCACCTGCCAGCTCGCCGTGCTCGCCTCGCTGGCGATCGCATCCGCGCTAAAAAGGGGCAAGCTGAGCGCCGACGAAGAGCATGAGATCGTCAAGCATCTGATCGAGGCGCCCGCCGCGCTCAATGCCGCGCTGGCGCATGACGACGACATTGCCGCGATGGCGCACCTGATCGCCCCGGCGCGCGACGTGCTCTACCTCGGCCGCGGCCCCGACTATCCGCTGGCGATGGAAGGCGCGCTGAAACTCAAGGAAATCAGCTACATCCACGCCGAAGGCTATGCGTCGGGCGAGATGAAGCACGGCCCGATCGCGCTGATCGACGAGGCGGTCCCTGTGATCGTCCTCGCGCCCAGCGGTCCGCTGTTCGAAAAGACCGTCAGCAACATGCAGGAAGTGATGGCGCGCGGCGGCAAGGTCGTGCTGATTTCGGACGCCGAGGGCCTCGCCGAAGCCGGCGACGGCTGCATGGCGACGATCGAAATGCCCAAAGTCCACCCGCTGATCGCGCCGCTGGTCTATGCGGTGCCGGTGCAGTTGCTGGCCTATCATGTGGCGGTATTGAAGGGGACCGACGTCGACCAGCCGCGCAATCTGGCAAAGTCGGTGACGGTGGAGTGATGGTACCTAGAATTTACCGTTATGTACTGGTCAGCGACGATGGTGTCGCGCCGTGCACTGACAACGGTCTGCTGACTTTAGCAACCTGCAAGCCGATCATTCGGCGTAAAGCTCGCCCCGGCGACTGGGTGGTAGGCTATAATCCATCGTCCAAAGGCGCCGATTTGGTCGTCTGGGCCGGTCGCATCAAGGAAAAGATGGACCATATTGCGTATGAAGAAAAATACCGTGGCCGCAAGGACGCTGCCTACCGCGTCGGTGGGAACGGCAAGGCTGAGCGCGTCTACGACTACCACATGGATGACCGTGATATGGTGAAAGATTTATCAGCAGGGGTGCTGATATTCGATAAGGGCGCCACATGGTATTTCGGTCTTGAACCTCGACAGGCGCCAGCTGAACTAGCTAGCCTGGTTCCATATAAGCAGCGTGGTCATCTGGTGCATAAAAACCGGAAACATGGAGATCTGGCGCTTTTGCAAAACTGGCTTAGCGAAATCTCATCTCCAGGAATTCATGCACTTCCGCGTGACTTCGGCGATGACGGATGCAGATCGAACTGCGGAACCGAAAAGCGAACTAAACGAAATACATGTTGACCGCGAGGCTCACGCCGCCTCACCCAGCATGAAGTCCACATGCACCGCATCGTAAGGAAACACGACGCCGCCCTTCGCCTGCTCGACCACGCCCGCATTGATCAGCGCGTGGACATCGCCATGCACCGCCTTCACGTCTCGACCGACGCGGCGGGCGACTTCGCGGATCGACAGGGCACCTTGGCCGGCCATGACGCCGAGGATTTCGGCGCGTTTCGGGCTTAGCGTTTTCCACATCTGTTCGACAGTCAGGAAAGAGATGCGGTTGCCCTGCGGCTCGCCGCGAAAGGCGGCGGCAAGCCGATCCTTCGCGTCGTCGAGCGATGAAATGCCGACCGTGACGATATTCTTCATGCCTTCCTCCATCGTTCGACATCGTCCCAAAAATCGCGCTGCAATTGCGCAAGACCGCCAAACACATAATCCACCTCGGTTTCGCCCAGATGCTTGTGGTCGCCCTTGCCAGCCTCATTGTCATAGCGCATCAGGCAGATATTCTGGCTGACAAGCGCGAGCCTGTATTTGAAATCATGCGTGCTGCCGGTAAGCGGCTGTGGTAGTTTCCAGACGACAAGTTCGACGAAGCTGTCGTCATCGAGCGTTATGCGTTCCCGCAAAATGGAAACCGCTTTCATGTTGGAGCATATGACATCAATTCGCGCTGTTGTCAATTGCTCCAACAATGGTGCTCGCCGACCTCGGCCTATCAGCCCACCGCATTCGCCTGTGCCAGAATCGACTCCGCGATGTCCTCGACCTTGCCGGCGACCAGCAGCGGGGCGCCGCCGACCATGCCGACCTGGGTCTGGCCATTTTCATAGTCGCGGAGCCAGGCGACATTTTCGGCGACGACCAGATAATTGCCGCCGCGCGACTTGAGTTCGATGAATTTCATGCCGATGTCTCCTGTTGGTCGACGCTCTAGGCGTGAAGTATGAAGATTGTAGGATCCGCATGAGTTTCGCCGCGATCATTTTCGATTTCGACGGCGTCATCGCTGACAGCGAGGTGCGCGCGAACCAGTCGCTTGCCGAAAGCCTGACCGCGGTCGGCATGCCGTCGACCTACGACGAATGTCTGCGCGACTATTATGGGCATAACTGGCAGGAAACCCAGCGGCGCATCGAGGCGCGCTTCGGCCGTCCGCTGCCCGCCGATTTCCGCGAAACCCATCGCACCTTGGCACGCGGCCGCTTTATGGAGGGCTTCGACGCGGTGCCCGGTGCCGGTGCGTTTCTCGATGGGCTGGGCGCGATGCCGCGCGCGATCGCTTCGTCGAGCCGCGCCGAATATATCGGCTGGGCGCTCGGGCTGTTCGGCCTCGACCATCATTTCGGCGGTCATGTGTACAGCGCCGACGGGTGGGATCGCGGCAAGCCGTTCCCCGATATTTATCTAGCTGCCGCCAAGGGGTTGGGGGTCGATCCGGCGACGTGCCTGGCGATCGAGGATTCGCCGACCGGGGCACAATCGGCGCTGGCGGCGGGGATGACGGTCGTCGGTTTTTGCGGCGCGGGCCATATCGTCGACCGCGCGGCGCATGGCGAGATGCTGCGCGCGGTTGGGGTGCATCGGCTTGCTTTTAGCTTTGCGGAGCTTAGCATCGCCTGATCCTGCCGCGGCTGACCTGATGTGCGCCGCAATAACCTATGGAGCGCAGCATGTGCAATGAATTCACCGAAGCCGATCTCGACCGCGCGGGCATGGGTGTCGGGCGGCGCAGCTTTGCGGCGCTCGCCGGGGTCGGCATGCTCGCTGCGGCGCTGCCGGCGCGGGCGATGGCGGGCAAGCCGGTGAAGGGCCGCGACGTCGCGATCAAGACCGCCGACGGCACCGCCGACGCCTATTTCGTCGCGCCGGCGACGGGCAAGCATCCTGGCGTGCTGATCTGGCCCGACATTCGCGGCCTGCGCCCCGCTTTTCGCCAGATGGCCGACCGGCTGGCCGGCGACGGCTATGCCGTGCTGTGCGTCAATCCGTTCTACCGCGTCGCCAAATCGCCCGTCGTGACGCCAACCGATGACTTCGCCGACCCGGCGGTGCGCACGCGACTGGTCGGTTATATGCAGGCGTTGACCAAGGCGACGGTCGAGACCGATGCGGCGGCGCACATCGCCTTCCTCGATGCGCAGAAAGAGGTCGATACCAGGAAGACGCTGGGGGTCGCCGGATATTGCATGGGCGGTCCGATGACCATTTATACCGCGGCGCTCAGCCCAACCCGGATCGGCGCGGCGGCAAGCTTTCACGGCGGCGGGGTGGGCACCGACAAGCCCGACAGCCCGCACCTGCTGATCCCGAAAACCAATGCCGGCTATTTGTTCGCGATCGCCGACAACGACGATCAGAAAGATCCCGAGGAAAAGAACCGGCTGAACGCCGTGCTGACCCCGCGCAAACAATGGCACGAGGTCGAGGTGTACAAGGGCGCGATGCACGGATGGTGCCCGCCCGACGGGCGCGCTTATGACGAGGCGGCGGCTGAGAAGGCGTGGGGACGAATGCTGGAGCTGTTCAAGGCGAGCGTTTAGCGCGTCACGCTTTTTCATTGCTGCGAAAACGGAAACCCGGGGCGCCATCGTTGCAGCCGGCTTCCGCTTTCACGGCGATGCGCAGGTGTGTCATGGCGCCATCAGCTTGGCCAGATCGTCTTTCCAGAACTTGGCCCAGCTGTGGGTGCTATGGCCCTTGGTTTCGGGGCTTGCCGCGATCAGGATGAATTTTGCGGATGGCAGCCGTGCCGCGGCCTTTTCGGTGATGCCATAGGCGGGCGGATTGATGAAATCGTCGGCCGAGTTGATCCACAGCATCGGGACATCGATCTTTTCGAGGTTTGGCCAGGGATTATAAGTTCGCGAGCTATCGAGCTGATAAATCACGTCATTGGCGTCGTTGCGGCCATAGGTGCGCGCAAAGGCTTCGTCCTTGTATTTCTCGGCCGCTTCGCGCGTCGGAAATTGCGCCTGGAGCGCATAGGGGTTGGCGCCGGCGATCATCGAAAGCGCCGCGGCGGTGCGCAGGCCGGACGCCGGTGGATCGGTGTAATTGCCGTCTTTCCACAGCGGGTCGGCCTTGATCGCGTCGATCGACAGGGTGCGCCACATGCGGTTCTGCCCCGCGATTTCGACCGGCAGGCAGGCAAAGGGGGCAAGCTTCTCGGCAAAGCCGGGGCGCGTTTGGCCCCAGACGAAGGCATGCATGCAGCCCATTGAGGTGCCGAGGATCAGCTTGAGCTTCTTCACCCCCAGTGTCTCGGTCAGCATCCGGTATTGTGCGGCGACCATGTCGTCATAGTCATATTTGGGGAAGCTCATCCGCATCCCGTCGCTGGGCTTCGACGATCCGCCGTGGCCGATATTGTCGGGCAGGATGATGTAATATTTCGCGGTGTCGAGCGGCTGGCCGGGGCCAAAAAGCTCGGCGGCGAATTGCGGTTGGAAGAATTGTTTGCCGGTGCCGCCGGTGCCGTGGAGAATCATCACCGCGTTGGTGACATTGCCCCGTTTGTCGCGCTGCGGCGTGCCGAGCGTGGTGTAGTGCATCTTCAGCTCGGGCAGTTTTTCGCCGGTCGTGAAGGTGAAATCCTTGAGGATCGCATCACCCTCGACCGCGCCTGCAGGGGCCGATGTCTGCGCGTGGGCGGGACTGACGCTGGCAAGCAGCAGGGCGAGCGGGGCAAGAATTTTGTGCATCGGGTGACGCTAACGCAGCTCCGGTTCAGGTCAAGCTATTGCCCATATCCCGGCGTTCCTGCCAACCGCACAGCTTCGCGCGCCGCGGCGAAGAGTGCGCCGGCCTTGGCCTCGCATTCGCGCTGTTCATAGGCGGGGTCGCTGTCGGCGACGATGCCGGCGCCCGCCTGGACGTGCATTTCACCGTCCTTGACGATCGCGGTGCGCAGCACGATGCAGCTGTCCATATTGCCGTCGGGGGCGAAATAGCCGACGCCGCCGGCATAGGCGCCGCGCGCGTCGCTCTCGAGCTCGGCGATGATTTGGCAGGCGCGGACCTTTGGGGCGCCGCTGACCGTCCCCGCCGGGAAACCGGCGAACAGCGCGTCGATGGCGTCCTTGTCGGGGGCGATGCGGCCGACGACGTTCGAAACGATATGCATGACATGGCTGTAGAATTCGACGGTGTAGCTGTCGGTGACGGTGACGGTGCCCCCCACCGCGGCGCGGCCGACGTCGTTGCGGCCGAGGTCGAGCAGCATCAGATGTTCGGCACGTTCCTTGGGATCGGCGAGCAGCGATTCGCGGTTTTCGACATCCTCGGCGCTGGTGCGGCCGCGCGGGCGGGTGCCGGCGATGGGGCGGATGGTGACGCGGCCGTCGCGCACCCGGACCAATATCTCGGGCGACGAACCGATCAGCGCAAAGCCGGGCAGGTCGAGGAAATAGAGAAAGGGCGACGGGTTGATCCGGCGGAGCGCGCGGTACAGGTCGAACGGCGGCAGGTCGAACGGGGTCGAGAAACGCTGCGACAGCACGACCTGAAAGATGTCGCCGGCGGCGATATAGTCCTTAGCCGTTGCAACCATTTTGGCGAAATCTGCGGGCGACGTCGCGGCGATCGGGCCGATGTCGCCGGGCAGCGCGGTGGTGACCGCGCGGTCGGCGTGGGCGCTGACGCTGGAGAGCCGCGCCGCAATGTCCTCGAGCCGGTCCTGCGCCGCTTCGATCATGCGGTCGATCGGCGCCGCATCGTCGGGCCAGATTGGGGCGATCAGGAACAGTTCGTCCGCCAGCCGGTCGAACACCAGGATCGTCGTCGGGCGCACGAACACCATATCGGGCAGCCCGAGTCCGGCGCCACCCGCACGCGGGATGCGCTCGACCAGACCGATCGTTTCATAGGCGAAGAAACCGACGAGCGTCGCCAGCGCCTTGGGCAAGCCAGCCGGGACGTCGAAGCGGCATTCGGCGACCAGATCGCGCAGCGCCTGGAGCGCGGGGGCGGCGAGCGGTGTGAAGGCGGTGCGGTCGCGGCGCCAGTCGCGGTTGATCCGCGCCGCGTCGCCGGTAACCTCGAACATCAGGTCGGGGTCGAGCCCGATCAAGCTGTAACGCCCGCGCGTCTCGCCGCTTTCGACCGATTCGAGCACCCAGTCGCCGCGGCCCGGCTCGATCAGCTTGAGCGCCGCCGATACCGGGGTTTCGATGTCGGCGATCAGCCGTTGCCAGACGACCGCGCCGCGGCCTCCGGCCAACGCTTCGAGCGCCGCGGCTTTTGCCCTCCAGGCTCACGCCTATTCGGCGACCGGCGCCGTGCCGTAGGTCTCTTTACGCAGCTGTTCGACCAGCGTCTTGTTGATCGTGACCCCGACGCGGCGCTTGGCTTCGGCCGCCAGCTGTTCGATCAATTCATTGCCGAAAGCGGGGCCCAGCGGTCCGGCGATCGCGGCGACGCGGGCCGGCTCGATCGACTTTGGATCGGGGCGCTGAACGTCGCCCAGCGAGATCACCATCCAGCCGCGATTGCCCGGGATTTCCAGCGTTTTCACGCTGCCCTTGGCCATCGAAAACAGGAGGGCAAGCTCGGGCGGCACCGGCTGGCCGTTCTGGCCCAGTTCGGCGCGGCGGCCACCGATCGTCTGGACGGTGCCGATATTGGGGCCCGCCGCCGCGACGGCATCGCTCAGGCTCTTGCCGCCCTCGACCGCCTTGGCGATCGTGCGCGCCCGGTCGCGGGCGATCTTTTGCCCCTGCGCAAAGCGCCAATCGTTGAGCAGTTCGCCGCGGATCTGCGCAAAGGGCGGCGGCGCCGCGGCGACGATCGATTTCACCGCATAAACGGCGAATTTCTCGTTCTCGACCAGCGTGGCGAGCTGGGTTTCGCCTTCCGATCCGCCCTGAAAGGCTTGGGCGACCAGCGGCGCGAGTTCGGGCGACAGGGCGAAGGCGGGCTGGCCGGGAACGCGGCCGCTGGGCAGCAGCGCCGGTGTCGTCTGCAGTTGCAGTTTGCGGTCTGCGGCGATTTCCTCGATCGCCGCGCCGCTGTTCACCGCATCCTGGATCGCATTGTAATAATCGACGATCGTCTCGTTCGCCTTGTTGTTGGCGAGTTCGGCGCGGATCTCTTCGCTCGCTTCGGCCTGGCTCTTTGCTGCGCGCGTGGTGACATCCTCGACCCGCGCGACGCTCCAACCCAATCCGGTCTGGATCGGACCGATCAGATCGCCGCGCTTGGCGGTGAACGCCGCTTTGGCGGCGGCCGCGGTGCTGGTTGCGGCATAGGCCGATTGGGTGAGGTCACCGGTGGTCGATGCCGACAGGCCAGCGGCCTGCGCCGCGGCAGCCAGCGTCGCCCCGCCGCGAACCTTGGCGGCCAGTGCGTTCGCCGCGGCCTGATCGGGGAGGATGACCTGCGCAAAGCGGCGCGTTTCGCTGGCGGCAAAGCGCGCCGCATTGTCCTTGTAGACTTTGGCGATTTCGGCGTCGGTGACCGCCGGAACCGGCGCGGTGGCCCGGTCGAACGCTGCATATTGGATCACGCGGCGCTCGGGCACCGTGAATTTGGCGGCGTTTTGCGTCATATAAGCCTTTAGCGCCGCGTCGCCCGGATCGGCAGTCGGCGCAAAAGGGCTGGACGGAATGAAGGTCGCTTGTCCGCGCCGCTGTTCCATCAACAGCGCGGCATAGGGCTGTGCCATGCCCGGGGCGACGCGCGGCATCGAGGCGATCGGCGCGGCAATCTGTTCGAGCAAGAGCTGCTGGCGCAGCTCGCTGCGAAGCTGGGTTTCGGTCATGCCGTTCTGGCGCAGGAAATTTTCGAACACCTTTTGGTCAAAGGTGCCCGTAACCCCGGCAAACACCGGGAGGTCGGCGATCCGACCGTCGATGAGGCGCTTGCTGACGCCAAAGCCCAATTTGCCGGCGAATTGTTCGAAGGCGAGTCCCTCGACGAGCTGGTTGAGCACCTGATCCAGACCGCCCGATTCGACGAAAACGGCTTTTGTCAGCCCCGGTTGGCTGCGCTGCGCCTGTCTGAACGCCTGATCGACCCGGTCGCGCAGTTGGCCGACGCCGATTTCTTCGTTGCCGACTTTGGCGACATTGGCGTCGCCGATCCCGCCGAAGGTCGAATTTCCGGTGACGTCGCTGAGCGCGAAGAGGACGCCGATCAGCCCGATAAAGGCCAGCGCAACGAACTTGCCGATCGTCGAGGAAAACATGCGGCGGATGGCGGTGATCATGAAGCAGACAGTCTTTCGGCGGAGCGCAGGGACGCGCGGTTGCGCGATGCTTTAGGCGGGCGACGGCATCGCATCAAGGCGGGAAAGGGGCTTTTCATGTCCACGCGACGCGGCTTGCCTATCGCCCCTGCGCGCCGCTAGGGCACAGATCAGGTTCTGGTAGCGGGAGAGGCGGCAATGGCGCGGCGTAAATATGTGGTCGGCAACTGGAAAATGAACGGCTTGTCGACGGCGATCGCCGATGCCCAGACAATTTTTGCCGAAGCCGCAAGCTATCCGGGCGTCGATGTCGCGCTGTGTCCGCCGTTCACGCTGATCGGCGCGATGGTCGCCGCAGCGCCGGGGGCTGCGGTCGGCGGGCAGGATTGCCATGGCGCGGCGGCAGGCGCCTTCACCGGATCGGTCAGCGCGCCGATGCTCGTCGATAGCGGGGCAAGCCTGGTGATCGTCGGGCATAGCGAGCGGCGCGAAGGATGCGGCGAAGGCGACGCCGATGTGAACGCAAAAGCACAGGCCGGCCTCGCCGCCGGGTTGTCGGTCATTTTGTGCGTCGGCGAACCGCGCGAAATCCGCGAATCGGGCGGCGCGATCGATTATGTGTTGGCGCAGATCGCCGGATCGGTGCCCGACGGTTTCGACCCGCAGCGTTTGGCGATCGCCTATGAACCGATCTGGGCGATCGGCACCGGGCTGGTGCCGACGATTGCCGATGTCGCCGCGATGCACGGCGCGATCCGGGGGCGCTGGCGGCGCGGTTCGGCGCGGCGGCCGATGATATGCAGATCCTGTATGGCGGGTCGGTCAACGGTGACAATGCCGCCGAATTGCTGGGCGCCGGCGATGTCGATGGCGCGCTGGTCGGCGGCGCGAGCCTGACGGCGGCGAAGTTCGTGCCGATCGTGGCGGCGGCGGCTGGGCTTTAATTGACCACTATGTTCCGTTCGCATCGGGCGAAGTCGAGATGCCCCTCGACGGTGCGCTGTTCGGATGGGTGTCTCGACTTCGCTCGACACGAACGGGATAGAGGAGCGTTCGCAAAGCACGCTTCCGGCTCGCAAGCCGCGATCGTCCTTGTGCGCCGCGATGCGCGGTCCGTTTGAGGTCGCGCAAGTTCGGGAAAGTCGCTGATGTCCGGTCTATTCACCTTCCTGCATCGTCGTCCAGGCCCTGGTGGCCGCGCTGATGATCGGCGTTATCCTGATGCAGAAGTCGGAAGGTGGCGGCCTGGGTGTCGGGGGCAGTCCCGCCGGTCTGTTGTCGGCCCGCGGCGCGGCAGATTTCATGACCCGCGCGACCACTGTGCTGGCGACGCTGTTCGTCGGCCTGTCGATCGTGCTGGCGGCGATGGCCTCGGTCGGCCGAAGCGGCTCGACCATCGACACCTCGCTGTCGAAAACGGCGCAGACGGGCGGCGCCGCATCTTCGTCGCTGACCGGTCCGGCGCAGCCCGGCACCGCCGCGCCCGCGGGCGACGATCCGCTGGCCGCAGCCGCAGCCGCCGCCGCGGCGACCCAGAATACTACCCCGGCGCCGGGTACGGACACTCCTCCCGCCAAGAAATAACCGGCGGCTTCGGCCTCCCGAAACACCCGCCCGGCGGAAATATTTTCCGCCGGAATCGATTCGACGGCTTGCGCCGTCCCCCTTCCGTTGAGTAGGTCTTTCCTCCCATGGCGCGGTTCATTTTTATCACCGGCGGCGTGGTCTCCTCGCTTGGCAAAGGTTTGATGGCGGCTAGCCTCGCGGCTTTGTTGCAGGCGCGGGGTTACCGCGTCCGGATCCGGAAATTCGATCCCTATCTGAATGTCGATCCGGGCACGATGTCGCCCTATCAACATGGCGAAGTCTATGTGACCGACGACGGCGCCGAAACCGACCTCGACCTGGGCCATTATGAACGCTTTACCGGGGTTGCGGCGCGGCAGAGCGACAATATCACCTCGGGCCGCATCTATCAGCAGATCATCACCAAGGAACGCCGCGGCGATTACCTCGGCGCGACGGTGCAGGTCGTCCCGCACGTCACCGATGCGATCAAGGCGTTCGCGCGCGCCGAACTCGACGATCTCGATTTCGTCCTGTGCGAAATCGGCGGCACGGTGGGCGATATCGAATCGCTGCCGTTCATCGAGGCGATCCGCCAGCTCCGCAACGAGGAAGGGCGCGACAAGACCTTGTCGGTCCATGTCACGCTGGTGCCCTATATCGCCGCGGCGGGCGAATTGAAGACCAAGCCGACGCAGCACAGCGTGCGCGAACTCGCCTCGCTCGGCGTTCAGCCCGAAATCCTGCTCTGTCGCTGCGAACGGCCGCTGCCCGAGGGTGAGCGCGCCAAGATCGCGCAATTCTGTAACGTGCGCAAAGAGGCGGTGATCCCGGCGCTCGACGCCGACAGCATCTATGCGGTGCCGGTGCAATATCATGGCGAAGGGCTGGACAATGAAGTGCTGCGGCATTTCGGCCTCGACGATGCGCCTGCACCCGACCTGTCGCGCTGGTACGACATCATGGACCGCAAGCAGCACCCCGAGGGCGAGGTCACCATCGGCGTCGTCGGCAAATATGTTTCGTTGCCTGACGCCTATAAATCGCTGAACGAGGCGCTGGTCCATGGGGGCTGGCGCACCGGGTGAAGGTCAATATCCGCTGGCTCGACGCCGAGATGTTCGAGCGCGACGAGGATCTGGCCGCCAATCTCGAGCCGCTGCACGGTATCCTCGTGCCCGGCGGCTTCGGCGAGCGCGGCGTCGGAAGGCAAGATCGCGAGCGTGCGATATTCGCCCGTGAGCGCGGTGTGCCGTTTTTGGCATCTGCCTGGGCATGCAAATGGCGTGCATCGAAGGGGCGCGAAACACGAGCGGCATCGCGGATGCGTCGAGCACCGAATTCGGTCGCACCGACGAGCCCGTCGTCGGCATGATCACCGAATGGATGAGCGCCGAAGGGCTGCAAAAGCGCGGTGCCGACACCGACTTGGGCGGCACGATGCGGCTGGGTGCTGCGAGCCGGCCGGCTCCGATGGATCGCGCAGCATGTACGGCGCGAACGACGATCAGCGAGCGCCATCGCCATCGTTATGAGGTCAACGGCGCGTACCGCGAGACCCTGGAAAAGGGCGGGCTGGTCTTTTCGGGCATGTCGCCCGATGGCATGTTGCCGGAAATCGTTGAGCGGCCCGATCATCCGTGGTTTATCGGGGTGCAGTTTCATCCGGAACTCAAATCGAAGCCGTTCGACCCGCACCCCTTGTTCGCGGGCTTTATCGAAGCGGCGGTCAAGCAAAGCCGGCTGGTCTAGGGCCGCGGCCCGCATAAAGGGATATCAGGGGCATGGATCACGCGCGACTCGCCGAATTGCAGGGCCCTGACAGCATCTTTTCCGGTCTGGCGATCCAGGACTGGTCCGACATCGCCGGGCGCGCGGTGCAGGTGAATTTCACCAAGGGCAAAGAGATACTGAGCCAGGGCGAGGTCGGCGACAGCCTGTTGATCCTGACCGAGGGCACCGCGCGGGTATCGATGCTGACCCCGGGCGGGCGCGAAATCGTGCTGGCCTATGCCGAACCCGGCGCGGTGCTGGGCGAGATCGCGTTGCTCGACGGCGGCGAGCGCACCGCATCGGTGGTCGCGACCAGCGCCGGTGCCGCACTCCAGCTCGGCCGCAACGCGCTGCGCGACTTCGCCGCCAGCCATCCCGATTTTGCCTGGTCGCTGATGCAGCAACTGGCGCGGCGGCTGCGCACCGCCGACCAGACGATCGAAAGCGACCGCGCCTATGCGTCGGGCCCGCGGCTGGCGCGTTACCTGAAACGCCTGATTCGCAAGGATGTCGAAGCGTCGCACCGCGTCGAGCTGAGCCAGACCGAACTCGGCAATTTCGCGGGGATGAGCCGCGAGCATATCAACCGCCAGCTGAAAAGCTGGGAGGAATCGGGGGTGATCTCCCTGGAGCAGGGGCGGGTGCGGGTGCTCGATACCGATATGTTGGAGGACATCAGCGAGAGCGAGGGGTAGGTATTGTCGCCCCCGCGAAGGCGAGGGCCGCTGGAAGCTCTAGTCCGGCGTTGCCGCGTAAAACGACAGCGGCCCCCGCCTTCGCGGGGGCGACGCTGTTCTTGCGGAGCACGACGCCCGGGCTTCGTTGCCGAAACCCGGGCGCCTGTGACGAACACTCGCCATCCCCCTTTGTTGCAAGCCCGGCGAAAGGCCTACACTCCCTGAAACCGGGCCTTGGG
Source organism: Sphingomonadaceae bacterium (assembly GCA_965283845.1). GTDB lineage: Bacteria > Pseudomonadota > Alphaproteobacteria > Sphingomonadales > Sphingomonadaceae > Sphingopyxis. The sequence continues at coordinate 36,789 of CBDIQD010000014.1, forward strand.
GCCGCTTGATCCAGAAGCAATGTCGGTAGGTCGAAGGGGGCGCTTTGTCACCCTCTGGCGGCGTCCGCGCGGTCCTTTTGGCGTCAGCTGTGGCCTATCGGCAACATATTCTGCGACTCTTTCGCAAAGACGCCGATGCCCGCGCCCATTGCCAGCGCAGTCGGCGACCCTTAAAGCGGCCACATGCATGCCGTATTCCATGCCCCGCAAAGGCCCATCACCCCATGATCCTGCGTCCTTACGAACGCACCATCTTCAAACGCTATATGCTTCCGCAGCGCGGCGAAGGGTTCATCTTCGTCGCCGCGGCGTTCAGCTTTACCGCGGTGACCCTGGGCGTCGCGGCGCTGGTGATCGTGATGAGCGTGATGAACGGCGTGCGCGCCGATCTGTTCGACAAGATCGTCGGGCTCAACGGCCATGCGGTCGTCCAGGGGTTCGGCGGGCGGATCGACAATTGGCAGGACGTCATGAAGCAGGCGAAGGCGACGCCGGGCGTCGTTTCGGCCACGCCGCTGATCGAACAGCCGTTGCTCGGCACCTTCAGCGGGCGCGTCGAGGGGATTTTGGTGCGCGGCATGCTGGTGCCCGATATCCGCAAGAACGAGACACTGAACGCCAAGGTGTTGCAGGGCAGCCTGACCACGCTGACCCCCGGATCGGGTAATATCGCGATCGGCAGCGAACTGGCGCGCAATCTGGGGGCGACCGTCGGGTCGAACCTGACGATCATCAATCCCGCCGGCCGGTCGACGCCGTTCGGCACGGTGCCGCGCGAAATCAGTTATCGCATATCGGCGATTTTCGAGATCGGTGTTTACGATTTCGACAAGGCCTATGTCGTCATGCCGATGGAGGACGCGCAGCTGTTGCTGCTGACCGGCGATCAGGTTCAGATGATCGAGATCAAGACGACCGACCCCGACCAGGTCGGCGAGATATTGAAGCCGCTGGCCGAAAAAGTCGCGGCGCAGGCGGTGATTTCGGACTGGCGATCGATGAACAGCAGCCTGTTCGAAGCGCTGTCGGTCGAGCGCGTCGCGATGTTCGTCATCCTGTCGCTAATCGTGCTGGTCGCGGCGTTCAACATCGTGTCGTCGCTGATCATGCTGGTGCGCGCGAAGACCCGCGACATGGCGATCCTGCGCACGATGGGGGCGCCGCGCGACGCGGTGCTGCGCATCTTCATGGCGATCGGCCTGTCGATCGGGATCGCGGGGACGGTGATGGGCATGGTGTTCGGGTTCGGGCTGCTCTATTTCCGCGCCGGAGTGCTCCGCGGCGTCGAGTTCCTGACCGGTCAGCCGCTCTGGGATCCGTCGATCCGTTTCCTGACCGAATTGCCGTCGAAACCCGATCCGTTCGAGATCACCGGCATCGCGCTGATGGCGGTGGTGTTCAGCTTCCTTGCGACGCTCTATCCCGCGTTCAAGGCGGCGAACACCGATCCGGTGCAGGTGCTGCGGTATGAGTGACATGATCCTTGAGCTGACCGGACTGAAGCGCAGCTTTACGCAGGGCGACGTGACGGATCGACGTGCTGCGCGGGGTCGATGCGCATCTGAAACGCGGCGAGATCGTCGCGCTGCTCGGGCCGTCGGGGTCGGGCAAGTCGACGATGTTGCAGGCGGTCGGCCTGCTCGAAGGCGGGTTTCAGGGGACGATCCGCATCGATGGCGCCGACGTGACGCAATATGATCAGGGCGAGCGGACCAAGACGCGGCGCGAAAAGATCGGTTTCGTCTATCAATTCCACCACCTGCTCCCCGATTTCAACGCGATCGAAAATGTCATCTTGCCGCAACTGATCCGCGGCACGGCGCAGGCCGCGGCCGAGGAACGCGCCGCCGAACTGCTCGGCCGGCTGGGGCTGGGCGAGCGATTGCCCACATGTCGACCAAGCTGTCGGGCGGCGAGCAACAGCGCGTCGCGGTGGCGCGCGCGCTGGCGCCCTGCCGCTGCTGGTGCTCGCCGACGAGCCGACGGGCAATCTGGACGAGGCGACCGCTGATCGGGTGTTCGACCAGTTCGTCAGTCTGGTCCGCGATCATGGCTCGGCGGCGCTGGTCGCGACGCACAACGAACGGATGGCGGCGCGGATGGACCGGGTGCTGCGCTTGCATGACGGGCGGATCGAGGTTTAGGCTGCGGCCTTTATCGACAGGGGATGAACATGGCTCTTTACGATCTTTCGGCGCCGCTGCCCGGCGGGGCCAGCAAATCGATGGCGGATTATCGCGGCAAGGTGCTGCTGATCGTCAACACCGCCAGCGCCTGCGGCTTCACCCCGCAATATGAGGGGTTGGAGGCGCTGTACCGCGATTACAGGGATCGCGGGCTCGAGATATTGGCCTTTCCATGCAACCAGTTCGGGGCGCAGGAGCCGGGCGATGCAGACGAGATCGCGAACTTCTGTTCGCTGACCTATGACGTCAGCTTTCCCGTGATGGCCAAGATCGACGTCAATGGCGACGATGCCGATCCGATCTTCAAACATCTGAAGAAGGAACAGACCGGGTTGCTGGGCAGCGGGATCAAGTGGAATTTCACCAAATTCCTGGTCGACCGCGACGGCAAGGTGGTGTCGCGCCACGCGCCGACGACCAAGCCCGAGCAGTTGCGCAAAGAGATCGAGGAATTGCTGGGTTAGTTTCGAAAATCCCGTCATTGCGAGCGAAGCGAAGCAATCCCAGGGCGGATTACGCCACTCTGGATTGCCGCGTCGCCTTCGGCTCCTCGCAATGACGTTTTTGTGAATCGAAATGATGGTCGAATCACCCGGGGGGCGTTAGCGTTCCCGTCATGGCCTACAGCCCCTTTGTCCCCCTGCGCGTCTTTTCTAGCTACACCATGCTCGAAGGGGCGATCGAGCCGAAAGCGATTGCCAAAGCGGCGCGCGACCGCGGGTTTCCGGCAATCGCGATCTGCGACCGCAATGGGCTGTATGGGGCGATCCGGCAGGACCGATGACAAGGCGGCGGATGCAGCCGATCGTCGGCGCGCTGGTCAGCGATCGGCAGCCGAGTCCAGCGCTTGCCCAGCGGCGCGCCGCTGATCGACTGGCTGGCGCTCTATGCGCAGGACGATGCGGGATATGGCAATCTGTGCGCGCTGGTGTCGGCGGCGCACCTCGACCGCCCGATCGAGCAGGATCCGCACATCAGCCTGTCCGACCTGGCGGGCAAGAGCGACGGGCTGATCTGCCTGACCGGCGGCGGTGAGGGCGCGCTGGCGCGGCTGCTCGCGGGCGAGCAGGTGACCGCGGCGAACGATTATGTCGAACAGTTGGAAGCGTTGTTCGCTGGCCGGCTGTATATCGAACTGGCGCGGCGCGGCGAGGCGGTCGAGATCGCGGCCGAAAAAGCGCTGATCGATCTGGCCTATGCGCGCGCGCTGCCGTTGGTGGCGACCAATCCCGCGAGTTTCGTCGAGCCCGAATTCCACCCAGCGCATGACGCGATGCTTTGCATCGCGCAGTCGGCCTATGTCGAAAGCGAGGACCGGCGCGTCAGCAGTCCCGAGGCATGGCTGAAGCCCGCCGAGGCGATGGAGGATGCGTTTTCGGACCTGCCGGAGGCGATGCGCAACAGCCTGGTCATCGCGCAGCGCTGCGCGTTCATGGCGCCGAACCGCGCCCCGATTGGCCTGCCCAGCCTGGCAGGCGACCGCGAAGCCGAAGCGGAGCAATTGGCGCGTGACGCCCGCGACGGACTCGACGCGCGGCTCGCCCTGTATCCCGACCTGTCCGACGACGAGCGTCAGACCTATGTCGAGCGGCTGGACTTCGAAGTCGGGGTCATCGCGCAGATGGGCTTTCCCGGATACTTCCTGATCGTTGCCGACTTCATCAAATGGGCCAAGGCGCATGACATTCCGGTCGGGCCGGGGCGCGGTTCGGGCGCGGGCAGCGTCGTCGCGTGGGCGCTGACGATCACCGACCTCGATCCGCTCAAGCTCGGGCTGCTGTTCGAACGCTTCCTCAATCCCGAACGCGTGTCGATGCCCGATTTCGACATCGACTTTTGCGAAACGCGGCGCGGCGAAGTCATTCGCTATGTGCAGGAAAAATACGGCCGCGACACCGTCGCCCAGATCATCACCTTCGGTAAGCTGAAAGCGCGCGCGGTGCTCAAGGACACCGGGCGTGTGCTGCAGATGAGCTATGGCCAAGTCGACCGGCTCGCCAAGCTGGTGCCCAATCATCCGACCGATCCGTGGACGCTGGAACGCGCATTGAATGGCGTGTCCGAGCTGATGACCGAATATAAGCAGGACGACGGGGTGCGGCGCCTGTTCGACATGGCGCGTCAGCTGGAAGGTCTGCCGCGCCACAGCTCGACCCACGCCGCGGGCGTGGTGATCGGCGACCGTCCGCTCGATCAGCTTGTGCCGCTGTACTGCGACCCGCGGTCGGACATGCCGGTAACCCAGTTCGATATGAAATATGTCGAGAGCGCGGGACTGGTGAAGTTCGACTTCTTGGGCCTCAAGACGCTGTCGGTGTTGAAGGAAGCCGGACGACTGCTGGCGCTGCGCGGGATCGACGTCAACCTCGACACGGTCGCGTGGGACGATCCGGCGGTGTATGAATTGCTGCAGCGCGGCGAGACGGTCGGGGTGTTCCAGCTGGAATCCCAGGGCATGCGCGCACACCGTCACCGCGCTGACGACGACCGGTTTCGGCGACATCATCGCGCTCGTCGCGTTGTATCGCCCGGGGCCGATGGACAATATCCCGCTGTTCGGTGCGCGCAAGAACGGGCGCGAGGCGATCGCCTATCCGCACCCGCTGCTCGAGCAGATTCTCGCCGAAACCTATGGCGTGTTCGTCTATCAGGAACAGGTGATGCAGGCGGCGCAGATCCTGGCCGGCTACAGCCTGGGCGGCGCCGATTTGCTGCGCCGCGCGATGGGCAAAAAGGTTCAGGCCGAAATGGATGCGCAGCGCGGAACGTTCGTTGCGGGCTGCGCGGAGCATAACGGCATCGATGCCAAGAAGGCGAACGAGCTATTCGATTTGATCGACAAGTTCGCGGGCTATGGCTTCAACAAGAGCCATGCCGCTGCCTATGCCTTGCTCGCCTATCAGACCGCGTGGCTGAAGGCGCATCATCCGCATGAATTTTTTGCGGCGTCGATGTCGTTCGACAATCATCAGACCGATAAATTGTCGATTTTCATCGACGATATGCGGCGGCTCGGCATCGCGGTCGCGCCGCCGTCGGTCAACGACAGCGAAGCCGATTTCTCGGTGGGGCACAGCGATGAAGGTCTGACGGTGCGTTATGCGCTCGGGGCGCTGAAGGGCGTCGGCGAGAAGGCGATGGAGGTGCTGGTCGCCGAACGGCAGACGAAAGGCGATTTCGCGAGCCTCGACGATTTTGCCGCGCGCATCGATCCCAAACAGCTCAACCGGCGCCAGATCGAAGCGCTGGCGGGGGCGGGCGCTTTCGATGGCGTCGAGGCCGACCGGCCGCGCGCGTTTGCCGGGGCGGAAAGCCTGCTCGCCTGTGCCAATGCGTCGGCGCACGAACGGTCGACGGGGCAGGGCGGGCTATTCGGCGGCGATGTCGACGTCGCGCCGGTGCTGCAATTGCCCGCCGCCGAGCCGTGGACGCTCGCGGAACGGATGACGCGCGAAAAGGACGCGTTCGGCTTTTACTTCTCGTCGCACCCGGTCGAACAATATGAAGCGATCGTCGCGGCGCGCGGCGCGCGCACTTACGGGGACATCTGCACCCAGGTCGAAATGTCGCCCGGGACCCGCATCCCGATGACGATGGCGGGGATGGTCGAAAGCGCCAAGGCGCGAGTGTCGCAGCGCGGCAACCGGTTCCTGAATTTGACGCTGTCCGACCGCAGCGGGCAGTTTCAGTCGAGCTGTTTCGACGAGCAGGCGAGCAAGATCCTCGAAACGCTGGCGGCGACGGGCGGCTGTGCGATCCTGGCGGTCGAACTCGACCTGCTGGAGGGCGAAGAAACGCCGCGGGTCACGGTGCGCGGGGCGCAGCCGCTGGCCGACATTGCGGCGACCGCGGCGCTGGAGCTGACGTGCCGCGTCGCATTGCCCGGCGCGATCGACGAGATGGTATGGCTGTCGGAGCGCCGTTACCGTCGCGCGGACGGGTGTTCGTCGTCACCGAGGATCCCGACACCGGCGACGAGCTTCGCATCACGCTCGGCAACCGGTTCGCGCTGGGTCCCGACGTCGTCGCGCGGTTCGAAACGGTTGCGGGGATCACCGAAACGACGCTGTCGCTGTTCACCCCCGACCGCGACTTGTTCGGGTGCGAGGATAACCGTGATCCTCCCTGTCGCGCAGCGATGGGGAGGTGGCAGCGCGAAGCGCTGACGGAGGGGCATTGGCGCAAGCGTTGCCGCCCCTCCACCATTCGCTTCGCGGACGGTCCCCCTCCCCATGGCTTCGCCACAGGGAGGAATGGGTGGGCATCACTGTTAAAGGTTGGCCCTTGCGTCCGTGGCGTCCCTCACCCTATTCTTCGAAAAAAGATGAGAGGAATGCCGAAGATGTCCGGAATGCAAGGCCAGCCTTTACTGGTGACCAGCCTGATCGATCATGCCGCGCGCGAGCATGCGGGGCGCGAAATCGTCTCGCGCTGGGCCGATGGCAGCGTGACCCGATCGACCTGGGGCGAGGTGGGGCTTGATGCGCGCCGCTTTGCCGCGGCGATGGTGAAACTGGGGCTGCAAAAAGGCGACCGCATCGCGACGCTGGCGATGAACCACGGGCATCATCTGGTCAGCTGGTATGGCAGCGCCGGCATCGGCGGGGTGCTGCACACGGTCAACCCGCGGCTGTTCGACGAGCAGCTGGTGTATATCATCAACCATGCCGAAGACCGGGTGCTGTTGGTCGACGCGATGTTCCTGCCGATCGTCGAGCGATTGCGCGACCAGTTGCCGACGGTCGAGCATTTCATCCTGTTCGATGCGCCGGCGCAGGACGGCTATCTGTCGTATCGCGACCTGATCGATGCCGAGGATGGCAGTTTCGAATGGGTCGAACTCGACGAGCGCGACCCGGTCGGACTTTGTTATACCAGCGGCACCACGGGAAATCCCAAAGGGGTGCTGTACGAACATCGGTCGAACGTGATCCACGCGATCACCGAAATTCAGCCCGATGTGTTCGACATGGCGAACCGCAGCGTCATCCTGCCGATTGTGCCGATGTTTCATGCCAACAGCTGGGGAATACCCTTTGCGGCGGCGACGGTGGGCGCCAAGCTGGTGTTTTCCGCCACCAACGATGCCGCGGTGCTGTGCGACCTGATGCATCAGGAAGGCGTGACGCACAGCGCCGGGGTGCCGACGGTGTGGATCGCGATGTTCGCGCATATGGACGCGACGGGCATCGGTTATGGCAAGCTGCACCGCGTCATCATCGGCGGGTCGGCGTGTCCGCGCGCGATGATCGAACGGTTCATGAAAGCGGGGATCGACGTCGGCCATGCGTGGGGCATGACCGAGACGAGCCCGATCGGCACGATGGGCAAGCGGCCGTGGAACTGGGACGAGATGAGTTTCGACGACCGCGTCGATGTCGTCGCGCGTCAGGGTTGCCCGCCGTTCGGGGTCGAGTTGCGCATCGTCGATGATGAGGACAATGTCCTGCCGCGCGACGGCGAGACGAGCGGGCGGCTGCAATGCCGCGGGCCGTGGATCATCCAGCGCTATTTCAAGGCCGACAGCGATGCCGCCGACGCCGATGGCTGGTTCGACACCGGCGACGTGTCGGTGATCCACCCCGACGGAGTGATGCAGATCACCGACCGTGCGAAGGATGTGATCAAATCGGGCGGTGAATGGATCAGCTCGATCGAGCTGGAAAATGCCGCGGTCGGCGCGCCGGGGGTGCAGGAAGCGGCAGCGGTCGGGGTCTATCACCCAAAATGGGACGAGCGGCCGATCCTGTTGATCGTACGGAAACCGGGCGCCGAGGTCAGCGAGGCGAGCATCGTCGATTATCTGAAGGACAAGATCGCCAAATGGTGGCTGCCCGACGAGGTCGTGTTCGTCGACGAATTGCCGCACACCGCGACGGGGAAGATTTTGAAGCGCCAGATCCGGGACGACTATAAGGATTATAAGTTGAAGTCGCTGGTTGACGCCTAAAACAGCTCCATCTGGCCGTCTCTCTCCGGCGGCTTGAACAAATCCGAGCGGAGCGGTGGGAAGCTGTTGTCCATGCCATGCGCCCGCGCGGCGCGTTTGACGCGGGTGCGGATCAGCTCGGCCCACACGCCTTGGCCTTTCATCCGGGTGAAGAAGCCGGGATCGTTGTCGCGGCCGCCGCGGATGTCCTGGACCATATGCATCACCTTGTCGGCGCGGTCGGGGTAATGCGCGGCGAGCCAGGCGCGGAACAACGGCGCGACCTCGTGCGGCAGGCGCATCAATATGTAAGATGCGCGGATCGCGCCGACCTCGGCGGCGGCGGCCATGATCGCCTCGATCTCGTGATCGGTGATCGCGGGGATGATCGGCGAGATATTGACCTGGGTCGGCACGCCAGCGTCGATAAGCTTGCGGATCGCCGCGAGCCGGCGGCGCGGGTGCGGCGCCCGGGGTTCGAGGGTGCGGGCAACCCGCGGATCGAGCGTGGTGACCGAAATCGCCACCCCGACCAGATTGTCGCGCGCCATATCGGCGAGCAGGTCGATGTCGCGCAGCAGCCGGTCGGATTTGGTGGTGATGATCAGCGGGTGCCGCGTTTCGGCAAGCACCTCGATCACCGATCGGGTAATCCCCCATTTATGCTCGATCGGTTGGTAGCGGATCGGTGTTGGTGCCGATCGCGATCGGCGCGGCGGTGTAATTGCGCTTCGCCAATTCGGCGCGGAGCAGCTTGGCGGCATCGGGTTTGGCGAACAGTCTGCTTTCGAAATCGAGGCCCGGAGACAAGTCGTGAAACGCATGGGTAGGCCGCGCGAAGCAATAGATGCAGCCATGCTCGCAGCCGCGATAGGGATTGATCGAGCGATCGAACCCGATGTCGGGCGATTTGTTGCGCGAAATGATGGTCTTGGGATGCTCGACGGTGACTATTGTGCGCAGCGGCGGCGCGCCGTCGATGGCTTCGGCCGTGTCGAGCCAGTCGCCGTCGGCGACGCGCTCGGCCGATCCGGTGCGGGTGGGGCGATGGTTGGTCGGCGCGCCACGGCCTGAAATCGGGGGGAGGGGCTTGGTTGATTCCACCGGTGAAGGATATCGTGCCGATGAGAACAAATAAAGAACAAAACCGCCTATTCCATCAACCGCGGCATCAACTCGACGAAATTGCAGGGCTTGTGCCGGCTGTCGAGTTGAGTCGAAAGTATGCCTTCCCAAGCGTCGGTCACCGCGCCGGTCGAGCCGGGCAACGCGAAGATATAGGTGCCGCGCGCGACGACGGCGCAGGCGCGCGACTGGATCGTCGAGGTGCCGATCGTCTGGTAGCTGAGCCAGCGGAACAGCTCGCCGAACCCCGGGATGTCCTGTGCCGAGCCGGTGCAGCGCCTCGGGCGTCACGTCGCGGCCGGTCAGGCCGGTGCCGCCGGTGGTGATGACGACATCGACGTCGGGGTCATCGATCCAGTTGTGGAGGCGCGAGACGATCAGGTCGGTCTCGTCCTTGATGATCGCGCGCGCGGCCAACATATGACCGGCATCGGTCAGCAGCTCTTCCAGTTTGTCGCCCGACCGGTCCTCCGCCGCGCTGCGGCTGTCCGAAATCGTCAGCAGCGCGATACGGACGGGTTTGAACGCGAGGCTGTCGTCAATCGGCATTGGGCGCGATCAATCCGCGTTGCTGAGGCCGCCGGCGTAGGTCATCCGCGTGCGGTCCTTGCCGTCGGGGAAGCGCGGCCATTTGCCCTGCGCCAGCGCGGCGCGGCTGACCGACGGTTTGCCCTGCTGCGCTTCGTACATCCAGTAATTGCGCAGCACGATGCCGACATAGCCGCGCGTTTCCCAATAGGGGATCGATTCCATGTAAAGCAATGGATCGCCGCCATCGCGGATTTCGGACTGCCAGCGCGCGACGGGGGCGGGGCCGGCGTTATAGGCGGCGATCACCTTGGGCAGTTGGCCGCCGGTCGAGGGATCCTTGCTGAGATATTGCAGATAGCTTTGCCCCATATCCATGTTGACCGCGGGGATGCGCAGATCGCCGGTGCCGCTGTCGCCGCGCCAGCGCGCGACGTCGCGCGCGGTGCCGGGGCGCACCTGCATCAAGCCAAAGGCGCCGGCTGGGCTGACGACGGCGCGCTGGAACCGCGATTCCTGAAGCGTATGGGCAAAGACCAGCGCCGGGTCGACTTTCCACCCGCCATTGGGTTCCCACTTCGGTTGCGGATAGCGCGCCTGCGCCGAAGGCTTGCGGCCCTGTGGGGTGTTGTGCGCCAGATAGAGCTGGGTTTCGGGCAGGCTCAATAACCCGGCGATGGCGAGCAATTGTTCGTGCTGGCGGACGTCGCCGATCCGCGCCTGGTGGCGCAAAACGGTGTCGGCATAATTATCCTCGCCAATCTCGGCCAGCGCCATTGCGGTGCGGACGTTGGGCAGGTCTTCGGGCGGCGCGCCAGGCGCTGCGGTCGGCGCGGACAGTCTCGCGCTGAGCCTTTGCTTCGACGCTCAGCGCTTCGGCCGCGAGCAGGCCATAGAAGGTTTCTTCATTGGCGGCGGCGGCGCGAAGACGGGGCTGGACCGAGGCGGGTTCGCCCGCTGCGATCGCGGCGCGGGCGGCCCAATAATAAGCCGCGGCGCGCTGTTCGCTGTCGGGTGCCTCCTTCGCCACGCGGTCGAAGGCGGTCAGCGCGGTGCGATAATCGCGGGTACGCCATGCGGCGAGCCCTCTGACCCATGCCCCCTGCGTCGACCAGGCACCTTGTTCGGCGCTGCACTCGGTGGCGACGCGGAGCGCGTTGGCATCGTCGTTTTCGATATAATAGGACCACGCCACCTTTTGCCGCCATTCGTTGCGCGCGTCGGGGGTCAACTGGTCGCCCGCGGCCCTGAGGAGCGCCTCAGCGCCGGCTGGGTCGTCGTTCTTGATCCGGTCGGGGATCGTGCGCGCGAGGCCCGCGGCGACGGGATCGCCGCTGATCGCGTCGGCGCCCAGGCGGCGCGGTGCGCTGCCGGCCCAGGTCAGACGCGCCTGATTGGGCAACGAAGGCAGATCGGTCGCGCCGCGCTTCGCCGCGAGCCGGCCAAGTTGTTCGGCCTGGGGCAGAAAGGGCGACCGCGACAGGATCGGCATGATGTCGGCGACTTCGGCGCGCGGGCTGTTCGGCGCGGTGAGCAGTTCGGCGCGCAGGAAATCGGTGAGCGGACCATTTTCGGCGCCGTCGAGCAGCCCTTTGGCGTCGGCCCAGCGCTGCCCGCGGATCGCGGTCAGCACCTGCGTGTAAAGCTGTTTCTGTTTCGACGACAGAATATCGGGCACCGTTTGCGGTGCGGTAACGAGATCGCGGCTGCTGGCGTCAGCCGCCGAAGCCGCAGGGGCGCCGAGCGCGGCGGCCAAAATGGCGCATGAAATAAACGTCCTGGTCATCTTGTGCATCTGTCAACGTCCCCGGTTGAGCAGTTTCAGGCTGTCCCAGGCCGCCGCCTTTTGCGCCGGCCGGGCCAGGAGCATCGCGGGATGCGCCACAGCCACCGCATCCACCTTTCCGCCATCTTGGTTAATATCGAGTAACTTGCCGCGCGCATCGGGCAGCGCGGTTGCGGCGGCCATGCGGACGATGTCGCCACCGATCAGCAGCAAGCGTTCCGGTTTCGCCAGCCGCAGGTGATGCCACAGCAGCCGGTCGAGTTCGGCCGCCTCGTCGCCATCGCAGCGGCCGCCGGCGGGACGGGTGACCGCCAGGCTGGCGATATAGCAGGCGCTGCGTGTCGTCCCGATGGCTTGCAGCATCGCGTCGAGCAGCGGTCCGGCGGGGCCGGCGAACAAGGTGCCGTCGCGCTGGTCGTCGATTTCGGGCCATGCGGTGAGCAGCATCAGCGGCGCGCCGGCTTGCCCGATGGGGAGAACCCGGCGGGCGTCCCACTGGCTGCCGGGCACATCGACGCCTTCGGCCAGCCAGCGCTGGAAATCGTCCCAATCGTCGGGGAAGACCGCGGGTCCCTTGGCTTCTGCGGTTTTCGGTGCCTCCGGTCGCTGCAACGCGGCGGGGAGCGGCGCTGGCCCGGCGTCGGCTGCGATCGTCGGTTTGGGTTTGGGCGCCGCAGCGTCATTCGCGGGTGGCGCGACCAGCCAGCCCGCCGGTTCCTCGCCAACGAGCGCGTCTACGCCTGCCAAGGACCACCAGTCGGTTATGCTGTTCGCCAGCAAAGCTGAATTTGTCCCACCCATGTGATTTGTTCAAACAGGCTGTTGACGGACACGTCAATTGGCGGGCATCGCATTTCGTGACAGAATGAGCGCCGCTTACGATGAACGATCGGCGCCGGGACGGCAGAAAGGTATTTGCGGTGAGCGAACGGGAATCGATGCCCTATGACGTGGTCATCGTCGGCGCAGGGCCGGCGGGGCTTTCGGCGGCGATCCGCCTCAAACAACTGGCAAATGACGCGGGCAGCGAATTGTCGGTCTGTATCCTGGAAAAGGGATCCGAGGTCGGCGCGCACATCCTGTCCGGCGCGGTGATCGATCCCAAATCGCTCGACGAACTGATCCCCGAATGGCGGGCCCAAGGTTGCCCGATGGCCGAAGTGCCGGTGACCGACAATCAGCATTGGGTGCTGACCAAGACCAAAAAAATCGGTGTGCCGCATTTCATCACGCCGGGCTTCATGCACAACGAGGGCACCTACACCGGCAGCTTGGGCAATTTGTGCCGCTGGCTCGCCGAGCAGGCCGAAAGCCTGGGCGTCGAGATCTTCCCCGGCTTTCCTGCCGCAGAAATTCTCTACAATGACGAGGGCGCCGTTATCGGCGTCGCCACCGGCGACATGGGCGTCGCGCGCGACGGCAGCCACAAGGCCGATTATGCCCCCGGGCTCGAACTCCATGCCAAATATACCTTTTTTGGCGAAGGCGTGCGCGGGCATCTGACGAAAATGCTGAAACCGCAATTCGATCTGGAAGCCAATTGCGAGCCGCAGGTTTACGGCTTGGGCGTCAAGGAATTGTGGGACGTCACATCCGAAAACCACGCGCCGGGCCGCGTCATTCACACCCAGGGCTGGCCGCTCGACGAAAATGCCAATGGCGGCGGCTTCCTGTATCATCAGGCGAACGGACAGGTCGCGCTCGGTTTTGTAACCTGGCTCAATTACCGCAATCCGCACATCTCGCCGTTCCAGGAGATGCAGAAGTGGAAGACGCATCCCGAGATCGCCAAGATTTTGAAGGGCGCCAAGCGCATTTCTTACGGTGCGCGGGCGATCAGCGACGGCGGCTATCAGTCGGTGCCGAAGCTGGCATTCCCTGGCGGGGCGCTGATCGGCGACAGCGCCGGTTTCCTCAACGTCCCGCGCATCAAGGGCACCCATACCGCGATGAAGTCGGGGATGATGGCGGCGGAGGCGGCGTTCGCGGCGGTGACCGCGGGGCGCGGCAGCGACACGCTGGACGCCTATCAGGCGGCGTATGACGACAGCTGGGTCAAGAAGGAGCTGAGCGTCGTGCGCAACGTCTTGCCGCTCGTCGAAAAATGGGGCGATCTGGCCGGGACGATCCTGTCGGGAATCACGATGTGGCTGGAAACGCTGAAGATCAAAGTCCCGTTCACGATGAAGCATCATCCGGACAATGAGAGTCTGTACCGGGCGGACATGATGCCGAAGCCTGATTATCCGAAGCCCGACGGGGTGCTGACGTTCGACCGCTTGTCGTCGGTGTTCGTGTCGAACACCAACCATGAGGAAGACCAGCCAGTCCATTTGCAGCTGAAAGACCCGTCGATCCCGGTTGCTTATAACCTGCCGCTCTATGACGAACCCGCGCAGCGCTATTGCCCCGCCGGTGTTTACGAGATCGTCGGCGAGGCCGAGGGCGATCCCAAATTCGTGATCAACGCGCAGAATTGCGTCCATTGCAAGACGTGCGACATCAAGGACCCGACCCAGAATATCAACTGGGTCACCCCCGAAGGCGGCGGAGGCCCCAATTACCCGAACATGTAAGCCAGCGCGCTTCATTCTGGCCGTCGCTGCCCTGTCGGCAGCGTTGCCGGTGCAGGCCGCGGATGACGGCGGCGCGGCGCTGAACGCGCTGGTGCGGGCGCGGCTGGCGGAGGAGGGCGGCGAACCCGCCGCGGCGCTGTCGGCGCTGACGCAGGTGCAAAGCCTGGCGCCCGACCTGCCCGGGGTGCGCGGCCGGATGCTCGAACAGGCGATTCAGGCCGGCGACTTTGCGGCCGCGCGCACGGCCGCATTGCGTTTATGGGCGGGGGGCGACCGCCGTTTCGATGCCCAGCTGGTGTTGATGGTCGATGCGATGCGGCGGTCCGACTGGAAAGCCGCGCGCGACACGATGGCGGGGCGCAACGAAAAGGCCGGCGCCGATACGATCGCCCGGCTTATCCTGCCGACGATCAACGCGTGGATCGATGTCGGCGCGCGCGAGGCGTCGCCCGAACGGCATTTGCAGGCCGCGACCAATCGCAGCCGCCCCGAACCGGCGCTGACGTTGCAGGTCGCGCTGGTGCAACTGGCGACCAATCGCCCGGCCGAGGCGGCTGCGCTGACCGACGACATCATTCTGACCGATCGCACCAGCCAGCTTGTCGCGCTGCGGCTTGCCGCGACGCTCGATAAAGCCGGCCAGGCTGCGGTGGCCGGGCGGCTGCGCGGACGGATCGCGCTGGCTTCGGGACAGCGCGAGGATCCGATGCTGTTGTTACCCGGCCAGCCGGTATCGAGTCTGCGCGGCGGGGTGGCACAATGGCTGGGACTGCTTGCCGACGGTCTGGCACGGACGCCGGGCGGTAACGCCAAAGTGCCGCTGCTGTTCGCGCGCACCGCGTTTTGGCTGAACGATCAGGATATGGCGGTGCGTGCCGCACTGGTCGAGGCGCTCGACAGCAATGGTCAGCGCGATGATGCGATTGCCTTGCTGACGACGGGGAGTGGCGCGTTGCCGCCGGTGCTGGCGATGCGGCGCGCCGAACTGATGGCCGATGCGGGCGATCTGCCGGGCGCGGCGAAGCTGGCCGAGGCGGCCGCGGGAAACGAAGGTGCAGCGCGAAGCTTGCTCGTCCGCCTGGCCGACATCGCGCGGCGATCGGACGATCCGAAAGCCGCCGCGCGCGCGCATGCCCCGGCTGGAGGCGGCGCTGGGCAACGATGAGGACGACCGGGTTCTGCGCGGCACGTTGCTGATCGCGCGCGCCGAATTGTTGCTGCGCGACGGCGCGTGGGACGCCGCCGCGCCGTTGATGGAACAGGCGGTGGCGCTGCGCCCCGACGATGCGTCGGTGCTGAATTTTGCCGGCTATTCGGCGCTTGAACGGCGCAAGGATGTCAAACAACCGCTGGCGCGGATCGAAGCAGCGTGGGCGCAGGAGCCGCAGAACGCGAGCATCACCGACCTCGCTGGGCTGGGCCTATTTCCTAACCGGGCGGGCCGACGATGCGGTGACATTGCTCGAAAAGGCACAGCGCGGCGAGCCTGACAATGCGGTGATCGTCGAACATCTGGGCGACGCCTATTGGCAGGTCGGGCGCAAGTTCCAGGCGCGCTACACCTGGCGCGCCGCCGCGTTGCTCGCCGAGGCTGAAATGGCGACGCGGCTGGAGGCAAAGCTGCGCGACGGGCTGACCCCCGCGACGACCGCGCCGTGACCGACACGATGATCGAAACGGGGTGGGCGAAGATCAACCTTGCGCTGCACGTCCGCGCGCGGCGCAGCGACGGCTATCACGATATCGAGACGTTGTTCGCTTTTGTCGATGGCGGCGACGGGATCGTCGCCGACGTCGCGGCGGTCGATAGCCTGATGATCGTCGGCGAGTTTGCCGAAGGGCTGAGCGCCGGCGGCGATAATCTGGTGATACAGGTGCTGACCTTGCTGCGCGCGCGTTATGGCGCCGACCGGGTGCCGCCGCTGGCGGTGACATTGACCAAGCGACTGCCTGTCGCAGCGGGGATCGGTGGCGGGTCGGCCGATGCGGCGGCGATGGCGCGGTTGGTGCGGCGGCATTTCCTGCCCGAGCTGGGCGATGACACGCTCGCGCGGATCGTCGGCCTGCTCGGCGCCGACATTGCCACGTGCGTTGCCAGCGCGACCTGTCTGGGGGTTGGCGTGGGCGAGGAGCTGAGCGTAGTGCCCGAGCTGCGGCTGGCGGGAACGCCGGTGCTGCTGGTCAATCCGCGCCAGCCGGTGGCGACCGGGCCGGTGTTCGCGGCGTGGGACGGGATCGACCGCGGCGCGCTGTTCGGTGATCCGGCAGGCCGGGCGCAGCTGTTCGCGGCGCGTAATGATTTGCAGCGTGCGGCGATCGCGCAATGTCCGGCGATCGTCGATGTGCTGACCGAATTGGGCGCGCTGAGCCCGTGGCTTGTTCGAATGTCGGGATCGGGGGCGACGTGTTTCGCGCTGTTCGATGCGGTGACCGAGCGCGACATAGCCGCGACGACGCTCGCCCAGCGGCATCCGGACTGGTGGCAATGGCGGGCGCGCTGCGATGAGCGAAGCGTGGCGCCAGCTGGGAACGCCGCGCGCCGGCGGGATTTTGCTGATCGGCGATCATGCGTCGAACCTTGTCCCCGATGACATCGACCTGGGCATCGATGCGGCGCTGCTGGGCAGCCATATCGCGATCGACATCGGGGTGGCCGAGGTGGCGGCGCTGCTGGTCGAAAGCGGCGCGGTCGATGCCGCGATTCTGGGCGGGGTATCGCGGCTGGTCGTCGACTGTAACCGCGAGGAGGACGCGCCGGGGGTGCTGCCGATCGCCAGCGACGGGCATGCAATTCCCGGCAACGCGCTGGGCGATCCCGCACGCGAGGCGCGGCTGGCGCGTTTTTTCCGGCCCTATCACGCCCATATTGCAGCGACGATCGCGGCGCAGCGACCGGCGATGATCCTGTCGCTGCACAGCTTTACGCCGTCGCTGGCGAGCCATCCCGAGCAGGCGCGACCGTGGCATGTCGGGGTACTGTATAACGAAGATGATCGACTCGTGGTGGCGGCGATTGCCGCGCTGGAGGCGGAGCGGCTGATTGTCGGCAACCAGCAGCCCTATTCGGGCAAGTTGCTCAACGCGACGATGAATCGCCATGCCGAAGCGAACGCGATTCCCTATGTCGGGATCGAGATGCGGCAGGATCTGGTTGGTGATGCTGCGGGACAGGCATCGTTCGCCGAAAAACTGGCGCGGATGTGCAAGAAAGTAACATTGAACATCGCGGCTTAGCCGTGTAGACGCGCATCCAGTCGCGGTTTATTGAAATAATATGTCTCGGAGCTTGTAAAATGCCTTCATATCGTTCGCGTACCACCACCCACGGCCGCAATCAGGCCGGCGCGCGCGGCCTGTGGCGGGCGACGGGGATGAAGGACAGCGATTTCGGCAAGCCGATCATCGCGGTGGTCAACAGCTTTACCCAGTTCGTGCCGGGTCATGTTCACCTGAAAGACCTGGGCCAGATGGTCGCGCGCGAGATCGAGGCGGTCGGCGGGGTTGCCAAGGAATTCAACACGATCGCGGTCGATGATGGGATCGCGATGGGGCATGACGGCATGCTCTATTCGCTGCCTTCGCGCGAAATCATCGCCGACAGCGTCGAATATATGGTCAATGCCCATTGCGCCGATGCGATGGTCTGCATCTCGAACTGCGACAAGATCACCCCGGGGATGCTGATGGCCGCCATGCGGATCAACATCCCGGTCGTCTTTGTGTCGGGCGGGCCGATGGAGGCGGGCAAGGTCGTGCTCAAGGGCAAGACCGTCGCGCTCGATTTGGTCGATGCGATGGTCGCCGCCGCCGACGAAAGCTACACCGACGAAGAAGTCACCGCGATCGAACAGGCGGCGTGTCCGACGTGCGGCAGCTGTTCGGGGATGTTCACCGCCAATTCGATGAATTGCCTGACCGAGGCACTGGGGCTGTCGCTGCCCGGCAATGGATCGCAGCTGGCGACCCACGCCGACCGCAAGCAATTGTTTCTGCGCGCCGGGCGGATCGTCGTCGAAATGTGCAAACGCTATTATGAGCAAGACGACGACAGCGTGTTGCCGCGCAATATTGCGACGTTCGAAGCGTTTGAAAATGCCATGAGCCTCGACATCGCGATGGGCGGATCGACCAACACCGTGCTGCACCTGCTCGCCGCAGCGTTCGAGGCCGGGGTCGATTTCACCATGACCGACATCGACCGGCTGTCGCGGCGGGTGCCGTGCCTGTCGAAAGTCGCGCCCGCAAAGTCGGACGTCCATATGGAGGATGTCCACCGCGCCGGCGGGATCATGGCGATCCTGGGTCAGTTGGAGCGGGCGGGCCTGCTCCACGCGCATCTGCCGACGGTGCACAGCGCGACGCTGGGCGATGCGCTGAACAAATGGGATATTTCGCGCACCAACGATCCCGAGGTGCAGAAATTCTTCCTCGCCGCGCCGGGCGGGGTGCCGACGCAGGTCGCGTTCAGCCAGGAGCGGCGCTGGGACGAACTCGATCTGGACCGCGAGCATGGCGTCATCCGCTCGGCGAGCCATGCGTTCAGCCAGGATGGCGGGCTGGCGGTGCTGTCGGGCAATCTTGCGCTCGAAGGCTGCATCGTGAAAACCGCGGGGGTCGATGAGGCGATCCTGAAATTTACCGGCCCCGCCAAGGTGTTCGAAAGTCAGGACGCTTCGGTCGCGGGCATCCTGACCGGTCAGGTCGTCGCGGGGGACGTTGTCGTCATCCGGTACGAGGGGCCAAAGGGTGGGCCGGGGATGCAGGAAATGCTGTATCCGACGAGCTATCTGAAGTCGAAGGGGCTGGGCGCGGCGTGCGCGCTGGTCACCGATGGGCGCTTTTCGGGCGGGACGTCGGGGCTGTCGATCGGCCATGCCTCGCCCGAGCGCCGCCGAGGGCGGCCTGATCGGACTGGTCGAAGATGGCGATTTGATCGAGATCGATATTCCGCAGCGCACGATCAACCTGGCCGTGCCCGATGCCGAAATCGCTGCCCGCCGCGCCGCGATGGAGGCCAGGGGCGATGCCGCATGGCAGCCGGCGAAACCGCGCTCGCGCAAGATTTCGGTCGCGCTTCAGGCCTATGCCGCGATGACGACCAGCGCCGCACGCGGCGCGGTGCGCGACCTGTCGCAGCTCGCCAAACAACGCCGAGGGGGAAGCAAGCAATGATGTCCAAACGCGGCGCAATCCTGTCGCTGCTGCTGCTCGCGGCCTGCAATCGTGCGCCCGACAATGGTGAACTCGCCGACGCCGAAGCCCGCGGTTCGCGCGAAGCCGCCGAGAATGGTCGCATCGAGTGTGCGCTGGAGGGCGCCAAGCTGTTCGACCGGACCTGCACCGTCCAGGAAATGAGCGGCGCCGATGGCGCCGTGCTGGTCGTCGGGCGCAGCAATGTCGGGTACCGCCGCCTGCAGATCACCACCGACGGGCGCGGGGTCGTGTCGGCCGACGGGGCCGAGCCCGCAAAGGTCAGCATCGTCGGCGACAATGTGATCGAGGTGACGGTCGGCAATGATCGCTATCGCCTGCCCGCGAACACCGGCGGAGCGAAATAACTTTACGTCATTGCGAGCGAAGCGAAGCAATCCAGAGTTGCGTACACCGCTTCTGGATTGCTTCGCTTCGCTCGCAATGACGAGGTGGGGGTGACGGTACGCTTCCACAGCGATCTTTTCCGCGTCATGCTACCCTGGACCATGTCCGTTCCCGCCAACGCCCCCATCCTGACGACCGCCGCGATGCGCGAGGCCGAGGCGGCGTGCGCGGTGCAAGGCACGTCGCTGTCCGAACTGATGGAATATGCCGGCGCTGCGGTTGCCGATACCGCGTGGCGAATGGCGGCGGGTGCGCTGATCCTGATCCTGGCCCGCAGCAACGGCCCGGTCGCCCTCGAGCACGCCGCGCGCCTGCTGGCGGCGCGCGGCGCGGCGGTGCGGGTGGCGGCGCTGGCGGCGGCGGCGTGCCCGAGTCGACGGCGGCGCGGACGCGCTGCGATGCCTTTGTCGGGCTGATTGCCGACAGCGCCGTGGCGCCGCTGGTCGTCGATGCGCTGATCGGGGTCGGACATCTCGCGGCCCTTGGCGCCCGAACTGGCGGCGTTGCTTGGCCGTTTTGCGCAAGGCCGCGTTCTGGCGGTCGATGTGCCGAGCGGGGTCGATAGCGACGGCGCGGCGGATTGGGCAGCGCCGCTGACTGCCGACGTGACCGTGGCGCTCGGCGCGCTCAAGCCGGCGCATGTGCTGTTGCCGTCGGCGGCGGCGTGCGGCCGCGTCCTGCTCGCGCCGATCGGGATTGCCGCGGGCGGGGCGATGCGGACGCTCCCGATAGCGCGGACAGCGATGCCAGATGCGACAACGCATAAATATAGTCGCGGCATGGTGCTGGTCTTTGCCGGGCCGATGCCGGGTGCGGCGCGACTGGCGGCGGCGGCGGCGCTGCGCGCGGGGGCGGGCTATGTCGTGCTGGAAGGCGGCGGCGGCGCGCCCCTATCGGCGATCATCACCGAAAGTGACGCGCGGTTTGGCGAGCGGCTGAACGACCCGCGCGTCGGTGCGGTGGTGATCGGTCCGCCCAATAACTGCGACGAGCTGTTGTTCGATGACGTGCTCTGGGTTGCCGCATGGCGGCGAGGCCTTTGCCGCAGCGATCGCGGCGGCCTTGCCGCGGCTTGCCGAAACGCCAGGCAATGCGATCCTGACCCCGCACGAAGGCGAATTCGCGCGCGCCTTTCCAGAATTATATGGCAGCAAGATCGATCGGACGCGGGCCGCGGCGGCGCGAACCGGGGCGGTGGTGATCTACAAGGGTGCCGATACCGTGATCGCGGCGCCCGATGGCCGGGTCGTGGCGGCGTGGCCGGGCAGTCCGTGGCTGGCGACGGCCGGCACCGGCGACGTGCTGGCCGGAGCATGCGGCGCGATGCTGGCGCGCGGTGGCGATCCTTTCGAGGCAGCGGTGGCGGCGGTGGGGTGGCATATCGCCCGGGCCGCGCGTATAGGCCCCGGCCTTGTCGCCGACGATCTGGTAAGGGAATAGCATGACCGATAACGCGCTGATCGAGCGCATTGCCGCGCGCGGTGATGGGGTGACCGGCGACGGCCGCCACGTTGCGGGCGGCGTGCCGGGAGACCGGGTGCGCGAAGATGGCGTCATCATTCCCGGCCCGAACCGCGCCGAACCACCATGCCGTCATTTCGGCAAATGCGGCGGCTGCGAATTGCAGCATGTCGCTGAACCGGCGCTGGCCGATTTCGTGCGCGACCGTGTCGTCGGTGCGCTGGCGGGGCAGGAGGTTCCGGTCGGCGATGTATTGCCCGCGCATCTGTCGCCGCCGCAAAGCCGCCGCCGGGCGGCGCTGACCGCGCTGCGCACCGGCAAGCAGGTCGTGATCGGGTTCAACGCAGGCCAGAGCAACCAGATCGTCGATATGCGGCAATGCCCGCTGCTGATGCCCGAATTGTTCGCGCTGATCGCGCCGCTGCGCGATCTGCTCGGTATGATCGGTCAGCAAAAGCGGCCGGTGAAGGTCAAGCTGCAGATGCTCGACCAAGGCGTCGAGGTCATCCTGGAGGGCGTCAAGGCCGAGGGGCTGGATGCCGCGATGGCGCTGCAGGATTTTGCCGGCGCGCATGCGCTGGCGCGTTTCGTGATTGACCAGGGGTATGGGCTTGAAACGCTGTGGCAGCCCGAACCGCCGACCGTGTGCTTTGGAGATGTGACGGTCGAGGTGCCGGCGTTCTCGTTTCTGCAGGCGACGACCGAGGGGCAGGCCGCGCTGGTCGATGCGGTGACCCGCGCGATCGGGGATGCCGGGGCGGTTGCCGACCTGTTCGCCGGGGTGGGGACGTTCGCGCTATCGATCCAGAAGGGGCGAAAAGTCTACGCCGCCGAGGGCGCGCGCGATGCGATCGCGGCGTTGGAATCCGCCGCCAATCGCGCCCGCGCGCTGGTCGCGACCGAGCATCGCGACCTGTTTCGCCGCCCGCTGATCCCGGCCGAGCTGAATCGGTTCGGCGCGGTGATCCTCGATCCGCCGCGCGCCGGCGCCGAGGATCAGGTGGCGCAGCTGGCGGCATCGGACACGCCGGTGATCGCTTATGTCAGCTGCAACCCTGCAAGTTTTGCGCGCGATGCGAAGCTGCTGGTCGATGGCGGTGTTCATGACTGGGTGCAGCCGGTGGGGCAGTTTCGCTGGTCGACGCATGTCGAGCTGGCGAGCTTGTTTGTGCGAATAACCGTCGCCCCCGCGAAGGCGGGGGCCGCCGTCGGCGTAGCGCAAACCCTCCAGCGCCCCCGCCTTCGCGGGGCGACGTGCTTTTAGTGCAGCACGAAACCCATGAACGCATGGACGCACAGCGCGAGCAGTGCGAGGCTCGCCAGCGCGAACACCGCAAAGCGCCACAATACGCGGTTCACGGTGACCTGGATCAGGCTGTGGAGTATCCGCAGACCGACATAGGCCCAGGCGATCTGGGCGTTGAGCCCACCGCCCATACCGCCGATCGCGAGCGCCAGCGCGACGGCGTAGAATACCGTCGGCTGTTCCATCAGATGGTTATAATTATGCGCCTTCCACTGCACGTTCGGCGGCAGCACGTCGTCGAGGCCGCGGCCGGTCGTGCCGACGAGGTTCTTGGCGTCGATCTTGGCTTTCTGCATCGCGGGGATACGCGTCGCGTACATCCAAACCCACATGATCATCGACCAGAGCGCGAGCGTCGCGACCGGGCCTAGAATTGCATTGCTTTCCATATTGTCTTCCCCCTCAACCCAATGTGGCGATCACCGCCAGCAACGCCAGTACGAATAAGCAGACTGTCGATAGTCCGAAAATGGCAAAGCGAACCGGGACCCGGTTCACCGTCGCCTGCCACAGGCTGTGCACGATACGCAGCACGACATAGGCCCACGCCAGCCCGCGCGGTCAGGTCGGTGCTGCCGCCAGGCAGATGCAGGAACAGGATGACGGCGTAGAACAAGGTCGGCTGTTCGAGCAGATGCGTATAATTGTGCGATTTCCAGTTGGTGAGCGGCGGCAGAACGCCTTCCAGATCGACCCCGCGCCCGCCTGGAGGCGCGGCCTTGAGATCGATCCCGGCTTTGCCGAACGCCTGAAACCGCGTCGTCGCGGCCCAGATCAGCATGATGAGTGTCCACAGCGCGAGAACCGCGCCGGGCGCGAGCAGATTTTCAGGCATATCGTTCCCCTTGGTATTTTCGCGCGATGCTAAGCCGCGCGCGCGACAATGCAACGATCGATGTTCAACCCCGACGTTCGGCCAGCTCGGCGCGGATCGCGGCGCCGTCGCCGTCGATGCGCGGCGCAAAGCCCAGGTCTGCCGCGGGCGCCGCGCCATATTTCACCGGCGGCTGCATTTCGTGAAAGGCGCCGACGTCGGGGTGGGTGCGATGGCGGAAGAAACCGGTTGCGACGAAATGCGGATCCTCCTTGACGTCCTGCAGGTCACGCGCGGCCATCGCGGGGATGTCGTTGGCGGCGAACAGCGTCAGCCATTCTTCCGTCGTTCGCGCCGGGGTTTTGCGCGCGATCTTCGCCGTAAACGATCGGCATAGGCTTGCCCGCTGCCTTGGCGGCTTCGAATTCTGGGGTTTCGGTCAGTCCCTCGCTGCCGAGCAGCCTCATCAATCGCGCCGTCGATTCTGGGGTGTAGGGGATCGATGGCCAGATAGCCGTCGCGGGTCGGAAAGGGCTGGCAGGCCGTGATCGAGCATGGCGCAGGATGAGGAAGGGGCCGAAGACGTTGGGGTCGTTGAAGGTGCCCTTGGCGCGGCCATAGAGGGTGAAGAGGTCGAACGCCCTCGGGAACAGCCGGAAATACCCGGCGATGCCGCAGACCGCGGCGATCAGCGCGGCGAGGATCGCTTGGGCGCCGAACTGGCCCGCGATCTTGTCGGCGATCAGCGAGGGGAAATAGCGCGGACGCGGATCCCCATCGACGCGGGGAAGCAGGCTGGTAGTGCCGGTGGCGGCCTGAATGACATCGTCATAAGCTTGCAGGTCGGCATAGGGGCCATCCTGCCCGAAACCGGTGCCATGGACATATATGATATGGTCCTTGATCGCCTTGCAGCCCGCATAGTCGAAACCCAGCTTAGCGATCGCCTTGCCGCGGACGTTGTGGAAAAACACGTCGGCGCCGGCGACCAAGTCGCGCAGCACCGCGGCATCCTCAGGCTTTTTAAGATCGAGCGCGATCGAGCGTTTGCCGCGGTTCACGGTCAGGTGGATCGACCCCATCGTCGGATCGGGAACGCCGCTGCCCAGATAGCGCGAAATGTCGCCGATGCCCGGCGTTTCGACCTTGATTACGTCGGCGCCGAGATCGGCGAGCATTTGCGTCGCATAGGGGCCGAAGATGACGGTGGTCAGGTCGATGATGCGGATGCCGGTCAGCATGGCCATGCAAGAATTCCGATGATCACGCCGTTCTCCCCTGTTCGTCTTTCCGCGAGGATAGAATGATTGCGAAGTGAAACGGAAGAGCGGAGTGGCGCATGGACAATATTTATTCCGGCGGGCTGGCGCCGAGCAAATCTTCGATGAACAGCGACGTCAGCATAGCCTGGCTGCTGACTCCGGCCTTGGCGTAGATCTGGCTGAGCTGCGAGCGCACCGTTCCGGTTGCAGCGCCGCGCAACCGGGCGATTTCTGCGACGTCGCAGCCTTTGAGGGCAAACAGCGCGACGTCGCCTTCACCGGGCGTCAGAGCCCATTCGGCGAATCGGAGCGCGATATGTTCGGCCAGCGCGCCGCGAGCGGCGGCAAGGGCACGGTTCTGCCGGCGCAATTCGGCGTGAACCCGGCGGATGTATCGCGATCCCATGACCACGCCAGCCGCCAACGCAAAGGCGACCAGACATTCCATGACGATCTCGGCGTCGAACCCCCGGCTTGCCTGCGCAATCAGGTCATCGATCCCATCGACAACGAAATAGATCGCCGCAACCGCTTGCAGCATGAGGATCGCGGCGGGGAACGCCAAGCGGCGATCGACCAATAGCTTGGTCGACAGGGCAGACAGGTTCGCGTCGGATCGAGGCATATAACTCCCGCTTATATCGAGGGGTTTGAGCGCCTGCTTATAGGCGCGGCCTGGCTATCGGGCAAAGCAGCCATATCCGATGACATAGGCAGGAGCGCTTTCCCGATGAACGATGCAATGGAGTATACTCCGACCAAGGTCCCGGCGGTGACGTTGGGTTTCTGGGCCATCAAGATTCTGGCGACCACCTTCGGCGAAACGGCGGGCGATACTGTCAGCATGTCGATGAATCTGGGCTATCTCGTCGGCACCGCGGTTTTTGCTACCATCCTAATCGCGCTTGTCGCGATGCAGATTCGGGCAAAGCAATTCCAACCCTTTCTCTATTGGGCGACGATCATAGCTTCGACCACCGCCGGGACGACAATGGCCGATTTCGCCACGCGCTCGCTTGGCATCGGCTACCCTGGCGGGTCGCTGTTGCTGTTGGGCATGGTCTTCGCGTCGTTGGCCATCTGGCATCGCGCACTCGGCAGCATCTCGGTGGACTCGGTGCACGAGCCGAAAGCAGAACTCTATTACTGGCTGACCATCACCTTCTCGCAGACGTTGGGCACCGCGCTTGGCGATTGGGTTGCCGACGGGCGGCTCGGCTATCTCGGTGCCGGGGTCATATTCGGGGCGCTGCTCGTGCTGTTGGCGCTCGCCTATTACCGGACGGCGATCAGCCGGGTGGCGCTGTTCTGGGCGGCGTTCATCCTGACCCGCCCGCTTGGCGCCGTGGTCGGCGACTTCCTCGACAAGCCGGTATCGCACGGGGGTCTGGAACTGAGCCGGGCCGGCGCTTCGCTTGTCCTCGGAATAGCGATCACCGTGTTGATCCTTGCTATTCCACAACGCGCGGGCGGACGGGAGCCGGCATATTCCGGATGATAATGATAGCTCGTTCCTACTCAATCAGGACGACGCCGGGAGGCTGGTCTATGTTTCGCCGGCGGCGGGAAGGCGGGCGAGCAGCGCGACCAGCTGCGCCTGGCTGGTCGCGCCGGTTTTCCGGAAAATGCCTTTGAGCAGGAAGCGGACGGCGTTCAGGCTGACGGCGCGCTGTGCGGCATAGCTCTGGAGCGTTTGCCCCCCGGCGAGCGCGACCGCGAGCCGGGCTTCCGCCGGGGTCAAGGCGAACCATTGCGCGACCCGATCGATCTCGACCACGGGCGTTTCGCCCGGCGCGCTGCCCAAGGTCACGATCAGCGACGCGCCAGCGCTGAAGCCGCCGATCTGCTCCGCCGATTGCGGGGTTATCCGGGCGACGAGCACCGGACATTCGGCCCCCGACGTGCCGACCGCTTGGAAGGCAAGTCCAGCCGGTTTGTCGTTCCTGACCAGATCGAGCAGCCTTTTTTGGCTGGCCGGGTGAACGAAGGCGAAGCGATCATGCGCAATATGGATGACCCCCGCATCCTCATATCGCCCGGCGCGGCTGTTGGCGGCGAGGATGTTCAACTGATCGTCGAGGCTGAAGATCGCGAAGGGCGCGGCGGCGGCGGCCGCGCGCGCCGCGCCGACGGCGAGTTCCGGCTGGGTCCGCTCGGTGATCGCAGCCTCGCTGGGGACGCGGACGCGCGCATGCGCAGCGGCTTTAGCGTTTCGACATCCCGGTCCCCGGGACCGGGCAGCATCAAGCCCAGCCGTTCGCCGCCGCGCCGGTCGAGCAGGACACAGATCATCCGATCGATGCCCCACGGCGCCAGGAAATTCCGGAAAAAGTCCGACTCCGAAAATTCTTCGCGGGTCACGATGTCGTTGCTGTCGACCACGCTGCCATTGCCATAGCGCATCAGTTTGCGCGACCACGGGTGGTTTCCGGCATAGACGGCGGCGTAGATTTCCTGCACCCCGGCGGCGAGCCCGGTCGCCGCGACAAAGCGCGCGCGCGGTGGGTTGCTGCCCTCCCACATGATGAACGCCGCTTCCCAGCTGAGCGGGCACAAGGCCGCAGTTATCCGGGCGAGCGTCTCATTCCAGCGCTCGGGCTGGAGGATCGAATCATAGATCAGCCCGATCAGCGCGTTCAGCGTTTCCCATTCGTCGGGTGCGTTATGACCCGGCGCAAAGATCGGAGCATCGATCGTCATGCGCTTCCCCACAGCTGGCACGATTTGATCGTGCAGCCGCCAGCGTTACATCAAAATGGGAACGGAAAAAGCGCAAAAAAATGGTTCCGCTACTCGAACGGGTAGTGAAACGACGCCCTACATGGCGCATCTATCGGGGGCGACCCAAGGGCAGGATGGTCTTGAAGAGGCCATCCTGCTCCATTCAGGCCCGTCGGCTCGACCCGGCGGGCTTCTTTTTTCATAAAGAAAGGGTTGGCCGCATCGCTGCGCCAGCCCTTTCTTATCGATCGCGGGATCGGTTCAGAACAGCTTGGTCACCGTCGCGCTGCGGCGCTCCTGTTCGACTTCGCCGGTATAGAGGCTCGCCATCGGCTCGTCGCTGACGACATGGGTCTCGTCGGCGCCAAAACCGTTGAACTTTGTCCGCATCGCGCAGCCATAGGCTCCCAGCATGCCGATTTCGATGAAATCGCCGGCCTTGATGTCGGACGGCAGGAAGAAGGGGCCGGTCATATGGTCGAGATCGTCGCAGGTCGGGCCATAGAAGCTGAACGGCATCATCTCGGCTTCGCTATCCACGTTGCGCTGCAGCGACACGGGGAAACGCCAGCCAACGTGCGCGGCGTCGAACAACGCGCCATACGCACCGTCGTTGATGTACAGTTCGTCGCCGCGGCGCTTTTCGACGCGGACGATCAGCGAGCTATATTCGGCCGACAGCGCGCGGCCGGGTTCGCACCACAGTTCGGCGGAGTAGCTGATGGGCAGGCTTTCGAAGCTGCGGTGAATGGTGTCGAAATAGGCACCCAGCGGCGGGGGTTCCATCCCGGGATAGGTCGAGGGAAAGCCGCCGCCGACATCGATGATGTCGACGGTGACCGACGCCGCGACGATTGCGGCGCGGACGCGCTCCATCGCCTGCGCATAGGCATGCGGGGTCATCGCCTGGCTGCCGACATGGAAGCAGATGCCGAGCGCATCGGCGGCCTGACGGGTCGCCATCAGCAGTTCGACGACTTCATCGGCCTCGGCGCCGAATTTGGCGGCCAGGCTGAGCTTCGAATGATCCGACGAGACGCGCAGCCGGACGAGCAGGTTGAGATCGGCGGCGCCTTCGGTCGCACGGACGATCTTCTCAAGCTCGTCCATCGTGTCGAGCGAGAAGGTGCGCACGCCATGCTTCCAATAGGCTTCGGAAATCGCTTCCTCGGCCTTCACTGGATGCATGAAACATAGCGTCGCTTCGGGAAGCGTGCGCGCAGTCAGCCGCACCTCGGCGATCGAGGCAACGTCATAATGGGTGACGCCCGAGTCCCACAACACGCGCAGCAGGTCGGGCGACGGGTTCGCCTTGACCGCATACATGGTCGTGCCGGGAAACCGGTCGATGAAGAAACGCGCCGCGCGCGTGCGGCGTGCGGACGGACAAGCGTGACCGGTTCGTACCGGCGACAGAGCCTGAATCAGCCCAGTGCGTCAAGTGATGCTTGTGCAACTCAAGGGACCCCCAAAAAAACAGAACAAACAACAAGGCTGCCTTGCGGTTATTGGAAGTCCCCCTGGGGCAGCGGATGAGCGCATTATGAAAAACAGGGGGGCGTCTGTAAAGCGATATCGTGCAGTTTTTTAGCTGAGGCGGTCCCGCGAACTCGGTCCAGTCGAACTGGCGTACACAGGTCAATATCGCGGCGGCCGCGTGATGACGCTAGGTATGGAGTTATCCTCATGCGGTCATCCCGGCAAAGGCCGGGATGACGAGTATTGGAAAGTCGACAGTTCATGGTCTCGCCCGCCGACGTCAATCACACCTTTGCCGACGCCGAATTGGACGATCTGCGCGCTTTTGGTACGGTCGAATCGCATCGCGCCGGCGATCTTCTGGTCGCTGAGGGCACGATGGCGCCCGATTGCATCGTCACCTTGTCGGGACACACCGACATTTTTGCATCGACCGACGATGGATCGAAGCGGGTCGGGTGGATGGAGCGGGGGCAGTTTGCCGGCGACCTGTCGATCCTGACCGGTCAGCTGCATCTGTCGCGCGTCGAAATGGGCGTCGACGGCGAGATATTGCGCATCGCCCATGCCGATTTTCAGCGGCTGATCGCCGGCAATTCGCATTATTCGGACATCTTCATTCGCGTATTGTCGGCGCGGCGCGAGTTCAGCAACAGCCGCGGTTTTGCGGCGGTGATCGTGATCGGTCCGGCGATGGACCGCAGCGTCTATGCGCTGCGCGACCTGTTGATGAAGCATGGCGTCGCGCACCGCTGGTTCGATCCCGCCGATGGGCCGGTCGCGGGGCATTTGATGGCCGACCGCGGGCTGACCGCGGGCCAGTTGCCTGCGGTCATCCTGGGCGACGCCGATGTGCTGATCCAACCGACCGTCGAGCAGATGGCAGCGGCGCTGGGGCTGGACCTGCTGCCCGATGGCGCGACTGCCGATGTTCTGGTGGTCGGCAGCGGGCCGGGCGGGCTGGCGGCGGCGGTCTATGCCGCGTCCGAAGGGCTGACGGTGATCGCGATCGATGCGCTCGCCCCAGGCGGGCAGGCGGGGACGTCGTCGAAGATCGAAAACTACCTTGGCTTTCCGACCGGCATTTCGGGCAATGAACTGGCGCGGCGGGCGACGGTGCAGGCGCAAAAATTCGGGGCTCGGCTGGTCGCGCCAGTGCGCGCGGCCGCGATCGGCCGCGACGGCGAGGCATACTGCTTGAAACTGGCCGACGGGCGCAAGCTGCGGTCGCGCGCGGTGGTGATCGCCAGCGGCGCCCAATATCAGCGCCTGCCGATCGAGGGTATCGAGGCCTATGAAGGGCGCGGCATCTATTATGGCGCGACGCCGATGGAGGCGCAGCTATGCGGCAACGCCGAGGTGACCGTCGTCGGTGCGGGCAATTCGGCGGGGCAGGGCGCGATCTATCTCGCGGGGGTCGCCAGGAAGGTCTATGTCATTTTCCGGCGCGGCAGCCTGCGCGATACGATGTCCGAATATCTGGTCAAACGGCTGGAAGAGCATCCGAATATCGAGATCATATCGTCGACCGACGTCGTCGCCCTGCACGGCGAGGATCAACTGGCGGGCCTGACCTATCGCTGCCGCGAAACGGGGGCCGAGGGGCATTGCGATTGTCGCTTTCTGTTCCTGTTCCTGGGCGCCAGCCCCAATACCGGCTGGCTGCCGAAGGAGATGGTGTGCGACGAGCGCGGCTTCGTCAAAACCGGCACCGACATCGCGCCGCTCGAACTGGTCCGCGCGGGCTGGTCGCTCGACCGGATGCCGAGCCGGTACGAAACCAGCTGGCCGCGCATCTACGCGGTCGGCGACGTGCGCAAGGGATCGGTCAAGCGCGTCGCGTCGTCGGTCGGCGAGGGATCGGTGGTCGTCAGCGACATCCACAGCGCCCTCGCCGAGATTCAGTCCGCGAGCGATTAGTCCTGGAGGAACAAGAGCAGGTCCGAAGTCAGCCGCTTCTGCTCGGTCGCGAACAGGCCGTGCGGCTCGCCCTCATATTCGATGAGTTCGGCGCCGGGGACCGTGGCGGCCACGACGCGGCCGGTTGCGTCGATCGGCACCGTCTTATCAGCGGTGCCATGGATGACCAGCGTCGGCACGGTGAAGGACGCGAGGTCGGGTCGGAAGTCGGTGGTCGCAAACGCCTTGGCACAGGCGAGCGTCGGGCGAAGCCCGGCCTGCATGGCGAGGCGCCAAGCCCAATCGATCATTTCCTTGCTGACCGCTTTTGTTACTATGCCCTGGCCGTAGAAGTCCTTGAAAAATCCGGTGAAGAAATGCGCCCGGTCGTCGAGCATGCCTTGCGTCATTTCGTCGAAGGTTTCTTGCGGCACGCCGTGCGGGTTGTCGTCGGTCTTGAGCATATAGGGCACGACCGATCCGACCAGCGCGACGCGCGAGACCTTTGATGTGCCGTGGCGGGTGAGGTAGCGGGCGACTTCGCCGCCGCCCATCGAAAAGCCGACCAACGCTGCGGGTCCCTGAACGCCGGTGGCGGCGAGGACGTCGGCCAGATCGTCGGCGAGGCGGTCGTAATCATAGGGGCCGTCGGGCTGGTCCGATCGGCCGAAGCCGCGGCGATCGTAAGCGATGGCGCGATAGCCGGCATTGGCCAGCGCCTCCATCTGCGGATCCCAGCTGTCGCTCGATAGCGGCCAGCCGTGGATCAGCACGACCGGGCGTCCGGTCCCCCAGCTTTTGACGTAAAGGCGGACCTTGTCGCTGGTTTCGATCATCGGCATCGGGATGGTCCTTTCTGGGGGAGGGGCCCAAGAAACGCCATGGATGTCAGAATGTTCCGGTCGATCGGGTCAGCCGAGCCGCGTTTTGAAATCCTCGTATCCGAATTCACGAACCAACGTCAGTTCGTCGCTTTCGCTGTCCCACAGCCAGATCGACGGCAGCGGAACACCGTTGAAGGTGTTGGTCTTGACCATCGAATAATGCGCCTGGTCGAGGAAGGCGAAACGCTGGCCGATGCGGGCGCCACCGGGCAGGCGGTAATCGCCGATGACGTCGCCGGCGAGGCACGATGGGCCGCCGAGCCGCGTTGCCATGCCTTCGCTCCCTTCATCGAACATCGCGGGCCGATAAGGCGCCTCGATCACGTCGGGCATGTGGCAGGTGGCGGATATGTCGGTGATGCCGATCGGCATGCCGTTGTCGAACAGGTCGAGCACCTCGCCCACCAGGATGCCGGCGTCGAGTGCGATCGCCTCGCCGGGTTCGATCATCACGTCGCAATCGGTCGAAGCGCGCACCTGTTTCAGGAACGCGATCAGATCGTCGATTTGGTAATCGGCGCGGGTCACATGATGGCCACCGCCGAAGTTGATCCATTTGAGCTGGGTGAAGAAAGGGCGCAGCATCGGCTGGACGGCTTCCCAGGTGCGCGCGAGCGGCGGGAAATCCTGTTCGCACAGGCTGTGCATATGGACGCCGTCGATGCCCTCCATATGCTCGGGGAGCAGTTGGGTCACGGGGAAGCCAAGGCGGCTGCACGGGGCGGCGGGATCGTATTTGGCGACCTCGCCCTCGCTGTGCATCGGGTTGATGCGCAGCCCGACGTCGAAGGTCGCACCCTGCGCGCGAAGGTCGTCGAGGAGCGGGCGGAAGCGCGCGATCTGGCCGGGCGAGTTAAAGATCAGATGATCGGACAGCGCTGCGATTTCGGGCAGGTCGGCTTCCTTGTAGCCAGCGCAATAGGTCGCGACCTCACCGCCATATTCGGCGCGGCCCAGCTTGGCCTCGTAGAGGCCCGAGGCGCAGACGCCGTCGAGATACTCGGTGATGGTGGCGCCGAGCGACCACATCGAAAACGCCTTGAGCGCCGCGAGCACGCGCGCACCCGACGCATCGCCGATGCCACGCAGCACCGACAGATTGGCGCGCACCTTCGCCGCGTCGACCACGAACGCGGGCGAGGGGACGCGGGTCAGGTCGAAATGGGCAAAGGCCCCGGGGTCGCCGGCTCTGGTTTCCATGAGCGGGCATGTAAGGGGTTTGGCGCCGGGAAGGAAGGGGGGAGGGCGCGGGGGCGCTTCAAATGCCGCCCGACAACCGCGGCGCTAGGCCACCGGCACCTTCACATTCCCCGCCGCGGTCTGGACCGAATAGCTGAAGGGCGTGTCCGCCCATCCCGTCTTGGCGCCGCCGTGCATGCCGTCGCGGCGGATCACCGCGATGCCGCCGTCGATCCTGTAGCCCGCGTCTGCGATCCGCTGGATCGTCGCTTCGGCGGCTGCCTGCGGCTCCATGCCGCCGCGCATCAACTCGACCGCGTGATAGGTCGGCAGAAACCGCATCATCACGTCGCCATTTCCCGTGGCGACCGCGGCGCCGACCGCCTGGTCGACATAGGCGCCGGCGCCGATGATCGGCGAATCGCCGACGCGGCCCGGAATCTTGAATTCGCGCCCGTTGGTCGAACAGCCGACGCACAGATTTCCGGCGGCGTCGAGGGCGATGCTGCCGACCGTATCGTGGCCGACCAACTTGGGATCCTTGCCGATCGGCTCGGGATCAAACGCGTTTGTCTTCTCGCCTTTTGCCGCCCATTTGTCCCACGCCTGTTGCGACCACCCATACCAGCGAGGTTTCGGTGAAGCCCAGGTCGATGCCGAAGCGCGTCGCGTCGTCGCCGACGATCAGGCTGTGCTGGGCGACCGAAATCACCTTGCGCGCGACCGAGATCGCTTTTTTGACGCGCTTCAGGCAACCGACGGCGCCGGCATCGTGGGTCGGTCCCCACATGATCATCGCATCAAGCGTCGTTTCGCCGACTTCGTTCGGAACCCCGCCGGCGCCGACCCAGTAATCGCCGAGCAATTCGACATGGTTGATCGCCTTCTCGACCACGTCGAGCGCCGACGCGCCCGCGGCGAGCATCGGCCAACCGATCGCGTTGGCGCCGGGTCCGAAATCCCATGTCGTCAGGATGAACGGCTTGCCGGTCGGGATCGCCTTTGGTTTCGCGGGTTTGGCCGAAGCCTGCGATGCGCCGAGGGCGGCCAGTCCTGCCGCGCCGGCGCCGAATGCCCGCCGTGAAATGCCCCTGTCATCTGTCGCCATCGCCCATCCTCCGTCGCGCGAGGCTAGCGCGATGACAGTCAGGCCGCAATCGGTCCCTTGAAGATGAAAAAGGCCCCCGCCGCGATCAGTCCAAAGCCGACGAGATGGTTCAAGGTCAGCTTCTCGCCGAGCCAGAAGACTGCGAAACTGGCGAAGATCAGCAGCGTGATCACCTCTTGCAAGGTCTTGAGTTCGGCGGCGGTGTAGACGCCATATCCGATGCGGTTCGCCGGCACCGCGAGGCAATATTCGAAGAAGGCGATGCCCCACGCGATCAACACCGCCAACCACAGCGGCCGCGACAGGTTCTTGAGGTGCCCATACCAGGCAAAGGTCATGAAGATGTTGCTGGCGGTGAGCAGCAGCACCGTTTGCAGCGAGATGGGCAGGGACTGGAGCGCGTTCATGGTGAGGCGTCAGGGCTGAGAGAGTGAACGAATCGATCGATTATGACCATCGGCATATGCGCCGAATGTTCGAGCCACACGAGCTTCTTCGAAGGCGCCTTAACCTGTCCGAACCACCGAGCCGCCACTGGCGACGGGACGGTATAGTCGTGCCGCCCGAGCAGAAAGACGATTGGCACGTCCATCGTCTTAACCCGCGTGAAGCTGACGTCGGCGAGGCGCGGCCAGATCGTCGTGACCGAAAATTCGCTGCCCTTACCCCAAGCCTTGCGATCGGCCTCGCTATATTCGGGCGAGAGGCGCGGGGTCTGAAAATAATAGGTGAGGTCGGGCTTGCTTGCCATCAGCGAGCCATAGGGAATCGCATATTTGCGCCAGCCGTCGGCCTTGGCGATCGTAAATTCGCCCGCCGGATAGGGGGCGAGCGCATCGATCGCAGCGACGGCCGCCTTGTCACCCGCGGCAAGCGCCTTGGCGCGTGTCCACGCCATGCCGGCCTTTTCGCCTTCGCGAAAGTCGATGGCCTGACCGACGCCGACATAGGCGTAGAGCAGGTCGGGGCGCTTGATTGCGACCGACAGGCCGACGATCGAGCCCCAGCTATGGCCCAGCAGCACGACCTTGCGCTTGCCATAGCGTTTCTTGAGCAGATCGATCAGTTCGATCGCGTCGTCGCGGTAGCGATCGACAGTCATCGTCGGGGCGAGGGTCGCAGGATCGTTCAGCGGATAGGAACGCCCGGCGCCGCGCTGGTCATACTGGACGACGGTG
The DNA here is from genome assembly GCA_965283845.1 of Sphingomonadaceae bacterium. Lineage (GTDB taxonomy): Bacteria > Pseudomonadota > Alphaproteobacteria > Sphingomonadales > Sphingomonadaceae > Sphingopyxis. Next base: position 71,808 of record CBDIQD010000014.1, read on the forward strand.
AACACGTCTTCCCACGGGCGTTGAAGGCCCAGGCGAACGGCATCTCGACCGCGCCGGGACCGCCGTGGACAAAGACCAGGATCGGGTTGGCCTTGTCCGAACCGCGCACATTGACGACCTGCCGCGCGCCGCCAAGCGTCGCCTCGAAGGTTTCCTGCACGCCATTGGGCGTGACGATCTTGCCGACGTCGGCGACGATGGCGCGCGCCGGGGCGTAGGCATCGTCGGTTTGGGCGGCGGCTGGGGCGGAGAGGGCGGCAAGCAGGGAAAGCGCTGTAATTCGGAGATTCATGACCGACGACCTTTCGTCATTCCCGCGAAAGCGGGAACCCAGTTCCGGCGTTGCTACTGGGTTCCCGCTTTCGCGGAAATGACGAAATTTCAAAGCCGATCAGAAATCGAGCGGTCCGTCGAGTTCCTTCACCTGCCACGGCAAGCCATGGTTGTTCAGCATGTCCATGAACGGATCGGGATCCAGCTGTTCCATGTTGAATACGCCGTCGCCGCTCCATGTGCCCGTCACCATCATTGCCGCCCCGATCATCGCGGGGACGCCGGTGGTATAGCTGACCGCCTGGTTACCGGTTTCGGCATAGGCATCCTCATGGTCGCAGATATTGTAGAGGTAGAGCGTCTTTTCCTTGCCGTCTTGGCCGAGGCCGGTGGCGATGACGCCGATGTTGGTCTTGCCCTTTGTCGTCTCGCCCAGGCTCGACGGTTCGGGCAGCACGGCTTTCAGGAATTGCAGCGGGACGATCTCGCGCCCTTCGTAGATCACCGGGTCGATGCGCGTCATGCCGACGTTCTGCAGCACGTTGAGGTGGGTGATATACGCCTCGCCAAAGGTCATCCAGAATCGGATGCGCTGGATTTCGGGCAGGTGCGTCTTCAGGCTTTCGATTTCTTCATGATACATGAGGTACATCGTCTTGGGCCCGACAGCCTCGAAATCGAACTGCTGCTTCACCGACATCGGCGGGGTTTCGACCCAGTCGCCATTTTCCCAGTGGCGCGCGACCGCGGTCACTTCGCGAATGTTGATTTCGGGATTGAAGTTGGTCGCAAAATGCTGGCCGTGATCGCCGCCGTTGCAGTCGAGGATGTCGAGCGTGTCGATGCGCGCGAAATGATGCTTTTTCAGCCAGGTCGTAAAGACGCTGGTCACCCCGGGGTCGAAGCCCGACCCGAGCAGCGCCATCAGCCCGGCGTCCTTGAAGCGGTCGTGATAGGCCCATTGCCAATGATATTCGAACTTCGCCTCGTCGCGCGGCTCGTAATTCGCGGTGTCCATATAATGGGCGCCGGTCGACAGGCACGCCTCCATGATCGTCAGATCCTGATAGGGCAGCGCAAGCTATACGCAGCGCGGGCCGGGCCGATGTCGCGGATCAGCGCCGCGGTCGCATCGATATGGTCGGCATCGACCTCTGCGGTCCTGATCGTGACGCCGGTGCGCGCCAGCACCGACTCGGCGACCGCATCGCATTTGAACTTGCGGCGGCTGGCCAGCGTGATGTCGGGAAAGATGTCGGCGTTCATTGCCATTTTATGCACCGCGACCGAACCGACGCCGCCTGCGCCGATCACCAGAACCTTGCTCATGAAAAATCTCCTGTCGCGGACCTTTGCCGCCTTGTCTTGTATGACCGGCCCTATAGGACGAAGCCATGACACAGCAAAGCCCCGATCCCCTGCTCAACCCCAATCGCGCGCCGACGCTGGCTGGCATCGCACGGGCCGCTGCGGCGGTGCCCTGCGCCTGCCGCTGACGCCGCTGCTGCTCCTCGACATCGACGGCCGGCGATCTGGTGCAAGGCCGAATGCCTGCAACCCGTCGGGGCGTTCAAGATCCGACGGCGCGTGGCACGCGGCTGAGCGACCTGACCCCCGAACAAGCGGCGGCCGGGGTGGTCGGGGGCCGAACGAAGGCGAGGGTCGGCGCGAGTCGATTAGGCTGCGGCATCGACGGCGCACGATCGTGATGCCGAGCAATGCGCCCAAGATGAAGCTCGCCGCGACGCGGGCGCTGGGGGCCGACGTTGTCCTGTACGACCGGGTGAGCGAATCGCGCGACGCGGTGGCGGCCAAACTGCTCAACGAGCGCGGCGGGACGCTGGTCCATGCCTATGGCGACCCGTGGATCATCGAGGGGCAGGGGAGCGCCGGGATCGAGGCGCGGGCGCAGCTGGCGGCGCGCGGCGTGGCTGGACCCGACCAGGTGATCGCGTGCTGCGGCGGGGGCGGCCTGTCGGCAGGGCTGGCGCTCGCCTGTCCCGACGCCGAGATTATCGCGGTCGAGCCCGAGGGCTGGGACGATGTGACGCGCAGTCTGGCGGCGGGCGAAATCCTGTCGGTCGACGACCTGGCCTATCCGACCGAATGTGACGCGTTGCAGACGCCGCAAACCTGGCCGATCAATTTTGCGGTGCTGCAGGCGCGTGGGGTGTGCGGGGTCGTCGTGACGCGCGAGGAGGTGCGCCATGCGATGCGGGTGGCGTTCGAACGGCTCCACCTGGTTATCGAACCTGGCGGTGCGGCGGCGCTGGCGGCGGTGCTGGCGGGCAAGATTGAGCTGGGCGAGGCGACATTGGTTACCCTGTCGGGGGGCAATGTCGACCCGCAGCATTATGCCGAGATATTGGCGGCATAGCGGAAACTTTTGTGCGAACATGCGTTGGGATGGCAAAGGAGAAGCAAGATGCGGAAGAGCATGATTTTGGCCAGCGCGGCGGCGCTGGTGGTGCTGGCGGGCTGCGAAAAGGCCGAGGCGCCCGCACCGGCGCCGGCCGATACGGCGGCGACTGAGGTTCCGGCCGAAACCGCGCCGCCCGCAGGCGCCGAGGCGACCGACCCCGCGACCGCGCCGCATCGCTTTGCGAGCTGGGCGGGCAAATGGACGGGGGTCGAGGGCATGTATGCGACGATCACCACCGCCGAACCCGGCAAGTACAAGCTGGAGATGCAGTCGGATCTCGACACCAAGGGCACCTATGACGGCATCGACAGCGAGCATGGCATCAAGTTCAAGCGCGGCGCCGATGAACTGTCGTTGACCCGCGCCAGCGGTGATGAGATCGGCCTGAAATATCTCGCCGGCAAAAGGAATGTCTGAAGGTCAAGGACGGCGAGGGATATTGCCGCGATTGATCGTCATAGCGAACCAAGATCGTCGTTCCCGTGCAAGCGCGAACGACGATCGGGGTGGGCAGTATCCATCGGATCGGCGCTGCGGCCGTAGCTGCGCTGCTCGAAACGGACTGGCTGCGATCGGGACGTGGATGTCATGCAACGGCCATCGAGCGCAGACGAGGCGCGGACACGGCTGGCGGCGGCGCTGGCGGCGGTCGGGCGCGGCGACCGTTGGGCACTCCGCCAAGTGTATGACATGACTTCGGCGAAACTATTTGGAATCTGTCTCCGTATCTGTGGCGAGAGGGCCAGTGCGGAGGATGTGTTGCAGACCGTCTACATCAAGGTGTGGGAACGCGCGGGGCAGTTCGATGCGACGCGCGCCAGCCCGATCACGTGGCTGGCGACGATCGCGCGCAATGGCGCGATCGACTGGCGGCGGTCGGCTGCTGGCCGGGCGGTGCGCGACACCTTGCCCGAACAGGCTGCGCTTGCGGTGGCCGACGACGCGCCGCGCGCCGATCAGCAGTTGATGGTCGCCGAGGATGGCGAACGGCTGGACCGCTGCCTTGGTGAGCTCGAAGACCGCACCCGGTCGTGCGTCCGCGCGGCCTTTTTCGACGGGTTGACCTATGCCGAGCTTGCAGCGCGCGAGAATATCCCGTTGGGAACGATGAAAAGCTGGATACGGCGCGGATTGCTGCGCCTGAAGGATTGTCTTGGCGATGGATGACCATCTGACGCCCGCCGAAGAGCGCGATGCGCTCGCTGCCGAACTGGCGCTGGGTTTGCTTGAGGGGCAGGCGCGCGCCGATGCGCTGCGGCTCGCGCTGAGCGATCCCGCGTTTGCGGCGCTCGTCGCGGGGTGGGAAGCCAAGCTGACGCCGCTGCATAGTGAGTGGGCCGACGCGGCGCCCGGCGACAGGGTGTGGGACGGCATCGCGGCGCAGTTGCCCGAAGCGCGGCCGTCGTCGGTGACCGCGATCGAAACGCGTTTGCGCCGCTGGCGCGCCGGCGCGCTGGTGTCGGGCGCGATCGCGGCGGCGTTGGCGCTCGTTCTGATCGCGCAACCCGTAGCGCCGCCGGCCCCGCCGCGCCGCAGCTCGCGGTCGCGCGGATCGAAAGCGATGCGGCGGGGCCGTTGGTGCTTGCGCGTTATGACCAGACCAACGGCCTGATGCGGCTGCGCATTCATGGCTTCGAAGCGGGCCCGCTGGCGCCCGAACTGTGGATTATTCCCGAAGGCGGCGCCCCGGTGTCGCTCGGTCAGATCGCACATGCCGGGCAGGCGGAGATGACGATGCCGCCGCCGCACCGCTTGCTGATGACCGAAGGGGCGACGTTGGCGATCACCATGGAGCCGGTGTCGAAGGCGCCGCATCCGGCGCCGAGCGGGACACCGGTCGCGGTCGGAAAAATCATCACGATCTGACGCGGCGGTGCATCCGCGGGTGGGCCGCTGCCGTAGCTGCGGCGCACCCCGCATTTCCGGGCTGCACCCAACCAGAGGATTGACATCATGCGTAAATTCGCCACCCTTTTGCTCGCCGGTACGATTGCCGTTTCCGCGCTCGCCACCGCTGCCTATGCCGAAAACCCGATGGTCGGCGGCGCCGCCATGTTTGCCAACAAGAACATCGTCGAGAACGCCGTCAATTCGAAGGACCACACGACGCTGGTCGCCGCGGTCAAGGCCGCCGGCCTGGTCGAGACCTTGCAGGGCGCCGGGCCGTTCACCGTTTTCGCACCGACCAACGAAGCCTTCGCGGCACTGCCCGCCGGCACCGTCGATACGCTGCTGCTGCCCGCGCATGGCGACGCTGACGGCGGTGCTGACCTATCATGTCGTGCCCGGCACGCTGACCGCCGCCGATCTGGCGAAGCAGGCCAAGGCCAATGGCGGCAAGGCCGTACTGACGACCGTTCAGGGCGCGAAGCTGACCGTGTGGGGCAAGGATGGCAAATGGTATGTCACCGACGCCAAGGGCGGTCAGGCGCAGATCACCATCGCCGATGTGAAGCAGTCGAACGGCGTGATCCACGTCGTCGATAGCGTTTTGCTGCCGGGCTAAGTCCCCTTTTCCCGGCACAAGTGCGGTCCGTCCTTTTCCTCCCGGGACGGGCCGCATTGCCGGGAAATGATTGCTTAGTCGTCGAAGCCGACGAAGCGCGCGGCGTCGGCGACGCTCTTGCGGTTCGACACCACCGCATTCGCCGGAAAATCAGCCTCGGGCCAGCCCAGCGCAACACAGATCATGATCACCTGATCGTCGGGAATTTTGGCGTGTTCGCGCACCACCGGGCTTTGCATGATGCCCTGGCTGTTGATGACGCAGCCGAGCCCGCGCGACCAGGCGGCGTTGACCAGCGCGTTGGTGACCGCGCCGCAGTCGAAGGGTGCGATATCGCTGCCCAGCAGGACGCGGTCATAGGTGACGACGATGCTGACCGGCGCGTCGAACTGGCGGAAGCCGCGCAGGACCCAATCCTGCCGTCCGTCCTTGTCCTCACGGTCGATGCCCATTGCGCCGAACAATTGCTTCGCGACCTCGATCTGACGGCCGCGATGCTCGGGGGCGATGCCGTCGAAGCGGCGAAACTCACGGCTGTCTGGAGTGCCCGCCAAAATGCCTTCGGTGTTGCCGCGGCGGATCGCATCGAGCGGCGCGCCGGTGACCACCGAGAAATTCCAGCATTGGTTGTTGAACGAGGAGGGTGCGCGCATCGCGACTTCGATCACCTCGGCGATCAATGTTTTCGGGACGGGCTTGTCCTGGAAACCGCGGATCGAGCGGCGCCCCAGCACGACATCGTCAAAACCGATCGCGGCGCTCACGCGGCTTTCTGAAGCCCCAGCTCGAGCCTGTCCCAGATTTCCACCAGAGCCGATCGTCAGACTCGCGCATCATGGCTTCATCATGGGACGGGCCCGGAGTGAAACGCAGCCTTTCGGTGCCGCGCGGCACGGTCGGGAAAATTGATCGGCTGGACATAAACGCCATATTCGGCGAGCAATATGTCGCTGATCTTTTTCGCGCGCACCGGGTCGCCGACCATCAGCGGCACGATGTGGGTGGTCGAATCCATCACCGGCAGGCCGGCGTCGCGGAAACAGGCTTTGAGGTAAGCGGCGGCGCTTTGCTGCGCTTCGCGCTCGACGCTCGAGCTTTTCAGGTGGCGGACGCTGGCGAGCACCCCGGCGACGAGCACCGGCGACAGGCTGGTGGTGAAGATGAAGCCCGGCGCATAGCTGCGGATGACGTCGATGATATTCTTGTCGGCGGCGATATAGCCGCCCATCACGCCGAACGCCTTGCCCAGCGTGCCCTCGATGATCGTCGAGCCGGTGCAGCCGCCTCGTCGCGCTCGGCAATGCCGCCGCCGCGCTGGCCGTACATGCCGACGGCGTGGACTTCGTCGAGATAGGTCAGCGCGTTGTACTTGTCGGCCAGGTCGCAGATCGCGTGGATCGGGGCGACATCGCCATCCATCGAGTAGACGCTTTCGAACGCGATCAGCTTGGGCACGTCCGGGTCTTCGGCGGCAAGCAGTTCTTCGAGATGCTCGACGTCGTTGTGACGGAACACGCGCTTTTCGCAGCCCGAGTTGCGGATGCCCGCGATCATCGAGGCGTGGTTGAGCTCGTCCGAATAGATGATGCAATTCGGCAGCAATTTGCCGAGCGTGCCGAGCGTCGCCTCGTTCGAGATATAGCCCGAGGTGAACAGCAGAGCGCCGTCCTTGCCATGCAGGTCGGCAAGCTCGGCCTCGAGGTCGATGTGATAATGGGTGTTGCCGCCGATGTTGCGGGTTCCGCCCGAACCGGCGCCGACGTCGTGCAGCGCCTCTTCCATCGCCTCGACGACCTTGGGATGCTGGCCCATCGCCAGATAGTCGTTCGAACACCAGACGGTGATCGGTTTCGGCCCGTTATGGCCGGCAAAACAGCGCGCGTTAGGGAACGATCCGCGATTGCGCAGGATGTCGATGAAGACGCGGTAGCGCCCTTCTTCGTGCAGCCGGTCGATCGCCCGGGCGAAGATGTCGTTATAATTCACGTTCGGCCCCGCAGTCAGGTGCATGCACCGCTCCCTCCGGCGGCGTTCGATGGGCGCGGCAATAACGTCGAAATGGGCCGAAATCCAGTGCGAACGATTCGCAATTCGTCCGGTCGATCCGTGTGATCGCGCGCACGACTTTGTCGATGATAAGGGATTAGCTTGAAATATTATCAGTCGCTGAGGAGTGTATCGATGCGCTTGGGAATGGCTTCGATTTTGTCGGTTGCTGTGCTGGTAACCGGACTGTCGGCGACAAAGCCGGCCGCGACACCGTTCGAGGGGGCATGGATGAGCTGTCAGACTTGGCAGGGCGCGCGGATCTGCGGGTATAAACTGCTGGTCCAGCGCGGCAGCCGGGTATGCGGCGTCCAGCGCGATTTCGCGACCAACGCCTATTATCATCAGCGGTTCGTCGGCACCGCGCGGGGCAATTCGCTGCGTATCGACAAGATTTGCGGCGACCCGGGATCGGAGACCGATACCTCTTGCGCCGCGTCGGCGCCGCCGAACGCCGCAAGGGTTGGTTGGGGTGCGTCCGATAAAGGCTTGGTCGCTTGCGGCGATCGGCTTCACGGTGTTTCGGTTGGCGACGGGTTCAGCTGTACCAAGGCGGTGCGGGCGGCTGGGCTACCCAAAGTGCGGTCGTTACGCGGCGAGGGGCCCGAGCCAGAGGATCGCGCCTGGCTGAAATCCTGCGCCGGTGGCGCCGAATAGCCGGACGTCAGATCGTTTCGATCCGGTCGATACCATAGGGCGCCAGCGCTGCGAGCGCGGGCGGCGGACGATCGGCGCTGCGCGTGAACACCGCGAGACCGGGTGCGGCCGATGCGGCTCAGGGCTGTCCCGGTCAGATCGGCGATGCGGCGGGCGGAGAGCACGAGCGGATCGCCGCCCGTCAGGGCCGACGACGGCCTGCAATTCGTCCGCCAGTAACGGGAAATGGGTGCAGGCCAGCACGATCACGTCGATCGCGTCGCCGCCCGGTTGATCGCGCAAGCCGGCGACGGCACGCGCGATGACGGCGAGATCGACGGGCTCGCCGCGCAATTTTGCCTCGGCGGCGGTGACGAGGCCGGGGCTGCCGTGGCGCAGCACGGTCTTGCCGGCCAGGCTGGCGCGCCGCTGCGGCGCCACCGGTCGCGCTCGGTCCCCAGCACGCCGATGACGCGGCTGCGCGACTGTTCGGACGCAGGCTTGATCGCGGGCACGGTGCCGACGATCGGCAGGTCGAGCGCGGCGCGTACCTGGGGCAGGGCAATGGTCGAGGCGGTGTTGCAGGCGATGGTGATCAGCCGCGGGCGATAGCGCTCCACCAGCCGCCCGAGCAGCGCAGGCACACGCGCGGCAAGTCTCTGCCTCGCTCTTTTCGCCATAGGGCAGGCCTGCAAAGTCGGCAGCATAGACGATCGGCGCCATCGGGCAGCAGCGCGCGCGTCGCGGCCGAGGACGGTAAGGCCGCCGACGCCGGAGTCGAAGAACAGGATGGGGGCGTCGGCGGCGGGGTGTGCATGGATGTCGCGTAGCAGGCAGCACGATTGCGCTCAATTGCATCTCGTCGCGCCCGCGAAGGCGGGGCCGCCGTCGGACTTGCGCTATGTTTCCAGGCCCCCGCCTTCGCGGGCGCGACGAGCTAATCCATTTTGGCGATCACCATGTCCGAATCCGTTGATTGCGTCGGCCAACTTCGCCACACTCGCCGCGAATGGAGCGTGCATTGCCATGACGATATTTTTTCTGATTGCTGTGGGTTACCTGCTGGGATCGATTCCGTTCGGCGTCATCCTGACCCGCCTGTTCGGGGCGGGCGACCTGCGCCAGATCGGGTCGGGGAATATCGGCGCGACCAATGTGCTGCGCACCGGTCGCAAGGGCTTGGCCGCGGGCACGTTGATTCTGGATGGCGCCAAGGGTGCGGTGGCGGTGTTGCTGGCGCGGCATTTCGTGCCGGAGTTGGGCGATCAGGGCGCGATGATTGCTGGCGCCGCGGCGATGATCGGCCATTGTTATCCGGTCTGGCTGAAATTTCGCGGCGGCAAGGGGGTCGCGACGCTGCTCGGTCTGGCGCTGGCGCTCGCCTGGCCGATCGGGCTGATTTTTGCTGTGGTCTGGCTTGGCACCGTCTTGTTGCTGCGCATCTCGTCGCTGGGCGGGATGCTGGGTGCGGTATCGGCTCCGATCGCTGCGCTGGCACTTGGTTTTCCGGTTTATGCCATAGGGCTCGCGGGGCTGGCGGTGATCGTGCTGTGGCGGCACCGCGAAAATATCGCGCGGCTGCGCGCCGGGATCGAGCCGCGTATCGGCGGCAAGAAGGGCGCCCCGACAGAGGTCGGCGGCGCATGACCCCAGCCGAACGGGTGGCGCGGCTGCGGCTGATCCGCACCCCACATGTCGGCCCGGTCAGCTGGCACCAGTTGATGGCACGGTTCGGATCGGGCGAGGCGGCGCTCGATGCGCTGCCCGACCTGGTGCTGCGCGGTGGCGCGGGAAGGCGCGGATTGCCCCCGCCGAGGTTGCGACACGCGAACTGGCCCGGGTAGCGGAATTGGGCGCGCGCCATATTTTCAGCGACGAGGCGGAATATTCACCCTTACTGCGCGCCGTCGAGGGCGCACCGCCGGTGATCATCGTGCGCGGCGACACCGCGATGCTGCGGCGGCCCTGCGTCGCGATCGTCGGGGCGCGCAATGCCTCGGCGATCGCGTGCCGCTTTGCCCGTCAGCTGGCGGCCGATCTTGTGGCGCGCGACGTTACGGTGGTCAGCGGGCTGGCGCGCGGGGTCGATACCGCCGCCCATATCGGCGCGCTGGGCGGATCGACGGTGGGGTTATCGCCAGCGGGATCGACATCGCGTTCCCGCCTGAAAATGCCACGTTGCAGGAAACGATCGCCGAGCGACCAGTTGCTGATCGCCGAGACAGCCTCGGGCAGCGAGCCGCTGGCGCGCCATTTCCCGTCGCGCAACCGCATCATCGCAGGCGCCGGCGCATGGCACGTGGTGATCGAGGCGGCGCGGATCAGGATCGCTGATCACCGCGCCGCTTCGCCGCGCAACAGGGCCGTGAGGTGATGGCGGTGCCAGGCTCGCCGCTCGATCCACGCGCCATGGCAGCAACTGCCTGATCCGCGATGGCGCCGACTCTGGTCCAGACGCATCGGCGATGTGATGGAGGCGGTCGGGCCGATCGACACGCGGATGGTGCGCGAACCGGCCGCAGTCGCTCTGTCAGCGCCTGCCGGCAGCAGTCGATGCGGGCGATAGCGGATGTCGGACGTTGATCGACCTGCAGCGGGACACGAGCGCCGGTCGCGGTCGACGAACTGGTCCGGCAGTCGGGGCAGGCGGCGGCGACGGTGCAGCTGGTCTTGCTGGAACTCGAACTGGCAGGCCGTATCGAACGCCATGCGGGGGCCAAGATTTCGATCGTGTGACGCGCCGCACAGCGCCCTAACCACCGACAATCTAACCGTTCATCGCGGTTCAGCGACGGTTCAGCGGCCGAGCGACAGGTTGATGATATTGTGTCACATGGCGGGGATTACGATGATGCGCAGCCGGATACTGACAAGCGTTACGATGGTCGCGGTGTTGGCGTCGGCGCCCGCGCCGATTCCTTTGGCGATGGCGAGCACCCAATCCGCACCGGGCCAAGGATTTTGCCGCACCGCCGATCCGCTGCCGCGACTTGATCCCGAACTTCGGCCGCAGTGGACCGGCACCGGCGGCGGCCTGCGCGACCGCGATGCCGCAATGGCGCCCGAGCCGCCGCCGCCACCGCCACCTCCGCCGCCCCCACCACCGCCGCCCATGGCACCGCCGGCGCCCGACTATGCCGACGATGGGACGTCCGACGTGATCGTCACAGGATCGCGCCGGGAGTCGCCTGCTATGGAATCGCCGTCGCCGGTTACGGTGATCAGCGCCGACGAATCTACGGGCGAGCGATCGGCGGCATCGCCGGTTCCTGGATCGGCGATGGATTCTGCGCCTGCCGCCGCCGCGCCTCTATCCACGGCCGCAACCGCAGCCGCAGGCGGGAATCCTGACCGCCGGCGAGCATGACGACCTGCTCAACCCCGAACTCTACGCCGCCTATGTGAACCGCAGCGGCGATCTGGGGCAGGAGGTGCGCGATCTGCCGCGCGTCGACACCACCCGCATCGTGACGGTGAAAGTTGCCGACCGCAGCGGGCAGCCTGTGGCATTCGCCGACGTCACCGTGACCTGTTCCGACGGCAACAGCATCACGATGGCGACGCAGGCCGACGGCAATGTCGTATTCTTTCCCGGGCTCGACCGGCTGAGCGAGCGGATCACCGTTACGGCGCGGAAGGCGGGCCGGACGATCGCCGATGCGCGGCCGGTGTTGGTGGCCAACGCGGCGGGCGGGCAACTGGTCGGGCTGACCGCGAACCAAGCGGCCACCAAGGTGACGAAGCTCGACCTGATGCTGGTGGTCGATACGACGGGCAGCATGGGCGACGAGATCAGCTACCTCCAGTCCGAACTGCGGTCGATCATCGGCGCGATCACCGCCAAGCACCGCGACCTCGACATCCGCATCGGTTTTGTCTTTTATCGCGACATCGGCGACGATTACGTCACGCGGACGATCGCGTTCGACCGCGACATCGGGCGGGTGCAGGGCGCGCTGGCCCGGCAGGAGGCGAATGGCGGCGGCGACTATCCCGAGGCGATGGATCAGGCGATGATCCGCGCGGTTGGCCAGGACTGGCGCCCCGACGCGGTGAAATCGCTGCTGCTTGTCGCCGACGCGCCGCCGCACGACGACAAGTTCAGGCAAACCTGGGCGGCCGCCGAGGCGGCGCGGGCCAAGCGTATTCACATCACCCCGGTCGCCGCATCGGGCGTCGCCGACAAGGCCGAATATGCGATGCGCGCGATGGCGGCCGCGACCCAGTCGCGCTATCTGTTCCTGACCGACGACAGCGGAGTGGGCAATGCCCATGCGGCGCCAGCGATCGATTGTTATCTCGTCACCCGGCTCGACGCTTTGGTCCGCCGCGTGATCGACACCCAGATCAGCGGTCGCCGCATCGAACCGGGCGATCAGGAAATCATTCGCAGCGTCGGCAAATATGATGCGGGCAAATGCATCCTGCCCGCCGACTTCAAATGGCAGAATTGATCGGACATTGACTCGCCCCCGCATCTGACCGATGCGGGGGCGTGGGTCGCTTCGGGGAGCCTCGCAGCCGGATATATCCGGCCCGCGGGGTCGGAGGACCAAATCATGAAAAAACTGCTGTCGGCGGTCGCGATCCTCGCGATGCTAGCCCAGCCTGTCGCTATCGCCGCCAAGAAACAGGAACCGGTGAAGATCGCCGGGCCCGCCAATGCGAAGGGCGTCTCTACCGTCACCGTCGGCGCGTTCAACGTCGGCTTCATTTTTGAATCGACCGACCAGACCAAAGCGTCGGGCGGGCTGATGGGCGCGTTCGGCGGCACGACCAAGGCAAAGAGCGAGCTGGTCGGGGTGACGCCCGCGATGATGCAGGCGGTGACCGACGCGGCCTACGCCGATTTCGTGGCGCAGCTGGCCGCGGGCGGCTATACGGTTCAGTCCGCCGCCGACCTGTTCGGCCACGCCGCGCTCGCGAAAACCAAGTCGCACGACATCCCGCTCGACATCAACATCGCGCTGGAAAAAGGCAGCAAGGGCAAGGCGATCTATTATAAACCGTCGGCGCTGCCATCGCTGTTGATGATCCCCGGCGATTTCCTGGGATCGGGAATGAGCAGCATCGGCATGAACATGGCGGCGGGGCAGGCGAGCGGGGCGCTGGCCCAATATGCGAAGGCCTCGGGCGTCGGCGTGATCGACGTCGTCTATCTGATCGACTTCTCGCAGCAAAAGCGCCCCGGCGCGTTCAGTTTTGGCGGGATCGAGGTGAACAGCGGCCTGTCGGTCACCGCCGACTATTCGCGCATCACCATGATCGCGCCGAACGGCAAGCAGTCGGTGATCACCGTCAAGGCGCCGATCGCGGTCGAAGGCGAGTTCATCGACAAGGCCGATGCGTCGAGCGGCGCCGACAAGGCGCTGCAATCGACCGCCAACGTCGCCGGCGGTCTCGCGGCGGTTGCCGGCTTTGGCGGGCTGGGGTTCGGCAAGACGCGCAAGTTCGCCTTCACCGCCAAATCCGGCGCCTACGAGGAGGGGGCGGTCAAGGCGGCGAGCCTGGCGAGCGCGATGCTGATTGGACGGCTTGGCGCGCTGCGTTGACCCGACTGCGGGCGCCCTACAATCCCACTTGACGGGATAGCGGGGCGCCAGCCACCCTCGCGCGCAAGAGCGGGGGAAATGAAATGCAGTTCGATGCCAGCCTGGTCGGTCCTGCGCTTCGCGATACGGTCGGGCACCTTCGGGCGAACCCGCGCGTATTCGGTTCGATCTTCCTTGCGTCGACGGTGGCGGGTCTGGGCTTTGACCTGAGTGCGGCGCTTGGCGAAGCCGCGATTCTTTATGCGTTCGCCTTCACGTTCTTCAATCTGTTCCTGCAGGCCTGCACGATCATCGGGGTCTTGCAAAGCGGTGGGCAGGCGGTGTCCCCACGCGACTGGCGGATCGCTTCGCTCTTTGGCGTCGGGCTGATCGCCAGCCTGGGTATCGCATTGGGGCTGCTCGTGCTGGTTCTGCCGGGGTTGTTCGTGGCCGGCCGCTGGTTCCTGGCGGCGCCAATCCTGTTTGCCGAAGATTGCGCCGTGTCCGAAGCGCTTCATGCGAGCTGGGCGCGGACCGAACAATATTGGCTGACGTGCACGATCATCGCGGTCGGGGCCTTTCTGTGTCAGGCCGCGCCGCTGATCGCCAGCATGTATCTTTTGCCGGATGGCGAGCCGGCCCGCACGGCGATGCTGATTGTCACCAACGCGCTCTCGCAAGCGGCATGGATGTTCAGTATCGCCGCGGCCGCTACCCTGTATCTGACGATCGGCCGACCCTCGGTTCGCCACTCGGAAATTTTCGGTTGACGCGGCGCTCGGTGGCGCCACCCTCACGCGTACGTACGTAAGGCACAGCAAGGACTAAGATTTTTCATGCAGTTGGTAATTGTGGAATCGCCCGCAAAGGCGAAGACGATCGAGAAATATCTGGGGCGCGATTTCAAGGTGTTGGCCAGCTATGGCCATGTGCGCGATCTGCCGCCCAAGGATGGGTCGGTCGATCCCGACGACGGCTTTGCGATGCAATGGCTGCTCTATCCCGACAAGGCCAAGCGGATGAAGGAAATCCAGGACGCGGCGAAGGGCGCCGACCGCTTGATCCTCGCGACCGACCCTGACCGCGAGGGTGAGGCGATCAGCTGGCATGTTCAGGAATTGCTGCGCAGCAAAAAGGCGCTGCCGGCCGCAGTCGACCGGGTGACCTTCAACGCGATCACGAAGGACGCGGTGCTGACCGCGATGGCGGCGCCGCGCGCGCTCGACGAAGATTTGATCGACGCCTATCGCGCCCGCCGTGCGCTCGATTATCTGGTCGGTTTCACCCTGTCGCCGGTGCTGTGGCGCAAACTGCCCGGCGCCAAATCGGCGGGGCGCGTCCAGTCGGTGACGCTGCGCATGATCGTCGAGCGCGAGCGTGAGATCGAAGCCTTTGTTGCGCAGCAATATTGGTCGGTCACCGGGCTGTTCGAAATGTCGGGGACGCCGTTCAAGGCGCGTCTGGCGCGCTGGCGCGGCGACAAGATCGAGCGGCTGACGATCACCAACGAAGCCGACGCGCGTGCCGCCGAGGCCGATGTGAAGGCGGGGCATTTCACCGTCGATGTGGTCGAAACCAAGCCGCTCACGCGCAATCCGCCGCCGCCGTTCACGACCTCGACGCTGCAACAGGAAGCGGCGCGCAAGCTGGGCTTCTCGGCCAGCCACACGATGCGGATCGCGCAGGGGCTCTATGAAGACGGCGCGATCACCTACATGCGTACCGACGGCGTCCAGATGGACGGCAGCGCGATCAGCGCGGCGCGCAAGGCGATCGCGAACCGCTACGACGGCGGCTATGTCCCTGACCAGCCGCGGCAATATCAGACCAAGGCGAAGAATGCGCAGGAGGCGCATGAAGCGATCCGCCCGACCGATTTCAGCAAGGACAAGACCGGTGGCGGAGACCACGCCCGCCTGCACGAGCTGATCTGGAAACGCGCGATGGCGAGTCAGATGGCGTCGGCGCGGCTCGAACGCACAAGCGTCGACCTGACCGACGGCACCGGCAAGACGATGCTGCGCGCGAGCGGACAGGTCATCAAATTCCCCGGCTTCCTGGCGCTGTATGACGAAAGCCGTGACGAAAGTTCCGAAGACGATGATGCGCGCCTGTTGCCCGCGATGGCCAAGGGCGACGCGCCCGCCAAGACCGGGATCGAGGTCGAAAAGCACGAAACCCAGCCGCCACCGCGCTATTCGGAAGCGAGCCTGGTCAAGAAGATGGAAGAGCTCGGCATCGGGCGTCCGTCGACCTATGCCTCGATCCTTCAGGTGCTGAAGGACCGCGAATATGTGACGGTCGAAAAGAACCGCTTCAGCCCGGAGGAGAGCGGGCGGCTGCTGACGGCATTCCTCGAACGCTTTTTCGAACGCTATGTCCAATATGATTTCACCGCCGGGCTTGAGGAAGAGCTCGACGATGTGTCGGGCGGCCGCGCCCAGTGGCAGGCGGTGCTCGAACGTTTCTGGCGCGATTTCAAGCCGCGCACCGGCGAGGTGATGGAGCAAAAGCCGTCGGAGATCACCGCGGAACTCGACATCTTCCTCGGCCCCTATCTCTTCCCCGACAAGGGCGACGGCACCGACCCGCGCATCTGTCCCAATTGCGGCACCGGCAAACTGGCGCTGCGCGGTGGCAAGTTCGGGCCGTTCATCGCCTGCAGCAATTATCCCGACTGCAAGTTCACGCGCAAATTCGCGCAGCCGGGTGGCAGCGACGGTGCCGATACCGGGCCCGAGACGATGGGCAATGATCCGGACTCAGGCTTGGAAGTCACCAAGCGCAGCGGGCGTTTCGGTCCTTACATCCAACTCGGCGACGGCAAGGAGGCGAAGCGCTCGTCGATCCCGAAGGACATCCCGGGCGAGGATTTCGATCTCGATTATGCGCTGCGGCTGCTCAGCCTGCCGCGTGAGGTCGGAATGCATCCCGAAAGCGGCAAGGTCATCATGGCGGGACTGGGGCGCTATGGCCCCTATCTGCTCCACGACGGCAAATATGCCAAGCTTTCCTGTTTCAGGATGAGATCGGCATGAACGCCGCGGTCGCCCGCATCGCCGATGCGGTTGCAATCGCGGCTGTGGGCGACCGAGAACCGTCATCCCGACCGTGCGGAACTGCCAGTGTCCGAACGCTTCGACCTGGTCAAGGCGGACGGCTGGGATGGCATGTCGATCGACCTCGGCGCGCTGACGCTGGAAGAGGCGAGAGCGACTGTGCCGGAGTTCGGCCGGACAGGTCTAGGCGGCCTGCTCACGGCCTTTCCGACATCGCTGGAGGAACTCCGCCCAGCGCTTCAGTCTGCGCCAAGGATATCGGCTCGCCGGCATGTCGTCATCCCGCGAAGGCCGGGATCTCTCCCGTGCGCCACACGGCGACGGTAGGATCACGGCCTTCGCGGGATGACGACATGGACGGGACGTGTTAGGCTGGGGCATCGGGGAGACCGTCCATGCGCCAGCTGCTTGCCGCCATCCTGCTTACCATCATGTCGGCGTTCGCGCTGCCCGCCGCGGCACAGCAGGCGGGGCGCTTGATCTCGGCCGAACCGATCATCGACCCGCCTGCCGGGATACAAGCATGGCGGGTGCAATATTGGACGACCAACCGGGACGGCAAGCTGCTCCAAGTCACCGGTATCGTCGCCGCGCCGCGCGAGGCGATCCCGCCGCGCCCGCGCCGCGTCATCGCCTGGACTCACGGCGCATGGGGCGTCGCCGAAAAATGTGCCCCCTCGCTCAGTCCGAATTTCTTTGACGTAACCGCCGGGATCGATGCGGTTCGGGCGGGATATGTCGTCGTTGCCCCTGATTATATCGGTCTGGGCAACCCGACGATGCATCCGATCCTGGTTGGCCCCGACACCGCCAATTCGGTCCTCGATGCCGTGCGCGCGGCGCGGGGCATTCCCGGTGCCGCAGCGGGCAGCAGCTTTGCCGTCTGGGGTGAATCGCAGGGCGGCCACGCCGCGCTGTGGACCGCCATCGCCGCGCGCTCCTATGCTCCCGACCTGAAGCTTGTCGCCACGGCTGCGGCGGCACCGCCGACCGACCTCGCCGCCAATCTGCGCGACGGCAGCGACAAAAATGCGCGCGCGTTGTTGCTGTCCTTCACCTTGCACAGCTGGTCGACGCTTTATGGCTTCTCGATGGACGGCATCGCCAACCGCACCAATCAGGGGATCATCCACCGGCTGGCCGAGAATAATTGCATCAGTCTGGAGAAGAAGCCGAAGTTCGGCATGATCCTGGGCGTCCTGACCATTGTGCGCGCGACGAAGAACAAAGATATCGCCAAGATCGAGCCGTGGGGCAGCTTTGCCCGCGCCAACAGCGTCGATGCCGCGCGCGTGTCCGGCCCGCTGTTGATCGCGCAAAGCAGCAAGGACACGATCATCGCCCCCGCCGTCACGCGCAAGTTCGCCAAGGCCGTCTGCCGGCTGGGCCGGCCGCTGCGCTGGATCGACATGACCGGCGGTCATGTCGATGCCGCGCGCGACAGTGCATCGGAAACGATCAGCTGGATCGGCGCGCGGTTCGATGGGCAACCGCCGCCGAATGATTGTCGGCGGGTTTAGCGCGCGACCCGTCGCGAAGTCGCCTTATTCAAATACGCTTGGGTCGGTCGGACCCTTGCCGGTCAACCATGCGATCGCATCGGCGCGGAAAAGGCAGACGATCGACGCGACCGACAGCGCGGTTGAAAGCAGCGATCCGGCCAATGACAATCCGCCAAACTCTGTTGGCTCGAAGAGTGATGCGATGGTCAGCAACGTGCCGAGGCCGGTCAACACGACGTAAATCCATTTCGCGACGTTGCTTGCGCGCCGCGCGATGCCATACCAAAGCGCGCTTAAAATCAACAAAGTGACGACGAAGGTGGCGATGATAAACCCCAAGGCAGTTGCTGATTGAATTCCCGCCGATTCACGCTCGAACTCCATCGTTATTTCGTTCCAGGTGATTATCGTGGCCAAGACGCTGACGAGAATGGAGGCGCCGAAAAAGCGTTCGAAATAGACGATCGAATCTGGCCGATACATATGCTGTCTCCTCAATCGACCCAATCAAGTCCCATGTCGCGGTAGACACTGCGGTCTTCGTCCCAGTTCGCCTTGACCTTGACGTGCAGGAACAGGTGGACCGTGCGACCCAAGAGTTCGGCGAGTTCGGCGCGCGCCTTGCTTCCGATCTCCTTGATCCGCTCGCCCTTGTGGCCAAGGATGATCGCGCGCTGGTTGTCGCGCGCGACCAGGATCTGCTGGTGGATTTCGGCGCTGCCGTCCTTGCGCGTCGTGAATTTTTCGGTCTCGACCGTTGATTGATACGGCAGCTCTTCGTGGAGCTGGCGATAGAGTTGCTCGCGGGTGATTTCGGCGGCGAGCATGCGTTCGGGGGCGTCGCTGACCTCGTCCTCGGGAAAGTGCCAATGCCCCTCGGGCATCAGCTTCGCGAGGTGCGCCTTGAGTTCGGGAACGCCGTCGCCGGTGCTGGCCGAGATGAAGAAAGTTTCATCGAACGCGACCCGCTCGTTGAGCGTCGTCGCGGTCGTCAACAGCTTGTCCTTGCGGGTCAGGTCGACTTTGTTCAGGATCAGCAACTTCTTTTCCGGGCGTCCCTCGATCCCCTGCAGCACCCGCTCGGCGCGCTCGCCGAGCTTGGCGGCGGTGTCGATCATCACCAGGATCGCCTCGGCCTGATCGAGGCTGTTCCATGCCGCGGCGACCATCGCGCGGTCGAGCCGGCGGGTGGGGGCAAAGATGCCCGGGGTGTCGATCAGCACGATCTGGGTTTCGCCGTCCATCGCGACGCCCATCAGGCGGGTGCGCGTCGTCTGCGCCTTCGGGCTGACGATCGCGACCTTCTGGCCGACGAGGGCGTTGACGATGGTCGATTTGCCCGCGTTAGGTGCGCCGACGACGGCGACAAATCCGCAGCGGTGGGTCATGACTTCATTCCTTCGAGTTCGGCGAGCAGCGCCGCTGCGGCGGCTTTTTCGGCCGCCTGTTTGCTAGTGCCTTCGGCTTCGGCGCGGGCCAGCTTGCCGATGCTCACCGCGACGCGGAAACGCGGCGAATGATCGGGGCCTTCGCGGGCAACGATTTCATACTCGGGCGGGCGGCGTTTGCGCGCCAGCGCCCATTCCTGCAGCGCCGCCTTGGGATGTTTCGGTGCTTCGGCCTGGCCGTCGATCATATCGCCCCAATGCGCCAGGATGAAGGCGCGCGCGGCGTCGATACCGCGGTCGAGATACAGCGCTCCGATCAGCGCTTCGATGACGTCGGCGGCGATATTGTCGCTGTAGCGTCCGCCGTCGCTGCGCGCCTGGGCACCGAAGTGGACGAGGTCGGTCAGGTTCAACCGCTGGGCGATCGCGGCGCAGGTCGCACCCGACGCCAGTACATGCAGCCGCGAAGACATCTCGCCCTCGCTGGCGGTCGGAAAGCGGGAGTAGAGTTCGGACGCGACGACCAAGCCGAGCACGCGGTCGCCCAGGAATTCAAGCCGTTGATAATCGGCGCGCCCTGTGCTGCCGTGGGTCAGCGCCAGGTCATAAAGCGCCAGGTCGTCCGGGGTGCAGCCGAGTATCTCGGACAGCGCCCCGGTATCGATTCTATCGTTCAAAAACCGTCCCCGATGCGGCTCCACCGCGCGGCGGTGAACCAGCTGATCGGATTGATCCAGCTGGCCGATCCGTCGGTCGAGAACATTCCGACCAGCGCGTGGCCGACCAGGTTTTCTTCGGGGACGAGGCCGATGCCCTGATTTTCCATCGCGGGAAAACGGCTGTCGGCGCTGCGGTCGCGGTTGTCGCCCATCAGGAACAAATGCCCGGCGGGGACGACGACGAGCGGCGTGTTGTCCTCGGCGATGTCGGTGATGTCCAGGATGTTATAGCTTTTGCCGCTCGGCAGCGTTTCCTTAAACTGCTTGTAGCGGCACTGGCGCTGACCGTCGGCGGCGACTTCCTCGAACTCCATCGAATAACAGGGCAGGGTGCCCGACGTGCGCGACGCCTCGACCATGTTCGGAGTCACCGGAATGACGAAATCGGCGATCGCTTCGCGCTTCAATGCCGCGCCGTTGAGCCAGACGATGCCGTTCTTTACCTGGACGCTGTCGCCTGGAAGGCCGATGACGCGCTTGATATAGTCCGCACTGGCGGCCGGCGGCGCCTTGAATACTACAACGTCGCCGCGTTCGGGGGTGCGCGCGAAAATACGTCCGGGGATCAGCGGCACACTGAACGGCAGGCTGTATTTCGAATAGCCATAGGCCATTTTGTTGACGAGCAGATAGTCGCCGATCAGCAGGCGCGGCTGCATCGATTCCGACGGAATGTTGAAAGGCGAAAGAAAAAAGCTGCGGAAAACCAGCACCGCTATCGCGAGCAGCGCGAGGAAGCGGATCGTATCGACCGCCTCTTCCTTGGCCGACACCGGCGCGGGGGTGGGGGCGGACGGCATGGGTCCCGTCGGGGGTTCGGCCGGGGGCGTCACATCGGCGGTAAAGCTGGCTTGGGTCATTGCGCGGCCTTGGCGATGAATAGGTTGCCGCGTCAAGCAAATATCGGCGGATGGCGCTGGTATCGTGGGGGTTGCGGGCTTAGAGAAGGGCCAACATCTCATCCCCGTTCGCATCGAGCGAAGTCGAGATGCCCACCGGTGTGGCGCTACACCTCGGCGTGTTTCGACTTCGCTCGACATGGACGGAAAACCAAGGAAGTTTCGATGACGACAGCCCAGCAGGCCTGGCGGGCACTTTCCGACTGGCAGCCGCAACGCGGACCGACCTGGTCGCCGCCGACCCTGCGGCTCGGCTGCAGGCCACGGTGCGCACCGTCGCCGACATTCGCTTTGATTTCGCCAGAACGCATGCGGACGATGCCGCGGTCGCGCTCGTGTCAGGGCCTTGCCGCAGCGCAGGATGAAGGGCACCCCATGACGCTGTTTTCGGGCGGCATCGCTAATCCCACCGAAAATCGCGCCGCCGAACATAGCGCCGAGCGCGGCGACGGCGCGCCCGAGTCTGTCCATCGCGCCCAGGCGCTGCACCAGCGGATGCGGATGCTGATCGACGCGATCGAGGCCGGGGCGTTCGGCGAAATTCGCCACTTACTTCACATCGGCATCGGCGGCTCGGCGCTTGGCCCCGACCTGCTCGTCGATGCGCTCGGCCGTGACAGCAACCGCTATGATGTCGCGGTGGTGTCGAATGTGGATGGCGCGGCGCTCGACGAAGTGTTTGCAAAGTTCAGCCCCGAACATACGCTGGTCGCCGTCGCGTCGAAAACCTTCACCACCACCGAAACCTTGCTCAACGCCAATTCGGCGCTGCAATGGCTCGATGAAGCCGGGGTGGACGATCCCCTTGGCCGCTTCATCGCGCTGACCGCGATGCCCGACCGCGCGATCGAATGGGGCATCGACGAAACGCGCGTGCTGCCGTTCAACGAGAGTGTCGGCGGCCGCTATTCCTTGTGGTCGTCGATCGGTTTTCCCGCCGCGCTCGCGCTCGGCTGGGACGCGTTTGAAGACTTGCTGGAGGGTGCGGCCGAGATGGATCGCCATTTCCGGCTGACCGACGGCGCCGACAATGTCTGCCTGCTCGCCGCCTTCATCGACCAGCTCTACGCCAACCGGCTGGGGTGCCAGACGCGCGCGGTGTTCGCATATGACGAACGGCTGCGGCTGCTGCCGAGCTATTTGCAACAGCTGGAAATGGAATCGAACGGCAAGTCGGTGACGCTGTCGGGCGAGGCGCTGGGCCGGCACAGCGCGCCGATCACCTGGGGCGGCGTCGGCACCGATGCGCAGCATGCGGTATTCCAGCTGCTCCATCAGGGGACGAACCTGGTGCCCGTCGAATTTGTCGTCGCGCGCGATCCCGATCATCTGCTCGACGAGGCGCATCACGAAACGCTGGTTGCCAATTGCATCGCGCAGGGCGCGGCGCTCATGGCCGGGCGAGCGAGCGCCGACGGCGCGCGCAATTACCCCGGCGACCGCCCTTCGACGACGATCCTGCTCGATCAGGTGACGCCGCACAGCCTGGGGGCATTGATCGCCTTCTACGAACATCGGGTGTTCGCCAATGCGGTGCTGCTGGGGATCAACCCGTTCGACCAGTTCGGGGTCGAGCTGGGCAAAGAAATGGCAAAGGGCTTGGCTGAGGGCACAGTCGAATTCGATCCCGCGACCAAGGCATTGATGGCGGCAGCGCTGGGCGAGTGAGACCCCGCCACTGTCTGTAATGGCAAAAATCGATTGGCATCGGCGGCGCGCGTAACCACATAGGCGCCGGCTGCGAATGTCAGCCAATTCATCTTCAGGGGTCTCTTTCATGAGCAATTTCGACTTCGACCTGTTTGTCATCGGTGCCGGGTCGGGCGGGGTGCGCGCCTCGCGCATCGCTGCGTCGTATGGCGCGCGGGTCGCGGTGGCCGAGGAGCATCGGGTCGGCGGCACCTGCGTCATTCGCGGCTGCGTGCCCAAAAAACTGCTCGTTTATGGCGCCCATTTCGCCGAGGATTTGAAGGATGCGCGCCAGTTCGGCTGGGACGTGCCCGATTGCAAGTTCGACTGGGACCGGCTGCGCGACAATGTGCTGGCCGAAGTGACCCGGCTCGAGGGGCTGTATGGCCAGACGCTGGAAAACCATAAGGTCACGCTGTTCAAGACCCGCGCGACGGTCATCGGACCGCAAAAGGTCCGACTGACCGACGGGCAGGAAATCAGCGCCGAGCGTATCCTGATCGCGACCGGCGGCTGGCCGCATGTGCCCGAGTTTCCGGGCAGCGAACATGCGATCACCTCGAACGAAGTGTTCCATCTCGACGAGCTGCCTAAGCGCGTGGTGATCGCGGGCGGCGGCTATATCGCCAATGAATTTGCCGGGATTTTCAACGGATTTGGCAGCAAGGTGACGATCGTCAACCGCGGTGACACGATTCTGCGCGGCTATGACGAACAGATCCGCGACCGGCTGCTGCAGATTTCGATGACCAAGGGCATAGAGTTCCGGTTCAACGCCCCGTTCCAGTCGATCGATAAGAAGGAAGACGGATCGCTCACCGTCCATCTGGACAATACCGATCCGATCGACGCCGACATCGTGCTGGTCG
This sequence comes from Sphingomonadaceae bacterium, assembly GCA_965283845.1. Taxonomy (GTDB): domain Bacteria; phylum Pseudomonadota; class Alphaproteobacteria; order Sphingomonadales; family Sphingomonadaceae; genus Sphingopyxis. The sequence continues at coordinate 95,347 of CBDIQD010000014.1, forward strand.
CCGCCGGCCGCGTGCCGAACACCAAGGGGCTGGGTCTCGAAGACGCCGGGGTCGATCTCGATACCGACGGTTCGATCAAGGTCGACGACACGAACCAGTCGTCGGTGCCCAGCATCTACGCCGTCGGCGATGTCACCAATCGCATCCAACTGACCCCGGTGGCGATCCGCGAGGGGCAGGCGTTTGCCGACAGCATATTCGGCGGCAAGCCGACGACGGTCGACTATGCCAATGTGCCGAGCGCGGTGTTCAGCCATCCGCCGATCGGCGCGGTCGGCATGACCGAGGCCGAGGCGCGCAACAAGCTGGGCAGCATTCGTGTCTACACCAGCGATTTCCGCGCGATGAAGAATGTCCTGGCCGGCCGCAACGAGCGCGCGCTGTACAAGATGATCGTCAACGCGGCGACCGATCAGGTCGTCGGCCTGCATATGATCGGCCCCGACGCGCCGGAAATTTTACAGGCAGCAGCGATCGCGGTGAAAGCGGGGCTGACCAAGGCCGATTTCGACAACACCGTGGCGCTGCATCCGAGCATGGCTGAGGAACTGGTGCTGCTCAAATAGGGTTTCGGCCTCCCTTTTTCCGTTCGTGCTGAGCTTGTCGAAGCACCGTTCTTTCTTCGTCCGGCGTCAAAAGGAAAGAACGGCCCTTCGACAAGCTCAGGGCGAACGGTTCTTTAAAGGCGGATATGCGGTATACTCTCACATTGGCATGGGAGAAGCAGCATGGCGGGAACGGCATTGGTCACCGGGGGCAGCGGTTATATCGCAGGCTTCCTGATCCGGCAGCTGATCGCGAATGGCTGGAGCGTTCACACCACCGTCCGCAGCCTGAAGCGCGAGCCCGAGGTGCGTGGCTGGCTGGGCGTCGACAACGACAAGCTCAAATTCTTCGCCGCCGACCTGGAGCGTGACGCCGGTTGGGCCGAGGCGATCGCGGGGTGCACCCATGTCGCGCATGTTGCGTCGCCGTTCCCGCTCGACGTCCCCAAGCACGCCGACGAACTGGTAATCCCGGCGCGCGAAGGAGCGCTCCGCGCGTTGCGGTTCGCGCGCGCCGCGAACATCAAACGCTTTGTGATGACATCGTCGATGGCGGCGGTGGCCTATGGTCATGGGAAGGGTCGGGGCATCTATACCGAGGCCGACTGGACCAACCTCGATAACCCCGACGTCATGCCCTATCCGCGGTCGAAGACGGTCGCCGAACGCGCCGCGCGCGACTGGATCGCGGCCGAGGGCGGCGATATCGAATTCGCGTCGGTCAATCCGGCGGCGGTGTTCGGGCCGCTGTTGTCGGACGATCTGTCGACCTCGATCGAGCTGGTGAAGCAGTTGCTGGAGGGCAAGGTGCCGATGTGTCCCGATATCGGTTTCGGCATCGTCGACGTGCGCGACGTGGCCGATCTTCACTATCGCGCTCTGACCGGCGAGGGGATCCGGGACGAACGCTATGTCTGTTCGGGGCCGTTCCTGAAGATGATCGACGTCGCGAGTATCCTGCGCGCCAATCTGGGCGAGCGGGCGCGCAAGGTGCCAACGCAAAAAATGCCCGACTGGGTGCTGAAGGCGATGGCGCTGGTGCGGCCGGAGTTGAAACAGCTGGTAGCTGAACTGGGCAATGTCCGCGGTGGCGATAGCCGCCATGCGATGACGACGCTGGGGTGGACGATGCGGTCGCCCGAAGAGGCATTGCTCGCGACGGCGCATAGTTTGATCGAACGGGGGATCGTGAAGGTCTGAATTCCCCTCCCGCTTGCGGGAGGGGTTAGGGGTGGGCAGCTACGCAGCAAGCAATGGCCCACCCCGCTGCGACTAGCGAGCAAGCTCGCAAGTCTCGCTGCCCCTCTCGCAGGCGGGAGGGGAGACGGTTACCCAATCCGATACGGCACCACATCGCGTCGATCGGGATCGACCGATGATCGCCCGGTCGCTCGGCGGGAAGGCGCGCTGGTCGCAATCGGCGCGGGGGCAGATGCGGCAGGAAATGCCGATCCGGGCTGCCGCGCTGGTTGAGCGCAGATCGAGGCCATCGGCATAGATGAAATCGCCGCGCGTGCTCGGCCTCGCAGCCCAGGGCCACCGCATAGCGGCGCGGGCTTGCGGCCATATGCTGCCCGAGGGTTTGACCAGCCCCTTGGCCATCGAGACATAGCGCACCCCGTCGGGGGTCTCGGCGAGCTGGACCAGAATACGGTCGGGGATCGCCGCGGCCTCGTGCACGATCCACAGCGGGCACGCGCCGCCGAAGCGCGCGAATTGCAGCCGCGTAGCGCTATGCCGTTTGGTGATATTGCCTGCCATGTCGACGCGGCAGAAAAACATCGGGATGCCGCGCGCGCCGGGGCGCTGAAGGGTCGAGAGACGGTGGCACGCCTGTTCGAAGCTGACCCCATAGTTCATCCGCAGCCGGTCGATGTCGTGGCGCACCGCACGGGCGCTGGCGCGAAACGGCGCATAGGGCATCAGCATCGCGCCGGCGGTCATACTGACCATGCCGGAGCCCGGCTGCCCGCGCCGCCGCGGCGCGCAGCGACGCGTTTGCAGGACCGCCGCGATCTCGCGCGCCGAGCGCGAGCGCCGCAAGCTGGTGCGCCAGCTGGAAGCGGCGGCTTTCGGCGGGCTGCGACGGATCGATCACCAGGTGGCGCATCGTCGCGTCGAAATCGCGCAGGCTTTGCGTCTGGGTGTAGACGATCGATATGCCGAGCGCGTCGCGCAGACGCCGCTCGATCGTCTCGATCGCGGGCGAGGGGGCCTTGCCGCGCAACTGGCCCGCGAGTGTTTCGGCGGCGCGATCGATGCTGTCGACATAATTGCCGGCGTCGTGAAACCAGTCGCGCACCTCTTCCCACGGCAGGCGGCTGCCTTCGGCGGTGCCGCCGGTCAGCGCCTCGTCGATGATCTGGAGCCGCTGGCCGGCGCGGCGATAGGCGGCATGGAGCGCGACGAACTGGTCGGCGAGCTGGGGTTGTTGCAGGGCGGCGCGCTCTAACTGCTCGGGGGCAGGGGGCTGGCGGCGAATAGCGGGTCGGCGGCGGCTTCGCGCAGCGCGCCGGCGCGGCGATCGCCCGCGTCGGCGGCGACCTCTTCCCACTCGAGCGGGAACAGGCGTTGCAGGCGTTCGAGCAGCGCCGGGGTCAGCGGGCGGTCGTCATGCTCGATCTGGCTGAGGTAGGATGGCGAGATGCCGAGTTGGCCCGCGAAGTCGGCTTGCCTGAGGGCGCGGGCTTCCGGAAGTTGGCGAAGTTGCCGCCCAGCGTAGAGTCCGTTTGCCGCCATCGGGTGCAGCCTAGCTTGCAAAACTGGACTTTGCAACTTTGCAAGTTCGCATTTGCCTGTGCTGGCCGCAGCGGGCAAAAGGCCACGTCCGATAGCCGTTGGGAGAGATGCGTGTCCGCCAATATCGCCGAAATGGAACGCCGCCGCGCCGCCGCTACGTTGGGCGGCGGGCAGAAGCGCATCGACGCGCAGCACGCCAAGGGCAAGCTGACCGCGCGCGAACGGGTCAATGTGCTGCTCGACGAAGGCTCGTTCGAGGAGCTCGACACCTATGTCGAGCATAATTGCGTCGATTTCGGGATGCAGGACCAGAAGATTCCGGGCGACGGCGTCGTCACCGGGTCGGGCACGATCAACGGCCGCCTCGTCTATGTCTTCAGTCAGGATTTCACGGTTTTCGGCGGCGCTTTGTCCGAACGTCACGCCGAAAAGATCATGAAGGTGATGGACAATGCGATGAAGGTCGGCGCCCCGGTCATCGGCCTCAACGACAGCGGCGGCGCGCGCATCCAAGAGGGGGTCGCGTCGCTGGGCGGTTATGCCGAGGTGTTCCAGCGCAACGTGCTGGCGTCGGGGGTGGTGCCGCAGATTTCGCTCATCATGGGGCCGTGCGCGGGCGGCGCGGTTTACAGCCCGGCGATGACCGACTTCATTTTCATGGTCAAAGACAGCAGCTATATGTTCGTCACCGGCCCCGATGTTGTCAAAACCGTCACCAATGAGGTGGTGACTCAGGAAGAATTGGGCGGTGCGATCACCCACACAACCAAAAGCTCGGTCGCCGACATCGCGTTCGAAAATGACATCGAAGCGCTGCTCGCGACGCGCGATTTCTTCGATTATCTGCCCGAAAACAACCGCAGCGGAGTGCCGGTGCGCCCGACGAGCGACCCGTTCGACCGCGCAGAACCCAGCCTCGACACGCTGATCCCGCCCAATGCCAACCAGCCGTACGATATGCACGAACTGATCCGTAAAACGGTCGACGAGGGCGATTTTTTCGAGGTGCAGCCGGCGCATGCGGGCAACATCATCTGCGGCTTCGGGCGCATCGAGGGGCGGACGATCGGCATCGTCGCGAACCAGCCTTTGGTGCTCGCGGGGGTGCTCGACATCAATTCGTCGAAGAAAGCGGCGCGCTTCGTGCGTTTCTGCGACGCGTTCGAAATCCCGATCATTACTTTCGTCGATGTTCCCGGTTTCCTGCCCGGCACCGCGCAGGAATATAATGGCATCATCAAGCATGGCGCGAAGCTGCTGTTCGCCTATGCCGAGGCGACGGTGCCCAAGATCACGGTGATCACGCGCAAAGCCTATGGCGGCGCGTACGACGTGATGGCGTCGAAGCATCTGCGCGGCGATTTGAACTATGCCTGGCCGACCGCCGAGATTGCGGTGATGGGCGCGAAGGGCGCGGTCGAAATCATCTTTCGCAGCGACATCGGCGACCCCGAAAAGATCGCGCAGCGCACCAAGGAATATGAAGACCGATTTGCGAACCCGTTCGTCGCGGCGTCGCGGGGGTATATCGACGAGGTCATCCATCCGCATAATACGCGCAAGCGGATCGCGCTTGGGCTAAGGAAGCTGCGGAACAAGCAGCTCGAAAATCCGTGGAAGAAGCATGACAACATTCCGCTGTGAGAATCTCCATGTCTGACGGTTTGACGATCGCGTTTGTAGGTTTGTTGGCAGCCATCGCTGGTGGCTTGATTCAGGCATGGACGGCACGAATATTTGAACGCCACCGTTTCTTCAGAGACAATAAGCGAGAAGTTTACAGTCGATTTTTGTCCGGCCTCTCAACGATGAGTGTCTATGGTCTCCACACGCCTCAACACATTAACTCAAAAGCGATTTTGGTCGAAACTCGTTGTCAGATTGCCCTCTTTGGTTCGCCAGAAGTCATCAGAGCAGTTGGGTTGGTTTTCAACCACGACAATTTTTTCAAAGATGAGGCGAGGCAGGATTTGACTAACGCAGTAGCTGCAATGCGATCTGACACTGGCTTGAAGGTCAATTCCGATATGGATCGCGAGCTTCTTCAGCTTTTGTTCGGAGCCAAAGGAAAAGGAGCTGTGACGTGGAGCTAGGCCGCCTCAATCATATCGGCGTTGCGACGCCGTCGATCGCCGACAGCATTATCTTTTACCGCGACGTGCTGGGTGCGACGCAGATTTGTGAGCCGTTCGACCTGCCCGAGCAGGGGGTGAAGGTGTGCTTCGTCGATACGCCGGGCGCGGATGGCGCGCTTACGGGCACGCAGATCGAACTGGTCGAGCCGCTGCCCGGGAACACCTCGATCGCGGGCTTTCTGGAGAAGAACCCGGCGGGGGGGCAGCATCATGTTTGTTACGAGGTTCCCGACATCCACGCCGCCAAGGCCGCGTTCGAGGCGCTGGGCAAGCGGGTGCTCGGCGAACCGCGGATCGGGGCGCATGGCACTTTGATCTTCTTCGTGCACCCCAAGGATATGGGCGGGGTGCTGACCGAGATTATGGAGACGCTGAAGCCGGGCGAGGGGCATTAATACTTGCTCCTCCTCCCTTGAGGGGGAGGATAGGGAAGGTTGCCGATCGTGTCCGGCTGCACGATAAAATGAGAGCTGCATATGACCGACAAACCGACCATCGACCAATGGGCCGCCGCCGCTGACAAGGAAGTCAAACGCAAAGACCTGACCTGGCACACCGCCGAGGGGATCGACGTCAAGCCGCTTTACACCGCGGATGATGTGACGACCGACCCCGGCCTGCCCGGTTTCGCGCCCTTCACCCGCGGCGTGCGCGCGTCGATGTATGCGGGGCGGCCGTGGACGATCCGGCAATATGCCGGCTTCTCCACCGCCGAGGAATCGAACGCCTTCTATCGCCGCAACCTCGCGGCGGGGCAGAAAGGCCTGTCGGTCGCCTTCGACCTCGCCACCCACCGCGGCTATGATAGCGACCATCCGCGCGTCACCGGCGACGTCGGCAAGGCGGGGGTCGCGATCGACAGCGTCGAGGACATGAAGATCCTGTTCGACGGCATCCCGCTCGATCAGATGTCGGTGTCGATGACGATGAACGGTGCGGTGATCCCGATCCTGGCGTTCTTCATCGTCGCGGGCGAGGAGCAGGGGGTCGATCGCAAGCTGCTCGACGGGACGATCCAGAACGACATCCTGAAGGAGTTCATGGTCCGCAACACCTATATCTATCCGCCCGAACCCTCGATGCGCATCATCAGCGACATCTTCGGCTACACATCGCGCGAGATGCCGAAGTTCAACAGCATTTCGATCTCGGGCTATCATATGCAGGAAGCTGGCGCGACGCAGGTGCAGGAGCTGGCCTTCACCATCGCCGATGGCATGGAATATGTGAAATATGGCGTGGCATCCGGCCTCGACATCGACAAATTCGCCGGGCGGCTGAGCTTCTTTTTCGCGATCGGCATGAATTTCTTCATGGAAATCGCCAAGCTGCGCGCGGCGCGGGTGCTGTGGCATCGCGCGATGACCACGTTAGGCGCACAGGACGAGCGCTCGAAAATGCTGCGCACCCATTGCCAGACCTCGGGCGTGTCGCTGACCGAGCAGGACCCGTACAACAACGTGATCCGCACCACGATCGAGGCGATGGCGGCGATGCTTGGCGGAACGCAGAGCCTCCACACCAATGCGCTCGACGAGGCGATCGCGCTGCCCACCGATTTCTCGGCCCGCATCGCGCGCAACACCCAGATCGTGATCCAGGAAGAGACCGGGATGACCAAGGTCGTCGATCCGCTCGGCGGTAGCTATTATGTCGAGGCACTGACCCAGCAGCTGGTCGATGCGGCGCAAGAGATCATCGACCGCGTCCAGTCCGAAGGCGGCATGGCGAAGGCGGTCGCGGCGGGCTGGCCCAAGGCGATGATCGAGACCGCGGCGGCGGCGCGGCAGGCGCGGGTCGATCGCGGCGACGATGTCATCGTCGGGGTGAACAAATATCGCCTGAAGGACGAAGACCTGCTCGAAACGCTCGAGGTCGACAACGCCAAGGTGCGCGATGGCCAGATCGCGCGGATCAACAAGACCAAGGCGAACCGCGACGAGGCGGCGTGCCGAGGCGGCGCTGAAGGCGCTGCGCGATGGCGCGCGCCTTGCGATGATCCCCAATTCCGTTCGCCCTGAGCCTGTCGAAGGGCCGTCCTTGTCTTCGGGCGGTGGCGAGGAGAAGGACGGTGCTTCGACAAGCTCAGCACAAACAGGGTTTGAGAATAATCTGCTGGCGTTGGCCGTGGAGTGCGCTCGCGCCCGCGCGACGCTGGGCGAGATTTCTTCGGCGATGGAGGAAAGTTTCGACCGTTATGGTACCCAGCCGACCCCGGTGAAGGGCGTTTATGGCGCGCCCTATGAAGGCGATGCGCGCTGGGCGCAGGTGCTCGACGGGGTCGAGGCGGTGACCCGCCGGATGGGCGAAAGCCCAAGATCCTTGTCGCGAAAATGGGGCAGGATGGGCACGATCGCGGCGCCAATGTCATCGCGTCGGCGTTTGGCGACATGGGTTTCGATATCGTGTCGGGGCCGCTGTTCCAGACCCCCGACGAAACGGTGGTGCTGGCGCTCGACAGCGGGGTCGATGTCGTTGGGGCGTCGAGTTTGGCGGCGGGGCACAAGACGCTGATCCCCGACCTGATCGGCAAGCTGAAAGCCGCCGGGCGCGGCGACATAAAAGTCATTGCGGGCGGCGTCATCCCGCCGCAGGATTATCAGTATCTCCGCGATGCTGGCGTCCAGGGCATCTATGGCCCCGGCAGCAATGTGGTGGAGTGCGCGGCCGACGTGCTGCGATTGTTGGGGCACAATATGCCCCCCTTGATGGAGGAGGCTTTGACATGAAAAGGCAGTTTCTCTTTGCATTGACCCTGGCAGGTCTGGCGGCGGGTCCGACATCCGCCAGCGCGACCGCCGAGCCGGCCACCGGACTGGGCGTCACCAAGCTCGATCAGGCGGTCGCCGAATTCGACGAATTGTGCCTGTCGATTTTTCCGCAGGCCAAGCGGTTCGACTATGCCGTTGCGAAAAGCGCGTTCGGCTATCAACGCGACGACGACAATCGCTGGCGGTCGGAACGCACCGTGGTCACTCGCGCGACGCCCGCGCAATGCGATTTCGACGCGGCGCTGAGCGCCGAGAGAGCAACAGCGATACGGTCGCGGACGCGGTCGAAAAGGGACTTCGCAAAGAGCTCGGCCTGCGGCCCGTGCGCGTCGTTTATGAGGGCGGCATGCGCTGGGAATGGGAGTTCGAAGGCAAGAAGCACAGCGTTTCTTACTACTACGGCCCGACCGTTCCCTCGCGGCAGCTGGCGCTGACCTATCGCGTCGGCGCCTGACGAACAGCGATTTTCGAACTTGCGCGGGTTGGCGGCCAGTTGGGCGCCGGCCCGCGCACAACCTCTCCCATGTCTTGAAAGTGCCTTGATGACCCGAACCGACTGGACCCGCGAAGACATCGCCGAGCTGTTCGACCTGCCGTTCGACGAGCTGATGTGGGAGGCGCAGGGCGTCCATCGCCGGCATCATGCGCGCGGCGAAATTCAGCTGTGCACCCTGCTCAGCATCAAGACCGGCGGGTGCGTCGAGGATTGCGGCTATTGCTCGCAGTCGAAGTCGGCCGACACCGGGCTGAAGGCGACCAAGCTGATGGACGTCCGCGCGGTGTTGCAGGCGGCGGCACAGGCCAAGGATTCGGGATCGCAGCGGTTCTGCATGGGCGCCGCGTGGCGCAATCCCAAGGACCGCGACATGCCCGCGATCGTCGAGATGATCGAGGGGGTGCGCCAGATGGGTATGGAAACCTGCATGACGCTGGGGATGCTGACCAAGGATCAGGCCCAGACGCTGGCGGTCGCGGGGCTCGATTATTACAACCACAACATCGACACCTCGCCCGAAAATTACGGCAATGTCATCACGACGCGGACCTTTCAGGAACGGCTCGATACGCTGGAAGAAGTCCGCGGCGCGGGGATCAACGTGTGCAGCGGCGGCATCGTCGGCATGGGCGAGACGCGCGCCGACCGCGTCGGCTTTATCCACACGCTGGCGACCCTGCCCGAACATCCGGGCAGCCTGCCGGTCAATGCGCTGGTGCCGGTGAAGGGCACGCCGCTGGGTGAGCATGCTGGCCGACACCCCGCTGGCGAAGATCGACGACATCGAGTTCGTCCGCACGGTCGCGGTCGCGCGCATCACGATGCCGCGTAGCATGGTACGGTTGAGCGCGGGCCGTGAGAGCATGTCGGAGGCGACGCAGGCTTTGTGCTTCATGGCGGGCGCGAACAGCATTTTCACCGGCGACAAGCTGCTGACGACGGCGAACGCAGGCGACAGCAAGGACGCGGCGTTGTTCGCGAAGCTGGGGCTGCGGCCGATGGCGGGTGAAGAGCCGATGCGCCAGAATGCTGAGATGGAGGTTGCGGCGGAGTGACCCGCAAGCCGCTCCTCGCCCTGTTGACTTCGCTATTGCTGTTGCCCGCCTCCTGCGCGCTCGGCGTGGCGGCGGGCGATATGCAGGGGGTGCGGCTGAGCAGGGCGCCGGGTGCGGGCGGTCCGCTGTGGGTGGAGAATTTGCTGTGGATCGGTGCGCTCGCGCTGATCCTTTATTGGGCGCGGCGGATCAGCCGCCTTTATCGCACGCCTGTCGCGGAGCCGGCGCCGAAGGAGACGACCGAATGAGCTGGCGCTGGTATGCCAATGCCGTCGACCTGGCCGCCGACCCCGAGGTCGATTGTGCCAATGCGATGGCGCAGCGCGACCTGAACGCCTGCGCCTATCAGGACTATGAGCGCGCCGATGCCGAGCTCAATGCCCAATGGAAATTGACGGTCGCCGCGATGAAGGAACAGGATCGCGATTTCGACCGGACCTATGACACGCGCCCCGGCTATTACGACACGCTGCTGGCCGCCCAGCGCGCGTGGATCATCTATCGCGACGCGCATTGCGCCAGCGAGGGATACACGATGCGCGGCGGGTCGGCCGAACCCATGGTCGACCAGCGGCTGCATGGCGACGCTGACCCAGGCGCGCACCAAAGACTTGAAAGCCCTCATCGAGGAATATTGAGACCCATGTTCAAGAAAATCCTGATCGCCAATCGCGGCGAAATCGCCTGCCGCGTCATCAAGACCGCGCGCCGGATGGGCATCGCGACCGTCGCCGTCTATTCGGACGCCGACGCGCGCGCGCCATTCGTGCAGATGGCCGATGAGGCGGTGCATATCGGCGCCTCGCCGGCGTCCAGTCCTACCTGATCGCCGACAAGATCATCGCGGCGTGCAAGCAGACGGGCGCCGAGGCGGTGCATCCGGGTTACGGCTTCCTGTCCGAACGCACCAGCTTTGCCGAGGCGCTGGCCAAGGACGGCATCGCGTTTATCGGCCCGCCGGTGAACGCGATCGCGGCGATGGGCGACAAGATCGAATCAAAAAGGCTGGCGCTGGCGGCGGGGGTCAATGTCGTCCCGGGCTTCGTCGGCGAGATCGACGATACCGAACATGCGGTGCGCATCTCGAACGAGATCGGCTATCCGGTGATGATGAAGGCGTCGGCGGGCGGCGGCGGCAAGGGCATGCGGCTGGCCTATGACGAAAAGGACGTCCGCGAGGGGTTCGAGGCGACGAAGCGCGAGGGGCTCAATTCGTTCGGCGATGACCGGGTGTTCATCGAGAAGTTCATCCTCAACCCGCGCCATATCGAAATCCAGATCCTGGGCGATCAGCATGGCAACATCCTCTATCTCAACGAACGCGAATGTTCGATCCAGCGCCGCCACCAGAAGGTGGTCGAGGAAGCGCCGTCGCCGTTCGTGACCGAGAAGATGCGAAAGGCGATGGGCGAGCAGTGCGTCGCGCTGTCGAAGGCGGTCGGTTACTACAGCGCGGGCACGGTCGAGCTGATCGTCAGCGACAACCGATCCGACCGGTGAAAGCTTCTACTTCCTCGAAATGAACACCCGGCTGCAGGTCGAGCATCCGGTGACCGAGGCGATCACCGGCATCGACCTGGTCGAGCAGATGATCCGCGTTGCCGCCGGCGAAAAGCTCGAGATGACGCAGGATGACATCAAGATCGACGGTTGGGCGATCGAGAACCGCGTCTATGCCGAGGATCCGTATCGCGGCTTCCTGCCCTCGACCGGGCGGCTGGTGCGCTATCGCACCCCGGTTCCGGCCTGGGCGGGCAACGCGCGCGGCGAGGACGGCGTGCGCGTCGACGCGGGGGTCGAAGAGGGCGGCGAGGTGTCGATATTCTACGACCCGATGATCGCCAAGCTGGTGACCTGGGGCGAAACGCGCGATGAGGCGGCCGACAAGCAGATCGCGGCGCTCGACCGCTTCGAGATCGAAGGGCTGGGCCATAATATCGATTTTGTGTCGGCGATCATGCAGCATCCGCGCTTTCGCTCGGGCGAGCTGACCACGGGCTTTATCGCCGAGGAATATCCCGACGGGTTCCACGGCGCGGCGACCGAGGAGCATATCGTCCGCGCGCTCGCGGCGATCGCGGGCTTCATGGCGTCTGCCGAGGCCGACCGCGCGCGGAGAACCGACGGCCAGCTTGGCGACCGGCTCGACCCGCCCGCCAAATGGCAGGTGACCGTCGGCGGCACCGAGCACAAGGTGAAGCTGGGGCAGAAGCATATCAAGGTCGACGACGAAAAGATCGACATCGCGCTGGAATATACCCCCGGCGACCGCCTGGTGATCGCCGAGATCGACGACGCCGAGCTGGCGGTCAAGGTCGCGAAAACCCGCGCCGGCTGGCGGATGACGACCCGCGGACGCATCCACGACGTGCGCGTGCTGCCGTGGCATGTCGCGCCGCTGACCCGGCATATGATCGAAAAGATTCCGCCCGACCTGTCGCGCTTCCTGATCTGTCCGATGCCCGGCCTGCTCGTGGCGCTGCATGTCGGCGAGGTGCTGTACGGCCAGCGCTGTGCCGATGGCGGTCGAGGCGATGAAGATGGAGAATATCCTGCGCGCCGAAAAGACCGGCACGGTGAAGAGCGTCAATGCGGCGCAGGGCGACAGCCTGGCGGTCGAAGCGGTGATTTTGGAGATGGAATAATCCGCACCCCCATTCGTGCTGAGCTTGTCGAAGCACCGCTCTTTCTTTTACGACGCGCGAAAAGAAGAACGGCCCTTCGACAAGCTCAGGGCGAGCGGAGTTTTTTAGATGCACCTTGATTATCAGTCCGACGCCCCCACCGCCGAGACGATCGGGTTCGACGATTTCCTGCGCGTCGATATCCGCATCGGCACGATCGTCGAGGTCGAGCCTTTCCCCGAGGCGCGAAAGCCCGCGTTCAAGCTGAAGATCGACTTCGGCCCCGCGATCGGCGTCAGAAAAAGCAGCGCCCAGATCGTCGACCGCTACGCGCTCGAAGAGTTGGCGGGGCGGCAGGTTGCTGCGGTTGTCAACTTTCCGCCACGCCAGATCGGCAAATTCATGTCCGAGGTGCTGACACTCGGTTTCGCGGATGAAGCCGGCGCGGTGATCCTGTTTTCGCCCGACGTAGCGGTCCCGAACGGATCGCGACCGTTGATGTTCGTCATTGCGAGCGTAGCGAAGCAATCCAGAGCTGCGTAAGCCGCTCTGGATTGCTTCGCTATGCTCGCAATGACGGTGAGTGGCGGAACAGGGGGAGAATGAACGATGACCTTGCCGGTAACCGCCTTTGTCGCGGCCGTTTGCGCGCTATTGCTGCTGTTCACCGCGATCCTGACCGTGCGCCAGCGCTTGCGGTTGAAGGCTGCGTTCGGCGATCATGGCGATGCGAAGCTGATCGCCGCGAGCCGCAGCCACGGCAATCTGGCCGAACATGCGCCGATCGTCGTCATCCTGCTGGGCCTGCTGGAGACCGTCCGTGCCAATCATATGGCGTTGATGGTGATCGGCGCCGTGTTCCTGATCGGCCGCGTCGCACATATCATCGGGCTGCACGGATCGCTCGAAGCCGGTAAGCCGCCGGTGCCGCGTCAGATTGGTGTTATCGCGACGTGGGCGACGCTGCTGGCGTTGAGCGGGTGGACGTTGTGGATGCTGGCGACGGTGAATTTGTAGCAGTTGGACGAAACCAACCGTCGCCTCCGCGAAGGCGGGGGCGACGGACTAATCGTCAACCAATGCCACCGCCCGGATCCACCCGGCGCTGGCGCGTTCGATCTTCTACTCCAGCCGACAGCGTGAACCCATCGGCGGGCAGGGCCTCCAGGTTGGTCAGCTTCTCGATCTGGTAGTACTCGCGCAGGCGGCCGGCCTTGTGGCCTTCCCAGATGATCGACGGATCGCGCGTTTCGGCCCAGCGCCGCGCGGTGTGGCTGAACGGGGCGTCCCAGCTCCACGCATCGGTGCCAACGACCTGTACGCCGCGTTCCGTCAGATACAGCGTCGCCTCGGCGCCCATGCCGCAGCCCTGATCGGTGAAATTGTCGGTGCCATAGACCGCGCCCGACTGGACCAGCACGATGTCGAGCGGCTGGAGCGTGCAGCCGATCCGCGCCAGTTCGGCCGCGACCTCGGCGCCCGTGACGACATGGCCGTGCGGTTTGTCGGAAAAATCCAGCTTTACCCCCGGACGAAAGAACAGATCGAGAGGGGCTTCGTCGATCGACGGGGCAGGCGTCAAGCCGCTGTCGGTGGTCGAATGATAATGCCATGGCGCATCCATATGCGTGCCATTGTGAGTCGATAGCGTCAGGCTCTCCACCGCCCAGCCTTCGCCGTCGGGCAGATCGGCCTTGGTCAGCCCGGGAAAGAACATCGCGATTTGTTCCCATGTCGTGTCATGTGTCATGTAGGTGATGTTGGGCCGCATCACCGGTGGGTCGGATACGACATCGTTGGTGATCGGGATCGAGAGGTCGATGAACTGCATTTGCGCAATCTGCCACCGGATTGCCGCGACGCCAAGAACACTTGCGCCACGCAGCGGTGTAACTAGACGTAGCGTAACCGTTCGTGTCGAGCGAAGTCGAGCGCCGGTAGGTCGCATATGCCTTCAGGGCATCTCGACTTCGCTCGATGCGAACGGAAAAGAGAGAAGCCCAAACGGGTGGGGGAGCCAGAATTACATGACCGAAGCCATTGCCGCGGGCGCAGCCTACGAACCGACGCAAAAGGAAATCCGCATGGTCATCGCCGCCTCGTCGGCGGGCACCGTGTTCGAATGGTATGATTTCTACCTGTACCGGCCTGCTGGCGACCGATATCGGCCGGTGCAGTTCTTCTCCCTGGCGTCAACGAGACCGCTGGGTTCACCTTCGCGCTAGCGGCTTTTGCCGCTGGGCTCTGCGGTCCGCCGCCTTCGGCGCGCTGGTTTTCGGGCGAATCGGCGATCTGGTCGGGCGCAAGAATACCTTTCTGGTGACCGTGCGGGCATCATGGGGCTGCCGACCTTCGCTGGTGGGGATGATCCCGTCGGCGGCGACGATCGGCATCGCGGCGCCGATCATCATCATCCTGCTGCGCATCCTGCAGGGGCTGGCGCTCGGCGGCGAATATGGCGGCGCGGCGGTTTACGTCGCCGAACATTCGCCACCCGGAAAGCGCGGCTTCTACACCAGCTTCATCCAGGCGAGCGTCGTCGGCGGCTTTGTGCTCAGCCTGATCGTCGTTTTGGGGTGCAAGGCGCTGATGCCCGATGCGGTGTGGGAAAGCTGGGGCTGGCGGGTGCCGTTCCTGCTGTCGCTGATCCTGCTCGCGATTTCGCTGTGGATGCGGTTGAAACTGTCCGAAAGCCCGGTTTTCAAGGCGATGAAAGAGGCAGGGCGAGCTGGCGAAGAATCCGCTGAAAGAGAGCTTCACCTATCCGGGCAATCCGCGTCGCATCTTCATAGCGCTGTTCGGCATCGCCGCAGGCCTGACGGTGATCTGGTACACCGCGATGTTCTCCGGCCTGGCGTTTCTGAAAGGGCCGATGAAGGTCGAGGATACCGCCGCCGAAATCATCGTCGGCTTTGCCGCGGCGGTCGGCATGGGTTTCTTTATCTATGCGGGACATCTGTCCGATCGCATCGGGCGCAAGAAACCGATCGTGTGGGGCTATGCCGCGACGCTGCTACTGTTGTTCCCGCTGTTCTGGTGGATGGGCAGCGTCGCCAATCCGTCGTTGCAGGCCGCCGCGGCGCGCGCGCCGGTGACGGTCACCGGATCGCAATGCCATTTCGATCCCTTTGCCCAAAAACAGGCGACGGCGTGCGGCCGCACCCTTGGCGAACTGACCAAGCTTGGCGTGCCCTATTCGGTCACCGCGACCGACGGCAGTTTCGACAGCGTCACGATCCGCATCGGCGACCGCGAAGTCGCGAGTGAAGATCCGGCCCTGCTGCAACCGGCGCTCGAGGCAATGGGCTATGATTTCGCCAAACAGATTCCGAGCTGGGGCAGCATCGCGGTCATTTTCCTCGCCCTGCTCGGGCTCAGCGCGCTGTCGGGTTTCACTTATGGCCCGGTCGCGGCGCTGTTGTCCGAAATGTTCCCGCCGCATGTCCGTTATTCGTCGCTGTCGATCCCCTATCATATCGGCACCGGATATTTCGGCGGCTTCCTGCCGCTGATCGCCAGCTTCATCATCGCCAAGACGGGCAACGCCTATGCCGGGCTATGGTACACCTGGGGGGTGGTGCTCATTGCCTTTCTGGTCGCCGCCTTCATGTTGAAGGATCCGGTCGAGGGCCAGTGGGCCAAGGCAGGACCAGGCACACCGCCCGCGATCTGATCCAACCCATTGGCGCCGCCCGCGAACCCGTATAGGGGCCGAGCATGATTGCCGTGCCGTCACCGCTCCGCCTGTATCTCGACCGCGACGCGCTCGTCGCCAACTGGCGCTGGCTGGCGGCGCAAGGCGGCGCCGCCTGCGGCGCGGCGATCAAGGCGGATGGCTATGGACTGGGCGCGCGCGCGGTGATGCAGCATCTTGCCGCCGCCGGTTGCCGCGATTTCTTCGTCGCGACCTGGGCCGAGGCGGCGGCGCTGATGCCGCTCCCCAAGGGGGTGTCGCTATCGGTCCTGCACGGGGTCGGCGAGGGCGATATGGTGGCGGCGCGGTTGCTGCCGACGCGCCCGGTCCTGAACAGCATCGAACAGGTCCGGCGCTGGCGCGACGCGGGCGAGGGGCGGCCGTGCGACGTCATGGTTGACACCGGCATGAACCGGCTCGGGCTGCGCGTCGACGAAGCGCTGGGCGGTGCGCTCGCTGGACTGTCCATCGACATCCTGCTCAGCCATCTGGCGTCGGCCGACGGAGACAGCCCCCAAAATGCGCAGCAGTTGGGCGCGTTCCGGGCGCTGTGCGACTGCATCCCGGCGCGGCGCTATAGCCTGGCGAACAGCGCGGGCATCTGTCTGGGTGCCGATTATGGGTTCGATCTGACCCGCCCCGGCATCGCTCTTTATGGCGGGACGCCGCGCGGCGAGGCCGCGGGGCATATTCGCCAGACCGTCTTTCCAGCGGCGCGCGTGCTGCAAGTCCGAACCGTCGCGGCGGGCGAGGCCGTCGGTTATGGCGCGACATGGACCGCGCGGCAGGACAGCCGGATCGCGATCGCCAATCTGGGCTATGCCGACGGTTATTTGCGCTGTCATGCGGGCAGCGGCGGCGCGGCATGGCAAGGGCAGGCGTTGCCGCTGATCGGCCGCGTGTCGATGGACCTGACGGCATTCGACGCCAGCGATGCGGATGGCATTGCCGAGGGGGACTGGCTCAACCTCGATTACGACCTGCGCGATGCGTCGGTACGCAGCGGTTTGTCGCAATATGAACTGCTCACCGGGCTTGGCAGCCGGTTCGAGCGAAGATGGACCGATTGATTTTTTTTGCCGCCTTTACGGTGCGGACATAAAAAAGGGCCCCGGTTTCCCGGGGCCCTTCTTTTTTGTCGTTGTCGTGTCGATTAGAACTTGAAGTTCGTGTTCACGAACCACTGACGGCCCGTGTAATCATAGCCCGAGTAAAGCGGCGCGTTACCGATCGTCGTGTAATACACGGTGACCTTCGGCGGCTGCTTGTCGAACAGGTTGCGAACGCCAACCGTCATCTCGAACTTTTCACCAATATCGAACTGCACCGAGGCGCTGTGCAGGAAGTAGTCCGGCACTTCGATCTGATAGAATTCGTTGAGCTGATCGACCGCGGCCTGGTTCACGACGCCCGTGGTGCGGCTCGTCTGGTTGAACTCGGCCGTGCCGCTGCTGCTGTCGAACCACGACACGCCGTAACGGAAGGTCGTCGCACCGGTGCGATAGGTCGCATCGACGTTCGCGACCCAATCCGGCACGTTCGTGGTGCCGTTCGAATCCAACAGGATTTCTTCCGGGAAGGTCCGGTCCGACTGCTCGGTGTATTTCGTGACGTTCGCGTTGAAGGTGAAACGCCCACCGAACAGGTCCGTCGCGAAACGACCGGTGAATTCATACCCCTTCACGATGTCTTCGGAAAGGTTCACGAAGCCACTGGTGACCGAAAGGATATTGTTCGCATCGCGGGTGACGAAGCGGCAGAAGCCTTGGTTCGGGTTGAAATCGACGTCGTTGTAGCAACGATTGAGGATCGTCGTACCGCTCAGAGCCGACACGCCGTTCGACACCTTGATGTCGAAATAGTCGAGTGCGAGCGCCAGCGTCGTGGTGCTGGAGATCCGCGGCTGCACGACGGCACCGACCGACCAGTTTCGCGACGTTTCCGCCGACAGCCCGGTTTCCGCACCGCCCCGCGTGAACGACGTGATACCGTTGTTCTGCTGGAACGTCGCGACGTTGAGGCCGATGGTTGCGCAGTTCGCAGCACGCTGCTGCTGCGCCGGGGTGTAGGCACCCGGGTTCGGCTGGCCGTTGGCCCGCGGGAAGTTGTCCGCATCGCAGGGATCGTTGGCGGCCCCGATGAAGCCGCTGGTCGCGCCCAGGAACTGTTCCGACAGAGCCGGGGCACGGTAGGACGTGCCATAGCTGCCGCGAATACCGAACCCACGGAAGAACTCCCATTCGCCGGCAACCTTGTACGTGATGTCGCTGCCATACGACGCATAGTCGGTGTAACGAATGGACGCGTTCAGGTTGACGTTGTGGAAGAACGGACGGTCGGCAAGGATCGGGACGAAGATTTCGCCGAACACTTCCTTGACGTTGTCGGTGCCGCGCGTCGGGGTGCCGGCGGTGAGGCCGAGCAGGTTGCCGCGGATCGAGTTATCGTCCGGCGTATCGTCGATGCGCTGCTTGCGATATTCCGCGCCCAACGCCAGCTGGACGTCGCCGCCGGGCAGGGCGAAGAGCGGACCGTCGATGTTGAACACCGCCGTCGTTTCACGGAACTTCGTCGTCCCGATCGTGTTGACGAGGATGTAGTCGCGGAACGCCTGCGGCAGACGACCGCCGATCGTGTCGGCATTCAGCACCGGTGCCGCGACGCAGCTCGGGTTCGAAGCCTGGCTGCGACACTGGAACGTGCCGTTCTGCAACTGCACAGCGTCGGTCGCGAAAGCGAGACGGTCGATCAAGAACGAATCCTGTTCGTACGTGCCGTCGGTCCACGATTTGCCGACATAGGCATCGTAGCGCCACCCGGACAGGAAGAAATCGCCACGCAGGCCGCCGCCGGCGCGAACATAATCGACCTTCTGCGAGGAGTTGGTGAGGCCAAAGCCGATAAAGGCGCGGGCCGCGATGTTCTGGCCGCTCGACGTGTTGGTCGGCAGGGCGAACACACCGTTCCGGAATTCGACCGGAAGCAGGGGGCTGCCCTGCAGATAGTCGATCGAGAGCTGGCGATACAGCAGCGACGAGGACTTGCGGCGGGTTGCCAGCAATTCGCCGTAAACCTCGGCGTTGCCCAGGATCCCGACATCATAGGTCCCGGCGAGGAACCCGGTGTAGGTTTCGACCGGCGTGATCAGTTCTTCTTCCTGGCTCGCCGGATCGAACGAGATCGCGATCGTAGGTGCCGACGCCCAGGTAACCCGGCGTGCCGCCGCCGGCCCCGGCCGAGGGAACGAAGCGGTTGAAATTGCCCGGCAGACCGCTGGTGCGGCCGATACCCGAACGGGTCGGCAGGCCCAGCGTGTTGATCGTCACGCCGCCATTGTCGATCGTGAAGCAGTTGCGCGGATCGCCGAGCGGGAACGGATCGTCCGAACCGAACGCCGATCCGGCATCCAGCTTGAACCCGGGGATCGGGCAGCTGGTGAAATCGACGTCGTTCAGGCGCAGCGCGTTACGCTTGCGATACTCGAGCGAGCCGATGATGTTCAGCCGGTCGGTGCCGAAGCCGAACGTCGCCGCAATGCGCTTGTCGATGCCAGCGCCGACTTCGGGCACGTTGACCTGCGCGTCGATGGTCAGGCCGCGAACTTTGGTGTCGGTGATGATGTTGACCACGCCGGCGACGGCGTCCGAACCATAAACCGACGATGCGCCTGCTTTCAGGACCTCGATCCGGTCGATGATCGCGGTCGGCAGCACGTTAAGGTCGGCAGCAAGAACGTTGCCGCGCGTCCCGGCCGGTGCAAGACGGCGACCGTTCAGCATGATGAGCGTGCGGGCGGGACCCAGGTTGCGCAGGCCCAACGTGTTGGCGCCGGTGCCACCAGCGGTCACGAAGCCGCCGTAGAAGTTGTTGATCTGACCCGCACCGGCGGTGATTTCCGAGCTCTGGAGCGCATCAGCGGCGCTGTTGAAGCCGCCTTGGGTGATTTCTTCCGCCGTAACGACCGTGATCGGTGATCAGGTTGGTTTGCGGAATGCGCGAGCCGGTGACGACGATGTCGGAACCCCTGCCGGTGGTTTCATCGCTGTCGCAGACGCCGTCGCCATTGGCGTCGAGGCAGTCAGCGGCCGCAGCGGGCGTTTCTTGGGCAAAAGCAGGCTGGGTAACAGATATGGCTACTGCAAAGGCAGCAGCACCCATCAAAAGGTGCGACTTGTTCATTTGGTGCATCCCCGGTTGGCCGTTCAAAAATCGAGATGAATGGTTGACCCTAAAAGAGACGGAAAACGAAAACTGCACAAGCCTCTGATGGCAATTTTCTGACAAATCAGCGCTATCGGTATGACATGTGGCATTTTCGCAACACGCAACTGCCACGCCACGGAAAGGGCATCCGGACCGGAAATTATAGGACTGTTGTAATGAATCGTTGCCAGCACTGTCCGTGTGGATAATTAATACCAAGAACATGGTTTCCACTGAAACGAAATTGCGCGGCCGTTGGTTTTTGCGGGGCGGTTATAGCGGGCGGGGCGCGCATGATGCGTTTCTGCGATCGACCCGGTTTTAGCTCTGCGTCCCGGTAAAGCACTACCTGCGAGCGCTTCATCCGCGGTTTGCGAATCACTGATATGCCGTTCAGCGCACCCCGGTGCGGCGAATGTTGCGATGCATCATAATTTGGTGCTACTGCAGCAGGCAATCGAATATCCGGCGCGGCGCGGTCGCCATTGGGCTGGAGGATCAGGAGCGCAGGTCAAGATGGCGAAATCCAAGACGGCAGCAGAAGATGGCGTCGTCACGATCAAGAAATACGCCAACCGGCGGCTCTATGACACCGAGCGCAGCTGCTACATCACGCTCGAGGATCTGGGAACGATGGTGCGCGACGGGCGCGAATTTCGTGTCGTCGATGCCAAGAGCGGCGATGATATTACGCATAATGTCCTGACCCAGATCATCATGGATGAGGAAACGCGCGGCGAGACGCTGTTGCCGGTCAATTTCCTGCGTCACCTGATCGGCATGTACGGCGACAAGATGCAGTCGATGGTGCCGCAATATCTGGAAGCGTCGATGACCGCGTTCCGCAAGAACCAGCAGGATGTCCGCGCGGCGTTTGACGGCGTGCTCGGGTCGAACCCGCTCGCCGAACTGACACGGCGGAACATGGAGATGTTCCAGCAGGCGGCGGGCGCGCTGATCCCGGGCGTTGGCGGCGCCAAGGCGAAGGACGCTGAAATCGCCGCGCTCAAGGCCGAAGTGGCTGCGCTCAAGGCGGAACTCGCAAAGAAGTAAAATGACGGGCGCTCCTTCGCCCTAAAACGACAGAAATCGGATAATATGGTCAAACATGCGCTCAGCGTAACCCGGCAGGCCGACTTTGCGGCCTGGTATCAGGATGTCATTGCCGAAGCCGATCTGGCCGAGGAATCGGGCGTGCGCGGCTGCATGGTGATCAAGCCGTGGGGTTACGGCATCTGGGAACGCATCCAGACGGTGATGGACGCCGCGATCAAGGATGCCGGGGTTCAGAACTGCTATTTCCCGCTGTTCATCCCCTTGAGCTTCTTTGAGAAGGAAGCCGACCATGTCGATGGTTTCGCCAAGGAAATGGCGGTCGTCACGCATCACCGCCTGATCCAGGACAGCAAGGGCAAGCTGATCCCCGATCCCGAGGCAAAGCTGGAAGAGCCGCTGATCGTCCGCCCGACATCGGAAACCGTGATCGGCGCGGCGATGAGCCGCTGGGTGCAGAGCTGGCGCGACCTGCCGCTGAAGGTCAACCAGTGGGCGAATGTCGTGCGCTGGGAAATGCGCACCCGCATGTTCCTGCGCACCAGCGAATTTCTGTGGCAGGAGGGGCATACGGCGCACGCCGACAAGGATGACGCGATGGCCGAAACGCTGCGCGCGCTCGAAATGTATCGCGCCTTTGCCGAAGACGTGCTGGCGATGCCGGTGATTGCGGGCGAAAAGCCCGAGAATGAGCGTTTTCCGGGCGCCGTCGCCACCTATTCGATCGAAGCGATGATGCAGGACGGCAAGGCGCTGCAGGCCGGCACCTCGCACTATCTCGGCACCGGTTTCGCCGAAGCTGCGGGCATCCGCTATCAGGACAAGGACGGTGGCCACAGCCTGTGCCACACGACGAGTTGGGGTGTATCGACGCGGATGATCGGCGGCGTCATCATGACCCACGGCGACGACGATGGCCTGCGCTGTCCGCCGCGCGTGGCGCCGCACCAGATCGTCATCGTGCCGATGCTGCGCGACAATGAAGAAGATGCGGCGATCCTGGACTATTGCCGCGGCATCGAGACCGAACTGAAGGCGCTCGACGCCTTCCGCGAGCCGCTGCGCGTCCACCTCGACGCCGGGGCGAACAAGGCGCAGACCAAGCGCTGGGGTTGGGTCAAGAAGGGCGCGCCGATCATCCTCGAAATCGGCCCGCGCGACGTGGCTGGCGGCAATGTCGCGGTGATCCGCCGCGACCGGCTTTACAAGGACGATGGCAAGCTCAATTCGGCTTTCGTCGCGAAGGGCGATTTTGTCGCCGAAGCAGTCGCGACCCTGGAGGACATCCAGACGAGCCTGCACGCCGAGGCAAAGCAGCGCCTCGATGCCAATATCCGCCGCGACGTCACCGACCTTGCCGCGCATTTCAAGGGCGACGAGAAATTCGTCGGCTGGGCCGAAGTGCAATGGGCGCGCCCGAGCGGCGCGGCGCTCGACAAGATCGTCGAGCAGCTGAAAGCGCTCAAGCTGACGATGCGCAACACTCCCCTCGACGCCGCGCCCGCCGACGGCGCCTGTTTCTTCACCGGTGAGCCTGCCGTTGAACGCGTGCTGATAGGACGGACCTATTGACGTCAACGTCGCGAGATTTGTTTCGCACGAAGACACAAAGACACAAAGACACGAAGGGGGCAGGCCATGGATATTGAACAGCTCTGCACCATCGTTGTTGATTGCGGCTTCAAGCTTCATAAGGATATTGGCCCGGGCTTGCTCGAGTCCGCCTATGAGGCGATGTTGGCTGCCAAACTGAGCGCGTTGGGATTGAAGGTCGATCGGCAGGTGCCGATCGATTTGATCTATGACGGCATTGCGATGCCTAACGCTTTTCGTATTGATTTGCTGATCGACGATCGGGTCCTGATAGAACTCAAATCGACCGAGACAACGGTTCCTGTCCATGCGAAGCAAGTTATCACCTATTTGAGATTAATGGGTTTGACCCACGGATTTGTTATGAACTTCGGTACTCCCACCTTTAAAGATGGCGTCCGGCGCTTGCTGAGATCGAGCGACCTCTTCGTGTCTTCGTGTCTTCGTGCGAACCAAATGAAGCAGCGGTGTCGGCTTAACGCCTGTCGCCCCCGCCACATGCCCGATCGTCGGCGATCCTGACGCTTTATCGAACGAAAGCAACGAGGCGGTCGGGCAAGCGCGAGATCGCCAAGCATTTCGCCCTGCGCGGCGCGGAGAAGATCGCGCTGAAGGCGCTGCTCAAGGACATGACCGACGAAGGGCTGGTCGATCTGGCGCCCGGGCGCGCGTTCCATAAACATGGTGGGCTGCCGCGCGTCACCGTGCTGCGCGTGACGTCGATCGATGGCAGCACGGTCTGGGCGGTTCCCGAGCATTGGGAAGCCGCCGGCCCAGCGCCGCGTCTGCGCGTGATGGAACAGGGCCGCGCCGGACGCCCTGGGCGCGCGCTCGGCGTCGGCGACCGCATCCTCGCGCGCACCGAGGAGCGCGGCAGCGGCCATGTCGCGCATCCGATGAAGCGGTTGCAGGCGGGCGGCGAAACGGTGATTGGCGTGCTGGTCGAGGACATGGGACCCGGCGGCAAACCGATCCTGTGGCTGCGCCCCGCCGACAAACGCGCGCGTTATGACTTCGCCGTCGCCGACAAGGGCGACGCGAATATCGGCGATCTGGTGCGTGCCGAACTGACCGGGCGCGGCCCCGCGATCAAGGCGAAGGTCTTCGAGCGTCTTGGCGATCCGTTCGCGCCGCGCGCGCTCAGCATGATCGCGATCGCGCGGCACGAAATCCCGCATGTTTTCGGCGCTGAAACGCTGGCCGAGGCGGACGTCGCGGCAAAGCTGCCGCTGACCCCCGACGGTCGCGAGGATCTGCGCGATCTGCCGATCGTCGCGATCGACCCGATCGACGCGCGCGACCACGACGATGCCGTGTGGGCCGCGCCCGATGATGATGCGACCAACAAGGGCGGCTGGCGCGCGATCGTCGCGATTGCCGATGTCAGCTTTTATGTCCGCCCCGACGGCGCGCTCGACCGCGAGGCGCGGCGGCGCGGCAACAGCGTCTATTTCCCCGACCAAGTGGTCCCGATGCTGCCCGAGACATTGTCGGCCGGCGTTTGCTCGCTGAAAGCCGAGCAGGATCGCGCCGCGATGGCGTGCCATCTGGTGATCGACAAGCATGGCAAGGTGACGTCATGGCGTTTCACCCGCGCGCTGGTGCGGCTGCGCGCCAACATCGCCTATGGCCGCGCCGGCGCCACCCAGGCCGAGATCGAGGCGGCGCTGGCTGGGATGCCGAGGTGCTGCCGGGGCTGCGCAATCTATGGGCGTGCTGGAAACTCCTCGCCGCCGCCCGCGCCGCGCGCGCGCCGCTCGACCTCGACCTGCCCGAACGCCAAGTGATCCTCGACGAGAAGGGCGGCATCGCCGAGATCCGCGTCCGCGACCGGCTCGATTCGATGCGGTTGATCGAGGATTATATGATCGCGGCGAACGTCGCGGCGGCAAAGGCGCTCGAGGCGAAAAAGTCGCCGGTGATGTACCGCATCCACGAGCCGCCGAGCCGTGAAAAGCTCGTCAGCCTGAAGGACTATCTCGAAACCTTCGAACAAAGCTTCGCGCTCGGGCAGGTCATCACCCCTGCGGTGTTCAACCGCTTGATCGACGGTTTTCGGAAGACGACCGGCTGCCAGAGATCATGCAGGCCATCCTGCGCAGCCAGACGCAGGCCTATTATGGGCCTGCCAATGCGGGCCATTTCGGACTCGCGCTCGGCAGCTATGCGCATTTCACCTCGCCGATCCGCCGCTATGCCGATCTGATCGTCCACCGCGCGCTGGTCGATGGCTATAAGCTCGAAGTGCCCGGCAAGCCCAGGGGATTGCCCGAACGCACCGGGCTGGGCGAGGCCGACGCCAAGGGATTGTCGCGTATCGGCGAGGCGATCAGCGCGCTCGAACGCCGCGCGATGGAGGCGGAGCGCGAGACGATCGATCGCTATGTCGCTGCCTATCTGTCGAGCCGAAATGGTGAGATCGTCCAGGCGCGGATCACCGGGGTGCAGCCGTTCGGCTTCTTTGCCACAGTCGACGGACTCGGCGGTGACGGGCTGGTGCCGGTGTCGACGTTGGGCAGCGAACGCTTCTTTTATGACGAGGCAGCGCGCAGCTTGGACAGCGAGCATGGCCGGGTCAGCTTTACCACCGGCCAGAAGCTGGACCTGCGGCTGGTCGATGCCAATCCGGTAAGCGGATCGCTGCGCTTCGAACTGCCCGATGCGCCCGAAGGCGGTTATCGCAATCGCCCGCCGCGGCGGGATGGCAAGGGGAAGCACGTCGTCGGCCAACGCGGGCGACCGGCGAATATCAAGCACAAGGGCCGGCGGCGCTGAATCCCCCTTTTTGAAAGGGAGGGGAGACGTGCTATCGCTCCGCCAATTTGCGCAACAACGCCGCACTCTCGGCATCCGCCGGGAAAAATGCCTCGATCGCCAGTTCGGACAGCGTGATATCGACCGGCGTGCCGAAAATCGTCACCGTCGATACGAAGGAAATCCGCCCGGCGATCGTGTCGAGGATCAGCGGCACCGCGATGCTGTTCACAGTACCGCCGCGATTGTCGTTCGCCTCGACCGCATAGCCCGCCAGTTCGTCGCGCAGCGCGATCAGCCCCGCATCGGCGCTCGCTTCGATCTGCAGGTCGAGCCGATCCAGGATATGCGAACGCCATTCGCCGACATTGACGATTTGCGGCGCGAGGCCTTCGGGGTGCAGCGCGATACGCAGGACGTTGACCGGCGGGACGAGCAGGGCGGGAGAGACCTGTTCGATCAGGATCGAGATCGCATCGTTCGCGGCGATCATGTTCCAGTGGCGGTCGACCGCCAGCGCGGGATAGGGCTCGTGTCCCTTCAGCACATGCTCGACGATCGCGCGCATCCCCGCCATTTCGGCGGCGTCGAGCGGGCGTTCCTGATAGTCGGGGGCTTCTCCGGCGGCGAGCAACAGCGCGTCGCGCGCGCGGTGCGGTACCTCCAGCCGGTCGGCGATCCGCAACAGCATCTGCGAACTCGGTTTCGACCGTCCCGTCTCGATAAAGCTCAAATGCCGGGTCGACATGTCGGTGTCGAGCGCGAGGTCCATCTGGCTCATCCGGCGGCGGGTGCGCCAGTCGCGCAATTGTTCGCCCACGGGCGCAGCTTGCATGATCGTCTCCTTCGCTGACGGGTTAGCCGCGGCGATTTCCGATTTCCATTACCTGTGACGTAATCGACGGACGGCATTTTGGCGACCAGATGGGGCGGGCAACCGAAAGGAAACCATCATGTCCCTCTTCAATCTCAAGAACACCCTGATCATCGACGCGGTCACCTGCGCCGTCTTGTTCGTCTCCTGTGTCTTCGCGACTGCGACGGTCGCCGCGCTGCTCGGCCTCCCCTCCGAAGTGGTGACCGTCGCGGGCTGGGTCGGGCTGCCGTCGGCGCTGCTGATGCTGTTCGTCTTCGATTTCGACCACGAGATGCCTCGCCAATCTAATCGCGGTCGGCAATCTCGGCTGGGTTGCGGCGAGCTTGGCGGTGCTGGCGGTCTTTGCCGGTCAGATGACATGGCTTGGCATTGCGGTGGTTGCGGTGCAGGCCGTGGTCGTCCTCGACCTCGCGATCTTCGAGGCGAAGGGGGCGGCGGCGCTACCGCGTGCTGTCACGGCCTGAACCAATTCCGTCATTGCGAGGAGCCGAAGGCGACGCGGCAATCCAGAGCGGTGCAAGACCGCTCTGGATTGCTTCGCTTCGCTCGCAATGACGGCGATAAAGCGGCTTGGCCTTAACTCAGCGCATCCAGCCTGACCAAATCGATCCCGCCGGGCACCAGCATCACCGGGCAGGGCAGCGTTCCCGCATCCTGTCCGGTGAAATGCGCGACCAGCGGGCCGGGCGCGCCCGACGCCGCGGTCGCGCACCAGCGCCGCAATCTCGTCGCTCTCGCCGATCACTTCGCGCACGACCTCGGCCGGGTCGCCCGATTTGATCATCGTCTGCGGGGTGACCCCTTCCTCGATCACCGCGTCGGCGGCGGCCGCGACCAGCTCCTCGGCATGTTCGCGCGCTTCCGCCTCGATCGTCGCCTGCACCCCGCCGAACGCCACGAAATCCTGCGGCTGAATGATCGCCAGCACGATGACACCGCCCCCGGTCCGTGCCGCGCGCCGCGCCGCAAACCGCAGCGCCAGCGACGCCTCCGGACTGTCGTCGATCACCACCAGATATGTCCGCATCGCCCCGACCCCTCGTGTTTTTGCTTGGGGCTAAGAGTGCGTCACATTCGTATGAAAGGCAAGTTTGGCCCGCTAGACCTTGACCGACGCAAGGCTTAAGGCGAGGAACAAGCCGTAGCGGCAGGCGCAGCCTGCAAGACTGACGCCCAAAGTTCAAGGGGACACGCCGAACCATGCCAATCGAACTGAAAATGCCCGCCCTCTCGCCGACGATGGAGGAAGGCACGCTGGCCAAATGGCTGGTCAAGGAAGGCGACACGGTCAAATCGGGCGACCTGCTCGCCGAAATCGAAACCGACAAGGCGACGATGGAGTTCGAGGCGATCGACGAAGGCGTCGTCAGCCAGATTTTGGTGGCCGAGGGCACCGACGGGGTGAAGGTCGGCACGGTCATTGCGGTGATAACGGGCGAGGGTGAAGATGCGGGTGAAGCGAAGGCTGC
This sequence comes from Sphingomonadaceae bacterium, assembly GCA_965283845.1. Classification (GTDB taxonomy): domain Bacteria; phylum Pseudomonadota; class Alphaproteobacteria; order Sphingomonadales; family Sphingomonadaceae; genus Sphingopyxis. The sequence continues at coordinate 123,355 of CBDIQD010000014.1, forward strand.
GCCTGCTGCGGCTGCTGAACCGAAAGCGGAGGCGCCGGTGGCAACGCCTTCCCCTCAATCTGTTCGCGCTGAGCCTGTCGAAGCGCCGTCCTCCTCTTCTCCGGCGGACGCGAAGAAGGACGGTCCTTCGACAAGCTCAGGACAAACGGAAAAAGGGGACAGGGTAAAAGCCAGCCCGCTCGCCAAGCGTCTCGCCGCCGAACGCGGTATCGACCTGTCTACGATCAAGGGCACCGGTCCCGGTGGCCGCATCGTCAAGGACGACCTCGACGGCGCACCCGCCGGTGCCGCCGCCGCGCCTGCCGCTGCGGCAAGTGCTGCCGCACCTGCCGCTCCCGCGCAGACC
>CBDIQD010000015.1:0-117417 GCA_965283845.1 Sphingomonadaceae bacterium
ATATCCATCGGAAACGGTTTGTCGGTGATCGCGGTGATCGCGCGCGCCAGCGTGCCGACCCCGGTTTCGGCGGGCGGCATCGAACTATGCCCGCCCGGGGCGTTGGCCGTAACCTTCAGCGTTGCATAGCCTTTTTCGGCGATGCCGATCATGATCGCCGGCCCGCCGATGACCGGGGTGTCGGTCAGCACGATGCTGCCCTCGTCCAGCGTGAAGATCGCCTTGACCCCCTCGGCCTTCAGCTTGGCCGCCGCCGCGATGGCGCCCGATCCGCCGGCTTCCTCATCATGGCCCGACACCAGATAGATACCGCGCCTGGGCCGGAACCCCTGCCCCGCCAGCGCCTCGATCGCTTCGAACAGGCCGACCAGCGACCCCTTGTCGTCGACGGTGCCGCGGCCCCAAACCGCTTTTTCGGCGATCGTCCCGGCAAACGGCGGATATTTCCAGTCGCCCTCGGTGCCTTCGGTGACTGGCACGACGTCCTGATGCGCCATCACGATGATCGGCGCCAGCGTCGCATCGCTGCCCGGCCAGTGATAGATCAGGGTGCGGTTGGGCAGGATCGTGCGCGTCATCGCGCGGTGGGTGGCGGGATAGGTCGCGGCCAGCCAAGCGTGCAGCCGGTCCCATTCGGCGACGTCGTTGTCGGCGGGGTCCTGGTGCGAGATCGTCCGGATCTGCGCCGCCGCGCTCAGATGCCCGACCGCGGCCTCCAGATCGTAGATCGGCGCCGCGGCAAGGCGGACGTCGCTGCCGTCGGCGATGTCGCTGGGCGTGAACGTCGCGGTCCGCACCGCGACGGCGCCAGCCACCACCGCGATGATCGCAAGACCCCCGATCAGGATCGTCCGCCGCTTCCCCATGTCCCTCTCCTTCTGTCGGGACAATGGACCGTGATCGGTTTCGTTTGGCAAGGGAAATGGTTGGAGAAATGGTGGGCCCGGCAGGACTCGAACCCGCAACCTAGCCGTTATGAGCGGCCGGCTCTACCATTGAGCTACAGGCCCCCCTTCGCAACCCGGTGGGGGTTTGCGGGCGATAGCGGAGCGCGCGGCGGATTGGCAAGCGCCAACGCTCAGCGGGCGCTCCGTCTTTCCGCCATCATCAAAATCTGTGCCGCCGTGGTCGGCTCGACGCCGCGCCGCGCCAGATGGCCCAGCACCACGTCCCACCAGCGGTAGAAAAGATCGAGATCGGCGGGGCTGCGCACATAGGGCGTGTTACCCGGTTGCAGCGACGGCGAATGGAACGAGAAATTCAGCACGGGCAGCCGCAGGTCGATGGCGATATCGATCGCCTTGCACGCGCGCTCGGCGGGAATCCCCTCGGGCGTCAACGCGATCCGCTCGACCAGGCCCAGACGCGCAAGCGCGGCGCCGGCGTGGGTGCCGTTACGCGCGATACGATGATAAACTTTGCCGCCGGCACCGCCCAGCAGCCATCGCCGAACACCGTTGTCACGGGTATTTCGAGCACCGCGCCCGCGTTGGTGCGAACCCACCAGGGATGCAGCGGCGCGGCGCGATAGTCGGGGCCATGGCCGGCGCGGTAATCGAACCCGCTGCGCACCGACGTGTCGCATCGGAACCCCAGCTCGGCCAGCATTCCCGCGGTATCGGCGCCCAGGCCATAGCGGCCGGCGCGATACACGGTCGGCGGCGTCCCGAAGCGGTCGCGAATCGCGTCGCGCAAGGCCGTCATCTTCGCGCGTTGCAAGTCGGGCGGCAAATTGCCGGTATAGCTGTTGCGCTCGTTGACTTCCTCGTCGTGCGGCGGCGTGACCCACGGGTGGAGCTGGGCGCCGACTTCGCAGCGTCCGGCGGCTTGGGCGGCACCCAGAATTTCAATCGCGCGATCGTCGGTGACGATCGGCCAGTCGACCAGATAGATCGGCGCCACGCCCGCCGCCTCGAAATAGGTCTGGCATGCGCCGAGCGCCGGGACCGAGCCGAGACCGTAACCGGACCGCGCAAAGGGCGCCGCCCAGTCGAAATCCTCTTCGGTATCGATGGTGACCCAGAAACGCGGCCGTTCGCCCGGTTCGAGGCTGACCAGACCGGATGCCGCCGGATATGCGAAGAAATCGCCCGCAGGCTGCACCATGCTCCCCTTCGCCCCGGACCGCCCCGGCCTATTGGCCTTGCCGCCGAGCTATTCGCCTTGCTGGACGTCCAGCTCGATCTCGACTTTCGAATTGGCGGAGGGCAGGTGCAAGGTCAAGGCGTTATGCCCGATATCGAGCCGTCCGCCCACACCGCGCGCCAGGCTGTCGACCAGGCGGAGCGAAAAGCCGAGGCTGAGCACAGCCGCGCCGGGCCGCCGCGGCGTCGGGGCTGAAACCGGGATCGAGCAGGTCGGCGGCGGTGGCAAAGCGGATCGTGGCGGGGCGCACGATGCGCAGTTGCAGCATGTCGTCGTGCCGCGATTCGGTCACCAGCTGCCCGACCAATATAGCCCCCGGTTCGCAGACATCGACCAACGCGGTCAGCAGGCGGCCGATCATCCGTCGGGCATTGGCGTCGCTGGCCAGTCCCAAAAACGGTCCGCCGACCCGCGAAATGCTCAAATCGACGCGCTGGTCGGCCAGCAGCGCGTGCAGATCGCTTTCGACCTGGGTGACCACCGCGCCGATATCGACGACGTCGCTGGGCGCCAGATCGGTCGCCACCGCCGTGTTGCTGCGCGCCGCGGTTTCCAGATCGTCGATGATCGACTGCACCGATGCCGCATCGGTGACGATCGTGTCGGCCATCGTGCGATAGCGGTGATTGACCGGTCCGAACATCTGTCCGGCAATGATCTGCGCGAATCCCGAAATGGCGTTCAGCGGGCTGCGCAGTTCATGGATCAACTGGCGGATCGAATCGCCCGAATCCTCTGCTGCCGGTCGGCCATAAGGCGTTTCGCTGCGGTTGGGGCGACGGGCGCTGCCGCGATAGCCGCGAAACTGTCCGGTCGCCGGGTCGAACCACGGCAGCGCCGAAAACCGCCATTCCCCCGCTTCGGCCGACATTCCTCCAGCATCATGCGTGCGTTGACGATCTCGGCGCGCTGGCGAAAACCGCCTGCCGCCACGCCGTCGGTCCCCGGCTCGCCGCCAAAGGCCGCCTCGGCGATCGACAGCCCGATCACGGTGCCGCGGGTTACCCCGTCGGCCCATTTGATGACCCCGTCGGCGCCGGTTTCGAACAGGAACGCCGTGCGCGGCGCGCGCGGTTTGCGATCGGTCGCGGGCTGGCCGCGGGTCGATTGATATTTGTCGATCCGCCGCACCAGCTCGCTGATCTGGCTGGTGCCGTTCTCGACCGCTGCGTCGGGCGCCGCGTGCAACGGAACCACCGCGGCGTCATCCACCGCCGCCACGGGCTGCGGCAGGGCCACCGACGCGCTGCCCAGGCTCGCCAGCGCGCGATAGACGCCGCCCGGCAGGTCGGTTCGCCCCGCCAACACCGATCGGGCCATCGCGCTGGTCACCGGCAACATCGCCAGCCAGTCGGCTTCGGACAAACGCGCGCTGCGCAGCATGATCGCCGAAACCGCCGGCACGTCGCTGGCATAAAGCGCCACCAGCGGCGCAAACCGGCCGTGGCGCGCGATCGCCCGCGCACAATCGCGGCGGACGGTTTCGGGGATCCTTGGCCGCAGGACGGCGAGCGCATGCAGGCTGCGACGAATATCGTCATCACCCAGTTGATTGCCACGCTGAGCCAGAATATCGGAGAGCTGGCGCCACGCTGCGATGCTGGCGCGGCTGTCCGCAGGCGCCTGGCGCAAGATGGTCGCGATCATCGAGTCAGCAGTCACGCGAAATCAGCCCCACACCCTCTGTCGTTGGTTACCGTAAGATTACCGGCTAGCGTGAATCATCCGGTCATGAAAGTGCCTTAACCGTCCGCGTCGCATTGTGGGACAATTGCAATCGTCTGAAATATTATTATGGTCATCGCAGTTTTGGAAAACGGATGTTTCAACGATGGCGAGTCAGAAATTCGATCAGATCGACCTGCAGATACTTGGTGAATTGCAGAAGAACGGCCGGATGACGAATGTCGAATTGGCACAGATGGTCGGGCTCTCCGCCCCGCCCTGCCTGCGCCGGGTCCGCGCGCTGGAGGAGTCGGGGGTCATCCGCTCCTATCATGCCGATCTGGACGCGGCGAAACTGGGTTATGGAATCACCGTATTCGCGATGGTCAGCCTGCGCAGCCAGGCCGAATCCGACCTGAAAGCGTTCGAGGACTATGTCGGCGGTCTCGCCGAAGTGCGCGAATGCTATATGCTGAATGGCGAGATCGACTTCCTGCTCAAGGTCGTCGCCCGCGACCTGCAAAGTTTTCAGTCTTTCCTGACCGCGCATCTGACCTCGGCGCCCAACGTCACCAGCGTCAAGACATCGCTGACGATTCTCGCACCGCGAAGCAACTGGCGGGGATTCCGGTCGAACCGTGACCCTCTGAACGCCTGACGGCCAATGAAAAAGGCGCCGCTCCGACGGGGAGCGGCGCCTTTATTGGTCGTCCGACGGCCTGGCGTCAGGTCGCGGGGGCGGCCGGCGCTGGCATCGGCGCTGCCGCCGGGGTCGCCGCCGGCGCTGCGCCGGTCTTGGCACGGATCGTCCAAAGCTGGGCGAGCCGCTGGCGCGGACCCTGCACCTTGGCAAAGCTGGCGATCGCGGCATCGTTCTGCCCTGCCAACGCCTGCGCCACACCCAAGCGATATTGGATCACGCTATCGCCGGGCGCCACCGCGAGCGCCGCTTCGTAAAGCGGGATCGCTTTCGCGGGTTCGCCATTGCCGACCAGCGCATCGCCGGTGGCCCGCGCCGCCTTCGGATCCTTCTTCGTCGCCTCCTTGGCAGCATCCTCTGCCACGGCGGCAGCGTCGGTTTTTGCGCGCGGTTCCTGCGATGTCAGGATCGACCCGAAATGCGAATCGGTCTTGGGAATCGCACCATTGTTCTGACCGTATTTGATCAGCGAGACGACCTCACCCGGGTAACCCGCCTCCACCGCGAGCGCCGAATATTCCAGATATTCGGGGCGCTGGGTCATCGAATTGGTCGCGCGCATCAGGCGCAGGACGTCGAGGTTGAGTTCCTTGTCGCCCGCCGCCTGCTGCAACACGATATACAGCGTGTTGCGCCACGTCGCCGGGGTCGGATAATCCTGAACGCGCATCGTCAGGACATCGAGCATCTCATTGGTACGATTGGCTTTCTGGAACGCCTGCGCCGGGCGAACGTAAAGTTCTTCCGACGGCTTGGTGCCCGCGGCGCGGCTGGCGTCGATTCCGGCCTTGGCGATTTCCCAGCCCTTGTCGACCTGTCCGCCGTTCAGATAGCTGTCCATCAGCATCGGCGCGAGCGCGGCTTCCGTCGATCCAGCGGCCTTGGCGGCTTCGAGCCGCTGAATGGCCTTCGGGTAGTTTTTTGCGCCATAGGCGAAGTTGCCCGAATAGAAGTTATAGACGCCGACATTCTCCGGCGGCGTCTTGCCGGTTTCGAGCATCGCGTCCAGACCCTGCCCCTGCAGCGCCTGATCCTTGTTCAGGATACCGAGCTGGAGCTGGTAAAAGGCATAGAGATATTTGTCGTCGGGCGTGGTTGCCGCCGCCTGCGCTTCGGTCAGCGCGGCCTGCAACGCCGCCGGATCCTTGGCCTTCGCGGCATCCGCCATATTCTTGGCCGCGGGGGCAAAACCCTTGCTGATCGAAATCCCGCCGCTCTTCGCGGCTTCTTCCTTCTTTTCCTTCTTCGGCTTTTCTTTCTTGGGCGCGTCCTGCGCCGCCGCCGGCACGGTCATCAGCGCGCAACCCAGCACAGCGGCCATAGCCGTCGCGGGCATCGAGCGAAAACGGGTGAACATCGAAATCTCTCCTCAGAATCGGCCGTCTTGCCCCAATGTAAACGGGGTCCGGACGCGCGTTCATAACGCGGCTAAACCCGTCGCGTTGCCAAGGCAAGACGGCCGGCATCGATATTTCTTTTGGGGACGAACGGCTGAACGGGAATTGAACCCGAGAAGCGGTTCAGGCGAGCTCGTCGATCGCCCGATTGATCTGGCGCAGCACCAGCGGGTCGCCCGGCGCGCCGGCCATCGCCTCTTCGGCCAGCTCGATCAGCGTTATGATGCCGAACGTCGCGGCCAGCCCCTTCAGGCGGAGGGCCGCGACCTCCCAGTTGGCGTCGCACCGGGCGCGGCGCATCAGGTCCGCCAGGTCGCGCGCGCTGGCGGTAAAAACGCTGCGCAAATCCAATGCCAGCGCCGGATCGTCGCCGATCGCAGCGTTGATGGTGCGATCAAGCGGGCCACTATCGAACGACATTCCACAGGCTTGGCAGCTTGTGGTTAAGTTTCCGTTTCATGGCAGCCATTTGATGCTAAGATGGGGAAATGACGGGGGACAAAAAAATCGTCGGTTTGTGGCGGGATTCCGCCACAAATCAGGAAACGGACACCGCCGGGTCGGCAGCGGCTGCGCCGCAGGAAAGTAGGCCTGCGCCGCCGGAAAGTATGCCTGCGCCGCCTGAAACCGCGCCCGCGCCGGAATCGGGGGCTCCCCCGAACGTGACTGGCTCGACAGGTCGCCGCTCGACGAACCCGAATTGGGCGCGGTCGCCGACGCCGATGACCACGCATCGGCTTGGCGTGACCGCATCGCGCCCGCGCTGCTTGCTTTGCTCGGCCTCGGCTGGACCGTCTTTGCCGTCTATATGGCGACGGATGGCTTCGCTGCCGCGCCCGATCCTGGCAACTGGCCGATATTGATCGCCATGATCTCGATGCCGCTGACGCTGCTCACGGTCTTGTGGATGGCGCTATTGCGGTCGAGCCGGTCCGAACAGGCGCGCTTCGGCCGCGTTGCGGCGGCGCTGCGCGACGAGAATATGGCGTTGAACCGCTCGATGCATTCGCTCGGCCTGCATCTGGCCGACGCGCAAAAACAGCTCGGCGAACAGGCGAAAATCGTTCAGCAGCTCGGTCTCGACACCGTGATGCGGCTCAATGAAAGCAGCGACAAGCTCGCTGGCAATGCATCGGTGATCGCCAATGCGCATGATCAACTGGCGCGGTCGGGCGACGTCGCGATGCAACGGATGGACGGGCTGCTCGCCGGCCTGCCGCGGATCGACGACGTGGCGCAGCGGCTGGCGGTCAACTTTCGCGAAGCTGGCCTTGTCGCGCACCAGCAAGGTGCAAATCTCGAAGCCAGGCTTGCCGCGCTTGGCGATGAAGCCGCAAAGGCGGCGCAGACCGGCGAAGCATCGACCGCCACCGTGCTCGAGGCGATCGTCGCGCTGCAGGGTCAGGCAAAGGAAACCGAATCGGACCTGCTCGTGAGCTGGACCCAGGTCGCCAGCGCGCACGATGCCGCGCTGGCGCAGATTGCCACCGTCGCCGCTGCGGTGCGCGACGACATGGCATCGACGGTCGCGGCGATCACCGGACAGATGGGCGAAAGCTGGCAGCAATTCCGCGACGGCGTCGATGCCGCCGCGGCGCAGATGGACAGCAAATTGTCGTCCGCACGCGATGCCGGCGACGCGATGAGCGCGCAGTTGTCGGCGCATGCCGACGCCAGCGATGCGCTCGCGTCGCGAATCACCGCGCACGTCGCCGAAGTCGGACAACAGCTGGAAATCCTCGATATCAGCGTCAGCGCGAGCACGGGGGTCATCGGCCGGTCGATCGACGATACCAAGTCGCAGCTCGGCGCGTTCATGCAGGAAGTGCAAAGTGGCAACGCGTCGGCGCATCAACTGATCACCCACGCCGAATCGCTGCTGCTGGCGCTCGATGCGGTGACCCGCGTGCTCAACGAGACCCTGCCGCAGGCGCTCAACCGCATGACGTCGCACGGCCAGACGACGCAGACGGCGCTGGCGCAGCTGCGCCCGATGCTCGAAGCGTCCGAACTCGTCGCGCAATCGACCATGTCCCACGTCAACGCCGTCCAGGCGACGCTCAAGTCGAACGAGGACCAGATGGCGGGGCATGCGACCAGTCAGCAGGACCTGGTCGATCGCATCAACGGATCGCTCGCCGAGGCCGAAACCGCGCTGGCAAAGCTGCGCGACGGCGCCGACGACTTTGCCGAACAGGGCGGCGCCCGCATGATCGCGACGCTCGGCGAGGTCCGCGCGACAGCCGATCCGGCTGCCACCGAGGCGCGTCAAACGCTGGAAAAGCTGGTTTCGGGAGCACGCGAAGCGATGCAGGCGACCGCCACCGAGGCCATCGACGCCGCGTTCAAAAACGAGATCATGGCGCAGCTCAGCGCCATCGAAGACGCCTCGGCACGCGCGGTGAGCGCCGCGAATGGCGCCGCCGACCGGCTGATGCGCCAGTTGATCACGATCATGGACACCAGCGCCAGCGTCGAACAGCGCGTGGCCGAGGCCGAACAGGCGATCGGCGCAGCGGAGCGCGATTCGCTGGCGAAACAGGTCGGCCTGCTGACCGAGGCGCTGAAATCGACCGCGATCGATGTCACCAAAATCCTGTCGAGCGAAGTCAGCGATACCGCCTGGGATGCCTATCTGAAGGGCGACCGCGGCGTCTTCGCCCGGCGCGCCGTCAAGTTGGTCGAGAATAGCGAAGCCAAGGAAATCCTGCGGCTCTATCAGGCCGACGACGGGTTCCACGCATCGGTGAACCAGTTCATTCACGATTTCGAAGCGATGCTGCGTCTGCTGATCGGCGCGCGCGACGGGTCGGCGATCAGCGTCACCTTGCTGTCGTCGGATATCGGCAAGCTGTGCGTGGCGCTGGCGCAGGCAATCGACCGGCTGCGAAACTAATCCGCCGTCGTCAAAATGGGCACGATGGCGTGACGGATTGCGACCAATACTTGCCGTTGATCCTCCCTGTCGCGAAGCGATGGGGAGGTGGCAGCGCGAAGCGCTGACGGAGGGGCTTTGGCGCTGGCGTTGCCGCCCCTCCACCACTCATCTGCGATGAGCGGCCCCCTCCCCATGGCTTCGACACAGGGAGGATCCTTCCTATCATCGTCACCCCGGACTTGATCCGGGGTCCCGCTTTGCCTGAAAGGTCGGCGATTACCTCAAGAAGCGGGATCCCGGGTCAAGCCCGGGATGACGAGGGGAAATAGCAGCTAACCACCTCTCAGCAGACGAACAATCGCCCGTCTGGCTCAGGCCCGCCCGCTCAATATGTCGGGGTCGGCCCAACCGTTGACATAGGCCAGATAATAGAGCGCAAAGGCGATCGTCGCCGCGATCGTCATCTGCAACAGAATGCGCTTGGGCCGAAAGCTTGCGGGTGCCCCGCGGTCCTGACCTTGGACCAGCGGCGTCGTGTCATCACTCGTCCTTCGACCATGAAAGGGCAGCACGAAAAACGCGCTGAAGGCCCAGAACAACAGATAGATGGCCAGCGCCGAAGTCCATTTCATCGTCGGTGATCCGTTCAGAGCTGGACGAGCATGACGTCGACGACGGGTTTTTTCCCGGTCCAGTCGGTCGCTACGCGGCGAACGGCCAGGCGAACCGCCTCGCGCATTCTTTCCTGTTCCTTCGCCGGGGCCAGCGCCGCCTTCTTGGCCGCTTCGCGCATCTCGTCGATAAAGGCTTCGCGCTCATCCTCGACCGGAACGCCGCGATAGCTGATCGCCGCCTCGGTGAAGCGTTTGCCGGTAAAGATGACCGCGACGGTGATATGCCCGTGCAGCGCCAGCTTGCGGCGCTCGTTGATCGTCTCGCCATCGGCCGGCAGAATGACATCGCCGTCGAGGATCAGCCGTCCAGCGCGGACGCGCTCGAGGATTTTGGCCGGGCCGGGCGACAGGCGGACCAGATCGCCATTTTCCTGGATCAACGCGCCCGGAACGCCCTGTTCCAGCGCAAAGCGCGCCTGTTCATGCATGTGCCGGATTTCGCCATGCACCGGCACGACCAGCTTGGGCCGCAGCCAGCCATAGAGCGCCGCCAGTTCGGGCTGGCCCGGATGGCCGCTGACATGAATATGCGCCTGTTTTTCGGTGACGGTCAGGATGTCCTTGGCGGCAAGCTGATTCATGATCCGTCCGATCGCGACCTCGTTGCCCGGGATCTGCTTCGACGAGAACACGACGGTGTCGCCCGCCTGCAATTTGATCTGATGCATATCGGCCGCCATGCGCGCCAGCGCCGCGCGCGGTTCGCCCTGCCCGCCGGTCGCGATCACCATCACCTTGTCGCGCGGCAGGCGCATCGCTGCGTCGAAATCGACCGTCGGCGGGAAATCTTTCAGATAGCCGACCGACCGCGCCACGCCCAAAATGCGGTCGAGCGAGCGTCCGGCGACGCACAGGGTGCGCCCGGTCGCCGTGGCAACTCTGCCCAGGGTCTTGAGCCGCGCAGCGTTCGAGGCAAAGGTGGTGACGATCACCCGTCCCTTTGCGGCGCCGACGGCATCGAACAGCCCGTCGTACAGATCGCCCTCGCTGCCCGATGCCTCGGGATTGAACGCGTTCGTCGAATCGCCGATCAGGAAATCCACGCCTTCGTCGCCGATTGCGGTCAGCGCCGCGGCGCTCGACGGGGTGCCCAGCACCGGGTCGGCGTCGAGCTTCCAGTCGCCGGTGTGGAACACCCGGCCATAGGGGGTGTCGATCACCGCCGCGCTCATCTCGAGGATCGAGTGCGCGAGCGGCATCAGGCGGATTCCGAAGGGGCCAAGCTGGAAATGCGCGTCGATATCGACGGTCTTGATCTTGACCTCTTTCTCCAGCCCCTCTTCCGCCAGCTTGTTGGCGATCAGCCCCGCGGTGAAACGGTTGGCATAGAGCGGCACGCCGAGGTCGGCGGCGAGATAGGGCAGCGCGCCGATATGATCCTCGTGCCCGTGGGTCAGCACGATGCCGAGCAGGTCGTCGGCGCGTTCCTCGATAAATTCCAGGTCGGGCATGATGATGTCGATGCCGGGATAATCATGGGTGCCAAAGGTCACACCCAGGTCGAGCATGATCCATTTGCCGTCGCAGCCATAAAGATTGGCGTTCATGCCGATCTCGCCCGATCCGCCGAGCGCGAGGAAAAGCAGTTCCTTGCCGGGGACGGTCATGCTGCGGCGCCCCGCTGCGCGTAAAGATGCATCAGGCCGTTGAGCGTCAGATCGGGTTCGATCCGGTCGAACAGATGCGCCTGTTCCTGAAACAAGGTTGCGAGGCCGCCGGTCGCGATGACGGTGAGGGGTTTGCCGATTTCGGATTTCATACGCCCTATTAGGCCTTCCATCATGGATACATAACCCCAATAGACGCCGATCAGCATCTGGCTTTCGGTGCTGCGGCCGATGACGCTCGGGGTCGCGGGCGCCTCGATCGCGATACGCGGGAGTTTGGCGGCGGCGGCGACGAGCGCCTCCAGCGACAGATTGACCCCCGGCGCGATGATGCCGCCAAGGTATGCGCCGTCGGTCCCGATATGGTCGAGCGTCGTTGCGGTGCCGAAACTGATCACCAGCTTGTCCTTGCCCGGTTCGACCGCTTGCGCCGCGATCGCGTTGACGGCGCGGTCGGCACCAACCGAGCGCGGCTCGTCGACTTTCAGCGCAATGCCCCACGTCACCGGCTCACGCCCCGCGACCAGCGCATCGACACCGAAATATTTCACCGCGAGCAGTTGCAGATTGTGGAGTGCGCGCGGCACGACGGTCGAAATGATGACCGCATCGACCTGGGCGCGATCATGCCCCTCGATCCGCAGCAACTGGTCGAGCCACACCATATATTCGTCAGCGGTCCGCCGGTCGTCGGTCGCGATGCGCCAGCGCGCGAGCAGCTCGGTGCCGCGGAAGAGTGCGAATTTGGCGTTGGTGTTGCCGACATCGATCGCGAGCAGCACGGTCAATTTCCTTCCGTCGCGGGTCGTTGCAATTCGACATCGCCCGCGTGAATCAGCATGACCTCTCCCCCGTCGCGGCGCAAGCGCAGCGCTCCGTCGGGCGCAAGGCCGTCGAATGTCCCGTCGATCCCTTGCTCGGACACGCGCAGCGGCGTCCCAATCGGGTGGGCGTGCGCCGTCCAGGCCGCGGTGATCGGGTCGATCCCCTCATGCCGCCATGTCCATAGCGCATCGGTCAGCGCCACCGCCAACACTTCGGCGAAACGGTCGCGGTGGATGGCCACGCCCTTGTCGGCAAAGCAGACGGTCGGGCGATCGGGCAATTCGGGCGCCGACACCAGATTGACGCCGATGCCGATCACGATGCTGTCACCCGCGCGTTCGAGCAGGATGCCGGTGCATTTGGCTCCGTCGATCAGCAGATCGTTCGGCCATTTCAGCCTGGCCTCGACATCCGGCGCCAGCGCCCAGACCGCGTTCGCCAGCGCAACGCCGGCGACCAGCGACAAGCCCGCCGGCGACGGATCGCCAGCGGTCAGATGGACCACGGTCGATCCCATGAAATTGCCCTGCCCGTCACCCCACGCCCGGCCCAAACGCCCGCGCCCCGCGGTCTGGCGGTCGGCGATCAGCCAATGGCCTTCACCGACGTGCTCGCCGCCGGCCAGCCGCGCCAGCAGGTCGGCGTTGGTCGAACCGGTCTGCTGGATCCGCTCGATCGGCGGGATCAGAACAGCACCGCGGCGGCGCTGGCCGAAACGACTGCCAGCACGGGAATGAAGAGATAGCCGATGACCGACAGCCACAGCGCGCTCGCAGTAATCACCGCATCCTCGACGATCACGCCGCCGCTCGCCGGGATTTCGGTGTCCGATTTGTCGTCGAAATACATCGTCTTGATGATCGCGATATAATAGAAAGCGCCGATCACCGAGGCGACGATACCCGCGACCGCCAGCGGCACGAGGTTCGCGTTCACCGCGGCCTCGAACACCAGATATTTGGGCCAGAAACCGAACAGCGGCGGAATACCGGCAAGGCTGTACATGAACACCGCCATCGCCGCGGCAAGACCGGGGCGGCGCTGCGACAGGCCGGCGAGCGCCGGAATGCTCTCGATCTGATGACCCTCGGCATCGCGCAGTTGCAGCACCACCAGGAACGCGCCCAGCGTCGTGACGACATAAACAAGCAGATAGGTCAGCACTGCCTCGACCCCCTGCTGCGTTCCGGCGGCAAGGCCGATCAGCATGAAGCCGACGTTGTTGATCGACGAATAGGCCAGCAGGCGCTTGATATTCTTCTGCCCGATCGCGCCGACCGCGCCGAGAATGATCGAGGCGAGCGCGAGGAAGATGACGATCTGTTGCCACGCGCCGATCGCGGGGCCCATCGCGTCGATGACGACGCGCGTCATCAGCGCCATCGCCGCAACTTTGGGCGCGGTGGCGAAGAAGGTCGTCACCGGGGTCGGCGCGCCTTCATAAACGTCGGGGGTCCACATATGGAACGGCACGGCGCTGATCTTGAAGCCAAGCCCCGCAAGCACGAACACGATGCCGAAAATCAGCCCGATATTGAGCTCGCCGCCCATCACCTTGGCGATGCCGGCAAAATCGGTGATGCCGGTGAAGCCATAGAGCAGCGAGATGCCGTAAAGCGCGAGCGCGCCCGCCAGCGCGCCGAGGACGAAATATTTCAGGCCGGCCTCGGTCGACCGCTCGTCGGTGCGCATGAAGCTGGCGAGCACATAGGCGGCCAGGCTGTTGAGTTCGAGCCCGACATACAGCGTCATCAGGTCGCGCGACGACGCCATGATGCCCATGCCGAGCGCGGCAAACAGGATCAGCACCGGATATTCGGCCCGCATCCCGCCGGTGAAAAAGCGCGGCGCGATGATGATGCAGATGAAGCTCGCGGCATAGATCAGCAGCTTGGCAAAACCGCCGAAGCTGTCCACCGACAGCGTGCCCGAAAAGACCGTGGTTTCGATGCCGAACAGTGCAACGACCGACGCCGCGGCGGCGGCAAGCGTCAGCAGCGCGCTGAGTTGATAAAGGCCGACTTGCCGGTCACCCAGAAAAGTGCCGAGCATCAGCGTGATGAGCCCGCCGATCGTCAGGATCAGTTCGGGCCAGATGAGCATCAGATCGGCGGTCATTGGACGCCTCCCGCATGGCTCGATCCGTGGGCGGTATCGCCCTCAGCCTTGGCAGGCTTGGCCTTCGCCGCGGCGAGATGCGCATCGCCCGCGGGCTTTGCGGGCGCCAGCCGCGCGACGACCGTCGTCACATCACCGCGCATCGGCGCGAGGAAGCTTTCGGGATAGACGCCCATCCACAGCGCGACGGCGGCCAGCGGCGCCAAGACGGCCCATTCGCGGCGGTTGAGGTCGGGCATCGCCTTCACATCGTCCTTGGTCAGTGCGCCGAACACCACGCGGCGGTAGAGATAGAGCATATAGGCGGCACCCAAAATGATCCCGGTGGTGCAGACGAAAGCGACCCAGCTCGACGCTTCGTAAATGCCTGCGAGGCTCAGGAATTCGCCGACGAAACCGCTGGTCCCCGGCAAACCGATCGACGCCATCGTGAACAGCATGAAGAACAAGGCATAGGCCGGCATGTTCACCGCAAGGCCGCCGTAGCGGTCGATCTCACGCGTGTGGAGCCGGTCATAGATGACGCCGACGCAAAAGAAGAGCGCGGCCGACACGACCCCGTGGCTCAGCATGATGATCAGCGCGCCCTCGATCCCCTGCTGATTGAACGCGAACAGGCCCGCGGTGACGATCGCCATATGCGCGACCGACGAATAGGCGATCAGCTTTTTCATGTCGCTCTGCGCCAGCGCGACCAGGCTGGTGTAGACGACCGCGACCATCGACAGCCCGAACACGATCCACATCAGCTGCGCCGACGCATCGGGGAACATCGGCATCATGAAGCGGATGAAGCCATAGCCGCCCATCTTGAGCAGCACGCCCGCCAGGATCATCGACCCCGCGGTCGGCGCCTGGACGTGCGCGTCGGGAAGCCAGGTGTGGACCGGCCACATCGGCATCTTGACCGCCAGGCTGGCGAAAAAGGCGAGCCACAGCCACGTCTGCATCGCAGCCGGGAAATCATAGTTCAGCAGCGTCGGGATGTCGGTCGTGCCCGCCTCGGCGATCATCGCGATCATCGCGATCAGCATCAGCACCGATCCGAGCAGCGTGTAGAGGAAGAATTTATACGCCGCATATTTGCGGTTCGCGCCGCCCCAGATGCCGATGATGAAATACATCGGGATCAGGCCGGCCTCGAAGAAGATATAGAACAGCAGCAGATCCTGCGCGCAAAACACGCCGATCATGATCACTTCCATGATCAGGAACATCGCCATGTACAGCCCGACGCGCTGCTTGATCGCGTCCCAGCTCGCCAATATGCACAGCGGCATCAGGAACACGCTGAGCATGATCAGCATCAGCGCCATGCCGTCGATGCCCAGCGCCCAGCTGAACCGCCCGAACAGGTCGGCGCGTTCGGTGAACTGCCATTGCGGCCCGCCGATGTCGAACTGCGCCCACAGGGTGCAGCCGAGGACGAAGGTCGCCAGCGTCGCGGCGAGCGCAACCCAGCGCGCCGTCTTGTCGCCGACGAACAGACAGGCGATCGCGGCGATCGCGGGAACCGCCAGCATCAGCGAAAGGATCGGAAAACCGCTCACAGGAACTTCACCATGGCCCAGCTGGCGAGGCCGACAAGCCCGAGCAGCATCACAAATGCATATCCATAAACATAACCCGATTGCAGTCGTACCGCGAGCCGCGTGCCGCCCTGGACGAGCGCCGCCATGCCATCTGGGCCGAAGCGGTCGATGGTCTGCTCATCGCCGCGCTTCCAGAAAAAGCGGCCGATCGCGAACGCCGGCTTTACGAACACGACGTCATAAAGCTCGTCGAAATACCATTTGTTGTAGAGGAAGCGGTGAGCACGATGCCGCCCCGAAGTCGCGCCATCCGACGTGCCATGCCTTGCCGTTCATCACGCGAGGAACAGCCCGATCGCCATCACCGTGAACGGCGTCCATTTGACCCACAACGGCACTTCGTGCGCGGCGTGCATCAGATGTTCGTCGAACGCCAGACTGCCGTTCCAGAACGCCAAACCCTCTTCGGGATAGATGAACGGGTGGTGGAAGGCGATGCCCGCGAACACCGCGCCGATCGACAGGACGATCAGCGGGATCAGCATCGTGATTGGGCTTTCGTGGGGCTTGTAGCCCGCGGTTCCATCGCCGTGAGCGTCGTGATGATGTGCGTGCGCATGATCGTCGCCCGCGTGCTCGTCGGCGGGATGGTCGTGATGATCGCCATGCATCGCATGCTGGATATGCTCGCTCTGTTCCCAGCGCGGCTTGCCGTAAAAGGTCAGGAAGACGAGGCGCCACGAATAGAAGCTGGTGAGGAAGGCCACGAAGATGCCGACCCAGAAGGCGATAACCCCGCCCCCGCCGCTCGCGAACGCCGCCTCGAGGATGCCGTCCTTCGAATAGAAACCGGCAAAGCCTGCAACGCCCGCGATACCGACGCCGGTGATCGCCAGCGTGCCGAGCATCATCGCCCAATAGGTGATCGGGATCGATTTCCGCAGATTGCCGTAATAGCGCATATCCTGTTCGTGGTGCATCGCGTGGATGACGGAACCGGCGCCGAGGAACAGCAGCGCCTTGAAGAAGGCGTGCGTGAACAGGTGGAACATCGCGGCGCCATAAGCGCCCGCGCCGGCGCCGACGAACATATAGCCGAGCTGCGAGCAGGTCGAATAGGCGATGACGCGCTTGATGTCCCATTGGGTGGTCGCGACGGTCGCGGCGAAGAAACAGGTCGCAGCGCCAACGAACATCACGACGCCCTGCGCGACGTCGCTGGTTTCGAACATCGGCGACAGGCGGCACACCATGAAGACGCCCGCGGTGACCATCGTTGCGGCGTGGATCAGCGCCGACACCGGGGTCGGGCCCTCCATCGCGTCGGGCAGCCAGGTGTGCAGGCCGAGCTGGGCCGACTTGCCCATCGCGCCGATGAACAGCAGGATGCACAGGATCGTCATCGTATCCCAGCGATAGCCCAGGAAGCCGATGGTCGACCTCTCCGCCATGCCCGGCGCGGCCGGCCAGAATCTCCGGGATCGAAACGGTGCCGAACACCAGGAAAGTGCCGAAAATGCCGAGCATGAAGCCCAGATCGCCGACGCGGTTGACGACGAACGCCTTGATCGCCGCGGCATTGGCGCTGGGCTTCTTGTACCAGAACCCGATCAGCAGATAGGATGCGAGACCGACGCCTTCCCAGCCGAAGAACATCTGAACCAGATTGTTCGCGGTCACCAGCATCAGCATCGCAAAGGTGAAGAGCGATAGATAAGCGAAGAAGCGCGGCTGGTCCGGGTCTTCCTCCATATAGCCCCAGCTATACAGGTGGACGAGCGCCGACACCGTCGTGATGACGACCAGCATCACCGCCGTCAGCGCGTCGACGCGCAATTCCCAGTTGAACTGCAGCGCGCCCGACGAAACCCAGTGCAACACCGGCGTCACGCCAGCCTCGCCGGTCCCCATCACGAACGACAGGAAGATCGGCCAGCTCAGCGCGGCGCTGGTGAACAGCGCGCCGGTGGTGATCAACTTGGCCGCGAACGGGCCGATGAGGCGTTGCCCCAGCTCCGCAACGAGCGCCGCGAGCAGCGGCAGGAAAACGATCGCCTGAATCACCGGCTTATCCCTTCATCCGGTTGGCGTCATCGACCGCAATGGTGCCGCGGCCGCGGAAATAAATCACGAGAATGGCAAGCCCGATCGCGGCTTCACCCGCCGCCACCGTCAGCACGAACATCGCGAACACCTGTCCGACCAGATCGTTCAGCGCCGCGCTGAACGCGACGAGATTGATGTTCACCGCGAGCAAAATCAGCTCGATCGCCATCAGGATGACGATGATATTCTTGCGGTTGATGAAGATGCCGAGCACACCGAGCGTGAACAGCACCGCCGAAACGGCAAGATAATGGCCGACCGAAATCACAATTCCATCCCCTGCCCGACGCCCGGATCGACCAGCCGCGTCGCATCCTGCGGACGGCGCTGATTCTGCAACGAGATATTCTGGGTGCGCACCCCGCCGCGCTGACGATGCGTCAGCACGATCGCGCCGATCATCGCCACCAGCAGCACGATGCCCGCCGCCTCGAACAGGAAGATATACTTCGTATAGAGCAGCTCGCCGATCTGCTGGATATTGCTCTTGTCGGTGACCACCGGCGCCGCGCGTGCAGCCAGATCAACCCCGCCCGCGCTCCACGCGCCGACCGCAAAGATCAGCTCGGCCGCCAGGATGATCGCGACCAGCGCGCCGAGCGGCAAATAGCGTACAAATCCGGCGCGCAACTCGGCGAAATCGATGTTGAGCATCATCACGACGAACAGGAACAGCACCGCGACCGCGCCGACATAGACGATGACGAGCAGCATCGCGATAAACTCGGCCCCCGCCAGCAACATCAGCCCCGCCGCGTTGAAGAAGGCGAGGATCAGCCACATCACGCTGTGGACCGGGTTGCGCGCGAAAATCACCATCGCCGCAGAGGCGATGACGATCGTGGCGAACAGATAGAAGGCGGCTAGTTGTATCATGCCCCTAATCCAAAAAATCCGTTCGGGCTGAGCTTGTCGAAGCCCTGTTCTTTCTTTCGGAAAAAGCAGGACGGCACTTCGACAAGCTCAGTGCGAACGGGTTGGGAATCGATGATCATGGCCCTTACCGATAGGGCGCGTCGGCGGCAAGATTTGCCGCGATCGCGCGTTCCCATTTGTCGCCATTGGCGAGCAGCTTGGCCTTGTCATACAGCAGTTCTTCGCGGGTTTCGGTCGCGAATTCGAAATTCGGCCCCTCGACCACCGCATCGACCGGGCACGCTTCCTGACAGAAGCCGCAATAGATGCACTTCGTCATGTCGATGTCGTAGCGCGTCGTGCGGCGGCTGCCGTCCTCGCGCGGCTCGGCCTCGATCGTGATCGCCTGCGCCGGGCATACCGCTTCGCACAGCTTGCACGCGATGCACCGTTCCTCGCCGTTCGGATAACGCCGCAACACATGCTCGCCGCGGAAGCGCGGGCTCAGCGGGTTCTTCTCGAACGGATAGTTGATCGTCGCCTTCGGCTTGAAGAAATATTTGAGCGTGAGGGCGTGCGCCTTCACAAACTCCCACAAGGTGAAGCTCTTGATGAGGTGGGCAATGGAACTCATGAATACCTCGTCAGCATCAGATAGCCGGAAATCAGGAAGATCCAGATCAGGCTGATCGGCAGGAATATTTTCCAGCCCAGGCGCATCAGCTGGTCATAGCGGTAGCGCGGCACCGTCGCCTTGACCCAGCTGAACACGAAGAAGAAGAACAGGATCTTGCCGAACAGCCACACCCAGCCCGGAATGTCGAACCACGGGATCAGGTCGATGTTGAGCGGCGGCAGCCAGCCGCCCCAGAACAGCACCGCGTTGAGCGTGCACATCAACAGGACGTTGGCATATTCGCCGAGCCAGAACAGCGCGAAGGCCATCGACGAATATTCGGTCTGATACCCCGCGACGAGTTCGCTTTCGGCCTCGGTCAGATCGAACGGCGCGCGCGCGGTTTCGGCGAGCGACGAGATCAGAAACATCACCGCGAGCGGGAAGAGCAGCAGGTTGAAGCCGAAGGCGTTGACGATGCCGAGCCCATGGCCCTGCTGCGCCTTGACGATCTCGTTCATGTTGAAACTGTCCGCGAACAGCACGACCCCGATCAGGATGAACCCGATCGACACTTCGTAGGAGATCATCTGCGCCGACGCGCGCATCGCTGAAAAGAAGGGGTATTTCGAGTTCGACGCCCAGCCCGACAGGATCACGCCGTAAACCCCGAGCGACGAAATCGCGAGAATGTAGAGCAGACCGACGTTGATGTCGGCGAGCACCGCGCCGGAATTGAACGGGA
This sequence comes from Sphingomonadaceae bacterium, assembly GCA_965283845.1. Classification (GTDB taxonomy): domain Bacteria; phylum Pseudomonadota; class Alphaproteobacteria; order Sphingomonadales; family Sphingomonadaceae; genus Sphingopyxis. The sequence continues at coordinate 19,864 of CBDIQD010000015.1, forward strand.
TCACCGCCCAGGCCAGCAACGCCACGGTGAAGGTGATGATCGGCGCGATCAGGAACAGCCCGCGGTTGGCGCCCGTCGGGATGATCGTTTCTTGCAGGAACACTTTCAGCCCGTCGGCAAAGCTTTGCAGCAAGCCGAACGGACCGACGACGTTCGGACCGCGGCGCAGCGCGATCGCCGCCCATATCTTGCGGTCGGCATAGATGATCATCGCGACGCTGAGCATCAGCGGCAACGCGATCAGCAGGATACCCGCGATCGTCGCGACGCCCCACGCCCAGTCGGCGTCCATGCCCCAGGAAATGAAGGTCTCGGTCATTGGCCAACCCCACCGCGATAGGGCGGCGCTGGCGAATCAGATTCCATCGTCGACCCTTCCGACCACGTTCCATCTTTGGCACGCGCAGCATGATCCTGGTTCCGCCAACCATTATGCGGGCCGGGTTTCTCCGCCTTGCGCGGGTTGAACCCGCGCCAGACCGAATAACCCATTCCGACCAGCAACACGCTGGCGATCGCATGCACCGGGTTCATTCCGCGGCCTCCGCAAAATCGGCGCCATGGACCAGCTCTTGCGAGCAGCGCTGCATCGTCGGCGACGCGCGGCAAATGGCGTTGGTGAGGTAGAAATCCTTGACCGGCGACGGGATCGCGCGCGCCTCGGGCTTGGCGGCCAGCTTTGGCACCGACCAGCCATAATCGGCGAGACCTTCGACCCCAAGCGCCGGCACCGCGGCGATCATCGCCGCGCGGCACTGGGCAAAACTGTCGAAACCCAGCGATACGCCCAGCGTATCGGCCAAAGCCCGGAAAATGCTCCAATCCTCGCGCGCGTCACCCGGTGCGAACGCCGCCTTTTCGCTGCGCTGGACGCGGCCCTCGGTGTTGACCGTGGTGAAATCCTTCTCGGTCCATGCCGCGGCGGGCAGAATGACGTCGGCGGCATGCGCGCCCCCCTGCCATGATCGTCGCCATGATGGCCGACATAGACTTTGAACGTGCCGCCAAGGCTCGAGAAATCGACCTCGTCGGCGCCGAGCAAGAACGCGAGTTTCGGCTTGGCCGCGACTACATCCTTGATCCCGCCCGGCAAGCCATAGCCCAGCATCAGCGACCCCATGCGCGCGGCCGAAAAATGGACGACGTTAAAGCCGTTCCAGCCCGCCTTGACCGCGCCGATCGTCTTGGCGAGCGCCAGGCCGGCGCCGTGGACGCCGGGCACCGACAGCGCGCCGCCGCCAAAGATCAGCATCGGCCGTTCGGCGCCCTTCAGCGCGTCGAGCACCGCGGCGGGCAGCTTCGCCACCAGCGAGGCGTCGTCGCCCAGCCATTGCGTGTTGTACGTCAGGTCGGTTTCGGGGCCGATCGCAAAGACCTTCGCGCCCTTCTTCCACACCGCCTTGCGGACGCGCGTGTTGATCAGCGGCGCTTCCCAGCGCAAATTGGTGCCGACCAGCAGGATCACATCGGCGTTCTCGGCCTCGGCGATGCCGGTGTTGAAATTGACCGCCGACAAGCTGGTGACGTCATAGTCGAGCCCGGTCTGGCGCCCTTCGAGCAAAGTCGATCCCAGCGCATTGACCAGCGTCTTGGCGGCGAACATCGTCTCGCAGCCGGCGATCACGCCGATGCGGTCCGGGGTCGTGGCCTGGATCTTGTACGCCACAGCGTCGAACGCCTCGGCCCACGTCGCGGCGCGCAGCTTTCCGTTCTCGCGGATGAAGGGCCGGTCCAGGCGCTGCCGGCTCAGCCCGTCCACCGCATAGCGGGTCTTGTCGCGACATCCACTCCTCGTTCACGTCGTCGTTGATCCGCGGCAGCACGCGCAGCACCTGGCGCCCGCGCGCGTCGATGCGCACATTGGTGCCGACCGCATCCATCATGTCGATGCCCAGCGTCTTGGTCAGCTCCCACGGCCGCGCCTCGAACGCATAGGGCTTCGACGTCAGCGCGCCCAACCGGGCACAGGTCGACGACATTGCCCGACAGCTCGCTCGCGACCGCGCGTTCCAGATACGATGGTGATCTGCATATTCTCGCCGCGACCGATCGCGCCGATGTCTTCGACCCCGGCGACTTCCTCGGCAAAGCGGATGCAACGCGTGCACTGGATGCACCGCGTCATGACCGTTTTGACGATCGGCCCCATATATTTCTCGGTCACCGCGCGCTTGTTCTCGTCGTAGCGCGTCGCGCCGCGGCCGTAAGCGACCGACTGGTCCTGCAAATCGCATTCGCCGCCCTGATCGCAGATCGGACAGTCGAGCGGGTGGTTGATGAGCAGGAACTCCATCACCCCCTCGCGCGCCTTCTTCACCATCGCGCTGTCGGTCTTGATGATCTGCCCTTCGGCGACCGGCAACGCGCACGACGCCTGCGGCTTCGGCGGACCCGGCGCGACTTCGACCAGGCACATGCGGCAGTTTCCGGCGATGGACAGCCGCTCATGATAACAGAAACGGGGAATTTCCTTCCCCGCCAGCTCGCACGCCTGCAGCACGGTGGCGCCCTGCGGGACATCGAGCTCTAGGCCATCTACGGTGACTTTAGGCATGGATCAGCTTTCCTGCACCGCAAGCAACCGAAAGGTCGCGGTGGCGACGATCGAGCGCAGCCCGGCGACGCTCGTGTCCAGCTTCGCATCCTGGCTGCAGAGTTGAACGACGGGTCGTAATTTCGCGGCGGCCGCGGTTTCCTCGCTCGACGCCGGCGCGGTGGCCAACAGCGCGGCGACCTCGTCAGGGCTTGAGCGGGCGACGCACATGGCAATCTTGTCGGACGGCGCAAAGGTCGGGGTTTCCTTGCCTGTCGCCGCCTTTGCAATGCGCACATTCAGCGGGGCTGGATCCCGGCCAATCATGGCCTCTGCCAAGGCACCGGCCAAGGAAAGATTCGATCCGAACATCTTGCCGCGCAACCCGGCGCGTTTGGCACAGCCCTCGTTGGCCCGCGCCAGATTTTTCAGACCATTCCGATACTCGTTCGTGCGGAAATCGCGCGTCAGCACCTCGGCCGTCTTTTCGGCACTGTTGTCGACCACGCAAGTCGCGAAACGCGCCATCGTCGTCCGCGCCTCGCCGTCCGAGTCCACCACCCGATCGACACCGGGTCCAAAACCGCGGTCATTCTCGGGCCATGGCGTCGGGGTATTGTCCATCCGAACCGGCGGCTCTGCGGCTTGTGCCGCGGCGAACAAAGCGAATGCAAATGTTATCATTCTGCTGCCTCCAACGCCCCATTGTCGCGGATGCGCCGCTCCAGTTCAGGACGGAAATGCTTGATCAGGCCCTGGATCGGCCACGCCGCCGCATCGCCCAGCGCGCAGATGGTGTGGCCTTCGACCTGCTTGGTCACGTCCCACAGCGTGTCGATCTCGCCGATGGCGGCGTCGCCGGTGCGCAGCCGTTCCATCACGCGCCACATCCACCCGGTGCCTTCGCGGCACGGGGTGCACTGGCCGCAGCTTTCATGCTTGTAGAAGTAACTGATGCGGCTGATCGCCTGAACGACGTCGGTCGATTTATCCATCACGATCGCGGCCGCGGTGCCAAGCCCCGATCCGACCGCCTTCAGCCCGTCGAAATCCATCGGACAGTCCATGATTTCAGCGGCGGGAACCAGCGGCACGGAAGATCCGCCGGGGATCACCGCGAGCAGATTGTCCCAGCCGCCGCGAATGCCGCCGCAATGGCTGTCGATCAGCTCGCGGAACGGGATGCTCATCTCTTCCTCGACGACGCACGGCGTGTTCACATGCCCCGAAATCTGGAAAAGCTTGGTGCCCTTGTTGTTCTCGCGCCCGAACGATGAGAACCACGGCGCGCCGCGGCGCAGGATCGTCGGGACGACCGCGATGCTTTCGACATTGTTGACCGTCGTCGGGCAGCCATAAAGCCCCGCCCCCGCCGGGAACGGCGGCTTCAGGCGCGGCTGGCCCTTCTTGCCCTCCAGGCTTTCGATCATCGCGGTTTCTTCGCCGCAGATATAGGCGCCGGCGCCGCGGTGGACGAAAACGTCGAAGTCGTAGCCCGACTTGGCCGCATTCTTGCCGAGCAGGCCGGCGTCATACGCTTCCTGAACCGCCGCGAACAACGTCTCGGCCTCGCGGATGAACTCGCCGCGAATATAGATGTATGCGGCGCGCGCGCGCATCGCGAAGCCCGCAATCAGCGCCCCTTCGATCAGCTTGTGCGGATCGTGACGGATGATTTCGCGGTCCTTGCACGAACCAGGTTCGGATTCGTCGGCATTGATAACCAGAAAGCTCGGGCGGTCGGCGCGCGGCTCCTTCGGCATGAACGACCATTTGAGGCCGGTGGGAAGCCCGCGCCGCCGCGGCCGCGCAGTCGCTGGCGGCCTTGATCTCTTCGATGATCGCCTTGAACTTCTCTTCATCAGATCCTTGGTCTTGTCCCAATCGCCACGCATCTGCGCCGATTTCAGATTCCACGGCTGGAAGCCATAGATGTTGGTGAAAATGCGGTCTTTGTCGGCGAGGCTCATGCGACCCCTCCCATCTCGTCACCCCGGACTTGATCCGGGGTCCCGCTGCCTTGGACGGCGCGAAGGAAAAAGCGGGATGCCGGATCAAGTCCGGCATGACGAAGGAATGATGGGTTGGTCATGCTCACCAATCCTTCCGGTAATCGTGATTGGCCTTGACCATCTCTTTCAAAGTCGTCGGGCCGCCCTCGGGCTCGCTGGTATGACGCCCTGCGATCTGCGTCCCCGCCTTCGGGTTCTCACCCGCCGCCAGCGCGTCGAGGATCGCGGCCATGCGGTCGAAATCCAGGTCTTCGTAATTGTCGTCGTTGATCTGGACCATCGGCGCGTTGGTGCAGGTGCCCATGCATTCGACCTCGGTCAGCGTGAACAGCCCGTCGGGCGTCGTCTTGCCCTTGGTCATCCCGCGGTTCTTGCAGGCCGCCATGACATCGTCCGATCCGCGCAGCAGGCACGGCGTCGTCCCGCACACCTGCACATGATAGCGGCCGACCGGCGCCAGATTGTACATCGTATAAAAGGACGCGACCTCATACGCGCGCATGAACGGCATATCGAGCTGGCCTGCGACGAACTCGATCACCGGCACGGGCAGCCAGCCCTGCGTCTGCGTTTCCGCGCCGACCTGGCGCTGCGCGAGGTCGAGCAAGGGCATGACCGCCGAACGCTGGCGCCCCGCGGGATAGCGCGCGATGACGCCCTTCGCCTTGTCGGCATTTTCCGCCGTCCACGCAAATGCGCCCCAGCGAGCGCGCGTTTCGGCTTCATCGGGGATTTGGGGTGCGTCAGCCATGTTTGCCGCCCATATTTGAATTGCGTTCTCGATATTTGAGCTGAAGCCAGCGGCCGCCAAACAACACCAACTCGATCATCACGACGATCTTGCCGATGCCAATCACCCAAACGACGGCCTTGCTGGTGTCAGGGTCGCGAACATCAAAAATCCACTGCATCGCCAAGAGTACCACGAATGAAGACGCGGCCTGAGCCAACCAACCTTCGGTCTGCTTGAGCGTCCTCACCGGTCGCACTCCCCGAACACAACATCAATCGCGCCGATGATCGCGGTCGTATCCGCGAGCATGTGGCCTTTCGACATCATGTCCATCGCCTGCAGATGCGAAAACGCCGTCGGGCGGATCTTGCAGCGGTACGGCTTGTTGCTGCCGTCGCTGACCAGATAGACGCCGAATTCGCCCTTGGGGCTTTCGGTCGCCACATACACCTCGCCCGCAGGAACGTGGAAACCCTCGGTATAGAGTTTGAAGTGATGGATCAGCGATTCCATCGACTGCTTCATCTCTCCGCGCTTCGGCGGGACGATCTTGCGGTCGAGGCTGGCGATCGGGCCGGTCGGCATGTCGCGCAGGCACTGCTTGATGATCTTCGCCGACTGATAGACTTCCTCGACGCGGACCATGAAGCGGTCGTAGCAGTCGCCGCGGGTGCCGACCGGAATGTCGAATTCCATCGCGGCATAGGCGTCATAGGGCTGCGACTTGCGCAAATCCCACGCGATGCCGCTGCCGCGGATCATCGGACCCGAAAAGCCCCAAGCCAGCGCGTCTTCCTTGCTCACCGTCGCGATATCGACGTTGCGCTGTTTGAAGATGCGGTTGTCGATGACCAGGCTCATCGCGTCGCCGAACAGCTTCGGCAGGCGCGTCTCGGCCCATTCGCCGATGTCGACGAGCAGCTTTTCGGGCACATCCTGATGCACCCCGCCCGGGCGGAAGTAGGCGCTGTGCATCCGCGCGCCCGAAGCCCGTTCGAAGAAGTTCAGGCAATCCTCGCGCAGCTCGAACACCCACAGGTTCGGGGTCATCGCGCCGACGTCCATGACGTGCGACCCGATATTGAGCATATGGTTGCAGATGCGCGTCAGCTCGGCGAACAGCACGCGCAGATATTGCGCCCGCGCCGGCACCTCGAGATCGAGCAGCTTTTCGATGGCGAGCACGTACGAGTGCTCCATCGCCAGCGGCGAGCAATAGTCGAGCCGGTCGAAATAAGGCAGCGCCTGCAAATAGGTCTTATATTCGATCAGCTTTTCAGTGCCGCGGTGCAGCAGACCGACGTGCGGATCGACCCGTTCGATGATCTCGCCGTCGAGCTCCAGCACCAGCCGCAGCACGCCGTGCGCCGCCGGATGCTGCGGGCCGAAGTTGATCGTATAGTTGGTGACCGCCTGATCGCCCGCGGTGTTCGCGGTATCGACCGGATAGCCTTCAAACAGGTCGCCGCCATAGTGATTGACATGCGGAGCGTCGGTCATGCGTCACCTCCATCGCTCTTGGCCGCCTTCGGCTTGCGCGGCGCGCGCGGCTTGGCGGGCGCCTTTTCGGCTTTGGTCGTCGCCGGGGTCTTGCCCTTTGCCGCGGTCGTGGCGCTGGCGCCGTCGCGGCTCGTCTTTGCGGCCTTCTGGTTCACCTTTTCGCCCGCCCCGGTCTGCGACGGCTTTTCGGTCGTCTTGGGGGTCGGCGGCGGCGGCGCCTTCGCCTTGTCGTCGGATGCCTTGACCTCTTTAGCCGTCATCGGCGTCGGCGCGCCCTTGCCCGGCGCTTCGCCCGTCCCGCCGGCTTTTTCATCGCCCGGCAGCACATAATCGGCACCTTCCCACGGCGACATGAAGTCGAAATTGCGGAAATCCTGCGCCAGCTTCACCGGCTCATACACGACGCGCTTGTCCTCTTCGGAATAGCGCAGTTCGGTGTAGCCGGTCAGCGGGAAGTCCTTGCGCTGCGGGTGCCCCTGAAACCCATAATCGGTCAGGATGCGGCGCAGGTCGGGGTTGCCGGCGAACAGCACCCCATACATGTCGAACACCTCACGCTCGAGCCAGCCGGCGTTCGGCCACACCGGCACGATCGTCGGCACCGGCGTCGCCTCGTCGGTCGATACGCGGACGCGCAGGCGGTGGTTCCTGGTCACGCTGAGCAGGTGATACACCACCTCGAACCGCTCGGCGCGGTCGGGATAATCGACCCCGGCGATCTCCATCAGCTGCTGATAGTCCAGATTGTCGCGCAGCGCGATCATCACCCCGGCGACGGCGGTGCGATCGACGGTGATGCTGTCTTCGTCGGCGGCGAAATCATGCACCAGCAAGTCGGCGCCGAGCAGCTTTTTGAGTTCGGCAGCCAGGGTTGCGCGCGGCGCGATCAGGGGAGCGGCGTGTCCCATCAGCGTTCGATCGTCCCGACGCGGCGGATCTTCCGCTGCAACTGCATCACGCCGTACAGCAAAGCCTCGGCGGTCGGCGGGCACCCGGGGACATAGATATCGACCGGCACGATGCGGTCACAGCCGCGCACCACCGAATAGCTGTAGTGATAATAGCCGCCGCCGTTGGCGCAGCTGCCCATGGAAATGACATATTTCGGGTTCGACATCTGATCGTAAACGCGGCGCAGCGCCGGGGCCATCTTGTTGCATAGCGTGCCGGCGACGATCATCACGTCGCTCTGACGCGGCGAAGCGCGCGGCGCGGCGCCGAAGCGCTCCATGTCATAGCGCGGCATGTTGACGTGGATCATCTCGACCGCGCAGCACGCGAGGCCGAACGTCATCCACCACAACGAACCCGTACGTGCCCAGTTGAACAAATCCTCGGTTGAGGTGACGAGAAAGCCCTTGTCGCCGACCTCGCTGTTGAGATCGTCGAAAAATGACATGTCCGGGCTGGTCCCCGGGGCAACCGGCATCTGGCCGGGCGGCAGGATGATCGAGCTGCTCATTCCCAGTCCAACGCCCCTTTCTTCCACGCATACACAAGGCCGATCGCGAGTTCGGCGAGGAAAATCATCATCGTCGCCCAGCCCGCCCAGCCGATTTCCTTCAGGCTCACCGCCCAGGGAAACAGGAACGCCGCCTCCAGGTCGAAGATGATGAACAGGATCGCGACCAGATAGAATCGCACGTCGAACTGGCTGCGCGCGTCCTCGAACGCCGGAAAGCCGCATTCATATTCGGTCAGCTTGGCCGGGTCGGGCTGATGCGCCCCGGTCAGCCGCGCCACGCCCATCGGCAGAAACACGAAGGCGGAGGACAGGCCGACGGCAATGACCAGAAAGATCAGGATCGGCAAATATTGCGTCAGATCGACCATGGGAGCTCGCAGTTCCGTTGTTCAGTTCTTGGGGTGTCTCGGCACCCTTGTTGCGGGCGCTTTAGGCCAGCGCGCCGCGCCTCGCAAGCACCGCGGGCATGATTTTCGCCTGTCATGTGAGCAAAAGCATAAACGCCGCTGGTGACAGCCCCTATCGCTGTGATACGCCGCCAAAAACAGGGTCGCCATGCCGCGCGTTTCGGGTGCGTTTTCGATAGGGGGAATTGCGATGACATCATTTGCCACTCGCGCCATTGTCGCCCTCAGTACGGCGACGCTGTTTGCCGCCGTCCCGGCCCACGCCGAGCTGGTCAACGCGGCCAATCCCGAGGCCATCAAAGCCATCGTCGAATCGCAGGGCTGGCCCGCGACGATCGTCGAGAAAGCGGGCGACGATCCCTATATCGAAAGCAATCGCGGCGGCCTGAAATTCCTCGTCCTGTTCATGAACTGCACCGAGAACAAGAATTGCAAGACGCTGCAATATTATATGGGCTTCAGCGATGCGAAGGACATCTCGCTCGACAAGCTGAACAAGTGGAACAAGGACAAGCGCTTCGCCCGCGCCTATAAGGACAATGAGGGCGATCCGGTGCTCGAAATGGACGTCGACCTCGATTTCGCCGGCATCCCGCGCGAAAATGTCGGCGAAACCTTCAACACCTGGGCATCGCTGATGGACAGCTTTCGCGAGTATGTTTTCGAAAGGTGAGCTGAACAATCACTCGTCACCCCGGACTTGATCCGCGGTCCCGCTTTTCAGCGTCGCAAAGCGGGATGCCGGATCAAGTCCGGCATGACGAAAAGGAAGGTCAAGCGTTACGCAGCGCGCCGGCGACCAGTTTCTGCAGCTTGGAATGGACCGCGGCGCTGCCGGCGATATATTCGCTGCGCTCGATCGACCGGTCGCCGCCGCGGAAATCGCTGACGAAACCGCCGGCTTCGCGCACCAGCAACATGCCCGCCGCGACGTCCCAGATCTTGAGATCGCTCTCCCAAAACCCGTCGTAACGCCCCGCCGCGACCCACGCGAGGTCGAGGCTGGCGGCGCCGAACCGGCGGATGCCGGCGACTTCGGGCGCTACCGCGCCGAAAATGCGGCTCCACTGGGCGAAATCGCCGTGGCCCATATAGGGGATGCCGGTCGCGACCAGACATTCGTTGAGCATCCGGCGCGATGCGACGCGCAGACGGCGATCGTGCAACCACGCGCCGCGGCCGCGTTCGGCCCAGTAACTTTCATCGGTCACCGGCTGATAGATCAGGCACGACGTGATATCGCCCCAGCCGCCGCCGAGTTTCGGTTCCTGCACCGCGATCGAGATCGCGAAATGCGGGATGGCGTGGAGGAAGTTCGACGTGCCGTCGAGCGGATCGATGATGAAGCGCGGTTTACCCGGATCGCCCTCGATCACGCCGCCTTCTTCCAGCACAAAGCCCCAGCCCGGACGGTCGCGGCCCAGTTCGTCGTACAGCGTGCGTTCGGCGGCCTGGTCGGCCTTCGACACGAAATCGGCCGGGCCCTTTTGCGACACCTGCAGATGCTCGATCTCGCCGAAATCGCGGCGCAGCTTGGTCCCCGCCTTGCGCGCTGCGCGTTCCATGACGGTGATGATGCCGGATAAGGCCATATTCGTTTCCCTCAACGCGTCGCCCCCGCGAAGTCGGGGGCCGCTGTCGGCAATGTAAAACGCTAGCGGCCCCCGCCTGCGCGGGGGCGACGTTAGTTAATCCGCGCGGCGAACATATTCGCGGTCGTAGACATGGACGACGATGCGGGTGCCGCTGGTGATGTGCGGCGGCACCATCACGCGCACCCCATTGTCGAGGATCGCGGGCTTGTACGACGACGACGCCGTCTGCCCCTTTACCACCGCATCGGCCTCGACGATCAGCGCTTCGATCGTTTCGGGCAGCTCGACCGAGATCGGGCGCTCTTCCCACAGCTCGAGCACGACATCCATGCCGTCCTGCAGGAATTCATGCGCCTCGCCGACGACGTCTTTGGAAATGTTGATCTGCTCGTACGTATCCTTGTCCATGAACACCAGATCTTCGCCCTCGGCATAGAGGAACTGGAAATCCTTGGTGTCGAGACGGACCTTTTCGACCGTGTCGGCGCTGCGGAAACGGTTGTTCAGTTTGCGGCCGTCGATCAGATTCTTGGCTTCCACCTGCATGAAGGCGCCGCCCTTGCCCGGCTGGGTGTGCTGGGTCTTGGCAACCTTCCAGATGCCCTTTTCGTATTCGATGATGTTGCCGGGACGGATGTCCACGCCGCTGATCTTGATCGCGCACACTCGCTGTTCAAGGATGGAAAGAGCCGCCGGCCTATCGGGATATGCCGGTCACAGGGTCGCGCCTTTAGCCGCGCCAGCGGCGGAGGGCAAGTCAGCGCGTCGCCGCGACCATCCGCCGGGTGCGCCGATAGCTGAGCCAGATGAGCCCGGCGAACAGGATCAGCCCGATCCACGGCGCATAGGGCGCATACCCCTCGCCGACCACCGCGAGCGGCGCATCGCTGCCGCTGCCCGCGACGATGCCGGCATACAGCACCCCGAACAGGCTTTCGCCGACGATCATCCCGGTTGCGGTTAGCACCCCCATGCGGTGGGCAAAGCTGGCGTTCGGGCGCTTTGCAGCCCAGCGGTCGTAATACCAGCCGCCGACCGCGCCGATCACTACCGGCAGGATCACCGCCATCGGCAAGTGAATGCCGATACCGATCGCCAGCGGCGGCGGCCGCAGCTTGCCCGCGCGGCCCAGCAGCGCGTCGACGATGATGAAACCGACGCCCTGCAAGCGCGCCATGACCCAGCATCGTCCAGTTGAGGTTGCCGCCGAGCACGCCCTGCGCGAGCGACGAAATCAACGCCGCCTGCGGCGCCGCCAGCGCGTTCGGGCCGGCCCCCGGCGCGCCGACGAAGCCGAGCGTTTCGTTGAGCACGTTGAGCACCGGCGGCACGATCAGCGAGCCGAAGATGACGCCGATGATCAGCGCCACCTGCTGTTTCCACGGCGTCGCACCGACCAGCTGGCCGGTTTTCAGATCCTGCAAATTGTCGTTGGAAATCGTCGCGATACCGAAGACCAGCCCGGTGACGATCAGCGCATAAGCGACCATGGCGTCGATTTCCGCCTGACCGCCGCCGGCCGCCGAGCGGTCATCGGGCTTCCTGGTGCCGAAGGCCTCGGTCTCGGACCGGCGCGGTCTCTCATACGAGCAGCCCTACTACTGGGTGATCTCGCCCTCGACCGACGCGATCATCAGCCCGCAGGTGAACTCGAAGATCGCGCCGTTCCTGAACGGCCAGCTGCGCAAGCGCCGGCCAGCACCGTCCAGAGCAGCCAGCCGATCGGCAGCATCAGCGCCAGCGATCCGCCGAACACCCAGTTGATCGACATATCCTGCTCTTCGATCGCCATCGCGGCGCCGCCCTGCCGCGCCCGGCTCGCCGCCATCGCCGATCGGATGCCGCCCAGCACCGGCCCGGCAATCTTGATGAGGGTCCAGATCGCCGCGACCGCGATCACCCCGGCGCCAAAGAAGCGGACGTCGGCGCGAAACACGGTGTTCGCCAGCGTTTCCGCATCACCTGCCCCACCTTGCGTCAGGATCGGCAGCAAGACCCACCAGCCGGTGATCAGCCCGACCAGCTGCGCCATGCCCACCGACAGGCCGACCAGATGGCCGACCCCGAACAGCGCGAAACCCAGACCCCCGGCGATGCCGGTCGCGCCGGTGCCGACGCTGAACCAGCGCGCGACTTCGGCGCCGACCAGCTTCATCTGGGTCAGCAGCGTGAAGGCCGCCGCGACGATCGAATTCCAAAGCAGCGCCGACAGCCCGGCCTTGTTTTCCTCGGCCCCCGCGGCGCTCGCCGCGCCGACCTGCAACACTTCGGCGGCGGCGCGGCCTTCGGGATAGGGCAGGTCCGAATCGACCACCAGCGCGCGGCGCAGCGGCACCGAAAACAGCACCCCCAAAATCCCGCCGAGCATGGTGATCGCGGTGGTCTCCAGCATCGGGAAGCCCTGCCAATATCCGACCATCACCAGCCCTGGCAGCACGAAGATGATCGCCGCCAGCGTCCCCGCGGCGCTCGCGATCGTCTGGACGATATTATTCTCCAGGATCGTGGCTCCCGGCAAATAGCGTAGCAGCGCCATCGAAATCACCGCCGCGGGGATCGAGGTGGCAAAGGTCAACCCGACCTTCAGCCCCAGATAGACGTTCGCCGCGGTGAACATCAGCGTCAGCACGGCGCCCAGCAGAATTGCGCGAAGCGTCAGTTCGCGGCCGCGAGCCGCCGGCGTGGTGATTTCGGTCATATCTGTCTCCCCGTCCGCTGTGTTGCGACAGTGCCGAAATTGCGCAAGCCAAAACACGACGAACCGAAACCGATTTGACGCATCGATCCAATATGGGCGCCGTGGCCGCTGCCATATCGGCGACATGATGAGCACCGACCGTTCCGATCCGACACCCCCGCCGCGCCCCGGCAATGCCACGCGCCCGCGCCGTCCCACCCCCTGCGCCGGCCTGTTCGGCTGGCGCAACGAAACCGCGCCGCCAGCCGCGCCCGATGGCAAGCCCGCGACCCCGCGCTATGATTATCCCGCGATCTGAACGGGTGGCGCGTTACCGCTTGCCCGCGAGCAACGGATAAGGATTGATCGGTCTGCCCGACTGCCAATTGGCTTCGGGCACCGTTTCCAGCATCTGGAAATGCAGATGCGGCACCGCGGGATCGGCGTTTCCGCTCGCCCCCACCGTCGCGATCACCTGGCCCCGCTGCACCGCCTGTCCTTCGGCCAGCCCGCGGCGATACCCCTGCAAATGCGCATAATAGAGGATCAGCCGCCCATCGCCCGACCGCTGATAGAGGGTCAGGCCGCCGCGATCCGACGCGAACAGCTTTTCGATCCGGCCGTCCATCGCCGCCAGCACCGGCGTCCCCGCGGGCGCCGGAATATCGATCGCGCGGTGCAGTCGTCCCTCGGACCGGCTCTGGCTCCAGCTGTCGATCAATTCGCCGGCGCGGATTCCCTGCACCGGGATCATCACCGCCGGCGCCGTTTTGCCCGAATAGCGGCCGTCGTCCGCTGCATCGCGCACGGCCGCGGTGCCGGCCGAAGCGGGCGGCCCGGCCGCCAGCAGGTCGTAAGCGGTGATCCAATAGATCGACGTCAAGGTCGCACTCACCAACGCCGTCCACAACACCAGTTTAAAGGCCGCCTGCCAGCGCATCAGGCGATGAAATCGACCTTGGTGCCGAATGACACCATCTGCGCCAGCCGCGCCGCATCCCAGTCGGTCAGCCGGCCACAGCCGGCTGATCGGCGCTCGATCGCCTGCGCTCCGGTGGTCGCCCGCCGGCCTGCTCAGCCTGGCGCATCGCCGACTGGCTGCTGGTGCTGCCGTTGGCCTTCATGCTCGCCTCGCTCGCCGGCACATTGCTGCAGTATCGCAGGCTTATGACGCATAGCCTGGATTGCGGCCGAAGCCCTGGTCGCGCTGTCCAGCTGACCGATCGGCAGCGGGCCGCTGCTGCGATCCGGTTGCGCACCGACGGCGCTGACCAGCTTGCCGCCCGCATCGAACACCTTCATCGTCTCCGCCTTCTTCGACACCTCGATCCGCTCGGCATCGGGTTGAGTCGTGCCAACGCCCAGCGAGGTCAGCGTCGCGAGCCATTCGGCGTTGTCGACATCGGCGGCGACGATGGCATCGGCCCCGACATTCGGAACACGCAGCGACGTCCCCGCCGCGATCGCGACCGGCGCTGCGCTGTCGGGGTCAGCGACCGGTGCCGCAAAGGCCGCATCCGGATTGAGCGTCTTGAGCACCTCGGGCGTCGTATGAAACCGCTCGGCAAGCTTTTCGAGCACCGATTCGTACCCCAGTCGCGTGCCAGCTTCGCCTGCTCGCTCGCCTTCTCCGGGATCGGCACGAAGGTCGCCTCGGCATAGCTCGCCGGCACGGTCACCAGCCGCGTCGCGGCGATCCGCTGCCACTGGCGAAGCGCCGCGGTCGTCGGCTCATCGCGTTCGCCGCTGACCTTCAAATCATTGGCGGCCTGAAAACCGCGCAGCGCGTTGACGGTCGATATGCCCATCTTGCCGTCAACCACGCCGGGCGAGAAGCCCAGTCGGTCGAGGACGACCTGCAATTGCATGTCGGGGCGCGCGACATCGTCGACCGCCGCCGCGTCGTCGCGCGACGTCATGCCGTCATCGCTCGCTGCGACCTGCTTCGGCGCGGCCTCGGTCTTTTCCTCCAGATCCGCCTTTCTGTCGGGCGAAGCGTTGCAGGCGGCGAGCGGCAGGAGCGCGGCGGCGCAGAGCAGCGAAGCAAATTTCATCGGCAATCCCTATCGTTGAACCTCATCGCCCAACGCGCGGCCTTGCCGTAGGTTCACCCTGCAAGCAGCTTTGCGAACTTGCCGACCGCGGCGGCGGGCCCGTCGGGGTCGTTCCAGACCGCGCCCGATACCGCCAGGAAATCGGCGCCGGCCTCGATCAATACGCCGCCGTTGTCAGGCGTGATCCCGCCGATCGCGACGCACGGCAGTTCGAACATGCCCTGCCACCATTCCAGAATCGCTGGGTCGGCCTGATGCTCGACGGTCTTGGTCGTCGTCGGATAAAAAGCGCCGAACGCGACATAATCGGCCCCCGCTTCGCCCGCTTCCATCGCCATATGGCGGCTCGCGTGACAGGTGACCCCGATCTGAGCCTGCGCGCCTAACTCCTTGCGCGCTTCGCGCGGATCGCCGTCCTCTTGTCCCAGATGGACGCCGTCGGCCTCCAGCCGCCTGGCCAGCGCGACATCGTCGTTGACGATGAACGCGACATCGCGCGCGGCACAGATCGCCTGCAACGGCTCGGCGAGCGCCGCCGCCTCATGCTGTTCGAGCCCCTTGACGCGAAACTGGAACGCCGCGACCGGGCCGGCGTCGAGCGCCTCGATCAACCGGTCGGGAAAATCGCCGCCGACATCGAGCGGCGAGATGAGATAGAGCAGGCAAGGGGTACGGGGCGCTTGGGTCATGGCGCGTTCATAGCGACGCGGTTAGCAACCGGCAAATGCAGAACATCCCCCGCCTCGCCGCATCTTCGCTCGTTGCCGCGCTTGCCCTGTCGGGCTGCGCCGCGACCGGACAGCAGACCCCGCTTCAGGACGGCAGCAACGTCGCCCTGGGCCAGACGGCCTATGTCGACGGCCCGATCGTCCAGCCGGTCGCGGTGATCGAGGACAGCCGCTGTCCGATGAACGCCCGCTGCGTGTGGGCGGGCCGGGTGCGCGTGAAGATGCTGTGGATCCGCGGCAATGGCGAAAAACAGCCGTTCGAGGTGACACTCGGCGAATCGACCCCGCTCGCCGACGGCAGCATCACACTGGAATCGGTCCGCCCGGACAAGATGACGAATATCGTGCTGAAACCCGCGGATTACCGCTTCTCGTTCCGTTTCGCGGGCGGGCTTTAACGCACCCGCGCCAGCACGAACCCATCCCACTTCTTCGCGCCCACCGTCTGCACCGCGGTCGCATCGAGCCGCGGTTCGGCGCTCAACATGTCGAACAGCGCGCGCGTGCCGATAATCCGCTCGTCGTCGCTATCGACCTCCAGCACCCCGCCCTCGCGCACGACATTGTCGACAACGATCGTGGTGCCGGAACGCCCCAGCCGGATCGCCTCGGCGACATAGTGCGCATTGCTTTGCTTGTCGGCATCGATGAACACGAAATCGAACGGCGCATTCCCGGCCATCGCCGCCAGGCTGTCCACCGCCGGTCCGACCCGAATATCGACCTTGTCCGACACCCCCGCCCGCACCAGGTTCGCGCGCGCCACGGCGGCGTGGTGCGGCTCAAGCTCGAGCGTCACCAGCCGGCCATCATCGGGCAATGCCCGCGCCAGCCAAATCGTCGAATAGCCGCCGAGGGTGCCGATCTCGAGGATGCGCTTTGCGCCAGAAATCTGTGCGAGCAGGAACAACATCTTGCCCTGCGCCGCCGACACATCGATCGGCGGCAGGCCCTGATCGGCATTATGGGCGAGGGTGGCGGCAAGCACGTCGTCATCGCCGAGCAATTTCGCGGCGATATAGTCGTCGACGGCTTGCCACCCCCCAGTCATTTTGGGCGCCTCATCACATCAAGCCACGGACGCCGCGTGAATTTCGTGAATCGCGCCGCCGAGCGATTTGTCGAACTCGTCGTCGCTCATCTGGTGGCGTAGATCTTCCAGCAACGCGCGGCTGAAGCTCGCGATGATGCCGGGGTTCTTCGCCAGTTCGGCGCACGCCTCGGGGCGCGCAAAGCCGCCCGACAGCGCGACGACGCGCAGCACCTTGGGATGGTCGACCAGCGGCTGGAACAGCCCCGCCTCGGTCGGCAGCGACAGCTTCAGCATCACGGGCGCGCCGTCCCATGCGTCGAGCGCGGCCAGCGTTTCGTTCAGCAGCAACCGGTCGGCGCCATCGCGCTCGGCGCTCTTGATATTCACTTCGGGTTCGATGATCGGCACCAGCCCATGCGCCGCGATGCGTTTCGCCTCGGCGAACTGCTGCTCGACGATCGCCTTGACGCCCGCCGGATTGGCCAGATTGACGACGCTGCGCATCTTGGTGCCGAACACGCCCTTTGCGACGGCACGCTGGCACAGATCGTCGAGGCCGGGGTTGGCCTTCATCAACTGAACACCTTGGGCTTCGTCCTCAAGCCCCTTGTCGACCTTCAGAAACGGCACCACGCCGCGCTCCCACAATAGCGCCGGGACGGGCTTGCCGCCCGCATCGCCGTCCATCGTGCGTTCGAACAGGATCGCGCCGATCACCTTCTCGCCGTTGAAACAGGGCGATGTCACGATGCGGCTGCGCATCGCGTGGATCAGGCCGAACATCTCTTCGTCGTTCGAAAACGCATCTTCCTCGATGCCATAGCCTTTCAGCGCCTTCGGGGTCGAACCGCCGCTCTGGTCGAGCGCGGCGATAAAGCCCTGCCCCGATTTGATCTGGTCGAGCATGGCGGCATTGGCGGTGGTCATAACGTCTCCGTGATTTTGCATACGTATGTTGCGGTGCGCATAGCGATCCCGCGCAGGGGATGCAATCCGCGGTGGACCGGGCTTTTCAGCCAGAACCCTTGGGTATCGCGAGCAAGTTTATCGCGATCGAAATCCGTTCGCGGGGCCCCTGGTGCGGCACGACGCCGTGGCTCAGCCATGCGGGAAACATGATGAGCCGCCCGCTCCGCACCTTCATTTTCAATTGGGGCTCGTGAACCGATCCGTTCGGGCTGCGCAGCCGCAAATTCGGCATCGTCATCAGGATCATCGGCATGCGCGGATCCTCGATGACCAACTCGCCCCCGACCGCGCCGTCCCCTCGCTCCGACCCGTCATCGACATAATAGACCGCCGACCAATAGGCGCCGGGGTGGGTGTGCATCTGGTTCGACGCCCCCGGCGGTGACACATTGGCCCAGATGTCGGTCGCCCATTGGTGCCGCGGCGCGCCCGGCGACACGATGTCGACACAGTGCGCGCTCGCCAACGCAAAGACATGGCGCAACAGATACTGAAGCGGCTCGCCGCCCCAATCGGCGACATCATGGTCGGATTGCCACCCGCCGATATTGGATATCGTCACCCCCGGCGCCTCTGCACGGCGGGTCAGGATCAGCGGCTTCAGCGCGGCGTTTACGGCGGCGGCGTTCGGCAGCTCGTCGACAATCACGGGGGTGTCGAAAAGGCCGATCACCTGAGCGCTCATCGCGACAGCGCGTCCAGCTCTGGCAGCTCCTTGCCTTCCATCCATTCGAGAAACGCGCCACCGGCGGTCGATACAAAGGTGAAATCTTCACCCACCCCGGCGTGGTTGAGCGCCGCCACCGTGTCGCCGCCGCCCGCGACCGATATCAACGAACCTTCGCGGGTCAGCGCCGCCGCGGTCTTCGCCAGCGCGACGGTCGCGGCATCGAACGGCGGGGTCTCGAACGCGCCCAGCGGCCCGTTCCACACCAGGGTGCGGCAATTCTTGAGCACGTCTGCCAAGGCCTCGGTCGCGGCGGGACCGATGTCGAGGATCATCTCGTCGGCCGCGACCTCATGCACATTGACCGTGCGCGTCGGCGGGTTTGGCGCGAATTGTTTTGCCACCACGACGTCATACGGCAGGTGGATCGTGCAGCCCGCGCTATCCGCCGCATCGAAAATCGCGTTGGCGGTATCGACCAGGTCGTGCTCGCACAAAGACTTGCCGACATCGACCCCGCGCGCCGCCAAAAATGTGTTCGCCATGCCGCCGCCGATGATCAGATGGTCGACCTTGCTCACCAGATGGCGCAGCACGTCGATCTTGCTCGACACCTTGGCGCCACCGACCACCGCGGCGACCGGATGCGCCGGATTGCCGAGCGCGGCGTCGAGCGCCCGCAGTTCGGCCTCCATCGCGCGGCCCGCATAGGCGGGAAGCCGCCGGGCGATGCCCTCGGTCGATCCATGCGCACGGTGCGCCGCCGAAAAGGCGTCGTTGACATACAGATCGCCGATCTCGGCCAACGCGTCGGCAAAGGCGGGATCATTGGCCTCCTCGCCGGGATAGAAGCGGGTGTTTTCCAGCACCGCGACATCGCCCGCGGCGAGCACCGCGATCCCCGCCTTGGCGCCCTCACCGACGCATTCGGGGATGAACATCACCGAATGGCCCAGCACATCCTGCAACCCGCTCATGACCAGGCTCAGCGACTGGGTCGGGTTCTTCGCGCCCTTTGGCCGCCCGAAATGCGCCAGCAACAGGACGATCGCGCCCTTGTCGGCCAGCTCGCGGATCGTCGGCATCGCCGCTTCGATCCGCGTCCGATCGCCGACCGACCCGTCGACCATCGGCACGTTCAGGTCGACGCGCACCAGCACGCGCTTGCCGGTGACGTCACCGATATCGTCGAGAGTCTTGAACGCGGTCATCGACGTTTCCATTCCTATTTCCGTTTGCCCTGAGGAGCCGCTGAGCTTGTCGAAGCGGCATCTCGAAGGGTCCTTCGAGACGGGTCTTCGCCAGGCTCAGCCCGTCCTCAGGACGAACGGTGATTAATTCAAAGCAGCTTGGCGATCACGCCCGCGGTATCGATCATGCGGTTCGAAAAGCCCCATTCATTGTCATACCAGCTCAGCACGCGCACTAGCTTGCCGTCGATCACCGCGGTTTCGAGCGCGTCGATGGTCGAGCTGGCCGCATTATGGTTGAAGTCGATCGAAACCAGCGGCTCGTCGGTATAGCCCAGCACGCCCTTCAGCGGGCCTTCGGCTGCCGCCTTCAGCAGCGCGTTGACCTCTTCCTTGGTGGTGTCGCGCGATGGCGTGAAGGTCAGGTCGACGACCGACACATTCGGGGTCGGAACGCGGATCGACGACCCGTCGAGCTTGCCCTTGAGTTCGGGCAGGACCAGGCCGACGGCAACCGCGGCGCCGGTCGACGTGGGGATCATCGACATCGCGGCGGCGCGGGCGCGGCGGGGGTCTTCGTGGATCTGGTCGAGGATTTTCTGGTCGTTGGTATAGGCGTGGATCGTGGTCATCAGGCCGCGCTCGATCCCGATCGCCTCATGCAGCACCTTGGCAAAGGGCGCGAGGCAGTTCGTCGTGCACGACGCGTTCGAGATGATCCGATGATCTGCGGTGATCTTGTCGTCGTTGACACCGAACACGACGGTCAGGTCGACTTCCTTGGCGGGGGCCGAGATCAGCACGCGCTTGGCGCCGGCGTCGAGATGCTTCTGACCGCCGGCCTTGTTGGTGAAGAAACCGGTGCACTCCATCACGATGTCGATGCCGTTCGCGGCATGCGGCAGCGCGGCGGGATCGCGCTCGGCGGTCACCTGAATGCGTTTGCCGTTGATAATCAGGTCGTTGCCGTCGATTTCGACGGTCCCGTTGAAGGCGCCATGCACCGAGTCATTGCGGAGCAGACGGGCATTGGCCTTGGCATCGCCCAGGTCGTTGATCGATACCAGTTCCAGATCATGGTCGGTCCGTTCCAATATGGCGCGCGCCACGTTGCGGCCGATGCGGCCGAAACCGTTGATTGCGACTTTTACTGCCATGTCGAAAAATCCTTTCTGCGTGTGGGGCCGTCCGGGTCTTTAGGCGCCCAGTCGTGCCAAAATCTTGGGCGTGATAGCATCGACGGTCAGGCCGAAATGCCGGTAAAGATCGTCGATCGGCGCCGAGGCGCCAAAGCTGTCGATGCCGAAACGCAGGCCGTCGCGGCCGGTGTAGCGCTCCCAGCCAAAGGTCGTGCCGGCCTCGATCGATACGGTCAGCACATCCGCTGGCAGGACGTCGGCCTGATAAGCGGCGTTCTGTTCGTCGAACAACTCGGTCGATACCATCGACACGACGTCGGCGCCGTGGCCCGCGGCCTCCAGCTTGTCGGCGATCTCGATCGCCAGCGACACTTCGGATCCGGTCGCGACCAGCACGACCTTGCGCGCGGCCGACGCCTCGCGAAGGCGGTAACCGCCTTTCAGGCATAGATTTTCCGTGACGTCATGACGCAGCGGCGGCAGGTTCTGACGGGTCAGCGCCAGCAGCGACGGCAGGCTCACCTGCGCCAGCGCCAGCGCCCAGCCTCCGGCGGTTTCGACCGCGTCGGCTGGGCGCAGCACGAGCAGGTTCGGCATCGCGCGCAGCGATTGCAGATGCTCGATCGGCTGGTGCGTCGGGCCGTCTTCGCCCAGCCCGATGCTGTCGTGGGTCATCACATACACGACGCGCTGCTGCTGCAACGCCGACAGGCGGATCGCGGCGCGGCAATAATCGGAGAACACCAGGAAGGTGCCGCCATACGGGATGATGCCGCCGTGCAGCGCCATGCCGTTCATAGCGGCCGCCATGCCGAACTCGCGGATGCCATAATAGATATAGCGTCCAGAATAATCGTCTTTGGTCAACGGTTTGGTCGACGATGTTTTGGTATTGTTCGAACCGGTCAAATCGGCGCTGCCGCCGAGCGAGCGCCGAAATATCGGCGGTCAGCGCGCCGAGCGTGTTCTCCGACGCCTTGCGCGTCGCCACCTTCGGCGGTTCGGCGACCAGGCCGTCGAGATAGGCTTTGAAAGCATCGCCCGGAACGACTTTGCCGCTCAGACGCTCTTCAAATTCCGTTTTCTTTGAATTACTTGAAACCCGCTCATTCCATTCGGCATGAAGCTTCTTGCCCTTATCACCAAACGCGGCCCACGCCTCGGCCACATCGGCCGGGATAACGAACGGCTCGGCGGTCCAGCCCAGTTCCTGCCGCGCCGCCGCGATCTCGTCGGCACCCAGCGGCGCGCCGTGGGTCGCCGACGTGCCCTGCTTGTTCGGCGCACCGAAAGCAGGCGGTCGTTCAAAACGGTCTGCGAGGCCGTAGAGATCGGCCAGCGCGGCGTCGAGCAGCTGCGGCGGATATCGGCGGGATCATGCCCGTCGCAACTGTCGACATGCCACCCGGTCGCCGCATAGCGCGCCGCAATGTCCTCGCTCGTCGACAGGTCGGTCGATCCGTCGATCGTGATCTTGTTGTCGTCCCACAGCACGGTCATCCGGCCGAGCTGCAAATGTCCAGCCAAACCAATGGCTTCGTGGTTGATGCCCTCCATCAGGCAGCCATCGCCAGCAACGACATATGTGCGATGATCGACAAGTTCGTCGCCATAGATCGCATTCAAATGCCGCTCGGCAATCGCCATACCGACCGCGGTCGCGAGCCCCTGCCCCAGCGGCCCGGTCGTCGTTTCGACGCCTTCGAGCTCGAAATTCTCAGGATGCCCCGCGCACGGGCTGTGCAGCTGCCGGAAATTGCGGATGTCGCCCAGCGTCGGCCGCGCATAGCCCGCAAGATGCAGCGTCGCATAGGCGAGCATCGAGCCATGCCCCGCCGACAGCACGAATCGGTCGCGATCGGCCCATTTGGGATCGGTCGGATCGAATTTTAGATAATCCGAATAGAGCACCGTGGCGACATCGGCCATACCCATTGGCATCCCCGGATGGCCGCTGTTCGCGGCCTGGACGGCATCCATCGCAAGCGCGCGGATAGCATTGGCGAGCTGACGTTCGGACATATCATTGGTCCCCCGGAAATGGCTGGGCAGGCGCCGGACGCGACGTCCCGACTGGATGCGCACAGCCCTTTGCGGCGGCGGGGTCAGGAGTCAACCGCTGGGAACGGAAAATCGCCGCATTTTGGACCGACAGGGCAATTGCACCCCCTCCCCCGCGCTGCTAACCATCGCTCATGGAACTCGATCTCGACGAATCCAGCCTGGCCATCGGCCGCATCGAACGCGCGCTCAGCCGCATCGAAAAGGCGCTGGCAAAGCCGCCGACAACCGCAGTTGCGGCTCCCGCGGCCGATCAGTCGGCACTGAAAGCCGAAGTGGCGGCGGTGATCGGCGAACTCGACCGACTGATTGCGGAGGCAGACCGTGGCTGACGTCAGACTGACCATCGCCGGACGCCCCTACGACGTTCATTGCGCCGACGGCGAAGAAGCACAGCTGCTCCAACTCGCTGCCGTCGTCGACGAAAAAGCGCGCGGAATTCAGGGGGGACCGAGGTTCGCCAGCTGCTGTTCGCGGCCTTGATGCTCGCCGACGACGCGCAGGAGGCGAAAGGCAAGGCTGAAAAGGCTGAGCCGCAGTCCGATCTCGCTGCGTGCCGCGGTGGCGCTGGCCGAGAGCCGAGAAGCGGCCGCGCGCGAAGAACTGCGCGACGCCGTGACGCGCGAGCAGGCGGTGCTGAACCAACTGGCCGCCGCACAAGCCGCCCCCGCCGCGCCTTCGCCCGCTAAACCGGCCAACGACCGCGCCCTGTCGCAGATCGCCGACCGGATCGAAGCTCTGGCGACAAAAGTCGAGCAAATCCGCTAATTGGCAACCCGGCATCGGCGCAAACCCCTTGAGCGCGCGCGCCGGCGCCCCTACATAGGCGGCGGCGGGTACTGCCCGGCACGAGCTTTTGCGAAAATCCCTGAGGCGATACATCATCCTAGGGAGCTGTCCCTGCCCGGACCCTGGTCCGACGTATATGGTTCCCACCTGACGTTACTGGCGTCAGAGGACTTTCCAGCAAACGACCTCGGCGGTCCCGCCAACCGATCCGCGCCCCGGATCAAAACCGAACCCCGCAGGAGGCGATGACCCACTTGTCCGCCGATCTGGTCCAGCAAAAACAGAAATTGCGTGAGAAGCTGCGGTTTCGGCGGCATCATTTTGCGGCGAATCTCGACGGCATGGCACAATTGGGGGCATTCCGCGTGATGCCGGCGGCGCTTGCCGAACTGATGGGCGATCACGCGGCGATCGGCGCCTATATCGCGTGGCGCGACGAACCCGACATCCTGCCGATGCTCGCGCAGGCCGGCGAAGCAGGCGCGATCACCCTGCCCCATCACACCGGCCGCGTCGAAACAATGGATTTTCGGCGCTGGCAGCCCGGCGAGCTATTGCGGAAAGGGCCGTGGGGCACCCAGCAACCCGCCGGCAGCGCCGGATCGGCGATTCCAGGCCTCATATTTTGCCCGCTCGTCGGTTTTGATCGTCGCGGTGGCCGCATCGGCCAGGGCGGTGGGCATTATGATCGCTATTTCGCTGCCCATCCGGCGGTGCTGCGGATCGGGATCGGCTGGTCGGTGCAGGAAATCGATGCCGCGCCGCGCGAATCGACCGATATTGCGCTCGATGCGGTGCTGACCGAACAAGAATATATCATCTGTGGAGACCGTTTGTGAGCCAGCTGCCCCCGCCCCCCAGCCCAGCTGGCGCAAACCCGCCGGCATGTTCCTGATCCTGTTGTTGATTTTGGTTTGGACGGGATCTGTCGTCAGCCTGTCGCCATGGGTCGAAACCTGGCCGGTGCTGGTGCAGACGGTCTTTTACCTCGTCGCGGGAATCGTCTGGATCCTGCCGCTGAAGCCGCTGCTGCGCTGGATGGAATTGAGGCGGTGGCGCGGCTGAAAAGCCGCGCCGCTCCACAAGTTTCTGGCGATAGATACTCCGCCGCGGCCGCCATTCCATCCTGAAAGGAAAGGAATGGCGCGAGTGACGGGGCTCGAACCCGCGACCTCCGGCGTGACAGGCCGGCACTCTAACCAACTGAGCTACACCCGCGTAGCCACTTGGGAGCCGCGCCACTAGGGCGCTCGCGCCGCGGCTGTCAACGGGCGTCGCTCAGCCTGCGCGATTTAGCCGGTCGCGCGCACTCGTCGGCGGCGGTAAGCGTGCCATGTTCGAACAGGAAACCCGCCAGATCCGGGGTTCCCGTCGATGCCAATACCGTCTGCAGAATCAGCAGCAGCGGCACCGCGAGCAACGCGCCCGGTGTCCCCCACACCCATCCCCAAAAGCTCAACGACACCAAAATGAGCAGCGGATTGATCGTCAAGCGCTTGCCCAACACCAATGGCGTGATCAGATTCGCCTCGACCAGGTGGACGCCGATGAAGATCGTCGCGGGCAGCAAGGCGATTCCGACGGCGTCGAACGTCATCAACCCACCCAGTCCCAGCAGCACCGCGGCGACGATCGGGCCCAGATAGGGAACGAAGTTGCAGATGCTGACGATCCCGCCCCACATGAACGGCGACGGCATCCCCAGCGCCCACAGCAGCAGACCGACGGTCAGTCCCAAAATCGCATTGATGAACGCGGCCCGCCAGATAGTCGGCGGTCGCGGGCTCGACACCGTGCGATCACCCGCGCGGTCTGCATCGCGCCGTCGAAGCTGCCGCGCCGCCGGATCGTGCCTTTGCGCAGGCGCGTCCAGCCGGCGAGAAAGAAAAAAATCACGAGCACCGCGAAAAACAACTGAATCGCGGCCGAAGGCGCCGATGTGATGAAATAATCGACGACCGACGTCGGCGCGGTCGCCGCGACCGCCTGCGCCGTCGCCTCGCTCCCGCTGGCGACCGACATCAACGTCCGGTCGACAAAGCGCTGCAATGTCGAATAAAAATCGATCAGCGGCGCCAGATTGCTTTGAATTCGCGGGATCGAATCGGGCAGCCGGGCAAACCAGCCCGTCGCTGGCACCACGATGATCGCGAGCGCGGCGTTGATCACCATCAGAAATGCCGAAAGCGCAAAAAAGGCGGCAAGGGCCGACGGTACGCCGCGCCGTTCGAGCCATTCGAGCAGCGGGACCAGCGCGATCGCGATGACGATGGCGGCGGTCAGCGGCATGAAGAATTCGGCGCCCGCCTGCAACGCGAAAGGAAGCGCCAGGCAAAGTCCGGCGCCCAGGATCAGCGCCAGCGCGGCCAGCAGCCGGTCCCGGCGGAAATCGTCGATTTCAATTTGGTGCAGCGGGTTGGAGCGCGGGCGCGCGTCGTTGCTCCCCCTGTCGTCCGCCACCCCGGTCCTCCCTAACGTTAACCGTTGCTACCTTACGCCCGCTTTATTTCTTACGCCAGTCGCGCGTTTTGCGATGAACCGAGGAAATATTCTGTCCCCATCTGGGCCAGAACCCGTCTTTCTGGCCGCTGTTTAACCAGAAATTACCCTTTTTCGTCGACTTAGGACTCCAAGGACCAACCTATCCGGAGTCAAAGTGATGATGAAAGCGCCTGTGGGGGGCGCGAAGCATCAGCTTCTTCCCTCTTGTTCAACCATTGCCCTGCTGGCGGCGTTCGCGCTGCCGATGCAGGCTCAGGCTCAGGTCGCCGGCCCGCCGTTGACGCGGGCCGGAACGACGATCAGCAACACCGCGAGCGCCACGTTCGACAACGGCGGCGGCTCGACAACGGTCAATTCGAACCGGGTCGATCTCCTCGTCGACGAATTGCTCGACGTCATGGTCGATTCGAGCAATCCGGCCGACGTGCCGACCACCCCGGGCGCGACTGGCCAAGTGCTGACCTTTTCGGTGACCAACACCGGCAATGGCGTCGAGAATTTCGTGCTGAGCACGATCGCCAACGCCGGCGGCGACAATTACGACCCTGTCGTCACCCAAATCTATATCGATAATGGCGACGGCGTCTTCGATGCCGGCACCGACACCCTCTATACGCCGGGCGCCAACGACCCGGCGCTCAATCCCGACCAAAGCATCACCGTCTTTGTCCTGGCGACGACGCCGGGAACGGCGGTCGATGGCAATCGCGGTATCGTCAGCCTGGTCGCCGCGGCGAAAACCGGCACCGGCGCACCCGGAACCAGCTTTGCCGGACGGGGCGAAGGTGGCGGCGACGCGGTCGTCGGCTCGACCGGTGCCGATGGCGCCGACGCCGGTGCATTTATCGTGTCGGCGGCGGCGGTTACCCTCGTCAAATCGGCGGTCGTGACAAATCCGCTCGGCACCGCCGATCCCATTCCCGGCGCGACCATCACCTATACGATCGTCGCGACGGTCGCGGGCAGCGGATCGGTCGCCGGCCTCGCCGTCACCGATAATATTCCCGCCAACACCCGCTTTGTCCCCGGCTCGATCACGCTGGGCGGCAGCACGCTGTCGGACGGCGTCGATGGCGATGCCGGCGATTACAACGGCACGCGGGTCAATGTCGCGCTCGGCACCGTCGCCGGCGGCCAGACCCGCACCGTCACCTTCCGAACCACGATCAATTGATGGAGATGCGCATGCGCACGGTTCTTTTCCTGTTTCTGGCGGCGCTTTTGCCGGCTCAGGCCTTTGCGGCGAACCAGGTCGCCCTCGACAACAATGTGTTTGTCGAGCGCGTGACGGTAGACGCCCAGGGCAAGCAGCGGATTTTGCTCGAAGAACCGAAGGTCGTCGTACCCGGCGACCGGCTCGTCTTCGTGCTCAACTATCGCAATGCCGGCGGCCAGCCGGCGGACAAGTTCGGTCATCACCAACCCGCTGCCGATCGGCCGTCGCCTTTGCCGACGCCGGCGATACCCGGCCGCTCGTCTCGATCGATGGCGGCCGCGGTTGGGGACAACTGGCAGAACTTACGGTCGGGCAAGCCGACGGCACCCGCCGTGCGGCGCAGCCGTCCGACGTCACCCACATCCGCTGGGCGTTCCAAAAGCCGATTCCGGCCGGCGGAACCGGCAAGCTGATGTTTCGAGGAGTCGTCAAATAATGACATAAAAATAACCGCTTAATGATTGCCAGCGGTGGGGAATAGGCAATCGATCAAAGCCAAGGAGCTCAGCTATGACCAGCAAGCTGAACACCGTGGGCGTCATCGGTCTGGCGGCGATTGCAAGTTTCGCCGCCACGCCGGCACTTGCTGCCGGCACGACCGCGGGGACCACGATCACGAATACCGCCACCGTCGACTATCAGGTCGGTGGCGTTGCACAGGGTCAGCAATCGGCGGCGAATGCGTTCACCGTCGATCGCAAGATCAATCTGCTTGTCGAAGAGGTGGGGACGGTCACGACCAATGTCGTGCCCGGACAAACCAACGCCGTCACGACGTTCCAGCTGACCAACAGCTCGAACGAAGTGCTCGACTTCGCGCTTGTCGCCTCGCAAATCGTGGGCGGCACCGCCGCGCATGGTGGCACCGACACGTTCAACGTCAATAACGTCCGGATTTACCGCGATAACACGGCGACCGGCACGATCGGAAGCTGGGATGCCGGCGACACGCTGATCACCGGCTATGTCGACGAACTCGTCGTCGATACGGCGATTCGCCTGTTCGTCGTCGCCGATATTCCGGCCGGACTCGTCCAACAATGCGGTTGCCGGCGTCCTGCCTGCCGTTACCGAACTCAGCGATGTTGGCGGCACGCAAGGCGCGGCGATCACCGAAACCGCCGGCGCGAACACCGCGGGCAAGGACACCGTCTTTGCCGACATCGCAGGCGTTGCCGGCGACGTTGCGCGCGACGGTTCGCATAGCGACGACGACGATTACACGGTGCAAACGGCGACGTTGGCGGTCGCCAAGACCAGCCGCGTCATTTCTGATCCGTTCAACAATGTAACGAATCCAAAGCTGATTCCGGGGGCGATCGTCGAATATTGCATCTCGGTCGCCAACACCGGCAGCGCCGATGCGACGTCGGTTCTGATCAACGATCCCGTCCCGGGCCAGTTGACGTTCAATGCGGGTACGATCCTGTTGAACGGCACGGTTACCGCGGGGACGTGCAACGCCGACGGCGCGGCCGGCGGCAGCTATGCGGCGCCGAACGTATCGGGGACCATCGCAACGATCGCTGCGGGCGCGACGCGCACGCTCGTCTTCCGCGCGACCGTCAACTGATCGGATAACCGATGGAGCAGCGGGGGGCGGCCCAAAAGCCGTCTCCCGCTGCTCCGCTCGGGGCTTATCATGGCTTTCGGCACCCAATATTTCGGCCTTGTGACCGCCCTGGTCGCGGCAGCGTTGCTGTCTGCGAGCCCTTCGGCGCACGCGCAGGTGATTACCAACACCGCCGCGGCGCAATGGACGCACGACGGACAGCCCGGTCAGGCGCTGTCGAACCGCGTCGACGTCACCGTGGCGCCGCGCCCGCCCGAACGGCCGACGATCACCACCTATCGTCTGACCAATGGCGGCGGCAACAAATCGGTGCCGTTGGCGCCGACCCAGTGCAGCCGCGGCAGCGGTCCGATCGCCAGCAGCTTCACCAGCGCGAGCAGCAGCAGCAGTAGCGCCAGTGCGGGCAGCACGAGCAGCACCATCCCGCTCAGCGGGGTCTATCAGGGCATTTCCACCGCCCCCGCATCGCTGCAAAGCACCGATAATTTCCGCGCCGGCGAAATGCTCGTCGTCGGGATCACGCTCGCATCGGCCAATGTCGATCCACAGCAGCGTGACACCCTTGCCGTCGTACTCGAGCTGGAAAATGGCGACCGAGAACAGATCACGCTGACCGAGACTGCCAACAACAGCGGCGAATTCGTCGGCTTTATCAACACGATCGGCGTTCCGCCCGCGGTGGTTGCCGGGGATTGCCGCCTGTCGGTGAATCCGGGCGCGGCGCTCTCGCTGCGCGTCACCGATCAGGCAAACGCCAGCCTGGTCGCGCTGGCGACGATCAATTTCCTCGTCGATCCCTTCGGCGTCGTGTTCGACAGCGGCGACGGCGCGCCGGTTCCCGGCAGCCGCGTCACCCTTGTCGATGGCGCCACCGGCCAGCCGGCGCAGGTGTTCGGCGACGACGGCGTCTCCGCCTACCCGTCCAGCGTCATCACCGGGCAGAGCGTCACGGATTCGGGCGGCACGACGTATAATTTCCCGCCAGGCGACTATCGTTTCCCGTTTGTGGCGCCGGGAACCTATCGCCTGATCGTCCTGCCCCCGGCGCCGTTCACCGCACCTTCGGCGGCGAACCCCGCCGATCTGGCCGAATTCCGCCGCCCCGACGATGGCCTGCCCTTCGAAATCAGCGGCGCGAGCTATGGCAACCCGTTCACGCTCAACAGCCCGGCGCCGGTGCGGGTCGATATCCCGGTCGATCAACCCGGCCTGCCGCTGATCCTGCGCAAAACGACCTCGACCCAGGTCGCGGCGCCCGGCGACGTCATTCAATACCGCATCGAGGTCGCCAACCGCGACACGCGCCGCAATACCGGCGCGGTCACGGTGCGCGACGTCCTGCCCCCCGGCATGCGTCTGCGCGCTGATACAGTTCGCGTCGATGGAGCGCGGATTTCCGCCGATGTCGCCGCCAACGGGCGCGATTTTCGGTCATCCTGCCCAGCGTGCCCGCGGCGCGCTCGGCGTTGCTCACCTATCTGGCCGAAGTCGTCGTGTCGGCGCGGCCCGGCAATGCGCTCAATCGCGCCACCGCGATCGACAATCGCGGCGCGACCAGCAACATCGCCGAAGCAGTGATTTCGATCAAACGCGATCAGCTTGGCGACCGGATGACGATCATCGGTCGCATCACCGACGGCGGCTGCCGCGTCGATCCGGGCAAGGCCGACGGGATCTCCGGCGTGCGCGTGATGCTCCAGGATGGCAGCTACACCGTCACAGATGAGGACGGCCGCTATCATTTCGAAGGCGTGCGCCCGGGGCTGCATGTGGTGCAGATCGATCCATCGACCCTGCCGCTCGACCGCGAACCCATCGATTGCGCGCGCTCGACCCAAAGCGCCGGCAGCGCGATCTCGCGCTTTGTCGAAGGTCGCGGCGGCGCGCTGAAACGCGCCGATTTCCGCGCCATTACCAGCGCGCCGCGCGCCGCGCCCAGACCGCGACGATCAAGGCGCCGACGGTGCTGAGCGACCCCGAAGCCGCGGGGGCCGGCCGCGACTGGCTGGAGGGCGCAGCACCGGGGATTGCCTGGCTCGTCCACGCGACCGATCGCGATGACGAGGATCGAAAGCGACCCGCGCCGCAGGCCCAGCAGGCGCTGGGCCAGACCGTCTCGCTGCGCGTGTCGACGCCGACGCCCTGACGCTCGGTCGACCACAATGGCGGCCTGGATGCCGTTCCTGACGAAGGCCCGGCGCCGAGGCTCGAAATCCGCGAGGGCGAAAACCGCCTGGTCGCCGAGGTCAAGGATGTGAACGGTGTTATCATCGAGACGCTTGAGCGCCATATCCATTATTCGATCACGCCGATGCGCGCCGCGCTGGTCCGCGAACGGTCGGTGCTGGTTGCGGACGGCGTGACGCGTCCGGTGATCGCGGTGCGCCTGACCGACCGCGACGGCAAACCGGTGCGCAGCGGCCTGACCGGCGATTTCCAGTGTCCCTGCCCCTATTATCCGGCGGTCGAAGCCGATGCGCAGCAGGCGCGCCAGCTGGCCGGGCTCGAACGCGCCCGCCCGATCTGGAAAATCGACGGCGACGACGGCATCGCCATCATCGAACTCGAACCCACCACCGCCTCGGGAACGCTGGCGATGGATTTCACGTTCCGCGACGACAAGATCGAGCGCAAGCAGTCGATCGAAACCTGGCTCGATCCCGGCGACCGTCCGTGGACCGTGGTCGGCTTTGCCGCGGGCACGCTCGGCTACAACACCCTCGACGACCGGATGGAAGCTACGGCAGAGACGCTCGACGATCTCAACGCCGACGCCCGCCTCGCGCTGTATGCCAAGGGCCGCGTGCGCGGCAAATGGCTGATGACGCTCGCCTATGACAGCGACAAGGACCAGGACGATGCCCGCTTCGGCGGCGTCATCGATCCGCGCGCCTATTACACCATCTACGCCGACCGCAACGAGACGCGGTATGACGCCGCATCGGTGCGCAAACTCTACCTGCGCCTCGAACGCCCGCAATTCTACGCCATGTTCGGCGACATCGAGACGGGGATTTCGGAACCGCAGCTCGCCCGTTATCAGCGCGCGCTGAACGGCGGCAAGGCCGAGTATCGCGGCCGCAATTTCGCCGCGACGGCGTTCGTCGCCGATACCCCCTATCGTTTCCGCCGTGACGAGATCCAAGGCAATGGCCTGACCGGTCCCTATCCGCTCGGCGCGCGCGACATCTTGCCGAACAGCGAACGGATCGTCATCGAAACGCGCGACCGCTTCCACAGCGAGCGCATTGTTAACAGTGTCAGCATGACGCGCCATATCGATTACGACATCGATTATCTGTCGGGCACCGTCCGTTTCCGCGCGCCCGTGCTCAGCCGCTCCTCGGACCTCGATCCGCAGTTCATCGTCGCCGAATATGAGGTCGACGGCATCGGCCAGCGCGTGCTCAATGCCGGCGGCCGCGTCAGTTACCAGTCGAATGACGAGAAACTGCGCGTCGGCGCGACGTTCATCCACGACGAAGACGGCAATGCCAAGACCAACCTGGGCGGCGTCGATGCCCGCTATCGCCCCAATGTCGATACCGAAGTCCGCGCCGAACTGGCGGTCAGCAATGCCAAGGCCGCGAACAGCAGCCCCGCTGCCGCTGCGGGCACCGCCAAAGCCTGGCTGATCGAGGCCGAGCATCACAGCAGCAACGCCGACTTCCTCGCCTATGTCCATGACATCGAAGCGGGCTTCGGTGCTGGCCAGCTCAATCGCGGTGAGGACGGCACGCGCAAATTCGGCATCGATGCTCGCCTGCGCGCGACCCGCACCCTGGCGCTGACCGGCAGCGCGTGGCAGGAAGATTATCTCAGCGGCGGCGCGCGCCGCCGCGCCGCGCGCTTGCTCGCCGAATATGACCGCGGCACTACGGTAGCGCGCGCCGGCCTGACCCACGCGCACGACCGGTTGTCGGACGGCACGCGCAACCGGTCGAACATCGTCCAGCTTGGCGCGACCCAGCGGTTGTTCGAAAAACGGCTCGAACTCGACGCGCAGACCGAATTTGCGCTGGGGGGTAAGGACGCGAGTATCGATTTCCCGACCCGTCACCGCCTCGGCGCACGGTTTGCGATCAATCGCGACGTCAATCTGGTCGGCAGCTATGAAATCGCCGACGGTGACACGATCCGGGCGCGCACCGCGCGGCTGGGCTTCGACCTGACCCCGTGGGCCGGCGCCCGTCTGCTGGCGACCGCGAACCAACAGGAGATCGGCGAATATGGCCCGCGCAGCTTTGCCGCCTATGGCCTTTCGCAATCGCTCAAGCTGGGTGAACGCTGGTCGGTCGATGTGTCGCTCGACGGCAATCGCACCCTTGGCGGCATCCGCGCGAGCGATGTTGTCAATGTTAACCAGCCGGTCGCGTCGGGCGGCTTCCTCGGCGACCGAGGAACGCTGACCGAGGATTTCCTGGCGATCAGCACCGGTGCGACCTATCGCGCCGATCGCTGGAGCTGGACGGGCCGCGCCGAATATCGCGATGGCGAACTCGCCAACCGCTACGGGCTGACCCTCGGCGGCCTCCGCCAGATCGGCGAAGGCCGCGCGCTCGGCGCCCTGTTCACCTATGCCAAGGCCAGCGGCAGCGGCACCACCCCAACGACCGAAGTGATCCAGTTCGAGATGAGCTGGGCCCACCGCCCCGCCGACTCCCGCATATCGTGGCTCAACAAGAGCGAATTTCGCTCAGACAAGGTTCGCGATGCGGTAGCGGGGCAGCCCGGCCCGATCGGCGGGGGTGCGCTGACCATCAACGGCGACGCCACCAGCCGCCGCATGCTCAACAGCCTGTCGGTGAACTGGACGCCGCTTGGCGACCGCGGCGACCGGCGCGGCGGCGAGCGCATGTGGTACGAACGCGGGGAGTTCGGATTCTTCTGGGGCACCCGCTATAATTTCGACAAGTTCGGCGAGGACGATGTCAAAGGCTGGTCGAACCTGATCGGCGCCGATTTCCGCTTCAACCTGGGCGAGCATGTCGACGTCGGCGCGTCGGTCCACGGTGCGTGTCGGCACCGACGCCGACACCGTCAATTGGGCGGGCGGCCCGACGGTGACGCTGGCGCCGATGAAGAACGCCAACATCACATTCGGTTACAATTTCTCGGGGTTCCACGACCGCGATTTCGAAGACGCGCGCTTCTCGCGTTCGGGCGCCTATGTCACCTTCAAGCTGAAGTTCGACCAGACGAGTTTCGCGGGGCTGGGACTGTAACTCACACCGTCATTGCGAGCGAAGCGAAGCAATCCAGAGTGGCGTAAACCGCCCTAGATTGCTTCGCTTCGCTCGCAATGACGAACGGCTTAATCCGCAAACAACAAAACCGGGGTTTCGACCAGCTTTTTGAGCGCCTGGACATAGCTCGCGGCGTCCCAGCCATCGACCACCCGGTGATCGCAGCTGATCGACAGGTTCATCAGCTTGGCGCGGCGAATGTCGTCGCCGTCGAACACCGGCCGCTCGACGATCTTGTTAGGGCCGATGATCGCCACCTCGGGCCGGTTGATCACCGGGGTCGTTGCGATGCCGCCGAGCGGGCCGAGCGACGTAATGGTCAGCGTCGAACCCGAAAGCTCATCGACCTTCGCCTTGCCGATGCGAGCAGCCTCGGCCAACCGCCCGATTTCGCTCGCCAATTGCCAGACATTCATATCCTGCGCATCGCGGATCACCGGCACCATCAGTCCCGCGTCGGTCTGCGTCGCCATGCCCAGATGCACCGCACCGTACCGCGTCACCACGCCGGCCTCGTCGTCATAGCGCGCATTGATCATCGGAAACTGCGGAATCGTCCGGCAAATCGCGACGATCAGGAAAGGTAACATCGTCAACTTCGGCCGCTGGCCGCGATTGGCGTTCAAATCGGCGCGCATATCTTCCAGCGCGGTGACGTCGATTTCCTCGACATAGGTGAAATGCGGGATCGCCCGCTTCGACGCCGCCATATTCTCGGCGATCTTGCGCCGCATCCCGATGACCTTGATCGGCTCGTCGGCGCGCGCCCGGCTCGCGCCGGGGCTGTGATAGCCCTGCCCTCCACTATAGCGCAGGAAAGCGTCGAGATCGGCGTGGCGAATGCGGTCGCCGTCGCTATGCACCTGACCGAGGTCAACGCCCAGATCCTTCGCGCGGGCGCGAACCGCGGGGGAGGCAAGGACCTTGGCGTCATGCGCGGCAACGACCGTGGGTGCCGCAGGTATCGACGGCATTTCGCTCGGTTTTGCTGCCGTTTGCGGCTCCACGACGCTCGATGTTAACTCTGTTACCTTTGGCTCGGGCACTTGTTCGGCCCCAGGCGTTTCCGCCTCGATCTGCGCTTCGACCGCCGTGTCGACCGGCGGCGCTTCGACACCGCCGTCGGCGTCGGTCTCGATCACCGCCAGCGTCGATCCGATCGGGATCAAATCGCCGACCTCGCCCGCCAGTTCGACGACTACCCCTGAAACCGGCGATTCCATCTCGACCGTCGCCTTGTCGGTCATCATGTCGGCGAGTTGCGCGTCTTCCTCGACGCGCTCGCCGATTTTCACGTGCCAGGCGACGATCTCGGCCTCGGCGATGCCTTCGCCAATGTCGGGCAGGTTGAAGTGAACTAGCGGGCCATGACGTCAGTCCTTCAAAATCTTGGTCAGCGCGGTCGCGATGCGCACTGGGCCGGGGAAATAGGCCCATTCGAGGCTGTGCGGATAGGGCGTGTCGAAGCCGGTGACGCGCTCAACCGGCGCCTCGAGATGATAAAAGCAGCGTTCCTGCACCAGCGCCGCCAATTCGGCGCCAAAGCCCGAGGTGCGCGTCGCTTCGTGGATCACCAGACAGCGCCCTGTTTTCTTCACCGACGTCTCGATCGCCCCGATATCGAGCGGCAGCAACGTGCGCAGGTCGATAATCTCGGCGTCGATGCCCATTTCCTCGACGATCGTCTTGGTGACATGGACCATCGTGCCATAAACCAGGATCGTCAGCGCTTCGCCCGCGCGCACCGTGGCCGCCTTGCCGAGTTCGATGCGGTAGTGACCTTCGGGCACCGCGCTCGCGGCATGTTTCGACCAGGGTTCGACCGGGCGGTCGTAATAGCCGCTGAACGGGCCGTTATAGATGCGCTTGGGCTCGAGAAAGACGACCGGGTCGTTATCCTCGATCGCCGCGATCAACAGGCCTTTGGCGTCGTAAGGGTTTGAAGGAATGACGGTTTTTACGCCGCAGATGTGGGTCATGATGCTTTCGGGCGACTGGCTGTGCGTCTGGCCGCCGAAAATCCCGCCGCCGAACGGCGTGCGCACCGTCATCGGACAGATGAAGTCCGCCGCCGACCGGTACCGCAGCCGTGCCGCCTCGCTGACCAGCTGGTCGAGCCCGGGGTAGATATAATCGGCGAACTGGATTTCGGGGACCGGGCGCAGGCCATAGGCGCCCATGCCGACCGCGACCCCGATGATGCCGCATTCGTTGATCGGAGTGTCGAAAACCCGCGTTTTTCCGTGCTTTTTCTGCAAGCCAGCGGTCGCGCGGAACACGCCGCCGAAAAAGCCGACGTCCTCGCCCATCACCACGACATTGCTGTCGCGTTCCAGCATGACGTCCATCGCGCTGTTGATCGCCTCGATCATGTTCATGGTCTTGGTCGCGGTGTCTGTATCAGCGCTCATCATTCGGGCTTCCAGTCGGGGCCGAACTTCGCTTCCTGTTCGGCGAGCATCTGCACGCATTGTTCCTTCAGATGCCATGGCAGCTCTTCGAACACATCGTCGAACATCGTTTCGAACGGCTGGTGCATACCATGCCCCAAAATACCAAGCTTTTCCGATTGCTTCTGGGTCGTCTTTACCAACTCTTCGAGTTCGGTGCGCTGCGCTTCATGGCGCTCGCTATCCCATTCGCCGAGCGTTTCGAGATGCTGGCGCAGCCGCGCGATCGGATCGCCGAACGGCCAGATCGTCGGCTCTTCGGCGGGCCGGTAAGCACTCGGATCGTCCGACGTGCTATGCCCTTCGCTACGATAGGTGAAATGCTCGATCAGCGTCGGCCCATTGTTGGTCCGCGCCCGGTCCGCCGCCCATTGGGTCGCGGCATAGACTGCCAGCGGGTCGTTGCCGTCGATCCGCAGCCCTGCAATGCCATAGCCCACCGCGCGCGCCGCAAAGGTGGTGCGCTCACCGCCGGCAAAGCCCGAAAAGCTGGAAATCGCCCACTGGTTGTTGACGACGTTGAAAATGACGGGCGCATTGTAAACGGTCGCAAAAGTCAGCGCCGAGTGGAAATCGCCCTCGGCCGACGATCCCTCGCCGCACCACACGGTCGCGATGCGGCTGTCGCCTTTCGATGCCGACGCCATCGCCCAGCCCACCGCCTGCGGATATTGGGTCGCCAGATTGCCCGACACGCTGAAAAAGCCATGTTCGGGGGCCGAATACATGATCGGCAACTGCCGCCCCATCAGATGGTCGCCGCGATTCGAATAAATCTGGTTCATCATCTGGATCAGCGGATAATCGCGCGCAATTAGAATGCCTTGCTGGCGATAGCTGGGAAAGCACATGTCGCCGCGGTCGAGCGCCATCGTCGAGGCGACCGACGTCGCCTCTTCGCCGGTGCATTTCATGTAGAAGCTGGTCTTGCCCTGCCGCTGGGCGCGGAACATCCGGTCGTCGAACGCGCGGACCAGCATCATATAGCGCAGCATCGTGCGCAGCCGTTCGGGGCTCAGCTTGGGATCCCACTGGCCTTTCGCTTCGCCGTCGAAATCGAGCACGCGCACCAGACCGTAACACAACTCGCGCATCGCATCGGGCTTGGTCGCCTCCGATGGGCGCGGTGTCGCGTCGACGGCAGGAACGACGATATCGCCAAAGTCGGGCGTATCGCCGGGGCGATAGCGGGGCTCGGGGATATGAAGCGACAGCGGCGGCAGATTGCTCGCCGGGCGCCGATCCGTTTCGGGCATATCGTCTTCCCATTGCGGCGCGAATCGGCGCCTAGTTATATTTCAGTGCGACGACATATTATTTCGGTCAACATAGGAATGCAACGCCAGCGATCACACCGCCACCGGCGCAGCGATTGGCGCTTGCGGCGCATAGGCTTCGACCGCGAAATCATCGAACCGGTAATCGAAAATGCTGCCCGGCCGACGCAGGATACGCAGTTTCGGCGCCCCTTGCGGAACACGCGGCAATTGCGCTTCGACCAGATCGGCGTGGTTGAGATAAAGATGCACGTCGCCGCCGGTCCACACCAGTTCATGCGCGTGCAGCCCGCACTGATCGGCGACCATCCGCGTCAACAACGCCGCCTCGACCACATTGAACGCAAAACCGAGCCCCAGATCGCACGAGCGCTGGAACAACAGACACGACAGGCCGCCATCGCTGCGGACATGGAATTGATAGGTCATATGGCACGGCGGCAGCGCCATGCGGTCGAGATCGGCGACGTTCCACCCGGTAAAGATATGCCGCCGCGACCCCGGATTGTTCCGCAATCCGTCGATCAGCGCGGCAATCTGGTTATGCCCCTGCTCGGCGCGCCGAAAAAGTCCCTCGCCGGCCGGCTCGTAGCGCGGCCAGTTGACCCATTGATGGCCATAGACCGGGCCAAGATCGCCCCATTGGGCGGCGAACGCATCATCGGCGATGATCCGAGCCTCGAAGTCCTCGCACCGATCGCATCGCCCGTCTCGCGGCGGTATTTGTCGAGCGGCCAGTCGGTCCAGATCCGAACCCCCTGCGCCACCAGCGAACGGATGTTGGTGTCGCCGGTCAGAAACCACAGCAATTCGCGCAGCGCCGTCTTCCAATAGACGCGCTTGGTCGTCAGCAACGGGATCGCGTCGTCGAGCAGCGAGAATCGCATCGTCTCGCCGAACAGCGACCGTGTCCCGACCCCGGTGCGGTCGACGCGTTCGTCACCCTCGACCCAGATACGGCGCATCAGGTCGAGATATTGCAGTTCATAATGGATGGAATCAGGCAAGACTCACTCCCGGCTTTGCCCGTCTTTGCTAGGCCGCGCGCGGCCAGCCGACAAGGGACGAACGGGCGCGACGTCACAAAGCCTCCGTTGCGGGGCAGTCCGCGGTTGGCGAAAGCGACTGATGGACGCATGGCTAAACCGATGCCCCTGTCAGAACCCGTCGGCAAAGTGCCCGATCCTTCGATGCTGGCCGGATTTGTGCCGTGCAAATCCGAAGACGAGGTGGCGCGCCATCTGCTCCGCCCGCTGTTCCAAACCGATCGCGAAACGCTGTTGATCGCCGGATTCGACGCGTATGAGCGGCTGGTTCGGCTGGAACGCGC
The DNA here is from genome assembly GCA_965283845.1 of Sphingomonadaceae bacterium. Classification (GTDB taxonomy): domain Bacteria; phylum Pseudomonadota; class Alphaproteobacteria; order Sphingomonadales; family Sphingomonadaceae; genus Sphingopyxis. The sequence goes on from CBDIQD010000015.1 coordinate 59,010, forward strand.
CGGCGGCGACAGCGCGGATCGCTGCGTCATTTCGCCGCGATGCTGGCGCGCCCTGCTGGGGACCGGCATCACCGCCGTGATCATGGCGCATAATCACCCCTCGGGCGCCGCCTGGCCCAGCGACGCCGACCGCCGTTCGACTCAGGACGCGGCGCTCTTCCTGCGCACGATCGACGTGGAACTGATCGATCACCTGATTTTCGTCGACAGCGGTCATTTCAGCTTTCGATCGGGCCAATTGCTGTGAAATCGGCAATCGCGGGCCGGGTGCCGATTGGCGCTTGAAGTTCGCGAGACGCGCGTCTAGAGGACCGCCCTGCCTTCGCGGCGACCCCGGTCGCCGCGCAGATCGGTCGGGGAGTAGCTCAGCCTGGTAGAGCACTGTCTTCGGGAGGCAGGGGCCGGAGGTTCGAATCCTCTCTCCCCGACCAATTTCATCACATTGCAGATTCTGTGCTGTCTCTTCTTGTAAGTCGGCGCATGACGTCCTAGATTTGTCTTACGCCGCTATGGTTTTCCCCCTTTCCATTGCGGTCAGTGCCCCGTCAGCTTGACGCGGGCGCGTCCTCCCTGGACCCTGGCCACCTCGTACTTCGGTACGGGGTGGTTTTTTATTCGGCCGGTTCTTTATTCGGCAGCCTGCGGGATGACGTCGTCCGCGGGACGCGCCTGTGCGGCGGCGGCGACCAGATCGGCAAACCACCGCGCCAGCCGTGCCACCCGGCCCGGATCGGGCGACCGGTCGGCGGCCAGATAAAGCTGGCGATCGATCTCGATCTGCACCGCGTGGATGGCCTGGCGAGGCTGGCCATGGGTGCGGATGATATGGCCGCCGGCATAGGGCTGGTTGCGCGACACCGGCTCGTTTAGCCGCTCTGCGGCCCGCATCGCCAGATCGACGACCCACTCGCCCGACGTCGCGCCGAAACGGTCGCCGATGACGATGCGCGCGCCATGCCCCGGCTGGCCGACCGGGATCGATGGCATCGAATGGACGTCGGCAGGCCCGCGTCGCCCAGACCGGTCGCGCGACCGACGCCAGCGCCGCCGCCAACGCGGCATGATAGGGCCGGTGGAACGATCCGAGCCGCCATCGCAACGCCGCCGCGTCGATCGGCCTTTTCCACAGCGGCCCGCAATCCGCGAGCCGCGTCGGCACCACGCCAAGTCCGGCGCGCTCTTTGCGGCCCGGCGCAGAAAATTGCGTCCGCAACGGAAAGGCGACCTCGCCGGGCGCCATCTGGCCCTCGCCGCGATTGCAATCGACGACGGCGCGCGCCCACGTCGCCTGAACGACCGTGGCTCCCGCATCGCACGCCCATTTCGCGATCAAATCGCACCAGCTGTCCTCCAGCCGTTCGAGCTCGGCGTGGCCGACGCGCGCCGCGGCCAATATCTCGGGCGGATAGATGCGTCCGGCATGGGCCACCGACACGACGACGGGGCTGTTTGCCGCGGGCCGGTTGACAGCGACGGCGGCGGACGGGATGGTACGGAACGGCATGGCGCATGGGTGGCAAAAAAAGTCCGATGAATCCAGCGCCCGCGTCAATTTGTTAAATCTCTGACGCTATGGCGGATTTGATGATGAGGATGCGGCCGACCGGAACCGGTTGCATCGACGGACCAGGGGACAGATTTCAGCATGATTCGCATTTTGCTGGCCGAAGATGATGATGTGATGCGCGAGTATCTGGCGCGGGCGCTGACCAGCGCCGGCTATCATGTCACGTCGGTCGACCGCGGCACCGCCGCGGTTCCCTATATCGATCCGGGCACTTTCGACCTGCTGCTGTCGGACATCGTCATGCCCGAAATGGACGGCCTCGACCCTGCTCAGCGATACCGCCAAGGTAGCCCCGCAGACGCAGGTGATGTTCATCACCGGCTTTGCCGCGGTGTCGCTGCGCGCCGAGGAAAATGTGCCGCAGGCCAAATTGCTGTCGAAACCGTTCCACCTCAAGGATCTGGTGCGCGAAGTCGACAATCTGTTCGGGCGCGCCGACCGGTCCAACCAACAATAACGACGCTGCCGCGCGCGAAAGGCTTGCCAAGCGCGCCGGGGGATATTAGGGGCGCGTCACCCCAAGGGATGGGCGTGTAGCTCAGTGGTAGAGCACTGTGTTGACATCGCAGGGGTCGCAAGTTCAATCCTTGCCACGCCCACCATACAAAACGCCGCCATCCGCAAGGGTTGGCGGCGTTTTTGCTTTCAGGCGTCGCGCTGCCTTTTGCGTTGCTCGTTCCCCTGCGAAGGCAGGGGCCCATCTCCGACCCTATCGCGCTGCCCGACCGCCTGTTGGATTCAGCGATGGCAGGAGATGGGCCCCTGCCTTCGCAGGGCGCAACGCACGCAGGTCGGACTCAAGCCATCCCGCGTGCAACGTCGCCGCGCGACGCGTCGCCGACCTGGCTGCCGCCGTCGCAATCGAGGATCGTGCCGGTGATATAGCCCGCCGCCGGTGAGCAGAGGAACACCGCCGATTCGGCGACCTCTTCAATTTCGCCCCAGCGCTTCATCGCGATCCGGTCGAAATGCGACTGGCGCGTTGCCGCGTCGGGGGCCAGTCGCGCCATGCCTTCGGTTCCGGCGATCGGGCCGGGGGAAATGCCGTTCACCCGCACCTCGGGACCCCATTCGAGCGCAAGCACGCGAATCAGCTGGTTGATCCCGGCTTTCGCGGCGCAGGCGTGAACCTGCAGCGCCGATGCGTTGACCGCCTGCCCCGCCGTAATCGCGATCAGCGACGCACCGGGACGGTTCAGCAGGTCGTGAGAGCCGCGGAAGACGTTGAAAGTGCCGTTGAGGTCGATGTCGACGACGGTGCGAAAGGCGTTGGCCGACATGCCGAGCGCGGGGGCCAGAAAATTGCCCGCCGCACCCGAGATCACGATGTCCATCGGGCCAAACTTCTCGGCGACCTGCTCCATCGCGCCGCGGATCGCTGCATAATCGCGAACATCCGCGGACAGGCCGATCGCGCCAGCGCCGATCTCCTCCGCCGCGCGATGCCGACTTTATCCGGGTCGCGGCCCGCAACCGCGACCTTCGCGCCGAGCGCAGCAAAGCGTTTGGCGATGCCCAGATTGATGCCGCTCGTCCCGCCGGCGACGAACGCCGTCTTGCCGGCCAACAGATTATCGCGGAATGTGGTCATGATGCTCATCTCCCTTGCTTGGTCTATCGGCGCCCATCGTATCCGCCACCATTGTGCATAATGCGGGGTTGACGGATCGGAACCAGTCGCCTTTTGAAACTGGAACAGACAACAAGGACGAACCGATGGCAAGTGCCGGCCCCACCTCGAACGCCTTCATCTCGCAGCGGCTGAAGCTGCACTATGTCGATTGGGGCAATCGCGGCGCGCCGCCGCTGCTGCTCGTCCACGGCGGCCGCGACCATTGCCGCAATTGGGACTGGGTCGCCGAAAAGCTGCGCGACCGCTATCATATCATCGCGCCCGACCTGCGCGGGCATGGCGACAGCGCCTGGTCGCCCGACGGCAATTACGCGATGGACGGCTTTGTCTACGACCTCGCGCAGTTGATCCATCAACTCGACCTGGGGCCGATCAGCATCGTCGCGCATTCGATGGGCGGCAATATCGCGCTGCGTTATACCGGGCTGTTCCCCGACACGGTCCGCAAGCTGGTGGCGATCGAGGGCCTCGGTCCGTCGCCCAAGGTTCTCGCCGAGCGCGCCGAGACGCCCTATGCGACGCGCTTCCGCAAATGGATCGACGACAAACGTCAGGCGGCCGGCCGGACGCCGCGCCGCTGCCAGCCGTCGACGACGCGCTGGCACGGATGATGGGCGGAAAACAGCTATTTGACCGAAGCACAGGCGCGGCACCTGACCGATCCACGGGATCAGCCGGAACGAGGACGGCACCTGGAGCTGGAAGTTCGACAATTACCTCAACATCTGGGCCATATTCGATATGCCGCGCGAGGATTTGCGGCAGCTATGGGGCGCGATCACCTGCCCCACCCTTCTGCTCTATGGCGCGAACAGCTGGGCGTCGAACCCCGAACGCGACGGCCGGATCGCCGCTTTCAACACCGCGAAGGTCATCGAGTTCGAAAACGCCGGCCACTGGCTCCATCACGACCAGTTCGACCGGTTCATGTCCACGTTAGACGATTTCCTCTAAACGCGTTGCTATGGGCGCTGGACGCCGCGCGATAGCAAGGCAGACGAATGGCCTACACGGGGCAGATTACCAGCCGTCAACGAATCGCATCGGGCGGCGGTGTGGTCCTCGCCGTCATCGCGGTGGGATTGGGCCTGGCCAGCGGCCTCGACCTCCACGTCATCCGCACCGCCAGCGAGGCGATCCGCGCAATCGCCCTGCCCGAGCCGCCGCCGCCCGAGCCGGAAGCGCCAAAAGCCGCGCTGAGTGAGAAAGCCAGCGGCAAGGCTTCGGCCGCCAACAAACACGCCAAAGCGGCGCCGGTCGCCGCTCCCAAAGCCAAACTACCGCCCGCCGTGCCGCCAATCGCCGCCGCGCCGCAGCCCGGCGCGGGTGATCACCAGGTTGCCCTCGCCATCGGTGGCCAGTCGGGCGCCGGTGGCGCGGCCCCGGTACGGGCGCGGGCGGTACGGGAAGCGGCCCCGGCGGTGGCACCAAAGCGGCATGGCGAAGCGGCGCGATCCGCGACCGCGATTATCCCGCGTCGGCCAGTCGGGCCAGAACGGGCGGCGAGGTCGAGGTTCGCTTCACGATCCAGCCGACGGGGCGCGTCACGGCATGCCAGGTGACCCGATCGAGCGGCGACGCCGCGCTCGATGCGACGACGTGCCAGCTGATCGAGGAGCGCTTTCGCTTCAAGCCGGCGACCAACGCCGCGGGCGATGCCGTCGCCAGCATCTATGGCTGGCGGCAAAACTGGTGGCTGGAACGGCGACGCTGACTCCGCCTGACAAAGATCTATCCCGTCGATATTCGCGACGGTTTGCGACTAAGATGCGAATAATTCTCAATAGACGTTGACTTTGCAATCGACTCTCAATAGCGGGCGCCCCAAGCAATCAAATAATAGGGGGTTTTCCGTGAAGCCATCGACATCCGCCTCGTTCCTCGCACTCTCCTGCGTCGGCAGCCTGATCAGCGCCCCGGCCTTTGCCGCCGACGCCACTGACGCTCAGGACGCTCCCGGCAACCGCAGCGACATCGTCGTCAGCGGCTCGCTCGCAACCGAGGTGGAATCGCCCAAATCGACCGCTCCGGTCGTCGATACGCCGCAGACGGTCACCGTTGTTTCGCAAGAACAGCTGCGCCAGCAGAATTTGCTGACGCTGCGCGATGCCCTCGCGACGATTCCGGCATCACATTCGGCGCCGGCGAAGGCGGCGCGGGCTATGGCGACTCGATCAACCTGCGCGGCTATTCGGCCAACAACGACCTGACCGTCGACGGTGTGCGCGACAGCGCGCAATATAGCCGCACCGACCCGTTCAACCTGCAACAGATCGAAGTATACAACGGCGCGAACTCGGTGTTCAACGGGTCGGGCAGCGTCGGCGGGACGATCAACCTGGTCAGCAAAATCCCGTTCGCGCGCGACGCCACCACGGTGCAGGCTGCCGTCGGCACCGATCAATATTACCGCGCCTCGGCCGACAGCAACTGGCGCGTCAGCGATTTGATCGCGGTGCGCATCAATGCGATGTATCACGAGAATGACGTCCCCGGCCGCGATGTCGAAAACTTCAAACGTTGGGGCGTCGCGCCGTCGATCACCATCGGCGTCGACAGCGACACCAGCCTGACGCTGGCCTATATTCACCAGGACGACGACAACACGCCGATCTACGGCGTTCCCTTTTTCCTCAGCACCGTCAACAACGGCCCGCTGGCGGGCGTCGACGACAGCGATTATTTCGGTATCGTCAATCTCGACGAGCAAAAGACCAAGGTCGACCGCCTGACCGCGACCTTCCGCCATGCGTTCAGCGACACGGTGTCGATCCGCAACCTCACCCGTTGGCAGCGCGTCGGCCAGTACAGCCAGACGAGTGCGCCCCAAGGCGTCTTCTGCCTGGCAAACGGGCTTCAGCCGATCGGTGCGGGCCCCAATTCGACCGTCGGCCTTGCCTGTCCCGCCGGCCAGAACACCCCGGGCTTCTACTACCCTGCTGGCCCGCGCGGCCTCGTTCGCGATCAGGTCAATGACTTGCTCCACAACCAGACCGACCTCACCGTCATCAGCGGCGAAAAGGGCGGCTTTTTCAACACCCTCGTCATCGGCGCATCGGCGACGCAGGAAGATTATTCGATCGAGAACGCGCAATTGCTGCGTAACGCCGGCGGCGCGCTCCCCAACCCTGCCCAGCCGCCGATCAGCCTGTCGAACCCGAACACCGTCTACACCGGGCCGGTCAATTATGTCCGCACCGGCAACAGCTATGGCGACACCCGCAACCTGGCCATCTATGCCTTCGACACCCTCGAAATCTCGCCGATGTTCGAACTGAACGCCGGGGTGCGCTATGAAAATGTGCGGACGGTGTTTCGCGCCGATACGGTGACGACGCCGGCCACTGGCGCAGTCTATGTTCGCGGTGCCGACCAGGTCAGCGACGAAAGCCTGTTTTCCTATCGCGTCGGCGCGGTGTTCCATCCCGCCGAGGACATCAGCCTATACGCGGCCTATGGCAATGCCAAGACCCCGACGTCGGCGACGGTCCGCGCGGGTTGCGGCCTCCCGCGACACCGACCGCCGCCGATCCCTGCGCAGTCGCGCCGGAAAAAGCCCGCACCTTCGAAATCGGCGCCAAGGCATCGCTGGCCAACGACAAGCTGCTGCTGACCGCCGCGCTGTTCCGCAATGAACGCACCAATTTCCGCACCCCGTCGAACGATCCGGCGCAGCCCAATTCGCTCCAGGTTCTCGACGGCGAATCGCGTGTCGATGGCGTCGCGCTTGGCGTCACCGGCAACGTCACCCCCGAATGGGCGATCTTTGCCAACTATACCTATCTCGACAGCGAAGTCCGCCAGAGCGTTTCGGATTTCTGCCTGACCACCCCGGGCGCCGCGGGCTGCCTCAACAATGCCGCTATTCCCGACCCGCAGCGCGGCGACCAGCTGATCCAGACCCCGAAACATTCGGGCAGCCTGTTCACCACCTATGCCTTCCCGTTCGGCCTGCAAATCGGTTACGGCCTGACCTATCAGGGCAAGTTTGCGACCAACCAGCGCAATCTGGCACAGCGCACCCAGTTCATGGTCGACGATTATCTGATCCACCGCGCCTTCGTGTCGTATGACTTCAAGAACGGCCTGGTCGCGCAGCTCAACGTCAGCAACCTGACGAATGAAGAATATTACACCGGCGTGCGCAACAATGTCGGCGCCGCGACGGTGTCGGGCACCGGCGTGGTCGGCGGCGGCGCCGTCACCGGCGGCTGGGCGACCCCTGGCGACGCGCGATCGGCGGTGTTCAGCCTGTTCTATAATTTCTGATCGATCGGGCGGGCGCGGCGATTGCCGTTCCCGCCCTTTTCAGCCTAGAAGCGGCCAATGATCCGCATCATTCCCGACGTGCTCGACGCGGCAGGCGTCCAGAAACTCCGGTCGATCCTCGACGCCGCCGACTGGATCGACGGCAACGAGACATCGGGTCCGCAGGCCGCGCTCGCCAAGCGCAACCAGCAACTGCCGGAATTCGGCGAAGCGGCAGGCGAAGCAGGCCGCCTCGTGCTCGACGCGCTGGGCCGCAGCCCGCTGTTCATCGCCGCGGCGCTGCCGCTCAAATCTATCGCGCCTATTTCAACTCGCTATGCCGGCGTGCGCGATGCTTGGCGACCATATCGACAATGCGATCCGCCTGCGCCGCGGCAGCGATTTCCGGATGCGCAGCGACCTGTCGGCGACACTCTTCCTGACCGATCCGGGCAGCTATGAAGGTGGCGGATTGGTCGTCGAGGGTTTTTCCGAAACGCCTGGGATCAAATTGCCCGCCGGTCATATGGTCCTTTATCCCGCCACGACGGTCCACCGCGTCGAACCGGTGACCACGGGCACCCGCGTCGCGAGCTTTTTCTGGATCCAGTCGATGGTCCGCGATCAGGGACAGCGCAACCTGCTCTTCGACCTCGATATGGGGGCACAGGGCGCCGCCGCAGCGGTCGGTCAGGGCGACCCGACGGTCGTCCGCCTGACCGGCGTCTATCACAACCTGCTCCGCCGCTGGGCCGACAGCTAAGCCAGCATATCGCGCCACGCGCGTGAGATATATTCGCGGTCGCCCGCGATCACGCACGCCGCCAGCTTCTGATCGTCCGCCAGCGCAATCGCCGCGTCCGGCCCCAGCACCGTCAGCGCCGTCGCCCATCCATCGGCCATCATGCAGCTGCGATGCAGCACGGTGACCGACGACACGCCATTGACGATCGGCCGACCGGTGCGCGGATCGAAGCTGTGCGAATAGCGCTGGCCATCGACCGTAAACCCACGGCGATAATTGCCCGATGTCGCGACCGACAAATCGTGGAGCGCGATGCGATAGGGCGCCGCCGAAGACAACGGCGGCATCTCGATATCGACCCACCACGGCTGGCCATCGGGACGGATCCCTCGCCGCGGAGCTCGCCGCCCACTTCCAGCAGGAAATGCCGCGCGCCGCTGGCGAGCAGCCATTCGGCCGCCAGATCGACGCCAAAGCCTTTGGCGATGCCCGAAAGGTCGAGCACCGCGCCGGCGACTGAGGCTGGATACGGCGGGTATCGGGATCGAATTCAATGCGGCGTTCGGCGTCGTCCGCGGCGGCACGAGGCACGCGATCGACAGGTCCGGTGGGGCCAAATCCCCACCGATCTGTCAACGCGCCAAGACACGGGTCGAACGCGCCGTCGCTCGCGCTCGCGATCCTCAGCGCGGCATCGACGACATGGACGAACTCCGACGGCAGCTCGCGCCACACGCCCGCCTCGCCCCGATTGAACCGCGACAGATCGGAATCGGGCTCCCACTGGCTCATCTGCGCGACGACAAGGTCGAGCGCCGCCTGCACTCCGACGGCGACCGACGGCGGCGCACCGACCGCTTGCAATGACCAGCTGGTCCCCATCGTTTCGCCAGCAAAGGACAATATCTGCGCCCCCGGGTCGCGCGCCGCAAACGCGGCGGGCGTCAGCGCCCGGGGGATCAGGATGCGATCGCTCAGGGTGCCAGCACCTCGAGCGTGGTGACATAGCTGGCACGGCGCGCGATCGGCGGCGGCGTGCCCTCGCCTTCCTCACGTTCGACCTGTGGGGTCGTGACGTTCAGCCAATACATACCGGCTTCGGGCCAGGTCACTTCGACCTTGCCCTCGGCATCGGTCTTCAGCGTCATTTCGCCAAGGTCGTTGCGATACCGGATGCCGCCGGGAATGACGGTGACCGGCAGGTTCGCGCCCGGCTTGCCGTCGAGCAGAAACTGGAACGTCGCCGCCTCGCCCGCAATCAGGTCGTTGGGATGCGTGACCGGCGCCAGCTCGATGCCCTTCCCCGTCGGCTTGAACAACGTCGTCGTCGGTTCGCCGACGGTCACGAAAATCTCGTTGCGGTTGTTCGCCTCGGCGGTCTGGACATTGGTCGCGCCGGCGGGAATGCGTTCGGCGAGGTTGGCGGCGGTCGTCCCGCGCGGCAGGCGCTCGGTCTTGCCGGCCAGGTCATAGCTGCCCATCAGCATGTCGGCGACCGACGCGATCCGCCATGTGCCTTTCTGCGTCAGATGGACGTCGAACGTGCTGCGATAGCGCCCCGTCGCCTTGTTCTCGATCGTCGCTTCGCTGCCATCGGGCGCCCATGCCTTCACCGCGTCGCCGCAGCGGCTGATGCTCGAAATAGAACAGGTCGTTCGACACCGCCGCATCGACCGTCACCCACACATCGTCACCCGACAGCACCGTCGACGACGGCATCATCCACTGGCGGTGCGCGCTGGCCGGAACGGCGATCAGCGCCGCCAGCGCGGCGGTCGCGGCGAAACCCCAAATTCGCTTTTTCATCATTCTGTCCTTTTTCAAGCTCAGCGGAAGGCGACCGAGACGGCGCCCAATTCGGTCTTGCCCGCGGCGCGCCCGCCCGCCCCGGCCTTCGCCGGCCAAGTGAACGGGATGCGCAGCAGTTCGCGGCCGCCGACTTCGCGCGCCGCTTCGATCACCAGCACATATTGTCCGGGTGCCGCCGCGCCGAGTTGCGCACGGGTAAAGGATATCTTCTGCGCACCCGGCGCCCTCGTGGCGCCGGTGATGCCATTGGCGGGCATCTTCAGCGACCGGCCCGACACGCGCCACCACTGGCGCACATCGCGGAGCCATTTGTTGCCCTCGTTCGCCTTCATGTCATGGTCGTACCACACCGCGACCGTCTTGGCGCTCGCGCCCGCCTTTTCGACCCAGATCGCGACATAGGGCTTGCGATATTCGGCGACGGTCAGCCGCGGAATATTGATCGTCACATCCATCACGCCCGGATCGGCGGCGAGCGCGGGCGCGGCAAACGCGGCGCCAAGGCCGACGGTCGAGCCCAGGGCAAGCACGCGGGTGGAAAGCTGCATAGTGAAACTCCCTAATGGATGAAGACGACAGCGATCGCGGCGGGAATCGCCAGCCCCAGGCCGACGAGCGGCCAGGTGCTTTTGCGCTTCGCCGAATGAAGCTGGAGCAGGAACAGCCCGGTGATCGCGAACACCAGGCAGGCGAACGAAAAAATGTCGATGAACAGGCTCCACTCGCCGCCCGAATTGCGGCCCTTGTGAAGGTCATTGAGGTAGGAGATCCAACCGCGGCTGGTGACTTCGCTGGTCACCGCGCCGGTCGTCCGGTCGATCGCGACCCATGCGTCGCCGCCGGGGCGCGGCGCCGGCAGATAGACTTCGCCCTCCGACCACTCCGCCTCACCGCCGGCTTTGACGGGAAAGGTCTTTTCGACCCAGTCGGCGACCGGCTCTGGAAGCGGCCCCTTGCCGCCCTCCGGACCGGCGACGCTCAGCCGGGCCAGCAACGCCGGCGGCAGTTGCGCCGATTTCTCGGTGACGACCGGCGATCCCTCGATGTCGGCGGCATGGTTCAGCGTGAACCCGGTGATCGCGAACAGCAGCAGCCCGATCAGGCAGACGGCCGAACTCATCCAGTGCCACATGTGCAGCTGTTTCAGCCAAAAGGCTTTCCGGCTCTTCCGGAGCGCCGGGCGCGGGGGATGGGGTGGGTGCATGGAGGGATTCTGAAAAGGAATGATGCAGCGGCATTATCGAGAACGATTCGCAATTACAATAATTATTGCGACTGTCCGGTGATGTCGGACGGTGTCTGCACGCACCGCTCAGACAACAGGCCACGGAGCCCCTGTAGGGCGGGTTCGACGATGCAGAAAAGGTGGCGGAGACGGAGGGATTCGAACCCTCGGTGCCGCATTCACAGCACGACGGTTTAGCAAACCGTTGGTTTCAGCCACTCACCCACGTCTCCGCATGGCCTGCCGCGCTAACGACAGTTGGCCTAGAGCGGGTCGCTATAGCCATGCACTTCGCGCCCCGCAACGCCAAAGATTGCCCCAAATCTCGCCGCGATCCGCCATCTTGCCGCGCAATCGATTCGGTCTGGCGCAAATTCGACTCGGGTCATCGCCGGTTCATTGCCACCCAGCCCAAAGCGAGTCATGATTAACACCGGTTTCGGTGCGCACGCGCCGTTCGAATTTTGGGGGTCAGATATGCGAAAGACGTTCACCAGCCTTGCCTTGGCCGCATGCGCCGCGCTTGGCCTCGCGCCGTCGCTGCTGCCCGCGGCGGCACAGATGCGCGAAGTCGATCCGAACACCGCGATCGATCCCGATCTCGACAATCCGGCGCCGCCACCGCCGGTGTCGAGCGAACCCACTGATAATGAAGTCATCAACTATGACAGCGACCTTGCTACCGGCAACCAGACGACGGGCGAGGCGCCGGTCGATGGCACCACGACCTCCGGCAATATGGCGACGGACGCGGTCATCACCGAAGACACCGCGACCTACAAGCAGGATGACCTGATCGGCGCCGCCGAAGGTGTGTTCGGCAAAGGCGCGCAGGGTCTGGCCGGGCTGATCGAAGACATTTTGAAAAAACAGGGCGAACCCAACGCCTATATCGTCGGCCGTGAAGCCGGCGGCGCGTTGGTGCTGGGCGTGCGCTACGGGTCGGGCACGCTGCACCACAAGATCGAGGGTGAGTTGCCCGCTTACTGGACCGGCCCGTCCGTCGGCTTCGACGCGGGCGCCAATGCCGGCAACACCTTCGTCCTCGTCTATAATCTGTTCGACAGCGAGGACCTGTATAAACGCTTCCCGGCGGGCGAAGGCGCTGCCTATCTGGTCGGCGGCTTCCACGCCAGCTACCTGCGCCGCGGCGACGTCGTGCTGATCCCGATCCGCGTCGGCGTCGGCGCGCGGCTGGGCGCCAATGTCGGCTATATGAAGTTCCGCAAGAAACAGAATTGGGTGCCGTTCTAAAGGCCAGCCGTTCGCTACAGGTAGAGATGGCCCGCGCTTCACGGCGCGGGCTTTTTCTTTGTAGCGGCAATGCGTTGTTCGCGCCGGACGGGCCGCAACTTTCTCTTACCCCCGTTAACATTGTTGGCGCATGATGGTCGCATGAGACGATCGGATTCCCCCACCCCGGTCGAGCCTCGTTCACGCTTGCGAATTTTTCCAAGCCCGGCGGCTCTTCCCCTGCCCGTATATCGCGACTTCGTCGATATGCTGTTCAGCATGCGGCTGCCGATAGCCGGACTCGGGATCGTGTTCGTCGGGATATGCGCCCTGGTTGGGCGCGAACTCGACAGCGGTTTTCTTTTGCTGCTCGCCGCCCTCGGCCTCGTCACGACCATATTGCGACTGGCCACGCTCAGCGCCTATGTCCGCGCGGGCCCGGCAGGTGATTTCGAGACACTCCAACGCTGGGAGCGCCGCTACGCGATCGGCAATTACGCGTCGGCGATCCTTCTGGCGCTGCTCAACGTCGTTGCCATATCCGCCCATTATCCGCTTTTGCATCTGATCACCGTCAGCCTGGTGTTCAGCTTTGGCGCCGGCATCGTCTCGCGAACCTCCGTCCGACCACATATCTGCGTGATCAGCCTGTTGCTCGCGACGGTGCCGACGGTCGCCGCTTTGGCGCTGCACGCGCTCGAACCCCATCCGACGCCGCTGCATGCGGAACTGTTCCTGATCGAAGCGCTGATCGTTGCGATGATCACCGCGCTCAGCCTGCAAACGGTCGCCCATCTGTATCGCTCGGCCGTCCAGCACCACACCGCGCGGCACGATATGACCAAGCTGGCGCGCACCGACGCACTGACCGGGCTGTCAAACCGGCTGTTACTGCGCGAACACTTCCAACTGCACGCCGCTACTGCGGTGCGCGCGAACCATCAGGTCGCGCTGCATTATCTCGATCTCGACGGTTTCAAGGCGATCAACGATGGTTATGGCCACCCGTCGGGCGACGCCTTGCTCGAACAGGTCGCGCGCCGGCTCGAAACGATGGTGCGCAGCGACGATGTCGTCTCGCGGCTGGGCGGCGACGAATTTGTCGTCCTGCAAGTCGGGGTGCAGGACGAAAGCGAGGCCGAGTTGCTCGCGCGCCGGATCATCCGGGAAATCAGCAAACCCTATGTCGTGGACGACATATCGATGTCGATATCGGTCAGCGTGGGGATTGCGACGGCGCCGAAACTGGGCATCGAACTGGAGCGGCTGCTCGCCTGCGCCGACGCCGCGCTGTATCGGGCCAAGGCGGGTGGCAAGGCGCGCGCGCTGTTCTGCGTCGAAGCCGATACCGTAGCGGCCGATATCGCCGCCTGACCGCGCTAATCGCCGTCGAAGGCGATCAACGTCTCGCACCGCAAACCGGCTGCCGCCAGCCGCTGCGATCCGCCCAGATCGGGCAGCTCGATGACGAACAGCGCCGCCGCCACCTCTGCCCCGACATTGCGCATCAGCGCCGCGGTCGCCAGGATCGTCCCGCCGGTCGCGAGCAGGTCGTCGACCAGCACGACGCGGTGGCCGGGCAAAAACGCGCCTTCGTGCAATTCGAGCCGGTCGACGCCATATTCGAGTTCATAATCGACGCCGATCGTCACGCCGGGCAGCTTGCCCGCCTTGCGGACCGGAACAAGGCCCAGCCCCATCGCGGTCGCCATCGCGGCGCCGAACAGAAAACCCCGCGCCTCGACCGCGACGATGAAGTCGGGGCGGTGGACGGCAGCAAGCGCGCTCAGCCGGCGGACGCTTTCGGCAAAGCCGGCGGCGTCGCCGATCAGCGTCGTGATGTCGCGAAACTGGATGCCGGGCTTGGGAAAGTCCGGGATGGTGCGGACGAGCGACGCAAGGTCGAGGTCCGGCTGAGGCGGGAGGGCGATCATCTTCGTGGTCGCCCTCCCTTATGTCCTCAATGCTTCTTGTCGGCCCAGATGTTCCGGTACGACAGATAGGTCAGAACGGTAAAGATCAGCAGGAAGAAGAACACGGCATAGCCGACCTGCACCCGCTTGATCAGCCGCGGTTCGGCGGTCCAGACGAGGAACGCGGTGACGTCCTTGGCCATCTGGTCGACCGAGGCGTCGGTGCCGTCGGCATAGGTGACCTGACCCTTGTTGAGCGGCGGCGCCATCGCGAGGTTGAGGTTCGCGAAATAGGGGTTGTAGTGCAGCCGGTGCCCGGCTTCAGTTCGGCGGGCAGGTTCTTCGGCGGGTTCTGGAACCCGGTCAGCAGCGAATAGATATAATCCTTGCCGCCTTCACGCGCCTTGGTGATGAGCGACAGGTCTGGCGGCAGCGCATTGTTGTTCGCGGCGCGCGCGGCGACTTCGTTCGGATAGGGCGACGGGAAATAATCCGACGGCAGGCCGGTCCGCGTCGCCGATTCACCCGTATCCGGGTTGATCGACGGGATATTGTCATAGCTTTTGGCAAAGCTCTTCACCTGGCCTTCGCTGTAGCCGAGGTCGGCAATGTCGCGGAAGGCGACGAGGTGCAGGCTGTGACACGCCGAGCAGACTTCCTTGTACACCTGCATCCCGCGCTGCAACTGCGCCTTGTCCCAGTGCGGCAGCACGATGCCGTCACTCGCCAGCTTCAGATGCCGCGGATGTTTGTAAAAACTGTGGGCGACATTCTCTTCATTGCTGAGCGGCGTCGTGAAAATCGCAAGCACCAGCGCGGCAATGAAGCCGAGGCCGACGAGAAAACCGAGCGGACGAACCATGGCTGTATCAGCTCCTATTAAAGTCCGGCGCTCAGGCCGTTGCCGAAGCCGACGGCGCGTCGGTGGCATGTTTAGCGAGAACCGCTTCGGTGATCGAATTCGGCATCGGCAGCGGACGTTCGATCCGCGACACGATCGGCAGGATCACCAGGAAGTGGGCGAAATAATAGATCGCACCGAGCTGGCTCAGGATCACCCACGGCTGTTCGGCAGGCTGCATGCCGCACCAGCCGAGCAGGAGCACGTCGAGAACGAGGACAACGAAGAACCAGCGATAGATCGGGCGATAGGTCGACGACTTGACCGGCGAGCTGTCCAGCCAGGGCAGGAAGAACAGCAGCGCGATCGAGGCGAACATCGCGATGACGCCCCACAGCTTCGCATCGATCCACAGGAAGTTGAACGTGAACGCTTTCAGGATCGCATAGAAGGGCAGGAAATACCATTCGGGAACGATATGCGCCGGCGTCGACAGCGAGTTCGCCGGAATATAGTTATCGGCATGCCCCAGCATGTTCGGGCTGAAGAAGGTCAGCGCGACGAACACCAGCAGGAAAACGCCCAGTCCGAAGCCGTCTTTCGCGGTGTAATAGGGATGGAACGGGACGGTGTCCTGCTCGTCCTTCACCTCGATACCGGTCGGATTGCTCGACCCCGGGATATGCAGCGCCCAGATGTGCAGGATGATGACCCCCGCGATCACGAACGGCAACAGATAGTGCAGCGAGAAGAAGCGGTTGAGCGTCGGATTGTCGGCGTCGACGCCGCCGAGCAGCCATTCGCGAACCGGTTCGCCGACCAGCGGGATCGCCGAGAAGAAGCCGGTGATCACCTGCGCGCCCCAAAAGCTCATCTGGCCCCAAGGAAGGACATAGCCCATGAAGGCGGTCGCCATCATCAGCAGGAAGATCACGACGCCGAGCAACCACACCATTTCGCGCGGCGCCTTGTAGGAGCCGTAATACAGGCCGCGGAAGATGTGCAGATAGACGACGATGAAGAACATGCTCGCGCCGTTCATATGCGCGTAGCGGATGAACCAGCCGGCATTCACGTCGCGCATGATATGCTCGACCGAGTTGAACGCGACCCCCGCATTGGCGGCATAATGCATCGCCAGCACGATACCGGTGATGATCTGGATCATCAGCGCCGCACCCGCGAGGACGCCGAAGTTCCAGAAATAGTTGAGGTTGCGCGGCACCGGATAGCCGGCGCCGATCGCGTTGTACACGAGGCGCGGCATCGGCAGCTTTTCGTCCAACCACTGTGTCAGCGGGAACTTTGGCTGATATTCTTTGGCCCAGGGAAAGCTCATCTTATCTCGCTCCTCAGCCGATCGTCACGACGGTGTCGCTGGTGAATTCATAGGGCGGCACCACCAGATTCTTGGGCGCCGGGCCTTTACGGATACGCGCCGCGGTGTCGTAATGCGAACCGTGACACGGACAGAAATAACCGCCGAAATCGCCCTTGTTCTCGCCTTCCGCCGCGCCGAGCGGCACGCAGCCCAGATGGGTGCAGACGCCCATCATCACTAGCCATTGCGGCTTCTTGGCGCGATCGTCGATCGTCTGCGGATCGCGCAGATCGGACAGCGGCACCGCCTTGGCTTCGGAAATTTCCTTGGCGACCAGATTGCGGACGAACACCGGTTGCTTGCGCCAGCTGGTCTTGATCGCCTGACCGGGCTGGATCGCCGAAATATCGATCTCGGTCGTCGACAGCGCCAGAACGTCGGCCGACGGGTTCATCTGATTGACCAGCGGCAGGACCACCGCCACCGCGCCGACCCCGGCAAAACTCACGGCCGCAATATTGATGAAATCGCGGCGGCGCACGCCATCTTCGATGCCGGCGTTGAGTTCGGATTCACTGGCCATTCGACTGCCCTTGCATGGGTGAACTGACAAAGTTCCCGGAAAGGCAGGCCGCCCTGTTTGCGCACGCACGAAATCGCGCGCCCCGGCGGCCCCTCCGGGAATTGCGGGCCTGATAGCCGCACATCCCAGGCTTGCCAACAGGCAATTTCCCCATCTTGCGGCGGGCCGCGACGATACGGCGAAGCCCCTCGATTCCGGTGCTCGCCGCGGCTATGGCAATCGCATGGAAATCGCCCTGTTTCAGCCGGATATCGCCGGCAATGTCGGCACGACCCTGCGCACCGCCGCCTGCTTTGGCGTGGCGGCGCATATTATCGAACCCTGCGGCTTCCCCTTTTCCGACGGCGCGCTGAAACGGGCAGGAATGGATTATGCGGTCAGGGCCAATGTGCGCCGCCATGCCGATTGGACCGGCTTCCACGCATGGAGCGCCGAGGCCGGCCAGCGGCTGGTGCTGTTGACGACGGCGGGGGCGACGCCCCTGCCCGCCTTTGCCTTTCAGCCGGGCGACGTGCTGCTGCTCGGCGCCGAGTCTTCCGGGGTACCGACCTATGTCCACGACGCCGCCACGGCGCGGGTGGCAATTCCGATGCAGGCCGGCTTTCGCTCCTTGAATGTCGCGGTCGCCGCTGGCATCGCGCTCGCCGAGGCTCTCAGGCAAACGAAAGGCTTTCCGGCATGATCTCGCTCGACCCGCAGCAACAGGCGGCGCGCACCTGGTTCGAATCGCTGCGCGACCGAGATCTGCGCCGAATTCGAGAGCATCGAGGCTGAGGCGGGAAGCGACGCGCGCTTTGCCTACACACCGTGGGACCGCGAAGCCGACGGGTTGGCGGCCGGCGAAGGCGGCGGCGGGGTGCGCGGCGTGATGACCGGCCGGGTGTTCGAAAAGGTCGGCGTCAATGTCTCGACCGTCGGCGGGCAATTCGCCCCCGACTTCGCGGCATCGATCCACGGCGCCGGCGACGATCCCAGCTTTTTCGCGACCGGAATCAGCCTGGTCGCGCATATGGCGAACCCGCATGTTCCCGCGGTGCATATGAATATGCGATTTCTGGTCACGACAAAGCGTTGGTTCGGCGGCGGCGCCGACCTCAATCCGCCGATTCCCTATCAGGCGGATACCGACGCCTTTCACGCCCGGCTGCGCGCCGCCTGCACGCCTTTTGGTCCCGACGTCTATGAACGCTATGCCAAATGGGCCGAGGATTATTTCTATATTCCGCACCGCGGCGTCCACCGCGGTGTCGGCGGCATTTTCTACGATCATCTCGAATGCGGCGACGATGCCGAGTTCGACCGCAACTTTCAGCTGACCCAGGCGGTCGGCGAAGCTTTCCTCGATGTCTTTCCGCAAATCGTGCGCCGCCGGATGAACCAGCCCTTCACCGACGCCGACCGCGAGGAACAGCTGATCTGGCGCGGTCGCTACGCCGAATTCAACCTGGTCTATGATCGCGGGACGCTGTTCGGGCTCAAGACCGGCGGCAATATCGACGCGATCCTGATGAGCCTGCCGCCGCTGGCGAAGTGGAGCTGAGATAGCAAAAGGGCGCCCCCGTTGCCGGCGGCGCCCATTCACCACTCTAATCCGTGTTCAGGCGAAGACGTCGCTGCTCGTTCTGACGCTGATGCAACGATACACGCCGGCCGGCATCGCTACCGAAATCAGGATGATCGGCACATAGATCAGCAAGGCGAAAACCAACCCGCCGATCATCGCGCCGGCCCCGGCGTCCGGCGTCATGATCGCGCTCGTCACGCCGCCCAGAATCAGCGAGATGACGAATAGGAAGACGAGCATCAAAATCGTCATCACAACATTGAATCCGACGATCGTCCATTGCGACGCGCCGGTCAGCCGCCACGATTCGGCAAAGGCCGAAAACGGATTGGCCGATCGATTCACCGCCATCAGCGGCCCCGCCACCGACAACCGGCCAAACAGCCACAGAAAAAACACGATGAACGCGATGTAGATCAGCACGCCGAAAAAGATCAGCCCCGCGGACGCTCCGCCCGTCGCCAAGCTCTCCAGCGACAGGCCGCTGGCGCCGAAAACCGCGAAGGCGAGCAAGCCGAGGATGAGCACGACGATGTAGGTCAGGATGACCGTCGCAATATAGACGACCATGATCCCCAGCATATAGGCGGCGCCCGCGCCCAGTCCCCAACCGATGTCCGACGCCGGTTCGCCGCCGACCAGGCCCGTCCGCCAGATCAGCAGGCTGGCCGCGAAAACGACGGTCCCCGCGATGAAGCCGAACAGGATGAACGATCCGATCGCGCCGAAGGCTGCCGATGGATCGCCCTGTGCCATCATCATTGCGCCCGCCGCGTTGCGCAGCAACAGCCAGCCGAGAATGCACGCGATGACAACCGCGCCGCCAAGCCACAACAGCATTTGGGTCCAATTGGTTCTCAGAAACGCAAAGGTTTCGGAAAAAGCCGCCCCGATACTCATCTTTATCATGTCACTTCCCCTGTTGTTGAACATCACGCCACGCATTCTCCATCAAAGTGAGCGGCTGCCCCGCCCCTCACGCAAAAACATCTGTCGACGTCCGAACGATCAACTGGCGATAGATCGACGCGATGACCGCGGTGTTGAGCAGCCCGAAACCCGCCGACACCGCCGAACTGATCACGCTGCCGATCAGATGGCCGAACGAGCCCCGCGCGCCCAACAGCCCGGTCACGCCGCCAACGATCGCCGAAACGACGAGCAGCACGATCATGAACAGGATCACGAACAAAGCGACGCGCCAGCCATTGCCGCGCGTCAACTGCCAGCTGCCTTGCAACGCCTCGATCGGATTTTTCAGATTACGGTCGGCGAGCAGCGGGTAAACGGCGGCAAATCGCCCGATCAGGTAAATCGCCGGCACGATCAGCAGCAACAGCGCGATGCCAAAGAGGAACGACTGTATCAAAAACACCGCAAGCAGCGTCGGAATCATCACCAGGGCAAAGGTCAGCGCCTCGCCGACGCTGGTCCCCGCGCGCGCAAGCCACAGCCGTAATATGGCGACCGACCCCAATGTCGATGCCAGGGCCACCCCCAGCAACCACGGCAGTTGTTGCCGCATATCGGCCATCAGCAACCCCATAAGCTGATCGGGGGTCGCGCCAGCCGGCGGCGTCAGCGGAAGGGGTCCCAACAGGGCTAACACCATCCCCGGCAAAAACAGGAATATTCCCGCGATGATTCCGGTGAGCGGCAAATGCGCTTTCACCAGTGTCGTCGCATCGTCCCACGCCGCGCCCATATCGAATTTTACCATTGATACCCCGTCATTTTTCAAATCCTCACGTGCCGCGAACGTGACGACCTTCGGCGCTCCTGTCCAGCCCTGTCGGCATTTGACGGCGCGCCCCTTGCGCGCGGCATCGCGGCGGGCCAGATAGCGCGCGATATGACCGCCCTTCCGCCTCCCGAATGGACGATATCCTCCGGCCTGACCGACTATGCCGCGGCACTGGCCGACATGGACTGCGCTTGCCGCCGCCATCCACGCCGACGACGCGGGCGAGCGCAGCGCCTGATCGAACATCCACCGCTCTACACCGCGGGAACCAGTTCCGACCCCGCCGAACTGCTCGACCCGCGCTTTCCGGTTTATGACGCGGGCCGCGGCGGCCGCTATACCTATCATGGCCCGGGCCAGCGGGTCGGCTATGTTCAGCTCGATCTCTCGCGGCGCGGGCGTGACGTCCGCGCCTATGTGTCCGCGCTCGAGGGCTGGGTGATCGACGCACTGGCGCTGCTCGGCGTCGCGGCGCGGCGCGCCGACGGCCGCATCGGCATCTGGACCGACGATCACGATGGCCGCGAGGCCAAGATCGGCGCGATCGGCGTGCGGGTGCGGCGCTGGGTGACGCTGCACGGCTTTTCGCTCAATGTCGCACCCGATTTGGCGCATTTCGGCGGCATCGTGCCGTGCGGCATCGCCGAATTTCCGGTGACCAGCCTCGCCGCGCTGGGCAAGCCCGCATCCTTCGCCGACGTCGATGCGGCACTCGCGCAGGCGCTGCCCGCCTTTCTCGACAAGCTTCGGCCGAGCGATTAGGAACGGCGCATGACCCGCAATATCCTCGCTTCGCTCCCGCTCCTGATCCTCGCCGCCTGTGGCAGCGGCGCCCCGGCGGGCAAATCGACCACCAAGCTCGACGCGGTCGAGGTGCAGCCTGGGTCGGTCAGCGATTCGATGATCATCCTTGACGATGCCAGCGTCGACGGCACCGCGGTCGACAACAGCGTTCCCGATGACGGCACCAAAAAGGAAACGGCGAAATCCGAAGCGGATAGCGCCGAAAAGGAAGACACGGCGGCGGACACCGAAGAGGCGGAAAATCCCGACGCCGTCCCGGCGCCTGCCACGAAAAAGGCGATTACCGCCGACGCCCCCGCGAAAAAGGGCGAGTGACGCCGCGCGTCAGCGCAGCCCCAAATTCTTGTGCGTTTGCAGCGACAGGCGCCAGCGCGGGTCGGCCATCACCAGATCGATGCAATGCTGAACATTCGCCGCCGCTTGCGGATCGTCGAGCGGCTGAACGAGCAAATGCGTGAAATCGAGTGCCGCGAGCCGTGCGACCTCGCTGCCCGGCTGCGGCCAGACCAGCTTCAGTTCGTCGCCGCTCAGTTGGACCAGCTCGCTCCCCGCCTTGGGGCTGACACAAATCCAGTCGATGCTGCGCGGCACCGCGAACGTCCCGTTGGTCTCGATCGCAATCGTGAAGCCTTGTCCGTGCAGCGCGTCGATCAAAGCATCGTCAACCTGCAACATCGGCTCGCCGCCGGTCAGCACGACGTAGCGGTCGTCGCTGCCCGGCCCCCAGCTTTCGGCGATCATGCCAGCGAGCGCCGCGGCATCGCGATATTTGCCGCCCGACGTCCCGTCGGTCCCGACAAAATCGGTGTCGCAGAATTTACAGATCGCCTTGGCACGATCGACCTCGCGCCCGGTCCACAAATTGCACCCCGCGAAACGGCAAAATACCGCGCGGCGGCCCGCCTGCGCGCCCTCGCCCTGCAGGGTCAGGAAAATTTCTTTGACCGCGTAAGCCATCAGGGTGCGACGGCGTAACGGGTCGGGTCGGTCAAGCCGGCGTCGGCGAACCCCTTGCTCCGCAGGCGGCAGCTGTCGCACAGGCCGCAGTGCGAGGCCCGCCGGGCGTCGGGTCGTAGCGGGATCCGGCCCAGGAAGGCATGGCCCAGCCGCGCCGCTTCCGCCGCGATGTCGGCCTTCGTCATATGTTGCAACGGCGCGTGGATCTGAAAATCGACTCCTGGTCGCCGTCGCGGGTCGCGAGCCGCGCCAGATCTTCGAACCCGGCGATGAATTCGGGGCGACAGTCGGGGTAGCCCGAATAATCGAGCGCGTTGACCCCGATGACGATGTCCTGCGCTTGCCGCGCTTCAGCGAGGCCGAGTGTCAGCGACAGAAAGATCAGGTTGCGCGCCGGGACATAGGTCACCGGAACGTCGCTACCCACCCCGTCCTTCGGCACCTCGATGTCGGCGGTCAGCGCCGAACCGCCGAACCGGCGCAGGTCGAGCGGCAGGACGATATGCTCGACCGCGCCGACCTCCGCCGCGATCCGCGCCGCCGATTCCAGCTCGACGCGGTGGCGCTGGTTATAGTCGATCGTCAGCGCGACGATGCGCGCACCGGCCTCACGCGCCAGCCCCGCGCACACCATCGAATCGAGTCCGCCCGACAACAGGACGATCAGGGTCTTTCCGGCAATATCGTGCATCGGCGCCCGATACGCCTGCTCCGATAGCGGCGCAAGAGGCCGCTTGCTGCGGCGCACCAAAAGAAATGGGCCGCGCGACGTCTGTCACACGGCCCAGTGCGGCATGAAAGCCGTTAGGGAGAAGAACACACATCGGTGTGTACCCCTTCGCGTATAACGCGTGATGGTTAACAACCCTTTAGCGCCGCTTATCTTTTCAGCACGGCCCCATGCGGCGCGCCTCGATCGCTTGCGAGAACGGCTTTCCGTCGGCGATGCCTTGGGTGTCGATCTGGACCAGTCGGTTGGTTTCGCTGCGGATGCTGGTCCGGCCATGACCCGCGCCGGGGCAGGTGTAATGCACGGTCACCGAACCCGGCGTATCCTCGATGATATAGCGCGAGCAGGTCGCGCGCGGGTGCTGAATCTGGATCAGTCGCCGCGCGTCGCCCAGGCACACCGTCTGCAATACCGCATCCTTGCCGCGTTCGCGCAGCTGCCAGCTGCCTTTTTCCAGACGGTCGAGCATCGCCAGCGATGGTGCCTGCGCGGGAACCGCCGTCGCGCCGGCCAGCGTGGACGCCGCCAGAACGCATCGCAAAAAGGAAGAGAAGATCGCCATTTTCACCTATCCATCGGATGCCCAATGCGGGCGGAAGCGCGACCCCGTTTCACCGGAGATAGCAATCCCGTGCACATTTTTCAACCGCTGGGCGCTGAATTTGCTCGCTTCGTCGTCAGTCCGGCGTGGAGATTTCGGCGAGCGGGATCGGGAAGACTCGCGAGCAAAAGGCGCAATCGACGACGATCCGGCCCGCTTCATCCGCCATGTCGCGCCGTTCGGATTCAGGGAACTGCGCCAGCACCCCGGCGAAATAACCGGTGTTGCAGCGGCAGCCGCGCGACACCGTCACTCCCGGCTCGACCCGCACTTCGTCTTCGTGAAACAGCCGCCACGCCAGCGTTTCCAACGAGTTGGCCGGGTCGGTCAGTTCCTCGGGTTTCAACGTCGCGGCAATCGTGCGGGCATGGTCCCATTCGGGATTGTCGTGACGCACGTGCAACCGGTCGCGGCCGACTTCACCCTCGGGCAGATGCTGCAACAACAACCCGCCGGCGACGCAGCCCGCCTCATGATCGTGCCGCGCGGCAAGCTTGATCAGGCTCGAAATCTGTTCGGACTGTTCGAAATAATGTTCGGCAGCCTCGCCGATCGACGCGCCTTCGAGCGGCACGATGCCTTGATAGCGCTCGGCCGTCGTCGCCTGATCGAAGGTGATCGCCAGAAAGCCTTCGCCGAACAGCGCGAACAGCGTCGGATCGGGTCCGACCGCGGCCAATCGCTCGGCATCGAATTTCAGGTAACCGCGCAGTTCGCCGCCGCGATAGTCGCAAACGAGCAGTTCGACGGGACCGCCGCCGGTCTGCGCCTGCAACGTCATCTGGCCGTTCTCGTCCTTCAGCGTCGACCCCAGCAACACGGTCAGCACCAGCGCCTCGGCCAGCAGTCTTTCGGCAACCGGCGGATAGCTATGCGCACTCAAGATCGTGTTGAGCGTCGGCCCCAGCCGCACCAGACGACCGCGCACATGGCGCGCGGCGATCGTGAACAGCAACGGCTGGTCGAACCAGGTTTCGATGATCTCGTCGCTCACGATGCCGAACTCACAGCTTGCCCAGCGCCCATAACAGGATCGACTTTTGCGCATGGACGCGGTTTTCCGCCTCGTCCCACACGCGCGATTGCGGGCCGTCGATCACCGCATCGACAACCTCGTCGCCGCGGTGCGCGGGCAGACAGTGCAAAAAGATCGCGTCGTTCTTCGCGCCCGCCATCAGCCGCTCATCGACCTGGAACGGCGCCATCGCCGCCACCTTGTTGTGGGCATGATCCTGTCCCATCGACACCCAGGTATCGGTGACGACCAGATCGGCGCCAGCCACCGCTTCGCGCGCGTCGCGGACGATGTCGATGCGCACACCCTTGGCGCGTGCCGCCTCGACGAACGACGCGTCGGGCTCATAGCCCTGCGGACAGCCGGCGCGGACGTGAAATCCGAACAATCCCGCCGCCTCGATCAGCGACCCCAGCACATTATTGCCATCGCCGAGCCACGCGAGTTCGAGCCCCGGCAAGGCCTTGCCGCCCTCGACGATCGTCAGCAGGTCGGCGACGATCTGGCACGGATGCGACAGGTCGGTCAGCCCGTTGATGACCGGGACGCAGGCGTATTCGGCCAGTTCCTCGGCCTTGGCATGATCGTCGTGCGGATCATGATGGCATCGACATAGCGCGACAGCACGCGTCGCCGTGTCGCCGATCGTCTCGCCGCGGCCAAGCTGCATTTCCGTGCCGCGCCAGGAACATCGTCTCGCCGCCGAGCTGGCGCATCGCCGATGTCGAACGAGCAGCGCGTTCGCGTCGAATTCTTCTCGAACACCATGGCGAGCACATGGTCGGCAAGCGGCTTGTCGGCGTCGGGCTTCGCCTTCGGCCATCCGGCCCGCGCGGCCTTGCGGTCGATCGCGTCGGCGATCATCGCGGCGATGGCATCGCCGCCCGCGTCCGACAGGTTGAGGAAATTGGGCATCAGGACTCGGGCGGCGTGTAGCTCGCCGCGCCCGCCGACAATTTCTCGACGAATTCGTCGATATGGCTCTGTTCGATGTTCAGCGGCGGCAGGACGCGTACAACATTTTCGCCCGCCGCGACGGTCAGCAGCCCGTGATGGTCGCGCAGATGCGCCACAAAGGCGCGGCTATCCGACGTGAGCTTCAGGCCCAGCATCAACCCCATGCCGCGGACGCTTTCGAACAGATGGTCGTGGTTCGGGATCAGCTGTTCCAATGCCCCGCGCAGCCGCTCGCCGGTCGCCTTGACCTGATCGAGAAAGCCGTCCTCGAGCACCACATCGAGCACCGCCTGCCCCGCCGCCATCGCGAGCGGATTGCCGCCATAGGTCGACCCGTGGGTGCCGATCACCATGCCGCGTGCCGCGGTTTCGGTGGCGAGACACGCGCCCATCGGGAAACCGCCGCCGATCCCTTTGGCACTTGCCAGGATGTCGGGAACGACGCCGAATTCCTGATAGGCATAGAGCGAACCGGTGCGCGCCACGCCGCACTGGACTTCGTCGAACACCAGCATCAGATCGCGCTGGTTACAGATGTCGCGCAGCCCCTGCAGGAACGGCTGCGACGCCGGACGGATGCCGCCTTCGCCCTGGACGGGCTCGATCAGGAAACCCGCTGTATTATCGTCGACCAGGTCGAGCGCGGCGTTGAGATCGTCGAACGGCGCATAGGCGAAACCGGGCAACAGCGGATCGAACCCCTTGCGCAGCTTTTCCTGGTTGGTCGCCGAGATCGTCCCCAGCGTCCGGCCGTGGAACGCGTTGTTGAATGTGATCAGATTGTGCTTTTCCGCATTGCCGGCGCTCGAATGATAGGCGCGCGCGGTCTTGATCGCACATTCGACCGCCTCGGCGCCCGAATTGGTGAAAAACACCGTGTCGGCAAAGGTGTTGTCGACCAGTCTCGCCGCATAGGCCTCACCCTGCGGGCTGCCATACAGGTTCGACACGTGGATCAGCGTCGCCGCCTGTTCCTGGATCGCCTTGGTCAGGTGCGGATGGCCATGGCCGAGCAGGTTGACCGCGATGCCGCTGGCGAAATCCAGATATCGCTCGCCGCGCTCGCCGAACAGATAGGCACCTTCGCCGCGCACCGGACGCACACCGCACCGGGGATAAACGGGCATCAGCGGCGTGATCGACATGGCAGGCACCTTTCAGGCAAAAGTAAAAAGGCGACCCCATGCGGGCCGCCCTTGGTCGGGCCGCCCCTATACTGCTCCACCCAGAGGTGCGTCAACACAGGGCGGCGGAGTGCAACCAAGCCTGCACGGCAGCGTTCGCGGTGGATGAAGCTGCTTATCGCGCCCCTGTCCTTCCTCGTTCTGGCGCTGACCGGTTGCGGCACCTTGCCGCGCGATGCCTCGGGCACCAGCGAGCGGATCGCACGCACCCACGAGATGCGGGTCGTGGTCCTGCCGGCGACGCCCGACGCCGCTCCGGCGCTGGCGCTGCTCGACGATTACGCCGCCAGTCATGGCGCAAAGCTGACGCGTCTGTCGGGACACGGCGAACATGCGCTGCATTGGCTGGAGGATGGCAAGGTCGATGTCGTCGTCGGCCATTTCGCCAAAAGCTCGCCGTGGCAGGCTGGCATTGCGCTGTCCAAACCGATCGCGCGCGCCGAGCCGGAGGATAAAAAACAGCCGGTGTTGCGTATCGCACGGCGCAATGGCGAAAACGCGCTGATCCTGGCGACCGATCGCGCGATCGCCGAGCGGACGCAATGAGCCTCCACGCCGGCATCCCCCGGACCATCGCCGCCGACGTGAAGCGCGGCGAACGGCTCGAATGGTGGACACTCGGCTGGATGACCAGCGTCATCGTCCTGATGTGGTTCGTGATGGGCGCGAGCCAGGCGATGAAGGCCGCGGTGATCGAGGATGTGCTCAGTCTCGTCCCCGCGTTCGTCTTTTTGATATCGGTGCATTGGGAGCGGAAACGTCCGAACCGCCGCTTTCCTTTTGGCTACCGCCGCGCGAACAGCCTGGCGTTCCTGATCGCCGCCACCGCGCTGCTGTCGGTCGGCGGTTTCCTGGCCTACGAAAGCGTCTCGACACTGGTCCGACAGGAACATCCCAGCGTCGGCGGTATCACGCTGTTCGGCCACACCGTCTGGCTCGGCTGGCTGATGATTGCCGCGCTCGCCTATTCGATCGTCCCGCCGCTCATTCTGGGCCATATCAAGCAACCCGTGGCGGTCCGCATCCGCGACAAGGTGCTTCACACCGACGCGCTGATGCAGAAAGCCGATTGGCAGACCGGGCTGGCGGGAATTGCTGGCATCGTCGGCATCGCGCTCGGCTGGTGGTGGGCCGACGCGACCGCGGCGCTGTTCATTTCGCTGTCGATCATCAAGGACGCGATCGGCGCGCTCGAAAAGGCGGTGTCCGAGCTCCTCGACGGCACCCCGCGCGCGCTCGATTCCACCGACGAGCTGTCCGACGATGCGACGCACTTGATCGCTGCGCTCAAGGCGCGTTTCGGAAAGGTCGACATCCGGCTCCGCGAGACCGGCCGCTACATCGCCGCCGAAGTCGATTGCGCCCCGCCCAAGGTCATGCCAACCGCTCAGGAATTGATGGGCGAAGACCTGGCGTGGCGCCTCGCCAGCCTGGCCTTTCGGTCGCCATAATTTCTCGTCATTGCGAGCGCAGCGAAGCAATCCAGAGCGGGCTTAAACCGCTCTGGATTGCTTCGCTGCGCTCGCAATGACGGATTGTTTTAGATACCCTTCGCGGCTTCCATCGTCAGCGCGAGCGAATGTTTGCGCGCGTCATGGTCGTACATCGAGGTCGCGACGATCACCTCGTTCACGCGAGTCCGCGCGACGAACGCCTGCAATCCCGCCGCGACATCGTCGACCGTCCCGACGGCCGAACATTGCAGGACATGATCCAGGATCGCACGGGCGTTGGGCGGCAGGCCGTCCTTGTAACCGGCGAGCGGCGGTTTCATGCGGCCCGGATTGCCGGTGCGCAGCGCGACGAACGCCTGTTGCTGCGTCGATGCGAGCAATTCGGCTTCCTCGCGGCTGTCGGCAGCGAAGGCGTTGAACGCCGCGGCGGCATAGGGTTCGGCCAGTTGCGCCGACGGTTTGAAGTTCCGGCGATAGATGTCGAGCGCTTCGTCGAGCGCATCGGGCGCGAAATGGCTGGCGAACGCATAGGGCAGCCCGAGCATCGCCGCGAGTTGCGCGCCAAAGGTGCTCGACCCCAAAATCCACAGCGGGACATTTGTCCCCTCGCCCGGCACCGCGCGGATGCCAAGCCGGTCGTCGCCAGCCAGGAAAGCCTGCAATTCGACGACATCCTGCGGGAATTGCCGCTCGTCGCTCGCCAGATTGCGGCGCAGCGCTCGCGCGACCACGCCATCCGATCCCGGCGCACGGCCGAGGCCCAGATCGATCCGGCCCGGGAACAGCGCTTCGAGCGTCCCAAACTGCTCGGCGATTACCATCGGCGCATGATTGGGCAGCATGATGCCGCCCGCGCCGATACGGATCGTCGAGGTTGCCTGTCCGATATGCGCGAGCACGACCGACGTCGCGGCGCTGGCGATCCCGACCATGCCATGATGTTCGGCCAGCGTCCATACGCTCCGATGCCCGAGCTCTCGGGACGCGCGAGATCGGCGGCTGTCGGCGATCAGCGAGTGGGCAATGCTGCCGGTGTCGGTCACGGGCACGAGGTCAAGAAAGGAAAGTTTCGTCATGCAACGGATATGCGGTGGAGGGGCAGCAGGTTCAGATGATATTCCCCTCCCTTCTTAGGGAGGGGTTAGGGGTGGGTGCGAGCGAAGCGAGCCGCTCTGCCGGCGCGCCAAGACCCACCCTCGCTGCGACTAACCAGCAAGCTGGTAAGTCTCGCTGCCCCTCCCTTCCAGAGAGGTGCCTACATACCTGTGTGACCCATAGGTTGGATCCGCCCAAAACGCGGGCGGATCCAACTTTTCAGTCGTCGAGCAGATCGTATTGATCGCCTGTTTTCGGGAAGCGCTTCATGAACAGTTTTTTGAACTGCGTCACCGTGTCCGACACGGCCATGAGTGTCTGAACTTCCTGGACTTGGCGTTTCAGCTTTTCGATGCCGTACCCCAGCGTCAAGTGCTGGTGGAAACGGGCCTTTCGCGTTCCCTTGGCATCGATCTTGGGATTGATGCGATCCAACTCCTCCAGCACCGCGCCGTTCTCAAGGGGCTGATAGACATAAGTGCGGGTGAACTTGCCAAAGTGCTGGGGCCGGTTCTGGATGACCGCGCCGGTGCCCGTCTTGGTAAGGCTTTTACTGCCATACAGGCGGTTCAGATCATCATAGTAGGAATCGGGGAACTGCTTTTCCCATTCCCGCTTCTCATCTTCGATATATTGCTGGATCAGTATCCGCAGAGCCTTGGGATCGCGGATCTGCTGATAGCCGGTCGCTTCGTCGATCAGTGCGACAACACCGACCTTGGCAAAGGCGTTGAGAAGGATTTGCGCCCGCACAGCCAAGCGGGACTGCGCCTTGGTCAATTTTCCTTCGCGATCGGCCGCGACGATAGCCTTTGCGACATCCGCAAGGACGTCTGCGTCATAGCCGTGGGCCAGATCCTGCGTCAGAGGTTTGAAATTGATGGGATTATTGATTTTTTCGCGCAGGGATCCGGGCAGACCGGATCCAAGTCCCTTCCCCGACATCGTTTTCATGAAAGCGTTGCCGCCTTCCGATCTCAAACCCAAGGCGCGGGCCATGCCGCGCTTGTGGAAAACGCGCCGCCCGTCCCCAAGGACGTAGCAGTCGAGCAACAGGTCGCCGACCGTCATTTGCCCTTGGTGCGTAGCCTTGGGCAGTTCGATTTCGCTCCCGGTCGGGGTGTCGTCGTCGTCTTTCACGTCTTCAAGCTCCTTTGGATCTGTGCCGATGAAGCGCTCCAAGGCCTCATCAAACGGAATATCTATGGAAAGCGGCTTGTCTTTTTTCCTGTCTGTCATGCGATCAATTCCCGATAGGTGAGGCGACCATTCGCCTGTGCAAGGAGGGCATTCACGCGGTCGCCTTCGCCGGTGTCGCGTTCATTGAAGCGCCACGTCACTTCGCCGACATAGGCGTTGAGATGCTTGGGGCTGACGAAATGGTGGATCCCAATGATCTGGCGCTTCAACAGCGACCAGAAGCCTTCGATGCCATTGGTATGATGGTTGTCGCGAGCATACTCTCCCGCGCTGTGGCGCACGACACCGTGGTTGAACGTGCGCGACAGATTGCGGTAGCCGCTGTGTTCGTCGGTCGAAACCGAAACAGCGTCCGGCGACACAACCGCGTGGGCGAAGCCGTCGAGCGTTGCGGTGTCGGTGCGGTCGATGACCGTCGCGATGACATCACCGCCACGTTCAAGCGCGCCGATGACTGCAACCTTGCCCTTGGTTCCGGGACCGTTTTTCGGGTCGCCCTTATGACGGTTGGCGGCTTTGCCACCGATGTAGGTTTCGTCGATCTCAACTTCTCCGTTCAGCGGGCGGTTGAACGACTTGGTGCGAATAGCGTAGCGCAAACGCTGGGTCATGAACCAAGCGGTTTTCTGGGTCACGCCGAGATCCTTCGCCAACGTGGTGCTGGCGATGCCCTTTTTGTGTGACGTGATGAGCCAGATCGCCAGCATCCACGAGCGCAGCGGGATCTTGCTGTCCTCAAAGATGGTGCCGACCTTGATCGAAAAGCGCTTGCGGCAATCACCGCACTTATGGTTCCGCTGGTCCGAGAAATGATAGACCCGCGTGGATCCGCAATGCGGGCAGAACGCGCCATCTTTCCAGCGGATGGAAGTGAAATGGTCGATTGCAGCCTGTTCATCAGGGAACGCTGCCATCATTTGGAGAAGAGTGTCGAATTGCTTTGCCACGGATCCAGCCCCTTTGTCTGAAATCCGTTTAGGTGGTTATGTGACCCATGTCAACAAGTTTGGGTCACAGATGTATGTAGGTTCCTTCCAGAGAGGGGAACAGCTACCCCCGCTCGTCCTTCGGCGAATCCATCAGCACATAGGTCGTGATCGAGTGGACCTGCGGCAAAATGCCCAGCACCTCGGTGTGGAAATGCTTGTAGGCCGCCAGATCGGCGGTCTCGATGCGCAACAGATATTCGATCGCGCCGGTGATGTTATGACATTCGCGCACTTCGGGCGCGAGCGACATCGCTGCCTCGAAATCGGCCTGCGCCTGTTTGGTGTGGGTCGACAGGCCGACGGTGACATAGGCGACAAAGGTCAGGCCCAGCTTTGCCGGACTGACCCGCGCCCGGTATCCGGTGATCACCCCGCTCCGCTCCAGTTCCTGCACCCGGCGCAGACAGGCTGAGGGAGACAGCCCGACGCGCTCGGCGAGTTCAAGATTCGAGATTCGCCCGTCACTGGACAGCTCGTGCAATATCTTGCGGCTAATGGCATCGATCTTGGTCATAGATTGCACATTCTATCCGATCGTCGCCAATCTTTGCAATCCATCGCGCACCATAACGCATTATGTTGCGCCGTATGGACCAAACCACCCTCGCAGCGCTCGCCGCCTTCGCGCTCGTCTCGTCGATCACGCCGGGTCCGAACAATATGATGCTGATGGCGTCGGGCGCCAATTTCGGCCTTCGCCGCACCGTGCCGCACGCGCTTGGCGTCGGGATCGGCTTCACGCTGATGATCGTCCTCGTCGGGGTTGGTCTCATGGGATTGTTCGACCTGTTCCCGGTGCTGAACATCGCCCTCAAGGTGGTGAGCGTCGTGTATCTGCTGTGGCTCGCGTGGAAAATCGCCAACGCCGCGGCGCCCGACACCGACACCGGCGCGCGCGGCAAGCCGATGACCTTCGTTCAGGCGATGCTGTTCCAGTGGGTCAATCCGAAAGCCTGGTCGATGGCGCCGTAATCGCAGCGGCTCTACGCGCCCGACCGCAATTTCGCCGCGGTGCTGCTCGTCGCGGTGGTGTTCGGGATCATCAACCTGCCTTCGACCAGCCTGTGGGCGGTGATGGGTCAAGTGCTGCGCGGCTGGCTGTCGAGTCCGGCGCGGCTGCGCGCGTTCAACTGGACGATGGCGGCGCTGCTGGTCGGGTCGCTCGCGCTGCTCATCTGATTGCAAGGTTGCGCTTCGCAACCTAAGGACGGCTTTCCCCTGCTCTCGCGACCGGAGAAGACCATCATGCAGACCCGCCGTCTTGGCCGAAGCGCCATCCATGTGTCCGACATCTGCATGGGCACCATGACCTTCGGCAGCCAGACCGACGAGGCCGAGGCGCACCGCATCCTCGATCGTTGCTTCGATTTCGGGATCAACTTCTACGACACCGCCGAGGGTTATCCGGTGCCGCCCGACATCAAATGGGTCGGCCGCACCGAAGAGATCGTCGGCCGCTGGCTCAAGACCAAGCCGCGCGATGCGATCATCCTGGCGACCAAGGTATCGGGGCCAAGCCATGTGTGGTTCAAATCGCCGTGCCGGAATGGCATGACCGCGCTCGACAAGCACAATATCTTCAAAGCGATCGACGACAGCCTGACGCGGCTGCAAACCGATTATGTCGACTTGTACCAGACCCACTGGCCCGACCATGACGCACCCTATGAGGAGATCATGGACGCGCTCGACGAACTCGTCCGCGTCGGGAAAGTCCGCATCCTCGGCTGTTCGAACGAAACCAGCTGGGGGCTGATGAAATCTCTCGCCGCGTCGGACAAGATCGGCGCCGCGCGCTACGAGACGATCCAGAATAATTTCAGCCTCAACAACCGCCGCTTCGAAGACGAACTGAAGCAGGTGTGCCGGCAGGAAGGCGTCAGCCTGATCCCCTATTCGCCGCTTGCCGGCGGGGTGTTGTCGGGCAAATATCAGGACGGCGCCAAGCCCGACGGCGCGCGCTTCTCGCGCTACTTGGGGATGGAAGGCCGGCAAGCCGCGATGGGCCGGCGTTTCGTCAACGAAAAAAGCCTCGCCGCGACGGCTCGCTATCTGCAAATCGCCACCGACTTCGGGCTCCACCCGGTAACGATGGCGACCGCCTGGTCGAAACAGCATGATTTCGTCGCCTCGACCATCGTCGGGGTCAGCGCCGACGATCAGGTCCAGCCGATCCTGGATGCGATCGACCTGGTGCTCAGCGACGAAGTGATGACCGCGCTGCACCGGGTCAGCCGCGACATCCTCTACCCGATGGGCTGACCCGCTTGCGCAGCGCGCCGCCGCTGCTATCCCGGTCACCAGCCCAAGAGAGGAATCCGTATGTCCGCCGTTCGCCGCGCCCTGTTCGCTTTCGCCGCCTTGTCGGCCACCATCGGCGTCGCGCACGCCGCCAATCCGACGATGTTCCGCGATGCCGGCTGCGGCTGCTGCCTCAAATGGCTGGAGCAGGTGAAGGCGTCGTTCGGGCAGAAAGCGGTCGTCGTCAATTCGCCTGACATGAGCGCGATCAAGGACAAGCAGGGCGTGCCGCAGGCGCTGCGCAGCTGTCACACCGCACCGGTCGGCGGCTATGTGATCGAGGGCCATGTGCCCGCGAAGGAAATCGCCCGCCTGCTTCGCGAAAAGCCGAAAGGCGTCAAAGGCCTCGCCGTCGCCGGTATGCCGACGGGATCGCCGGGCATGGAGCATGACAATCACCGCGAGGCGTATCAGGTGATGAGCTTCGGCCCCGGCGGCCAGCGCGTTTATGCCAGCTATGCCGCAAGCGGCGGGGCGCACGCGCACTGAACGCGGGCCGTTTCGGTCCGCCGTCGATCATCGTCATCCCCGCAAACAAGCAATCTGCCCGCCGCGGTTGACCTGATGCCCGATATCGCAGCCTTCGCCGGACTGACGAAGTTTGGTATGAACGCAAGCTTGTCTGGCCAATTGCCGTGCTTGCGCCTAAGGCCCAGCGCATGATCCTCGTTATCGACAATTACGACAGCTTCACCTTCAACCTCGTTCATTATCTGATCGAGCTGGGCGCCGATGTGCGCGTCGAACGCAACGACGCGCTCACGTCATCGGAAGCACTGGCGAGCGGCGCCGATGCGATCCTGATCTCGCCCGGCCCCTGCACCCCGAATGAAGCGGGGATCAGCCTCGATCTCGTCGCCGCCTGCGCCGAAACCGCGCGGCCGCTGCTCGGGGTGTGCCTCGGCCATCAGGCGATCGGCCAGCATTTCGGCGGCACCGTCCAGCGCGGCCATTTGATGCACGGCAAGACCTCGCCGGTGTGTCACGACGGCAGCGGACTTTACGCCGGTCTGCCTTCGCCGTTTCAGGCGACGCGCTATCACAGCCTCGAGGTCGTCGATATTCCCGGCAGCCTCATCATCAACGCGACCAGCGACGACGGCGCGGTGATGGGTTTCCGCCACGCCGATCTCCCGATCCACGGGGTGCAATTCCACCCCGAAAGCATCGCCACCGAACATGGGCACGCGATGCTCGCCAATTTCCTCGCGATTGCGGGTTTGCCGGTCGCCGCGCGGCAAGCGGCATGAGCCGCTTCGGTTTGCTTCCCGATCCAGCCCATCTGCTCGATCATGACGAGGCAGCGCAGGCGTTTGCCGACATCCTCGACGCGCGGACCAGCGAGGACGAGATTGCCGAATTTCTGACCGCCCTGTCCGACCGCGGCGAGACGATGGTCGAAATCGCCGCCGCGGCGCAGGCGCTGCGCGACCGGCTGATCCCCATCGATGCCCCCGCGGGCGCCATCGACGTGTGCGGCACCGGCGGCGACGGCCATCACACGCTCAACGTCTCGACCGCCGTCGCAATCGTCGTTGCGGCATGCGAAGTTCCGGTTGCAAAGCACGGAAATCGCGCCGCTTCGTCGAAATCCGGCGCCGCCGACACGCTCGAGGTCCTCGGCCTCGACATGGACCGCGCCGGGCGCCTTGCCGAAGCGACACTTGCCGATCTCGGCATCTGTTTCCTGTTTGCCGCCAACCATCATCCGGCGATGAAGCGCATCCAGCCGATCCGCACCCGGCTGGCGCGGCGCACGATCTTCAACTTGATGGGACCGCTCGCCAATCCGGCGCGTGTCACCCGCCAGCTGATCGGCATCGCCCGCCCCGCCTATGTGCCGGTCTACGCCGAGGCGCTGCACCGGCTCGGCACCGACCATTCGCGCGTCGTGTCGGGCGACGAAGGGATCGACGAACTGTCGCTCGCGGGCGGCAACGAGGTCGCCGTGGTGACGCCCGAGGGCGTGTTCATGCAGCGCAGCCACGCCAGCGACGCCGGGCTGCCGATGCACCCGATCAAGGCGATCCGCGGCGGCGATGCGGCCGTTCAACGCGGCCGCGTTGCGCCGATCTGCTGCAGGGCGAGAGCGGAGCCTATCGCGATGCAGTGCTGTATAACGCCGCCGAGGCGCTCGTTATTGCGGGCGCCGCCGAAACGCTGACCGAAGGCGTCGAGGACGCTGCCGAGGCGATCGACAAGGGGCTCGCCAACGCGCTGCTCAATTGCTGGATCGCTTATAAATGAACAAGCTGACCCAAATTCTCGCCACCAAGGCTGAAGAGGTGGCCGATCGCCGCCGGTCGCGCACGGTGGCCGACCTCGACGGCATTGATGCGGGGCCAGTGCGCGGCTTCCACGCCGCCTTACAAGCCAAGATCGATGCCGGTGGCTACGCCCTGATCGCCGAGATCAAGAAAGCTTCGCCGTCGAAGGGATTGATAAGAGAAGATTTCAATCCCGCCGATCATGCGCGCGCTTATGCCGCCGGCGGCGCGGCTTGCCTGTCCGTCCTGACCGACGCGCCCTGGTTTCAGGGCCATGAGGATTATCTGGTCGCCGCGCGCGCCGCCTGCCCGCTGCCCGCGCTGCGCAAGGATTTCATGATCGACCCGTGGCAGGTCGCCGAAGCGCGCGCGATCGGCGCCGACGCGATCCTGATCATCGTCGCCGCGCTCGACGATAGCACAATGCGCGAGATCGAGGCGGCCGCCATCGATCGCGGCATGGACGTGCTGGTCGAGGTGCATGACGAAGCCGAACTCGACCGCGCATTGACCCAACTGAACTCACGCCTGATCGGGGTCAATAACCGCGACCTGCGCAGCTTCGAAACCGATCTCGGCGTCACCGAACGGCTCGCCAAGCTCGTTCCCGCCGGCACACTGCTGGTCGGCGAAAGCGGCATCGCCACCCACGCCGATTGCGCCAGACTGGCCAAAAGCGGCGTAAAAGGATTCCTCGTCGGCGAAAGCCTGATGCGCCAGCATGACGTCACGGCGGCAACCAAGGCGCTGCTTGAAGGGTAGCGCAGCTATGGGGTGGGTAATTGCTATTTCCCCTCGTCATCCCGGGCTTGACCCGGGATCCCGCTTCTTGAGGTAATCGCCGACCTTTCAGGCAAAGCGGGACCCCGGATCAAGTCCGGGGTGACGATGATAGGAAGATCCTCCCTGTGGCGAAGCCATGGGGAGGGGGAACGTTCGCGCAGCGAATGGTGGAGGGGCATCACAACGCCAGCGCCATCGCCCCTCCGTCAGCGCTTCGCCGAAGGCGAAGTTTATCCTGAGCGCCTGCAAGGCAGTCGAAGGGCGCTGCCACCTCCCCATCGCTTCGCGACAGGGAGGATCTACCGCTAAAATTCGGCATTTCCGCCCGGCAACCCTCAGCCTCCCCAGTTCGACTGGAACCATTTCGCCAGAAAAAAGTGCGGCCGCAGGCTGATCGCGGTCACGATGCGATCTTCGGCGGGTAGTCGCGGTGGTTCCGGATCGAAAGATTCGACGAACTGCATCTGGATGGCAAAGGCCGGTGCCATGCCCGCGCGCTGGCACAGGACGATCTCTTCATTTTCGTCCGGAACCCGCGGCACCTGCGAAAATTCGGCTGTCGCATAAAGATAGGGCAGCAAGGGATCGAACATCAGGCCCGAAAAGCCCGTGGTCATACGGGGATGCAGCGCATGGAGCTTGCGGATCGCATCGGCGGGGTCGGACCATCGCCCGCCGCGCCCATCGAGCAGCAAATTGACCTGGACATGCTCGATACAATGCTCGGCAAGGAAAGCGTCGGGTCTGCCTTCATTCCAATAACGGCGAAGCAGGTCGAGTTGCCCCGCCATAAGTCGCCGCTCGCGTGCGCTCGCCCGGAATGCCGGCGGTGGCCGCCGGCTGCACGCCTGCGCCTCCCCACCGATTGCCGCCACCGCCGTGATCGCGGCGGTTAGTCCAAGCGCTTCGCGTCTGGCGACGATCATGGCAGTTTCTCCCACTGGCACTGACGATCATGCTAGTCGCGCGCTGGTTAACGTCCATCCCCCCTTGCCTTTCCCACCTCACCTTGCTTCGCTCCTGCGATGACACTCAAACCGACTCATCTCGACGACACCGGCGCTGCGCATATGGTCGATGTCGGCGCGAAGCCCGCGACCCAGCGCCGCGCGGTCGCCGGTGGCCGCATCACCATGTCGGCCAATGCGCTCGAAGCCATCCGCAGCGGCAATGCCCCCAAGGGCGACGTGCTTTCGACCGCGCGCATCGCCGGGATCATGGCGGCGAAACGGACATCCGACCTGATCCCATTGTGCCATCCGCTGGCGCTCACCAAAGTTGGCATCGATTTCGCGTGGGAGGCCGACGGCATATCGGTCACCGCGACCGCAGCAACCACCGGCCCGACCGGGGTCGAGATGGAGGCGCTGACCGCGGCGTCGGTCGCGCTCCTCACCCTCTACGACATGGCCAAGGCGCTCGACCGCGCGATGATAGTCGGCGACATCCGCCTGCTTGAAAAAGCGGCGGCCGCTCGGGCGACTGGCGCGCCGCATGACCGCGTTGCTGCCGGTCGAGGACGCACAGGCACGATTGTTCGCGCTGCGCGCAGCGCTCGCCCCAGAAAATATTCCTTTTTCCGAATCGCTTGGCCGCTATCTTTCAGACGATATCATCGCCCAGCGCGACCAGCCCGCGGCGCCTTTGTCGGCGATGGACGGCTATGCAATTCGGTTCGGCGACCTGCCGGGACCGTGGACCGTCGTCGGCGAAGTCGCCGCCGGCGCGGCGCCCGATCGCCCTGTCGGCGCGGGTCAGGCGATGCGCATCTTCACCGGCGCGATGCTCCCGGGCGGCGCCGATACCGTTATCGTCCAAGAGGATGTCGTGATCGACGGCGCTGCGCTGACGATGACGGGCGATGGCCCGGGCACCCACGGGCGCCATATCCGCGCGCAGGCGACCGATTTTGCCGCCGGCGATTGCCTGCTCCGCGCGGGAACGCGGCTCACCCCCGGCGCGATCGCCGCCGCGGCGATGAGCGGCGCCGGGCAGCTTGCGGTCGGCCGGCGCCCGCGCGTCGCGATACTGACCACCGGCGACGAGCTGGTCCAGGCGGGGCGCCCGCTGACGATCGGGCAGATTCTCGACAGCAACAGCCCGATGCTGATCGCCATGCTCGCCGGCGAGCCCGCCGAGGTCAGCCTGCCGCATCATATTCGCGACGACCGGACGACACTGGCCAAGGTTTTGAAGGAGTTGGCGCGACGTCACGACGTCATCGTCACCGTCGGCGGTGCGTCGGTCGGCGATCACGACCATGTTCGCGGCGCGCTCGACGACGCCGGCGGCCAGCTCGATTTCTGGAAAATCGCGATGCGCCCGGGCAAGCCGCTGATCGCCGGCAAGGACAGCGAGGCGCTGTTGCTCGGCCTCCCCGGCAACCCCTCGTCGGCGTTCGTCACCGCGACGCTGTTTCTGCTGCCGCTGATCCGCCACCTCGCCGGCGCGGGCGATCCGTTGCCGACTATCCAGCAGGCCCCGCTCGCCGCGCCGCTACCCGCCGGCGGCGGGCGCCGCGATTATCTGCGCGCGCGGCTCGACGCCGGACGGCTGACCCCGCTGATCGGCCAGGAAAGCGGCATGACGCTGCCGCTGGCATCGGCGAACGTCCTGTTGATCCGCGATATCGACGCGCCGGCGCGCACGAGCGGCGACATGGCGGACTATATCGTCATCGCTTGACAAGTTCCGCTCTGTTCCACTATCGTTCTCCTTATGTCCGAAACCGGCATCATGGAGAACGCCCGATGTTGACCGCCAAGCAGCATGAACTGCTCCACTTCATTCAGCAAAAGCTCGACGCAAGCGGCATTTCGCCGTCGTTCGAGGAGATGAAGGAGGCGCTGGGGCTAAAGTCGAAATCGGGCATACATCGCCTGATAAGCGCTTTGGAAGAAAGGGGTTTTCTGCGAAGGCTCCCCAATCGCGCCCGCGCGCTCGAAGTGCTCAAGGTGCCCGAAGCGGCAAAAGCTGCGACACCACGCGAAAATGTCGTGCCGCTGCGCAAAGCCGCGCCCGCGATGCGGCCGGTCGCCGCGAACGACATTATCGAGGTCCCGCTGCACGGCAAGATCGCCGCGGGTGTGCCGATCGAGGCGTTCGAGGATCATAGCAATCTCGCCGTTCCCGCCGCGTTGCTCGGCTCGGGCGAACATTATGCGCTCGAGGTGTCGGGCGACTCGATGGTCGAGGCGGGCATTTTCGACGGCGATTACGCGCTGATCCAAAAGGCCAGCACCGCGCGCGAGGGCGATATCGTCGTCGCGCTGGTCGATGGGCAGGATGCGACGCTCAAATATTTCCGGCGCGAAGGCCCGATGATCCGGCTCGACCCGGCCAACAGCGCCTACGAACCGCAGCGCTACCCCGCCGATCGCGTCATTGTGCAAGGGCGCCTGTCGGGATTGCTTCGTCGTTACCACTAAGTTGCTGCGGCAATCGCCACGGATGCGCGTCGCCGGCGCGCAGCGTGGCGACCGCCGTGGGCGCGTCGCCCAGATAAAGCGACAGCCCGCCGGTCTCGACCAGACTGTCGCGGTCGATGGTCAGCCATCGCCCGACACATTCGCGCGATAACCAGCGGTCGCTGATCACGACATCGGCGGCGGCGCAGGCACCGGCCATGTCGGCGCCCTCGATCCGGTCGCGGCCGCGCGACGCCAGGATGACGCGGCGCGCCGTGCCCTCGCCGTGGCTCCAGCGGCAGAAATCGCGATTGCATTCGACATGGTCGAAGTCGGCGAGCGCTGAGAGTGGGGTGTCGACCCCGCGGCTTCGGCCATCGTATCGCGGATATAATCGCCCGCGCGATCGCGGAGCAGCGCATAGCCGCCGTCCGGCAGCGCCGCGGCGATATGGCGGCCATCGCCGGTAATCAGCACATCGGGGCGCGGCTGGATCAGCAGCGTCGCCATCCCGACGATCAACGGCACCGCACCCCACCGCCGCCAGCGTGTGCTCCACAGCAGCAGCCAGAACCCGCCGGCGATCGCCAACGCAAATCCCCAGCGCGGAAACACCGGCAGCGTCGCGACCGCGCCGGGGGTTCCGGCCACCGCATGCGCCAGCGCGATCAGTCCCTTGAGCGCTTGCTCGGCGACCCACCAGAACGGCGCGCCCAGCCCGACGCTGTCGAAAAACAGCGCCAAAGCCTCCGCGGGCATGATGACGAAGGTGGTGAGCGGGATCGCGATGACGTTGGCGAGCGCGCCGTACAGCCCCGCCTTGTGAAAATGGAACAGCGCGATCGGGGCGAGCGCGACCTCGACGACCAGCCCGGTCAGCAACAGCCCCGCGATATTACGCCCGAACCGGACCGGCCACGGTTCGTCGCGCCGCGCCAGAAATACGCGCATCGCCCGGCTTTCGTGCAGCGCGATGATCGCGGTCACCGCCGCGAAGCTCAGCTGGAAACTTGGCCCCGCCAGCGATCCGGGGCGCCAGATCAAAACGATCAGCGCCCCGCCGCGACCAGCCGCAAAGTCATCGCCTCGCGGCCCATCAGAAACGCGACCAGCACCAGCAGCGCCGCGATGAACGAGCGCAACGTCGGCACCTCAGCCCCGGCGAGCAAGGTGTAGGCGCCGCCCGCCAACGCCCCGGCGGCGGCGGCGAGCGGCAGGACATAACCCGCCAGCGCGATCCGCCGGCTCAGCGCGAACAGCCGCAGCGTCAGGAAAAACGCAAAGCCGACCACCGCGGTCACATGCAGCCCGCTGATCGACAACAGATGCGCCAGCCCGCTCCGCCGCATCGCCTCGTCGTCGGCGGCGCTGATCGCACCGCGGTCGCCGGTCACCAGCGCCGCGGCGATGCCGCCCGCCGACCCGTCGACCTGCCCGTGAATATGCGCGCTGAGCCTGGCGCGCAGCGGCGGCGCCTGCCACCGCCGATCCGGGAACGCGCGATATGTCGCCCAGCACGGTCCCGACCGCGCCGATGCGGTCGAACCACGCCCGCTGCGCGAAATCATAGCCGCCGGGCAAACTCGCGGTCGGCGGCGGCATCAATCGCGCCCGCACCCCGATCGTCTCGCCCCCGGCCAGCCCCGCCCCCTGTTCGCCGCGCAAGGTCAGGCGGATACGCGGCGGCAGGTCGGCACGCTGGCGCGGCTGCGCGATGATCCGCACCTGATCCTTGGCGGGCAGCGGTTCGACGCGTTCGATCACCGCCGAAAACGTCGTCGTCACCGGCGCCGCGAGCACCGGCGCCGCCACCCACAGCGCGCGCGCCCAGATCAGCAGCACCCCGCCGCCATCACCCCGCACCCGATCGCAACGACGCGGCGCGAACGATTGGCGCCGATGAAGTAGCCGGAATATCCGCCGGCGAGCAGCAGCACGGCCGACCAGCGGCATTTGCGGCGCGTGTCCAGGGCGGCGATCCCGGCGCCGAGCGCGGCGGCCAAGCCGAAGCGATCAGCTCGCGCTCGGCCTCCAGCCGCGCCTCCAGCACATCGGGCAATCCGCGCCGCAACCGCGTCCAGCGCGCGGAAATGGGCGTTTGAAGCTGCCTTGTCGCCATGCTAGGGCCGCCCTCGATCCCCGTCCGCCAACTCTCTTGGCGGCGGCAAATTGAGTGAAAGAGGCTTTGGTGGCAACCGATAATCCGACCCGTCCGGCTGAAGCGACCCCCGAAGCCACGGGCGCCGATGTGGTGACGCGCTTTGCGCCCTCGCCGACCGGCTTTCTGCACATCGGCGGCGCGCGGACCGCGCTGTTCAACTGGCTGTTCGCGCGCCACCACGGCGGCAAATTCCTGCTGCGGATCGAGGATACCGACCGCGCCCGGTCGACCGACGCGGCGATCGACGCGATCATCGACGGGATGCAATGGCTCGATCTCGACTGGGATGGCGAGACGGTGTTCCAGTTCGCCCGCGCCCCGCGCCATGCCGAGGTTGCGGCCGAATTGCTCGCCAAGGGCGAAGCCTATCGCTGTTACCTGACGCAGGACGAACTCGCCGCGATGCGCGCCGAGGCGCAGGAAAAGCGCCTGCCCTTCCGCGTCCGCAGCCCGTGGCGCGACCGGAATGACGGCGATCCTTCGGTGCCACACGTCGTCCGCCTGCGCGCGCCGCAGGACGGCGCCGCGACCATCACCGACAAGGTGCAGGGCGAGGTCACCGTCCAGAATGCCGAACTCGACGATTTCGTCCTGCTGCGCAGCGACGGCACCCCAACCTATATGCTCAGCGTCGTCGTCGACGACAATGACATGGGGGTCACCCACGTGATCCGCGGCGACGATCATCTCAACAACGCCTTTCGCCAGCTCGCGCTGATCCGCTCGATGGCGTGGCGCGAGCCGGTCTATGCGCATGTGCCGCTGATCCACGGCGCCGACGGCGCGAAACTGTCGAAACGCCATGGCGCGCTCGGCGTCGATGCCTATCGCGACGAGATGGGCTATCTGCCCGAAGCGGTGAACAATTATCTGCTCCGCCTCGGTTGGGGCCATGGCGACGACGAAATCATCAGCCGCGCCCAGGCGACCGAATGGTTCGACCTTGGCCATGTCGGGCGTTCGCCGTCGCGGTTCGATTTCAAGAAGCTCGAGAATCTCAACGGCCATTATCTGCGCGAGGCCGATGATGCGCGCCTTGCCGATCTCGTCGCCCCGCGCGTCGAGACGCTGATCGGCCGCGCGCTCGCTGCCGATGAGCATGACGTGCTGACCCGCGCGATGGAATCGCTGAAACCGCGCG
The DNA here is from genome assembly GCA_965283845.1 of Sphingomonadaceae bacterium. Taxonomy (GTDB): domain Bacteria; phylum Pseudomonadota; class Alphaproteobacteria; order Sphingomonadales; family Sphingomonadaceae; genus Sphingopyxis. Next base: position 102,482 of record CBDIQD010000015.1, read on the forward strand.
CCAGGACGCTCGACGAGATTGCCGACGGCGCGATGTTCCTGTTTCAGCGCGATCCGTTGCCGGTGGACGAAAAGGCTGCCGAGGTGCTAAAGGCCGCACCCGAAGGCTTGCTGGCCGCTGTGACGCAGCGGCTGCGCGGGCTGAACGACTGGACGATAGAAGAGCTGGATGCCGCCGTGCGCGCCGAGGCCGAAGCCGCCGAACTGGGGCTCGGGAAACTCGCTGGGCCGTTACGCGCGGCGCTAACCGGCCGGACCGTTTCCCAGGGATTTTCGACGTGCTGTTGCTGCTCGGGCGTGATGTCAGTCTGGCCCGACTTGACGCAGCGCAACAACATCCGGCAGGGGCGTAGCGACGCTCTCTCCTCGCCGACAGAACAGGGAAAAATATATGACCGACCAGCCCGCAACCATCACCCTGGGCGACAAGACTGTCGAAAGTCCGGTGCTGTCGGGCACCGTCGGTCCCGACGTCGTCGACATCCGCAAATTCTATGCGCAGACCGGCGCCTTCACCTATGATCCGGGCTTCACATCGACCGCGAGTTGCGAATCGCAGATCACCTATATCGACGGCGACGAGGGCGTTCTGCTCCATCGCGGCTATGCGATCGGCGACCTGGCCGAAAATTCCAGCTTTATGGAAACCTGCTACCTGCTGCTGAACGGCGAGCTGCCGAACGCCGCCGAACTGGCCGATTTCAACAATACCATCACCCGCCACACCATGCTGCACGAACAGCTGGCGACCTTTTACCGCGGTTTCCGCCGCGATGCCCATCCGATGGCGATCATGTGCGGCGTCGTCGGCGCGCTTAGCGCTTTCTATCATGATTCGACCGAGATCCACGATCCGCACCAGCGCATGATCGCCAGCCACCGCCTGATCGCGAAAATGCCGACGATCGCCGCGATGGCGTATAAATATTCGGTGGGTCAGCCGTTCATCTACCCCGACAATTCCTTGAGCTACACCGGCAATTTCCTGCGCATGACCTTTGGCGTTCCCGCCGAACCTTATGAGGTGAACCCGGTCGTCGAACGCGCGCTCGACCGCATCTTCATCCTTCACGCCGATCATGAACAGAACGCGTCGACCTCGACCGTCCGTCTGGCCGGCTCGTCGGGCGCCAATCCGTTCGCGTGCATCGCGGCGGGCATCGCCTGTCTGTGGGGTCCCGCGCATGGCGGCGCCAACGAAGCGGCGCTCAACATGCTGCGCGAAATCGGCCGTCCCGAACGCATCCCCGAATATATCGCCCGCGCCAAGGACAAGGACGATCCGTTCCGCCTGATGGGCTTTGGCCACCGCGTGTATAAAAACTACGATCCGCGCGCGACGGTGATGCAGAAAACCGTGCGCGAAGTGTTCGACGCGCTCAAGGTCAACGACCCGGTGTTCGAAGTCGCGCTGCAGCTCGAGGAAATGGCGCTCAACGATCCCTATTTCGTCGAGAAAAAGCTGTTTCCGAACGTCGATTTCTATTCGGGCGTGATCCTGTCGGCGGTCGGTTTCCCGACGACGATGTTCACCGCGCTCTTCGCCGCTGGCCCGCACCGTCGGCTGGGTCGCGCAATGGAACGAAATGATCTCCGACCCCGCCCAGAAAATCGGGCGGCCGCGCCAGTTGTACACGGGTCCCGCCCCGCGCGACTATGTCGCGGTGGGTCAGCGATAAAACGCCAAAAGATGACCGAGGAAAAGGGGCCGCGATTGTGGCCCCTTTTTCGTTGTCCGGCATTTGTCGCGAATGGCGGCTTGCGGGTGGATTTGAGATATTCCCCTCCCTTCTAGGGAGGGGAGAAGAACGACCGCAATTGGTCGTTTCCCGCCATTGGAACCACGTGGGCGGCGAGTGACCGAAAAGGGGTGGGGAGCTGCTATTTCCCCTCGTCATCCCGGGCTTGACCCGGGATCCCGCTTCTTGAGGTAATCGCCGACCTTTCAGGCAAAGCGGGACCCCGGATCAAGTCCGGGGTGACGATGTATGAAAGGGCAGCTATCGGTCGCAAGCAGACACTCTCAACCTCGGCTCCCTCCGCGCAAATCCCGAAGAACGCTACCCCGCGTCCCGCGCCGGCAAGCTCAGCGTAAAGCGCGCCCCCTGCCCCGGCGCGCTGTCGACGGTCAGGTCGCCGTCCATCGCGCGGGCCAGCCGGCGGGCGATGTAAAGGCCCAAGCCCGATCCGCCGCTGTCGGTGCGCCCCAGCCGCTCGAATTTTTCGAACACCACCGCCTGTTGGCCGGCATCGATCCCCTGCCCCTGATCCGCCACCGTCACCATCGCGCGGTCGCCTTCGCGATCGACGCGGATCCAGATGTTCGAATTATCGGGCGAGTAACGGATCGCATTGCCCAGCAAGTTGAGCAGCACCTGCAACACCCGCCGGAACTCGCCCGTCGCGGGCGCCTTGTCGTCGGTGCGCGGGGCGTCGATGCGAATGCCCTTTTCTTCGGCCTTCATGCCGAGCAAACCGACCGCGCGGCGCGCCAGATCGCCCAGATCGATCTCGTCGGCGGCGGCTTCGAACCCCGGCCGCTCGATATTCTGCAAATCGGCAAGATCGTCGACCAGCCCGAGCAAATGGCGACCCGCATGCGCGATGTCGCCGGCATAGCGCGCATAATCGGCGCGAATCGGGCCGTCGAACTGGCCCGAGATCGTTTCGGCGGTCGCAATGATCCGGCTGAGCGGCCCGCGCAGCGCGCCGTCGATACGGCGGCCGAACTGCGGATCGGACAGCGGCAGCGACCCAAAGGCCGGATCGACCAAGGCCGCGCCCGCCCCCGGGTCGGATGACGGCGGCGCGTCGGCGATCTCCGCTGACCCGCGAAATCCGATAAAGCGCCCGGTGGCGTCGAACAGCGCTTCGCCGGCCAGGATCATCGCCATGCGCGCCGCCGGGCTGCCGGCCTGGACTCGCTGGCCGTCGAACCGCGATTGCCGCGCCAGCGCGCGCAGCACCGCAAACCGGCCATCGTCGTCGGGCTGCAATTCGAACAGTTCGGACAGCGATCGTCCTTCCCACTCGCTGGGTATGGGCGGCGCATCGGCGGCGGCGCGGAGTGCCACCATCCGCAATTGCTGATCGCATTCCCACGTCCACCCGTGCGGCGCGGCGGCGCCCTCGCCGGGCGCCGGAATCTGCGGCTGCGCCACCGGCAGCGTGCGCCAGTCGCTGATCTCGAGGCTCGCGCCATCGGCGTCGGGGGTGATGCGAACCAGCGCATGGACGTCGCTATGATCGTCGGCGGCGTGCAGCGGCCGGCTGATGTCGTGCTGCAATCGCTGCGCCAGTGTAACGAGCCGCGCCAGATGCGGCAGCGCCAGCGGCTTGCCCAACCCTGCACCGGCGCGCTGTTGCAGCCGCAACAGCGGCGCGTCGGCGCTGACCAGCGCGCCCGACCGGTCGATCCGGCCGCGGATGATGCGCTCACTCATCGCCGCCGCCATCCGCCACCGCTTGCGACTGCGGCGCATCGCTGCCATCTCGAGCGGCGCCAGCGCGGGGTGATCGAGACCGAGCGGGGCCAGCAGCAACGGCAGCGCCGCCGTTTCCGCGGTCAGCAGCGCCAGGGCCATATCGCCGTAAGTCTGACGCTGCGCCGCCGCGGCGAGCGCGATCACCGTCGGCCAGTCGTGCCGCGCGATAGCGGCAGCGGCGACGTCGGACAGCGCCGAACCCAACATGTCGTGATACGCCGCCGCGGCGCGTCCAATCCCGGGCTCGCCCGCCTGCCGATCGATCGCGGTCCGCACCGCGTCACCCAATTCGGCGGCGCGGGCCTGATCCTGGCTGACCGCGGCCAGCCGCCACGCCGCGATGTCGAGCAGCAAAGCCCGAAAAATGTCGCTATCCAGATCCGCGACCGCCAGCGCGGGGTGCCCGCGCGCATCGAACCGCCGGCGGTCGTCGAGGTGCAGCGCCAGATAGGCACGGTCGATGTCCGACATCGGCGCGCCGGCGGGCGCCGCATCGGCGCCGCCGACCTCGGTGTCGGCCAGGATCGGCGGCGGGTTGGTGCGCAGCGCCGACTGTTCGCGCCAGCGATGTTCCTCGCCCCGCGCAAAACAGATACCCGCGAGCCGTTCGGCGCCGGGCAACCCGCCGCGCAGCCACTCGCGCCACAACGCATCGGGATCGATAGCGGGATCGAGCCGCACCGCGACATCGGCGACCAGCCGGCGCGCGATCCCCAGTGCCAGTGCGCGTTGCTCCTCGGTCAGCCGCCCGGCCGCGGGCGCGCCAAAATGATCGGCGAGTTCGCGAAGGCGCACCGACAGGGTCGGCGACGGCGGATCGATGCCGGGCGGGGAGAGAGATTCAGCCATGCTCGATCGCGAATAGCAGGATGGCGTTAATACGCGCTAAACCTTGATGCGCTTTGTTTTACCGTGCTTCCGGGCGCCGCGCGAGGCGTAGCCAGAGCAGGATTTGCACGAGCGCGAGTAACGGCAGGATCGCGAACATCAGCGATGCAAAACCGAACAGCAACGCCGGGGCCAGCATGATCCACGCCTGATCGGCATCGGGCAGCAGCCAGTGGAACCGACGCCGCTCGCCCGAATCCTCGTACAACGTCCGCGCCAGCAGGATCGTCGCGGCCAGACAGGGGGCGAGCGCGGCTTCCGAAAACAGCGGCATCCGGTGCCCCGGCCCCGCCAGCGACACCAGCCATGGAAATGCCGCGAGCAGCACCCAGGCAAAGGTTCGGATCACATCGCGCGTCCGGTCCTGCGCCGCACTTTCGGCGCGAAATGCTGCCAGAAATCGCATCGCCGCCAGGCCCAGACCGCCGAAAATCGCGGCCAACGCACCCGCCGCCGCCAGCCCGCTTGCCGCCAGCAGCGCGACGATCACCCACAGCAAGGCGGTGACATAGGGCAAAGTGCGCGCCGTCGTCGGCGATTTGACCAGCAATGGACCCGCCAGCCGGATCAGCGGCATCATGATCGCCGACCGGCCCAGCCCCATGCCGCCATATTCGACCTGTTGCAGGCTCGATTGTTCGATCAGCGCCGCGGTCGGGCGATCGGTGACGATCGCGATCTCGCCCTGTTCGAACAACGCCGGTTCGCAATAGAGCCGCCGCGCCCCCGATTGCACCGCGAGCCGCAGCAGGGTCAGCATCATGTCCCATTCGCCCGGCATCGCGGCCAGTTCGGCAACCATCGCGTCCGAAATACAGGCAAGCCCCGCCCCAGCGCCGCGTCGCGTCGATCCGCTCGAACCCCTGGGTCAGCGGGGTGTCGCCGGTGACCAGGATCGCGGGCGATCCGGGTTTGGCGATCGCCGCATAATGGGTGCCGCCAGCGCGCAGGCCGTCGGCCACCAGGATGATCCGGTCGCCCTCCTGCACCATGCCCATCAGGTCGGCGGCGGCGCGCACCGGGGTCACTTTCAGCCCGCGGCGGCGGATGCGGTCGCAGGTGGCGAGCAAGTCGGCAGGCACCGCGCCGACCGCGACCGCAATCTGGGTCACCCCGACGTCGGCCAGCCGCGCCGCCTGCCGTTCGATCAGTGTTTCGCCCGCCACGGTGACGAGCGCGCGCAGGCCGCCGTCGGGCAAGACTTCGCTGGCGCCGATCAGCGCAATCAAAGCCATCGGCGGGCGCGATGATGTTGAGAAGCCACGGCCGACCGTCATATGGCGCCGGGCCGGTTTGGCAAGCATCGCTTGTCGCACCGTAACGGCGCGTGATAGTCCGCCCGTGTGACAGATCGCGGATCGGCCGTGATCATCGGCAGCCGTCGGGCGGCATGGGCGCGGCGCTGGCCGACGCCTTCGCCTCGGCTCGCGAGGTCTATGCCGTCATCTACCGCTTTGCCCGGACTTTCCCCGCCCCGCACCAAATCGACATCACCGACGAAGCTTCGGTGGCGGCGGCGGCCGACACGGTGCGCGAAGGCAGTCCGCCGCGCCTGATCATCGTCGCCACCGGCCTCCTCCACGCCGACGGGCACCATCCAGAACGACGGCTCGCCGACATCGATCCCGCCTGGATGGCGCGAAACTTTGCGGTCAACACGATCGGCCCGGCGCTGATCGCCAAATATTTCCTGCCACTGCTGCCGCGCCGCGGACGCACGGTTTTCGCCATGCTGTCGGCGCGCGTCGGCAGCATCGGCGATAACCGCAGCGGCGGCTGGCAGCGGCGGCGGGGGGGCGTGTCATCTTGCCACTGGGCCAAGCCTTGGCCCGTGGCGCGCAACACTTCCCAAGCGCGCTGCACCCGGGCACCGTTTTGCCCATCAATCCGCGCCAGCGTCGCCGCATCGAGTTCGGCGCGCAGGGCGGCAAAGCCCTCGCCGCCGCCGGCCATCTGCTGCGCACGATCGGCGCGCTGACAGCCGCCGAAACCGGCCGCATTTTCGCGTGGGACGGCACCGAAATCATTCCCTGAAAACCGACCGAATCGCTGGCCTTTCCCCGCTCCATCGGCTAGGTAAAACCCACCTCCCGAAAAGCAGAAAAAAGGCCGGGTCTTGACCGAAGAAAATACGCCTACGCCGCCGTCGGAAGACGGCATTTCGCCGATCAACATCGTCGACGAAATGAAGACGTCCTACCTCGATTATGCGATGAGCGTCATCGTCAGCCGCGCGCTGCCCGACGTGCGCGACGGCCTGAAACCGGTCCACCGCCGCATCCTCTATTCGGCGTTTGAAAGCGGCTATGTCGCGGGCCGCCCCTACCGCAAATCGGCGCGTATCGTCGGCGACGTGATGGGTAAATATCACCCGCACGGCGACAGCTCGATCTACGACGCGCTCGCGCGCATGACGCAGGACTGGTCGATGAGCGTCCCGCTCGTCGACGGTCAGGGCAATTTTGGGTCGATGGATCCCGATCCGCCGGCGGCGATGCGTTACACCGAATCGCGCCTCGCCAAGGTCGCGAACATGCTGCTCGGCGATCTCGACAAGGACACCGTCGATTTTCAGCCGAACTATGACGGGTCGGAATCCGAACCCACCGTCCTCCCGGCCCGCTACCCCAATCTGCTCGTCAACGGCGCCGGCGGCATCGCGGTCGGCATGGCGACCAACATCCCGCCGCACAATCTGGGCGAAGTGATCAACGCGACGCTGGCGACGATCGACAATCCCGAAATCACCCTCGACGAACTGATGGCGATCATTCCCGGTCCTGATTTCCCGACCGGCGCGCTGATGTTGGGTCAGGGCGGCGCGCGCAATGCCTATGCCACCGGGCGTGGTTCGGTGATGATGCGCGCAACGCACATCATCGAGGAAGGCAGGAACGACCGTCAATCGATTGTATTGACGTCGATTCCTTTCCAGGTCGGCAAGTCTGGCCTGGTCGAAAAGATCGCCGAAGCGGCGCGCGACAAGCGGATCGAGGGCGTGTCCGACATCCGCGACGAATCGAACCGCGAGGGTGTACCGCGTCGTCATCGAGCTGAAACGCGACGCGACTGCCGAAGTCGTGCTCAATCAGCTCTGGCGCCACACCCCGGCGCAATCGAGCTTCCCCGCCAACATGCTCGCGATCCGCGGCGGCCGCCCCGAAATGATGGGGCTGAAGACGATCCTCTCGGCGTTCATCGATTTCCGCGAAGAAGTGATCACGCGGCGCTGCAAGTTCGAATTGAACAAGGCGCGCGACCGCGCCCATGTGCTTGCTCGGCCTTGTCGTCGCGGTCAGCAACCTCGACGAAGTCGTTCGCATCATCCGCGGCTCGCCCAGCCCGGCGGCGGCGCGCGACGCGCTGCTCACCCGCGAGTGGCCGGTCGGCGACATCGCCCCCTATATTCGCCTCGTCGAAGCGATCGACGGCGAGATGGACGACAGCTCGAGCTATCGCCTCTCCGAAGTGCAGGTCAAGGCGATCCTCGACCTCCGCCTGCATCGCCTCACCGCGCTTGGCCGCGATGAAATCGGCAAGGAACTCAAGGAACTGGCGGACGAGATTGAGGAGCTGCTCAGCATTCTCGCCAACCGCGACAAGCTGATTGCCGTGATGCGCGAAGAGCTCATCGCTGTGCGCGACGAGTTCGCCAAACCGCGCCGCACCCAGCTCGCCCCGCCGCCGACGGCATCGACGACGAGGATTTGATCGAACGCGAAGAGATGGTCGTGACCGTCACGATGGACGGCTACATCAAGCGCACCCCGCTCTCGACCTTCCGCGCCCAGAACCGCGGCGGCAAGGGTCGCGCCGGCATGGCGACAAAGGACGAGGACGTCGTCACCAACATGTTCGTGACCAGCACTCATAACCCGGTGCTGTTCTTCTCGACCGCCGGGAAGGTCTATCGCCTCAAGGTCTGGCGCCTGCCCGAAGGCGGGCCGGCGACGCACGGACGCCCGACGTCACCTGCTGCCGCTCGGCAAGGACGAGACGATCTCGACCGTCCTGCCGCTGCCCGAGGACGAAACCGAATGGGGCAAGCTCCACGTCATGTTCGCCACCGCCAAGGGCAGCGTGCGGCGTAACAGCATGGACGCCTTCACCAACGTGCCGTCGAACGGCAAGATCGCGATGAAGTTCGAAGGCGAGGACGAGGACGAGGGGCTGATCGGCGTCGCGCTGCTCGACGAGAGCGACGATGTTCTGCTCGCGACTCAGCAGGGCAAGGCGATCCGCTTTGCCGGCGACGACGTCCGCGAGTTCCAGAGCCGCAATTCGACCGGCGTGCGCGGCATGCGCCTCGCTAAGGGCGACGAGGTGATCAGCCTCTCGATCCTCCACCGCGTCGGCACGACCAGCGAAGAGCGCGAAGAATACGTCAAGTTCGCCCCCTGGAAGGGTGAGAAGCGAGCCGACACTGTCGCCCGAGCGGGTCAAGGAGTTCGCGGACGCCGAGCAGTTCCTGCTGACCGTCTGCGCCAACGGCTATGGCAAATTGTCGTCCGCCTATGACTATCGCCGCACCGGCCGCGGCGGCCAGGGCATCACCAATATCGACAATATCGCCCGCAATGGCCCGGTCGTCGCCAGCTTCCCCGCGACCAAAGGGCATCAGCTGATGCTGGTGACCGATCAGGCGAAGCTGATCCGCATGGGGCTCGATTCGATGCGCGTCATCGGGCGCGGCACGGCGGGCGTCCGCCTGTTCGACGTCGCCAACAACGAACATGTCGTCTCGGCGGCGCTGATCGAGGAAGCTGACGAGGTCGAAGTGGAAGATATCGAGGGCGTCGAAGGCGAAGCCCCCGCAACCGAGGCCCCCTCCGAATGACCGCCGCGACCGCCTTCAAGGTTCTGACCCATCAACAATGGGTCGATTTCGAACGCGAACGCGTGTTCCGCGGCGCCCCGGTCGATATCGCCGACGGCTACATCCACCTGTCGACCGCCGAGCAGTTGGAGGCGACGCTGGCCAAGCATTTCGCCGGCCAAACCGACCTGAAGATCGCCGAGGTCGACCTGACCCAACTCGGCGACGCGATCCGCTGGGAAGAAGCCCGCGGCGGCGACCTGTTCCCGCATCTCTACGCGGAGCTGCCGATGCACGCGGTGATCGGGCTGCAGAAGCGGGATTGAGTCCACAACCGATCTGTCCCGTCACCCCGGGCTTGACCCGGGGTCCCGCTTTTCGCATCCCCGAACGATGGATCGCGAAACAAAAGGCGGCTGGATCTACATCATGGCCGACCGCTATCGCGGCACGATGTACGTCGGCGTCACCGCATATCTTGCCGCTCGCATCCACCAGCATCGTTCCGGCGACGGTTCCGATTTCTGTGCGCGATACGGATTGATCCGCTTGGTCTGGGCCGAACGCAGCGACGACATCACCGCCTGCATCGCGCATGAAAAGCGGATCAAACGCTGGCACCGCGAATGGAAATTCGAACTGATCGAGCGCGCGAGATCCTGACTGGCAGGATATGTTCGACACGCTGGCCTGAGCCAGGAAGCGGGACCCCGGGTCAAGCCCGGGGTGACGATAGTAATGCCCGCAACAGGTCGCCACCCTGCCTACCGCTGCCGCGCCTTCCACGCCCGCACCGCCGCCATCGTCTTTTCGACATGCGCCTGCGGCTTGCTGTCGGTATAACTCAGCAGGATCGTGCCGTTCGGTGCGATCACGAACGACGTCCGGTTGGACAGCGTCCGGCCGTCGGCAGCGCGGTTGGCGGTGTCATACCGCGCCGCGACCTTGGCGCCCGGATCGGCCGCGACCGCGAATTTGTCGCGGCATTCCGACTTGGAAAATTCGGCGACGCGTTCGATGTTGCCGGCGGTGACACCGACCACGCGGGCGCCCAGCCGGTTGAAGTCGTCGCTCGCTTCGGCAAAAAGATGGGCCTCGACGGTGCATCCGGCCGTAAAGGCGGCGGGAAAAAATAGAGCACGACCGGCCCCTTCCGCAGCGTTTGTTTCAACGACAGACTAAAGGGCTTGCCGCCCTGCGCGGCATTCAGCGTGAAGTCCGGCGCCTTGGCGCCCTGCTGCAGCGCCGCGATACTCTGCGCCGGAAGGACCGCAAGCGACAGGCCGAGACCGAGCGACATCGCAATTTTCATCAGCGTTTTCATCTGGCTCTCCGCCGGGAACAACGAAAGGCCGTTCCGCAAAGACAGCTTAGCTCCATATTCACCGATGCGGAGAAAAAATGGGCGTGGGGCTGGCGGACGCGCAGCCAGCCCCAGAACCGATTTAGCAGCGACGCCCGCCGCGGTCGATTTCGCGCCCGATCAGCGCGCCGGCGGCGCCGCCGATGATCGTGCCCGGAACCCGGTCGCCGTAACGGTCGACCTCGCGGCCAAGCAGGGCGCCCGCGGCACCCCCGACGATCAGGCCCGCCGTTCCGCTGCCGCGCCGGCAATAATGACGGCGGTCGCGATAGTCGCTGCGCCGATAGTCCCGGCGGTAATCGCGCCGATAGTCGCGCCGATAATCGCCGTACCGATCATTGTCGCGGTGACTATAATAGCTATGGCGGTGATGCCGGTCGCGCGCGTCGGCTTCGGCGGGCAGCGCGGCGAGGGTGCTGGCGCCGATCAGCGCGGTCAGCGCCAGTTTCTTAAGCAGGAACATCTCTCTTCTCCATCTTGGTCCCATGGGGTCAAATTAGAAATGCAAAGATGGCGCTTGGCTGAATTGGCGATACCCGGATCCTCTCGAACGCATCAACTCGGCCAGCTTTCGGGGCAGTCCGCCGCGCCCGATTGACCCCGCGCGCCAATCGGCGCAGCATCGCGCCATGACGCTCACCATCATCCCCAGCGGCCAATCCTGCGGCGCCCGCATCACCGGCATCGACCTCACCCGGCCGATCGACCCCGACACGGTCGCCGAAATCCGCACCGCATGGCTCGACCATCACGTCCTCGCCTTCCCCGATCAAAAGATGAGCGACGACGATCTTGAGCGTTTCACCCAATATTTCGGGGACTTCGGCGACGATCCTTTCATCAGACCGATCGCGGGGCGCAGCCATGTCATCGCGGTCAAGCGCCGTGCCGATGAAACCTCGCCGCTGTTCGCCGAAAACTGGCACAGCGACTGGAGTTTTCAGGCGCGGCCGCCCGCCGGCACCTGCCTGTTCGGGATCACCATCCCGCCCATCGGCGGCAACACCGATTTTTCGAACCAGCATGCCGCGCTCGACGCGATGCCCGATACGCTTCGCGCCCGAATCGAGGGCAGACAGGCGGTCCACAGCGCGCGCGGCGGTTATGCGCCGTCGGGCATGTATGGCGCGAACGATAAAGACCGCAGCATGGACATCCGATCGGGCGACGAAGCCTTGGCGACCCAGACCCACCCCTTCATCCGTCCGCATCCCGAAACGGGCCGCGAGGGGCTGTTCGGTTGCGCCGGTTACATCATGGGCATCGCGGGCATGGACGATGCCGAGGCGCTACCGCTGCTCTATGAACTGCTGCAATGGCAGGGGCGCGAGGAATTTCGTTACAGCCATGTCTGGGAACCCGACATGCTCATCCTGTGGGACAATCGCTCGGTCCTCCACCGCGCCACCGGCGGCTACGACGGCCACGACCGTCTGCTCCACCGCACCACCATCGCGGCGTGGGACGGCTAAGGTCGACGGGTGAAGCGGCTACTTTGAGGTGGGGAGCGGACGTTAGGCGGGTCGCAGAATAACCGTCGCCCCCGCGAAGGCGGGGGCCGCTATCGGCCTTGTCCTGCGTTGCCGTGTAAAACGACAGCGGCCCCCGCCTTCGCGGGGGCGACGGCTGTTGTTGGTCGCTTCCAGTCACTCAGCCACGCCCTTCCTTTGCCAGCGTCCTGACCACACCCCACCCGATCAGCGCCTGTCCGCCGAAATAGAGCGGCCACACCAGCCACATCGTGACGTCTTTCGACAGCACGCCGCCCTCACCGGCAAAGATGAAGAGATCGCTCGCCAGGAACAGCATCGCGCCGACACCGGTGCGATAGCGCGGAAAGCGGCTGGTCCATGCGGCCGCGGCCATCGCGGCGACGAACAGCGAATAGACCGCGGCGTGCCACCAGCCGGGCGCGGGGCTCAACATCGCCCAGACGATCGCCAGCGTCGCGGGCATGGTCAGCCAGCCCAGCAGGCGCTGCGACGGCGTCGTCTGCGCCCGGCGGTTGATCAGATACAGGGTGATGGCGATCAGATGCCCAACCGCGAACGCCAAAGCACCCACCTCCAGCCCCTTCGCATCGAGCAGATAATCGCCGAGCGCGCCGAAACCGAGCACGGCCGCGATCAGCCAGCCGTTCTTCTCGCGCGCGTTCGCCGCCGCCCAAACCGCGAGCAGTCCAACGCCCGAGGTCTTCCACGCCCAGATCGCCGGCCCATCGAGCTTGAGATACACCGCCGCGAAATAGCTGATCCCGCCGGCCAACGCCGCCAGCCACAGCCAGCGCACACGATCCCGGCCCTGTTTCCCGCTCATCGTCCGCCCCTTTGCATCTTGCCCGCAACCCGCCTACTGCGCGGCGAATTGGTCGCAAGTCAACGGATAGGGTAAATGGCGGAATACGACGTTCACATCATCGGCGGCGGCCTCGCCGGATCCGAAGCGGCGTGGCAGCTTGCCGAAGCTGGCTTTCGCGTCCGCCTGTCCGAAATGCGCGGGGGCGGCGACATGACCCCGGCGCATCAGGGCGACGCGCTCGCCGAAATGGTGTGCTCGAACAGTTTCCGTAGCGACGACGGCGACAGCAATGCCGTCGGCCTGCTCCACCGCGAAATGCGCACCCTCGGTTCGATCATCATGCGCGAGGCCGATGTGTACAAGGTCCCCGCGGGCTCCGCCCTCGCGGTCGACCGCGACCTGTTTTCGGGCGGCGTCACCCGCGCGCTCGAAAATCACCCCAATATCGACATCGTTCGCGAGCGCATCGACACGCTGCCGACGATCCTGGAAGCGCTGCTACGGTGCGCTGCTCACCGCCGCCGGCCTCGCCTCGAGCATCGGCGCCGCGACCGGCAAGGACGCCCTCGCCTTCTTCGATGCCATCGCCCCGATCGTCTACCGCGACAGCGTCGACATGGACATTGCGTGGATGGCCAGCCGCTGGGACAAAGTCGGACCGATCGGCGACGGCAAGGATTATATCAACTGCCCGATGGACAAGGACCAATACCATGCCTTCGTCCAGGGACTGGTCGACGGCGACAAGACCGAGTTCAAGGAGTGGGAGACCAACACCCCCTATTTCGAAGGCTGCATGCCGATCGAGGTGATGGCCGAACGCGGCCCCGAAACGCTGCGCTTCGGCCCGATGAAGGGCGTCGGCCTCGACAATCCGCGCACCGGGCGCTGGCCCTATGCCGTCGTCCAGCTGCGCCAGGATAACGCGCTCGGCACCTTGTGGAACATGGTCGGGTTCCAGACCAAGCTGAAATACGCGCGCAGGTCGAGCTGTTCCGCACCATTCCCGGCCTCGAAAAGGCCGAATTCGCGCGTCTCGGCGGCCTCCACCGCAACAGCTTCATCCGCTCGCCCGAGCTGCTCGATCACCAGCTGCGCCTCAAATCGGCCCCGCACATCCGCTTTGCCGGGCAGATCACCGGCTGCGAAGGCTATGTCGAAAGCGCCGCGATCGGGCTGATCGCGGCGCGCTTTGCCGCCGCAGAGCTTGGCGGCCGCAACCTGCCGCCGCCGCCGGGCGAAACCGCGCTCGGCGCTCTGCTCGGCCACATCACCGGCGGCGCCGACGCCGCGAGCTATCAGCCGATGAACGTCAACTTCGGCCTCTTCCCGCCGCTCGCCGAGGACGTCCGCAAGAAGGACCGCAAACTGGGCTACACCGCGCGCGCGGGTTCGGCGCTGGCGGAGTGGATCAGAGCAAGCCGACGGCGTCGCCGCCTAACAATTGCACTCGGATTGACAGCGTTCGGCGCGTGCGTCGCCGGCACCGACCAGCGTCTGGCGCCCGTTGACGCCCGGTGGTCAGCAAGGCTGCCGACGTAGCCCATTCCTCGAGCGTCAGCAGGGTTGTCGCCACTGCGCGCGCGGGTCGAGCTTGCGGAACGCCGCGCCGATGGCGGGTCGACAGCAGCTCGACCGCGGCCGATCAGTGCGTGGCGAGGTCGCGGTCGAAGCGATTCGAAGCGGCGTTCCTCGCGCGACGCGTCCTCAGCGCGCGGGCAGCGCCGGCAGGGCAGGTCCGCGCTTCGGCCATTCGCCCCCGCGACCGGGATCGCGACCAGCGCCGGCGGCGGTTCGGGCAGCACCTCTTCCTCGGCAATCTGCGTATAGCCCGCCCACATGAACAAGCCGCCGGTCAGCAGCAGCGCGCTCGCCACACCGCCGATCAGAAAACGGGAAATCGCCATTCACGCCCCTCCGCCATCGCTTGAGCGGACTGGCTATCATGGCGCGGTCGATCCCGGCAACAGACGTCACCGATATGGCGACGAATATTTATCGACCGGATTGTTCAAAAACGACGTCGTCATTGCTATATCCGATCAATGCAAAATTACTTTCCGACCCTCAAACAGATGCAGTATCTT
>CBDIQD010000016.1:0-81032 GCA_965283845.1 Sphingomonadaceae bacterium
ACCGGAAGCCCGTATTTCGCCGCCATCAACAGCACCGCCAGCACTTCGTTCAGCCCGCCCATGGCCATAGGTCGATCGCCCGTCGGCATGGTTGCCGGCCTGCGCCGCGGCCAGAATATGACAGCCGGTCTCGATCGCCCGCGCCCGCATCAGGACGTGCCAATGCGCCTCGCCGGTCGATACCGTAAAGGCGGCGGGGATTGCGATCAGCGTCGCGCCGCGATCGACCAAGGCCCGATACAGCTCTGGAAAACGCAGGTCGTAACAGACGCTCAGCCCCAAACGCCCCAGCGGCGTATCGACGACGACCAGCGTGTCGCCCCCGGCATAGGCCGATGATTCAGTCCAGCTCTCGCCCGACGGCAGAGTGACGTCGAACATGTGAATCTTGTCGTATCGCGCCTGGATATGGCCGTCGGCGGCGATGACATGGCTGCGGTTCACCCGGCGCTCGCCATCGTCCGCCAGCAGCGGCATCGATCCCGAATGAAGCCACAGCCGATGCTTTTTCGCCAGTTCCTGTAACGCGGCGGGCCACGGGCTGTCGGCTTCGCAGGCGATATGCACCGCCGACCGCGCGCGGTCGCGATCGAGCAGCAACGACATTTCGGGCAGGAAAGCCATCGCCGCGCCGCCTGCCGCCGCGTCCGCCAGGGCGCGGTCGATAATCGCCAGATTGGCGGCGGGATCGACGCCGCTCGTCATCTGGATCAGCGCGGCGATCGGCGCTGGAGGGGGTGGCGCTGGCTGGGTGTTCATCGGTTCTGGCTAACCCTGCGCCGCGAATAGGACAAGCGCCGCGACAGTTCAGTGGCCAGCAAGGTTCGAAGGCGATAAGATGGCCCGATGTTTGATATTCCCGCGCGCGCGCCGCTTCGTTTCACCCGATCCCTCCTGAGTGCCGGCACCGCCGCCGCGCTGCTGTTGATTCCAGCTGGCGTCGGGGCGCAAAACATCACACCGGCGCCGGCGACGGCCAGCCAAGGAGCGAGCGGCGACTGGCTGTATGTGGGCAGCGACATTCCCCGCGACACCGCGTGGCAGTTCGGCGTCCTGCCCAACGGCATGCGCTACGCGGTGCGCAACAATGGCGTGCCTCCCGGCCAGGTGTCGATCCGGGTGCGGATGGATGTCGGGTCGATGTTCGAAACCGAACAGGAGCAGGGCTTTGCCCATCTGCTCGAGCATCTGACCTTTCGCGGATCGGAACATATTCCCGACGGTGAAGCCAAGCGCATCTGGCAGCGGTTCGGGGTGACCTTTGGCAGCGATTCGAACGCGCAGACGACCCCGACCCAGACGGTGTACCAACTCGATCTGCCCAGCGTGACGCCTGCGAACCTCGACGAAAGCATGAAATTGCTGTCGGGGATGGTGCGCGAGCCGCGAATTTCGGAACTTGCGGTCGCCGCCGAGCGCGGGGTGGTGATGTCCGAACTGCGCGAATCGGACGGTCCGCAAAAACGGATCGGCGACGCGACCAACGCGCATCTGTTCGCTGGCCAGTTGCTCGGCGACCGATCGCCGATCGGCACGACGGCATCGCTGGGCAATGCAAGCGCGACGACCGTCGCCGCCTTTCACCAACGCTGGTATCGCCCCGACCGCGCCGTGGTGGTCATCGTCGGCGATGCCGATCCGGCCGAACTGGCGCGGCTGGTCGCGAAATATTACGGCGACTGGCGCGCCGATGCGCCGAAACCCGCGCAGCCCGATTTCGGCAAGCCCGACCCCAAAGCGCCCGTGGCACTGGAAATCGTCGAGGCGAACCAGCCCCTCTCGCTGACGCTGGCGATGGTGCGCCCGTGGCAAAAACGGATCGACACGGTCGAAAACACCCGGCGGCTCTATCTGGAATTCATCGCCCAGGCCCTGGTCAACCGCCGCCTGGAAAACCGCGCCCGCACCGGCGGCAGCGCTCTGGTGGCGACGGTCGAACAGCAATATGTCAGCCGCAGCGCCGATGTGACGATGGCGTCGATCGTCCCGCTCAGCGATTGGAAGGCCGCGCTCGCCGATGTGCGCGGGGTGATCGCCGACGCGGTGCGCACCCCGCCTTCACAGGCCGACATCGACCGCGAAGCGAACGAGATTCAGGCCTTTCTGGTCAAGGAACTGGAAAATGCCCGCAACGAACCCGGCGCGCGGCTGGCCGATGACATGGTGCGCGCGGTCGATATCGGCGAGACGGTGACCAGCCCGCAGGGGCAGGTCGACATGTTCAAGGCGATCCGCGCCGCCGCAACGCCGAAAACCATGCTCGATATCAGCAAGGCGATCTTCGCGGCGCCGGTCACCCGGGTGGTGCTGACCACCCCCACCGCGGCGGGCGGCAGTCCGGCGGTGCTCGCGGCGCTGCAGGCGCCGGTGACCGCGCGCGACGACCGGCTGACGGCGGTGAAGGCCGATTTCAAACAGCTGCCGGCGCTCGGCCAGCCGGGGACGATCACCGCGACCGCCAGCCTGCTCGGTCTGCGCGCCGAACGGATCGAGTTCGCCAATGGCGTGACCGCGCTGGTGTCGAACAACAAGGTCGAACCGGGCAAGGTGCGCGTCAACGTCCGTTTCGGCAGCGGCAACCGCAGTGTTGCCGCCGACGCGCCCAATCTGCTGTGGACCGGCGATTATGCGCTGGTCGCCAGCGGCATCGGCCCGTGGGGACAGAACGAGATCGATCAGCTGACCAACGGGCGCCAGATCCAGCTAAATTTTGCGATCGACGATGACGCGTTCAAACTGTCGGCGGAAAGCAATCCCGCCGACCTGGCCGATCAGATGCGGCTGATCGCCGCCAAGCTGGCGCAGCCGCGCTGGGACGCCGCGCCGATCGAACGGCTGCGCATCGGCTTTCTGACCGGATACGACCTCAACGACGCGACCCCCAACGCGGTGCTCGATCGCAATATGCGCGGTTGGTTGACCAACAATGACGCGCGCTGGGCGGCACCCGACAAGGCGCAGATCGAGGCGCTGACCCCGGCGGCGTTCCGCGCCTTCTGGGAACCGCGGCTGGCCAGCGGCCCGATCGAGGTCCAGATCTTCGGCGACCTCGAATCGGTCGATTATCGCAAGATTCTCGCCGACACGCTGGGCGCGCTGCCGCCGCGCCCGACGCTGGCGCCGCCCGGCGGCCAGCATGTCGAGTTTGCCAAACATGTGACCGTCCCCGACATCGCGTATCACAGTGGTCAGCAGGGGCAGGCGGCGGCGATGACCGCGTGGCCGACCGGCGGCGGCCTCGCCAACCCGCGCGATGCCCGCGGGCTCGAAGTGCTGGCGGCGGTGTTCAACGACCGGCTGTTCGATCGCCTCCGCGCCGAACAGGGGGCGAGTTACGGGCCGGTGGTCGACAGCCATTGGCCGACCGGGTTCGACAGCGGCGGCTATCTGCTCGTCGGCAGCCTGCTCGCGCCCAAGGATCTCGACCGGTTTTACGGCATCGCGCGCGACATTGCGGCCGATCTGGTCGCGCGTCCGGTCAGCGCCGACGAACTGACGCGCAACATGGTGCCGATCCGCGAACAGGTCGCGCGCGCATCGACCGGGAACGTCTATTGGATGTTCCTGCTGGAGGGTGCGACGCGCGATCCGCGGGTCGCCGCGTCGGCGCTGTCGATGGAAAGCGATATTTCGGCGGTGACCGCGGCCGACCTTCAGCGACTGGCGCAGCAATATCTGACGCCCGCGCGGCAATGGTCGCTGGCGGTTCTGCCGAAGGGCATGACGCTGGCCGATGCGTCGGCGCTCGGCGTCGCGGTCGGCGACGGCGCATCCCGGCCTTGCCGGGTGACCGCCCCGGTCACCGGCAGGCGTAGCGGTCCGCTGCCCGCCGCCGGCGGCGCTCTTGCGGATGCGCGGCTTCTGGTCCAGCTCGCCCTCTGGTCCATGATGCTCGTGGCGCGATACTTGGCGCGCTTGTCGTGGATCGATGCGATCACCGGCCCCATCGCGTACGCCGAGGTCGACCAGCACCGCTTCCGGCCAGCTGCAGCGAGCTTTCGAGCGTTTCCGGGCACCGCGTCGCTGGCCCCCGCCTGATACAGCACGGCGGCATGATCGGCATCGCGCGCGCGGCTGATGATCGGCAGGTCGGGATATTTCTGGCGCAGCAGCCGCGTCATCCGCAGCTGTTGGACCGGGTCGTCCATCGTCAGCACGATCGCATTGGCGGTTTCGACCCCCAGCTTGTCGAGGCTGCCCGGGCGCGCAACGTCGGCAAAGCGGACGATGAAGCCGTCGCGCCGCGCCGCCGCCACCGTGTCGATGTCGGCGTCGATCGCGACATAGGGCCGATGATGTTCGCGCAGCAATTCGGCAACGGTGCGCCCGACGCGGCCGAACCCGACGACGACGGTGCGGCCCTCGGGGGTCTCGTCGGGCCTCGTCCCCTCGCTGCGCATTTCGATCCGCCGCGCGATGTCGTGGCCGACCCGCGCCAACAATGGCGTGATGGTCAGCCCGATCGCGGTGACCAGTTGCCAGAATTCGGCGGTATCGCGGCTGATGATCTGCGCCTGCAACGCCGTCGCCAGCACGATCAACGTCGTTTCGGACGGGCTTGCCATCAACAGGCCGACCTCGGCCGCGGTGCCGCGCCGTGCCATCCCCGAAAACCGCAGCAGCGCCGCGGTGACGATCGCCTTGATCGCGACGACGCCGACGACCGCGACGATCAGCTGCGGCCATTGCTCGGCGATCGTCTTGAGGTTGAGCCCCATGCCGACGCTGATCAGGAACACCCCCAGCGCCAGGCCTTTGAAGGGCGCGGTGATCGCCTCGACCTCGCCATGATATTCGGTTTCGGCGATCATCAGCCCGGCCAGCAACGCGCCGACGATCGGCGACAGGCCGACTGCGGCGGTCGCCATCGCGGCGGCGATGACGACCAGCAGACTGGCGGCCAGGAACAGTTCGGGATCCTTGGCGCGCGCCGCCTGGGCAAAGATACGCGGCAACAGGAACCAGCCGGCCACCGCCAGCACCGCGACGACCACGGCGCCCTGCCACAAGGTCGTGAGCAGCACCTGGGTGTTGTCCGCCGCCGCGTTGGGGGCCAGCGCGCCGAGGATGAAGATGATCGGGACGATCGCCAGATCCTCGAACAGCAACATCGGCCAGCGACTGCGCGGCCGACCGCCGTATGCGGATGCCGGCGATCGGCAGCACGAGCGCGGTCGAGGAGAGGGCCAGGGCGATGCCCCAGCGCCAGCGAGCGGCGGGGGTCGAATAACCGCCGACCAGCCACAGCGCGATGCTGAGGATCAGGCCGCCGAGCAGCAATTCCGCCGCGCCGATGCCGAACACCAGTTTGCGCAACTGCCACAGGCGGCGAAACGACAGCTCGAGCCCGATCGAAAACAGCAGCAGGATGATGCCGAATTCGGCAAACAGCGCGATATCCTCGGTCGAGGCGATGGTGATGTGTTTGAGCCACGGATAATCGGCGGCGAGCGCGCCGAGCCCCGACGGTCCGACGAGCAGGCCGACCAAGATGAACCCGATCACCGGCGGCAGGCGAAAGCGCGCGAACGCCGGGATGACGATGCCCGCGGCGCCAAGAACCACCAGCGCATTGCCGATGGCGGAGGTTTCTGTTTCCGATACCATAAGGGCCGACCTTATGCAGGCCGGCCCCGATTGGCTAGGTGGTCGCTAACCCGCGGACGAAATAAAGCGTCGCCCCCGCGAAGGCGGGGGCCGCTGGCGGCCTTGCGCAAGGCTGATGGCGCCCCGCCTTCGCGGGGGCGACGATTATCCGTTCAGACGCCCATCTTCTTTTCGAGGTTTCTCGACGATCGCCTCGAAGAACCCTTCGGTGGTCAGCCAGTTCTGGTCGGGACCGATCAGCAATGCCAGATCCTTGGTCATCTTGCCGCTTTCGACCGTCGCGACGCACACCTTTTCCAGGTCGTCGGCGAACTTGATCAGTTCGGCATTGCCGTCGAGCTTGCCGCGGTGCTTCAGCCCGCCGGTCCAGGCGAAGATCGACGCGATCGGGTTGGTCGATGTCGCCTTGCCCTGCTGGTGCATGCGGTAATGGCGCGTGACGGTGCCGTGCGCGGCTTCCGATTCGACCGTCTGGCCGTCGGGGGTCATCAGCACGCTGGTCATCAGGCCGAGCGAGCCAAAGCCCTGCGCGACGGTGTCCGACTGGACGTCGCCGTCGTAATTCTTGCACGCCCACACGAATTTGCCCGACCATTTGAGCGCCGATGCGACCATATCGTCGATCAGGCGGTGCTCGTAAACGATGCCCGCGGCGTCGAAATCCGCCTTGAATTCGGCGTTGAACACTTCTTCGAACAGATCCTTGAAACGGCCGTCATAGGCCTTCAGGATCGTGTTCTTGGTCGACAGATACACCGGCCACTGACGGGCGAGGCCGTAGTTCAGGCTGGCGCGCGCGAAATCGCGGATCGAATCGTCGAGGTTGTACATCGCCATAGCGACGCCCGACGACGGGAACTGGAACATCCAGCTCGTCGATGACCTGACCGTCGTCGCCGGTCGAAGGTCGATCATCAGCTTGCCGGGGCCGGGGACGAGGAAGTCCGTGGCCTTGTACTGGTCGCCGAAGGCGTGACGGCCGACCACGATCGGGCTGGGTCCAGCCGGGAACCAGACGCGGGGACGTTCTTCATCACGATCGGTTCGCGGAACACCACGCCGCCCAGGATGTTGCGGATCGTGCCGTTGGGCGACTTCCACATTTTCTTCAGGCCGAATTCCTCGACCCGCTGTTCGTCGGGCGTGATCGTCGCGCACTTCACGCCGACGCCATATTTGGCGATCGCATTGGCGGCATCGACCGTGATCTTGTCGTCGGTCTGGTCGCGCATCTCGATGCTGAGGTCGTAATAATGAAGGTCGATATCGAGGTAGGGGAGGATCAGCTGTTCGCGAATCCATTGCCAGATGATCCGGGTCATTTCGTCGCCGTCGAGTTCGACGACCGGGTTGGCTACCTTGATCTTGCCCATGCTGCTGCCTTTTTCCTTGGGGAGTCGGAGTTGCATCGCGCCTTAGGCAATGCGGCGCGATTGTTCAACTGCCGGTGCAATGGCCCGCGCGGCCGGCAGGGAACATTGGCGCGCCTTATCCATTGTCAGTGATAAGTGCGCCCCCTAGAAGAACGGCCATGTCCAATATCATCTCTTCCAACCGCCCCGGTGGCGGCATCAAATGGCAATGGCCGTCGATCCACCCCGAGGGTCGCAAGTTCGTGCTCATCGCCGGCATCATCACCCTGTGCTTCTGGCTGCTCATCGGGCAATTCGTCGGCTGGCTGATGCTGGGCATCACCGTCTGGGTCGCCGCCTTCTTTCGCGATCCGGTGCGGGTCACCCCCGTGGGGAATGATTATGTCATCGCGCCCGCCGACGGGCTGGTGACCCAGATCGCCGAAGTGCCGCCGCCGCCCGAGATCGCCGGACTCGACGGATTGGGCGATGCGCCGATGTTGCGCGTGTCGATTTTCATGAGCGTGTTCGACGTCCACATCAACCGCACCCCGGTCGCCGGCACGCTGCGCAAGCTGGTCTACATCCCCGGCAAGTTTCTGAACGCCGACTCTCGACAAGGCCAGCGAAGAGAACGAACGCCGGCATTTCGTCGTCGAGCGCGCCGATGGCGTGCGCATCGGTTTTACCCAGATCGCCGGCCTGGTCGCGCGGCGCATCATGCCGTTCGTCACGGTGGGCAACGACCTCGCCACCGGCCAGCGCGTCGGGCTGATCCGCTTCGGCAGCCGCGTCGACGTCTATCTGCCCGCGGGCACCACGCCGCAGGTGCTGCTCGGCCAGCGCACCCTCGCTGGCGAGACCGTCGTTGCGCGGATCGGTCAGGCCGCGATGATCGACGGTATCGGTCAATAAGGTGGCGGAGGACGATCAGGTCATTCCCGACGCCGCGGGGCGCCGCATCGCCGGGGTCGGCCTGCGCGCCTTCGCGCCCAATGCGATCACCATCCTTGCACTTTGTTCTGGGCTGACCGGGGTCCGCTTCGCCATCGGCGGCGAATGGGCCGCGGCGATCACGATGATCATCGTTGCCGGGGTGCTCGACGGCATGGACGGCCGCATCGCGCGGTTGCTGCGCGCCCAGAGCAAGTTCGGCGCCGAGCTCGATTCGCTGTCCGACGTCATCGCGTTCGGCGTCGCGCCGGCGATGATCCTGTTTCTCTGGTCGCTGGCCGACGCGCCCAAATTCGGCTGGACCGCGGCGCTCGCGCTTGCGGTATGCTGTGCGTTGCGCCTCGCGCGCTTCAATTCGCGGATGGATGCCGATTTCCAACCGCATAAATCGGCCGGCTTCATGACCGGCATTCCGGCGCCTGCCGGGGCCGGACTGTCGTTCGTGCCCGTCTATCTGTGGCTGACGACGGGCAACGACCTGTTCCGCGAATGGTATGTCGTCATGCCATGGGCGCTCGGCGTCGCGATGCTGATGATCTCGGCGATCCCGACCTACAGCTGGTCGTCGATCCGCCTGCGCCGGTCGTGGCGTCTGTTCGCGCTGGCGGGGGTCGGCCTGTTCGGCGCGGCGCTGGTGACCGCGCCTTGGCTCACCCTGCTCGCGGTGTGCGCACTATACGTGACGGCGCTGCCGTTCGGCCTCGCCAGCTATGCAAAGATCAAGCGGCGCGGCTGAGCTGCGGGCGGGTCGGCAGCGCGGCGGCAACGCGGCGCGGCATATCGCGGCGCGCGGCGGCATGGCGCAGCGGCAGGACGCGCGCGGCGGGATCCGATTCGGGGGTGGCGGCGACCGGAAAGGCACCTTCGCCGAGCAACGCGGAAAGAATCGCGGTCTCGTTCGATTTCAGCATGGCGAGGATCACCGTGATGCCGAGTCCGGCGGCGACGGCGAAGAGGAGAGCGGCAGCGACCTGAACCATGATCTTGTCCTTCCGGATTTCGTTAACGAAACCTTTCCGGGCAAAGGACGGTTTCACTGGGCTTTTCGTTCCATGTTCTTGTTATGTTCTCAACAGTTTTGCGACGAACGGAGTCAGATTGTCGCCGGGCCGAACGAAAAGCCGTCGGCGACGGCGGCTCGAAATGCGCGCTCGGCGCTTGCTTTTGATGGCCAACGCCGCTAACGGGCCGGCCATTCCACATGGAAGGCGCACATAAACCGGTGCCGGGATCATCCGCTTGCGGAACCCGGTTCTTGCTTTCCAGAGGACCAACCGGAAGGAGAAAGACTATGGCGGCACCTGTCGTCACGATGCAGAATCTTATCGAGGCTGGCGCCCACTTCGGCCACCAGACCCACCGCTGGAACCCGCGCATGAAGCCGTATATCTTCGGTGCGCGCAACGGCATCCACATTCTCGACCTGTCGCAGACCGTGCCGCTGTTCGCGCGCGCGCTCGACTTCGTGTCGGCCACCGTCCAGGCTGGCGGCAAGGTTCTGTTCGTTGGCACCAAGCGCCAGGCACAGTCGCCGATCGCCGATGCGGCCCGCGCCAGCGGCCAGCATTTCGTCAACCACCGCTGGCTGGGCGGCATGCTCACCAACTGGAAGACCATCTCGGGTTCGATCAAGCGCCTCAAGACGCTCGAAGAGCAGCTCGCCGGTGACACCTCGGGCCTGACCAAGAAGGAAGTGCTCAACCGCACCCGCGAACGCGACAAGCTGGAAGCCAGCCTGGGCGGCATCCGCGACATGGGCGGCATTCCCGACGTGATGTTCGTGATCGACGCGAACAAGGAAGAACTGGCGATCAAGGAAGCCAACGTCCTTGGCATCCCGGTCGTCGCGATCCTCGATTCGAACGTGTCGCCCGACGGCATCGCCTTCCCGGTTCCGGCGAACGACGACGCCGCGCGCGCCATCCGTCTGTACTGCGATGCGATCGCCCAGGCGGCGACGCGTGGCGGTCAGCAGGCACGGGCCGACCGCGGCGAAGATCTCGGCGCGGCGGTGAACCCCGTCGCCGAACCGGCGCTGGTCGAAGGGACCGCTGCTCCGGTCGCTGAAGAAACCCCGGCTGTCGAAGCGGCTCCCGCCGTCGAAGCTGCCCCGGCTGCTGAAGCGGCTCCGGTCACCGAAGACGAACAGGTTCCCGCCGAAGCGGCTGCCGAAACCGAACGTCAGAGCGACGCCTGAGCGCGCCTGAAATGACGGGGCGGCGCGCTGCGAGACGGAGCCGCCGCCCTTCGTCATTGTTTGACTTGTCGCGCCGCCACGCGCGCGGCGCAGCGGTTCCCTCTCGGAGCCGCGTCTCATTTGAAAGGATCACCGATGGCTGAAGTTACGGCCGCTCTGCGTCAAGGAACTGCGCGACCGCACCGGCGCCGGGCATGATGGACTGCCAAGAAGGCGCTGGCCGAAGCCGGTGGCGACATCGAAGCCGCCGTCGATCGCGCTGCGCGCCAAGGGCCTCGCCACCGCCGCCGAAGAAGTCCAGCCGTACTGCCGCCGAAGGCCTGGTCGGCATGCCAGGTCGAAGGCCTCACAGCGGCGTCGCTGTCGAAGTGAACAGCGAAACCGACTTCGTCGCCAAGAACGAACAGTTCCAGGATTTTGTATCCACCGTCACCAATGTGGCCCTTGGCCTTGGCACCAACGACGCCGACGCCGTCCTCGCCGCGCCTTATGGCAATGGTGAAAGCGTGGGGGAAAAACTGACCAACAATATCGCCACAATCGGCGAAAACCAGTCGCTGCGCCGCAGCGCGATCATGTCGGTGAACTCGGGCGTCGTCACCGCCTATGTCCACAACGCCGCGGCGCCGGGCATGGGCAAGATCGGCGTGCTCGTCGCGCTCGAATCGACCGCCGGCGCCGATGTCCTCGAACCGCTGGGCAAGCAGCTGGCGATGCACGTCGCCGCCGCGAACCCGCTGGCGCTGAACGGCGACGATCTCGACGCCGACCTGATCGCCCGCGAACGCGCGATCGCCGAGGAAAAGGCGGCCCAGTCGGGCAAGCCCGCCGACATCGCGGCCAAGATGGTCGATGGCGGCATCGCCAAGTTCCGCAAGGAAAACGCGCTGCTGTCGCAGCTGTTCGTGATGGACGGCAAGACCCCGGTCGCCGAAGTCGTCGCCGCTGCCGGCAAGGATGTCGGCGCGACGATCACGCTCAAGGGTTTCACCCGCTTCCAGCTCGGCGAAGGCATCGAGAAGGAAGAAAGCGATTTCGCGGCGGAAGTCGCGGCGGTCGCCGGCGTCTAAAAAGAAACGCGGGTTTGCGGCGTCAAGGCGCGGCAGTCCGCTTGGCAATGGCGCGCACTCTGACTAGGGTGCGCGCCATTCGCATATTCATCGCTTACACAAGGTTTTCCTCGCCATGGCCCTACCCGGCATGAAACGCATCTTGCTGAAACTGTCGGGTGAGGCGCTGATGGGATCGACGGCCCGTACGGCATCGACCCGACGACGGTCGACTCGCATGGCGGGCGAAGTGAAGGCGGCAAAGGATACCGGGCTCGAGATCTGCCTGGTCATCGGCGGCGGCAATATCTTCCGCGGCATGGCCGGCGCTGCCAAGGGCATGGACCGGGCGCAGGCCGATTATATGGGCATGCTCGCCACCGTGATGAACGCCCTGGCCATGCAGAGCGCGCTCGAACAGCTCGGCGTCCCAACCCGCGTGCAATCCGCGATCGAGATGGACAAGGTGTGCGAGCCGGTGATCCGCCGCCGCGCCGAACGGCATCTTGAAAAGGGCCGGGTGGTGATCTTTGCCGCTGGCGTCGGCGCGCCCTATTTCACCACCGATTCCGGGGCTGCGCTGCGCGCCGCCGAAATGAAGTGCGACGCGCTGCTGAAAGGCACCAGCGTCGACGGCGTCTATAACGCCGACCCCAAGAAAGATAAATCGGCGGTCCGCTACGAAACGTTGAGCTACGACCGCGTCCTCGCCGACAATCTGAAGGTCATGGACGCGAGCGCGGTGGCGCTGTGCCGCGACAACCATATCCCGATCGTCGTGTTCAACATCCGCGAGGCCGGTAATCTGGCGCGCGTGCTGGCGGGCGAGGGTGTTTCCACCGTCGTCGCCGATGCAGCCTGAAGACATTAAGAGAGGAAAAGACGATGGCGAAATATGACAAGGCCGACCTCGAACGCCGGATGCACGGGGCGGTCGAGGCGCTGAAAAGCGATCTGTCGGGTCTGCGCACCGGCCGCGCCCACACCGCGCTGCTCGATCCGGTGACCGTCGAAGTCTATGGCGCGCAAATGCCGCTCAACCAGGTCGCCTCGGTCAGCGCTCCCGAGGCGCGGATGCTGGCGGTGCAGGTATGGGACAAATCGAACGTCGGCCCGGTCGACAAGGCGATCCGCTCGGCCGGCCTTGGCCTCAACCCGATCGTCGACGGCCAGATGCTGCGCCTGCCGATCCCCGAAATGACCCAGGAGCGCCGCAAGGAGCTGTCGAAACTCGCCGGCAAATATGCCGAGGCGGCGCGCATCGCGGTGCTGCAACGTACGCCGCGACGGCATGGACAATCTGAAGGCCAGGACCACAAGAAAGAAATCAGCGAGGACGAGCGCAAGCGCCACGAGACCGAGGTGCAAAAGCTCACCGACGCAACGATCGCCGAACTCGACGCCGCGGCGACGTCGAAGGAAAAGGAAATTCTGGGCTAGTGCCTATCCGCTCGACCTCATTCCGTTCGGGCTGAGCCTGTCGAAGCCCCGTCCTTCCTTCCGAAAGAAGAACGGCCCTTCGACAAGCTCAGGGCGAACGGGTTTTGGGCTTAGCGCTGCACGGAGGCCAGCACGGCGCGCGCCATGTCGCCATCATCATGGACGGCAACGGCCGCTGGGCGAAGAAACGCCTGCTGCCGCGCATCGCCGGGCACCGCGCCGGGGTCGAGGCGGTGCGCACCATCGTCCGCTCCGCGGGCGATCTGGGCATCGAGGCGATGACGCTCTATGCGTTCTCCTCCGAAAACTGGAAACGGCCCGAGGAAGAGGTCAGCGACCTGATGGGGCTGATGAAACGTTTCATCCTCAGCGACCTCGACGAATTCGCCGCCAACGACGTGAAACTCAAGGTGATCGGCGACTGGCGCGGCATGGCGCCCGATGTCGTCGCGCTGATCGAAAATGCGCTCGACCGCACGTCGGGCAACAAACGCACGACGCTCGCGGTCGCGCTCAACTATGGCGCGCAGGACGAACTGGTTCGCGCCGCCCAGGCCGCCGCCGCGGCGGGCGCGATCACCGCCGACGCGATCGCGGCGCATCTCGACACCGCCGACATGCCGCCGCTCGACCTGCTGATCCGCACCTCGGGCGAGATACGGCTCTCGAACTTCCTGCTGTGGCAGGCAGCCTATGCCGAGCTGTATTTCACCGATATTTTGTGGCCGGATTTCAAGCCGGCCGACCTGAAAGCGGCGCTCGATCATTTCGCGCGGCGCGATCGCCGTTACGGGGGACTTTAGAATATGGCGGCAGCGCGAAAGTCGGACCTATGGGTGCGCGTCGGATCGGCGCTGGTGCTGTTCGCGCTTGCGGGCGCCGCGCTGTGGTTCGGCGGCTTGGCCTTTGCGCTGTTGCTGTTCGTCGGCGGCGCGCTGATGCTGGTCGAATGGTTCGCGTTGGTGCGCAAGATGACGCTTGGCGGCGAGGGCGAAGGTGGCGCTCAACATCCTCAACGACAAAGCCCGGCGCGATGGCCGGGCTCTGGTTCGTTCGCGACCAGCTTGGCGTCACCGCCGCCTTGTGGGTGTTCGGCATGGTGTGGGCCAGCGACATCGGCGCCTATTTTGCCGGCCGCGCCGCTGGCGGCGCGCGCCTGGCGCCGATAATCAGCCGGCCGAGACCTGGCCGGGATTGATCGGCGGCATGGTCGCGGCATTGATCGCCATGCGCGACGATCGGCGGGCCGGCGCGGGCGATCGACGGCGGTGCCGTTGTGGATCGGCCTGTTCATGGGATTGCTGTCGCAGATGGGCGACCTGGGGCAGAGCTGGATGAAGCGCCGCGCCGGGCGTCAAGGATTCGGGCAAGCTGATCCCGGGCCATGGCGGGCTGTTCGACCGGGTCGACGGCTTGCTTGCCGTGGCATTGGTGCTCGGCGCGCTCGCCTTTGCCGGCCAGATCATGATCCGGGCGGGCGGCTGATATGACCCGCCGCCTCTCGCTGTTCGGCGCCACCGGGTCGGTGGGGCAATCGACCCTCGACCTGATCCGCCGCGATGGCGAGAGCTGGCAGGTCGCGGTGCTGACCGCCAACAGCGACGTCGCCGAACTGGCGCGGCTGGCAGCCCCGGGCTCGACCATCAGCACCTTTACCAGCACCGGCTGCGCGTGCGGCGCCTGCTCGACGGCGCCGGCATCGAGCGCGCGCGGCGGGCGCGAACGGCGCTGCTGGAGCGCAGCCTCCGGCGAGGCCGACTGGGTGATGGCGGCGATCGTCGGCACGGCAGGCCTTGCGCCGACGCTGGCTGCAGCAAGGCAGGGCGCGGACATCGCGCTTGCCAACAAGGAAACCCTGGTCTGCGCCGGCGAACTGCGTGATGGCCGAGGCGCAGCGCTGCGGGCGCCACCATCCTGCCGGTCGACTCCGAGCACAACGCCATCTTCCAATGTCTTTGACGTGCAGAGCCCATCGATCAGGTGCGCCGCATCATCCTGACCGCCAGCGGCGGGCCGTTCCGCACGATGAGCGCCGCCGACATGGCGCGCGTCACCCCGGCGCAGGCGGTCGCGCATCCCAACTGGTCGATGGGGGCAAAGATCAGCGTCGATCGGCGCCACGATGATGAACAAGGGCCTCGAACTGATCGAGGCGCATCATCTGTTTCCGGTCGGGCTCGACCGCATCCGAAATCCTCGTCCACCCGCAATCGGTGATCCACAGCCTGGTCGAATATATCGATTGCTCGACCTTGGCCCAGCTCGGATCGCCCGACATGCGTATCCCGATCAGCAGCGCGCTCGCCTGGCCGCAGCGGATGGCGACGCCGTGCGCGCCGCTCGACCTCGCGACCATCGCGCGGCTCGATTTCGAGGCGCCCGACGAGATACGCTTTCCGGCGACCGCGCTCTGCCGCGCCGCGATCGCCGCGGGCGGCGCGCGCCCGGCCCAGCTCAATGCGGCGAACGAGGTGGCGGTTGCCGCCTTCCTCGCCGGCCGCATCTCCTTTCCTGCGATCGTTGACACGGTGCGCCGGGTGATCGATGCCGATGCACCCGCCGCGCCGACGTCGCTTCAGGACATATTCAGCGTCGATGCCGCATCGCGCGCGGCCGCCCAAAGGTTTGTGGACCAGCAAGGGTCAGAACCTATTCAACTAGCGCGCTCGAGGTTTGAAGCGATTTTGTTCAGGGCAAGGAAGCGAGACGCAGGCATATGAACATATTCCAAGGCGCGCTGACGCTGCACATGGACAAAATCGATCAAATCCTTAGGGACGTCGAAATGGCTTCGATTTCGTCTCCGCGCGGCCTTGCAGATGGAACCACCATCCGCGGCGGCCACGCGAAGCCGATATCTTCGCCATTTCGGCGCCTCGAGCGCGTAGTGAATAGGTTCTGACCCTGACCATGCTTGACGTACCGCTTTGGCTTTACCCGATCGCGTTCCTGGCGGTGCTCGGCCCGCTCGTCTTCGTGCACGAATATGGCCATTATATCGTCGGGCGCTGGTGCGGGGTAAAGGCCGACACCTTTTCGATCGGGTTCGGGCGCAAGATCCTGGGGTGGACCGACAAGCGCGGCACCGAATGGAAAATCGGCTGGTTGCCGCTCGGCGGCTATGTTCAGTTTGCGGGCGACCGCGACGCGGTCAGCCAGCCCGATGCCGAATGGCAGCAACTGCCCGCCGAGCAAAAGTCGCACACCTTTCCGGCCCAGCCGGTGTGGAAGCGCGCGCTGATCGTGGTCGCGGGGCCGGTGACCAATTTCCTGTTCGCGATTGCGATCTTTGCGGCCTTCAACATGATCTATGGGGTGCCGGCTGCGCCCCCCGTGATCGCTGCGGTCGACGCGAACAGTGCTGCCGATCAGGCCGGTTTGCGCGTCGGTGATCGCATCGCTGCCATCAATGGCCGCGAGATGGAAACCTTTGAAGACATCCGGATCGCGGTGGCGCCCGGTCTTGGCAAACCGGTAAACCTTCTGATCGAACGCGGCTCGGAGCAGTTGAATATCCCGCTGCGGCCGCGGATCATTTCCGAACCCGATCAGTTCGGCAACAAGAATGAGCGCGCGGTCATCGGCGTCCTGCCCGGGCCGCCGGTCTTTACCGCGGCTGGCCCATTGACTGCGGTTCAGGTGGGCGCCGAACAGACTTGGACGCTGGTCCGGCTCACCGGAAATATTCTCAGCCAGTTTCTGACCGGCCAACGGTCGATCAAGGACATGGGCGGGCCGATCAAGATTGCCAAACAGTCGGGCGAGATGGCGACGCTGGGGATTCGCTGCGCTCATCTCGTTCATCGCGTTCATCTCCATCAATCTGGGGTTCATCAACCTGTTGCCATTGCCCATGCTCGATGGTGGTCATTTGGTCTTTTACGCCTATGAAGCGGTCCGGCGCCGTCCTGCTCCCCCACAGGCACAGGAATGGGCGTTTCGATTCGGCTTTGCGGCGATCGTCACGCTGATGCTGGTCGTGACTTTCAACGATTTGGGCTCATTGGGCCTGTGGGACGGGATCGCGCGCTTGATTGGCTAGCGAGTCTGGGGCAGGGAGTGCGCGCGAGCCCGCGACCTGGCGGGTTGGTCGCTTTTGAGTTATTTTTTCGGGATGAACAGCGTGGCTTCACACAAACTCTCGGCGCGGACACAGCTGTCGGCCCTCCTTTTGGCAGGAACGATGCTTACGGCGCCGGTGATGGCGCAGCAGGTCGCGCCGCCGGCCGTCCCGGCACCCGCGGTTCCCGCCCCGGCGCGCGAGGCGGTGCCGACCGCCACCACCGTTCAGTCGATCACCGTCGTCGGCAACCAGCGGCTCGAGGCGCAGACGATCCTGTCGTACCTGCGCCTGCGCGTCGGTCAGGCCTATGATCGCACCATCTTGGACCAGGCGCTGAAGGATCTGGCGGCGACCGAGCTGTTCAAGGATTTCCAGATCACCGATAATGGCGGGGCACTGACGATCCAGGTCACCGAAAACCCGGTGATCAACCGCGTCATCCTGGAAGGCAACAAGCGCCTGAAGGAAGACAAGATCCGGCCGGAGATCAAGCTGGCGCCGCGCCAGATCTTCACCCGCTCGAAAGTCCGCGCCGACGTTGCGCGCATCATCGAACTCTATAAGCGTCAGGGCCGCTTTGCCGCGACCGTCGAACCCAAGATGGTGTCGCTCGACCAGAACCGCGTCGATGTCGTGTTCGAAATCAACGAGGGGCCGAAATCGAAGGTCCGCCAGATCAACATTCTGGGCAACGACAAGTTCAGCGACGGCGATCTGAAGAGCGAGATGGCGACCAAGGAGTCGGGTCTGCTGACCATCCTGTCGTCGAACACCAGCTACGATCCCGATCGCCTCGCCTATGACCAGCAAAAGCTGCGCCTGTTCTATCTGGCCAACGGTTACGCTGATTTCCGCGTGATTTCGGCGGTCGCCGAACTGACCAGCAACAAACAGGACTTCATCATCACCTATGTGGTCGAGGAAGGCGAGCGGTACAAATTCGGCAACGTCGATGTGAAGAGCGAACTGCGCGACTTCCAGCCCGAGATGCTGAAGACGCTGCTGCCGATGAAGAAGGACGACTGGTATGATGCCAAGCTGGTCGAGGATACCGTCGAAAGCCTGAGCGAGACCGCCGGCCTGTTCGGCTACGCCTTTGCCGACATCAACCCCGAATTCCGCCGCAATCCCGAAGACCGGACGATGGCGATCACCTTCAACGTCGCCGAAAGCCCGCGCACCTATGTCGAGCGCATCGACGTCAACGGCAACACGCTGACCCAGGACAAGGTCGTGCGCCGCGAATTCCGCCTGAACGAGGGCGACGCGTTCAACAGCTTCGGCATCAAGCGCACCGAAAACCGCCTGAACAGCCTGGGCTATTTCCAGGAAAATCTGGAAATCGAGCGCAAGGAGGGCAGCGCCCCCGATCGCATCATCCTGGAAACCAATGTCGAGGAAAAGCCGACCGGCGAACTGTCGCTGTCGGCCGGTTTCTCGTCGATCGAGAATTTCCTGCTCCAGGCGTCGATCCGCCAGCGCAATTTCCGCGGCCTCGGCCAGCAGTTGCAGGCGTCGGTCAATTATTCCAGCTATTCGAAATCGGTCGAGCTGGGCTTTACCGAACCCTATCTGTTCGACCGCAACATCTCGGTCGGCGGCAGCGTCTATCGCCGCGATCTGAACTCGTTCAACTTCATCAACAACAGCCGCCGTACGACGTTTCAGCAGGTCACCACCGGGTTCCAGCTGAACGCCGGGGTGCCGCTGACCGAATTCATGTCCTTCTTTGGGCGATACAGCCTGAACTACGACGATGTGACACTCGACCGGAACGTCTATTTCTTTGGCAATCAATGCGACCCGCTCGTCGCCGGCCGGTATCTGTGCGACGCGATCGGTAAACGCACGACGTCGCTGGTGGGCTACACGCTGGCCTATGACGACCGCGACAACCGCATTCGTCCGACGCGCGGTCAGTCGCTGTCGCTCAGCCAGGATTTCGCCGGCCTTGGCGGCAGCGTGAAATATGTCCGCACCCGCGCCAATGCGTCGAAGCACTTCAACCTGGGCAGCCGCTTCGTCCTCAACCTGTCGGCGGAGGGCGGTTATATCTATCCGTTCGGCAGCGCGCCGAGCCCGGGCAGCGACAAGGTCCGCCTGACCGACCGCTTCTTTCTCGGCGAGCCGCAGATGCGCGGCTTCGACATTCGCGGCATCGGCCCGCGCGTGATTCGGTTTACCGGAGTCGATCTGACGGATCCGGCGAATCCGATTCTCGATACGACGATCCAGAATCGCAATCGTGGTCGGATCGATGACGCGCTCGGTGGTCGGGCTTACTATCAGGGCCGCATCGAGCTCGACATTCCGCTCGGCACCGGGGCTAAAGAGCTGGGTCTGCGGCCGTCAGTCTTCCTCGATGTGGGATCGGTTTGGAGTGTGAAGCAGCCGCTGCTGACCACGCTGGCGAGGTTCAAGGATCCTGTCGACAACCTGACCAAATCTCTTTGCCGTAACGCGGCTTCGGGGGCGGAGCAATTTGCGACACGGCCGCTCGACAGCGCGGGCCAGCCAACGGGTAATCAGTATACAAGCTGTCCGACCGGCTTCTCTCAATTGGCTCCTTTCGAAGAACGCTTCTATGGCAATTCCTGGCTTCCGCGCGTTGCGATCGGCGCCGGGGTCAACTGGCGGTCTCCTTTCGGTCCCTTCCGGATCGACTTCGCTTACGCCCTTCGCAAACAAGAGGGTGATGACACCAAACGCTTCTCATTCAACGTAGGAACCCAATTCTAATGAAGAAAATTCTTGTTGCTTCGGCGCTGGCGATGGCTTCGCTGTCGGTATCGCCCATCCTGACCGTTCCCGCTTTTGCTCAGGCAAAGGGCATCGGCGTCGCCGACGTTCGCGTCGCCGCGGCGCGGTCGAACGCATTTTCGGTCGCCTCCAAGCAGATCGAAACCACCTACAAGGCGCAGATCGACCAGCAGCAGTCGCGCGGCCAGACGCTGCAGGCCGAAATCAACGTCCTGATCGCCAAATATAACGAAGAGTCGAAAAAGACCCCGCAGAACCAGGCCGCGTTGCAGGCCGCGGGCCAGGCCGTCCAGAACAAGCGCCAGGCGGCACAGACCGAACTGAGCCAGATCGGCGCTCCGGTCGAACTCGCCATCGCTTATGTCGAAGACCAGATCAGCGTTCGCATGAACGAGGCGATCAAGGCCGCGATGACCGCGAAAAAGATCGACCTGCTGCTCAATCCCGATGCGGTGCTGGCGCGCGAAAACAACGTCGACATCACCGATGCGCTGGTGGCCGAAATCAACCGCATCCTGCCCAGCGTGTCGACCGCGGTCCCCGCCGGTTACCAGCCCGGCCAGCTTGTCCAGCAGCGCAACCAGCAACTGATCGATCAGGCCCGCGCGGCCCAGGGCGCCGCCCCGGCGGCCGCCGCACCGGCTGGCACCCCGCCGACGACGCGCTAAACGATATGGCCGACGGGGAAATGGCGGCAGGGGCGTTGGGACCGGTGGATATCCGCCGGATCCTGACGCTGCTGCCGCACCGTTATCCGATGCTGCTCGTCGACCGGGTGGTATCGATCGTGCCCGATACCTCGATCCACGCGATCAAGGCGGTGACGATGAACGAGCCCTTTTTTCAAGGGCATTTCCCCGGCCGGCCGATCATGCCCGGCGTCCTGATCGTCGAGGCGCTGGCCCAGGCCGCGGGCATCCTCGCGATCGAATCGATGGGCCTCGCCGGCTCGGGCAAGCTCGTCTATTTCATGGCGATCGACGGGGCGAAGTTCCGCAAACCCGTCGAACCCGGCTGCCTGCTCGACCTGCACGCGACGATCATCCAGGCCAAACGCAGCGTCTGCCGTTTCGAAGGCAAGGCGATGCTCGACGGCGCGCTGCTCGCCGCCTGCCAGTTCACCGCAATGATCGCCGACCCGCCGGGCGATTGAGCCACACTTTCTTCCGTTCGTGCTGAGCTTGTCGAAGCACTGTTCTTCTATCGACGTTGCAAAGAACAGGACAGCCCTTCGACAAGCTCAGGGCGAACGGAGTGGGTGTTGCATTTTCCGGATCAGCCCACTAAAGGCCACCGCTTCGCGTCCCCGGACGCACAGACTCGCGCCCGCTGGTCGGTAACCAGTGGCACAGGAGCCAAGACATGAAACAAGACATTCACCCCGCGTACCACATGATCACGGTCAAGATGACCGATGGCACCGAATATCAGACGCGCTCGACCTGGGGCAAAGAGGGCGACACGATGACGCTCGAAATCGACCCCACCGCGCACCCGGCGTGGACCGGCGGCAACGGCCGCATGCTCGACGCTGCGGGCCAGGTCGCCAAGTTTAACAAGCGCTTCGGTGGTCTCACTCTCAAGCGCTAAAAACTCGTCGCCCCCGCGAAGGCGGGGGCCGCAGTCGTTTTACGCAACGAAGCCCGACAGGGTCTCCAGCGGCCCCCGCCTCCGCGGGGGCGACGATTAACTTAAAACCTTTGCAAGCGCGCCTTGCCACCCGGCAAGGCGCGTTTTGCGTTTGGCGGTGTCCAGCGCCGGGGTGAAGCGCGTCGCGGTGCCGCGCATCGCCTTGGCCGCGCTTGCCAGGTCGGGATACAGCCCGGCGCCGGTGGCGGCGAGCATCGCGGCGCCCAACGCCGTGCTCTCGACGAAATCGGGGCGCTCGACGGTCAGGTCCAGCATGTCGGCCAGATCCTGCGCCATCCAGTCGTTCGCCGCCATGCCGCCGTCAATGCGCAGATCGGCCCAATCGACCCCATCGGCGGCAAAGGCCGATTTCAAATCATGCGCCTGATACGCCTGCGCTTCCAATGCGGCGCGCGCGACATGCGCCTTGCCTGTCGCGAAACTCAGCCCGGATATCGCCGCCAGCGCGTCGGGGCGCCAGTGCGGCGCGCCCAGCCCGGTGAGGGCAGGGACCAGATAGACCCCGCCATTGTCAGCGACCGACCGCGCCAACCCCTCGCTCTCGCCGGCATTGGCGAGCAACCCCAGCCCGTCGCGCAGCCATTTGATCAGGCTCCCCGCGACAAACACCGATCCTTCGAGGGCGTAGGAGCGCACCTCGCCTTCCTGCACCAGCACCGTCGCGAGCAGACGGTTCTTCGAGTGCGGGCGCGCCGTCCCGCTCGCCGACAGGATGAACGCGCCGGTGCCGAAGGTCGCCTTGGTCTGCCCCGCCGCCAGGCACGCCTGCCCGATCGTCGCCGCCTGCTGATCGCCCGCCATGCCGCAGATCGGAATGGCGCCGCCGAACAGGTCGGGATCGGTCGTGCCGACGCGGGTCGTACAGCCGGTGATTTCGGGGAGCAGCGCCATCGGCACGCCCAGCAGGTCGCACAGGCCCGCATCCCAGCCGCCCGCGCCATTGATGTCCATCAACAAGGTGCGCGACGCATTGGTCGCATCGCTGACATGCACCCCGCCGGTCAGGCGAAAGATCAGATAGGATTCGATCGTGCCGACCGCGAGCCGCTCGCCCGCCTCGCGCAGTTGCGGCCAATTCTTCAGCGCCCAGCCGATCTTGCTCCCCGAAAAATAGGGATCGAGCAGCAGGCCGGTCGTCGCCTGCACCGCCGCTTCATGCCCCGCGTCTTTCAGCGCCGCGCAGTCGGCTCGGCGCGCCGGTCCTGCCACACGATGGCGTGGTGCACGGGCTGGCCGGTGGCGCGGTCCCAGAACACGACGGTCTCGCGCTGGTTGGTGATGCCGATCGCCGCGATTTTGTCGGCGCCCCCCGCCTTCTTGATCATCGCGCGGGTGCAGGCGAGGGTGGCGGTCCAGATTTCGGCGGCATCATGCTCGACCAGCCCGGGCCCGGATAATGCTGCTGAAACTCGCGCTGCGCGCTGCCCAGCGGGGTGCCGTCGGCGGCGAACAACATCGTGCGGGTCGATGTGGTGCCTTCGTCGATGACGATGATCTTTTCGGCCAACGCGCTACCCCTCATCCGTTCGTGCTGAGCTTGTCGAAGCACCGTTCTTCTTTCCCGTAGTGATGAAGAAAGAACGGCCCTTCGACAAGCTCAGGGCGAACGGGTTTTGGGCTTAGCGCTTGGCCCACGCAATTATCTTGCAAAACCGCGCAACCCATGCCATATGCCCACGCAGCGCAGCATGGCGGGATGACCCGCCGTAACACCCGGCAGCGTGATTTTCCCGCCCAATCTCAGGCGCGGGACGAGCCGGACCAGCGCTTTGTCCCCAGAGGCACCCTTTCACGCGGGTCGTTTCGAACCCGCGGCCCGTGCGCCGTCCGTTCGATCCGAACGGATGCGCCCGCGCGTCGCTCATTGTGAGTATTTATGACAACTTTTAACGACTTTGGCCTGCACGCCGACATCAATCGCGCGCTTGCCGCCAAGGATTATACCGTCCCGACCCCGATTCAGGCGCAGGCGATTCCGCCGCTGATGAAGGGCCGCGACCTGTGCGGCATCGCGCAGACCGGCACCGGCAAGACCGCCGGTTTCTCGCTGCCGTCGATCCACCACCTCTTGACCTATCCGCACCGCCCGACCCCGCGCGGCTGCCGGATGCTCGTCCTCGCCCCGACGCGTGAGCTCGCGGCGCAGATCGCGCAGAGCTGCCGCGACTATGGCCGTTTCACCAAGCTGTCGGTGTCGACCGTCTTCGGCGGCGTGCCGATCAACAAACAGATTCGCGACCTGTCGGGCGGCGTCGACATCCTCGTCGCCACCCCCGGCCGTCTGCTCGACCTGATCGACCAGCGCGCGCTGCGCCTCGACGATGTCGAGGAAGCTGGTGCTGGACGAAGCCGACCAGATGATGGACATGGGCTTCATCCATTCGCTGCGCCGCGTCGCAAAACTGCTGCCGTCGCGCCGCCAGAACCTGTTCTTCTCGGCGACGATGCCCAAGGAAATCGCGCATCTGGCCGAACAGTTCCTCAACGATCCCGTCACCGTGTCGGTCACCCCGCAGGCGACGACGGTCGAAAAGATCCGCCAGTTCGCGACCTTCGTCGAACAGAAGGAAAAGCAGGCGTTGCTCCACTCGGTCGTCGCGACCCAAGACATCGACCGCGCGCTGATCTTCACCCGCACCAAGCATGGCGCCGACCGCGTCGTGCGCCACCTGGCGGGCGCCGGGATCAAGGCGATGGCGATTCATGGCAACAAGAGCCAGTCGCAGCGCACCCACGCGTTGCAGGCGTTCCGTTCGGGCGACATCAAGCTGCTCGTCGCGACCGACATTGCCGCGCGCGGTATCGACGTGTCGGGCGTGTCGCACGTCATCAACTTCGAGATTCCGAACGTGCCCGAACAATATGTCCACCGCATCGGCCGCACCGCGCGCGCCGGCGCCGAGGGCATGGCGATCAGCTTCATCGCCCCCGATGAACGGCCGTATATGAAGGACATCGAACGCGTCACGCGCAGCAAGTCCGAACCGATGCCGCTGCCCGAGAACTTCAACGAGCTGGTGCGCAACCTGCCCAAGGCCGCTGCGGGTCCGCGCGACACCGGCAGCCAGGGCCGCGACCCGAACCGCCAGCGCCAGGACGCCAATCGCGGTCGCAACGGCGGCAAGCCGCAGGGCGAGCGCGGCCCGCGCCGCGACGCCCCCGCCGGCGACGGTGCCGAAGCCCAGCGCAAGCGCCGCTTCCGCCCGCGCAACAAAAGCGTCGGCGCCCACAAGAGCGCGGTAACCCGCGTCGGTTGAAGCCTTAACGCCCAAGCCACCTTCCCCCTTGATGGGGGAAGGATACGCAGCCTTATCGCGAAGCGATTAGGCGAAGTTGGATGGGGGTGACGGTGCATCCTTGCGCCGTCGCTTCAGTCCGAGAGCGCACCCCCACCGCTGCGACTTGGCAGCTCGCTGCCTAGTCCGTCAAGCTGGGGAGGGATCTGGCTTCGAAAGCCCTGAACCCCTCGCAAGCCCTAACCCACTTCTCTTTCCGTTCGTGCTGAGCTTGTCGAAGCACCGTCCTTTCCTCTAGCGTCGCGCAAAAGGAAGAACGGCCCTTCGACGGGCACAGGGCGAACGGGGAAAGAAGATGACGGACGCAGCGGCAACATCATCCATCGACACCCGCCAAAGCGAGCGCAAGGTCATCCTGGCTTCGTCGCTCGGCACGGTGTTCGAATGGTATGATTTCTACCTCTACGGCCTGCTCGCGACGATCATCTCGGCGCAGTTCTTTTCGGGCGTCAACGAAACCACCGGCTTCATCTTCGCGCTCGGCGCCTTTGCCGCGGGCTTCGCAGTAAGGCCGTTCGGGGCGTTGGTGTTCGGCCGCATCGGCGATCTGGTCGGGCGCAAGAACACCTTCCTCGTCACCATGGGCCTCATGGGCGCGTCGACCTTCCTGGTCGGCATATTGCCCAGCTATGCGTCGATCGGCGTCGCGGCACCGGTGCTCCTCGTCGTGCTGCGCCTGCTGCAGGGGCTGGCGCTCGGCGGCGAATATGGCGGCGCCGCGACATATGTCGCCGAACATGCCCCCGACGGCAAACGCGGCCTGTTCACCAGTTTCATCCAGACCACCGCGACCCTCGGGCTGTTCGCGGCGCTCGGCGTCGTCATCACCATCCGGTCACTGATCGGCGAGGCGGCGTTCGCCGACTGGGGCTGGCGCATCCCGTTCCTGATATCGATCATCCTGCTCGGCGTGTCGCTGTGGATCCGCCTCCAGCTCGAGGAAAGCCCGGTCTTTCAAAAGATGAAGGACGAAGGCACGACGTCGAAGGCGCCGTTGACCGAAGCCTTCGGGCGCTGGGCGAACCTGAAATGGGTGATCATCGCGCTGTTCGGCGCGGTCGCGGGGCAGGCCGTCGTGTGGTACACCGGCCAATTCTACGCGCTGTTCTTCCTCGAAAAGACGCTGAAGGTCGATGGCGCGACCGCGAACATCCTGATCGCCATCGCGCTCGCGCTCGGCACGCCCTTCTTCATCTTCTTCGGCTGGCTCAGCGACAAGATCGGCCGCAAACCGATCATCCTCGCCGGCTGCGCGCTCGCCGCGCTCACCTATTTTCCCGCGTTCCATATGCTGACCACCGCCGCCAATCCCGCGATGGCAAAGGCCCAGGCGCGCGCCGCGGTGACGGTCAACGCCGATCCGGGCGCCTGCGCGTTCCAGTTCGATCCGGTGGGCAAGCAGAAGTTCGAAAGCACCGGCTGCGACATCGCCAAATCGGCGCTGGCCAAGGCCGGGGTGAGCTACACCAGCGTCACCCGCCCGCGCCGCACCGGCGAAGCCGCCGACGTGTGGATCGGCAAACGCGTGCTGGTTGCCCCCGAACCGTGGCGGCTTGCCGAGGAAGATCGCGCCGCCGCCACCGATGCGTTCCGCAAAGAGCTCGCCGCCGCGACCGCCGATGCGGGTTATCCGGCCAAGGCCGACCCGGCGCAGATCAATAAGCCGCTGGTCGTCGCGATCCTGTTTTACCTCGTGCTGCTGGTGACGATGGTCTACGGCCCGATCGCCGCGCTGCTGGTCGAACTCTTCCCCAGCCGCATCCGCTACACCGCGATGTCGCTGCCCTATCATATCGGCAACGGCTGGTTCGGCGGTTTCCTGCCGACGACGGCGTTCGCGATGGTCGCCGCGACCGGCAATATCTATTACGGCCTGTGGTATCCGGTGGTGCTCGCGGTGATCACGCTGGTGATCGGGCTGTTCTTCCTGCCCGAAACCTTTCGCCGCTCGATCCATCAATA
Source organism: Sphingomonadaceae bacterium (assembly GCA_965283845.1). Classification (GTDB taxonomy): domain Bacteria; phylum Pseudomonadota; class Alphaproteobacteria; order Sphingomonadales; family Sphingomonadaceae; genus Sphingopyxis. The sequence goes on from CBDIQD010000016.1 coordinate 26,331, forward strand.
GCGCGCATTGACGGACCTCACCCCGCGCTAGGATCGCCGCAGCCTTGAGGGAGGCCGAAGAACATCGCCGCGACGATGATTTCGAACCGCGCTGGCCCTGCGCCCGTTGCTGCGGCGCAAGCGGGTGCTGATCCCGCTCGCGCTGCTGCTCGCGATCGTCGCGATCTTTCTCGCGCTGCGTACCTCGGACACCGACCGCGACGCGATGATCGCCAAATATAGCGGCCCCGCCGGCGCCTTTGTCGCCGGTCCCGCCGGCCAGCAAATCCATTACCGCGACCAGGGCCGGCGCGGCGGCCCCGCGATCATCCTGCTCCACGGCTCGAACAGCAGCCTCCAGACCTGGGAACCGCTGGTCGAGCGGCTCGGCGGCAGCTACCGCATCGTCACCCTCGATCTGCCCGGTCACGGGCTGACCGGCGGCACCCCCGACAAGGATTACAGCGCCGACGGCATGGCGGCGGCGGTCGATGTCGTCGCGGCGAAGCTCGGCCTCGACCATTTCATCCTCGGCGGCAATTCGATGGGCGGCTGGGTCGCATGGCGCTATGCGCTCGCCCAGCCGGCGCGGGTCGATGCGCTGCTGTTGCTCGACGCCGCCGGCATGCCGCTGCGCCAGGGCGAGAAGGCGCCCGAATCGAACGTCGGCTTTCGCATCCTGAAATATCCCGCCGGCCGCTGGCTCGCGACCCAGATCACCCCGCGCGCGCTGGTCGAACAATCGCTGCGCGGCTCGGTCGCGAAGCAGGCGATTGTCGATGATGCTATGATCGACCGCTATTGGGAATTGCTGCGTTTTCCCGGCAACCGCGAGGCGACGGTGCTGCGCTCGCGGCTGAACCGCGAACCCGAAATGGCGGCGGATGTCGGCCGAATCAAGGCGCCGACGCTGATCCTGTTCGGCGATCAGGACCGGATCATCAACCCCAGCGCGGCGCAGACCTTCGCAACAGCTATTGCCCCAAGCGCAACTGGAGGCCGCTGCCCGGCATCGGCCATCTGCCCATGATGGAAGCGCCCGCCGACACGGCGCACAGATATGCACGCTTTCTGACGCGGCGGCTTGCTGCCCCGAAACCGGCTGATCCACAAACGCGCTGATCCGCGCCGCGATGGCGGCGGCATCGGTGAAGGAACAGGTGCGATCCAGCGCGCCGCCTTCCAGCACCGCGCCGTCGATCAAGCTCGCCAGCATCTGGCCGTAACAGGCGGGCATGACGCCATCCCGTTCGCCCACCAGGACCAGCGTCGGCAGATCTTTCAGCCCCGGCAGAAACGCCGCGCTGCTCCACCCCGCCATCGCCGCGGTCTGATACGCGATGCCCAGCGGCGTCGCGGTCTGGATCTTCAGCCCGCTCGCCTGCATGTCGTTGTCGAACAGCGCCGTCCAGCCGATCCCCGGCGCCCCCATCACCGGCGTCGTCGCCATCAGCACCAGATGGCCGACGCGGCCGGGGAACTGCACCGCGATCTGCTGCGCCAGCGCGCCGCCCCAGCCTCGATCCGCTCGATAAAAGCGCCGGTGGCCCAGCCGGTCTGCGATTTCCATCACCACCGCGGCGATCGTCGGCGCGCCATAAGGGATCAATGCATCGGGCGATCCGCCGACCCCGGGCATGTCGAGCGTCCACACCTCGCGCCCGCCGATCTGCGCCAGCAGCGGCGCCGCGGCGGCGATGTCGGCGCCGATGCCGTTCAGGAACAACAAGGGCGTCGCGCCCGCATCCGCGCCCTGACCGGCGCGCCAGCGCGCAACGCGCAGGCGCAGACCATAGACATGCTCGGTGCTGATGACGGGGCGGCCGCTGATCCTGCTCATGGCATCGGCCTTCGCATGTTTTGGTGGCCCGCGATAGGTCCGGCGGCGGCTAGCCGGGCTGTTTCGCGGCGGCGGCTTCGGCCTGCTCGTACCGCAGGCAGTCGAAAATCTTCGCCCCCGCCAGAAACACCGAACCGCTGCATGCGACCAGCAACAACTGGCCGCCCAATCCCGGATATTCATGCAGATAGGCCGCACCGCGCGCGATCGCGCCGACCGCCAGCGCATAAATGATCAGGCACGCCTCGAGGCGGGTTTTGATGACGAACAGGCGTCCGATTTTTTTCAGCATCACCATCACTTCAGCAAGAGCCGTGCCACTGGCGCAAAAGCGGGATTTGACGCGCCGGGCTTATGGTAAACTGTAAGTTAATCCGACAATGCACGAAAGAGGCGTTAACTATCTTTCGTCAGCGCAGCAAAAAACCGCGGCTACCGCGCCCGCGCCGTCAACATCTCGCGCAGCCGCTGCAACTCGCGCGCCGGCACCGGCGCCAGCGCCGCGGCGAGCGCGCGTCGCCCCCGCCGGTTCGGGGCGCCCGCCCCAGGTAGCGGACCCGCACCTCGCCCACCCCCGCCTGCAACATGCCCAGCGCCTCTGCCGAGCCGCGCGACAGGTCGATGATCCGGTTGTCGACAAAGGGGCCGCGGTCATTGACCCGCACCACGATCCGCCGGCCGAATGGCCCAGACCAGTCACCTCGACCAGATAGGTCGGGCAGCGGCAGGGTCTTGTGGGCGACGGTCATGGACGTGCATGTCGAACCGCTCGCCGGTGGCCGTCGGCGGCGACCGTGGAACTGCACTGCCGTACCGGCCGCGTCGCGCGGGCGCGGCGGCGGGGACATAGGTGGTGCCGCGGATCGCATAGGCCGGCCCGATCCGCACCGGCGTGTCGCTGGCCGGCCGAAATTTCCCGCCCGCGCAGGCGGACAGCGTCAGCGCAATCGCCGCCGCGCCGACCAGCTGGGATAGTCCAAATCGCCGCATGGCCCGAACCGTAGAGCGCGCATGCGCCGGGATAAACCCCCGGCGCGCGTCACAGCCAGCCGCGCTTGCGGAAATAGGCGAAGGGCATCACCGCCGATCCGATCATCAGCAGAATCGCGAACGGATAGCCGAACTGCCAGCGCAGTTCAGGCATGACATCGAAATTCATGCCATAGATCGACGCGATCAGCGTCGGCGGCAGAAACGCCACCGCCGCGACGGTGAAGATCTTGATGATCTGATTCTGCTCGAGATTGATGAACCCCAACGTCGCGTCGAGCAGGAAATTGATCTTGCCCGACAGAAAGCTGGCATGGTCGGTCAACGCCTGGACGTCGCGCTGCACCGTCTTGAGCCGCGCCCGCGCGTCGCGCGCATTCCCCGGGCTGCGGGCGCTGTGATAGGACAGCAGCCGTGCCAGCCCGACCAGACATTCGCGCAGCTTGGTCAGCAAATCGCCTTCGCGTCCGATCCGGCCGAGCATCGCGTCCAGATCGCGCGCCGTGCCGCCGCCGTCGCCGCCCGCGGCCTTGCGCGCGAAGACGTCGCGCGACACCGCGTCGCAATGGCCGGCGCTGCGTTCCAGCACGTCGGCGACGCGGTCGACGATCGCCTCGACCAGGTCGAGCATCAGCGTTTCGGCGGTGGTCGCGCCGTTGCTGCGCAGCCGGCGCGCGATCACTTGGTCGAACGGCGCCGCCTCGGCATGGCGTACCGTCACCAGGCTCGCGGCGCCGACGATGAAGGTGACCGGTGCCAGTTGCGGCGCGTCGCTGTCCAGCCCGACGACGATCGGCACCGTCATGAACTGCGCCCCCGCCTCCTCATACAGCCGCGCCGACGGCTCGATCTCCTCCATCTGCTGCAAGGTCGGGATCGCGATTCCGAGCAGCGCCGCGGCTTGCGCAGCGTCGGCGGCGTCGGGGCGCAGGATGTCGGCCCACAGGATGGCGGGTGCCGCCATGGTGGCGGTATCGGTGGTGAGGGTATCGGTGGTGGCGGGGGCGTCGATGCGGACGAGGCGATTGGCCGCGCGAGCGAAAGCGGTGAACATGGCGTGTCTCCTATATGCTGGCGTCCGCCAGCGTCAGGAGATGCGCCAAGGGATTACCCCAGGCGGATCGCCGTGGCTGCCGGATTTATGGTGCGACGTCTACTGTCGGGGTCCATTTTTCGGTCCTTGGGTTGATGCCGGATCTGCGCTCCGGCGGGCGGGCCTATGCGCCTGCGGGTCAGGGCTGTCAATTCGGGGGGGGGGGCGGCGGGCGCTAGGGATGATTCCTGCAGGCTTGATCGGCCTGGCAGAGCGGGTCGACCTTGCGCGCCGCAGCCATCAGCGTCCCGCTATCGTACATCGCACGAAAATTCGGGTCGGATTCCTGCTTCGTGGCACATTCATGGGCAAGCTTGAGCATCGCATCGCCGTCTTTTCCATAGGTCGCGTAGAAATCCTCTCCCTCGCTCCGGCCGGTTTCAAAGGTGCCATTGGCTTTCATTTTCTTGCCTTCAAACAAGCCCCGGGCCGTATTTTGCACGGAAAAGGCGACGTCCGGAACCTCGGCACCGGCGTTGATTGTCCGGCTATAAGCGAATGCCGCTATACAATGAGCCGGATTGGCGCTGTCGGGCGTTACCGCGGTCGCCGTTCCACACGCACCTAGCCAGCAGGAAAGGGCGAGACCCGCTGCTGTATATGCGATTTTCATATGGCCTCCAGTCCAATGCAGCCACGTCGAGATCGCGATCCATCGAGGCGTCAACTTTTTTGCCGGATGCCATGTAATGATGTATTTTTCGCTAAGGACGGATCGTTACGCAGCCTTCTTCGCCTGCCGGAACTTGTGCAACAACGGTTCGGTGTAACCCGATGGCTGCGTCACGCCTTCGAAAATCAGCGCCCGCGCCGCCCGATACGCGATGCCGTCGGGGGTCAGCTTTTCATACAGCGGGTCGTCGGCGTTCTGCCCATCGACCTTCGCCGCCATCCGCGCCAGCGCCGCATCGACCTGATCCGCCGAACACACGCCATGCAGCAACCAGTTCGCCAGCGCCTGACTGGCGATCCGCAAAGTCGCGCGGTCCTCCATCAGGCCGACATCGTCGATGTCGGGCACCTTCGAACAACCGACCCCCTGATCGATCCAGCGCACGACATAACCCAGGATTCCCTGGCAATTGTTATCGAGCTCGCGGGTGATTTCGGCGTCGCTCCAGTTGCGCCCCGTGGCGACCGGAATGTTGAGCAGGCGATCGAGTGAAGGACTCCGTCCATCTCGAGCGAAGTCGAGAGACGCCTCGCCCGCAATCTCACGCTGGCGCGCGAACACATCGACTGCATGATAGTGCAGCGCGTGCAGCGTCGCGGCGGTGGGGGAGGGGACCCACGCGGTGTTCGCGCCCGATTTCGGATGGCCGATCTTCGCCTCCAGCATCGCGCGCATCAGGTCGGGCATCGCCCACATGCCCTTGCCGATCTGCGCCTTGCCGCTGAGACCGCAGGCGAGGCCGATGCGAACGTTGCGGTCTTCGTACGATGCGATCCAGTCGCTCGCCTTCATCTCGCCCTTGGGGATCATCGGCCCCGCGCGCATCGACGTATGGATTTCGTCGCCGGTGCGGTCGAGGAAGCCGGTGTTGATGAACACGATGCGGTCCTTCACCGCATGGATGCACGCCGCCAGATTGGCGCTGGTGCGGCGTTCCTCGTCCATCACCCCGACCTTGATCGTGTGGCGCGCCAGACCGAGCATATCCTCGGCCGCGTCGAACAGACGGTCGGTGAAGCCGCACTCCTCCGGCCCATGCTGCTTGGGTTTGACGATATAGATGCTGCCCGCACGGCTGTTACGCAGCGCGCCAAGCCCTTTCAGATCGTGGAGCGCACACAGGCTGGTGATGACGGCATCGCACAATCCCTCGGGCGCCTCGCTGCCATCGGGCAGGCGGATCATCGGCGTCGTCATCAGATGGCCGACGTTGCGCACGAACATCACGCTGCGGCCGTGGAGTGTGAAGGCTTCGCCCGACGGCGACGTCCAGTCGCGGTCGGCCTCCATCGCGCGCGTCACCGTGGCACCGCCCTTGGCAAAGCTTTCGGTCAGATCGCCGCGCATCAGCCCCAACCAGTTGGTGTAGCCGAGCGCCTTGTCCTCGCCGTCGACCGCCGCGACGCTGTCCTCCAGATCGATGATCGTGGTCAGCGCGGCCTCGAGCACGACATCGGCGATCCCGGCCGGGTCGGTCTTGCCGATCGCGCTGTCGGGGTCGATCACCAGTTCGATGTGCAGGCCATTGTGGCGGAGCAGGATGCCGCCCGGCTTGCTGCCCACCCATTGCGCCGGATCGGCGAGGGTAAGTTGTCCGCCCGCCCAATCGGCCCAGCTGCCCGACGCCAGCGGCACCGCCTCGTCCAGAAACGCCTTGGCGCGCGCGATCACCGCCGCGCCGCGCGCCGCATCATAACCGCCGGGCTTGGCGGGCGCCGCGTCGAGGACGTCGGTGCCGTAATAGGCGTCATACAGGCTGCCCCAGCGCGCATTGGCGGCGTTCAGGGCAAAGCGCGCGTTGAGCGCGGGAACGACCAGCTGCGGCCCCGCCATCGTCGCGATCTCGGCATCGACATTCGCCGTGCCGACCGCAAACGGCGCGGGTTCGGGGACGAGATAGCCGATGTCGCGCAGAAACGCCTGATAGGCGGCGGCATCGTGCGGCATACCCTCCCGCTCTTCATGCCAGGCGTCGATCTGCGCCTGCAAATCCTCGCGCTTGGCGAGCAACGCCGCATTTTCGGGCGCGAATTTGCCGAGCAGCGCCGCAAAATCGGTCCAGAATTTCGTCACGTCGAGTCCCGTCCCGGGCAGCGCGCGCTGTTCGACAAAGTCGATCAGTCGCGAATCGACGGAAAGCCCGTTACGGTCGAGAAATTCGATCATTTTAGCACCCTCTGGTCGGCGCGGCTGCGCCAGTGGACCCGGGGAGGAAAGGGCCGCCGCCCTATGCCGCGATTGGTCGAAATAGGCAATGGTCCCGATTTCACGCATAGGATTTCATGGCCTTTCACCCTGTTTGGGACTTGCCGCGCCCGCCCGCATGTGCATTATGCTGCAATGCACAATAAAACTCCCCTCCTCCCCCAGGTGAGCTCATGAACGAAACCCGGTTGACCCTGATGGAAGCGATCGCGCGCAAGCGCGTCGTGACCGCGCAATATAACGGCCAGTTGATGAAGCTGGCGCCGCACCAGATGTTCGAACGCCGCGGCGACCTGTTCGTCAGCGCGCTGAACCTCGACAAAAGCTGGCGGTCCGACGACGAACGCCGGCTCGGCCATTTCAAACTCGACGGACTGGTCGCCCCGGCGCTGATCGACGCCAGTTTCGAACCCTTGCCCTCGTTCGAGGCCGCGGCGCCGCAAACCGACGACACGCTGCTGCTCGCGGTCTGACCGCCGCGCTATAACCGCGGGTCATGGCCGGGCGATGTTTCGTCCCCGCCGGGGGTGCCAAGCGCGGCGCCGCTCGCTATAGGCGGGCGATGACCATCCTCACCGCATCCGAAACCGCGACGATCGAACGCGCCGCCGACGCGCCAATGCTGGCGCAGGTCGAACGCTGGGCCGCGGTGAACAGCGGCACCGGCAACCTTGCGGGCCTGAACACCGTCGCCGGCTTGCTCGCCGATGCCTTCGCCGCTTTGCCGGGCGACCTCCGCCTCGTCGCCGCCGATCCGGTCGAAAGCGTCGATAGCGCGGGCCGCGTCAACACCATCCAGCGCGGCGACCATCTGCACCTCAGCGTCCGTCCCGACGCGCCGGTCCAGTTGCTGCTCACCGGCCATATGGACACGGTGTTCGCTGCCGATCACCCGTTCCAGAGCTTGCAATGGCTCGAACCCGGCGTCCTCAACGGCCCCGGCACCGCCGATATGAAGGCGGGCATTTCGGTCATCCTCGCCGCGCTCACCGCGCTCGAGGCCTCGCCGCTCGCGGACCGTGTCGGCTATGACGTGCTGATCAACAGCGACGAGGAAACCGGCAGGTCGACCGAGCCGGCGGACCAGCTTGCGCGCGGCAGGACTGCCGCCTTGACCTATGAACCCGCGCTGCCCGACGGCACGCTGGCGGGCGCGCGGCCGGGCAGCGGCAACTTCAGCGTCATCATCCACGGCCGGTCGGCCCATGCCGGGCGCAACCCCGACGAGGGCCGCAACGCCCTCGTCGCCGCGGCCGATCTGGCGGTTCGCCTCAACGCCCTTAAATCACTGGAACTAAAGGTCAATCCTGCCAAAATTGACGGCGGCGGCCCGAACAATGTCGTCCCCGACCAGGCCATCCTGCGCGTCAATATGCGCCCCTCGACCCCCGCAGCGATGGTGGCCGCCGAAGCCGCGCTGCGCGGCACTATCGCCAACATCCAGCGCGACCACGACGTCCACTGCCATCTCCACGGCGGCTTCAATCGCCCGCCCAAACCGCTCGACGCCGCCGCGACGCGCCTGTTCGAACTCGTCCGCGACTGCGGCGCCGCGCTCGGCCTGCCGCCGATCAGCTGGAACGCCACCGGCGGGGTGTGCGACGGCAACAATATCGCCGCCTGCGGCATCCCGGTGGTCGACACGATGGGGCCGCGCGGCGGCGCGATTCACTCGTCGGATGAATTTCTGATCGTCGACAGCCTCGCCGAACGCGCGCAGCTGTCGGCGCTGACCATGATAAGAATAGCGGAACGGGGGACGGTGTGAACTATGTGATCCGGGCGGCGCGCCCGAGCGATCTGCAGAGCATTTACGAGATGGCAAAGCTGACCGGCGGCGGCTTTACCAACCTGCCGCCCGACAAAAAGGCGCTGCGCTCCAAGCTCGAACGCGCCGAGGCGTCGTTCGCGAGCGACAAGGAATATCCGTCGGACGAGCTATACCTGCTCGTCCTCGAGGACACCGACAGCGGCGAGGTGCGCGGCACCTGCCAGGTGTTCGGCCAGGTCGGCCAGCGCTGGCCCTTCTACTCGTACCGCATCGGCACCGACAGCAAGCATAGCGAACAGCTCGGCCGGACCTTTCAGGCCTGCGATCCTGATGCTCAGAGCGACGGCCGGCTGGAGATCGGCGGCAGCGTCGGCGACTACGCCGCCAGCGCCCTGCCGGGCAGCATGGACGGCATGCGCGGCGGCACGCTGCTCGTGCGCGGTTCGGCCGGGCGCGCGCTTCGGCGACCGCATGCGGCGCGGCAGCGCGAACATGTGCGCGAAGCCGGCGGATCGCCGTTCTGGGACGGGGTGGCGGGCAAATTCTTCGGCATGAGCTTTCAGGAGGCCGACCAGTTCAACGCGGTGAACGGCAACCAGTTCATCGCCGATCTGATGCCCAAGCATCCCGTGTATATCGCGATGCTCAGCGACCATGCGCGCAGCGTCATCGGCGTCCCGCACCCCAGCGGCCGCGCCGCGATGCGGATGCTGGAAGAGGAAGGCTTTGCCTTCGAAAACTATGTCGATATCTTCGACGGCGGCCCGACGATGACCGCGCGCACCGACCAGGTGGCAAGCATTGCGGGGGCGAAGCATGGCGAGGTTTCGGCGATCGCTGAAACCGGCGACGATGCGCTGGTCGCGACCGGCCGCCTTGCCGATTTCCGTTGCTGTTTCGGCAAGATCGGCAACGGCGCGACGCTCGACGCCGAAGCCGCGAAACTGCTCGGTGTCGGCAAGGGCGGCGAGATCAGCTGGATCGGGCGGTAATACGCACGCAAATCCTCCGTTCGTGCTGAGCTTGTCGAAGCACCGTCCTTCTTTCTCTTTGAGTAACAAGAAAGAACGGCCCTTCGACAAGCTCAGGGCGAACGGTTTTTTGGATTGAACAGACTGGAGCGAACCCCCCCATGCTCACCGAAATCAATTTCGACGGCATCATCGGCCCCAGCCACAATTATGCGGGGCTCAGCCGCGGCAATATCGCATCGGCGTCGAACGCGGGCGACGTGTCGCAACCGCGCGCCGCGGCGCTGCAGGGCATCGACAAGATGCGCCATAACCTCGCGCTCGGCATTCCCCAAGGCTTCTTCATGCCGCTCGATCGCCCCGACGCGCCTTGGCTCGCGGCGCTCGGCACGACGCTGGCGGATGCCGAAGGGCATTTGCGCGCCCAGGCGTGGTCGGCCTCGTCGATGTGGGCGGCCAACGCCGCGACCGTCTCGCCCGCGCCCGACTCTGCCGACGGCAAATGCCATCTGACCGTCGCCAACCTCGTCACCATGCCGCACCGCAGCCATGAATGGCCGGGCACGCTGGCGCAGCTCCGCCTCGCCTTCGCCGATCCCGCGTTCGTCGTCCACGCGCCAATCCCGGCACCGTTCGGCGACGAGGGCGCGGCGAACCATATGCGGCTGTGCGGCGGGCACGACGGGCAGGGGGTCGAAATCTTCGTCTATGGCGTCGGCGGCGGCCGTTTCCCGGCGCGCCAGCATCTCGACGCGTCCAGGGCGATCGCGCGCCACCACCGGCTCGACCCGAACCGTACTTTGTTCATCCGTCAGTCGGACACCGCGATCCAGGGCGGCGCGTTCCACAACGACGTCGTTGCAGTCGCCAACGAGCGGGTGCTGTTCACCCACGAAACCGCGTTCGAGGACCGCGAGGCCGCCCACGCCGAAATCCGCGCGGCGTTCCCAACGGTCGAGATCGTCGAGGTGCCCGCCAGCGCGGTGAGCCTGCCCGACGCGATCAAATCCTATCTGTTCAACGCCCAGCTCGTCAGCCTGCCCGATGGCGGCGGCATGGGGCTGGTGCTGCCGACCGAGGCGCAGGCGATCCCCGCGGTGTGGAACTGGCTCGAGGCGCATGTCGCCGGCAACGGCCCGATCCGCCGCCTGTTGCCGGTCAACGTCCGCCAGTCGATGGCGAACGGCGGCGGTCCCGCCTGCCTGCGGCTGCGCGTCGTCGCCGACCCGGCGACCGTCGATCCGCGCTTCATCGCCGACGAAGCCAAGCTCGACCGGATCGCCGCGGTGGTGGCCCAGCATTGGCCCGAGGCGATCGCGCCGGGCGACCTGGCATCGGCGGCGCTGGCGGCCAATGTCTCGTGCCGGCGCGCGGCGCTGCTGACGGAGCTGGATTTGAGCGAGCTGAACTGAGGTTTGGCGGATTGGCCTTAGCCGTCGCCCCCGCGAAGGCGGGGGCCGCTGTCGGTTTACGCGGCGATGAAGGGAAAAGGCCGCTCGCGGCCCCCGCCTTCGCGGGGGCGACGATTTCTTGCCAGGCGGTGTTCCGCCCTACCCCCGCCGCCGTTTCCATACAATACACCTTGCCTTCCCCCGCTATAAACCGCCATTCACGACGCGGGGAAAACAGGGGGATGGGCAATGGCGGCACCGTTCAATTTCGGGCAACTCAAATTTCTGAAGGCGCTGACCGAGGCGCTGTTTCACGGCGCCAACATGGCGATCACGCCCGATCAGGTGGTGGCGAACGTCTGTGAGCTGTTCGCCAAGGTCGGCGGGACAAAGCTCGACGAAATCCGCCTGTCGCTGACCGCGACCGAAGTGGTGCTGGGCGGCCCGTTCTTTACCGAGGACGATGTCGCCGGACGCGCCGAAAAATTGCGCGACCGACTTCAAAACAGCCAGATCGACCTGTTCCAGGACATGGCGCGGCTGCGCGGGATCATCTACGCCTGCTATTATGGCCACTGGCAGCCGGGGCTGAAACCCGGCGATCAGGATGCTAACATCGCGAACCCGGTTCACCGCCAGATCGGCTTCACCCTCCCCAAATTCCGCCAGCGCGGCGCCGGCGAGGTGCCGATCGAACCGGTCACCGGGCGCGAAATCGACCCGGCGCATATCCTCGATGCCACGACGCTCGAGAATGAATATGACGTGATCGTTATCGGCTCGGGCGCCGGCGGCGGGGTGGCGGCGCGCAATATCGCGGCGCAGGGATACAAAGTGCTGATCGTCGAGGCCGGTCCCTTCTTTCCCTCGCACCGCATAAATCATCACGAACTCGACATGATCGCGCAGCTGTACAAGCATGGCGCGCTGCAAACCTCGACCAACCGCGATTTCGTGGTGTTTCAGGGGCGCTGCGTCGGGGGGTCGTCGACGATCAACAACGGCATCTGCCTGCGTGTCAATCAGGCAGGACGCACCCATCCCGACGCGCCCGACGTGCTCGCCAAATGGGCCACCATCGGCGCCCCGATCGATGCCGCCGCCTTTCACGCCAGCTATGACGCGGTACAGGCCAAATTGGGCATCGCGCCGATCGAACCGCGCAGCGGTCGCCACAACGGCCCGCATCTGATCGAAGGCTGGCGCAGCTATGCCGCCGCGTCGGGCAACCCGCGCGATGTCCGAGCGATCACCGACTGGTTCGCCAAGAATTTCGGCCCGCCGCACACCCCCAATGCCTGTGCCTATTGCGGCTATTGCAATTCGGGCTGCGCCTATGGCCGCCGCATGGGGATCGCGCAGACCTATCTGCCCGAGGCGTGCCGCGATTTTGGCGCGCGTATCCTGCCCGATACCAAGGCCGAACGGATCGTCTGGCAAACCGCCTATGACGGGCGGCGCGAGGCCGAGGCGGTGAAGCAGATCTGCCCGCCTGGCGGACCTGGCGCGAGATGGCCGGCGTCGTCGTCGCGGCGGGGCTGCGGCCCTGCGCCGCGCGACCGCAGCGACATCGACGGCACCGGCTATCAGGTGTCGCTCAACGTCGCCTCGCCGGTCGTGGCGCTGATGCCCGATGGCGTCGGCGGCAATGCGTGGAACGAGGATCAGATGTCGAGCTACGTCGATTGCGGCGACTTCCTGCTCGAAAGCCATTTTCAGCCGCCGATGTCGATGGCGTCGCTGATGCCCGGCTGGTTCGCCGACCATGCCAGCCGGATGAAGAATTTCGGCCGCGTTCATTCGGCGGGCATCCTGTTCCCCGCCGACCGGCGTGGGCGGGTGACGAACGACAAATTGCAGTTCCAGCTCGATGTGCAGGACGACCTGCCGGTGTTGCGCGACGCGATGGCGACGCTGACCAAGGTGCATTTTGCCGCGGGCGCGCTCGAATGTTATCCGGCGCTGGCGCGCGGACAGACGATCACGCCCGACATGGACGTCGATGCCTTTTTCCGTGATGCGATTCGAGGAGCCCGATGACGTCGTGCTGTCTTCCAGTCACCCGCATGGCGGCAATGCGATCAACGCGGACCCTGCAAAGGGTGTGGTCGATCTCGACCAGCGGGTGCACGGCACCACCAACGTGCTGGTGACGGACGCGAGCGTGATGCCCAGCTGCATTCGCGTCAATGCGCAGCTGACCACCATGGCGATGGCCGACCGGGTGACTCATGGCAGGCGGGTGTTCGGCTGACCCGGCAAGCGTTGCTGTCAGTCCGCATCCCAGCGTGCAGCGTCGGCATAGTCGTCGTCGCGCGGCTCGTCCAAGGCAGCGCCATGATCTTCACCGTCGCAGCCCTCTACCGCTTTGCACCGTTCGACGATCCCGCCGCGCTGCGCCAGCCGCTGATCGACCTCTGCGCTGCGCACGGCGTGATGGGCACGCTCCTGCTCGCCCGCGAAGGCGTCAACGGCACGATCGCCGGGACTGAGGCCGGTATCGCCGCGGTGCTGGGCCATATTCGCGCGCTCCCCGACTGCGCCGACCTCGACGTCAAATATTCGGCCGCCGCCGACATGCCGTTCCAGCGGATGAAGGTGCGGTTGAAAAAGGAAATCGTGACGATGAAGGTCGCGGGGCTCGATCCCGCGCGCGATGCGGCGCCTTATGTCGATCCCGCCGACTGGAACGCGCTGGTCGACGATCCGGACACCGTCCTGATCGACACCCGCAACGGCTTCGAGGTCGGTTACGGCAGTTTCGCCGGCGCGGTCGATCCTGCGACGAAAAGCTTCGGCGAGTTTCCCGACTGGTGGCGCGCCAACGCCGATCGCTTTGCCGGCAAGCGCGTCGCGATGTTCTGTACCGGCGGCATCCGCTGCGAAAAATCGACCGCGTTCCTGCGTCACGAAGGCATTCAGGACGTCGTCCATCTGAGGGGCGGCATCTTGGCCTATCTGGAACAGGTGCCCGCAGAGGAAAGCCGCTGGCACGGCAGCTGCTTCGTCTTCGACGAACGCGTCAGTGTCGGCCACGGTCTGGTCGAGGTGGGCGAGAGCGAGTGACCGGCGTTCTCCATTCGTCATTGCGAGCGGAGCGAAGCAATCCAGAGCGGCTTGCACCGCCCTGGATTGCTTCGCTCCGCTCGCAATGACGGGATTTTATCCCACCGTCAGCGTATAAGTCACCCGGTAATCGCTGGCATCGCCGTCGAGCGTCTTGGTGAACGTCCCCGGCGTTTCGCCAAGATCAATCGTCCCGATATTGTCGCTGCCGCCGATGTCGTCGAATTCACGCAGCTGAAGGCTGACCGGCTGGTCGAACTCGAAGCTTTGCGGCACCGCCCAGCTTTCGCCCTTCTTGATCGAGTAAATCTCGCTCTTGCCCTCGGGGAAGCGCTGGCCGGTGTTGAAACGCAGGAACAGCTGGTCGGGCAGGCCGAGGCCAAGGCGGCCGGTCAGCTTGATACAGTCGACGCGGACGTTCGACAGGGTGAATTTGCGCGCGGCCGGACGCGTGGCGGCGGCCGGTTCGGTTATGGCGACCATCGTCACGGGCGCCGTCGCGGCGCCCGGGTTTTTCAACAGCCGGTTGATATTGTCGCCAGCAATCCCGGCATATTTTCCTGCGGGAAATTCGGCCAGATAGGCGCTGAAGCCGCGCACATTATTTTCGGCCATCGCACCCTTCCACAGCAGCTCCTCCAGCCCGCTGCGGTCGCCCGATGCCATCGGTGCCGCGGGCGCCACCGCGCGCGGGACCAGATAGACCGGGGTGCCGGTGATGCTGGCGCTGACGAACGGTCGCTGGCTGCCGCCCGTCGCCGCCAGCACGTCGTCGCGGATCAGGCCGCCCAGCAACTGCACCGGCACATCGGGCTGCGGCAGCCGCTTGGCGAGCGAGGTCGCGAAAGGCGAATTGCCTGTGGTCCCGTCCGCCGCCGTCTGCCCCGGCGCGGCGGCGAAGATGACCAGCACATCGTCGGCCTCGACTCCCGCCAGCCCGTTGACCACCGCGCGTGTCCCCGACCGCCAAGACCGCCCGAACGGATTGTTGCGGCACGAATCGAGCACCACCATGCGGATTTGCGCCCCCGACACCGATTCCATCAGGCGGTCGAGGTTGATCGCCTCATAGGGCAGGTCGAGGTCGGATTTCAGCTGGGCGTCGGTCGGGATCAGCCAGTTCTTGCCCTGCGCCTCGATCCCGTGGCCGGCATAATAGACCATCGCGACCTCGGCCCCGTCGGCCTTGGCGCGAAAATCGCGCATCGCTTTCTGGAAATCATTGACCGACAGGTCGGCGGCGATCGTCACATCGTCGAACCCCGCCTGCTTGGCCGACGCGGCGATGATCTTGACGTCGTTGACCGGGTTCGCAAGGCGGCTGGTGTTGGCATAGTCGCTGTTGCCGATCACCAGCGCGACCTTGCGCGCCTCGACGCCCGTCGGTGCCAGCAGGAAGAGGGCGGTCATTGCGATAAGCCAAACTCTCGTCATCGGAATATCCTCTGGTCAGGAAAGCGCGCGCGCTGCGCCATATTCGGTCCAGCCGAACGGACGCGGCGTTTTGGGAATGTAAGCGGCCCCCTGCCGCTCGACCGAAAAACCGGCCCGCGCATAGGCATCGCCGATCGGGCGGGTCAGGTGGCAATTGCCGCCGATGCGCTTCCACACCGGTTCGATGCGGCGCTGCCATTTGGCGACGCCCGCGTCGGGTGCGGCGCCATGTTCCAGGAACAGCGCCGTCCCGCCGGGCTTCAGCACCCGCCGGATTTCCGCGAGCACCGCGGCCTGATCGGCGACCGAGCAAAGGGTGAAGGTGGTGACGACGGTGTCGAACCGCGCGTCCGCGAACGGCATCGCCTCGCCGACCCCGCCCTGAATGTCCGCCGCCATCCCGCGCGCCGCCGCCGCCGCGCGGCTCATCGCCAGCAGTTCGGGCGAGGGGTCGAGCCCGGTGAAACTAGTGACGCGGGCGGGATCGTAAAATTCCATGTTGATGCCGCCGCCGCAGCCCAATGCAGCGCCACCTCGTCCTTGGGGCACGATCTGGCTGCGCACCTTCATGATCTGCCCCTGCGAACAGGCGCATTTGATCAGCCGCGGCACCCCATGACGTTCCCACCAGCTTGCCATTCGCCAGTCTCCCCTTGGCGCGGAAGGTGACCCTTGCTAGCGCGGTTGGCAACACCCATCTGTGCGGGTCCGCACAGCCTTTGAAAGATCGTCATGCCCAGCGTTCACCACACCAAGATGCTCATTCTCGGCTCCGGCCCGGCGGGCCTGTCGGCCGCCATTTACGCGGCGCGCGCGGGCATGATGCCGATCGTGGTGCAGGGGCTGCAACCGGGCGGCCAGCTGACGATCACCACCGACGTCGAAAATTACCCCGGCTTTGCCGAAGTGGTGCAGGGCCCGTGGCTGATGGAACAGATGACGGCGCAGGCGATGCACGTCGGCACCAGCATGATCTGGGACACGATCGTCGACGTCGACCTGTCGCGCCGCCCGTTCAAGATCACCGGCGATGGCGGCGACGTCTATATGGCCGACACCCTCGTCATCGCGACCGGCGCGCAGGCGAAATGGCTGGGCGTGGCGGGCGAACAGGAACTGGGCGGCAAGGGCGTCTCTGCCTGTGCGACGTGCGACGGCTTCTTCTATCGCGGCAAGAAGGTCGTGGTGATCGGCGGCGGCAACACCGCGGTCGAGGAAGCGCTCTATCTCACCAACCACTCGCAGGACGTGACGCTGATCCACCGCCGCGATCATCTGCGCGCCGAAAAGATCCTGCAGGACCGCCTGCTCGTCAATCCGAAGATCAAGGTCTTGTGGAACAAGAAGGTCGATCGTTTCGTCGCGGGTGAAGGCGTTTCGGGACTGGTCGGCGTCGACCTGATCGACACCGTCACCGGCGCGGCGAGCCATGAGCCGACCGACGGCGGCTTCGTCGCGATCGGCCACAGCCCGTCGACCGAATTGTTCAAGGGCAAGCTGCCGCTCGACGCCGACGGCTATCTGTCGGTGACCCCGGGCACCTCGCTGACCTCGATCCCCGGCGTGTTCGCGGCGGGCGACGTCACCGACAAAATCTATCGCCAGGCGGTGACCGCCGCGGGCATGGGCTGCATGGCCGCGCTCGACGCCCGAGCGCTTCCTGGCGCAAGCGCATATCACGCGATGGTCGAGGCCTGAGCCATCGTCGCCCCCGCGAAGGCGGGGGCCGCTGTCGGCTTACGCATCGCTACTGGTCTGAACCTCCAGCGGCCCCCGCCTTCGCGGGGGCGACGATTATTTGAGCGCCGCCAATATCCGCGCCGCCAACCGTTCGGCATCATCCCCCGCAAAGCTATGCGACGGGCTGACAAGTCGTTCGACCGGCACCGCGCCCGAACTGCAATTCGCGACAAACGCCTGCGCCGTACGATCGCCGGTCGCGAGGAGGATCGTCGCGGGGCAGGGGAGCTTTGCCATCGCGGCGTCGAGCCGCCCCGGCAGACTGTCAGGCGCCGACGGCGGCGCCGACTTGCCGATCGCCGATAACCCGCGGAACAATTTCCGGAAATCGACCTCGCCTTTGAACAACCGCAACAGGCTTTTCGGATCCTTCAGCCGCGCCAGATAGCGCGCGCGGATCGCGGTTGCGGGCGGCAGCGCCGGTTCGTCCGTTTCCTCGACGTCGCTGTCATAAGTCCACGGATTGGCGAGGATCAGCCCATCCAGCGTCAAAGGCTGGTGCAGCAACAGTGCGCTCGCGGCATCGCAATTGCCAAAGGCAATGATACGCGAAACTTGCGGCGCCGCCTCGCGAAACGCCGCAATCGCCGCCGCGATATCGGCGGCGCTGCTCTCGAACCCGCCGTTCGCGCCTTCGCTGTCGCCGACCCCGCGCCGGTCGAAACGGAACACCGGATGGCCCGCGTCGGCGATCCGCGCCGCCAACATCGCCATCCCGCGATGCGCGCCGCTGCGAACCTCGTTGCCCCCCGACACGATGAGCAGCCCGGTCGCGCCCGCCGCTTCGTCGAGGCTCGCGGCGAGCGCTGCGCCTTCGCAATCGAAGCTCAGCTGATGCCGCATGTCTGGCTCCATGCGGCAATGTCGGCGGCGATCGCCCCGGCCATCGCTGCGGACTTCACCGGGTTCGGCGCGCAGCCACAGCGGCGTTCCTGCGATGCCGTCGGCGCCAAGGCCGACGCTGCGCAAAGGCTGCACCACCAGCGCCTCGCTGGTGCCTAGCCCGGCCATCATGGCGGGTGACAGGCGGTTGCCGGCCAGCAACAGCGGCGCGGTTTTCGCTTCATCCTGAAGAGCGTCGAGCGAAGACGCGATACCTGACTCACGGTCGGCGCTAACCCGGGCGCGCATCAGCGTGCGAAGCAGCGACGCGCCGCCGACGGGCGCAAGGCGCCACCATGCTTTGGCTGTCGCCTTATGGTCGATCAGCGCACCACCGCGAAACGAAGCGATGATCGCCGGGCCATCGATTCCGGATGCCACCTCGGCAAGCGCATCCTGCCAGCGCAGCAGGTCGGCTTCGACGAGCGGAACAAGGCTCTCATTCTGCCCCGGCAGGTCGGGCAGCAGCGCCGCAAAGCCCTGCGCCGCCAGCGCGCGCATCGCCAGCACCAGGGTGCGGCGCGTGCGGTTCGCTTCCTCGAACAGCGGCGGGACGATCAGGATGGTGGCGCGGGGTGTGCCCGCTGGTTCGATGCGCAGGATATGTTCGGGGCCGGTCATGGCGTTGCCGATCGATCGCCCCTATCTCCCGTTTGTCCTGAGCTTGTCGAAGGACCGTCCTTCTTCGCGTCCGCCGGAAAGAAAGAACGGCCCTTCGACAAGCTCAGGGCGAACGGAGGAAAGGAAAGCGAATGCCGTCAATCGGTCACTTTGCGCAGCGAAAACGCCAGCAAGTTTCCATAGGTTTCAAAGATTTCGCTGTCGATCTCATCATCGTCGATGAGGATGTCGAGCCGGTCTTCCATCTCGGTCAGCAGGCCGTCGCGACCGCCATCGAATCGAATTCGGGCAGTTCGCCGAACAGCCCGCTATCGTCGGTCAGCGCGGCGGCGCGGTCTTCGCCGAGTCCGAGCACATCGGCGAGCAAAGCGCGCAGGGTGGCATCGACGGAGCTGCGATCGGTCAATTGTCTTTCCTCAGCATGGCGCGGCCAAAGGCCTTCAATGCCGGACCCCATGCCGCGACCCGCGCCGGATTGAAAGCCTCGATCCGCCACAGCGGGTCGTGCCGGTTCATCCAGTCGCGCTTGTAGCCATCGTTGCCGGTGCCGAAATCGACGCGTTTGACGCCGTCGACATCGATGACATGGCGGAACAGCGCCGCCGACAGCAGGGTGCCGGGCGACGCTTTCAAACTGTCCTCGACATGCGCCAGCTTATGGATGAACGCGGTGCCGTCCTCGACCGTCCAATATTGCGCCGCGACCGGCACGCCGTCGATCCGCGCGATCCCCATGCGCAACCGCCCGCCAGCGCTCTCGGCCTCGGCAAAGGCGCGCAGCAGGGCGGGGTGGCCCTCTTCGGGCTTCCAGCTCGCGGCGTAGATGGTTTCGTAAGCGGCCCAGCTTTCCGGATCGAAGGCGGTGAGCAACCGGATGTCGACGACGCCCTTTTTCGCCTTGCGCTGGACGGTATTGCGCAGCGCGCCGGGGCGGCTCGCCCACCAGGCGTCATGGTCCATGTCGCCCAGATCGAGCCAGTGACGGTCGCCCGCGCGCGCCGCTTTCACCCACCAGCCGGCGGCGCGGAGCGCGCCAGTCAGCTCGTCGGGATCGCCGACGGGATAAAGCGTCAGCCGCGCCGCATCGGAGCGCAGGCCCTGGCACAGCGCCTCCAACGCGGCGCCGCGTTCGCTCTCGCCGATAAAGAGCGGGCGGATCGCAAAGCTGTACCAGTTGGTCAGCCCGGAGAAGTGGCCGGGTTTTTCGTTGCGAAGCGGCAGCCACGCCGCCGTCGAACCGGCGCGGCCATGCGCATCGAACCGCCCCCGACCCGCAAAGCCATGCGCTTCCAACAGGTCGAACCAGGCTGCCCGGTCGAACGGCGACGCAAGGCCGGCCGCGCGCGCTGTGGCGGGCAGCCGCTCATCATTAGCGTGATCTTCACCGTTCCCTTGCATGGTGCCGCCCTCTATCACTTCACTCCTAACAGCCGATGACCACGCCCGAAAAGCCATCTTCGCGACCGATCGATCATCTCGTCCGCTGCGGCGCGTCGGACGCGGCTGCGCTGCTGATCGGCGACACGGTCACCACCTTCGCCGACCTTGATGCCGGGGTCGGCCGGCTCGCATCGTGGCTGCTCGAACAGGCGGGGGGTCCGGGCGAGCGCGTCGCGAGCTGGAGCGCGAAGACGCGCCTCGCCTGCCTGATGCCGCTCGCGGCGGCGCGCGCCGGGCTGATCCACGTCCCGGTCAATCCGTTGCTGAAGGCACCGCAAGTCGCGCATATCCTGGCCGACAGCGGCGCAAAGCTGCTGATCACCAACGGCGCGCGCGCCGAGATGCTGGGCGACGACTTGCCGGAAGAGTGCGCGGTGCAGGTTTTGAAAGGTGCCGAAGCGGTCATCGATTCGGGCGGGCAGGGGCTGCCGCTCTCGATCGCTCAGCCCGATGACTTGGCCGCGATCCTCTACACCAGCGGCTCGACCGGCCGGCCCAAGGGGGTGATGCTCAGCCACGCCAATCTGTGGCTGGGGGCTGAAAGCGTTGTTTCCTACCTCAAGCTAATCCCCGACGACCGGGTGTTGGCGGTGTTGCCGCTGAGTTTCGACTACGGCCAGAACCAGTTGCTGTCGTCCTGGTATGCTGGCGCCGCGGTCGCGCCGCTCGATTTCCTCACGTCGCGCGATGTCGTAAAGGCGGTGGCGCGGCACCGGGTGACGACGCTCGCCGGGGTGCCGCCGCTCTGGGTGCAACTCGTCGAGGCCGACTGGCCCGCCGAGACCGCGGCCCACCTCCAGCGCCTCACCAACAGTGGCGGCGCGCTGACACCCTCGCTGATCGGCGCGATGCGGGCGACCTTTCCGAATGCCGACATCACTCCAATGTATGGGCTGACCGAGGCCTTCCGGTCGACCTACCTCGATCCGAAATTCGTCGCCGATCATCCGACCTCGATGGGCCGCGCGATCCCGCATGCCGAAATCTTGGTATGCCGGCCCGACGGGACGATCACCGCCGACGAGGAACCCGGCGAACTCGTCCATTGCGGCCCGCTCGTCGCCAAGGGCTATTGGCAGGACGAAGAGCGCACCGCGCAGCGTTTCAAACCGGCGCCGCGCGCCTCGCACTACGGCGGGATGGCGGTGTGGTCGGGCGACACGGTGCGCCGCGATGCCAATCACCTGCTGTATTTTGTCGGCCGCGACGATGCGATGATCAAGACCGCGGGCAACCGCGTCAGCCCGACTGAGGTCGAAGATGTCGCGATCGCGTCGGGGCTGATTTTCGAAGCGGTGGCGTTCGGGGTCCCCGATCCGCGCCTCGGCGCAGCCATCATCCTGATCGTGCGCGGCAAGGACGGCGCCGCTGACGAGGACGGGCTCGCTGCCTATCTGCGCCAGAACCTGCCCAATTTCATGCAGCCCATCGCGATCGCATGGCGCGATGCGCTGCCGCGTCGATCCGGACGGACGTGTTCGCTCGGATGGCCATCGCAGCGCGATTGGGCGCAGAAGGTGGCGGCATGAACGCCGCACGGACCCATTCCTCCCGGCTTTGCCGCCGACACCGACGGCATGCTGCTGATCGGCGGTGATCCCGCCGAAGTGCTTGCCGATATGGCGGGCGACACCCCGCTCTTCGTCTATGACAGCGCCATGCTGACCGCGCGGGTGGCCGAATGGCGCACCGCGATGCCTGCCGAGATTCAGCTTCATTACGCGATGAAGGCGAACCCCTATGCGCCGCTGCTCGCCTATATGGCGGGGCTGGTCGACGGGTTCGACGTCGCATCGGGCGGCGAACTGAAGGCCGCACTGGCGAGCGGGATGGCGGCAGCGGACATCAGCTTCGCCGGTCCCGGCAAACGCGACCGCGAACTCGAGGCCGCCATCATGGCGGGGGCGACGCTCAACCTGGAATCGGCGGGCGAGGCGACGCGCGCGCTGTCGATCGCGGCGCGTCTGGGCGTGACGCCGCGGCTGGCGGTGCGGGTCAATCCCGACTTCGACCTCAAGGGGTCGGGCATGAAAATGGGCGGCGGCGCCAAGCCGTTCGGGGTCGATGCGGTCGAGGTGCCGGCGCTGGTCCGCCGTCTGATCGCCGCCGGCGCCGACTGGCAGGGCTTCCATATTTTCGCGGGATCGCAGGCGCTTGATGCCGGTGCCATCGCCGACACCCAGGCGCAGACCGTCGCGCTGGCGGCAAAGCTGGCGCACGAGGTCGGTGCCACCCCACCGCTCGTCAACCTCGGCGGCGGCATGGGCGTACCCTATTTTTCCAGCGACGACGCGGTCGATGTTGTGGCGGTGGGCGCGGCGCTTGGCGCACTCGCGGCGCGCCCCGCGGTGCTGGCAAGCAGCCGCTTCGCGATGGAGCTCGGCCGCTGGCTCGTTGCCGAGGCGGGCGTCTATCTGACCCGCGTCGTCGATCGCAAGACCAGCCACGGCGACACCTTCCTCGTCACCGATGGCGGCCTCCACCACCAGCTCGCGGCGAGCGGCAATTTCGGCACCGTGATCCGCCGCAACTATCCGATCGCGGTCGCGGGCGCGTTCGGCGCCGCGCCTGCCGAGACCGTGTCGGTCGTCGGCTGCCTGTGCACCCCGCTCGACCGGCTGGCGCGACAAGGCCGTGCTGCCCGCAGCCGACGTCGGCGATCTGATCGCGGTGTTCTGCGCCGGCGCCTATGGCGCGACGGCAAGCCCGGCGACCTTCCTGGGCCAGTGGCCGGCGCGCGAAACTGCTCGTGTGAGCGTGCAAAGCCTGTTCCGTATCGGCACAGTTTTGCACGGCTGCGGGCCAGACTTATCGCAATACTAACCGTATGTTCACCCTTTTCGAGCAAGGGTGCACGCTGACGCAATGACTGTTGTCGCGGAGATCTGAGCCGCGGCGGCTGCCCGCGGCTCGAAAGGTTGATTGATTATGGCTTCGTTCTCCTCGCTCCGCGTCGCTCGCGCCGCGCTGGTTTCCGGTATCGCGGCGACGGCGCTTGCCGGCTGCGCAGCGGGCGGCAGCAGCGCGCCGCAGCTGCCCAGCGCGACCTTCGTCCAGAATCAGGAAGGCCCCGGCGAGGAATATATCATCGGCCCGCTCGACGAGCTGCAGATCTTCGTGTGGCGCAACCCCGAACTCGGCGGCAAGGTTCAGGTGCGCCCCGACGGGCGGATCACCACGCCGCTGATCACCGACATGCCCGCGGTCGGCAAGACGCCGACGATGCTGCAACAGGACATCAAGCTCCAGCTCAGCCAATATATCACCGATCCGATCGTCAGCGTGATCGTGACGACCTTCAACAGCACCTTCTCGCAGCAGGTGCGCGTCGTCGGCGCGACCGAAAAGCCCGCGTCGATTCCCTTCCGCGCCAACATGACGGTGCTCGACGCGATGATTGCAGTCGGCGGGCTGGGCGAATATGCCGCTGGAAACAAGCTGCCATGGCGGGGGCAGCAAGGGTAGCGGCAAGCAGCAGGGCTTGGCCTGCGGCTCAACGACCTGATCAAGCGCGGCGATATCAAGGCCAATGTGCGGTTGCAGCCCGGCGATGTCATCATCATCCCCGAAAGCATGTTCTGACCCCGGCCAGCCGCCAACCCCATCATCTCCCAAGGACAAAAGTGACGCGATGAACAGCCTTTACGACGAATTCCGGGTGGCGCTGCACAGCGTCTGGACGCGCCGGTGGCTCGTGCTGGCGGTCGCGTGGGGCATCTGCATCCTCGGCTGGCTGGCGATCGCGTCGATCCCCAATCGCTATGATCTGCGCGCCCGGCTGCTCGTCGACGTCAATGAAATCCTGCCCGACGATGCGCAGGGCGGATCGTTCGGCGGCCGCCAGCAGATCGACCAGATCCGCGAGACGCTGACCAGCGCGCGCAATATGGAAAAGGTCGCCGCGACCACCGGCCTGCTCCCCGCGGGCGCGGGTGAGCGCGAAAAGGCGGGCACCGTCGCGATGCTGCAAAAGAACATCAAGGTCGTGCCGCAGCAGGACAATATCTTCGAAATCACCTCGAGCGTCGCGGTCGGCAGCCTGTCCGACGCCGACAATGCCAAGCTCGCGTCGGGCGTCCTCGACAGCCTGATCACCGTGTTCCGCGACGACCAGCTGCGCGGCGGCCGGATGAACGCGCGCGAGGGACTGAAATTCCTCGATTCGCAGATCGCCGACCGCGAAAAGGCGCTGCGCGAAGTCGAAGCCCGCCGCGGCGCGTTCGAGGCGCAGAATATCGGTCTGATCCCCGGCGGATCGGGCTCGCCGGCGCAGCGCATCGACGCCGCGCGCGCCGAACTCAGCCAGATCGATCTGCAGCTCATTTCGGCGCAGGCGCAGCTGGCCGCCGCCAACGGCCAGCTGTCCTCGACCCCGGCGACGATCAACATGCCCGGTCTGAACGCCACCGGCGGCGGCGTCGCGCGCCAACAGCTCGCCGGGGCGCAGAACGAACTGTCGTCGATGCGCGCCCGCGGCCTGACCGATGCGCACCCCGACGTGATCGCGCTGAAAAGCCAGATCGCCTCGCTAAAAGCCATGGCCGACCGCGAAGGCACCGGCGGCGGCGGCGGCAATTCGCAGAACCCCGCTTACGCCTCGCTTGCCGCGATGCGCGCCGAACGTCAGGCGACGGTCAGCGCGCTGCAATCGCGCAAGGCACAGCTGACCGGCGACATCACCCGCATCACCTCGCAGCAGATCCAGAACCCGGGCATCGCCGCCGAATACGACCGGATCAACGGCGAATATACCGCGTTCAAAGCGCAATATGACAAGCTGCTCGGCCAGCGCGAGCAGGTGCGGATGCGTGGCGACGTGCAGACCGAAACCGACGCGATCAAGATCGAACTGCTCGATCCGCCGTCGAAACCGACCAGCCCCGCGGCCCCCAACCGGCCGCTGTTCCTGACCCTGGTGCTGCTCGCCGGCATCGGCGGCGGCATCGGTGTCGCCTTCGGCCTCGGCCAGGTGCGCACGAGCTGTGCAACCGCCGGCAAGCTCGAGCGCGCCAGCGGCCTGCCGGTGATCGGATCGATCACCGCAGGTCGTGACCCCCGAACGCCATGTCGAACGGCGCAAACGGCTGGTGTGGCTGGCAAGCGGCGGCGGCGCGCTGGTCGGGCTGGCGCGCCCTGCTGCTGGTCGCCGAATTCATCCAGCGCGGCATGGTTGCGTGACGGGGGACGATGACATGAACGACCAACGCAAAGTCAAGCGCCCGCCCTCGCTCCTCGAACGCGCTGCCGATATGTTCGGCGTCGATCCGGTCGCCAATGCGCCGACGATCGACGTCTCGAGCCTGCCGCCCGAGCCCGAGAAAAAGGCGAAGAAGGCCAAGGCGGAGCCGGTTGCGGAAACGCCGAAAGCCGAAATTCTGGAGCCCGTTGTCGAAACGGCGCCCGTCACCGAAGCTGTGGCCGCCGAAGCCGCGCCCGCGGTCGAAGCGGCCCCGGCGCCCAAGCCGTCGCCGCGCAAGGATGTCGCCAAGGCGGCGCCCGCCATCGTGCCGACGCGTCAGGGTGCCGTCGACCGCGACCGGCTGGCATCGCGTGGGATGATCGTGCCCGGCACCCCGGTCACCGGCATCTCCGAAGAATATCGCATCGTGAAGCGCGAACTGATCCGCAATTTCGGCGGCACCGGCAATCGCCCGATCCTGCCGCGCGGCCACCGCGTCCTGATCGCCTCGGCCAATCCGGGCGAGGGCAAGACCTTTTCGGCGGTCAACCTCGCGCTCAGCCTCGCGGTCGAGGCCGATCATGACGTGCTGCTGATCGACGCCGACATCGCCAAACCCAGCGTGCTCGACGCCTTGGGGCTCGACGACGGTCCCGGGCTGATGGACGCGCTCGCCGATCCGCATCTGCCACTCGGCGACTGCCTGATCCAGACCGACATTCCGGGGCTGAAGGTCATGCCCGCGGGGACGGGCCATATGCACGACACCGAACTCCTCGCCTCGGCGCGGACGGAAACGCTGCTTGCCCAGCTCGAACAGGGTGTGCCGGGCCGCATCCTCATCATCGATCTCGCCGCCGGTGCTCGCGGCGTCGCCCGCGGCGGTGCTCGCGGGACATGTCGGCCAGACGATCATGGTCGTGCGCGCCGACGAAACGCTCGAATCGGCGCTGCGCGACGCGATCGGCCTGATGGGCGCATGCCCGCATATCCAGCTGCTCCTCAACGGGGTGAAATATTCGCCGGGCGGCCGCCGCTTCGGCACCTATTACGGACAGGGAGGCGCGTGATGCGCACCACCACGACGATGCGTCATGCGGGAATGCTGGCGGCGCTGCTGCTCGCCGGGACGGCGACGGGCGCGCACGCGCAATTTTCGGGCGATCCCGGATCGGGCGCGAGCGAAGCGCCTGCGAGCCGGCGCGTCCAGCGCCGAATCGGCCTTGTCGGCGAGCGCGCCGAACGCCGCCGCAGCCAGCGGCAGGTCGACGTCAGCCCCTATCTCGAAGTCGGCCAGGTGCTGACCGCCGACCTCAAAAATGGCGGTGACGTGCTGACCTACACGACGGTCGCCGCGGGTGTCGACGCCGCGATCGTGACCAACCGCGCCGAATTGTCCGCAACCCTGCGCTACGAACACCAGTTCGGCTGGGGCAATG
Source organism: Sphingomonadaceae bacterium (assembly GCA_965283845.1). GTDB lineage: Bacteria > Pseudomonadota > Alphaproteobacteria > Sphingomonadales > Sphingomonadaceae > Sphingopyxis. The sequence continues at coordinate 53,045 of CBDIQD010000016.1, forward strand.
AGGGCGATCGGGACATCATCAGCGGCCTCGCCCGCGGCCGGATCGAAGCGGCCCGCGGCCTCAATCTCGAAGCCGGCGCGCTCGCCACCCGCACCCGCGCCGACGGGCAGGGCGCCGACAGCGGCCTGTTCATCGGCAACGCCAGCAATGTCGCGAATCTCTATTCGGTCTACGCCGGGCCGACCTTGACGCGGCGGATCGGCGGCCTCGACGTCGGCGCCGGCTATCGCTTCGGCTATACCAAGGTCGATGTCGACGAACCCGCCCTGCTCGGGCCGGGCAGCCAGCCGCAGGATATTTTCGACAGTTCGACCAACCATATCGCCTGGGCCAGCGTCGGCGCGCGGCCTGGCGACCTGCCGTTCGGCTGGCAACTGTCGGGCGGCTATGAACGCGAAGATGCGAGCCAGCTCGATCAAAGGTTCGAGGGCAAATATGCCCGCGCCGACGTGACCATGCCGATCGGCCCGACCGTCGCGCTGCTCGGCGGGGTCGGCTATGAAGATATCGAAATCGGCCAGCGCGATCCGCTACTCGACGTCAATGGCGCGCCGATCCGCGATGCCGACGGCCGCTTCGTCACCGACAAATCGAAACCGCGCCAGCTGTCGTTCGATACCGACGGACTGATCTGGGACGCCGGGGTGATGTGGCAGCCCAGCCGCCGCACGTCGCTGACCGCCCGCGTCGGCCGCCGCTATGGCGACACCATCTATACCGGCAGCTTCGCTTATCGCGCCGACCATGCGACGACGATCCAGGTCGGTGTCTATGATGGGCTATCCAGCCTGGGCCGCGGCTTGTCGGGCGGGCTTGCCGCATTGCCGACCCAGTTCGACCCGACGCGCAATCCGATCGGCGGCACGATCAATCCGTGCGTGTTCGGGCAGGAGGGTGGCGGCTGCCTGAACAATCAACTCGGCAACGCGACCTCGGCGCAATATCGCAGCCGCGGCGTCCAGGCGACGCTGTCGTCGCGCTTCGCGGGTTGGAGCTATGGCATCGGCATCGGCTATGATCAGCGCAAGCTGCTCGTCCCGCGTCTGTCGCCGATCGCGGGCCTCAATGGCATCAAGGACGAAAGCTATTATCTTTTCGTGTCGGCGGGGCGTCAGCTCGACGTCGATTCGGACCTCAGCCTGTCGGGCTATGTCAATTATTTCGACAATGGTGCGCCGCAGGCAAGCGACGTTCAGTCGGCCGGACTTTCGGCCGCCTATTCGCGACGGTTCTGGCGCGGCCTGACCGGGACTGCGGCGGCCAGCCTCAATGCCTTCGACCAAGAAGGCTTCAACAGTCAGCTTATCGGTTCAGCTTTGGTGGGACTTCGTTACAACTTCTGACCAAGCAACGGGAATTTTTGCGATGTACGATCAGTTCTATGGTTTCACCGGGCGTCCGTTTCAGCTGACGCCAGACCCGCATTTCTATTTCGAAAGCGGCACCCATCGCAAGGCGATGTCCTACCTCGGCTATGGCCTGGCGCAGGGTGAAGGCTTCATCGTCATCACCGGCGACGTCGGCGCGGGCAAGACGACGCTGGTCGGCCATTTGATGAACACGATCGATCCCAACCGCCTGACCGCGGTCAAGCTGGTGTCGACGCAGGTCGAGGGCGACGATCTCCTTCGCCTCGTCGCCGAACAATTCGGCATCGAATGGGAAGGCGAAAGCAAGGCCGAACTGCTGCGCTCGATGGAGCAATATCTGCGCGAACAGGCGCGCGCCGGCAAACGCACGCTGCTGATCGTCGACGAAGGGCAGAACCTTGCGATCTCGGCGCTCGAAGAGTTGCGGATGCTGTCGAACTTCCAGCTCGGCGGTCATTCGCTGCTCCAGATTTTCCTGCTCGGCCAGCCCGAATTCCGCCAGACGCTCTTTCACTCGCCGACGCTCGAACAGCTGCGCCAGCGCGTGATCGCGACGCATCATCTGGATCCGATGGAGCCCGAAGAGGTCGAACCCTATATCCTCCACCGGTTGGGCAAGGTCGGCTGGACCGGCAATCCCAGCTTCAGCCCCGACGCGTTCGAGGAAATCTTCGACTATAGCGAAGGCGTGCCGCGCAAACTCAACGTGCTGGTCAGCCGCCTGCTGCTCTATGGCGCGGTCGAACAGATGCACCGCATCACCGCGCAGAATGTGCGCTCGGTCGTCGCCGAGATCGAGGCCGACCGCGGCATCGACGCGGCAACGCTGGCGCCGCTTCCGGTCGATCAGATCGTTGCGGCGGCCGCGACTGCGGTTGCGCCGACGCCGGCACCTTATGCCGCACCGACCCCGGCGAACGAAACGGCGCTCGAATGGCCACAACGCGCCGCCGATGGGCGCCCGCCCTTCGCCGAGCCTGCGCGCGTCGCCGCGCAGGAAGCGCCCGAAGCCCGCGAAGCCGATGTGCTGGACCTGACACCCGAAGCGGCGCCGACCGCCCCGGCAATTGACCCCGAACATCTCGCGGCGCTCGAACAGCAGATCGCCTCACTCGAGGAACGGCTGGTCGAACAGGATGCCGCGCTGCGCCGCGTGCTCGACCTGCTGATCGAATGGGTCGAACGCGATCCCGAAAATGCGCCCAACCCGGCGACGTCGCGGACCTGGGCGGCCTGACGAAAAATATCACCCCTCCCCTTCAGGGGAGGGGCAGCGAGACTTGCGAGCTTGCTCGCTAGAGCGGTATGACTTTAAATTGAATCGTCATTGCGAGGAGCGAAGCGACGCGGCAATCCAGAGCTTGCGTATACCGCTCTGGATTGCTTCGCTCCGCTCGCAATGACGAGGGGTATTAATCTAAAGTCATCTCGCTCTAATGGCAGCGGGGTGTCCGCACGGCGATGAAGGCGAAGAACATGCAGAACGGCCTGTCGGTCGATGTCGAAGACTGGTTCCAGGTCGGCGCCTTTGAGCGCACGATCGACCGCGCCGACTGGCCGACGCTCGAATGCCGGGTCGAGGCGAATTGCGATGCGGTGCTGCGGATTTTCGCCGACGCCGGCGCGACCGGCACCTTCTTCACCTTGGGCTGGGTCGCCGAACGCTATCCCGCGCTGATCAAGCGTATCGTCGCGGCGGGGCATGAACTGGCCAGTCACGGCTACGATCACCAGCGCGTCTTCAACATGACCGCCGACAGTTTCGCCGCCGACCTTAAAAAGACACGCGCCATTCTCGAAGATTTGGGCGGCGTTGCGGTGCGCGGCTATCGCGCGCCCAGCTTCTCGGTCGATCAGCGGACCCCTTGGGCGCATCCGGTGCTCGCCGAACAGGGCTATGCCTATTCGTCCAGCGTCGCGCCGGTGGTCCACGACCATTATGGCTGGCCGCAAAGCCCGCGCCACGCGTGGCGGCCGGTGGCGGGCAGCGATCTGGTCGAATGGCCGGTGACGACCGCGCATATTGCCGGGCGGACGCTCGCGGCGGGCGGCGGCGGTTTCATGCGGATGCTGCCCTATGGCTTCACCCGCTGGGCAATCGCGCGCATGAATGCAGAGGGGCATCCGGCCATCCTCTATTTCCACCCGTGGGAAATCGACCCCGGCCAGCCGCGCGTCGCGGGCGCACCGATCAAGTCGAAAATTCGTCATTACAGCGGTTTGTCGGCCATGTCTGGCAAGCTGAAGAAACTGCTCGCCGATTTCGAATGGACCCGCGCCGACGCCTTGCTTGCGGCGCAGCAGCAGCGCGCCCAGCCGTGGCGCGAGGCGGCGTGAACGCCCCCGCGCCGATCGGCCACCGCTTCACCGCCGCGCCGTTGACCGACGCCGCGGCGTGGGACGCCTATGTCGCCGCGCATCCTGACGCGACGCCTTTTCATAGCCGGGCGTGGTGCGAAGCGATCACCAGGGCGACGGGCCACACATGCCATCTGCTCGCCGCGCGCGATGTCGGGGGCCGGGTCGCTGGGCTACTGCCGCTGCATCACATCCGCTCGCCGCTGTTCGGACAGGCGCTCGTCGCCAGCGGCTTCGCCGTCGATGGCGGCCTGCTCGCCGACAACGAAGCCGCCGCGGCGGCGCTCGCCGATGCTGCGGTCGACCTCGCCAAATCGCTCGGCGTCCCGTCGATCGAGCTGCGCGGCGGCCCGCAACCGGTGGGCTGGCATGTCGAGGAAGGCACCTACGCCGGCTTCGCCCGCGACCTCGCCGCCGATGACGCCGCCGAACTTCTCGCCATCCCGCGCAAACAACGCGCCGAGGTCCGCAAGGCGCTCGACAGCGGCCTGATCGTCACCACCGGCCGCGACGAACAGCACCGCGCCGACCACTACCGCATCTACGCGACCAGCGTCCGCAACCTCGGCACCCCCGTCTTCCCTAAGTCATTGCTTTCGCACGTTCTTGACGCCTTCGGTGACGATGCCGACATCCTCAATGTGCGCAACGATGGTGAAGTTGTCGCCAGCGTCCTCAGCCTGTTTTGGCGCGGCACCGTGATGCCCTATTGGGGCGGCGGCACCGCCGATGCGCGGCGGCTGCGCGCCAACGAACTGATGTACTTCGCCCTGATGCGCCATGCGCGTTCGGCGCGGCTGCACCCGCTTCGATTTCGGCCGCTCGAAGGTCGGCAGCGGCGCGTTCGCGTTCAAGAAGAACTGGGGCTTCGAGCCGCAGCCGCTGGTTTACGCGCGGTGGCTCGCGCCGGGCGAAACCGCGCGCGACACCAATCCGACCAGCGCCAAATATCGGCTGCAGGTCGACCTCTGGAAAAAACTCCCGCTGTGGGCGGCAAACCGCATCGGCCCGCTGATCGCCCGTGGATTGGGGTAATGCCAGAAATCCTGTTTCTCGTTCACCGCGCGCCTTGGCCCCCCGACCGCGGCGACCGGATCCGCAGCTGGCATATGTTCGAAGCGTTGGCCAAGCTGGCGCCGGTGCATGTCGCGGCGCTCGCCGACAATGCCGACGACGCAGCCGTTGCACGCGAGAAGATGGCGCCGCTTTGCAAGAGCCTGGTGATCGAAGTGCGCAAGGCGTCGCGGCCGCAGGCGCTGGTGCAAGCGGTGCTCACCGGCGATCCGGTATCGAACCGGCTGTTCCGCAATGCCGCGCTGGCGCGCCACGTCGGCGGGCTGATCCGCTACGGCCATGTCAGCCATATCGTCGGCTTTTCGGGGCAGATGGCGCAATATCTGCCGCCGCGCAGCCATTTTTCCGGCCCGGTGCTGATGGATTTCGTCGATGTCGATTCGGCCAAGTTCGCCACTTACGCCGAGCAGGACAAGCGTCAGCCGCTGCACTGGGTGTATGCCCGCGAGGCGCGGGTGCTCGGCGCCTATGAGGCTGCGGTGGCGGCGCGGGTCGATGCCAGCCTGTTCGTCAGTGAGGCGGAGGCCGGGCTGTTCCGCGCACGCAGCGGGCTGGGTGCCGACAAGGTGCGCACAGTCGAGAATGGCATCGACACCGACCGCTTCGACCCGGCGCTGACATTGGATTCGGTCGATCCGGGCGAAGGGCCGCTTGCGGTTTTCATCGGCCAGATGGACTATCGCCCGAATATCCACGCCGTGCGCTGGTTCGCCAATGACATCCTGCCGCTGGTGCGCCAGCGAGAACGGGCGCAAGGTGGTGGCGGTCAGGGCGTCCAGCTGACCGAGGTGCGCGCGCTGCCCGGCGCGATGGTGACCGGCGAAGTCCCCGATGTTCGGCCGTGGCTTGTCGCCGCCGATGCGGTGGTCGCGCCGCTACTGCTCGCGCGCGGGGTGCAGAACAAGGTGCTCGAGGCGATGGCGATGGCGCGGCCGGTGGTCGCCAGCGTTGCGGCGGCGACGGGGATCGATGCGAGGAGGGCGAGCATCTGCTCGTCGCCGATGGTGCCGCAGGGATGGCGGATGCGGTTGCCACGATCTTCGACGACAGCGCTGCAGCGGCGAAGATGGGGCAGGCGGCGCGCGCGCAAATGATCGCCCGCTATGGCTGGGACGCGCAGTTGGCGCCGCTCGGCAAGCTGCTCGGGCTGCCGGCATGACGCGCTGGAAACGCCATCTTAGCGCGCTGGCGCTGTTGTCGGCGGTAATTCTAAGGGCCTTCTGGCGCGATGCCGCGGATATGGCGGGCATCTGGTGGCATAGTTCGACCTTCACCCATTGCCTGCTGATGGTGCCGATGATTGGCTGGCTGGTATCGCAGCGGACCCGATTGCTCCGCCCGCTGGCCCCGGTGTTTTGGTGGCCGGCGCTCGTCTGGATGGCGGGCGCGGGGTTGGTGTGGCTGGTCGGTGAAGCGGCGGGGGTCGGGCTGTTCCGGCAACTCGGCTTGGTGCTGATGTTGCAAGGCGCGGTCGCGGCGACGCTGGGCGAAAAACTCGTGCGCGGACTGCTCTTCCCGCTGGCCTATGGGTTGCTGCTGGTGCCGTTAGGCGACGAACTGGTGCCTTTGCTCCAGACGCTGACCGCGCATATCAGCATGGCGCTGCTTCACCTGTCGCGGATCCCGGCGGTGATGGAGGGAGTGTTCATCACTACCCCCGCCGGGTTCTTCGAGGTTGCCGAGGCTTGTTCAGGGGTCAATTTCCTGGTCGCGATGCTCGCCTATGCAGTGTTCGCGGCGCATCTGTGTTTCCGCAGCTGGACCCGGCGGATCGTCTTCGTCGCCCTCGCTGTGGCGACGACGATCCTGGCCAACGCGCTCCGCGCCTATGGCACGATCGCGGCGGCCGAAATCTGGGGGATCGAGGCGGCGGGCGGGATCGACCATATTTTCTATGGCTGGGTATTCTTCGGACTGGTGATCTTGATCGTGATGCTGGCGGCGCGGCGCTGGTTCGACCGGCCGGCAAACGATGTCGCGGTCGATGTGAGGGGGCTCGATGGCCTGCCACGCTTTACCGGCTCAGCCAAAGCAGTTCTGCCCGCCGCGCTCGCGATCCCGCTGCTTATTGCTGGCTGGGCGATGCTGATCGGCGGGCGCAGCGCGCCGCTGCCCGACATCATCCCGGTCGAAGCGCCCACCGGATGGCGCGTGGCAGGTGCCGAGGGCCTGTCATGGACGCCGCGTTTCGATGGTGCCGACCAGCGGCTCCTGCGCCATTTCGTTGATGAAAAGGGGCGGGGCGTGACGGTCGCGATCGGCGGCTATGAACGCCAGGCCGAGGGGCGCGAGGTGGTCGCGTTCGGCCAGGGTGCCGTGGATCCGGGCAGCCAATGGGCGTGGAGCGCCGCCCTTCCCGCGATCGACGGCGCAAAGACCGAACGCCTGCTGCACCCCGGCCCCGTACTGCGCGATGCCGCCACCTGGTACGTCGTTGATGGGGCGATAACCGGCGATCCGCGCCGGGCCAAACTGGCGGGGCTTCAGGCGCGATTGCTCGGCGGCGACCCGCGCGCGCTGTCGCTGATCGTGTCCAGCGAAGAGCGGCGGGGCGGGCGCAATGCGATAGAGGATTTCGTTTCCGCGTCGGGCGGAGTCAAAGCGATGGCTGACCGCGCCCTGAAAACGCGTTAGAGCGACCCATATGTGTGGGATCGCGGGCATCTATCATCTGGAAACGGCGAAGCCGGTCGACCCCGCACGGCTGCGCGCAATGCTCCAGCCGATGCAACACCGCGGTCCTGACGGATCGGGCGAGTGGACCGCACCGGGCGTCGGGCTCGGCCACCTCCGCCTCTCGATCATCGACATCGCGGGCAGCCCCCAGCCGATGGCGAGCGACGACGAGGCGGTGACGCTGACCTATAATGGCGAAATCTATAATTTCCGCGAGCTGCGCGCCGAACTCGAAGATCGCGGCCACCGGTTCCGGACCAGCGGCGATACCGAAGTCATCATCGCGGCTTGGCGTCAATGGGGCCCCGACTGCCTGTCGCGGCTGAACGGCATGTTCGCCTTTGCGATCCACGATCATCAGCGCGGTTGCCTGTTCATCGCACGCGATCGGCTGGGGGTGAAGCCGCTGCATTATGTGCGCCTGTCCGATGGGTCGGTGGCGTTCGCGTCCGAATTGAAGGGGCTGCTGCGTAATCCGCTGCTGCGGCAGGAAGCCAATTTGACCGCGATCGAGGACTTCCTCGCTTTTGGGTATGTTCCCGACGACAATTGCATCGTCGCGGGAGTCGAGAAGCTGCCCGCCGGCCATTATCTGATGCTCGAGCGCGGCAAGCCGGTACCGGCGCCGACGCGGTGGTGGGCGCCCGATTTTTCGAAACGCATCCGGGCTTCGGAAGGCGAGGCGGCCGAACATCTCGTCCACCTGATGCGCGCCGCGGTGACCGACCGCATGGTCGCCGACGTGCCGCTCGGCGCCTTTCTGTCGGGCGGGGTCGATAGCAGCGCGGTCGTCGCGCTGATGGCGGAGGCGAGCGCTAAGGCGGTCAAGACCTGCACCATCGGTTTCGACCAAGCGGCGCTCGACGAGACCGAATATGCGCAGCAAATTGCCGAGCGTTTTGCGACCGACCACCGCACCCGCACCGTGTCGTCGGGCGACTTCGACCTGGTCGACACGATCGCCGACCATTTCGATGAACCCTTTGCCGACGCCAGCGCGCTGCCGACCTATCGCGTCTGCGAACTGGCGCGCGAAGAGGTAACGGTGGCACTGTCGGGCGATGGCGCCGACGAAGCTTTCGCGGGCTACCGGCGGCTGGTGTTCCAGCATCGGGAGGAGCGGCTGCGCGGGCTGATCCCCGGCTTTATGCGGCGCGGCGTGCTCGGGCCGCTGGCGAAGGTCTGGCCGCAAATGGACTGGGCGCCGCGCCCGCTCCGCGCCCGCGCGACGCTCGCCAGCCTGTCGGAGAGCGGGGCCGAGGGCTATGCCGAGGCGGTCGGGGTGACCGGCGTGGCGCAGCGGTCGCGGTTGTTCAACGACGCCGCGCATCACGCGCTGGGCGACCATGTCGCCGAGACGCGCTATTGGAAGGCGATGGCCGAGGCGCCGGCGCGCGAACCGCTCGACCGCGCCCAATATGCCGACCTTCAAATCTGGCTGCCCGGGGATATCCTGACCAAGACCGACCGGATGAGCATGGCGGTCAGCCTGGAGGCGCGCGAGCCGTTGCTCGATTATCGCCTGATCGAATTCGCCGCGAGCCTGCCCGCATCGATGCGCGTCAAGCGCGGGACGGGCAAGGCGATCATGAAACAGGCGATGGAACGCTATCTGCCGCACGACATCCTCTATCGCCCCAAGATGGGGTTCGTGACCCCGGTATCGCAATGGTTTCGCGGGCCGCTCGTCGATGCCGCGAAAGGCCTTGCCACGTCGTCCACGCTCGCACGCTCGGGCTGGTTCGACATGGCCGAGATCGAACGCATCGTCGCAGCGCACCAGTCGGGCCGGCGCGATCATGGCAGGCTGATCTGGCAATTCTTCATGTTGGAAAAGTCGCTGGCGAAGCTGTTCGGGATTTGACGATTGTTTGTCGCCCCCGCGCAGACGGGGGCCGCTATCGGCCTTGCCCAGCGTCGAAAGAACTTATCTCCAGCGGCTCCGGCCGACGCGGGGGCGACGTCATTTCAGCCACCCCATTTTAACGCTTCCCTGCTAACCTCCACCCGATGACGGTGCATCCCGCCTTTCCCGCCAACGCTGCGCCGGCTGCCCCGCTGACCGTCCGCGTGGTCGATCCGCTGGCGCTATCGGACGATCTGGCGGCGGCATGGGACCGGCTTGCCGATGCGGCTAGCGAGCCCAATCCCTTTGCCGAACGCTGGTGCCTGCAATCGGCGCTGCATCTGCTCGACCCCGAACGGCGCGCCCGGTTGGTGGTCGTGCGCGATGGCAGCGACGGACCGGTGATCGGTATCATGCCGCTTGCGCCCGCGGCGCACTATGGGCGCTTGCCGCTGCGCCATGTCACCGGCTGGGCCCATCCCAATCATTTTCTTGGGAGCCCTTTGGTGCGCGCGGGTTTCGAGAGCCTGTTCTGGTCGATCCTGCTCGGCTGGTGCGATGCCGCGGCGTGGGCACGCACGCTGCTCCATGTGCCGCGGCTGACGGAGGGCGGTCCGCTCCATCATGCGCTCGTCGATGTCGCGCGCGTGCGCGGCGGCGAACCCGAAACGGTCCACCGCGAAGAACGTGCGCTGCTCGAAAGCAGCCTGTCGCCCGCGGATTATTGGGACGCGGCGGTGCGCCCGAAAAAACGCAAAGAGCTGCGGCGGCAGGCGAACCGGTTGGCCGAACAGGGCGAGGTGCGCCTTCGCCGCTGGGAGGCGGGCGAGGCGATCGACACGTGGATCGACGCGTTCCTCGACCTTGAGGCGCGCGGCTGGAAAGGCCGTGCCGGATCGGCGCTGGCCAGTCATACCGACACCCAGGCCTGGTTTCGCGCCATATTGGTGGGCGCCGCCGATGCGGGCAGACTCGACATGCGGACGCTCGATCTGGACGATCGGCCGCTCGCGATGCTGATCAACTTTCTATCGCCGCCCGGCGGCTTTTCATTCAAGACCGCGTTCGACGAGGACTATTCCCGCTTCTCCCCCGGCGTGTTGTTGCAACAGGCGAACCTCGACCTGCTCGACGATCCGACGATCGATTGGGTCGATAGCTGCGCCGCGCCGGGTCATCCGATGATCGACAGTGTCTGGCGCGAACGCCGCGCGCTGGTGTGGATCAATGTGCCGTTGTCGGCGCCCGGCGACCGGTTGCGCTTTGCGACGCTGGCCAAGGCCGAACGCTTCTGGCGGCGCTGGAAGGGTGCCGCTGCGTCCGAAAATGAAGTAGAAAGCGCGTCATGACCGCGCACCAGCCAATCGCCGCGCCCGTCTTCCCCGCCGACACGCTCGCGCGGATGGCGGCGCTGTATCCGCTAAAGGCGGGGCTGCTGCATCATCATCTGCCCGATCATCCGCTGCTTTCGATCGAAGCGCTGGCGCAGCTGGGCGAAGGTTTGCCCGCCAGCGAGGTCGAGTATAATCCGGGAAATGTTCCGGTCGGCATCTTGCCCGAAGACATCCCGTCGAACGGTCTGTCGATCGGCCAGACGATCCGCACCATCGCCAGCAACGGCAGCTGGGCGGTGCTCAAGAATATCGAAAACGTCGCGGCCTATCGCACCCTGTTGCTGGATTTGCTTCGCGAACTGGAATCGGTGGTGCATCCCCGCACCGGCACGATGCTGACGCCGCAGGGGTTTATTTTCATCTCGTCGCCGGGATCGATCACGCCGTTCCACTTCGATCCCGAGCATAATATCCTGCTGCAACTGCGCGGCACAAAGGTGATGAACGTTTGGCCCTCAGGCGACGAGCGCTTTGCCCACCGCCGCGAGCATGAACGTTATCACACCGGCGGCCACCGCAATCTGCCGTGGGACGAGATCTATCGCGATGGCGCGCAGCAGGTGCCGCTCGGCCCCGGCGATGCGGTGCTGATGCCGGTGATGGCACCGCATTTCGTCACCAACGGCGATGCGCCATCGATCTCGCTGTCGATCACCTGGCGCAGCGAATGGAGCTATCGCGAGTCCGAGGCGCACGCCGCCAATGCCGCGCTGCGCCGGATGGGGCTCGACCCCGCAATGCCGCCGCGCTGGCCAAGCTATGCGTGGGCCAAGACGGTGGCGTGGCGGGTCGCGCGAAAGCTGCGGCTGGTCGAATGACAGACCGCTTTTCTTTGCGACGATTTGCGGCTATGGGCGCGCATCCTGATACAGCGAGATCCTAGAGGACTGATGGCGAAAGAAGAACTTCTGGAAATGCGCGGCCAAGTGGTCGAACTGCTGCCCAACGCGATGTTTCGCGTCAAACTGGAAAACGGCCACGAGATTCTGGGCCACACCGCGGGCAAGATGCGCAAGAACCGCATTCGCGTGCTGGTCGGCGACGAAGTGCTCGCCGAACTCACCCCCTATGACCTGACCAAGGGTCGGATCACCTATCGCTTCAAGTGAGCAGCGCGGCGAACATTCCCGCGCTGGTGCTTGCTTCGACGTCGCCGCGCCGACGTGAACTGCTGGCGCGGATCGGCGTCGAGCCGACGCGCATCGCATCTCCCGACATCAACGAAACGCCGCTGAAGGCCGAGCTGCCGCGCGACTATGTGGCGCGGCTTGCCAGGGGAAAAGCGCTCGCGGTCGAGCGCGCCGCGCATGAGGTGGTGCTGGCCGGCGACACGAGCGTCGCGGTCGGACGCCGCATCCTGGAAAAGCCCGCCGACGAGGCCGATTTGCGCCGCATGCTCGGCCTGCTGTCGGGGCGGCGGCATCATGTCTATTCGGGACTGTGCGTGATCGGCACCGACGGCAAGGCGCGGGTGCGCGTCGTCGATACCGTCGTCGCGTTCAAGGTGCTGAGCGCCGCCGAGATCGACTGGTATGTCGCATCGGGCGAGGGCATGGGCAAGGCGGGCGGCTATGCGATCCAGGGCCGCGCCGAAAGCTTCGTCCGCTTTCTGTCGGGCAGCCATTCGAACGTCGTCGGTCTGCCGTTGTTCGAAACCCGCACCCTGCTCACCGGCGCGGGCATCGCGCTTGGCTAAGTGGCTTTACGAAGCCGGCATCGGCGAGGCGCGCGCGGCGCTGGTCGAGGATGGTGCGATCATCGAAGCGCGGATCGAACGCGAAGGCGCGGGGCCGCGCGTTGGCGCGATCGCCCTGGCGCGGCTGGCCGAGGCTGGCAAGGCGCCCAAGGTGACGCTCGACTGGCCGGGCGACCCGGTCGCGGTGCTGACCGGGCCGCCGCCCGCGACCTCGATCGGCGCGCCGCTGACGGTCGAGATCGGCCGCATGGCGCTGCGCGAACGGGGCCGCGACAAGCCGGCGCGGGCGCGGATCGCCGAGGCGGGTGCAGCGATCGGAGACGGGCCGGATTTGCGAACCCGCATCGAGGCGACCGGATTGCCGGTGACCGAACTGCTAGCGACCGATGGCGACTTGCTGGAACAGGCGGGCTGGTCTGAACTGATCGATCATGTCCGCACCGGCCATTGGCCGTTCGACGGCGGCGCACTGTGGGTCGATGCGACCCCGGCGATGGCGCTGATCGACATCGACGGGGACGGCGACGCGCTGACGCTCGCCAAGGCCGGCGCGCGTGCCGCCGCTGCGGTGATCCGGTGCTGCGACATCGGCGGGTCGATCGGCGTGGATTTCCCGTCGGTGCCCGATCGCGCCGGACGCCAGGCGATCGACGCGGCGTTCGACGCGGCGCTGCCGCAGCCCTATGAGCGCACCGCGGTCAACGGTTTCGGCCTGATGCAGATCATCCGCCGCCGTGACCGCGCTTCGCTGATCGAACAGATTTGCCTCGACCCGATTGCGACCGACGCGGCGTTGCTGTTGCGGCAGGCCGAGCGGGCGGTCGGAACAGGACCATTGACCCTGACCGCGCGGCCCTCCGTAATCGATCATATCGCGGCGCATCCGGCGTGGACCGCGGTGCTGCAAAACCGCACCGGACGTCCGGTCCAGCTGATCGCCAACGCCGCTATCAAAGGAATTGGCCATGCCCAATAGACCGCCGCGCTGCCCGTTATGCGGCAAGCCGCGCGAACCCGAATTCAAGCCCTTTTGCAGCCGCGGCTGCCGCGACCGCGACCTGTTGTCCTGGTTCGGCGAAGGGTATCGGGTGCCGGTCGATCAGGCACCCGACGGGACCGCCGCCGACGACCGTTTCGACGAGGACTGATGCCGGAAAACCGAGGCGACAAAGCCACTGGACAGGACGCAAAGCCGTGCCTATAGCCGCCGCTCGCCAGCGCGGCCGTCCGGTCGCCAGCGGCCTTGCCCGGGTAGCTCAGTTGGTAGAGCATGCGATTGAAAATCGCAGTGTCGGCGGTTCGAACCCGTCCCCGGGCACCACCATTTCTTTCGCTTCATTTGTGCCTTCCGATGGCCGCGACATCACGCCTTCCGTAGCGTAAACTGTTGCTATTAAGTCACTAATTGACGGAAAATCGGCCTCTTCGCGCGCGGGCGCGTTGACGCGGCAGGGCGGTGGGTTACAGCGGCCAATCACTACCGGGCATCTCCCTTACAGGCCGTATGGCTCGCCTTGGTGGTTTTGGAGAGAGAGACATCACATGACTTTGCGCAACATCTTGTTGGGCGCCACCATGCTGTGCGCCACCACCGCCCCCGTCGTCGCCTTTGCCCAGGATGCTGCCCCCGCCGATACCGCGGCCGGAGCCGACGTCACCGATTATGGCAACGACATCATCGTCACCGCCAGCAAGCGTTCGCAAACGTTGCAGGATACGCCGGTCGCGGTGTCGGTGACATCGGCAGCGCAGCTCGAGGAATCGCAGATCCGCGACCTGATCGATCTGCAATCGTCGGTCCCCAGCCTGCGCGTGTCGCAGCTCCAGTCGAGCGCCAACACCAACTTCATCATCCGTGGTTTCGGCAACGGCGCCAACAACGCGGGCATCGAACCGTCGGTCGGCGTGTTCATCGACGGCGTCTATCGTTCGCGCTCGGCCGCCCAGATCGGCGACCTTCCCAATGTCGAGCGCATCGAAGTGCTGCGCGGCCCGCAATCGACGCTGTTCGGCAAGAACGCATCGGCGGGCGTCATCAGCATCGTCACGCAAAAGCCGCAGTATGAATTCGGCGGCTCGGCCGAGGTCACGTACGGCAATTACAACGCGATCACCGTCAAGGGCGATGTCACCGGCCCGATCAGCGACACCGTCGCCTTCTCGCTGGGCGGCAGCTACAATCGCCGCGACGGCTATGCACAGGATCTGAAGCTCGACACCGACGTCAACGATCGCAACCGTTACGGCGTGCGCGGCCAGTTGCTGTTCGAACCGACCGACGCGCTGTCGGTGCGCCTGATCGGCGATTATGACAAGATCGACGAGAATTGCTGCATCGCCGGCAACGTCATCGCCGGCCCGACCGTGGCGATCACCAACGCGCTGGCGGGCGGCCCCAGCGTCGATGCGAACAACCCGTTCTCGTACGACGTCTACAACAATTTCCTGTCGACGAACGAGATCGAAAATTACGGCGGTTCGGCGCAGATCGACTATGATCTGGGCAACCTCGCGCTGACCTCGATCACCGCGTACCGCAAGGTGCAGGCCGACACGAACCAGGATTCGGACTTCACCGGCGCCGACCTGATCGGCGAGAAGAGCGACAATGTTGGGATCGACACCTTCACCCAGGAATTCCGCGTCACGTCCGATTTCGACGGCCCGCTCAACTTCCTGATCGGCGGCTATTATTTCAACGAAAAGGTCGATCAGCAGAGCGCGATCAAGTTCGGGACGCAGTTCCGGCCCTATGGCAACGCACTGATCCAGGCGGCGAGCGGCGGCGCGCTCAACGTCGGCCTGCTCGAAGGCACGTTTGGCGCGCTCGAGGGCAATCCGGCGAAATATCTCGGCAGCTTCTTCCGCGCCGGCGACGGGCTGGACGAAGATTATCAGATGAAGAATGAGGCTTTCTCGGTCTTTGGCACGGTCGATTTCGAAGTCACCGATCGCCTGACGCTCAGCCTGGGCGGCAACTACACCAAGGATCGCAAGCGTTTCTCGACCAATGTGGTCAGCAGCGATGTGTTCTCGGGCCTCAACCTTGATGCGCCGCAATACGCGCCGTTCCGCAATCAGCTGATACTCGGCGGGGCGTTGCAGCGGGCGGGGGTCAATCCGAACAACCCGGCGGCCGTGAACGCTTTCGCGACCAACCCGGCAACCGCGCCGATCTTTCAGCAGTTCGTTGCTTTCGCCAACGCCAATCAGAACAATCCGGCGGCCAACCCGCTCGGTGTGAGTGCAAATCCGCCGGGACAGCGTGGGCTGAAGGATTTCCAGTTCCTGCCGCCCTTCCTCAACATTCCCAACGCGGTGGAAAGCGGCAAAACCAACGACGGCGATTTCGCGTACAGCGTTCGTGCCGCTTATGAGCTGACCGACACGGTCAATGTCTATGCGACCTATGCGACGGGCTTCAAGGCGAGCTCGATCAACCTGTCGCGCGACAGCCGTCCGACCGCCGCCGATCTTCCGGCGATCATTTCGGGCGGCCTTGACCTACCGAACCTGACGTCGGGTTCGCGTTTCGCGGCTCCTGAAGAATCGACGGTTTATGAGTTCGGTTTGAAGGGCCAGTGGGACGTTGCCGCGGTGAACATCGCGGTGTTCAAACAGTCGATCAAGGGTTTCCAGTCGAACGTCTTTACCGGCACCGGCTTTGCCCTCGCCAATGCGGGTAAGCAGTCGACCTTCGGAATAGAGTTCGACGGTTCGGTGCGGCCGGTGGCCGGGCTCAACCTGACGCTGGCGGCGACCTATCTCGACGCGAAATACGACAGCTTCGTCAATTCGGCGTTCGGCGACATCTCGGGCAGCACGCCGGCGGGCATCCCCGAACTGTCGCTGTCGATGGGCGCCACCTATACGCACGAGTTCGGCGGCGGGACGAAGGCGATCGCCCACGTCGACTACGCCTATGAAAGCCCGGTCCAGATCGTCGAAGGGCTGAGCGGCTTTGCCCCCGGCGTCGTCGAGGGTCTGCAGCGCGAGGTGAACAGCCTGAACGCATCGTTCACGATCCGCCTGACCAATGGGCTGGACGTCGGCGTGTGGGGCCGCAACCTGACCAACGCGCAATATCTGACGACGATCTTCCCGGCGGTTGCCCAGTCGGGCAGCGTGTCGGGCTATCCCAGCCAGCCGCGCACCTATGGCGGCACCGTTCGTTTCAAATTCTGATCGCGGCTTTGGCCGGGGCGGTCGAACGCCCTGGCCGGCCCCGACAGCGGACAAAAAGAAACCCCGGCCTCTCGATACGAGAGGCCGGGGTTTTTCGTTGGCGTTGTCGCGGGTCAGTTTAGAACTTCACGCCCGCCGCGATGCCATAGCGGCGCGGTTCGAGGGTGAAGATGTTGGTGAACAGCCCCGACGACTGATCGGTCAGGTAGAGGCCGGTCGTGGCATTGTTGTCGAAGATATTCTGCACGAACCCGCGCACATACCAGCGAGAGTCTGCACCGTTGAGCTGGATCTGCGCATTCGCCTGGGCATATCCTTCGACCTTGTTGATCCGGCCGTTGAAGATATTGCCATAGCTCTCGCCGGTGTAGGTCAGATCGACGCGGGGAATGAGTGTCATGTCGCCGCCGACGTTGATACTGTGTTGAAAGCCGACCGAAAATTTATAGTTCGGTGCCTGCGGCAATTCATTGCCTTTGATGCTGATCGGTACGCCGCCGCCATAGACGGTTATCGCGCCGCCAGTGCCGGCAGCAGCGGCGACCAGTGCATCGCAGCTGCTGAACGCGCCGGTAGCCGCGCCAAGGTTTGAATCCGACGGGAAGGGCGTGGGGCCGCGCAGGCCATTGGCCTGGGTCAAGCCCCGCGACGCATTGATGCCGTTATTCACCGCGGTGACAAAGCCATCGGCCGCCGCCTGGCCGCCGGCATTGGCGACGACGGCGCAATTGAACGCCTGAGCAATGTCCTTGATGATGACCGAATTGGTCAAACCGCCCGACGGATCGCGCTGATCGATGAACAGCGTATCGTCGGTAACCTTTGTATGCAGATAGCTGAAGCCGATATTGATCAGCGTATCGGGGCCGGGGCGGACGATGCCTTCGGCCTCGAACCCATAGATGTTGGCATCGATATTGTCGTTCAGCGACGTGCGCGCAACGATGCGGCTGAGCTGAAGGCCCTTATACTTGTAATAGAAGGCCGTCAGGTTAAGTTGCAATGCGCCATTGGCAAAGGTGTTTTTCGACCCGATTTCGAAGGAATCGATGATCTCGGGATCGAAACCGTCGCTGACGCCCGGAATGGTGACTTGCAGCGCCGGATTGATGCCGCCCGATTTATAGCCGCGGCTGTAGGACGCGTAGAGCAGATTATCGTCGGTCAGCTTGAAATCGACGACCGCGCGTCCGGTGAATTCATCCGACTTGACGGTGACGGTTGCGGAACTTCTGCGCGCCTGGAATGCCCGAGGGGCCGGCATCGGCGTCGAATGCGGCAGCATAGGGCGAATTGAAGATGTCTCCCGTCGTGCCATAGGGCACAAGGAACGATGCCAGGGTCGAGTTGGAAATATCGTTCTTGCTGTCGTTGTTATAGCGCAAGCCGGCGGTAAATTTGATGCGATCGCTGACGTCGAAATAGACCTCGCCAAAGATACCATAGGATTTGAGCTTGAACCGCTCATCATGATTTTTGAAATAGGGCGAACCCAAGTAGGACGGCGGTAGCCCTCTGCCCAATGCGGTGAAGGTGCCGAACAGCGACGCGAAATAGTCGATCGCAAAGGCGTTGACATAATAGTCGCCGTTGGTCGTCGTTGAATCGGCATAAATGCCGCCGAGCAGGAAGTTGAACGGACCGTCAAAGTCACTGGAGATGATCGCTTCGGTCGACCAACTCTCGTTCTTGCCGACCGAACGGTCGAACGCCTGCGGCGTCATGGAGCAGACCGCATCACCACCAAAAACGCCCAAACCATTCGGATTGGTATTCGAGGTACACAAAGGACCGGCGGGACCGTTCGGGATCAAGGCTGCGGCGATCGGAGCGAAATAGGCCGCCGACCCCGGCGCCCCGGGAATCCCGTTGGCCGCCAGGAAGGCGAGCGAGTTCAACCCCTGCTGGATCGGCGCACGGCTCGAGACATCCAGATTATAATCCTGGCGAGAATCAACTCGCGTGCGCTGATAGATGCCGTTCAGCGAGACGTTGATCGTCCCGAAGCTGTGATCGATCTGTGCCTGCGCCTGAATTTCATCGGTGAAATATTGCGGGTCGAAGTCGGTGTTCACCGTACGAACGTCACTGGGTTCGACGAAAGCAGCATTCGCATCCGCCCCGTAAAGGCTACCGGTCCCAAGCCCCAAAGCGGCCGGGATACCATTGAGCGCGAACACTTCACGTGACCCTAGAACGCTGGGGAAGCCTGCATTGGCATTGGTTTTCCCGAAATCACGCCGGTTGTTCAGGCACCCCAGGACGCCGGTCGGGTCGCGCTGACACAGCTGTTTCTGAATGCGCAGACGGTTGTCGTTTTCGCGGAAATAATAACCCATGAGGTCTATTGTGGTATTGTCGGTCGGTTCCCACCGTATCGAGCCGCGCACCGCATACATTTTGCGGCCGTCGATGTCGCTACCGTCGAACAGGTTCGTCGTATAACCATCGCGCTTCAGATAAAAGCCCGCGGCGCGAAACGCGAGGGTGTCGCCGAGCGGGATATTGACCATGCCTTTGACTTTATAGGCGTTAAAGTTACCATATTCGCCATCGACGGCACCTTCAAACTCGCCGAGCTTTGGCTTGGCGGTGACGAAGTTGACCACGCCCGAGGTGGCGTTGCGGCCAAACAAGGTTCCTTGCGGCCCACGCAGCACTTCGATGCGTTCCAGATCGAAATATTCAGTTTCGAACAGACGCGTACCGAACAGAGGCGAGCCGTTGATGTGAATGGCGGTGGCGCTGTCGCAGCTGAACCCGACGCAAAGGTCGCCGATGCCGCGGATCGTGAAGCTCGATCCGGTAAAATTTCCTTTCGAGAAAGTGACGTTAGGCAGCGTCAATTGAAGATCGGAGGCATTCTCGATCTGCTGCGCTTCCAGCGCTTCGGTCGAAAAGGCGCTGACCGCGATCGGCACGTCCTGCAGCCGTTCCGATTGGCGTTGGGCCGTGACGACGATTTCGCCGCCGAAAGCATCGCGTTCCGTTTCCGTCGCTGCGTCCTGCGCCCATGCCGGTGTCGCCACCGCCATCGCAAGGATCGACGTTCCGATCAGTGCCTTGAATTTCATGTATAGCCTCCCTTTTTCGACCGCGCACGTGCGGGGTCGCCCAATTCAGTTGTTGGTAAGGGGAGGGGATGCGACCAGACATGGCAAAGGGCACCGGACCGCGACGGTCCCATGCCCGGGTGTATCCCACTTGCCAGCTGTGCTGGTCATCGTCCTCTCCCACCGGCGTCGGGGAAAACGCCGGCCTCTCCGGATAAACGGCCCGCTTGAGCGAGCTCTGTAACGTCATAAAAGTGCGCCTAGTTGACGAAAGCGTCAAGCCACTTGTTCCAAAAGACCGTGTCCCGAAATATTATGTCGAAGCCGATTGCAGAAAGGTCCGTTTCCGCAACGTAAACTTGAAAAGGACAGAGAAAATCTTCAGGCGCCGGCCTTGCGTAGCATGCGGTTTGGCCCGACAGGTGCGACAAGTTGGCAACAGTAAGGGTGGCGTGATGACAGACGGTGAAGTGGGTCCGGACGGCAAGATCATCGTCCCCGCCGAGGTACTGGACGCGGTCCGGACCCTGATCGAATGGACCGGTGATGACCCCGCGCGCGAAGGTCTGCTCGACACGCCGAAGCGCGTCGCGCGGGCGTGGAAGGAATATTGCAGCGGTTATGCCGACGATCCGGCGATCCACCTGTCGCGCACTTTCGAGGAAGTCGGCGGCTATGACGAATTGGTGTTGCTGAAAGACATCCCGTTCCAGTCGCACTGTGAACATCATATGGCACCGATCACAGGCAAGGCGTCGATCGCCTATATGCCGCGCGACCGCGTCGTCGGCATTTCCAAGCTCGCCCGCGTGCTCAACGGCTATGCGCGGCGGCTGCAGGTGCAGGAGCGGCTGACCGCCGAGGTCGCCAAATGCATCTGGGACAATCTCCATCCGCATGGCGTTGCCGTCGTCATCGATGCGCAGCATGGCTGTATGACCGGACGCGGCGTGCGGACGCCCGGCGTCAGCATGGTCACCAGCCGGCTGCTCGGCTGTTTCCTCGACGATCAGCGCAGCCGCAAGGAAGTGCTCAGTCTGATGGGATATTAACGCCCACGCCTGAGGCCGAGGCCGGCAAAACCCTCTCAAACACCATCGACCCATGCTTACGGAGCCCCGAAACCGGGGCTGCGCAACGCTGTCCGCCTCGGTTCGCCGCACAATCCGCCCGAATTGTCGGCGCAACCGACGGTCCTGCTTGCAGGGCGCATCGAGTTGCCAGAAGGGGCGACGGGAATTCGCGGGGGCGGCTCATTGAAGGAGTAGGGTCATGAGTGCCTTTTCAAAAACCCCAAGACGATTGTTGATGCTGGCCATGCTGGCCGGGACGGCGACAGCCACGGTGGCGGCGCAGTCGCAGGATCCATCGACAACCACCGACGCTGCGCAGCCGCAGGAAACAGCCAATGGCGAAGTCATGACGACCGTCTATGGCACGCTGCCGTCGCCCGAAGAGATGACCAAAGGACCCGAGATCGAGGGCATCATCGCCGCACGTACCGAGGGCCGCATCAAGGTCAGGACTGCCGACGGGAACAACACGACGATTGCGATCGCCGATTACACCAAGATCAAATCCAAGGGCGGGTTCCTGGGCCTCAACAGCGACAAGCTGGCGGCGGCGTCGCTGCTCAACGGCCTGCCGGTGAAAATCGAGACCCTGCAATGGGACGGCGGCCTGGTCGCAAGCCAGGTCGATCTCAAGAACAAAGACCTGCGGACCGCATCGATGATCCAAACCGGCACCGATCAGCGCTTTGGCGAACAGACGGCGGCGACCGAAGCGCTGCGCAGCCGCGTCGGCGACATCGATAATTATAACGTCAAAGGCACGACGAACGTGAACTTCGACACCGGTAAGGCAGTGCTGTCCGAGCAGGCGAAGGCCGACCTCTGTACCGCGGCAAACTCCGCGAATGGGATGAACAACGCCCTGTTGCTCGTCGTCGGCTACACCGATTCCACGGGCAGCGAGGAAACCAACCAGGTGCTGAGCGAAAAGCGGGCGAGCCGCGTCGTCAACCATCTGCAGCAGGCCTGCGGCTGGAAGCCCTATCGGATGCTGACCCCCACCGGGATGGCCGAAGCCGATCCCGCTGCGGACAACACCACGCCCGAAGGCAAGGCGCAGAACCGCCGCGTGGCGGTGAATATTCTCGTCAGCAAGGCTGCCGACGGAATCTAGAACGCGCGGGGTGGGCTGCGCTCACCCCGTGGTTTTCGGCCAGCAACTACCCACAAAGCAAAAGGGCCGCGCTTCCATCTGGAAACGCGGCCCTTTCAAAAGGCTTTGACCTGAAGAAGCTTAAGCGTCTTCGGCGTCGTCCTTGCGCTCGTCGCTGGCGTCAGCGGTCCGTTCCGAAGGCGGCGTCGCGTCTTCGAATTCGTCTTCGCTGTCGGGTTCCAGCGCCGTGGCGACGGCCTCGGCCTGTTCTTCTTCGAACATAGCGGCGATGACGTCGATGCCTTGCTTCTGCATCTCGGCTTCATCGGGCGAGCGAGCGACGTTGACGCCGACCGACACGATGACTTCGGGGTGCAGCTTGACCTTGACGTCGACCAGGCCGAGCGACTTGATCGGGCGTTCGAGTTCGACCATCGACTTGCCGAGACCTTCAACACCGTCTTCGGCCAGCGCATCGACGATGTCGCGGACCGAAACCGAACCATAAAGCTGGCCGGTGTTCGACGCCTGGCGGATCAGGACGATCTGCTTGCCGTCGATATCCTTGGCGCGAACCTCGGCTTCGCCGCGGCGATCCGCGTTGTCCGCTTCGATCTTGGCGCGGTTGGCCTCGAACAGTTTGCGATTGGCGTCGTTCGCGCGCAGCGCCTTGTTGTTGGGCAACAGATAGTTGCGCGCAAAGCCGTTCTTGACGGTGACGACATCGCCGATGCCGCCCAGTTTTTCGACGCGTTCGAGCAGAATGATTTCCATCAGACCAGCCCTCCTTACTTCACAATATAGGGGAGCAGGCCGATATGGCGCGAGCGTTTGATCGCTTTTGCCAGCTCACGCTGCTTTTTGGCGGACACCGCGGTAATCCGCGACGGGACGATCTTGCCACGCTCCGACAGGTAACCCTGGAGCAGACGGACGTCTTTGTAATCGATGACCGGTGCGTCCTTCGCAGTGAAGGGGCAGGTCTTGCGGCGGCGGAAAAAGGGTCGTGCCATGGTCTCTATCCTTATTCTTCGCCGTCGCGGTCACGGCCGCCACGGCCGCCCCGACGTTCCTGCTTGCGCATCATGACCGACGGACCCTTTTCGAGTTCGTCGACTTTGATCGTCATCCAGCGAATGATGTCTTCGCTGATCGCGGCCTGACGCTCGATCTCGGCAACGGCTTCGCCCGACACTTCGGCCGACAACATCACATAATGACCCTTGCGGTTCTTCTGGATCTTGTAGGCGAGCTGCTTCAGGCCCCAGGTTTCGGTCTTGTGGACCTCGCCCTTATATTCGGTGACGATGTTGGTGACGGTTTCCGCCAGCGCGTCGACCTGAGCCTGGCTCAGGTCCTGACGCGCGATAAAAACATGCTCGTAGAACGGCATGGTGCGCTTCCTTCGATTTGGCCGATCGCTGGTTTCGCGCCAATCGCGAAGCCCCTCCGGCTGTCGTCTCGCCCTGCGAATCTATGCAAAGCAAACGGGGCGATGGCATACGGCCTCGCCCCGATGCGGCGGCCTATACAGATTCGCGGGCGGAAATCAAGCGCTGGAGGCCAGCTTTCCCAACAGTTCGCGCCCGAATTCGGTGAGCGTGTCATCGCGCGCGCCGAGGATCAGGATGCGGTCGCCGGGCGCGGCTTCGTCGAGCATCGCGGCGCCGCAATTGGCGCGGGTCGTCATATGCACCGCATCGCCGCCGCCAGCCACGATATCGGCGACCAGCGTCTCGCTGCCGACGCTGCGGTCGGTCGGTGCCGCCGAAATAGACAGGGTCGCACACGAACATTTTGTCCTCGGCCCGCATTCCGGCGGCAAAGCTGGCGGCGAGTTCCCTGCCCATCTGGCGCAGCGGGCCATAGCCGTGCGGCTGGAAGAACAGCAGCGCGCGGCCGGGCAGTTCGGCGACCGCGGCCAGCATCGCGGCGACCTTGTCGGGATTGTGCGCGAAATCGTCGATGACGGTCACGCCGCCCGCTTGGCCCACGACCTCATAGCGACGCGCAAGCCCGGCAAAGCTGGCGAGGGCGTTGACGGCCTCGGCGACCGGAATCCCGACCGCGTTCGCGGCAGCGATCGCCGCGAGCGCGTTGGCGGCATTGTGGCGCCCCGGCATACGCAGGCGCACCTCGTACCGATAACCGGCGAAAGTCGCGGCAAAGCGGCAACCATCGGGAAGCGCTTCGAAATCGCTGCCGCGCATCATCGCCGCTTCACCGAAACCAAAGCTCAGGACATCGTCACCGCCGATCAACGGCGAGGATTCGGGATCGTCGGCATTGACGACCGCGACACGCGCCTTCGCGGCAAAATCGCCAAACAGGCGGTGCAGTTCTTCCAGGCTTTTGTGGTCGAGGCTGATATTGGTGACGACCGCGACGTCGGGGCGGTAGAGCGCGATCGACCCGTCGCTTTCGTCGACCTCGCTGACATACATGGCGGCATCGCCGACGAGCGCGCTGGCGAACGGCATATCGTCCCCAGCGAAATTGCGCATCACGGCGCCGTTCATCACCGTCGGCTTGCGGCCGGTAGCTTCGAGGATCCAGCCGAGCCCCCAGCGACGGCCTGCCGCTGGTGCCGCCGACGCCCGAGCGGGTGCTGCGCATTGAACAGCGCGGCGTTGAGGTCGGCGCGCGTCATGCGGGCAAGGCCGAGCGCGTTGGCGGCGGCGATATCGGGGACGCTGTCCTCGATCGCGGCCGAGGCGACGAGCATCTGACCGGCTTTCGGCCCGCTGCCATTTTGCGGATGGAGCGCGATGCCCTGGCTTTCCAGCCAGGCGAATTTTTCCGGTGTGCGGCCCTGATCGCGGCTGCGGTCCGAGCCGGAAACCGCGGCTCCGCGCGCGGCGACGATCATCGCCAGCGGCAACATGCCCGACCCGCCGATGCCGCAGAAGAAATAGGATTTGGTTTTCGGCCATCGCGGCGCGATATGGCGTTGGCGAGGGGTTTGCAACCTAGGGCGACACTCCCTTTCCCGTTCGCATCGAGCGAAGTCGAGATGCCCCTCGGCGTGGCGCTATGACGATAGGTGTCTCGACTTCGCTCGACACGAACGGAATCAAAGGTCGGTCCATGCGTATCGGAATTACTGCCCCCTCCACCGCAATCCTGCCCGACGATGCCGAGGCGGTGCGCGCGCTGGCCAGCCTTGGCTATCCCGACGTCGAACTGATCTTTGACCCGCAATGCTTTGCGCGGCATGGCCATTTCGCGGGCGAGGACGGGCATCGTTTTGCGGCGCTGGTCGAGATGGCGAACCGCCCCGACATCGACGCGGTCTGGTTTGCGCGCGGCGGTTATGGCGCGTGCCGGATCGCCGAGGACGCGGTCGCGGCGATGACCGACGTGGCGCGGCGCAAGGCGTTTCTTGGCTATTCGGATCAGGGCAATCTGCTCGGCGCCCTCTATCGCGACGGCTTCGACCATGTCGCGCACGGACCGATGGTCGCCGACATCCGCCGCGAAGGCGGCGATGCGGCAGTGCTGCGCAGCGCTTCGATTGCCTGGTGGCGCGCGATCCGGGTGCGTGCGAGGGTGGCTTGCAGCATGGCGCGCGGCATGCGGCGTTCAACCTGATGACTTTGTCGATGCTGCTCGGCACGCCGCTCGAGCCCGATCTTTCGGGCCATGTGCTACTGGTCGAGGAGGTCAGCGAATATCTCTATGCCTTCGACCGCGCGTTTTTCCATGTCGCCAGCTATCTTGGTCCGCGCGGCCTTGCCGGGCTGCGGCTCGGCCGGGTCGGCGACATTCGTGAAAATGACCGGCCGTTCGGGATGGAGGCCGAGGAGATCGCGCAGGACTGGTGTGCGCGGTGCGACATTCCGTGGCTCGGCCGGGCCGACATCGGCCATGATGCGGACAACAAGGTCGTCCCCTTCGGCTTGCATCGCACCGGGCGAGGCAATAGTCGCGGCATTTCCCGTCACCCCCGCGAAGGCGAGGGTCGCCGTCGGTATTGCGCGGCAGTGTCAACGTCAGCAGCGGCACCCGCCTTCGCGGGGGCGACGATCGAGCGCAAGCATCTATGCGCGCATTCATCTTTCCGGGCCAGGGCAGCCAGGCGGTCGGCATGGGCAAGGCGCTTGCAGACGCATCGCCGGTGGCGCGCGAGGTCTTTCAGGAGGTCGACGACGCGCTCGGCCAGAAGCTGTTCCGGCTGATGTGCGAAGGCGATGCGGACGAGCTGCAGCTGACCGAAAACGCCCAGCCTGCGATCATGGCCAACGCCATCGCCACGCTGCGCGCACTGCAGCATGAAGCAGGCGCCGGCAGCCCGGTCAGCAACGCCGTATGTCGCGGGGCACAGCCTCGGTGAATATAGCTGCACTGTGCGCCGCCGGCGCTTTCGAGCACGCGACCACCGCGCACCTGCTCAAGACGCGCGGACAGGCGATGCAGGCGGCGGTGCCCGTCGGTATCGGCGCGATGGCGGCGCTGCTCGGCGCCGACATCGACACCGCACAGAAGCTCGCCGATGCCGCCGCCGAGGGTGAAATCTGCACCGTTGCCAACGACAATGATCCGTCGCAGGTCGTGATTTCGGGCCACAAGGGCGCCGTCGAGCGCGCCGTCGCGCTGGTCAAGGATTACGGCATCAAGCGCGGCGTCTTGTTGCCGGTGTCGGCGCCGTTCCACTGCCCGCTGATGCAGCCCGCCGCCGATGCGATGGCCGAAGCGCTCGGCGCCAATCCGCCGCGCGCGCCGCTGGTGCCCGTCGTTGCAAACGTTACCGCTAGCCCGGTCAGCGACCCCGACACGATCCGCGACCTGCTGATCCAGCAAGTCACCGGCCGCGTCCGCTGGCGCGAAAGCGTCGGCGCGATGGAGAGCGTCGGCGTGACGCAGTTCGTCGAATTCGGCGGCAAGGTGCTGGGCCCGATGGTCAAGCGCAGCGCATCGGGCGAGGTCGAGACGGTCAGCGTCATTTCGATGGACGACATCGAAGCTTTGCTCAAAACACTCTAATTTAGAGATTTCAGGAGAAATTCGGATGTTCGATCTCACCGGCATGACCGCCCTCGTCACCGGCGCCAGTGGCGGCATCGGTTCGGCTATCGCGCAGGCTCTGGCCGCGCAGGGCGCGCGGCTGGCGGTTTCGGGTTCCAATGCCGACAAGCTGAATGCCTTCCGCGATACGCTGGGCGGCGATCATGTCGCGCTGCCGTGCAACCTTGGTGATAGCGCTGCTGTCGATGCGCTGGTGCCGGCGGCGGTCGAGGCGCTGGGCG
The DNA here is from genome assembly GCA_965283845.1 of Sphingomonadaceae bacterium. Lineage (GTDB taxonomy): Bacteria > Pseudomonadota > Alphaproteobacteria > Sphingomonadales > Sphingomonadaceae > Sphingopyxis. Next base: position 80,109 of record CBDIQD010000016.1, read on the forward strand.
GCAAGCTCGACATCCTCGTCAACAACGCCGGGGTGACCCGCGACAACCTAGCGATGCGGATGAAGGACGACGAGTGGTCCGACGTGATCCGCGTCAATCTGGAAGCCGCGTTCCGCCTGTGCCGCGCGGCGCCCCCGATGATGAAGGCGCGGTTCGGGCGCATCATATCGATCACCAGCGTCGTCGGCGCCACTGGCAATCCGGGGCAGGCCAATTATGCGGCGTCAAAGGCGGGGGTCACCGGACTGACCAAGGCGCTGGCGCAGGAACTCGCGAGCCGCGGGGTCACCGCCAACTGCGTCGCGCCGGGCTTTATCGCGACCGCGATGACCGACGACCTGCCCGACGCGCAAAAGGAAGCGCTCAACCAGCGTATTCCGGCGGGGCGGATGGGCGAGGGCGGCGATATCGCCGCGGCGGTCGTCTATCTCGCGTCGAAAGAAGCCGGCTATGTCACCGGCCAGACATTGCATGTGAACGGCGGAATGGCCATGCTGTCCTGAGGGATCGCGTGACGAGGGTAGAGGGGATTCGTGCATGATGAAGGGTTTGATGGCGGGCGCCGCGCTGGCGTTGGCGACGCTGCCGGGTTCCGCTGCGGCGCAGGAAGGTGCCAAGTTCGATTGCGTCACGACCGAATCCAGCCCGGCATTGAAGGCGTCGCTCGGCGCCGCGATGGCGGGCGCCGGCGACGATGCGTCGCGCGATGCGCTGTTCAAGCAACTGGCGACGATTACCGACAGCTGCGTTGCCCGCCACGGGATCACCGAGGCGCAAAAGCCGATTTATTTCGACTATAGCCTCGCGCGGATTTCGCGCGAATGGCTGGTCGGCGATATCGCGAAGCTCAACCTGTCGTCGGCGGTGGTCGACAAGGCGCTCGACTTTGGTCCCCGCGGGGCCAATCCCGACCTGACCGGCGAG
>CBDIQD010000017.1:0-68905 GCA_965283845.1 Sphingomonadaceae bacterium
GCGCGCGCAAATGGGGGCAGCCGTATCTAACGCGCGCTGCGTTCGACCTGATCGGCGAGCGGATGGCAGAGCAAGTGATCCTGCTGATCGCCTATGACGGCGAAGAGCGGCCGGTCGCGGGGGCGCTGCATTTCCTGGGCGCGGATACGCTCTATGGCCGGTACTGGGGCTGTCAGATCGACATTCCCTATCTGCATTTCGAACTATGCTATTACCGCGCGATCGACATCGCGATCGAACGCGGCCTGGCGCGGGTCGAGGCGGGCGCGCAGGGCGGCCACAAGCTCGCGCGCGGCTATGGCCCCGTCGCGACCTGGTCGGCGCACTTCATCGCCGATCCCGGATTCCGCCGCGCGGTCGCCGAGTATCTCGGCCAGGAGCGGCAGGCGGAAGAAGCCGAAATGGAGTGGCTGGAAGGGCATATGCCGTTCCGGCGGGCGGATTCTGGCGAATCCTAAGAAAAGGGGGTTTCGCACAAAGACACAAAGCCGCGAAGAGGCTGGCTCGGGCCGTCAGGCCCATCTTTTCCATCAACGATGCGGCTGGCCGCCATGTTGAGACAAGGGCCGCTTGGCGGCAAACACGCGACATCTTCGTGTCTTTGTGTCTTTGTGCGAAACAAAAAGGAACCTGCGGTTCCGAAAATGATGCCTATGCTGCAAAGCGCCGCGCGGCCGGACGGCGCGCGGTTTCGTCGAGCCAGGCGCGCGCCTGACGCTGCGCTTCGGCGATTTCGTCGCGGCTCATTTCATCGGACAGGTCGGCGCGGCATTGCTGGCCTTCCTTGTTGCCGCCGAGCGCGGCGAGGTTGAACCATTTGTGCGCCTGGATCAGGTCGACATCGACCCCGCCGGTGCCGGTGGAAAAAGCGATGCCGAGATCGAAATAGGCATTCGCGTCGCCGCGCGCGGCGTCGAGCAAGCGACTTTCGATCAGATATGCTGCGGACTTCAGACTGCTGGCCATAAAAACCCCCTGTCGCTTCCCCCCACAGGAAGCTTCGGGGTCCACCCTTGCCGGTCGTGGTCAACAAAAGGTTAACGATGAGGCGATTTTCTTGTGGATATTGCGCCGAAACCGCCAAATTCAGCCGTTTTTCAAATTCATCACCCCACCGGATAATTGTCGATCAGGCGGGTTTTTCCGATTCGCGCCGCCGCCAGCAGCCGCGCCGGGGCGCGAAAAGCATCGAGCCGCTCGAGGCTGTCGGCATCGGCGAGCGCGATATAATCGACACTGTCGAACCCGCCGGCGACGATCGCCGCTTCGGCTTTTGCAAGCGTTTCGTACATATCGCCGCCGTTCGCCAGCGCGGCGGCCGCGATCTTGAGTGCTTTCGGAAAGGCGACGGCGGCGCGGCGCTGCTGGCGGCGAGAGATAGGCGTTGCGCGATGACAGCGCGAGGCCGTCGGCATCGCGCGCGATCGGCGCCCCCAAGATGTCGAGCCCGAAATCGAGATCGCGCGCCATGCGGCGGATGATCGCCAGTTGTTGCCAATCCTTTTCACCGAAAATGGCGATATCGGGGTTCACTTGATTGAACAATTTGGCGACGATGGTCGCGACGCCGTCGAAATGTCCGGGCCGCGCGGCGCCGCAGTAATCGGCGCCGAGTTCGGCGACCTCGATATGGGTGCTGTGCCCCGGCGGATAGACGGTGGCGATATCGGGCGCCCACAGCACGCCGACGCCTTCGCCGGCGAGCAGCGCGGCATCGCGCGCCTCATCGCGCGGATAGGCGGCAAAATCCTCGTTCGGGCCGAACTGGGTCGGGTTGACGAAGATCGACACGATCACATGGTCGGCGACGCGCCGCCCCATGCGGACGAGCGAGAGATGGCCGTCGTGCAGCGCCCCCATCGTCGGCACCAAAGCGACGCTCTTCCCACCCTGCTTCAGTGCCGAAACGGCACGGTGCAGCATCGCGATGTCACGGATGATTTGCACGCTTGGTCGCCCTTCGATATTGGCGCGATACTATCACGTCGCGCGCTGGCCGCCCATGCCGCGTCAACAGGAAAATCGCAACGGCCCATGACGACCCCCACAACGACTGGCGCGACGAAGCCCGCCCCGCACCGCATCATCTTTGCCAATGAAAAGGGCGGCACCGGAAAATCGACCTGCGCCGTGCATTTCGCGGTCGCGCTGGCCAGCCAGGGCTGGCGCGTCGCGGGGCTCGACCTCGACCCGCGCCAGCGCACCTTTCACCGCTATCTGGAAAATCGGGTCGGCACCGCGAAACGCCGCGACATCGAACTGCCGATGCCGGACTTCGAAGTGTTCGAAGGATCGACGATCGAGGAGCTTGATGCCCAGGTCGCGCGCATGACCGCCGACTGCGATTATTTCGTCGCCGACACCCCGGGCCGCGACGATGTGTTTGCGCGCCACCTGGCGATGACCGCCGACACGCTGGTGACCCCGATCAACGACAGCTTTATCGATTTCGACCTGATCGGCCAAGTCGATCCGGAGACGTTCCAGGTCACCCGGCCCAGCTTTTACTCCGAACTGATCTGGGACACCCGCAAGGCACGCGCCAAGACCGACGGGCGGACGATCGACTGGATCGTCCTGCGCAACCGGCTTCAGCATGTCGACGCGCACAATATGCGCCGCGTCGGCGAAGCGCTCAGCCAGCTGTCGCGCCGCGTCGGTTTCCGGGTCATCCCGGGGCTGGGCGAGCGCGTGATCTATCGCGAGCTGTTCCCGGCCGGCCTCACCCTGCTCGACAAGGCGCATCTGGGCGGCATGGGGATCGGCCATGTCGTCGCGCGGCAGGAATTGCGCGAAGCGATGGGGGGATTGAACCTTCCGGCGCGCGAGCGGTTCCATCCCGACGGCGACCTGTTCGCCGCCGCTTGAATTCCGTCTCTCCCACAAGGATCCCCATGACTCACAATTTCCACCCGACGCTGCTGCGCGAATATGACATCCGCGGCGTCATGGATGACACGCTGTCCGACCGCGACGCCTATGCGATCGGGCGCAGCTTTGCGACACTGGTCGCGCGCGCTGGGGGCAGCCGCGTCGCGGTCGGTTACGATGGCCGGCTGTCGTCGCCGATGCTGTGCGATGCGCTGGTCGAGGGGATCAAGGCCGCGGGCGTCGACGCGCTGAACGTCGGGCTGGGGCCGACCCCGATGCTCTATTATGCGGCCTCAACCGAAGATGTGGACGGCGGCATTCAGATAACCGGCAGCCACAATCCCGCCAATTACAATGGCTTCAAGATTTGTGATGCAGGGGCACCCCTTTTACGGCGCCGATATTCAGCGGATCGGCGAAATGGCTGCCGCGGGGGACTGGGAGGCGGGCGAAGGCGCGGCGCAGAGCATCGACATCGTCGATGCCTATGTCGACCGGCTCGTCGAGGGTTTCGCCGGCAAGGCCTTCCGCATCGGCTGGGACGCCGGCAATGGCGCTGCAGGCACCGTCATCGAGAAGCTCACCGCGAAGCTTCCGGGCGAGCATCATCTGTTGTTTACCGACATCGACGGTCATTTTCCGAACCACCATCCCGATCCCACCGAGGAAAAGAACCTGGCCGACCTGCGCAAGCTGGTCGCCGAGAAGAGCCTCGATTTCGGCGTCGCTTTCGATGGAGACGGCGACCGGATCGGCGCGATCGACGGCGAGGGCCGGGTGATATGGGGCGATCAGCTGTTGCAAATCTATGCCGCGGCGCTCCTTCAGGATTTGCCGGGCGCGACGATCATCGCCGATGTGAAGGCCAGCCAGGCGCTGTTCGACCGCGTCGCCGAGCTCGGCGGCAAGCCCTTGATGTGGAAAACCGGCCACAGCCTGATCAAGGCGAAGATGAAAGAAACCGGCAGCCCGCTGGCGGGCGAGATGAGCGGCCATGTCTTCTTCGCCGACCGCTATTATGGGTATGACGATGCACCCTATGCCGCGGTTCGGCTGATCGAGGCGGCGACCAAGCTGGGGCAAAGCGTCACCGAGCTGCGCGGCAATATGGCGCCGATGGTCAACACCCCCGAGCTGCGCTTTCAGGTCGACGAGGTGCGCAAATTCGCCATTGTGGACGAAGTTCTCGCGCGGCTCGCCGCGTCGGGGGCGCAGGTCGACCGCACCGACGGCGCCCGCGTGCTAACGGGCGACGGCTGGTGGCTGCTCCGCGCCTCGAACACCCAGGACGTGCTGGTGGCGCGCGCCGAGGCCAAGGACGAGGCGGCGCTGGCGCGGCTGCTCGCGGCGATCGACGAACAACTCGCGCTGTCGGGTGTCGCGCGCGGCGAGCCGGTGGGGCAGTAGGCGGGTCTCCCTCCCTGTCAGGAAGGGGTCGGGGTGGGTATGCGGTCCAGAAAGATCGCCTGCGGCGACCCACCCCTAGCGCTTCCCTAAGAGGGAGGGGAAAGAGCCTGCAAAAATCTTGCCAGATTGACCTTCGCCGCGTCGCTGGGGTAACGCCCGCATGAGGGTAGCTATGGAACCGACCAGCCTATGACCGACGAATCCACGGTGAACACGCTTGCCGAAAGCGATCACGGCGTTGCCGAATACAAGGCGCATGTCCGCGATGACGCCGCCGCGGGCAACGGCCTGGCGGTCATTTCGATCGCCAAAAGTTACGACAAGCGCACCGTGCTGTCCGACGTGTCTCTGTCGGTGGGTAAGGGCGAGGTCGTCGGACTGCTCGGCCCCAACGGCGCGGGCAAGACGACCTGCTTTTATTCGATCATGGGGCTGGTGAAGCCCGACGCCGGGCGCATCATGCTCGACGGGTCGGACATCACCGCGCTGCCGATGTATCGCCGCGCGATCCTGGGGCTCGGCTATCTGCCGCAGGAAACCTCGATCTTTCGTGGCATGACCGTCGAACAGAATATCAGCGCGGTGCTCGAACTCGCCGAACCCGACAAGATCGCGCGCCAAAGCCGACTCGAGGAATTGCTCGACGAATTCGGGCTGACCCGGCTGCGCACATCGGCCGCGATGGCCCTGTCGGGCGGCGAACGCCGCCGCGCCGAAATCGCCCGCGCGCTGGCCGCCAATCCGTCGATCATGCTGCTCGATGAACCTTTTGCCGGGATCGATCCGCTGTCGATCAGCGACATTCGCGATCTCGTCGCCGATTTGAAGACGCGCGGCATCGGGGTGCTGATTACCGACCACAATGTCCGCGAAACACTCGACCTGGTCGACCGTGCGTGCATCATTTACGACGGCAAGGTGCTGCTGGCCGGCTCGCCCGAAGAGCTCGTCGCCGACCCCGAGGTGCGCCGCCTCTACCTCGGCGAGGGCTTCTCCCTGTGATGCGATGAGCTTCTGATGGCGTTGGGTCCGCGCCTCGATCTCCGCCAGTCGCAATCGCTGGTGATGACGCCGCAACTGCAGCAGGCGATCAAGCTGCTGGCGCTGTCGAACCTCGAACTCGAAGCCTATCTGGCCGAAGCGCTTGAGGGCAATCCGCTGCTCGATGCGACCTCGGCCGACAGCGACGGCAGTGCCGGCGATCCGGGCGGCGAACCCGGCGGCGAAACGGCCGCGACCGAGGCGGCGTCGCTCGATGCCGATCAGGCACTAGCGTCGGACAGCGGCACCGCCAACGACCTCGATGTCGATCTGGCGGCCGACAGCTTTCACCACGACAGCGCCAGCGACAGCGTCGGCCTGTCGGGCAGCGACAGCGAAGGCATCGATTTCGACAGCTTCGCGGGCGAGGATGAAACGCTCCACGGCCATCTCCTCGCGCAGGTCGGCGAGCGATTCGGCGGTCTGGAGGCGATAATCGCCGAGCAGATCGTCGCGCTGATCGACGAGACCGGATATCTGCGCGCCGACCTCGCCGAACTGGCGCAGCGGCTGGGGGTGCCGCTCGCGCTCGTCGAGGCGGTGCTGGCGGGGGTGCAATGCTTTGACCCCTCGGGGGTGGCGGGGCGCGATCTCGCCGAATGTATCGCGCTCCAGGCGCGCGAGGCCGATCGCTATGATCCGGCGATGGCGACGATGATTGCGCACCTCGATCTGGTCGCAAAGGGCGCGTTTCCGCAATTGAAGCGGATCTGCGGGGTCGACGACGAGGATCTCGCCGACATGATTCGCGAATTGCGCAATTATGATCCCAAGCCTGGGCTGAAGTTCGGCGGCGATGCGTCGCAGGCGGTCGTCCCCGACCTGTATATCCGCCGCACCGCGCAGGGATGGGCGGTCGAGATCAACAGTGGCACGTTACCGCGGCTGCTCGTCAACCGCCGCTATTATACCGAGCTGGCGACCGGCGCCGCGGCAAAGAGCAAGGCGTGGCTGTCTGAACAGCTGGCGAGCGCGAACTGGCTGGTGCGCGCGCTCGACCAGCGCCAGCGCACGATCATCAAGGTCGCGAGCGCGATCGTGAAACAGCAGGAGGGTTTCTTTCTGCATGGCGTCGCGCATATGCGTCCGCTGACGCTGCGCCAGGTCGCCGAGGAAATCGGGATGCACGAATCGACCGTCAGCCGGGTGACCAGCAACAAATATCTCAGCTGCCCGCGTGGATTGTTCGAGCTTAAATATTTCTTCTCGAGCGGGATTTCGGCGACCGAGGGCGATGGCGCGGTGTCCTCCGAATCGATCAAGAGCCGGATCAAGGCGATGATCGAGGCCGAGGACGGCAAGGCGATCCTGTCCGACGAGACGATCGCGCAGAAATTGTCGGCCGAGGGTCACGACATCGCGCGGCGCACCGTGGTGAAATACCGCGAGGCGATGGGGTTTGGCTCTTCGGTGCAGCGGCGGCGGCAAAAGGCGCTGGCGGGGTGAATCATCCGCTCCTGCCCTCGTCACCCCGGACTTGATCCGGGGTCCATGCGGTCAAGCGCGGCGATGGATCCCGGATCAAGTCCGGGATGACGAAATAGAGGGCAGGAACGGTTGACTTTTTGCCCCCATCAGGAGCGCGCCTTCATTTAAAGCTTTATGCACAGATAAACGGGTTAATTCCGATGAAGATCGTCAATTCTTTGAAGTCACTCAAGGGCCGCCACCGCGATAACCGCGTGATTCGCCGTCGTGGCCGCGTCTATGTGATCAACAAGACCAACCGGCGCTTCAAGGCGCGCCAGGGCTGAGGCTGCGGCGGGCTTTCGCCCGCCCGGTTGCCCGGTGGACGACGACCAGGCGGGGCGCCCCCGGGCGCACCCGCCTTTTTGGCGTCGCGCACATCGATGATCGCCGCTCGGTCATTTTCGACGTCGGCCGGGTGCTGTTCGACTGGGACCTGCGTTATCTATTTGCCAAGCTGATTGCCGATTCGGACGAACTGGAATGGTTCGTGTCGAACGTCGTGACGCCGGGGTGGCATTTCCAGTCCGACGCGGGCCGCCCACTCGCCGACATGCTGCCCGAGTTGAAGGCGCGTTTCCCCGATCATGCGCCGCTGATCGATGCCTATGCGGCGCGATTCAACGAAACGATCCCGGCCGCGGTCCCCGGCAGCCTGGCACTCGTCGAGCGGCTCGATGCCGCGGGCGTGCCGCTGTTCGCGATCACCAATTTCGGCCATGAATTCTGGCACGGATTTCGCTCCACCCAGCCGATCTTCGACCGCTTTCGGGACATTGTCGTCTCGGGTACCGAGAAGATGATGAAGCCCGACCCCGCGATCTATCGTCTCGCGATTGCGCGATTCGGCATCGACCCGGCCGGGGCGCTGTTCATCGACGATGTCGCGGCGAATGTCGCGGGCGCCGAATCGGTGGGGATCGCCGGGCATTTGTTCGAGGATGCAGCGATGCTGGAAGCCGACTTGTTGGCACGCGGCTATTTGGCCGACCGATGAGCAGGGCCGATCGCCTCGAGCGTATCGATACGCGGCGCGGAGAGCTGGAAGCCGAATACCGCGCCGCCCTGCTCGATGCCCTGCGCAAGACGGCGGCTGGGTCTTGGGGTCTGTTCGGACACACGCCGGACCGCGCGATGCGCGCCAAATGGGCGCCCATCGTGAGCAATCTGTGCGACCGGGGCGAAGAAATCGACCAACTGCGCGATCAGCTGGGTCTTGAGCCGTTTGCGTTGCACGCTGATTTCGAGGCGTCGCGCGGCTCGGTGCCGCCCACTGCGCCGGGTGAACCCAAGCAGGCCAAGATGTGGCTGGCGCGACTCGGCGAGGCCGAGTCCTCCGGTTGCTGATCGACCAAACATCATCTCATCTCGTCTTTCCCGCTTTCGCGGGAAAAACGAAAATGAGGGCCTATTCCTCTACCCCCAGCTGGGTCAGCACGAACGCGAATTCCTCGGCGTCCTCGCGCAGCGCGCCCCAGCGGCCCGACTTGCCCGCGTGGCCCGCGCCCATGTTGGTGCGCAGCAGCAGCGTGGCGTCGTTGGTCCGCGTCGCGCGCAGCTTGGCCACCCACTTTGCCGGCTCCCAATAGGTGACGCGCGGGTCGTTGAGCCCCGCCGACACCAGCATCGGCGGATAGGCCTTCGCGGTGACATTGTCGTAGGGGCTGTAGCTCAGCATATAGTCGAACGCCGCCTTGTCGGTGATCGGGTTGCCCCATTCGGGCCATTCGCCGGGGGTCAGCGGCAGCGTTTCGTCGACCATCGTGTTGATGACGTCGACGAAGGGAACGCCCGCGAGCACCGCGCCCCATAGTTCGGGAGCCTCATTGTAAACCGCACCCATCACCTGCCCGCCCGCCGAGCGGCCCTCGATCGAAATCTTGCCGGCGCTGGTATATTTTGCCGCGATCAGGCCTTTGGCGACGTCGACGAAATCGTGGAAGGTATTTTTGCGCCCAGGTGGTCGAGCCGGTGGCCTCGGCGGCCGAGATCGTCGCCGCCGCGCACATGCGCGATGGCATAGATCATGCCGCGGTCGACCAGGCTGAGCCGCGTCGTCGAGAAGCCCGGCGGGACGCGGTAGCCGTAGCTGCCATAGACATAGAGGTGCATCGGCGCGCTACCATCGCGCGGGGTGCCTTTCTTGTAGACGAGCGACACCGGCACCGGTGTGCCGTCGCGCGCCGGCATATTTACCAATTCGGTTACATAATCATCATGACTATAACCGGAAGGAATTTCCTGCACCTTCAGCGTCTCGAGCTTCCTGCTCGCCAGATCATAATCGAACACCGTGTCGGGGGTGACCATCGATTCATAATCGAGCCGAAGCTTGTCCTGATGATATTCGGGATTGTCGCCAAGCCCTGCGACATAAGTCGACTCGGGGAATTTGATCCGGCCGGGGGTCAGCGGCGCGTCATAGGTGCGGATGTCGACCTGATCGACGCCCTTTTCGCGCGCTTCGAGGACAAAATAGTCGCGGAAGATCGCGAGGCCGGTGATGTAACTGGCGTCCGAGCCGGCGATCAGCGTTTTCCATACGCCCGGCGTCTTGAGGCTCGCGGTCGCGACGCGGAAATTGGGATGCTCGTCGTTGGTGTAGACATAGAGCGTCCCCTCGCGCTCATCGACGCTATATTCGCGGCCTTTCTGGCGCGGCGACACGAGCAAAGGCTTGGCCTCGGGGTTATCGGCGGGGAGCAGATAGACTTCGCTGGTCTCGTTATCGCCCGTCGCGATGACGATATAATTGTCGGCGGCGGTCTTGCCGATGCCGACCCCGAAACCGATGTCGGCCTCCTTGTAGAGCAGTTTGTCGGCGCTCAACGGAGTGCCGAGCTTGTGCAGCCGGACATTGTCGGTGCGCCAATTCTCGTTGGCGAGGCCATAGAGCAAAGCGTCGCTCTGTGCCGTCCACACCAGCGACGACAGGGTGCCGGGGATGACGTCGGGCAGCGCCGCGCCGGTCGTCAGATCCTTGAAGCGCACCTCGAACCGTTCGGCGCCGGTGTCGTCCACGGCATAGGCCATCCGCTTGCCATCGGGGCTGATCGACACATCGGACAGCCGGAAATATTCCTTGTCCTTCGCCATCGCGACTTCGTCGAGGATCAGCACCGCATCGCCGCCCGCGACCGGGCGCCGGTACCATTTCTTATATTCGGCGCCTTGTTCATATTCGACCCAGTAAATCCAGTCGCCGTCCTTTTGCGGCACCGAGGATCGGCTTCGTGGGGGCCTTGGCGCCAAACAGCGTCTCGACCAGCGCCGCGTGCGGTTTCATCGCGGCGTCGAAATAGGCGTTTTCGGCCTTCACATAATCGAGCACATCCTTGTCATCGACGGTCGGATAGCTCTCGTCCTTCAGCCAGTGATAGGGATCGGAAAGCGTCTTGCCGTGCAGCACCATCTCGTGCGGGCGCTTCTCGGCGACCGGGGCGGCGGGCAGGGCAGGGGTCGGGCTGGTCAATGCGGGGTCTTTCTGTTGGGCGAGCAGGGGCGGTGATGCGACAAGCGGGGTGGCAATTGCTGCCAGAAACATCCAAATAGCACGCATCGAAAAATCCCCCGCGATGTCGCCCGATGTGGGCGGGATTGCCGACGATGTAGGAATAAGGAACTGCACATGTCCAGTGCCATCCCCGGAATGCCATACGCCGAGCGCCTCGCCCGTGTCCGCAACGAACTGGCGGCGCGCGGTCTCGACGGCTTTGTCATCCCGATCAGCGACGAGCATATGAGCGAATATGTCGGCGAATATGCGCAGCGCATGGCGTGGCTGACCGGCTTTGGCGGATCGGCCGGGACCGCCGCGGTGCTGCCCAGCAAGGCCGCGGTGTTCATCGACGGGCGCTATACGGTGCAGGTGCGCGATCAGGTCGATGGGACGTTGTTCGACTATGTCGGGGTGCCGCAGTCGAGCGTCGCCGAATGGCTGGGGGCGAACGTGAGCGCGGGGCAGAAAATCGGCTTCGACCCTTGGCTGCACGGGATCGATTGGGCGCGCAGCCTGGGCAAGGCGCTGACCGCCAAGGGCGCGACGCTGGTGGCGGTCGATGTCAACCCGCTCGACGCGGCGTGGGACGACCAGCCGGCGCCGAGCGCCGCGGTGGTGACCGTCCACGACGTCGCGCTGGCGGGCCAGAGCGCGGTCGACAAGCGCGAAGTGATCGCCGACTGGCTGAAGGCCAATGACCTCGAGACCACGGTGATGACCGCGCTCGATCCGATCGCCTGGACCTTCAACATTCGCGGGTCGGACGTCAGCCATACCCCGGTCGGTCTCGCTTTCGCGCTGCTCCACGCCGACGCCACCGCCGACCTGTTCATCGCGCCCGAGAAGGTGACCGACGCGGTGCGCGCGCATCTGGGCAACAGCGTCCGCATCCACGACCGCGATGCGTTCGAGGGCGCGCTCGCCGGCCTCAAGGACAAAAAGGTCGCGGTCGATCCCGACCGCGCGGTCGCCGCGATCTTCACCGCCTTGGAAGCCGCCGGAGCCAAGATCGCACGCTATCGCGACCCGGCGGTGCTGGTTGCAGCTTGAACGAGACCGAACTGGGTGGCACCCGCGCCGCGCACGTCCGCGACGGGGTCGCGGTGGCGCGCTTCCTGCAATGGATGGAGGATGTCGCGCCCAAAGGCGGCCTCGACGAACTCGGCGCCGCGGCGAAGCTGCGCGAATTCCGCGACGAAAATGGCGCGCTCGTCGATTTGAGCTTCGACACCATCTCGGCCGCCGGTCCCAATGGCGCGCTGCCGCATTACAAGGTCGATGAGACGACGAACCGCGCGATCGAGACCGGCACGCTGTATCTGGTCGATTCGGGCGGGCAATATGCCGACGGCACGACCGACATCACGCGCACGATCGCGATCGGGGCGCCGACCGTGGAGATGCGCCGCCGCTTCACCCAGGTGCTGAAGGGGCATATCGCGCTCGCCACCGCGCGCTTTCCCACCGGAACGCGCGGCAGCCAGCTCGACATTCTCGCACGCCAATATCTGTGGGCCGACGGGGTCGATTATGCGCATGGCACCGGCCACGGCGTCGGCACTTACCTGGCGGTCCATGAAGGGCCGCAGCGCATCGCCAAGCCCGCCGGCGGACAGGCGGGGACCGAGGAACCGCTCCACGCCGGGATGATCCTGTCGAACGAACCCGGCTATTACAAGGCGGGCGCGTTCGGAATCCGCATCGAAAATCTGGTCATCGTCACCGCGCTGACCATAGACGGCGCCGAAGAGGATATGCTGGGGTTCGAGACGATCACCTTTGCCCCGATCGCGCAAAATCTGGTCGATGTATCGCTGCTCTCGTCCGCCGAGGCCGACTGGCTCGACGCCTATCATGCCGCAGTGTTCGAAAAGCTGGCGCCGGGGATGGGCGATGCCGATCGCGACTGGCTCGATGCCGCCTGCGCCCCGCTCGACCGCGCCCCCGCCGCGCTCGCGGCCTGACCCGGCGATGGACCGCAGCCACTGGGACGTTCCGCTCGGCGATTTTCGCGTGCAAGAGACGGTGCGTGTGCGCTTCAACGAGATCGACGGCCAGAACATCGTCTTCAACGGCAATTATCTGGTCTATGCCGATATCGGGGTGACCGAATATTTCCGCGCGCTCGGCGAGGGGCAGCCCGGTCCCTATTTTCACCAATATGGCACCGACATCCGCGAAGTGCATTGCGAGATGGATTATCACGGGTCGGCGCGGCTCGACGAGCGGATCACCATCGCGGCGCGGGTCAGTCGGTTCGGGCGGACCAGCTTTACCGTCCATTGCGCGATCTTTCGCGATGCCGAACGATTGACCGATATCGAGATCAGCTACGCGCATATCGACATGGACAGCGGCGGCGCGACCCCGCTGCCCGGCAGCTTTATTGCCGAGGTGCGGCGATTCGAGAAACGGACACCTGTGCAGGATTGATTCGATTCGTGCCGAATCGACCCTCTCAACCAAAAAGGTCGAAAAAAGGGCCACCCGGGGTGGCCCATGAAAGTTTTGGGAGAGGATGCCTGAAAGGCATGCTCATATTGCAGCGCAGCATAAATTGTGCAACTGCGAAATAAACATCTGCTATTGCATTTTTTGCAATCGAGGACGTTATCAGCGATCGTTCGGCGCAATCATCCGCCCCTCGCAAATTCCCCCGACATCGCCTAAATTGGCGGAATGGGAATGTTCAACAATGTCGATGTTACGGGCGGGGTGGCCGATTTCTGGGCTTACGTCCGCGAGCCGCGCCCGCACCGCTGGGCGAGCTGGGGACTGGCGGTCGTGTTGCCGATCGTCATCTTCTATGGCTTTTCCGAACATCTGATCCCGTATGAAAAGCCCAAACGATCGATCATCTATTTCGATAGCTGGACGCAGGACCGCAGCGCGGAACAAATTCGCGCCGACTGGGTCGAGCGGGCGAAGGAGGCGACGCGCGCCAATGCCAAACGCCGCGCCGAGTTTCAGCGGCTCGCCGACGGCTTGGGGGTCGATTATGATTCTTCCGAAGCCGACAAGGTGACCCAGGAAACGCTGGGCGCCGAGGCCGAGCAACTCAAGAAGGCTCCCGCCCCGCCGCCGCAGCAGCGATCGACCCTGGCCGAACGCGCGGCGCGCGCGGCGGCAACCGAGCGCTAACCCCCGGTGCGATCGGTCCCGCCGACGCCGACTGGATGGCGGCCGCCATCGCACTGGCGCGGCGCGGCCGGCCGGCATCGGCGCCCAATCCCAATGTCGGCTGTGTGATCGTCAAGGATGGTATCGTCGTCGCGCGCGGCTGGACCCAGGCCGGCGGGCGGCCGCATGCCGAAACGCAGGCGCTCGGCGAGTCGGCGGGAAGCCGCGGCACGCGGCGCGACGGCCTATGTCACGCTCGAACCCTGCGCGCATACCAGCCCGCGCGGACCGTGCTGCACCGACGCGCTGATCGCCGCCGGGCTCGCGCGCGTCGTCATCGCGGCGCAGGATCCCGATCCGCGCACCAATGGCGCGGGGATCGCGCGGTTGCAGGAGGCCGGGATCGCGGTCGTCTTCAACATGCTGGCGGCCGAGGCGCGCAGCGCGATGGCGCCGTGGTGGACGCGGCAGACCGAGCAGCGGCCGTTCGTGACGCTGAAGCTCGCGACCTCGCTCGATGGTCAGATCGCGCGCGCCGACGGGAGCAGCCGCTGGATCACCGGCGATCGCGCGCGCGCCCACGGGCATCTGGAGCGCGCCGGACATCAGGCGATACTGGTCGGGCGCGGGACGCTCGACGCCGACGCGCCGCGGCTCGACGTGCGCCTGCCGGGGCTGGCGGAGCGCAGCCCGAAGAAACTCCTGCTGACCCGCGGCACCGCGCCCGAGGGGTGGACCGCTGTTGCGTCTCCACAAGTGATTGATGACGTCGATTCGGTGCTGGTCGAGGGCGGCGCCGGCGCGGCGTCGGCGTTTCTGACCGCCGACCTGGTCGACCGGCTACTGCTCTATCGCGCGCCGATCCTGATCGGGGGTGGCCGCGCGGCGCTCGGCGACATCGGGCTTACCGACCTCGCCGACGCGCACGGCCGCTGGCGCCTCGAGGGCAGCCGCCTGCTTGGCAGCGACCGGCTCGACGTCTACGAGCGGACGCGAAGGGATTAAGGCTCATATGTTCACCGGCATCATCACCGACATCGGCACCGTCCGCGCCCGCGAGGATCGCGGCGACACGCGGCTGATCATCGGGACCGTCTACGACACCGGGACGATCGACCTCGGCGCGTCGATCGCCTGTTCGGGCGCGTGCCTGACCGTGGTCGACAAGGGGCATGATTCGGGCGGTGACTGGTTCGCGATCGACGCCAGCGCCGAAACGCTGGCCTGCACCGCGCCGGGGATGTGGGATCAGGGCCGCCGCCTCAACCTCGAACGCGCGCTCAAGGTCGGCGACGAGCTCGGCGGGCATATCGTCACCGGGCATGTCGATGCGGTGGGAACCATCGTGTCGGTCACCCCGGTCGGCGACAGCGTGACGGTGACGGTCGCCGCGCCGGCGGCGCTGGCAGCCCTATATTGCCGCCAAGGGGTCGATCACCGTCGAGGGCGTATCGCTGACGGTGAATTCGCATTCAGACCAGAGCGACGGCAGCGTCCATTTCGGGCTCAACATCATCCCGCACACCTGGGAAATGACCACCCTGGGCGCGCTGCAGCCGGGGCGGTCGGTGAACCTCGAGATCGATATCCTCGCGCGCTATCTGGCGCGGATGCAGCAAGTGCGGGGATGACGACGGAGGCCTCCCGGGTCGTGTCGTGGGTTCGCGGGGGCGCGCTGATCCTTGCCGCGGTTCTCATCACCGCGCGGGTGGCGAGTAATGGCTTTGATCTGTTCATCCTGATCTCGGCCGCGCTGCTCGTCGTGCTCGGCCTCGCGCTCCGCCATGTCGAGCAGCACACGGACCGTCCGCTCAAAAACTACCTACGCTGGCTGCTCGCCGCGGTGGCGCTGGGGCTCGTTTTGGTGGTGCTGCCGCTTTCGCTTGGCGCCGATGTGCTGATCGGTCTCATTCTGTGGATCGGCCTGTCGGTCGGCGGGCTGATTTGGGTTCGTTTTTACGAACGCATCGAACCGCGCTGACCCCCGGTTTTTCTGATCTCACACAAAGACACAAAGAGGGCTGGTTCTGACGCTGGCGCATCGTGCCATCGATGGGGTGCAAGCATCGGAACGGACCGGTGATCGGAGCGCGGCGGAGCGGTCTCGACACACCTCTTTGTGTCTTTGTGTGAGTCTCCTCTTCTTCTCTGCGCCTTCGCGCCTCTGCGCGAACGCTTAAAGACCCTCGATCCATCCTGCGGCGAGTTCGGGGTCGGCCGCGACCATCGATCGCCGCATCGCGGTGCGGCCGATCCTCAGCAGTTCGGCCTTGCGCCGCGCCGGGGCCAGGTTGCAGCTCGCGGCTTCGCGCACCACCGCGGCGCCATAGCGGTCGGCGATGATCAGCCCCGATGTTTCGGGACGATAGTCGGGGGTGTCGAGGATTGCGGGGTCGAGTCCCGCCGCCAGTGCCCAATAGAAATGGTCGCACCAGTCGCAATAGTCGGGCCATTTGCCGTCGCCGTGCAGGTCGGCGCGGCTGACCTTGATTTCGACGATGGTGATCTGTCCCTTGGCATCGATCGCGGTCAGGTCGGTGCGCCGCCCGTTGGGCAGCGGTACTTCGGGGATCGCGACCAGCCCCGCCTGCGCGAACAGCCGGCACACGCCGCGCGCGACATCCGCGGCGGTGATCGGGTCGCTCAGCATCGGCTCAAACTATCGTCAGAACGGAACGTCGTCGTCCAGATCGTCGTCGAACGGCGGGCGTCCGCCGCCCGGACCACGCGCTGCCGCCGCCCGAAGACGGGCCGCCGCCGCCCTGGTTCCGTAGCCGCCCTGGTCGCCACCGTAACCGTCGTCGTATCCGCCACCTTGTTGTCCGCCGCCCTGGCCGCCACCGCCCATGCCCTGGCGGCTGCCCAGCATCTGCATCTGGTCGGCGCGGATTTCGGTGCTGTACTTCTCGACGCCGCTCTGGTCGGTCCACTTGCGGGTGCGCAGGCTGCCTTCCACATACACCTGCGAGCCCTTGCGCAGGTACTGGCCGGCGACTTCTGCCAAGCGGCCGTTGAAGACCACGACCGGTGCCACTCGGTGCGCTTCCTTGCGCTCGCCGGTGGCCTTGTCGCGCCAGGTCTCCGACGTCGCGATGCGGATGTTCGCGATCTTGCCGCCGTTCTGGAACGATTTGATTTCGGGATCGGCGCCGAGGTTGCCGATCAAAATTACCTTGTTGACGCTGCCAGCCATGCCGCTCCGCTCCGCTTTAATGTTGGAAGGATCAGCCTAGTCCAAAGGCAACGGCTGTCCAGTATGTGATGCCTGCCGCGGCATAGGCGAGCGCGAACAAATAGCCAACCATGAACAGCGGCCATTTCCACCCGTTGGTCTCGCGCCGGGTGATCGCGATCGTCGAAATGCACTGCGGCGCGAAGACGAACCAGGCGAGGAAAGCGAGCGCGGTGGCGATGCTCCAACGGCCCTGCAAGCGCTCGCTCAGCGACTGCGCCATCGCTTCCTCGTCATCGCCCGCTTCAATAGCATTGGCGGTGGCGAGCGCCGACACCGCGACCTCGCGCGCCGCCATCGCCGGGATCAGCGCCAACGCGATGTCATGGTTGAACCCGATCGGCGCAACGACGACCTCCAGCCCGCTGGCGATGCGGCCCGCGACGCTGTAATCGACCTGGCTGTCGGCATGACCCTCGGGCACCTTGGGATAGCTCAGCAGCAACCACAGCGCGATCGTGGTTACAAAGATGATCGTGCCGGCGCGGCGCAGGAAGATCCAGGCGCGCTGCCACAGGCGCCATGCCGACGTCGCGCAGGCGCGGCCATTGGTAACGCGGCATTTCCATCATGAAGCCAGCAGCATTGCCCTTGGCCACGGTGCGGCGCAGCACCAGCGCGACGATCAGCGCCCCGACGATGCCCGACAGATACAGGCCGAACAGCACCAGCCCCTGCAACCCGACCGGCGAGCCGCCGACGGCGCGCGCCGGGATGAAGGCGCCAATGATCAGCGTATAGACCGGCAGCCGCGCCGAACAGGTCATCAGCGGCGCGATCAATATCGTCGTCAGTCGGTCCTTGGCATCGGGGATCGCGCGCGTCGCCATGATCCCGGGGACGGCGCAGGCGAAGCTCGACAGCAACGGAATGAAACCGCGCCCCGACAGGCCGACCTTGGCCATGATGCCGTCCATCAGGAACGCGGCGCGGGTCATGTACCCCGATGCTTCGAGCAGCAGGATGAAGAGGAAGAGGATCAGAATCTGCGGCAGGAAGACGATCACCGACCCGACCCCGCCCAGGATCCCCTCGATGATCAGCCCGCGCAGGAAGCCGTCGGGCAGCGCCGCGGTCACCGCGGCTTGCAGCGCGGCGATGCCGCCTTCGATCCAGCCGATCGGCGCTTCGGACCAAGCGTAGACCCCTTGGAACATCACGAACATCAGCGCGAGCAGGATCAGGAACCCCGCGACCGGGTGCAGCACCACCGCGTCGACGCGCCCGGTCCAGCGGCGCACCGGGGTTTCGGACAGCGTCGCGGCGCGCGCGATCGCCTTGGCGCGCTGGTGCAGCGCGACATCGGTCATCGGCGCGGCGGACTGGCGGCAGCCTGCGTCTGATGCGACAGGACGGCGCCGTCTGCGGCCGCGAGCAGCTCGGTCAGCCCGCGTTTGCGCACCGCGACGGTCGGCACCACGGGTACGCCCAGTTCGCGCGACAGGATTGCGGGATCGAGGGTCAGACCGTCGCGCTCGGCGAGGTCGAGCATATTGAGCGCGACCACCGTCGGCAGCCCAAGCGCGATCAGTTCGAGCGCGAAGCACAGATGATTGTCGAGATTGGCGGCATCGACGACGACGATCAGCGCGTCGGGGCGCCGCTCGCCCGCCTGCTGGCCCAGCACGACGTCGCGGGTCACCGCTTCGTCGGGGCTGGCGGGCGACAGGCTGTAACTGCCGGGCAGGTCGACCAGCGACAAGGGCCGGCCATCGGCGAAGCTGGCGTGCCCCGCCTTGCGTTCGACGGTGACCCCCGGATAATTGGCGATCTTCTGCCGCGCGCCGGTCAGCGCGTTGAACAGGCTCGATTTGCCGGCGTTGGGATTGCCGACCAGCGCGATCGTCGGAATGGCACCCGTCATATCGCGGCCGGCGCCACTTCGATCATCGCCGCCTGACGGGCGCGAATGATCACCTGCATCCGCCCGACCGCCAGCGCCAGCGGATCGCGCGAGAACAGGCTGCCGCGGTGGAGCGGGGTGACTTCGATGCCCTCCATCAACCCGAATTCACGCAGCCGCCGACCTTCGTCATGCGACATCGCGTCCCAATCGATACGGGATATGCGGACGGCAACGCCCAGCGCGGCGGAATCGAGCTTCGGGTTCATTTGCGAGCGATTATCAATAACCGCGAGCGAGCGCCAGTTCTTTATCGAAACCGACCTAGGGTAAGAGCCTAACGCCCCGGATAGCGCAGGCGGCCGACGAAGCGCGCGAGGCTGGGGCGTTCGATGCTGCGCGACGCACGGCGATATTTCCAGCTTTCGAAACGCATCACCTGGTCGATGCGGCGTGCCAGAAACGCGCGGGTGTCGGCGAACCCGTCGCTGTCGTCGTTCAGGAACACCGCCATCGTCGAGGCATAGACCGCGCCAAGGATCGCGCGTTTGCTGTAATGATTATAATCGGTCGCGGTGTCGCCGGCGAGGCGCCACATCAGGTCGGCGGCGCGCCAGCCGAGCTTTGCGGCGTGCGGCGCGTTGGTCGGCAAGGCGAGCAGCGCGAGCGCGCGGCGCAGCGATTCGCGGTCGGGCGCGAGCAGGTCGATGCGTGCTTCGACGCGTCGGTCAGGCCGTCGACATAGGGTTTGATCGGGGTCTCGCCGCCGTTCTCGGCCACGAAGGCGTCGATATCGGCGAACCAGCTCATGATCGCCCGACCGCCGCCGGGAAAGGATTGCCCGGCGACATCGGGATCGACCGCAGCGCGGCGTGCGGCATCGGTGAGCGCGGCGGGGCCGAAGCCGTCGAACGCGGCGGACGACGCGATCAGCGGCGCGAGCGCGGCGCAGAATCTCGTCAAGCGTGGGATCGGCGGGAAGGATCGAGGCCATGACTGTCAGATAGGCGCTGCGCGGCGGCTCGGCAACCGGATCAACACCAGCGCCGCGCCGACCATCATGCCGCCGAAAATATCGATCGGGCCGAGCAGTTCGCCGAACATCAGCCACCCCGCCAGCGCGGCGACCGCCGGCTGGACGAGCAGGGTCAGCCCGATGACGAGCGGCGAGAAGCGCGGTAGCGCCCAGGTCATCAGCCCCTGGCCGATGATCTGGCTGGTCAGCGCGAGCAGGATCAGCGGGGTCCAGTTTTGCGGCATGATCGCCTCGCCCAGCGCGAGCGCGGTGCCGAGCAGGATCGGGACGCAGACGATCGACGAGATGGTGAGCGCGGTCCACGGCGCCAGCGTATCGCGCACCCGTAGCATCAGGATGACATAGCCGGTGTACAGCACCCCCGCGAGCAGGCTGAGCAGATCGCCGATCAGAAAGGCGGGCGACAGCTCGTAACTTTGCCCCATGAGCAGCGCCGACCCGGCAAAGGCGAGCAGGATCGCCAGCGCCTGCCAGCCGCGCGGCAGGGTGCGGGTCAGGAAAATGCCCCACAGCACGAGCAGCAGGCTGGCGCAATTGCCGAACAGCGTCGCGTTGGCGACCTTGGTCTGGAGGATGCCGATATGCCAGGCGGCGAGGTCGAGCGCGAAGAAGATGCCCGCCGCCCCGGCGATCAGGGTCGCCGAGCGCGGCGGCAACCGTCCGCCGCTCTCGCGCCACGCGAGGGCGAGCAGGATCGGAAGCGCGATGGCCATGCGCCAGAACGCCGACGCGGTCGGCCCGGTGTCGGCAAGCCGCACGAGCATCGCGCCGATCGACAGCGATATGTTGCCCGCGAGCAGCGCCAGAAACGCCCAGCGCCCCGCGATCGGTGTCGCGGGCTGTTTCGCGTCGAGGTGATCGATCTTCGCTGTCATTTAGATTTTCTTTTGATACCGACCATTGTCTTGACGCCGGGGTGACCATAGCTTTGCGCGACATAGCGACGGGCCGTCCGGCCGTCGCGGGGAAATTGAACTGGAGGACTTTATGGCCGCATCGCTGCTCGATCCGATCAAGCTGGGCGCTATCGACGCGCCGAACCGCATCATCATGGCGCCGCTGACCCGCGGCCGCGCCGGCCCTGGTTCGTCCCGACCGAGCTTGCGGTCCAGGGTGCTCACCATGTCAGCTCGCTGGCCGGGCTGATCATTTCGGAAGCGACGCGGCATCGTCGCAGGAAGGCCTCGGCTGGCCGTCGGCGCCCGGGCTGTGGACCGATGCGCAGGTCGAGGGCTGGAAGCCGGTGACCGACGCCGTTCATGCCGCCGGCGGGCGGATCATCGCCCAGCTGTGGCATATGGGCCGCCTGGTCCATTCGGTGTTCAACGACGGCAAGCCGCCGGTCTCGGCATCGGCGACGCAAGGCGAGGGCCGGGCGCATACGCCGGTCGGTCGCCGCGATCTGGAGGTCGCGCGTCCGCTCGAACTCAGCGAGATTCCGCGTCTGATCGGCGATTATGTCAAAGCGGCCGAAAATGCCAAGAAAGCCGGCTTCGACGGGGTCCAGCTGCACGGCGCCAACGGCTATCTGATCGACCAGTTCCTGCGCGACAACAGCAATCTGCGCGACGACGATTATGGCGGATCGGTGGACAATCGCATTCGCCTGCTGCGCGAAGTCACCGCAGCGCTGATCGGGGTGTGGGGCGCCGACCGCGTGTCGGTGCGCCTGTCGCCCAACGGCAATTCGCAAGGCGTCGACGACAGCAATCCCGAACCCCTGTTCACCGCCGCCGCCGCGGCGCTCGATACGCTCGGCATCGGCTTCCTCGAACTGCGTGAACCCGGCCCCGACGGCACCTTTGGCAACACCGACGTGCCCAAGCAGTCGCCGGCGATTCGCGCCGCGTTCAAGGGGCCGCTGATCCTCAACAGCGACTATGACGTCGCCAAGGCCGAAGCCGCGCTGGCCAGCGGTATCGCCGACGGCATCGCTTTTGGCCGCCCGTACATCGGCAACCCCGACCTGGTCGAGCTGGCCGTCGATGCGCCGCTGCACCCCCGACAATCCCAAGCGCTGGTACGGTCAGGGGGCAGAAGGCTATACCGACTATCCGACGCATGGCCGAACAGGGGCTGGTCGCGGAAACCGCCACAGCCTCATGCATCGCCAGCGGCCAGCCCTGGCGTGATCAGCGAAGGCGTAAGCTGACAGCGGCCCCGCCTCCGCGGGGGCGACGGTTAGCCCTTTTCGGCGATCGCCTTGTCGACGATACCGGCGCCGAGCGGACCCAGAATAGTGTTGCCGAACCGGAACAGCAGGAACCCGCCGACCAGCAACAAGAGCGGCTCGATGAAGAGCGCGACGATCGCTGCGACCACGACAGCCAAAAACAGCGTGACGAAACCGCTGCTCAGCCTTTGCTGGCCTTTGGGGCTCAGCTCGATCGTGCGCGGTCCTTTGGCGTCCCACCATTTGCCGGTGACGATGGTTTTCAGCGCGCCGCTTTGCGGCGCGGCGCGGGCCGGCAGGCGCGCCGCCGGGGTGTTGGCTTTCAGCGCCGGTCGATCGCTCTGCGGCGCAGTCCACGGCCGTTTGTTGCGCTCTGTAACAGCGGCGGCGACGCGCGCCTTGCCGCTGTCGGTAGCAGTGGCGGTGCGTTGTTGCGCCGGGGCCGGGCGGGCGCTCAGCCCCGATTCGGCGCGCGCCGCGGCGGCCATGCCGGGGGCGGCGCTCGCGCGCTCGGGGCGAATCGGCTCGACCCCCATGCTGCGGTCGTAAAGGTCCATGCGCTCGGCGGCGCCTCGGCGGGCATGGCCGGCCTGCATGTCGATCACCACCAGCCGTCCGCCGCGTTCGACGACGGAAAACCGGGTGGGTGGCGGCCGATCAACCAATGCCGAATTGCTCCTTGAGGGCCAGCATGGCGAGCGCCGCTTTCGCCGCCTCGCCGCCCTTATCCTTGCGCGTCTTGTCGGCGCGCGCAAGCGCCTGTTCGTCATTCTCGACCGTCAAAATACCATTGCCGATCGCGACGCCATCAAGCGTCAGCGCCATGATGCCGCGCGCGCTCTCGTTCGACACGACCTCGAAATGATAGGTTTCACCGCGGATCACGACGCCGAGCGCGACAAAAGCGTCATAGCGGCCGGTATCGACCGCGAGCGAGATCGCCGCCGGGATTTCGAGCGCGCCGGGGACGGTCACCGTCTCGTGGCTATGCCCCTCGGCTTCGAGCGCGCTGCGCGCGCCGTCCAGCAGCATGTCGTTGAGGGCGCTGTAGAAACGGGCTTCGACGATCAGAACATGGGCCATTATGCAGCCTCCCCAGGGATGGACCGTTCGCCGACGACCGACAGGCCATAGCCCTCCAGCCCGACGAGATTGTTGTGCGACGGAGTCAGCAATTCCATCGCGTGGACGCCCAGGTCGGCGAGGATCTGGGCGCCGACGCCATAGGTGCGCAGGTCCATGCGGCCCGATGGCGGCGGGGTCGCCTCGGCGTCGGCGGACCCGGGCAGCGGCCGCATCAGCAGGACGATAACCCCCGAACCGGCCTCGCCGATTGCGTCCATCGCGCGTTGCAGGCGGCGCTTTTTTGGTCCCGGCCGGCCCATCAGATCGTCGAACAGCGACACCGGATGCATACGAACGAGGGTGACGCCGGCGGGATCGACCGCGCCCTTTTGCAGGACCAGATTGACGCTCCCGTCGATCTTGTTGCGATAGGATTTCAGCCGCCAGTCGCCGCCATAATCCGATTCGAACGGATCGTCGGACACACATTCGACCAAGCGGTCGTTGCGGTGGCGATACGCGATCAGGTCGGCGATCGTCCCGATCTTCAGCCCATGCCGCCGTGCGAATGGGATGAGGTCGTCGAGCCGCGCCATCGACCCGTCGTCGTTCATGATCTCACAGATCACCCCCGACGGGTTGAGCCCCGCGAGCCGTGCGATGTCGACCGACGCCTCGGTATGGCCGGCGCGCACCAGCACCCCGCCGTCGCGCGCGATCAGCGGAAAGACATGCCCGGGGGTGACGATATCGTCGCGGCCTTTGGATGCGTCGATCGCGACCGATACGGTGCGCGCGCGGTCGGCGGCCGAAATGCCGGTGGTGACGCCCTCGCGGGCTTCGACCGAGGTGGTGAAGGCGGTTTCGTGGCGGGTGCCGTTCTGGCGGCTCATCAGTTCGAGCCCGAGTTGATCGACGCGCGCCTTGGTGAGCGTCAGGCAGATCAGGCCGCGGCCGTGGGTCGCCATGAAATTGACCGCGTCGGGGGTCGCCATCTGTGCCGGGATGACCAGATCGCCTTCATTCTCGCGGTCCTCGTCATCGACCAGGATGAACATGCGGCCGTTGCGTCGCCGCGGCGATCTCTTCCGGCGTCGCCATGCGACGACAGGTCGCTGCCGTGCGCTAGCCAGTTTTCCAGCTTGCGCAGCGTATCGGCGGTGGGGTTCCAGCCGGGCGAATCGAGGTCGCGCAGACTGTTGGCGTGAAGGCCCGCGGCGCGCGCCAGGCCAGAGCGGGACATCGTCCCGTCGTCGACAATGCCGCGGATGCGGTCGATGAGTTGCGTGGACATGCCATGCAAATATCACATCATAATGTGACGATCAATTGCGAAATCACATTGCTTCGATCAATTGGGTCCAAAGCTCGGCCCCAGATCGCGTCCCGGTGCGCCGTTGCTGCCCAGCAGCGCCACGATCTGGCCGGTGCGGTCGTCGCGTTTGGCGTAATCGCGTGCCGACATGCCGGCGATGTGGTCGGCGCGATCGGGGTTGGCGCCGCGCCGGACGAGCAGGCGGACCATCGCGACATTCTTGGTCTGCACCGCCAGGATCAGCGCGGTCTCGCCGCGGCGGTTGGTCTGATCGACCGGCGCTTTGCCATCGAGCAATTCTTCGGCGCCATCGGTCATATTGAGCAGCGCGGCGTGCATCAGCGGGGTCACCCCCCGTTTGTCGCCGATCGACGGATCGGCGTCCTTGGCCAGCAGCCAGCGCAACCACGTGACGTCGCGGCGCTTGGTGACGATGATCAGCGCGGTCTCGCCGGTGTCGGGATGTTTGGTGTTGATCAGCGACGCATCGTCCTTCAGCGCGTCGGTCGCCTTGGTCCCGTCGCGGCCATCGACCGCTTGCAGAAAGGCAAAGCCGCCGCGGAACTGCGCCCACGCCGGATTATGGGCGAGCCCCGCCGCCGCGGCGGCGGCAACGAGCAGGAAGGCGAGGCGGAACCGTAACATGATCTGGGTGACCCCCGGGGTGGACCGCCGCGACATTGCGACGACAATGGTTGATTTTCGGCGACTAGCCGACCAAGGCTGGCCGCATGATGAATATCGCAGATATGGGACAAAAGCTGGTCCGTGCAAGCCTGATCCTTGTTTTCGGCGCGATGCTGGCGGGATGCAATGGCGCGGCCGACGCGCCGCCCGCCACCCCGCCGCTCGAAGGCGCGCGGATCGGCGGCCCGTTCACCCTGACCGACCAGGACGGCAAGACCGTCCGCGACAGCGATTTTGCCGGCCAATATCGCATGATCTATTTCGGCTACAGCTTTTGCCCCGACATCTGTCCGGTCGATCTGCAAAAACTGATGCGCGGGCTAGCGCAGTTCGATTACGGGCGCGATCCGGTGCTGCGGCGCCAAGATCGCGCCGCTGTTCATCACCGTCGACCCCGCCCGCGATACCCCCGCGGCGTTGAAGCCCTTCGTCGCGCGCTATCATCCGCGGCTGCGCGGGCTGACCGGGACGGCGGAACAGATTGCTGCCGTAGCCAAGGCCTATGTCGTCACCTACAACAAGGTCGATGGTTCGGCGCCCGATCGCTATCTGATGGCGCACAGCCAGCTTGCCTTTCTGATGGATCCGGCGGGTAAGCCGCTCGCGCTGCTGCCGCTCGACGATCTCATCGACCGAGGCCGACGAGGGCGCGCCCGCCGCGGTCGCCGCCGATCTGGCGAAGTGGGTCAAGTGACCGGCGCCGCGGCGCCGCGCCCGTTCTGGGAAGCGCCGCTCGCCAGCCTCGATGCCGGCGAGTGGGAAGCGCTGTGCGACGGGTGCGGCAAATGCTGCCTGCACAAGGTCGAGGATGAAGACAGCGGCCGCATCTATCCGACCAACGTCGCCTGCCGTCTGCTCGACCTGACGACGGCGCGCTGCGGCGATTACAAGCATCGCCGCCGCCATGTTCCCGACTGCCTGACGCTGACCAAAGCCAAGGTCGCCGATATCGAATGGCTGCCGCAAAGCTGCGCCTATCGCCTGCGCGCCGAGGACCGGCCGCTGCCCGAATGGCATTATCTGGTCTCGGGCGACTGCGATGCGGTCCACCGCGCCGGCCAGTCGATCGCGGGCTGGACGGTCAGCGAGGATGTCGCCGGGCCGTTGGAAAATCATCTTGTCGACCGCGTCGTCTGACCTTTCACGGACCGATGGTCCGCATATCTGGGTGGGCGATGACGCGTGGCCGGTGCGGGTCGTCCAGCACGCCCAATCGCGCCGCTATCGCCTGGTGTTCGATGCGGCGCGCGGTCAGTTGCGGCTGACCGTGCCCCGGCGCACCAATGTCCGCGCCGCGCTCAAATGGGCCAGCGAACAACAGGCATGGCTGACCGAACAGGTAGACAAGGCGGCACATCCGGTATGCGTCGGCCCCGGCGCCGCGGTGCCGTTCCTGGGAGTTCTGCGCCATATCGACTGGGCGGCGTCGGCGCCACGCGCGATCCGCGTCGATGGCGATGCGCTGCGCGTCGGCGGACCCGTCGAAACCGTCGGCCGCCGCATCGAACGCTGGCTCAAGGGGCAGGCACTCGAGCTGCTGGACCGCGAAAGCCGCGCCATCGCGGCGCGCGCCGGCCTGGCCTAGGTCGAGCGCGTCGGGGTCGGCGATCCGCGCAGCCGCTGGGGCAGCTGCACCACGACGGCGACCTGCGTCCAGCTGGCGGCTGATCATGGCGCCCGACCATGTCCGGCGCGCGACGGTGGCGCACGAGGTCGCGCATCTGCAGCATATGGACCATGGGGCCGCTTTTCACGCGCTGGTCGACCGGCTCCACGACGGTGATGTCGCCGCAGCGCGCGGCTGGCTGCGCCGCGAAGGGCGCGGGCTCCACCGCTATCGTTTTGCCGACTGAGCCGGCCTGGCACCGATCAGCCTTTAGTTGAAATCCGCCGGTTGGGGGCGCTGCGCCGGGGCCTGCACCCCGGCGGCGTTGCCTTTGGCGGCGCGGCCGTCCTCGGCTGTCCGCCATTCCGCGGCACCGCGCCGTTATCGACCGGCGGGCGGCGGCCGGTCTGTTCCTCGATCCATTGCTGGTCGAGAACCGGGCCGTCCTCGGGGGGCGGCGGCGGCGCCGCCTCGTCGGGCGGCGGGCTGTCATAGGGCAGCCCGATCGGCGCCGGTGGCGCTCGACCAGGCCGCCTTCGCCGGGCTCGCCCAGATAGGCCTCGCCTTCGTCCTCCAGCTGCCAGTCGGGCAGTTTTACCTCGGTGTCGAACGCCTCGACCGGGCGCCGCGCGACGGCGACGCGCGCATCATCGCTCAGGCCTTGGCCGGGGCGCGGCCGCCTTGCAACCCGCCGACGGGCTTGGCATCGTCGCGGCCCATCCACACACCGGTGGTCAGCCCGCTGGAAAAGCCCAGGAACCAGCCGTCCTTGTTGCTCGACGTCGTGCCGGTCTTGCCGGCGACCGGGCGGCCGATCTGCGCCGCGCGGCCGGTGCCGGTGTTGACCGCGGTTTGCAACAGGTCGGTGATCCCCGCGGCGACCCAATTATCCACCAGCACCTGTCCGCGCGTCGCGGGGCGCTGATACAACAGGCGGCCATCGGCGGTCGTCACCTTGGTGATGCCATAGGGCTCGACCGATACGCCGCCGCGCGCCACCGCGGCAAAGGCGGCGGTCATGTCGATCACGCGGACTTCGGCGCTGCCCAACACCATCGACGGGTGGGTGTTGACCGGGGTCGTGATGCCGAACCGGCGCGCCATATTGGCGACCGATGAAAAGCCGACCTCGTCGCCCAGCTTCGCCGCCACCGTATTGACCGAATAGGCAAAGGCGCTGCGCAGATCCATCGTGCCGGCAAACCGCCCCGACGAGTTGCGCGGGCTCCAGCCGTTGATCGTCACCGGTTCGTCGACCACCGGATCGTCGACCTTATACCCGGCCTCGAGCGCCGCCATATAGACGAACAATTTCCACGCCGATCCCGGCTGGCGCAGCGCCTGGGTCGCGCGGTTATAGTTGGACGCGACATAATCCTTGCCGCCGACCATCGCGCGCACCGCGCCGTCGCGGTCGAGCGACACCAGCGCGCCCTGCACCCCGCCGGGGGCGTTGGCCTGAATCGACGCGGTCGCGGCGCGCTGCATGCCCAGATCGATCGTCGTATAGACGTCCAACGCTTCGCTGCCCTCGTCGATCAGCATGTCGAGCTGCGGCAATGCCCAGTCGCTGAAATAGCGCGCGCTGTTCTGGCCGGTTTCCTGCGCCAGCTGGACGTCGGCGGGCTTGGCGGCGTCGGCCTGCGACTGGGTGATCACCCCCGCATCGACCATCACCGCCAGCACGACGTCGGCGCGGCCCAGCGCCGCGCCCGCATCGGCGGTCGGCGAATAGCGCGACGGTGCCTTGACCAGCCCGGCGATCACCGCGGCCTCGGACAAGGACATCTCGGTGCCGCTATGCCCGAAAAAGCGGCGCGACGCGGCATCGATGCCGTAGCTGCCGCCGCCGAAATAGACCTTGTTCAGATAAAGTTCGAGGATCTCGTCCTTCGAGAATTTCCATTCGAGCGCCATCGACAGCACCATTTCGCGCACCTTGCGGGTAAAGGTATAGCTGTTCGACAGGAACAGGTTGCGCGCCAGCTGCTGGGTGATCGTCGATGCGCCCTGCAGGCGCCGCCCGATGCGCGCGGTTCTGCACCGCGACCACTGCGTGCAGCGCGTCATGCCGACGGGATCGACCCGGGGTGATAGCGAAAGCGCCGGTCCTCGACCGCGACCATCGCGTCCTGCATCACCTGCGGCGTTTCGCGCAGCGTCAGCCAGCGGCCGTAATTCGGCCCCAGCGACAGAAAGATGGTGCCGTCGGCGGCGTGGACGCGGATCGTCTGGCCGGCGGGCGATTTCTTCAGTTCCTCGAAACTCGGGATGCGCTGCACCGCGATGCCGACCGCTACCGCCAGCGCCACCAGCCCGACGACCGCCAGGCCCAGGCCCCAGCGGAAGATCCGCCGCACCCAGACGCGAAAGCGCGACGGTTCGCCCGCCGCGGACCCGCGGGGCGTTTTACCCGATGATGATTTTCCGGACGCTGGCTGCTCTCGTTCGCGGCGCAAAGCGGTATATTCCTTCCCTCGCTGCGCCCCGTCGCCACAGCCCGTTTACGTCAGCCCCCCGGCGACGGCCGGTCAGCCTTCGTCGGTCTTGGCGTCATCCGGTGCGCGGTCGGCGAAGTCAAGCGCCGCGCTGTTGATGCAGTAACGCAGGCCGGTCGGTCCGGGGCCGTCGGGAAAGACATGGCCGAGATGGCCTTCGCATTTCGCACAGCGCACTTCGGTGCGGATCATGCCGTGGCTGGTGTCGGTCACCTCGGTAACGCCGCCGCCCGCCGCCGGCGCGGTATAGCTCGGCCAGCCCGATCCGCTGTCGTACTTGGCGCATCTGACTCGAACAGCGGCGCGCCGCAACCGGCGCAGCGGTAGATGCCATCGCCCTTGTGGTCGTTGTACTTACCGGTAAAGGCCCGCTCGGTGCCGCCTTCGCGCAGCACGTGATATTGCTCGGGGCTGAGCTTCGCGCGCCATTCGGTGTCGCTGATCTTGGTGTCTGCCATGTGTCGTCTCCATCGCGGGAGATCACAACATGCGCCGACTGGAGATACCATGGTCGAAGACGCGCGCTGCGGCCGACCCCGGATGCGCGTTGCTTGCGACCCCCAGCGGACCAGTGATGGAAAGCTGGACGCCAGCGACGTCATTGCGCCCGCGATGCGCGGATTTTCTCCCGCCCGCCAGACCAGATTGGCGACCGCGAACGGCCGCGCCATGCGCGCCGCCATCTCGCGTTGAAATCCGGGGGCTGCGTTCGCACCGCCGTGACGCCACGCCGCCACCGCCGCCGCGCCGCTGGCCAGCGCCAGTCCCATCCCTTCGCCGGCCAGCGACGGGATCACCCCGGCCTGGTCACCGAGGCGGAACAGGCCGGGCGCGGTATCCGCCGTCCGCCAGCCATAGGGGACATGGCCGATCGCATCGATCGCGCCCGAACAGTCGGCATAGGCGAGCCGCTCGCCCAGCATCGGGTGGGCCAGCGCCAGCGCGCGGAGCAGGGCTTCGGGATCGCCGCCCGCTTCGTCGAGCCGCGATTTGTGGGTGGCCAGACACAGGTTAGCGCTGCCATCCTCCTGTCGCACCAGCCCGGCATAGCCGCGGTCGAACAGATGGAGCTCGACCGCGGCGCCGACCAGCCGATCAAGCGCGGCGCTTTGCGGCAGCCGCAGCCGCAGCCCCATCACCGGGTCGCGCTGTTGCCATTCGGCGGGCTCGCGCGGTTGGCCGCGAAAGCCATGTTTGCCGGCGCCCAGAAACAGCGCGGGCGCCGCCAAGATCGCGCCGTCGCGCGTCCGCACCGCGCCGCCCTCGATCGCCGCCGCCTGAACCCCGCGCTCCAGCCCGGCGCCCGCCGCCTCGGCCGCCGCTTGCAAGGCGCTGTCGAGCCGGCGGCGCGACACCCCCATCGCGAGCGCGGGCAGCGCGGTGTCGCTGCGGTGCCGGCCGGCGAACAGCCGCACATGTGTCACCCGCTGACCGCTGAGCACCGCGGGGTCGATCCCCAGCGCGCCGAGCTGCGCCAGCGAATGCCAGCTGAGGAACCCGCCGCACAGCGCATCGCCGGTCTCGCGCGTTCTTTCGAGCAGCAACGTCCTGGCCCCGGCGCGCGCCAGCCCGATCGCTGCGGCGGCCCCGGCGGGTCCGGCGCCGATGACGATCGCGTCGGTCACCGGATCCGCTCGACGCACAGCCGATAGGGAAAGCCGCGGAAAATGCGCGCATTGGACGCCGTGGCGGGCAACGCCTCGGCCAGCATCGCCCGCCATTCGGCGCGGCGGAAACTGCGGCCGACCGACAGCTGGCCATCGCGGCGCACGATCGGGTCGACCCCGGCCATCGCGGCAAGCAACGGATAGCCGGCAAAGGGCAGGCGCTGGCGGTGGAGGTCGTTGACCAGCCAGGCGCGCGCCGCCTCACGGTCCATGAAACGCAGGAATTCGGTGCGCTGCACCGGCGTCATATGGTGGGTGACCAGACTCGACAGGATGATGTCCCACCCCTGCCCCGCCAGATCCTGATAATCGCCGGCGATCAGCCGCGCCTGACCGCCCAGCCGCGCCTCGGCCACCGCCAGGCTTTTCGGGTTGAGATCGACCCCCGCAAGATCGAGCGCGACCCCGCGCTTTGTCCCCCAGCGCGCGATCCGCGCCAGCATGTCGCCGCTGCCGAACCCGACATCCAGGATGCGCCACGGCCGCTCGCCGACGCCGCGCGCGCGCACCCGCTCGAAAAAGCCCAGCGTCGGCCGTGCCGCCAGCGTCAGCGCGTTGATCCGCGACAGGTCCGCCAGCACCCGCGCGTAGCGGGCGGGCGCCAGTTCGGCGGCATCCATTTCCTCCTCGGCCTCGATCGGCGCGCGAAGGCTGGCGAAGGGGTTCACGTCCTATGTCGCCTTGGGGGCGGTGAAGCGGATCGCTTCGGCGGCGAGGCCGGGGCCGAAGGCGATCGCGACCCCTTCCCCCGTTGCGCCGCGCGCCATCATGTCGGCCAGCACGAACAGGATCGTCGCCGACGACATATTGCCGAACCGGGCGAGCACCGCGCGGCTGTCGGCCAGTGCATCCGGCGGCACGTCCAGCGCCTGTTCGACGGCATCGAGCACCGATCGCCCGCCGGCATGGACCGCAAGCAGCGGCGGCGGATCGCCAGCGCCGAACAACCGGTTGCGGACGTCGGGGGCGCTCAGCGCATCGCGCAGCCGTCCGGGCACCTCGCCCGACAGTTGCATCGCAAAACCGGTGTCGCCGATGTCCCAGCGGATCAGGTCGGCGCTGTCTTCGAGCGCCAGGCTCGTCCCTTCGCCCAATTCGAACCCGACCGGATCGGCCGACACGATCGCCGCCGCGGCGCCGTCGCTGAATTGCAGCATCGCGAGC
Source organism: Sphingomonadaceae bacterium (assembly GCA_965283845.1). Taxonomy (GTDB): domain Bacteria; phylum Pseudomonadota; class Alphaproteobacteria; order Sphingomonadales; family Sphingomonadaceae; genus Sphingopyxis. Next base: position 31,692 of record CBDIQD010000017.1, read on the forward strand.
AGGGGCTCGGGCGCGTCTTCGAGTTGCAGGTGCAGCGTCGACAGCTCGACGCTGACCACCAGCACCACCGCATCGGGCTCGGACCGGACGATATGCCGCGCGGTGCGCAGCGCGGTAACCCCGGCGTAACACCCCATGAAACCGATCAACACCCGCTCGACGCTTGCCGCCAGCTCCAGTCGCCGCGCCAGGATCTGGTCGATCCCCGGCGCGACGAAGCCGGTGCAGCTGGCGACGACGATATGGGTGATCCGCGCCGCGTTGAACGCATCGCCCAGCGCGGCGACCGCCTGCATCGCCAGCTCGGGGGCATGTTCGGCATAGGCGCGCATCCGCGCCGACGTCGGCGGCAGGCCGGCAACGTCGTAGAACCCGCCCGCCGCGACCGGCGATCCGCCCGCCGCCGTCGGCGGCAGCACCGACCAGCGATGCGCTATGCCCGACCGCGCCGTCATGCGGGTAAAGATCGCGCGGACGCGCTCGTCGGCCAATCGGGGGGTTGCCCACGCGATAAAGGCTTGATGGATATCGTGGCCCGGCACCGCGGTGGCGAGCGCGTTCAGCCGGGGGGACGGCGGGGATGTCTGCATCGCGCACATGTGACCGAAAAGCGGGAAACTAGCCAGCGATTAGCGCCGCGGCGGCTTTACCCCGGATTAACCACGACCGCGCTATGGATAGACCTGTGAAACTGCGCCTTTTCCTTGCGATCATGCTGGCGTTCGCCAGCGCGCCGTCCGCAGCGGCGCCAGTGCCAGCTGTGCGCGCCCGCCAAGGCAGCGGGCGCCACGGTGCGCCAGGCCGCGGTGCCGCTGCGCATCGACGTCGAAACCCAGCTCGATATGGGCCGCGTCGCGGTGGGCGCGATGGGCGGCGAAGTCGAGGTCGATCCGGTGTCGGGCGCGCGCCGGGTGCGCGGCGATGTCGTCGATCTCGGCGGCTTTGCCTTGACCGGCACCGTCACGGTGCGCGGCGAGTCCGGCGCCGAAGTGCGCGTCATCCTGCCCGCCACGGTCGACCTTGAGGGCGGCAACGGCCGCACCGCGCGGGTCACCGGCCTAGTCACCGACCTGTCTGCCGCGCCGCGACTCGGCGCCGACGGGCGCTTGCAGTTCCGCTTCGGCGGCCGGCTCCAGATCGCCGGTCTCGATGATGGCGACTATCGCGGACGGATTCCGGTGACGGTGGAGTATCAATAGGGGCGAGTGATGGCTTTGGGATGGGGCGGCCAGTGTCTCAGCCCCAATTTAGCCGTCGCCCCCGCGAAGGCGGGGGCCGCAATCGGTTTACGCTGCGTCGCTGAGCAAGGCCGACAACGGCCCCCGCCTTCGCGGGGGCGACGAATGAGGGTGCAACCAAACGAAAGCGGACCTGCGTTACCCCCGTTCCCCAAACAACGCCGTCCCCACCCGCACATGCGTTGCGCCCAGCATCACAGCGGTTTCATAATCGCTGCTCATCCCCATCGATCGCCCGGCCAGACCATGGCGCTCCGCCAGTTCGTCGAGCAGCGCAAAATAGGGCGCGGGTTCGATGTCGGCAGGGGGGATCGCCATCAGGCCGTCGATGACCAGTCCGGCGTCCTGCGCTTCGGCGAGCAGCGCGGGAAGGTCCGCGACCGCGCAGCCGCCCTTTTGCTCTTCATCGCCGATATTGACCTGGACGAACAATTGCGGCTGCCGGCCCGCCTTGGCGCAGGCTTTGGCGATCGCCTGGACCAGCGACGACCGGTCGAGCGAATGGATCGCATCGAACAGCGCCACCGCCTCGTCGGCCTTGTTCGATTGCAGCTGGCCGATCAGGTGGAGCACGATATCGGGGGTTTCGCCGCGCAATTCGGGCCATTTCGCCGCGGCTTCCTGAACGCGGTTTTCGCCGAAGTGGCGCTGGCCCGCGGCGACCAGCGGGCGGATCGCAGGTGCGTCATGCGTTTTCGATACCGCGATCAGGCGGATATCTTCGGGCCGCCGCTGCGCGCGCGTTGCCGCGCCCGCGATGGTTGCCTGCACATCGGCCAGCTGCTCTGCTGCTTCGCTCATCTCTTGTTCCGATCCCACGCGTTGCACCCTGTCGGCACGCGCCTATAGAAAGGGCGATGGTTCGGCGCCACCCCTTCCCCCGATATTGCCCCACGTCTGGCTGTTCAGCGACGAACGCTCGGCGATCGCCGTCACCGCGCTGGCGGCGATGTTGCCGCCCGGCGCCGGGGTCGTCCTGCGTCACGACAGTCTCGCCCCCGGGGCGCGCTGGCGGCTGCTGCGGCGGTTGCTGCGGCTGGCGCAGGGGCGAAAGCTGACCGTCTTGCTCGCCGGAGCGCCCGATCTGGCGCGGCGCTGGGGCGCCGATGGCGTTCACCTGCGCCAGCATGACGCGCGCCGCGCGGCGCAGGCGCGGCGGCTGGGCCTGTTGGTGACGATGCCGGTGCATGACGCCCGTGAGGCGCGCCGCGCCCGCCGCGCCGGGGCTGACGGCGCCTTCATTTCGCCGCTCCATCCGACCCGCTCGCACCCCGGCGGCGCCGCGCTGACCCGCGCGGCGTGGCTGCGGTTAGCACGCCTGTCGGGCGGGCAGGCAATCGCGCTCGGTGGAATGACCCCGGCGCGCGCGCGCGCTAAACCGCGCGCGTAAAATCAATACCGGCTGGGCGGCGATCGATGCGTGGGAAGAAAAAGCGACGGACCGCCGGAAACGTCAGAAGCGGAAAGCCGTCCCGACATAGACCGCCTGGCTGTCGCGCCGGGTGTCGGTCAGCGGCTCGACGCGGTCGTCGCTCTTGTACCGGACGCCGGCGGTGACATCGATATTCTTGGTCAGGCGATAGCTGCTGACGACATCGACCGACGGCGCTTCGCCGGGTGCGGTGATGCGGTCGGTTGCCCCACTCGGGTCGCTGGGCCGGTTGAGCATGCGCGTTGCGAAACGCGACTTGCGCTCATTCTGCTCGGGCGCCTTGGCGACCGGCAGGTTGCGCAGGTCGCTGCCGCGCGGCAGCGACGGGGTGACGAATTTTTCGAAGCCGACCGACGCGCCCAGATTATAGGCGACCGGTGTGATCGCGATCGGCGCGCTGCGGCCCGCCGCCAGGGCAAGGGCCGAGGTGCGCGCGCCGCTCGATGCATCATCGCGGGCGCGAGATCACGACGGTGATCGCGCGGTTCTTGTGGTTTTCGTCGCTGAGCGCGGGGGTGAAGCTGAAGCTGCGGCGCTGTTCGGCCGACATTTTCGCATAGCGCGCGATCAACCGCGGATCGCCCGATGCCGGGGTGAATTGGCCGAGCAGGGTTTCCGAAAGTCCGGTATCGCGAACGCGTTCGGTCCGCGACATGGCTGCGAGCGCCGGCGGCAAGGCAAGGGTAACCACCGCCAAAGCGGTGAGGCTGCCCTTCCAAAAATGTCGCGATTTCCGCGTCATGACCCTGCGACTCCAACCCAATCGACTCATCAGATAGGACCCCGGTTCCGATATTGCCAGTGAATCCCACCAGATTCTTGGCCCAAAGCCGCTTTTCAACCAAATTGTTGCGCGATCACCACAGTCGGCCCGTATTCTGACCAGAATCTGAACCGCGGCATGGCGTGAATTGCCGCGCTTGCGGGGCGGCGGCAAGGGCGATAGAGACGCTGGAAATTCCGTTCCGCGCGGCGCGGATTTCGCGATCCGGCGGCGCTCATCAAGATAAGGTGTTATCGGCATGTCCCAGCTTTCCGTCCTTGCCCAGCGCGGCGCCGCGCGCGGTCGCCGTCCGGCCCTGTTCGCGCTGCTCGGGCTCGCGGCGCTCGGCCTTTCGGCCTGCGCCAGCAAGGAACGGCCGCGCGCCGACCTCGCTGCCAGCCAGGTGACGACGATCGGGGTGAACAGCTATTTGTGGCGCGCTTCGCTTGATGCACTTGTCGTTCATGCCGCTGCTTCAGGCCGATTCGGCGGGCGGCGTCGTCATCACCGATTGGTATGCGAACCCGGGCAATCCGGGTGAGCGGATGAAGGTCACTGTGTCGATCCTCGATCAGGATCTGCGCGCCGATGCGCTGCGCGTCGCGGCGTCGCGTCAGGTCGCACAGGGCGGCTCCTGGGTCGATGCGCCGGTTCAGGCGGCGACGGTGCAGAAGCTGGAGGAAATCATCCTCACCCGCGCCCGCGACCTGCGCCGCGGCGCTTTCAAGGACTAATCCGGGCGGCGCCGACCGCGCCGACAAGCAGACAAAACGGGGTAACCGACGAATGACCCGCGAACCGCGCTTTGGCGCCTTGGCCGCCGATGCTCGCTGGCAAGCGGCGTGGGAGGCGGCGAACAGCTTCGCCACCACCGATAGCGGCGACAAGCCCAAGGCCTATATCCTCGAAATGTTCCCCTATCCGTCGGGGCGCATCCATATGGGGCATGTCCGCAACTATGCGATGGGCGACGTGCTGGCGCGCTTCAAGCGGATGACCGGGCACGACGTGCTCCACCCGATGGGCTGGGACGCGTTCGGCATGCCCGCCGAAAATGCCGCGATGGAAAAGGGCGTTCACCCGGGCGGCTGGACCCGCGACAATATCGCGGCGATGCGCGGCCAGCTCAAACGCCTCGGCCTCGCGATCGACTGGAGCCGCGAGCTCGCGACGTGCGAACCCGATTATTACGGCCAGGAACAGGCGCTGTTCCTCGACCTGTTTGCCGCCGGGCTGGTGACGCGCAAGCATAGTTACGTCAATTGGGACCCGGTCGACATGACCGTGCTCGCCAATGAACAGGTGATCGACGGCCGCGGCTGGCGCTCTGGCGCGCTGGTCGAAAAGAAGAAATTGTCGCAGTGGTTCCTCAAGATCACCGACTTTGCCGAGGAACTGCTCGACGGCCTCGGCCGCCTCGACAGCTGGCCCGACAAGGTGCGGTTGATGCAGGAAAACTGGATCGGCAAGTCGCAGGGGCTGGAATTCAGCTTCCAGCTGGTCGGCGGCGCGGCGGGCTTCGACGTCTTCACGACGCGTCCCGATACCTTGTTCGGCGCCAGCTTTGCCGCGATCTCGCCCGATCACCCGATGGCTGAACGGATGGCGCAGGACGCCCCCGAACTCGCCGATTTCATCGCCGAATGCCGCCGCCAGGGCACGTCGGCCGAACAGATCGAAACCGGCGAAAAGCTGGGCTTCGACACCGGCCTCGCGGTCGAACATCCGCTCGACCCCGCGCTGCACCTGCCGGTCTGGGTCGTCAATTATGTGCTGATGGACTATGGCACCGGCGCGATCTTCGGCTGTCCGGCGCACGACCAGCGCGACCTGGATTTCGCGCGCAAATATGAACTGCCCGTCCACCGCGTCATCGCCGATGGGGACGAGACGGCGCAGCACTTCTTCGGCGATGAGGCCTACACCGGCCCCGGCAAGCTGGTGAACAGCCACTTTCTCGACGGGATGACGATCGACGAGGCGAAGGCCGCGATCGTGTCGCGCGCCGAGCATGAAGGCTGGGGCAAGGGCACCACCGTGTGGCGCCTGCGCGACTGGGGCGTTTCGCGCCAGCGCTATTGGGGCACCCCGATCCCGTTCATCCATTGCCACGCCTGCGGCACCGTTCCGGTGCCCAAGGCCCAGTTGCCCGTCATCCTGCCCGAGGACGTCGATTTCTCGGTCCCCGGCAACCCGCTCGATCGTCATCCGACGTGGAAACATGTCCGGTGCCCCGACTGCGGTGGCGACGCGGTGCGCGAAACCGACACGCTCGACACCTTCGTCGACTCGTCGTGGTATTTCCTGCGCTTTGCGAGTTCGCCCAGCGACAAGCCGTTCGATCCCGAGGTGATCCGCCGCTGGTTGCCGGTCGATCAATATATCGGCGGCATCGAACATGCGATCCTGCATCTGCTCTACGCGCGCTTCTGGACCCGCGCCCTCAACAAGATGGGGATGATCGACATCGTCGAACCCTTCGCCAGCCTGTTTACCCAGGGGATGGTGACGCACGAGACTTACTGGGCAACCGCCGTCAGGAAGAACGATCCGGCTCATTTCGGCCAAACCCCAGAAGAGTGGATTCAGACTTCCGTCGAAGGGTATTGGGTCGCTCCCGAAGATTTGGAGCAAAGGCCCGAGGGATTGTTTGTTCGCGGCACAGAAGATTCTGTTGCAGTCGGCCGCGTCATCAAGATGTCGAAGTCGAAGAAAAATGTCGTCGATCCCGACGCGATACTCGACCAATATGGCGCCGATGCGGCGCGCTGGTTCATGCTGTCCGACAGCCCCCCCGAACGCGACCTGCCGTGGAGCGAGGCGGGGATCGAGGGCGCATGGCGATTTGTCCAACGCCTGTGGCGGCTGTTCGGCGATACCGAAAATGTCGGCGACGGCAGCGAGGACAAGGGCCTTGCCCGCAAACTGCACCAGGCGATCGCCGGCGTCGCCGCCGATATCGAATCGCTCGGCTTCAACAAGGCGGTGGCGAAAATCCACGCGCTCGCCAACGACATCGAGAAGGCCAAACCCTCGGCAACCCGCGCCGAAGCCTGCCTGACGCTGATCCGGCTGGTCGCGCCGATGCTGCCGCACCTCGCCGAGGAAGCCTGGGCGGCGCTGCCCCCGGCGCAGCGGACGACGAATATGGTCGCCGACGCCGCCTGGCCCGCCGCCGATCCGGCGCTGCTGGTCGATGACGAGGTGACGATCGCGATCCAGATCGCCGGCAAATTGCGCGATACGATGACCCTCGCCAAAGGCCTCGACAAGGACGTGGTGGAAGCCGCGGCGCTCGCGCGCCCGCGCATCGCCGAACTGCTGGCCGGTGCCGCACCGAAGAAGGTGATTGTGGTCCCCGACCGTTTGGTGAATATCGTTCCTTAGAAGATGAAGACGTCAAGCGAACCCGTCCATTCCCGTTCGTGTCGAGCGAAGTCGAGACACCCATCGGTCGAGCATGCCTTCGGGGTGTCTCGACTTCGCTCGACACGAACGGATATGGAGGTCACCCTTGTCCACTATGCGTAACCTCCTCACCTCTTCGCTTGTCGCCGCGTCGCTGCTCGTCGGCGGTTGCGGGCTGCGTCCGCTCTACGCCAACGGCAGCAAGGGCGCGGTGGCGCAGGTGCTGGCCGACGTCGATGTTGCGGCGATCGAGGGGCATAGCGGCTGGCTCGTTCGCAATGCGCTGCGCGACCGGTTGCAGGCGACGCAGGGCGGCGCGGGCGCGGCGCCAGCTGCGTCCGTCTCGACGTCCGGCATCGACCGGCCGATCGCCGCCAAGGTGGTCCGCGCCGACGATGCAGGTGGACGCTGCGAACGCCGCACGCTGCGCGCGCGCTATCAGCTGGTCGAGGCCGCCACCGGCGAGATCGTGCTCGATGCCACCGCCGCATCGGACGCGGGCATCGACGTCGTCGGCAGCGAATATGCGACGATCGCCGCCGAATCGTCGGCGCTCGAACGGCTGGCCTCGGGGGTCGCCGACCAGATCGTCGCGCGGCTCGCGGTCTATGCGAACCGCGGCGGTGGACAGCCGGCGGCGCCCGCCGGGCAATGAAAGCGGTCAAGCCGAACGAGCTTGAACGCCTGTCGCGCCTCGACCCCAAAATTCGTTTCACACTGCTCACCGGACCCGATGAAGCGACGATGGAAGCCATCGCGGGCCATTTGATCGGTCTCGCCGGCAAGGACGCCGATCGGCTCGACCTGACCGGATCGCAGCTGGCGCAGGACCCGTCGCTGCTCGCCGCCGAGGCGGCGTCGATGTCGCTCTTTTCGCCGGCTCGCGTGATCCGGCTCGAACTGTCCGGCAGCGGCGACGACAGTCTGTCCGCGGTCGAGGCGCTGCTGGGCGCCGACACCGTCATCAACCCGGTGGTCGCCACCGGCGCGTCGGTCACCGCCAAATCGAAACTGGTCAAGCTGGTCGAGGGCAGCGAGCATGCCGTCGCTGCGATCTGTTACCAGCCCGACCGCCGCGCGCTGGTCGGCATCGCGATGGCTGCCGCCGCGGACCAGGGGCTGCGGCTTGGCAATACCGAGGCGCAGTTGCTGATCGACCTGGTGTCGGGAGACCAGGCGCTGATGCGGCGCGAGATCGAAAAAATGGCGCTGTATCTCGACGCCGCGGCGGACCGCCAGCGCCAGGTGACCGCAGCCGACATCGCCGCGCTCGGCGCCGCAACCCACGAGGAAGACGTCAGCGAGTGCATCAACGTCGCGCTGGGCGGCAAAGTGCGCGACATGCCGGCGATGCTGGCCAAGGCGAGTGCGGTGGGGGTGGCCGAAATCCGCATCATCCGCGCGCTGGCGATCCGGGCGATGGCGCTCGCCCGGCTGCGCGCCGAGGTCGATGGCGGGGCGCACCCGGCGACCGTCGTCGCGGCGCGGACCAGCGGCATCTTCTGGAAAGAGCGCGACGCGGTGACGGCGCAACTGCGCATCTGGGATTCGGTGCGCATCGCGCGGCTGACCAGCCGCTTGCTCGATTGCGAGCGCGCGCTGAAGTCGTCGGGGACGCCCGGCGGGGTGCTGTTCCGCAAACTGATGACCGACATCGCGCATCAGGCGGCGCGGGCGCGGTAGGGGTAGGGTCGGATAGCCGGAAGTGGACTTAAACTTTCGTCATCCCGGACTTGATCCGGGATCCATCAGCCCTCTCGGGATAGGCGGTGCCAGGGGTCGTGGACCCCGGATCAAGTCCGGGGTGACGAGACATATTGTTCGCCCCCACTTCAAAGCCGGCTTCATGACTGTTCCCCCAAACCAAAAGGGCCCACCGCAACAGTGCCCGGTTGCGGCAGGCCCCTCCGACGCCCTCCCCGATCAGGGAGGGGAGAGGTCGGATCAGAACTGACCGCGCAGCGTCACGCCATAGGTGCGCGGTTCGCCGGGGAAGCCGACGAACAGCTGGTTGGCGGTGCCGCTGAGCCCGCTTGCCGCCGGCGCCGCGACGGCGCGGAAGGTGCCGCCGCCTTGCAGCGGCATGTCGGCGCCGATCTGATAATAGCGCTTGTTGAACAGATTCTGGCCCCACAGCTCGATCCCCCAACGGCGGTCGGGGCCATAAAGGCCCAGCCGGCCGTTGAAGACCGCAAAGCCGTCCTGGATCTTTTCGACATCCAGGTCCGACCCGGTGTTGGTGTCGCTCTGGAGCCTGGTGTCGAAATAGACCAGGGCGCTCATTCCCGAGCTGCCGATCGGCGGGGTCCAGCTGATCCCCGCGGTCGCGACATAGCGCGGCGCGTTCGACACCCCGCGGCCGGGCAGTTGGAACAGCACCGGCGACAGCGGCCGGCCGCCGGTGCCGACCAGATTGCGGCGATAAAGGGTGTCGACATAGGTCAGCCCCATGTTCACCGACACATAGCGCGCCGGGCGCAGGAACGCCTCGATCTCGATCCCCTTCGATCGCACCCCGGGTTTCAGCCGGTTGGACGCACAGGCGCCGGTCGTCGCCGATCCGTCGGCATCGGTGCCGTTCAGATCGTCCTTGCACGCCTGGATGTTGGTGACCTCGAAATTGACCCCGTTGAAGGTGTTGAGCTGGTAATTGCTGTACTCCTGATAGAATGCCGCGATGTTGAGGTCGAAGCCGGGGCCGTCATATTTGACCCCCAGCTCATAGGCATCGACCTTTTCGCTCGCGAATTGCAGGTCGCTGGCCTCGGGACGGCCGTTGCCGCTGCTATTGGCGGGTAGCGCCAGCCGCGCCGCGCAGGCGGTGTCGAAATTGACGTTGCAGGTGCGGTCGAGCGCCGAGAAGTCGAGATTGAACCCGCCGGCCTTATACCCCTTCGACGCCGATCCATAGACGAGCAGTTCGGGCGCCGGTTTCCAGCTGAGCACCGCAGTGCCGGTCCATTCATTGTCCTTGAACACCGTCTCGGCATGGGCCGCGCGGCAGATCGGGCGCGGTGCCGTTGATGACGCAGGGCAATGTCGCCAGCGACTGGAACGGCGAATTGACCACCAGCGGACAGATGGCGTTGTTGAAATTGGCATCGGCGTCCAGCGTCTTGCGTTCGCTGGTATAGCGGGCGCCGATGGTCAGGGTCAGCGCATCTTCGATAATGTCGAAACTATTATGCGTGAAAACCGCGAAATTTCGGCTTTTCTGGGCAAAGGTCGATCCCTGATTGCCGGTGCCGTTGATCGCCAGCGTCGGCTGGCCGAGCGCCGCGGCAAGCGATCCGAAGCCGGGGCGCGCCGGATTGGCGATCAACGCCGAAAGCAGCGGGATCGACGCGCGGCGCGGGTCGCCGGCGGGCAATCCGGATAGCGCGGTGATCGTCCCCTGGACCACCGGCACGTTCACGCATTGCGGGTTCGACGGCAACACCGCGGTCGGCAGCGCGCTGGCGAATAACAGACAATTGGCGAATTGTTCGTAATTGTTGCCGTAAACGATGTCGTCGTCGACATCGAGTTTCTCATTGGCGTAATAGCCGCCGACCAGCCAGTCGAGCCGCCCGTCGAACGCCTCGCCCTGCAAGCGGACTTCCTGGGTGAACAGGCGGAACCGGCGGTCGAGGTCGGTGCGATGCAGGATGTCGAGCGCACTGAAATCGGCGTCCTGGCCTTGGGCGTTCTTGTAATCGCGATAGGCGGTGATCGACGTCAGCGTCGCCGCCCCCAGCTCCCAACCGATTTCGCCCGACACCCCCCAATCCTTGGTGTCCGACCGATAGGTGACCCCCGGCGTTGTCGCCTGGCGGCGTGAACCGTGTCCCCGCCGGCGGCACCTGATGGTTGGCGCCCAGCGCCTGGAGGACGGGCAGCAGGGTGTTCGCCGACGCGACGGGAAAGCCGTCGGCGCCGCGCGTCAGGTTGCGGACGGGATTGAGTAGGACGCCGCCGCAGCAGTTTTCCTTGCGCTCGCTGTAATCGGCGATCAGGCGGATTTTAACGGCTTCACTGGGTTCGAGCAGCAATTGGCCGCGCGCCAGCCAGCGGTCGCGGTCGTTGATGTCGGGTTCGCCCGCCGTTGCATTTTTGATAAAGCCGTCGCGCTGTTGCCACACGCCATCGACGCGCACCGCGGCCTTGTCGCCGATCGGGGCGTTGATTCCGCCGTCGACGCGCCAATAATCATAATTGCCATAGCTGATCGAACCCTTGGCGCCGAAGCTGCCGAGATCGGGGCCTTTGGTGACGACGTTGATCAGGCCGGCGGTCGAGTTGCGGCCGAACAATGTGCCTTGCGGTCCGCGCAGCACCTCGACGCGTTCGATGTCTCCCAGTTCGGACAGGCCGACCCCGGTGCGGCTGCGATAGACGCCGTCGATGAACAGGCCGACCGACGATTCCAGCCCCGGATTTTCGCCGACCGTGCCGATGCCGCGGATGCGCGCCGAGAAATTGACCTCGCTGGTCGCGCCCGACACCAGCAGCGACGGCGCCACCTGGCCCAGTGCGCGGACATCGGTCGCGCCGGTTTTCTCCAATGTCTCGCCGGTGACCGCCGAAACCGCGATCGGCACGTCGGACAGGGCTTCGCTGCGCCGGGTGGCGGTGACGATGATGGTTTCGTCGTCGGTTCTGGCCGCGGCCCCGGCATCCTGCGCGACGGCGGGCGCCGCCAGCATGGCGAACGAAAGCGACAGGCCGGCGGCGCTGGTGCGCGACAGACGAGCAGTACGGCTGAATTTGGTTGTCATGATGATGGCCCTCCACACACGGTCATTTTTTTGTGGGAGAGCGGCACGATATTATATTTGACCGCAGGCGTATCACGACACCGCGGGTGCAGGCTAGCCCAAGCCGGCGTTGCGGCGTCATTGCGCGGCCAGCGCGGCTTTTATGCCACAGCTGTCCGATGTGACGGGAGGCCCCGGCTGGCCGTTCGGCGGGCAAAAAAAGGGCGGGGCCAATGGCCCCGCCCGCGGTGTCCACAATCGTGCGCGATCAGGAATTTGCCGCGCAGCGTCACGCCATAGGTCCGGGGTTCGGCCAGGAACTGCGAGAAGATCTGGCGGCCGCCCGGAAATTGCGGGTCGGCGAACGCGGTGGTCGTCGATGTCGCGCCTTCCTGGAACGGCGAGTTGAAGGCGACCTGGGCATATTGCTTGTTGAAGATATTCTGACCCCAGAATTCGATCCCCCATTTCTCGTCGGGACCACGGATGCCGATGCGGGCGTTGAACAGCGCGTAGCCGTCCTGCGCCTTTTGCGGGAACAGGTCCGAACCGGTGTTGTAATCGCTGGTCATGCGGCCATCGATATAGACCAGGCCGGTCAGGCCGCTGCTGCCGATGTCGGGGGTCCAGGCGACGCTGCCGGTGGCGACCAGTTCGGGCGCGTTCGACAGGTTGTTGCCGGGCAACAGGCGCAGCGCCTGATCGAGCGGGGCGCCCGAGTCATTACCGACCAGATTGCTGCGATATTTCGTCTTCGCATAGGTCAGACCCGCGGTCATGCGGAAGCTGCGTGCCGGGACCAGCGAGGCTTCGAGTTCGAAACCCTCGGTGCGCACGCCATAGCTGACGTCGTCGGCGGCGCAGCGGCCGGTGGTCGCCGCCGCCGCGTTAAAGTTCGGCACCCCGGTGAACTTGCTCTGGTCGCGGTCGCCGCCGGCCAGGTCGCTGTCGCATCCGTTGACATTCTGCACCAGAAACACGGTGCCGTTGAACGTGTTCAGCTGGAAGCTCGAAAAATCGGAGCGGAAGAAGGTCAGCCCGGCGCTGAACGGCCCGTTCGAATATTTGGCCCCCAGTTCATAGCTGTTCACGGTTTCGGGATCGAACTGCAGGTTGCTCACCAACGCCTGGGCGCCGCCCGATGCCGCGAACGGCAGGATCGGCGATTTCAGCGCCGAACGGTCGAGGTTGAAGCCGCCCGCCTTGTAGCCGCGCGAATAGCTGGCGTAGACCATCAGGTCATCGACCGGCTTGTACGACAGGATCGCGGTGCCGGTGAATTCATCCTCGCTGCGTTTGTCGCGGATCGACACATTGTTCAGCTCGGCGGTCGAGTTGCCCTGGCAGGACAGGCCGATCAGGGCGCCGGCCAGCGCGCGGGCCGTGGCGTTGGTGCTCGTCAGATCGTCGAGAACCAGACCCTGCACGGTCGTGCAGACCGTGTTGTCGTTGGTGAAGGTGGCGGCGAACTTCTTCTTGTCGTTGGTATACCGAACGCCAAAGGTGAAATCGAGCTTGTCGGTGACGTGGAAGATATTGTGCGTGAACAGCGCCCAATTGTCGTCTTCCTGGAAATAGCGGTCGTTGATGCTGCCGCGATCGCTGAGACCCTCGAGCGCGGTGAAGGCGGCGACGATGTCGGGACCCGAGGCGCCCGAGGCACCGAGGATCGTGTTGCGGCCGACGCCGGCGAGGTTTCCGATACCCTGTGCGACGCAACCGGGCTGGGTCGGCGCATAAAGACCGGCAAGCCCGCTGCCCGAGACGAGCCGGCAGGTCGCGAACCGGCCGTACTGGGTGCCGAAACGCAGATTGTCGCGCACCGTCAGCTTTTCATTGGCGTAGAAGCCGCCGACCAGCCAGTCGAGCTTGCCGTCGAAGGCTTCACCCTGCAGGCGCAGTTCTTGGGTAAAGGTGTGGAACTGGCGATAGGCATCGTCGCTGTCGGCACGATAGAGGATATCGACGGTGCCGTAATCGACGTCGCCCGCCTGGCTCGACCGATATTCGCGGTAACCGGTGATCGAGGTCAGCGTCGCGCCGCCGAAATCATAATCGATCTGGCCCGAAAAGCCGTAATCTTTGGTCTTGCCGGCGTAGCTGCGGCCCGGGGTGACCGACAGGTTGCGGTCATAGCCCTGGTTGAATGCCGCGAGCGGCTGGCCCAGGTCGCGCAGCACATTGATGATATTGTTGCTGGTCGCGGTCGCCGCCCCGCCCACGCTGCTCGGCGTGTTGAGATTGCCGATGGTGGGATTGACCGACGGGCTGACATAGGTCGCACCGCAGCATTCCTCGTCGCGCGAGGTGTAATCGGCGATCAGGCGCACCGACAGCGCGTCGGTCGGTTCGAACAGCAACTGGCCGCGGACGAAATAGCGGTCGCGATTGTTGATGTCGCGGTTGTTGGCGGTATCGCGCAGAAAGCCGTCGCGTTTCACCCACACGCCGTCGATGCGCGCGGCCAGGGTGTCGCTGATCGGTCCGGTGACGCTGCCGCCGAGGCGCCAATAATCGTAATTGCCATAGGTGACCTCACCCGTGGCGCCGAATTCGAAGCTCGGCTTTTTCGAATAGATGCTGATCAGGCCCGCCGACGAGTTGCGCCCGCCGAGCGTGCCCTGCGGCCCGCGCTGCACCTCGATCCGGTCGATCTCGCCCAGTTCGTTCAGGCCGATGCCCGACCGCGAGCGATAGACGCCGTCGATGAAGACCGGAACCGAGCTTTCGAGGCCGGGGTTGTCGCCGACGGTGCCGATGCCGCGGATACGCGCCGAGCCATTGGCTTCCGAGCCGGTCGACGAGACGAGCAGCGAGGGAGCGAGCTGATTGAGCTGGCGAATATCGTTCGCGCCGCTGTTCTGCAGCGTTTCGGCGGTCACCGCCGAAATCGCCACCGGCACGTCGGTCAGCAGCTGCGAACGGCCCTGCGCGGTGACAATGATCGGGGTGTTGTCGCTATCGTCGGCGGTGGCGGTGTCGGCCGGCGCGTCCTGGGCGACGGCGGGCACCGCGGCAACGGCGATCGCGATCGAAACGCCAAGCGCGCTGGTGCGCAGCAAGCGGGCAGCAAAAAGGGTCGATGATTTCATGGTTGGGCACTCCTCTCTCATATTCATTATTTTTAGGCGTTGATTCATAACCGAAATATCGCGCCGATCCAGCCGGGGGCCACGCATTTTCGCGATTCTTTGGGTGGGTGAGGCTTTTGCGCCACAGCCTGAAAGTGGGTGCGGGAGCGCCGTTCTGGCGCTTATCCGGCGGCCAGTCCGGTTGCCGTAGCGTCATTTTCCTGCTCGTTGCGGCACCGGAAAGAAATTAACTTACCCTGCGCGATCAGCATTGCGTGGTAATCGCCCCGGAAATTGCACCCGATGGCACGATCCTGGACGTCGAGGCCGCCCGTCAGGCTGCCGAAGGCGGGCAGGATCAGGCGTCGGTCGTCGGCGGCGAAGCAGGCGCGGGCGACGCTGCGCCCGCGCAGGCTCAGCCGCAATTTGGGATGGAAATGACCCGATATTTCGGGACGCCCGTCGCGCGCGTCGCATTGGTGGCGCAATATGATCCCATCGACCAACAGCTCGTCGGCGACCTCACCGCCCCACGCGCCGCCGCTCAGCCCGTCATGGTTGCCCGCGATCCACAGCAGTTTGGCCGCGGCGGCCTGGGCGCGCAGGCGCTCGGCGACGGCGGGGGCGATGCGACTGGCGGCATCTCGGTCGTGGAAACTGTCGCCCAGGCACCAGATCGCGCGCGCCCCGGTTTGCGCCGCCAGCCCGGCCAGCCGGTCGAGCGTATCGTGGCTGTCATAGGGGGCAGCGGCTGCCCAATCGCGGCGCACCAGCTCGCCTTTTCCAGGTGCAGGTCGGCGACGATCAGCGCGCCGTGCCGCGGCCAGTACAGCGCCCGGTCGGCCAGCATCTGAAATTGCTGGCCCGCAAAGGTAAAGGTCGGCGCCGCGGACATGGCGCCGCTATGGCCACGCCGCCGCCGCGCTGCAAGCGCTCTAACTGCCCCGCATCAAGGAGTTTGCGGCAAAGCGCTGGCCGGCCTGGCGGCTCGCTTCGTCGGGCATGTCGAACACGACGCGCTTGTTGGGGAAATCGATTTCGACCCGGTCGAACAGCGACAGGCTGTCCATCCCCAGCAACAGCGCGGGCCGGTCCTCCATATCGAGGGCGCGAAAGGCCTGCGAGTCGGCAAAGGAGATCGGCAGGTCGTTGACCTCGACCCCGTTGAGCGTGATGCGGCTGATCACGGTTCGCGTCGCGGTCACCAATTCGCCCGACACCGCGTTCAACGTCGTCGGAATGAAGGGCAGGCGGTTCTGGCGCCGCTGCGCGACCAGCCGTTGCAACGCCAGATTGCCGATACTGGTCTGCGCGCCGGTATCGACGATCACGTCGACCTTTTTCCCGTCGAGCCGCGCGTCGGACAGGATCAGGCGGCCAGCGGTGTTGCGGGCGGTGACGACGATGGCGTCGTCGTCGCGGATGATCGGCCGGGCGCGCCGCCGGGTTTCGAGGATCGCGATGCTTTCCTTGCGAAAATCGATCAGAATGCGGCGGTTCTCCAGCATATCCACCCCGATCAGCCCGGCCGCACCGATATGGCGCCCAAAAAAGGCGGGCGCATCGACCGACGCCAGATGGAGATCGGACATTTGCAGCGCCGCGACGCGGAAACTCGGGACAATGGTCGATCCGCCGATCGTCGCGAGCCGCAATTGGGCGCCCTCGAGCCCGGCGCTGGCACCAGCCGCACCGCGCCGCATGTTCGCGCGCCGGTACTGCGTCGACCGGCAGCGCCTGGCCGCCGACCATCACCTCGGGACCGCCGGCCTGCAGAGCGACGCGTTGGGGGTCCAGACGCTCGAGCGTGCGACGGAAGCGACGCTCGTCCATGCCGGGCGGCATCGGCACCTTCGTGCCCGCCCACTCGGTCAGCCGCACCGATCAACGCGGGCGCGGCGAGCAGCAACGCGAACAGGACGGACCGCTGAGTAGCTTTGGTCATCGCTGGCATCCTCTTTATGGTTGGATGCAATCTACGCCTCATCCTGTGTTGCAGCAAGCGGTGACACGCTATGCCGTCAGGCGCCGGACGGGGCGGGCTCAGCCTGGCCCCATCGCTTCTTTCGCCAGGCTTTCGGCCAGCTCGCCGAGCAACGCATCGTCGATGTCGGCGCCCGCGACATTCTCGCGGCCGATCAGCACCAGCACCGGGATCGCCAGCGGGCTGATCCGGCCCAGTGACTGGTGCAGCATTGTCCCCGCGGCGCGGTCGAGCAGGTCGCCCAGCCGCGCGACGTCGGTCAACCGCTCGCGCGCGTCGGCCCAGGCGGCTTCGAGCAGCAGATGGTCGGGTTCATATTTGCGCAGCACGTCGAAAATCAGGTCGGTCGAAAAGGTCACCTGCTTGCCGGTTTTGCGCTTGCCCGGATGCTGGCGCTCGATCAGCCCGCCGATCACCGCGACCTCGCGAAAGGCGCGCTTGAGCAGATGCGATCCCTCGACCCATTCGATGAATTCCTCCTCCAGGATCGCGGCATCGAACAGCGCCGCGGGGTCGGACACCGGGCGCAGCGACCACACCGCCAGCGCATAATCCGATGCGACGAACCCCAGCGGCTGCAATCCGGCGCGCTCCATCCTTTTGGTGATCAGCATGCCCAGTGACTGGTGCGCGTTCCACCCCTCGAACGGGTAAGCGACCAGATAATGGGCGCCCTCGTGCGGAAAAGTTTCGACGAGCAGCTCGCCGGGGCGCGGCAGCACCGAACGCAGCGCCTGCATCTCGAGCCAGAAGCGGACGTCCTTGGGAAAACGTTGCCAGCTCGCCGGATCGGCCAGGAACCCGCGTACCCGGTCGGCCAGCCGCGTCGACAGCGCCATGCGCGCGCCGACATAGCTCGGGATGCGCGCGGGCTTGCTTGTAGCGCGGACCAGGATGTCCGAATCGCGGATACCCTCGACCTCCAGGCTGAGCCCGGCAAAGGCGAAGGTGTCGCCCGGACTGAGCGTGCTGGCGAAATATTCCTCGACGGTGCCCAGCCGACGCCCGTTCTTGAACCGCACGTCGAGGGTCGGCGCATCGACGATGATCCCTGCGTTCCACCGGTGCTGCGCCGCGAGGCGCGGGTGGGCGATGCGCCAGCCGCCCTGTCCGTCGGGGGCGAGACGCCGAAAACGGTCGTAGCTTTTGAGCGCATAGCCGCCGTCGCGGACGAAGCCGAGCAGCCGTCCAAAGAGCGCGGCATCTATCCACGCATAGGGCGCCGCGCTCTGGATTTCGGCGAGCAGTTCGTCTTCCTTGAACGGCGCGGCGCAGGCGAGCGCCATCACATGCTGCGCCAGCACATCGAGCGCCCCGGGGCGGAAACGGTCGGCATCGCGCTCGCCCGCCTCGACGGCGTCGAGCGCCGCCTGCGCCTCGAGATATTCGAACCGGTTGCCCGGCACGATCAGCGCCTTGCTCGGCTCGTCGAGCCGGTGGTTGGCGCGGCCGATCCGCTGGAGCAGTCGCGACGATCCCTTGGGTGCGCCCATCTGGATCACGCAATCGACATCGCCCCAGTCGAGTCCGAGGTCGAGGCTGGAGGTCGCGACGAGGGCGCGCAGCCGGCCTTCGGCCATCGCCTGCTCGGCGCGTTGCCGCGCCTCGCGGTCGAGGCTGCCGTGATGGATCGCGATCGGCAAGCTGAGGTCGTTGACCTTCCACAGCTCTTGAAAAATCAGCTCGGCCAGCCCGCGGGTGTTGCAAAAGATGATGGTGGTGCGGTTCTTCGCGACCTCCGCCATCACCTGATGCACCGCATAGCGCCCCGAATGCCCCGCCCACGGCACCGCGCCCTCGGGAAGCAGGATTTGGATATCGGGATCGGCGCCGGGTTCGCCCTCGACCAGCGTCACCGTCTCGGCATCGTTGTTCGGCGCCAGCCAGCCGCGATAGGCGTGGGTGTCGGCGATCGTCGCCGACAGGCCGACACGGCGCAGGTCGGGGGCGATCGCCTGCAACCGCGCGAGCGCCAGGCTGAGCAGGTCGCCGCGCTTGCCGGGGGCAAAGGCGTGGATCTCGTCGATCACCACCGTCTTCAGATCGGCGAACATCGTGAAACTGTCGGGATAGGACAATAGCAGCGACAGCGATTCGGGGGTGGTCAGCAGGATGTTCGGCGGCCGGCTGCGCTGGCGCGCCTTTTTGTCCGACGACGTATCGCCGCTACGGCTTTCGACGCTGATTGCGAGATCCATGTCGGCGATCGGGCCGATCAAATTGCGCTCGACGTCGGCGGCGAGGGCTTTCAGCGGCGACACATACAGCGTGTGCAGCCGGTCGGTCGGATGCGCGGCCAGATCGATGAGGGTCGGCAGGACGCCCGACAAGGTCTTGCCCGCGCTCGGTCGCCGCGACCAGCGCGATGCACGCCGCGTCGCGCAGCCGAGCATCGCGGCACTGTGAGGCCGCAGCCGCCACCCGCGCGCGGTTCCCGCGCGCTGAAGCTTCCGGACGCGATCCACAGTCGCGACGTGCGTGCGGGGCCGAAGTGCGCGCAATGTTTCTCTCGTCGTCACCCCGGACTTGATCCGGGGTCCCGCTTGACGATCGAAGCCGGCCGATGCGTCAAGAAGCGGGATCCCGGGTCAAGCCCGGGATGACGAGAAATAGCTGCGCCATCGCGTTCGCTAGAACCCTGCTGCCATTGCCCCCAACAACCCTCGCCAATGTTCGCCCAGCCTTCGCTGGAACAGTATCAGCTCGAACCCATGGCGCGCGACATGCTTTTGCGGGATAGCGTCCCAGCCGCGATGTTCGACGGTGACGCGCGTCTCGCCGCCGATCGCCTCGAACCGCACATCCACCTCGGTCGATTGATCGACGGCGAAGCTCGGCAGGCGCCAGCCAAAGGCGAGGCGCTCGCCGGGAAGCCAATGGCGGACCGGGCCGATCTCCCACTCCTTCCCGTCTGCGAAGCGCGTGACGAGGCGGCCACCCGGACCGGCGGGATCGAAACGCAACGTGCCGTCGCCGCGCCGCGACAGCTGGAACAGCGGATGGCTTTTCCACCAGCGGCCGATGTCGCGCGTGAAGGCGGTAAACGCCGCCTCTGGCGACACGCCGACGCGCAGCGCCACGATGACCGCCGCGCTCATTCGCCGGTCTCCACATGCGCCTTGAACGCCGCGAGCTGGTGCGTCCACAGCGCCTCGGTCTCGGCGAGCCACTGCTTGAGGTCCGCGGTCGCGCCGTCCTTGAGCGAATAGATGCGCACCCGCGCGTCGAACGCGGGGTGCGCATCCTCGACCAGCCCGCTGGCCCGCAGGGTCCGCAGATGGCGGCTCATCGCGGGGGCTGCGAGGCCGAGTTCGCCCGCGAGCTCACCGGCGCTGCGCGGGCGCTGGCCGAGCAGCTCGACCGCGCGCCGCCGTAACGGATCGGCGAGCGCGGCGAGCGTCCGGTCGACGCGCGCGCTCAATCGTCGAGCCGCGTCTTGGTCGTGAAGCCGCCCTCGGCGTCCCACTCTGCGGCGGTCTTTGCCTCGACCGTGACGCCAAAGGTCCAGATATGGCCTTCGGGGTCCTTGGCGCGGTAGCTGCGGTCGCCGTAGATCATTGGGCTTCGCCCTCGCCGATGATGGTCGCCCCGGCGGCGCGCGCCTTTTCGCAATGCGCGTCGATATCCTCGCCGACCGCCAGCTGGACATGGACCGACTGGCTATTCTTGCCGCCGATCGATTTCGGGCTCTTGTGGTCGTCGGACCATTCATTGCCGACCATCACCACCGATGCGCCATAGCCCATTTCGGAATGGGCGAGATTGCCCTCGGCGTCGAGCAGCACGAACAGGGGTTCGAAGCCAAAGGCATCCTCGAGCCAACGGAACGCCGCCTTGCTGTCCTGATAGCTGACGGCGCTCGCAAGCCCCTTGCCGCGCGGATGATCGACCATGATGCAATTCTCCCGAGTCGGTGAATTTGATTTTCCATAGATACAATATTTCTAGAAAAGTGAAAATATATTCGATCGGGTCAAAGCGCTTCATTCGCCCGCGATCCTGCATTAGGCATCACGCATGACCGAAAATCTGCGCCACCATATCGACGAAGCGATGCTGCTGGCCGCTGGGCATCTGGGGCAGGGGCGGGTCGCCGATTATATCCCGGCGCTGGCCCGGGTCGATCCAAACAAGCTCGGCTTTGCGCTCGCGCTGCCCGACGGCACCGTCCACACCTCGGGCGACGCCGACGAAGCCTTTTCGATCCAGTCGGTGTCGAAGGTGTTCACGCTGGCGCTGTGCTGCCCTTCGAGCCGGCGGCTCTGGAGCGGCTGCAGGGGCCGCCGACGGTGTATGTCGGCCACCCGCTGATCGAGCGGCTGGCCGAGCTTCGGCCCGGCCCTGCCGTACCGGTCGCTGACCGACGGGCGGACGCCGGCCGCGACGGTGACGCCGCGATCGACGAGATCGAGCGCCTGTTCCGCCGCGGAACGCGGCGTGCGACCAGCTTCGTGATCACCGCGTCGTTCGTCCGGATCCGAAACCGGCGCCCGCAACCGCAGCCTGTCGCATTTCATGGATGCATTCGGCAATTTGAAGCATCCCGTTGAAACCGTGGTCGGCGTCTATTTCCGCCAATGCGCGATCGCGATGAGTTGCCGCCAGCTCGCTCGCGCCGGGCTGTTCCTGGCGATGGAAGGGTGCGACCCGCTGACCGGCGAGCAGCTGATCGAGCCGCACCGCGCGCGGCGCATCAACGCGATCATGATGCTGTGCGGCCATTACGACAATTCGGGCGAATTCGCCTTTCGCGTCGGTCTGCCGGGCAAGAGCGGGGTCGGCGGCGGCATCCTGTGCATCGCGCCGGGGCAGGGATCGATCGCGGTGTGGTCGCCGGGGCTGAACGCGGCGGGGACGTCGCTGGCGGGCGCCGTGGCGCTCGAACATTTCGCCTATGCGGCGGGTTGGTCGGTGTTCGATTAAGCGTGGGACGAGGAAGGGCGACTTTCCCAACCTTCGTCATTCCCGCGAAAGCGGGGACCCAGCGAGCTGACGGTGCAACTGGGTTTCCGCCTTCGCGGGAATGACGAAGTGAGACGTGAGGGGCAGTTTCCGCTCGAAGGCCGACAGCCTATTCTGCGACGTCAATCGTCGAGCAGCGCCAGCTTCACGCGCGCGGTGCCGCTGCGGTGCATGCCGATTTCGCGGGCCGCGGCGTGGCTGACGTCGATCACCCGGCCGTGCGAAAACGGGCCGCGGTCGTTGATGCGGACGATCACGCTGTCGCCATTCGATAAGGTGGTGACGCGCACCATGCTGCCGAATGGCAATGAGCGATGCGCGGCGGTCATCTGGCTGGGGTTGAAACGCTCGCCGCTCGCGGTGCGGTTGCCGGCGAGTTCGTCGCCATAATAGCTGGCCATGCCGCCGCCGAGTTCGGTTTCGGTATCGACGGCGACGCTCGTCGCCTCAGTGATTTCGGCATCCTGCGCCGCGGCCGAGACCGTGAGCAGAAGCGGCATCAGCAATGCTGGAACAAGACCCGCATGGACATCATCCCCTTATCGAGGATGGCCAACAGCAGGCGGCGGCTTGCCTTCGACAAGCCGCCGCGCGCTGGACTGAACCTTATTTGCGTCCGGAGGTTCGAATTCGTCTCCATCTCGGTGGAACCAACTCAAACTAGACGTCCAGATTCTGCCACCGAGAGCGCGTTGGTCTGAATGAAGTCGCGCCGCGGTTCGACCTCGTCGCCCATCAACCGTTCAAAGATTTCATGCGCGATGTCCGCCTGTTCGGCCTCGACGCGCAGCAGCGAGCGGTTCGCCGGATCGAGCGTGGTTTCCCAGAGTTGTTCGGCATTCATTTCGCCCAGCCCCTTGTAGCGGCTGATCGACAGACCCTTGCGGCTGTGCGCGAAGATCGCCTCGAGCAATTCGGACGGGCGGGTGATCGGGGTGACCTTGCCGGCGCTGGCGGCGGGCAGGTCGCTGTCGCTCGCTTCGGCATCGTCTGCGGCCGCCTCGGCGGCGGCGAGCGCGGCGGCATCGGCGGCCAGCGCCGCGGCGCTGCTGCCCTTTACCAGCCGGCCCGGGTGGGCATAGGTTTCGGCCTGCTCGGCGGCAAGCTTGTCCAGCCGGCGCGCCTCCTGGCTCGCCAGGAACGCGGCGTCGATCGCATGATGGTCGCTGACCCCGCGCCAGCGCTTTTGAGCGTGTAGCCACCACCCTCGGCGGTGATCGTCCATTTCGCCTCGACCCCGCCGGTCAGCGCGCGTTCGGCGGCGTTGAGCCATTCGGCGGCGCGCACCCCGGCGGCGGCGCGTCCGGCAATTTCGAGCGCCGGATCGAGCGCGAAGCCCATGCGCCAGCGCCTCGACCAGCTCGTAATTATGGCCGCGCGGGACATAGCGCATCAGCGCGCGCAGGCGGCGGCCATGCTCGATCAGATCGCGCAGGTCGTTGCCCGACCGCGCCCCGCCGCTCGTTTCCAGCATCAGCGCATCGATACCGCCATCGACGAGGTAATTTTCGAGCGCGGTATCGTCCTTGAGGTAAACCTCGCTGCGCCCCTTGGCGACCTTATACAGCGGCGGCTGGGCGATGTAGAGATAGCCGCCCTCGATGATCTCGGGCATCTGGCGGTAGAAAAAGGTGAGCAACAGCGTGCGGATATGCGCGCCGTCGACATCGGCGTCGGTCATGATCACGATCTTGTGATAGCGCAGCTTTTCGATGTTGAATTCGTCGCGGATCCCGGCGCCCAGCGCCTGGATCAGCGTGCCGACTTCCTTCGACGAGATGATGCGGTCGAACCGCGCCCGCTCGACGTTCAGGATCTTGCCCTTCAGCGGCAGGATCGCCTGCACCTTGCGGTCGCGGCCCTGCTTGGCGCTGCCGCCGGCGGAATCACCCTCGACCAGGAAGAGCTCGGACTTGGCGGGGTCGCGCTCCTGGCAATCGGCAAGCTTGCCGGGCAGGCTCGCGATATCCATCGCGCCCTTGCGCCGCGTCAGTTCGCGCGCCTTTTTCGCGGCTTCGCGCGCCGCGGCGGCGTCGATGACCTTCTGGATCACCGCCTTGGCATAGGCGGGGTTTTCCTCGAGCCATTCGCTCATCCGGTCGGCCATCAGGCTTTCGAGCGGCTGGCGGACTTCGGACGAGACGAGCTTGTCCTTGGTCTGCGACGAAAATTTGGGATCGGGCAGCTTGACGGACACGATCGCGGTCAACCCTTCGCGCATATCCTCGCCGGTCAGGCTAACTTTTTCCTTCTTCAGGATGCCCGACTTGTCGCCATAGCCGTTGAGGGTGCGGGTCAGCGCGGCGCGGAACGCGGCGAGGTGGGTGCCGCCGTCGCGCTGCGGGATGTTGTTGGTGAAACACAGGACATTTTCATAATAGCTGTCGTTCCACTCGAGCGCGACGTCGATGCCGATGCCGTCGCGCTCGCTGCTGATCGCGATCGGATCGGGCAGCAGCGCATTTTTGTTGCGGTCGAGATATTTGACGAACGCCGCGATCCCGCCTTCATAGAACAGGTCGTGACTGACATGTTCGGCGTGGCGCGCATCGACCAGCTTGATGCGGACGCCCGAATTGAGGAACGCCAGCTCGCGATAACGGTGCTCGAGCTTTTCGAAATCGAATTCCAGGACGTTCTTGAACGTGTCGGTAGAGGCCGAAAAGGTCACGCGGGTGCCCTTCTTGCCCGCCGGCGCCGGTCCGTTGACCTTGAGTGGCCCGACCGAATCGCCATGTTCGAAGCGCATCCAATGCTCTTCGCCGTCGCGCCAGATCGTCAGCTCCAGCCATTCGGACAGCGCGTTGACGACCGACACGCCGACCCCGTGCAGGCCGCCCGACACCTTATACGCATTGTCGTCGCTGGTGTTTTCGAACTTTCCGCCGGCGTGGAGCTGGGTCATGATGACCTCGGCCGCCGAAATGCCTTCCTCGGCATGGATGCCGGTCGGGATGCCGCGGCCATTGTCCTCGACGCTGACCGATCCGTCGCTGTTCAGCGTGATCAGGACTAGGTCGCAATGCCCCGCCAGCGCTTCGTCGATCGCATTGTCGCTGACTTCGAACACCATGTGATGCAGACCCGACCCGTCGTCGGTGTCGCCGATATACATCCCCGGCCGCTTGCGCACCGCGTCCAGGCCTTTGAGAACCTTGATCGAATCGGCGCCATAGGCATTGGCATTGGGCAGGTTGGCATTGGCGCTCGGCGCCGCATTTTCTGGGGTGTCCGTCATAGCGATTATATAGGGTCGAAGGGCGCAAAACCCAAGCGAAAATGCGGGTCTTGGCCCTGTGACGACGAGCGTTGCGCGCGCGCGCCGCGGCGGCTAGTTTCGGGGCATGAAAAGCAGCTCTTCCCCCCGCCCTGCCTTGCGCCTTGTCCTTCCCCTGCTCGCCGCCCTGACCGCGTCGCTCGCCGGGTGCAGCCAGCCGCCCCCGCCCGCCGACAACGCCCCCATGGTGGCGGGCGAACCGCTCGCGACGCGCGCGGTGATGATCGGCACCGAGGGGCCGAGCCTGCCCGCCTGTTCGAGCGTGAGCAGCGTCAAGGCCGGCGGCACCGACGTCTATTGGGCGCCGGGCGAGACCCGCGCGGTAAAGGCGAAGCTCGCCGGCGGCGCCAATGTGTCGCTGTGCGAAGCGGCGGATAACGACGCCTGGTTCGGCGTCGTGTTCGCGGCGCCCGGGACCGACGCCGACATGTGCGGGATCGGCAAATCGGTGGCGAACGCGCGTGAATATCAGGGTCCGTGCCGCTGGGGCTGGATCAGGGGCGGGACGGTCCAGCTGGGGCGTTGATCCCCTGACCGTCATCCCCCAAAGCTCGTCTCGTTTAAGAAACCCGTTGGTCCTGAGAAGCCATTGAGCTTGTCGAAATGGCGTCTCGAAGGACGTGTCGCTAAAGTCCTTCGAGACAGGTCAGTGCCGCCTCAGGACCAACGGTTCAATTCGGACAGGCTCCAGCACCGCCTTCGCGGGGGCGACGGGGATTAGCGGCAATCTTCGATCACGCGGCCGATTTCGGACTGCACCGGCAGCGTCAGCGCGCCGCCGCCAGCTGTCTCCAGCGCAAAGCGGCCGCGGCTGAACGCGATGCGGTCGAGCCGGCCGTCGCGGTTGCCGAGGTTCGCGTTGCCGCCGTCGAAGCGGATCTGGTCGGTGCCGGCGCTGGTGCGCAGGCTGACATTGCCGGCGAGCGCCGAGGTCATCCGGATATTATTGCCGCTGCACGTCAACGTCAGCAGCGGGTTCGCGCTGCCCGTCGGGACGAAGGCCGCGCTCCGGCTGCCGGCATCGTAGCGCCAGGCTCCGGCATCGACGGCGCGGTCTTCCCAGCCTGTGGTCGGGGTCGGCAGCGGCGCCGGGGTCGGCGTGGGGGCGACCGGTTGTGGCGCGGGCGTCGGGGTCTCGGGTTTCGGGATCGCGGTGCAGCCCGCGACAGCCAGCATCAGCGCGCCCAGGGCGCCATGGCGAAAACCCGGGTGCTTGCTGATCATCTTGTTAAAATCCCTGCCAATCAATTGCGTCGTCGATCGATACGCGCGGCACCGGCCACTGGTTCACCGATGCTTCGGTATCGGCATAGCCGATCGCGAGCCCGGTGAACAAAATCTGCCCATCGTCCAGCCCGAGCGTATTGCGGACGGTGGCGCCGCACATCGCCCAACATTCCTGCGGGCAACTGGCAAGCCCCGCTTCGACGAGCAGCAGCATCACCGATTGCAGCCACATGCCCATGTCCGACCATTGCGGCGGCCCCATGATGCGCGAACAGTGGAGGAAAAGCATCACCGGTGCGCCGAAACCCCGGTAATTCTCCATGAACTGAGCCAGCCGCCCCGCCTTGTCTTCGCGCGGGATGCCGAGCGCGGCGTAAAGCCCCTCGCCGACCCCGAACCGCCGCGCCTCCCACGGCTCGGTCAATCCCTTGGGATAAATGTCATATTCGGGTTGATATCCCTCACGCCCCATCGCGATCCGCGCCGCGACGGCGTCCTTCACCGCCTGCCACGGTGCGCCGGTTAGGACCGTTGCCTGCCACGGCTGGAGGTTGCCGCCCGACGGCGCGCGCTGGGCCGCGGTGAAGATTTCGCGCAGCAGCGCTTGATCGACCGGCTGGTCGGTAAAGGCGCGCACCGAGCGGCGCTGGTGCAGGGCCCCGGTCACGCCCATGTCGGTTGTCGGGGTGTCAGTCGCTGGCATATTTATCCTCTCGCCGCTTGCCGAACAGCAATTTGCGTTCGAGCCGGACTTTCAATTGACGGTAATAGGACAGCAGGAAGACGTCATCCTCTTCGGCCACCGGGCGACCGATCTTGGCGCGGATCGTGTCGGCGACTTCGCGCATCGCGCGGGCGTCGCGGCCGCGCAGGACGCGTTCGAGCTCCTGCAGTTCGAAGATGCCATAGACGGCAAGCTCGGCCTCGCTGAACGCCATCGCATCGCCCGCGGTGTCGGTGGCGATATCGGCGTCGAGCTTGACGCGCTGCGCCATCACCACCCAGGTGCCGGCGATCAGGTCGCCCATCCGCATCCGGTCGCGGTTGAACAACAGGAACAGGCTGAGCGTCAGCGACCACAACACCCCCGCGGCGATGATCCATCCCGACGCCATATCCTCGGCCGCCCCGGATCCGATCATCATCAGCGGCAGGAAGATTTCGAGCTCGCGGATCAGGTTGCGCGCGACCACCGCATCGGCGGTTAGCCGGCCGCCCTCGCGCGCGACGACGCGGATGCCCATCAATCGTTTGCCGGGGGTCGCGGCGCGCGATCCGAGCTCGAACCCGATGAACCAGAAGGTCCGCAGCAGGAAAGCGCCGAGAATCCAGACGACGACCGCGATGTCCGATTGCGACGCGAGCCCCACCCACAACACCAGCATGAAAAAGACGAACAGCAGGGTCTGGATCAGGATCATGTCGATGATGAGCGCGCCCAGGCGGAGGCCCGAACTTGCGATCTTCAGCTCCAGGTCGACCCCTTCGGGGGTGACAAACTGGCGGATCTTCTTCGCGCTTGCGGCGCGCTGCCGGGCGTTGCTGGCGGCGGCAGTCATGCGACATCCTCGCGCCGCGGGATGTAATAATAAGCGAGCCAGAGCAGCAGCATCAGCGATCCAATCGCATAGCGCAGCATCGTGTCGGTGATCAGCTGGCGCCCGAATCCTTCGAGCAGGCCGGCGGCGAACAGCATCAGGATGACCCCGATCATCACCTTGCCAGCGGTCCGCCCCGCTTCGGATACCGCCTGCAACCGGCCCTTGGCGCCGGGGAAGACCATCGCGCTGCCGATCCGCAGGCCGGCGGCGCCCGACAGCGCGGCGGCGAACAATTCGGTGGTGCCGTGGATGAACAGCCAGCCGCCGAAATCAAACCCCAGGCCCTTGCCGGAAAACACCGCCATCATCGCGCCCAGTCCGATGCCCTGATAATATTCGAGCATCATCGTCGGGACGCCGAATGCGAAACCCAGCGCAAAGGACAGGATCGACACCTGGCTGTTGTGGGTGAACAAATAGGTCGCAAAGACGTGCAGCCCGGTCTCCCCCTCGCCCGCCGCCGCCTTGCCGTGGCCCAGGGTCGATTGCAGAAACTCGACGCTCGCGCGCGGATCGCGGCCCCCCGACATGCTTTCGTCGACGAAGTTGAAATACCATTCGGGGTTGCTCGCGACGAGCGAGTAACTGGTCAGCGCGCCGAGGATGATGATCAGCGCGATGATGATCGTTTCCTTCCACACCGATCGCACCGCGGCCGGCCAGTCGTAGAGGAAGAAGCGCCGGATCCGGCTCCAGCGCGTCTCGCGCACGCCATAAACCAGGAAATAACCGCGGATCGACAACGCTTCGAGATGCCCGAGCAGCGCCTTGTCGAGACTGGTCGCGCGCGCGATCGACAGCGACGACAGCGTCGCGCGGTAAAGCAGGGGCAATTGCAGCAGCTCGTCGCTGGTCAGCGCGGCGGCGCCCTTTTTTTCCAGCTTGGTGAGCAGCAGGTCGAACGCGATCCAGTCGGCCTCGCGCTCGGCGCGAAAGCGGCTGGTCGAAAAGCTTGGCGCGTCGAGCGCACGGGAGGGGACTGTCGTCGGGGTCATAAACTGCCCGCCCGCTTGATGCCCAGATACGCCTCGACCGCGCTGGCGCCCATCGCGTCGGCGGGCACTTCGACGACGTCGGCGCCCAGCCGCTGCAACCGCGCGATCACCAGCTGCCGGTCGCGCAGCATCATCGCGGCGACGTTCGACCGGGTGACGTCGGCGGCGCTTTCAGGGCGGCGCTTCTCTTCGCTCTCGACCTCTTCATCCTTAATGACGACGAACAGCAGGCGGTGCTTTTTCACCAGCCGCCCGGCGGCGCGGATCATCAGGTCGGCGCTGGTCGCATCGGTGAATTCGGTGAACAAGATGATCAGCGAGCGGCGGTTGAGCTGCGCCGACAGCGTCGTCAACGCCAGCGTGAAATTGCTTTCGACATGGGCATAGTCGATCAGGCTGGCGGCGCGTTGCAGCGCCGGAAAGTCCTGGGTGTGCATGTAGGCGGGGGTCAGCGTCTGCGGCTTGGCGGCGAACGAGAAAAAGCTGATCCGGTCGTTGAGCTTGAGCCCGACATAGGCGAGCAGCAGCGCCGCCGACACCGCACGGTCGACGCGCGGCATGCCGCCGACCGGTTCAGCCATCGTCCGCCCGCTGTCGATCGCCAGCACGACGCGATTGTCGCGTTCGACGCGATATTCCTTGGCCAGCAGTTTGACATGGCGCGCCGAGGCGTTCCAGTCGATCGCGCGGCGATCCATTCCCGGCTGATATTCGGCCAGCGATTCATATTCGCTGCCCTCGCCGCGCAGCCGCTGTTGGCGCAGCCCGAACCAGCTGTTGCGCTGGAACAACCGGCTGCCTTCGTCGGTCACCGCGCGCAGGCTGGGGACGATATTGATCGCGCCGCCGATCGCAAATTTGCGTTGTTTCCAGACCAGCCCCAGCGGCCCCGCCCAGCGAATCCACAGCGCCTCGACCAGCGCCTGACCGCGGCGCGATGCGGTGAGCGACAGCGTCCGCGTCAGCATTTCGCTCTCGCCTGCTTTGCGCATATCGCCCGCCAGCCGTCCGCCCTCGGCCAATCGCTCGTCGAGTGCGAGCGCGATTTCGGCGCGCGGCGGCACCGCGGTGCCGCTGGCGATTAGCGACAGGTCAAACGGATCGCCGACCCCGACCTGATGCGGAAAGCGCGCGTCGAGGGTCAGGCGGTGGGGCTGGACCCGGCAATCGTGTCGAGGATCAGACACGCGAGAACAACGCCGATCCACCCGGGCGCGGCAATCCACAGCTCGGGCCGGATGAGCCCCAGCGCGAGCGCCATCGGAGCGCCGAGCAGCAGCAGATAGATCGCCCGCCGGGTCGGGTAGATCATACCGTCCCACCCTCCGCATCCCCGAGCGAAGACGAGGGGCTATGCCGAGCGAAGTCGAGGCTGCGACGGTGCAGGTTCTCGCTTCGCTCGAACGAGCCCCTCGTCTTCGCTCGGGGATGCGGCAACAAAGATATGGCTTAACGGCTGCTGGAGAATGGGCGCTCCCCATCACCGCGGCACTTCCTCGCGGTCGAGCAATGCCGCGACGACCTGTTCGACGCTGCGGCCTTCGATTTCGGCCGCCGCCGACAGGATGACGCGGTGGCGCAGCACCCCGAGGCAAGCCGCTGGATGTCGTCGGGGATCACATAATCGCGCCCGTCGAGCGCCGCCGCGGCGCAGGCCGCGCGCGCCAGCAAGGTCGCGGCGCGCGGGCTGGCGCCGCATTCCAGATCGGCGCTTTCGCGCGTCGCGCGGACCAGGCGGACGATATAATCGACGATCTCGTCGGCCAGGCGGACGGTCGCAATCGTATCGATCGCCGCCTCGATCGCCTTGGCATTGGCGACCTCGGTCACCCCGAAATCGCCGACCGCGGGGCTTTTGAAACGCCCACCATGGTCGGCGACGATGCGGCGTTCCTCATCGGCGGCGGGATAATCGACGACCAGTTTGAACAGGAACCGGTCGAGCTGCGCCTCGGGCAGTGGGTAGACGCCCTGCTGTTCGATCGGGTTCTGCGTCGCCAGCACGGTGAAGCGCGGGTTCATCACATGCGCCTCGCCGTTGATCGTCACCCGCCGTTCCTGCATCGCCTCGAGCAGCGCGGCCTGCGTCTTGGGCGGGGTGCGGTTGATTTCGTCGGCGAGCAGCAGCTCGGTAAAAATCGGCCCCTTGGTCAGGGTGAAGCTCGACGTCTGGAAATTGAACAGGTTCGATCCCAAAATGTCGCCGGGCATCAGGTCGGGGGTGAACTGGATACGGCCAAAGGCGAGCCCGGTGGCGCGGGCAAAGGCCTGCGCGAGCAAGGTCTTGGCGGTGCCCGGCGGGCCTTCGAGCAGGACATGGCCGCCCGCGAGCAACGCGATCGTCACCATCCGGGTCAGCGGTCCCTGGCCGAACACCACCTTGGCGACCTCGGCCTCGATCGCGGCGCCAAGCGCCTGGACGCTTTCGACGCCTTTGGCCCCGACGCCCTGTTCGGTGGGATTAACTGTCACGGAGAAGATCCTTCCTGATGTCGTGCAGCGCCTGGGCGCCCTCTAGAAACTCATGGGTATTGCGCGCCAGCGGCAGCCGCCGCGCGAGGCTGGAGAAGGGGTCGCTGCCGGGGTCCAGATGGCGGTCGATCCAGGTGTCGGTCGCCGCCGCGTCGAGCCCGCCGGGGGCGTGCAGCCGCCGCGCGATCGCGGTCCGCTGGCTGTGGACATAGGCGTCGGCGCCGTCGAGTTCGCGCCGCGCCTGTTTGATCAGGTCGGCGCTGTTGGCGATCAGCGCCGCTTTCGACACCGGAATCGCGCGCCCGGGTTTCAGCGCCGGACCGAAACGCATCCACGCCTGCCACAGCGCGAGCAGCCCGGCGGCGATCAGGCACAGGGTGATGCCGATGAACGGCGGCACAAACGCAAAGCGCAGCAGCGATCGCTGCGCTCCGAAGCCGTTGAGCGTCACATCGAACGTCAGCGCGTCGGCTTCGGCATCCTCGGCGATCGCGTCGATCAACAGCGCCGCGGCGCGGGCGCGCTCGCGGCTCGCAAAGGCCAGGTTGTTGATCAGGTCGGGGTCGGACAGGATATAGATTTTGTCGCGCTTGTGCCGGGCGAGCAGCGCGCCGCCGTGGGGAAAGCCGACCAGCGTGTCGAACCCTTCGCCGGCCATCACCTGCGACCGCAGCCCCGGCAAGGGCAGCGTGATGGGCCGCCCGCCGACGTAACCGGTCGCCGCGGCGCCGCGGGCGTGCGCTTCGCTGACGATTTTTTCGATCGGGCCCACCGCCTCCGACAGCAGCTTGGGCGACGGGGCGACGGGAAAACCCATGCCCGACCAGCCGGGCTTTTTGGGATTCGGCCCGGTTTGCCATTTTGGCAGGACGATCAGCACCGCGCCGCCGCGATGCCCCTTGATCACCCGCGCCATGTCCTCGGGCTTGGTGCGGTGGGTTGGGGTCAGGACCAGCAGTTCGCGCCATTCCTCCTCATATCGGGGCGCCTCTTCGCTGCGCCGCAATTCGACATGGCCACCCGCGCGCTCGGTCAGGTCGACGATGCCGGCATAGCCCGGCGCCGCTTTCGACAGCGCATGGCCGCCGCCGTCGTTGCCGCTGCTGATCTGCGGACCCAGCGCGATCAACGCCCATAGCGCGATGAAGGCGACGACGCCGATCGCCACGACCGCTGCGATCAGACGCGGGTTGAATCCGCCGTCACTGGCCGCGGCCTTGCTCATCCGCGCGCCCAGTTTTTCGGCACGGTCAGTTCGGCATAGGCGCCGCGGCATTGCTGCCACGCCGCGGCGTCGATCGACCGCCCGCCGAACAGGCTGATTTCGACTGCCCGCGCGATACGGCTGAATGCCTCGCGCGCGACCGTCGGCAGGTCGCGCGCCTCGGCCAGGTCGCGCGACGTCATCGCGGGCTTGACCAGCCCGGGGCGCCGGCCGTCGATGTCTTCGACGCTGCGATAGAGCAGCAGGTGGACCGCCTCGGCAAAGCGGCCCGCGGCGGCCAGCGCGTCGGCTTCGGCCAGCATGCGCGCGCCGCGCCGGCTTCGGCCAGGCCGACACTGTCCGCCGCATCGTCATCGCCCGCCTTGCGCCGGAACGGCAGATTATCGACCCAGCGGGCAAAGGCGGGGACGAAATGATAGAGCAGGAACAGCGCCAGCAACGCCACCGCGATCCACATCAGCGGCTTGGCGGCCGGCGCGCTCCACTGGAAAAATTCCCGATCGCGTCGAACAGCGCGCGCAGCCGCTCGGGGGTCGGCGGCGGCGGGGGCGGCGGCGGCGGAAAGGCGGTCTGAATCTGCCCCCCGCGATCGTCTGGCTATAGCCGGGATCGATCAGCTCGGGATCGACCAGCCAGGTGCGCACCACCGGCGTCGGTGCGGGACGTATCGGCGCCAGCCGACGCTTGGGCGATCCATAAGGATATCATATTGAAAAGATGGTCCCGCCCCGGTCATTCATCGTCAATGGTGGTAGCGCGAGCGGGCGCGGCAAGGCAAGAGATGCTTGCGCGCCGACTTGCCCCGTTATAGCGCGCGGCAAAATCGGCCGGAGGGTTACGCTGGTAATCGGGGGCCGCGCGACAGGAGAGACAGGTGGACGCGGCGCAAGCGATACGAGAAATTTCTCGCGGCGCTGAAGCAGGAAAGCTGCCCGGCCGCGGCGATGCGCCCGATCCCGGCGCCGCCGGCCTGTCGCGCGGCACCGCGACCGACATCTATCTGTCGCAGCTCACCAGCCGCCAGATGGACCGGCTGTCGCGCCATCTCCAGGCGCGCGGGCAAGGTTTCTATACGATCGGGTCGTCGGGACACGAGGGTAATGCCGCGGTCGCCGCGGCGCTGCGCGTCACCGACATGGCGTTCCTCCATTACCGCTCGAACGCGTTCCAACTCCACCGCGCGCGGCAAGTGCCCGGACAGACCCCGACGTGGGACATGCTGCTGAGCTTTGCTGCGTCGAGCGAGGATCCGATTTCGGGCGGGCGGCACAAGGTGATCGGATCGAAACCGCTCAATATCCCGCCGCAAACCTCGACGATCGCCTCGCACCTGCCGAAAGCGGTCGGCGCGGCTTTCTCGATCGGCATCGCGCGGCGGCAGGGGCTGAAGGATTTGCCGCTGCCTAACGATGCGGT
The DNA here is from genome assembly GCA_965283845.1 of Sphingomonadaceae bacterium. GTDB lineage: Bacteria > Pseudomonadota > Alphaproteobacteria > Sphingomonadales > Sphingomonadaceae > Sphingopyxis. The sequence continues at coordinate 65,499 of CBDIQD010000017.1, forward strand.
GGTGCTTGCCAGCTTCGGCGACGCGTCGGCGAGATCATTCGACTGCGCAAGGGGCGTTCAACACCGCGGGCTGGACGGCGTTCCAGGGATCGCCGATGCCGCTGATCTTTCTGTGCGAAGACAATGGTATAGGCATTTCGACCCGCACCCCGACCGGATGGATCGAAGCGCAGTTCCGCCACCGCGCCGGGCTGCACTATATCCAGTGCGACGGCACCGACCTTGCCTCGGCCTATGCCGGCGCCGCCGAAGCCGCCGACTATGCGCGCCGTTTCCGCAAACCGGTGTTCCTCCATATGGCGACGGTGCGGCTGTATGGCCATGCCGGCTCCGACGTGCAGGGCGCCTATCTGCCCAAGGCGTTGATCGAGGCCGACGAGGCGCGCGACCCGCTGCTCGCCGGCGCCGCGCTGCTGGCCGGGCAGGGCTGGATGACCCCCGCCGAAATCGCCGATGCCTATGAGGAGATCGGTGCCACGCTGGCGCGGCAGGCCGAAGCGGCGATCCTGCGGCCCAAGATCACCACCCCCGCCCATGTCATGAAAAGCATCGTCCCGCCAAAGCGCGACCTCGTCCGCGCCAACACCCCGTCGGCCGAGGATCGCACCGCGATGTTCGGCAGCGATGCGGGCGCGATGGACAAGCCGCAGCACATGGCGCGGCTCTTGAGCTGGGCGCTCGCCGACCTGATGCTCGCGCACCAGGAAATCGCCGTCATGGGCGAGGATGTCGGGCCGAAGGGCGGGGTCTATAACGTCACCGCCAAGCTGCACCAGCGCTTCGGCTCGGCGCGCGTCGTCAACACCCTGCTCGACGAACAGGCGATCCTGGGGCTCGCGATCGGCATGGCGCACAACGGTTTCCTGCCGATGCCCGAAATCCAGTTTCTCGCCTATGTCCACAATGCCGAGGACCAGATCCGCGGCGAGGCCGCGACGCTCAGCTTCTTTTCCGACGGCCAGTACACGAACCCGATGGTCATCCGCATCGCGGGGCTGGGGTATCAAAAGGGCTTCGGAGGCCATTTCCACAACGACAACAGCCTGGCGATCTTTCGCGACATCCCCGGCGTCATCCTCGCGGTGCCGTCGAACGGCCGCGACGCGGTGGCGATGCTCCGCGAATGCGTCAGGCTCGCGCGCGAGGAGCAGCGCGTCGTGGTCTTCGTCGAACCGATCGCGCTCTATATGACCCGCGACCTCCACGAAGAGGGCGATGGGCTGTGGACGAGCACCTACGAAGCCCCCGGCGACGGCGCCCCGATCGCGCTGGGCGAGGTCGGCGTCCACGGCAACGGCACCGACCTCGCGATCGTCACCTACGGCAATGGTTACTACCTGTCGCGCCAGGCTGAAAAGCTGCTCGCCGCCGAAGGCGTCAAGGCGCGGGTGATCGACCTGCGCTGGCTCGGCCCGGTCGACGCCGAGGCGCTGGTCGCGGCGGTCGGCGATGCAAAGCGCGTGCTGATCGTCGACGAATGCCGGATCACCGGATCGCAGAGCGAGGCGCTGATGGCGCTGTTTACCGAACGCACGCCGGATAAAAAACTCGCGCGCATCGCCGCCGACGACAGCTTCATCCCGCTTGGCGGCGCCGCGACGCTGACGCTGCCGAGCCGCGATTCAATTGAGGCCGCGGCGAAGGAGCTGCTGGCATGAGTTTTCAAACTGCCGCGCCCCTGCGGAGGCAGGGGCCCATCACCGGCGTTCTCCTGTTCCAAAGCCGTTTGCTGGAAATTGCAACGGCGGGAGATGGGCCCCTGCCTCCGCAGGGGCGCGTTGGCTTTTTGGTGTGGGGAGGGCAGCGATGATCGCAACCAAAAAAACCGCGCTCGTCGTCGCCCCCGGCCGCGGCACCTATGGCAAGAACGAACTCGGCAGCATTGCGCGGTTGCACGGCGCGCGCCCCGACGACCTGATCGCCGATTTCGACCAGGCGCCGCGACCGCAGGCTTAGACGCCAGTCGCAATGATCGTCCGACCCGTTCGCCTTCGCCATCTGGCGTGAGCGGGGCGTGCGGGTTGGTGGCGAAGCCGGCGACCGTGCTCGATTTCCTCAGCATCGACCGCGACCAATATGACGTCGTCGCCGCCCTCGGCAACTCGATGGGCTGGTACAGCGCGCTCGCCTTGGGCGGCGCGGTGTCGGTCGCCGACGGCTTTCGCATCAGCAACGCGATGGGGCTGAACAGCCAGACCCACGGCCCCGGCGGCCAGATCTTGCTGCAAGTGGTCGATGACGATTGGCGCCCGGTGCCCGGACTGCGCACGGCGCTGCTCGCGCTCGTCGCCGACATCGCCTCACGCCCCGGCCACGCCCTGGCGCTGTCGATCGACCTCGCCGGGATGCTCGTGATCGCGGGCGACGAACCCGGCCTCGCCGCCTTGCTCGCCGAGGCACCGCCGACTCCCGGCCGCGACCCGCTGCGCCTCGCCGGCCACGGGCCGTTCCACACGCCGCTGATGTTCGGTAGTTCGGACAAGGCACGGGCCGAATTGTCCGCTGCCTTGTTCGCCGCGCCCGCGCTGCCGCTGGTCGATGGCCGCGGCCATATCTGGTGTCGTTGCAGCCGTTCGCTCCAGTCTGTTTCGGCTTCCCGGACCTGGCAGCGCTACCGGCGCTTCGGCAATATCCGGTGCAGGTCGCGGTGAAGGGGTTGTTGGCAGATCTGCACTGTCCGCGACATCAGCTCACTGCTGGTGCAATCGCTGCGGTAGCCGGCGCAGTCTGCTGAGCCGGTGCGCTGGCTTGCGCTGTCGTGCGGACCTGAACGCGGCTAAGGCCGGCGACGTGCGCGCTGGTGATGCGCCAGCTGCCAGCGATCGCGCGACGAGGACGGAGCATCCTCTGCCGGCCCTGCCGGTCGCGTGCGCCAGGTGGGGTAGGCGCATGCGGATGAACGGCAATGCCCATGGGGACCAACTCAAGGGCGGTGCACCGTTCATATCCCTTATAAGCGGTCCGCGGCGTGTCGGGCCGCGCGACCGCACGATCATGCACCGAAATGGACCCTATTGTCCGAGCACGGCGTGCGCCTGTTCGGCGATGAACTGCAACCGCAACAGCTCGGCGACATTGCCCGCGCCGGCGCGCCGCATGATGTTGGCGCGGTGGACCTCGACCGTGCGCGGGCTGAGGTCCAACTGCCGCGCGATCGCTTTGTTGCTTTGCCCCGCGGCGATGGCGTCCAAAATGCAGCGCTCGCGCGCGGCATCGCCGCGCGACACATCGTATTTGCAGGCCATATTGGTGCCAGCGCTTTCATGCACCAGCACCTTGTCGGTCAGCGCCTGGTCGATGTTGGTGACGGCTTCATAGGTATCGAAGTCGATCTCGACCAGGTTGGCGGCGTCTTCGGCGATATAGCGGTTATCGGCGACCAGCACGGCGACCGGCTCGCCGACAAA
>CBDIQD010000018.1:0-64688 GCA_965283845.1 Sphingomonadaceae bacterium
CGTGATGGCAAAGGCCGAGGAGGGGGCGTGCATGTTCCTTGTCGATCTGCCCGATCCGGCGATCCGCATCGAGCATGTCCCCAACACGATCGACAGTTCGATGCCGGGTGGCCATGCCACGGTGCTCATCGACAATCTGCGCGTGCCCGCGGACCAGATGCTGGGGCAGGCGGGCGAGGGGTTCCGCTATGCCCAGATCCGCCTCAGTCCGGCGCGGCTGTCGCATTGTATGCGCTGGCACGGCGCGTGCGAGCGCGCCAACGAGATCGCGACCGACTATGCCAACCGGCGCCACGCGTTCGGCAAGCCGCTGGTCGATCACGAGGGCGTCGGCTTCATGCTCGCCGACGATCTGGTAGACCTGAAACAGTCCGAACTGATGATCCGCTGGTGCGCCGAAGTGCTCGACACCGGCGATCTCGGCACCGCCGAAAGCTCGATGGCGAAGGTCGCGGTGTCGGAGGCGCTGATGCGCATCGCCGATCGCTGCGTCCAGGTGATGGGCGGCACCGGGGTCACCGACAAGACCATCGTCGAACAGGTGTTCCGCGAAATCCGCGCCTTTCGGATCTATGACGGTCCGACCGAGGTCCATAAATGGAGCCTGGCGAAGAAGATCAAGCGCGATTGGAAGGCGGCTTATGGTCACTGACCCATCGGTGAATGTCGGTGCGGGGCACGTGCGTGTCGCGCTGGACGAAGCCGCGCTGGACGCGTGGCTGCGGGCCCATGTCGCGGGTTATGCGGGCCCGCTGACCGTCGAGCAGTTCAAGGGTGGCCAATCGAATCCGACCTATCGGCTGACCGACGGTCCGGGTGCGGCGCTATGTGATGCGGCGCAAGCCGCCGGGCAAGCCTTCTGATCAAGGGCGCGCACGATGTCGCTCCGCGAGTGCGCGGGTCATATCGGCGCTCGCCCTGACTCGATGTGCCGGTCGCCCAGCGGCCTATGCGCTGTGCGAGGACGATAGCCGTCGTCGGCAGCGCGCTTCTACGTCATGGAGCATGGTCGAGGGGCGGATGCTGCTGGGATGCCGCTGATTCTCGGAGATGCCCGATCGGCGAGCCGCGCTCGCCTATCCATCGACGCCATGAATCGAGACGCTGGCTCGCGCTGCACGCCGTCGACTACCGTCGGCCGTCGGCCTCGGCCGACTTCGGCCGCGAAGGCCAGCTACATCGCAGCGCCAGATCGGCCGCTGGTCGAGCCAATATCTGGAGGCATCGAGGCGGCGGGGCGCGATCCCGACATGGACGCGGCTGCGTCGAATGGTTGCCGGCAGCATATCCCGGAGGGTGACGAAAGCCGTGATCGTCCATGGCGACTATCGCCTGCGACAACATGATCTTCCATCCGACCGAGCCGCGCGTGCGTCGCGCGTGCATCGACTGGGAGTTGTCGACGCTGGGCCATCCGCTGTCCGACTTTGCCTATCACGCGCTGATGTATCGCATGCCGCCTGACATCGTCGCGGGGCTGGGCGGCGCCGATCCCGCCGCGCTCGGCCTACCGAGCGAGGCCGCTTATGTCGAAGCCTATTGCCGTCGCACCGGCCGCGCCGCGATCCCCGATTGGGATTTCTATGTCGCGTTCAATTTTTTCCGCCTCGCCGCCATTTTTCATGGCATCAAGGGGCGCGTGATCCGCGGGACCGCTAACAGCGAGCACGCCCGCGAGCGGGCCAAGGCGTTCCCCCGACTCGCGATGCTGGCGCGTCAGGCGATGGACGACTGCGCGCAGCTGTGACAGATTTCCGTCAAAAACTGCGATAATTCGGCGCGGGCTTTACGCTGAGATCAAGCGTTTTTCGAAAACTATCAATAAGATAATCGGCATTTTCTGCTGATTGGTCAATATGCGTCTTATCAATTTCGTTCGACGATTTCGCCTAAACACTCTTTCGCATTCGTTCCGGGGGTGCTAACCGGGGGCAATCGAACAAGCCCCCGGTCCACAGGGGGAAGCAAGGGGTGAGTGATGTTGACCTATGCGCGCTTGCTGGAGGCGAATAACGCGATCCAGACGCTGGGCGACGATACCTATTGGCTCTGCGTGACCCGGACGGTGCAGGAATCGAAGCTGTTCCCGGTGCCGTCGTACATGCTGCTGTCGTATCTGTGCTGCTATTATCGCTACCCCGAACTGTTGCGCAAAGTCGAAGCGAAGATGTCGGCCGAAGAGATCGGCGACCGCGCGCGGGCGATGGGCGGAAAGTTCGGCAATTTGCCCGGCTGGGGGCTGCCCACCTTCTATCTTCTTGGCCGCGAGATGCCGTGGCCACTGTCGGCGCGCTCGATCCCGCCGACGGCGCCGAGGATGTCGCTTATGTCCTCGATTTCTGGCGCCGCTTCAAACTGGCGCAGCAGCGCGAAGACGGCCATCTCAACGCGCGCGAGTTCGGCCAGCGCGTGCAGTTGCTCCCCGAGCGCCGGGTCCAGCGTTTCCATGCCGATCTGCACAATTGCACTCCGGGCGACCGGCTGCACAAGGCGGCGCAGGGTTTCCTAGCGACCGTATCGCAATATGGCTTTCTCGTGTCGTGCGAGAGCCGCGTCTCGCTCAACAACAACGGACCGTACAAGCTTGGCGACGACCGCGAGCTGATCGTTCGCGAATTCAGCGATCTGGCAGAGGGCGACTATCCGTGGCTCGACGGCATCGCGGGCGACATCCCGTATAACAACCTGACCGTCACCATGGAGGCGACGGGGTGCCATTTCTATCTGATGGACGATTGGGGCAGTTTTGAATCGCGCCCCGAATTCACCGCCGACAAGCTGACCGGGGTCGGGCTCTACACCTCTGACGCCTTGTCCGAAGGCTTTGTGCCGGTGGGCATGGGATCGGCCGACGAGCTGGCCGACACGTTCGAGGATCTGACCGAGAAAGTCCGCGCCGCGACCGTCGCGCTGTGGAAAAACGTTGCTGGCTGGACGCGCGACCAGATGATGGATGCGGGTGCGCTGGTCTATTTTTCGATGGCCAAGGATTTTGCACACATCGCGGGGGTTTACGACGCGGACGACTGGATGACGATCGATCCGCGCGCCGACCGCTTCCGCCCGCTGCTCAACGACGAATTCGGCCGCGATTTCCTGGGCGAAATGGTCGGGCTGGTCGACCTGCCGAGCCAGCGGATCAGCGACTATGCGATGATGCAGCACAACAACAACCCGGTGCGCTATATCTCGCAGATTCCGTACAGCGTGCTGGACCGCGATGGCGACGCGCCAAACTTGGCGCCCATAGGCCCCGGCGTGACCCATCATGGTGCCAAGGCCGACCGCTATACGACGACCGCCGGGGTGATGAGCCTGGCCGACTATAATGCGCGCGCCGCCGCGATGCGGCCGAAGCAGATGGAATCCGAATATCGCTTCCTGTGCGACACGACGGTCAAATATCGTCCCGACGATCCTGCGGTCCAGGCGATGTATCGCGACGAACAGCAAAATTCGCGGCTCGCCGGCCAGGGGGCGGGGCTCAGCCGTGCGGCAATCGAGACGCTGCGGGGGGCGGGGCAATGAGCGGCGACCACCGCTCTGCCGATCTGGAGCAGCTGATCGCCGAATTTGAGGCGTCGGGGCTGCGCGAACTGCACGTCGTGCGCGACGGCATGGAAATCTATCTCTCGAACGACGGCAACAGCGTCGGGTTGAACAGCGGCGCGGTGGCCGCAGCCGCGCCGAGCGCGAACGCTGCGCCGATCGCCGCTCCCGTATCGGTTGCCGCGGCGGCTCCGGCCGCGACGAACATGCCCGACGGCGCGATCGTCATTCGCGCGCCCTATCTTGGCACTTTCTATCGCGCTCCCAAACCGGGATCGGCGCCCTATGTCGAGGTCGGCGACGCGGTGACCGCCGAATCCGAACTTTGCCTAGTCGAGGTGATGAAATTGTTCACCACCGTCCGGGCCGACAGCGGCGGCACCATCCATGCCATATTGGCCAGCGACGGGGCCTTGGTCGAAGCCGACCAGCCGCTGTTCGTGATCGCGGCGAACTGACGATGGCGATCCGCCGCCTGTTCATCGCCAACCGCGGCGAGATCGCGCTGCGTGTGGCGCGCGCCGCGCAGGCGCTGAATATCGAAACCGTGCTCGGCGTGTCCGCAGCCGATACGGGCAGCGCCGCGGCGCGGCTGGTCGACCGCGTCGTCGTGATCGGACCGGGTCCGGCGGCCAAAAGCTATCTCGATGCACGGCTGGTGGTGCAGGCTGCGAAAGCCACCGGCTGCGACGCGTTGCACCCGGGCTATGGCTTCCTGTCCGAACGCGCGATGTTTGCGCAGCTGTGCGAGGATCATGGCATCGTCTTTGTCGGGCCGCAGCCGGGGATCATCGACGCGCTGGGCGACAAATTGCGGGCGCGCGAAATGGCCGCCGCCGCCGGGGTGCCGTTGGTGCCGGGCAGCGGCGAGATCGGCAGCGCCGCCGACGCGCGGCGGATCGCCGACGAGATCGGTTATCCGGTGCTGTTGAAGGCCGCAGCGGGCGGCGGCGGACGCGGCATGGTGATCGCGAACAATGGCGACGAGGTCGAGGCGGGCTATGGCCGTGCCAGCGCCGAAGCTTTGGCGGCGTTCAACGACGGCACCCTGTTCATGGAACGCTTCGTTCCCGAGGCAAGGCACGTCGAGGTCCAACTGATCGGCGACGGGCAGGGCAAGGTCGTCCATTTCGGCGAGCGCGACTGTTCGGTGCAGCGCCGCTATCAAAAGCTGATCGAGGAAGCGCCGAGCGTCGCGATGCCCGATACGCTGCGCGCCGAACTCCATAAGGCGGCGGTCGATCTGGCCGCCAGCGTCGACTACCGCAACGCCGGCACGGTCGAATTTCTCTACGATGTGCTCCGCCAAGAGGTGTATTTCATCGAGGTCAACGCCCGCATCCAGGTCGAGCATCCGGTGAGCGAAATGGTCAGCGGCGTCGATCTGGTCCAGCAGCAATTGCGCGTCGCGGGCGGGCAGGGGCTATCGATGGAACAGGATGATGTCGTTCTGACCGGACATGCCATCGAATGCCGGATCAATGCCGAAGATAGCACCCGCGGCTTCACCCCCGTTCCCGGCACGATCACCCGCTGGGCGCCGCCCGAGGGCGAGGGCATCCGGCTCGACAGCCATATGAGCGCGGGCGCGGTGATCCCGCCCTTCTATGACTCGATGGTCGGCAAGCTGATCGTCCACGGCAGGGATCGCGCCGAGGCGGTCGCGCGGCTGACCGATGCGCTCGACGATTTCACCGTCGAAGGCGTGCCGACGACGATCGACCTGCACCGCCGGATCGTCCGTCACCCCGATTTCATCGCCAACGCTTTCCACACGCGCTGGCTCGAACAAGTGATGCTCGCCGAACCGGCGATCGCAGCGGAGTAGGTCATGGCGCATATCAGCTTTCTCGACGAAACATGCCGCGACGGCCAGCAGAGCCTGTGGGGCATGCGGATGCAGGCGGGGCAGGCGTATCCGGCGCTGCCGACGATCGACCAGACCGGCTATTCGACGATCAGCATGGTCGGATCGTCGCTGTTCGAGGTGCTGGTGCGCCATTGCCAGGAGGATCCCTGGGCCGGGCTCGACCTGATGATGAGCCAGATCAGGAACACGCCAGTGCGCGGCGGCATCCGGTCGAACGGATCGGTGACCTTCGGCTTTACGCCGCAGGTGCTGATGGACCTGTGGATGGAACGGCTGTGCGTCCACGGGGTGCGCAGCTGGTGGATTTACGACGTGCTGTTCAACATCGACAAGATGACGCGGCTCGCGAAACTGTCGAAAAAATATGACTGCAAGGTCGCGGCGACGATGCTGTTCACGCTGTCGCCGGTCCACGACGATGCCTTTTGGGCCGACAAGGCCGACAAATTGTCGGCGATCCCCGAAGTCGACAGTCTATTGCTTTACGATACCGGGGTGTGCTCGACCGCGACCGGATCAAAACGTTGATCCCGGCGATCGTTGCCAACGCGCGCGGCAAACCGATCGAGATGCATTCGAACAATATGCTCGGCCAGTCGGCAAAGGCGTATTGCGACGCGGTCGAGTTCGGCGTCACCGTGTTGCACACCGCGGCGCGTTCGATGTCCAATGGCCCGTCGATTCCGTCGATCGACATCATGGTCAAGAATATGGAGACGTTGGGCCACACCCACGACATCGACGTGTCGAAGCTGCACCCGGTGTCCGACCATTTCCGCAAGGTCGCCAAGAGCGCCGGCTATCTGCACGATCAGCATTATGAATATGACGTCACCTCGCTGACCACTCAGATCCCGGGCGGGATGATGGGGACGCTGCGCAACCAGCTGATCCAGCAGAATATGCTCGATATGCTGCCGGTGGTGCTCGACGAGGTGGCGGCGGTACGCCGCGAACTCGGCTACCCCGGCATGGCGACGCCGTTCGCGCAGCTGGTCGGCACGCTCGCGGTGCTCAATATCGTGACCGGCAAACGCTATGGCGCGATCCCCGACGAGGTGATCCAATATGCCGCGGGCTATTATGGCGAGCCGCCGGCGCCGATCGATCCCGACATCATGGACCGCATTGCCGCGGCGCCGCGGGCGAAGGAAATTTTCGGCAATCCACCGCCCGAGCCGACCTTGGCCGATCTCAAGCGTGAGCATGGCACCGACGATGAGGACGAGCTGATCCTGCGCGCGCTGGTCCCCGCGACCGACATCGACAAGATGCGCGCGGCAGGGCCGCTGAAGCGCGACTATCCGACGATCTCGTCGCCCGAAATGGAGCAGGTGCGGCGGTTGATGAAGGTTGCGAACACGCCGTTCGTCCAGATCAAGTCGGCCGAACTCGACCTCGTCATGCGGAGATAGCCGCTGATGCGGATGATCGACTATTTCGATCGTGGCGCGCGGATGGCGCATGACAAGCCGTGCATGATCGCGGGCGATACCGCGCGGACCTATGCCGAGGTTTCGGGGCGCAGCCATAAAATCGCGCGCGCGCTGATCGCCGATGGCTTTGCCCCCGGCACGCATGGGGCGGTGCTGAGCGGCAATGCGATGGAAGCGTTTGAAGCGATCCTGGGCATATTGCGCGCCGACGGTGTGTGGGTGATGGCGAACAACCGCGCGGCGGTGGGCGAGAACGCGTACCTGCTCGATCTGCTCGACGTCGATACGCTGTTTGTCCACAGCGAGATCGCCGACCGGATCGCAACCTTTCGCGCCGAATGTCCGAACATTCGCCGCTATGTCGCGCTCGACCGGCCCTTCGCCGAGGCCGATCTGACATCAAGGCCGCGTTCGACGGATCGGACGAGCTGGTGCTCGAAGTCACCGCTCGGGACCTGAGGATGAACTCGCTTTCCTTGGCAACACCGGCGGGACGACGGGGCGGCCGAAGGGGGTGATGCTGTCGAACCGCAACTGGCAGGCGCTGGTGTCGAGCCTCGTCGCGTCGATGCCGATGAAGGTGCCGCCGGTGAATCTGGTCGCCGCGCCGATGACGCATGCCGCGGGACCGCTAGCGCTCGCGAGCATGGCGCTGGGCGGGACGGTCGTGGTGCTGCCGAAGTTCGATCCGCCCGATGTCGTTTCGGCGATCGAACGCCACCGCGTGACCTATATGTTCCTGCCGCCGACCGCGATATATATGCTGCTCGCCGAACCGAGCGTGCGGACCGCCGATCTCTCCAGCCTCGAATATATCAGCTATGCCGGGGCGCCGATGTCGCTCGACCGGTTGAAAGAAGCGATCACCGTGCTCGGCCCGGTGATGAACGCCAGTTTCGGCCAGACCGAGGCGCCGATGTGCGTCACCGCGATGCCGCCGCACGAACATTTGAACGATGCCGGAGACCTTGCGCATCCGGGCAGTTGCGGCCGCGCCAACCTGCTGTCGATCGTCGAGATCATGGACGAGGAGGGCAACATCCTGCCCCCCGGCGAGCGCGGCGAGATCGTCGTGCGCGGGCCGCTGGTGATGGCGGGCTATTACAACCGACCCGGCGGCCACCGCGCGAAGTGTCGACCTTTGGCTGGCACCATACCGGCGACATCGGGGTGCGCGATGAAGACGGCTGGTATTATGTCGTCGACCGCAAGAAGGACATGATCATCTCGGGCGGGTTCAACATCTATCCCGCCGAGGTCGAGCAGGCGATCCTGGCGCATCCGCAGGTGCAGGATTGCGCGGTGATCGGCGTGCCCGACGACAAATGGGGCGAGGCGGTGATCGCGGTGGTCGAACCGCGCGCCGGGGTCCGCATCGACACCGATGCCTTGATGGCGGCGGCGCGCGAGGCGCTGGGGCCAGTCAAGACGCCGAAAGCCATCGAAGTCGTCGAAACGCTGCCGCGCAGCAACGCCGGCAAGGTGCTGCGCGCCGAGCTGCGCCGCGAGCGCTGGACGGCGGCGGGACGGGCGATCTGATGCGCGATGCGGTGATCCTGGGCGTCGGCATGACGCCGTTCGGGCGCCACGTGGACAAGAGCCATGAGCAGCTGACGCAATGGGCGGTGCGCGAGGCGCTGACCGACAGCGGGGTGCCGCCGGAGGCGATCCAGATGGCGGTCTATGCCAATGTCATCCAAGGCTTTTTCGCGGGCGAAATGTCGATCCCCGGCGAATATGCGCTGCGTCCGCTGGGCATTTCGGGGGTGCGCGGTTTCCATATCGAAGCGGCGTGCGCCAGTTCGACCGTCGGCTTTCACCTGGCGGTCGATCATGTTCGCGCCGGGCTGTGCGACATCGCGCTGATCGTCGGGGTCGAGAAGCTGTACAGCCAGGACCGCGAGAAACGCTTTGCGGTGTTCCAACAGCCGCGCGATCTGGTCGAGGCGCGCGGCTATCTGGCGCGCACCGCCGATCTGCTCGCGCCGGTGCCGCCGGGGCTGGAGAGCGAAAGCCCCAACGTATTGATGGAGGCCTATGCGGCGCAGGCGCGGCTGCACATGGCAACCTATGGCACCACCCAGCGCCAGATCGCAGCGGTGGCGGCTAAGGATCATTTCGCGTCGCAATTCAACCCGCTGTCGCAATATCGCGAGGCGATGAGCATCGACGAGGTGCTGGCGGCGCCGCAGGTCGCCTGGCCGCTGACCAACCCGATGTGCGCGCCGATCAGCGACGGCGCATCGGCGGCGATCATCTGTTCGGCGGAGATCGCAGCGCGCTTTGCGGGCCGCGCCGTCCGCATCCTCGCCGCCGAGCAACAAACGGGCAGCGACCGCGCGCCGGACGATTATGCGCGCCACGTTACCCGCATCGTCGGCGACCGCGCCTATGAAAAGGCGGGGATCGGCCCCGCCGACATCGACGTCGCCGAAGTCCATGATGCGAGCTCGATCGGAGAGATCATCCAGACCGAAGCCTTGCGTCTCTGTGCCCCCGGTGCGGCGGGCGCGGCGGCCGAGCGTGGCGCGACGGGACTGGGCGGACGCATCCCGGTCAACACATCGGGCGGGCTGGTGTCGAAAGGCCACCCGCTCGGCGCCACCGGCCTGGGGCAGATCCACGAACTGGTCACGCAGTTGCGCGGCGATGCCGGCGGGCGGCAGGTTGAAGGCGCGCGCCTTGCGATCGCCGAGAACAGCGGCGGCTTCTATGGGGTCGAGGATGGGATGTCGGCGGTGACGATCTTGGCGAAGCAGTAACCGTCGCCCCCGCGAAGGCGGGGGCCGTTGTCGGCTTGTTTATGCGTCGCTGCGTAAACCGATTGCGGCCCCCGCCTTCGCGGGGGCGACGCGCATCTACTCCACGTCCGCCTCCACCTCCGCAAACAACACCGCAATCTGTGGCACCACGTCATGCGCGGTCATCTCGAGCTGCAACGGGGTCACCGACACCTGGTTGGCCAGCACCGCATGCAAATCGTTGCCATCGTCGTCGCCGCCGTCGGGAAAGCCGATCTTGATCCAATAATAAGGGACGTGGCGTTCGTCGACGCGGCGGACCGGGCGGAAGCAGCCCGATGGGCGTTGGCCCTGCGTCGTTGCGCGGATGCCGGTGACTTCGCCGACCGGGCAGTTGGGGAAATTGACGTTGACGAACAGCCCGGGCGTCCAGTCGAGTTCGAGCAGTTGTTTGATGACGATCGGCGCATATTTGCGCGCGGTGTCCCAATGGATTTCGCTCTGGTACCGGATGATCTGGCTGAGCGCGATCGCCGGGATGCCGAGCACCGCGCCCTCCATCGCCGCCGAAGCGGTGCCCGAATAGGTGATGTCCTCGGCCAGGTTCGGGCCGCGGTTGACCCCCGACAGGATCAGGTCGGGTTTCTTGTCGGTCATGAATTCATAGATGCCGAGCAGCGCGCAGTCGGTCGGGGTGCCGCGCACCGCCCAATGCCGCTCGTCGCGCTGGATGACGCGCACCGGGTGGCTGATCGACATCGAATGGCCGGCGCCCGAACGCTCCTCGTCGGGCGCGACGACCCAGACGTCGTCGCTGAACTGGCGGGCGATCTCTTCGAGCAGGACGATGCCCGGTGCGTCGATGCCGTCGTCGTTGACGACCAATATGCGCGGGTTCGCCTTTAAGCCCATGATCTTCGCCCTTCCCAATTTCGTCTGTCCGGTCGCTATAGGGGAAAGCAAGTTCATTGGTCAATATCGTCGAACGATTTTGCCCAATGCTTGTTGACATCACACGCGCCATCGGCCACCTAGCGGACAAAGAAAAACGCTAGGGGAAGAGGTTTGGCAAAGCTGCCTATCGACGATGCGCTCTACGTTAAGCCGCCGGCTTCGCCGCTGGTGGAGGCGACGCTGGGCTTGGTGCAGGAACTCGTCCGCAGCCGGCTGCGCGAGTCAGGGCGGAGCTGGGCCGAATTCACCCTGTCGGGCGCCGACGATCTGCTGACCACCGCCGATTTTGCAGCAATCGAGGCGCGGCTGCTCGCCAGCGGGCACCGCTTCGACTGGTCGGCGAGCATATCGGTCGCCGAGCGGCCCGAGGCCTATAAGTCGGCGGGCGACGATGCCGCGACCGACGCCGGTTTTACCCATCCCGATGCGCCGTCGGGCGACGCCGACGATCAGGGCCGGGCGCTCCGCGGGGTCGGCGACAATGTCGTCCAGCATGGGCAGGATATGCGCGGCACCGCGCGCTACATCCGCTCCAACGAGCGGGTGCTTTCTTACCTCACCGACGGGGTGCCGCCGGACACGATCGCGGTGATCGACGACAGCGGCGGCACGCTGACCGCGCCGATCATCGAACAGTTTGCGGGCGTCATCTGCGCCGGCGGCACAGTGCGCTCGCACCTCGGCATCCTGACCCGCGAATATAATATCCCGTGCCTGATGAACGCCAAGATCAGCGGCATCCGCGAAGGCGATACGGTGGTGATCGAGGCGAGCGCGCCGGCGAAGACCACCGAGGATTATCAGGACGGCGTCGAACGCGTCGGCCGCGTCTGGTTGTTGGCGGGAGAGGGCGCATGAACGACCGCGATCTGGCGCTGCATGGCGCGGCGATCAAGCGCCATGCGCCCGCCAAGGCGATCGGCGAACTCGTCGGGCTCTCGGAAGAGCGGGCGACCGCGCTACTCGCCGAAGCGGTCGCAACCGGCCGTGCGATCGAGGCGAAGGGCGCTTATGCGCTGACCCCGCTGGCCGGGGTGGCGCTGCAATCGCGTTATGGGCTGCATTATCAGCATCTGCGCGACGATGCGGCTTTTCGGTCGGCCTATGACGGGTTCGAACGGATCAACCGGACGCTGAAGCAGATCATCACCGACTGGCAGACGCTCGACGTCGGGGGGCAGAAGATCACCAACGATCATCGCGACAAGGATTATGACGCGAAGATCATCGACCGCTTGGGCGGGTTGCACGAGCAGACCGAGCCGATCCTTGCCGGACTGGCAAGGGGATTGCCGCGGCTGAAGATTTACGGCGACAAATTGCTCGCCGCACTCGAAGCCGCCGAGGATGGCGACGTCGAATGGGTCAGCGACATCCGCCGCGACAGCTATCACACCGTGTGGTTCGAACTGCACGAAGAACTGCTCCGCATCATGGGCACCGAGCGCGACGAATGAGCGGCTGGACGATCAGGCTCGACGGGTCGGAATTGCCGACCAAGGAAGCGGCCGGCGGCAAGGCGTGGTCGATCGCGCGGATGCGCGGGCTGGGCCTGCCGGTGCCGCCGGCGTTTGTGATCGGGACCAAAGCGTGCCTTGCGTTTCTGGAGAGCGGCGATTTTCCGGCGGGACTGGTCGAAGAAATCGACGCCGGGCTGGCGTGGCTGGAGGCCGAGAGCGGGCGGACGTTCGGCGCGGGCGACAAACGGCTGTTGCTCTCGGTGCGCTCGGGCGCGGCGATTTCGATGCCTGGAATGATGGATACGGTGCTCAACCTCGGGATCGATGATGCGGGCGAAGCCGCGCTGGCAACCGAAACCGGCTTGCCCGCCTTTGCGCGCGATACGCATCGCCGCTTCCTCGAACTTTATGCGTCGATCGTGCTCAAGGCGCCGGTCGAGCTCGACCCGGCGGCGGAACCCGCAAGCTGGCGCACAGCGGTCGAGGCCGAAGGCGGCGCGGTGCCGGCCAGTGTCCGCGATCAGTTGCTCGCCACCGTCCGCGCGGTGTTCGAAAGCTGGAACACCCGGCGCGCGCGGCGCTATCGCGACCATAATAATATCCCCCACGACCTGGGCACCGCGGTGACGGTGCAGGCGATGGTGTTCGGCAATCTCGATGCACAGAGCGGCACCGGGGTGCTGTTCAGCCGCAATCCGCTGACCGGCGAGAAGCAGCTCTATGGCGAGTTCCTGGTCAACGCGCAGGGTGAGGATGTCGTGTCGGGCAAATTCACCCCGTTGCCGCTGGATGCGATGAAGGCGGCGGAGCCCGCCGCCCACGCCGCGCTGCTCGCCGCCAGCGACCGGCTCGAGCGCGAGCATGGCGACGTCCAGGACATCGAATTCACCGTCCAGTCGGGCCAGCTCTACCTGCTCCAGTCGCGCGCTGCGAAACGCGCGCCCGCGGCGGCGGTGCGCTTTGCCGTCGATATGGTCGCCGAGGGGCGGATCGACCCGGCAACCGCGCTGTCGCGGGTCAGCGCCGAACAGGTGCGGACGCCCTGCTGCCGCGGCTGAAAGACGGCGCAACCGAAGGCGCCAAAGTGCTCGCGGCAGGCGAGGGGGCTTGCCCCGGTGCGGCAGTTGGAGTGCTGGTCGCCGATGCCGACGAGGCCGAGCGCCGCGCGGCGGCGGGCGAAGATGTCATATTGGTCCGCAAGACGACCAGCCCCGACGACGTTCACGGGATGATCGCGGCGCGCGCGGTGGTCACCGAACAGGGCGGATCGACCTCGCACGCCGCTGTGGTCAGCCGCGCGCTCGGGCGGCCTTGCGTGGTCGGGGTCGGCGACGGTGCGGTCGCGAAATCGGGGACTGTGGTGACGGTCGATGGCGCGGCGGGGCTGGTCTATGCCGGCACCCTCGCGACCGAGGCGCCGCGCGAGCGCGACGACGCGCATCTGCGCCAGCTGATCGAGTGGGCCCGCGCCGCGAGTCCGGTTGCGGTAGCCGAGTTTTCCGATGACCGCGAAGGTTTCGACGTCGATCGCGCGCTTGCTGCCGGCGATGCCGATGGGCTGGGCGCGGCGATCGGCGGCGCTTCGGTCGTGCGCGGCCACGCGCTGGCCAATGACGAGATCGCGCGCATCGCGCGCCGGGCAGGGGCGAAAACCTTTGTTACCGAACCGGTGTTGCCGGTGCTGCTGACGATGATCGGAGATGCGGCATGAGTTCGACGATCGAGGAGGTCCGTGCGCTGCTCGCCGGTTTTGTGCAGTCGCCGTGGCGCGACCTGCATTTTCGCGGCGGTGACTGGTCGCTGTTCATGGCCAAAGTCGACGGCGGCGCCAATCCGATGCTTGCGCGGGCGGGGCAGGCGGTGGCTGCGGTCGCCGCAGCGCTGCGCGATGTGACCGCGCCGCACCTCGGTATTTTTTCGGCGCGGGTATCGCCCGGGGCCGAAATCGCGGTCGGAACGGTGATCGGCCAGATCGACAAGCTCGGCGAGCCGACCGATGTCGTCAGCGATGTCGCAGGGCGGATCGCCGCCATCCTTCCGGACGACGGCGACATGGTCGAATATGGCGCGCCGCTGGTGCGGCTGGAAACCTGAGCCGGGTTTGATACTCGGCGCTACCTCTCTCCGTTCGTGCTGAGCTTGTCGAAGCACTGTCCTTCTTCTGCAACGTTCAAAGAAAGAACAGCCCTTCGACAAGCTCAGGGCGAACGGATTTTGGTTTCCGTGCCCTGTTACCCCGCCGCCATCGCGCGCTTTTCGAGTAGCGCGACATAGGCGGGCAACACCCCGGCAAACGCCTCGAACCGCGGATCATTGATGCGGCCGCTGTTGAACAGAAACGCGCCGACCGAGATGATCGCCGATACCTTGGCCTGTCCGAGCACCGCATAACGCGCGACATCGACCGCTTTGCGGCCGGTGCCTTGTTCCCATTCGGCGATCATCCGTTCGGGCGACCACCAACCGGGCAGGTCGAACCCCGCGTCGGCCAATGACGCCTCGCCCTGGTCATGGAACATCAGCACATAGCCAAGGTCGAGCAAAGGCTCCGAAATCTGGGCCATTTCCCAGTCGAGCAGCGCGGTCAGCCGGCCATCGTGCCACAGGCAATTGCCGTGCTTGGGATCGCCATGCACCGGCGTCGCGGGGCCGCTGGTCGCGGGCGGGCGTTTCGCCAGATCTTCGAGAATGTCGACCAGCACCGGCATCGATCCGCGCCGCGCGCGACCTCGAGCCAATGCTGCGCCTCCTGCTGCACCGTGCGTTCGCCCGGGGCATCGCACCGACCGGCATATTGTGCAGTGCGATCAGCGCATCGAACCATTGGCGGCACACGCTGTCGGCGCCCGCGACCGGATCGGCGGCGAGCCAGTCGGGCACCGCATATTCGAACGCGTCGCCCTTGACCTGACCCATCAGGAAAAATTCGTCGCCGATCACTGATGGATCGGTGCACAGTTCGAGCACCGGCGGCAGCGGGACGCCGGGCGCCGCGCCCGCGACGGCTGTGAGCACCGCATGCTGGCGCGCCATGTCATAGGGGGCAGCAACCCCTCCTCCGACGGCGGCATGCGCAGAACCTCGCCGATCCCGTCGACCAGATACGTCTCGTTGGAATGACCCGCCGACAGCGTGGTCACCCCGGTGATCCCGGCGCCGCGCGGCAGATAGGTGCGGAGACCCGCGGCGAGCCGATCGGTATCGCGCGCCATCGTCAGACCAACGAGTTCGCGGCGGTCAGACCCATGTCGGGGTGCGCGCCGTGGATGATCGTTTCCATGATCCCGTAACCGACCGCATCACCCTCGGTCACCTTGATCGGGCAATCGCGCAGCTGGCGGATGCGTTGCAGCGTCGGGACGTCCATCGTGTCGGCGAAATATTCGCCCTCGATGGTCAGCGGGCCGTGCCAGCTGCCGTGTTTGCGCCCGTCGAAGCCGAGGTAAAGGCCGGGGCCGAGGTGGACGCCCGAGGTGCCGACGACCTCGACCTCGACGCTGTGGGTGCCGCCCTGCAGCATGTCGAAATGCACCGTGCCGCCGAGCAGGCGGCGCGTCTTGTCGTCGAAGCGCATTTCGGGGCGCACCCGCGCGACCTTTTCCTGGGTCCCGTCGGGCAGGTTGCGATAGCCCGACGAGTAGAAGATGTGGCCCTGTTTCGACATATAATAGAAGTGATAGCTGGTCCGCTCGCCGCTCGGGCTTTCGAGCATGAACGGGCTCCAGATCAGCACGAATTCGCCCTCGCCGAACTTCACGTCGCCGAAATCTGACGAGGGGCGGACGTCGGCATTGTGCGCACCGACGTCGAGCCGGGTGCCCCAGCTATGGTCGCGATATTCGGTCCATTCCTCGGGTTTGATTTCGAAGCGCTCGCCCTCGATCTCGACCCAGCCCGATGGCACCCCGATCTGGTGATAGCGGATCACATCGGACCCGACGCGAAAGCCATCGCGCTCGCGCTGTTTGTGGCGATCCTCGAAAAAGGGCGGCATTTCGGCGGTGAAGACGATGTCGTAACTGATCGGTTGCGCGTCATTCTTGGCCAGCGCGTAGCGGACCTTTTTCAGCGGCTCGATGATTTCATAGGTGAGGGGGCCGACCTGGGTAATCGACGGATCGTCGCGCAGCTCGCGATTGGCGCGCACCGTCCATTGTTCGGCGCCGCGCGATACCGCCGCCCAGCCGTCGAGCACGCCGCGGTTGTGATAGCGGCCGAGCCCGAAATCGATCCCCATCGTGCCGTCCTTGCGCACGATCGCCGACCAGATCTTTTCGGTCCAGCTCTGTTCCGACGTCGACACGGTCGAAAAAGTATCGACAATCTGGTGATTGAGCACCTCGTCGAGCGCGGTGATCATCCCGATGTCGCTCATCGTGTTGCGGACATAGGGGGTGTTGGGATTGTAGCCGGACATTAAAGCGCTCTCCTGGATGGGGTTAAGCTGCGGCCAGTTCGCTGACCTGCAGGATCGGGGTGACATTGGTGTAATTGGGAACGTTGGCGAACAGCGCGTCGCCGCTCGCGGCGATCGCTGCGTCGAAGTCTTCGCGTGAGGTGAAGTGCATTTCGCTTACCGCCCAATAGGGCGGGGGCGATCCGTCGAGACCCGCGACGCCGATCGTTGTGCGAATGGCCTGTAGCCCGTGCGGCGCCAGCAGCGCCTCGGCGCGCTCGGTGTGCGACGTCAGATAATAGTCTGCGTCGAAACGGCTGCCCGCATCATTTGGATAGACCGCCGTAATATACAGCATGCTGAACCTCTCCCGCCGCTCTCGATCTCGGTGGAGCGCGTTAAGGAGAGGCGTAAAGACGTAGGACGATTTCGTCTAGTGATTTCGATAGCGAGTTTGTGTTCGCCACATCCAATATGCGGACGTAAATCCTAGATTTCCAACGCTGGGAAGGCGATCGCGGGCAATTCGTTGATCGTTTTTCGCGTGCCGTCGAAGTGTTTTTTCACGGCGCGGTCGGCAAGGATCGGTTCGTTCCCGATCACGGCCTTGGTGATTTTTGCATAGCCTGACGCGTGCAGCATCCGCTGCTTCTCGGATTGGATCGTCTCGACCTGGGCGCGGAACAGGTCGGTGCGGCTGAGCGGCATCGCACGCGACAACTCCCGGTTGCCGCTGATGTCGATCAGTGCGTCGTAGAACTGCCGGCGCCGATCGAGATAGAGACCGCGATTGCGCTCTTTCGTGGCGGCATCGATATTGGCGGCGGCCGCCAGCATGCGCTTGCGCTGTGCGTCGCTGTTGCAATTCTCAGCCGCCAGCCGCGCGGCAAGGCGGGCCAGCGGCTCGAGCGTGTCGAGCAGATCGAGTACCGATTTGCGGTCGAGCGTGCTGATATACGCGCCGCGGAAGCGGTTGAGCGTGACGATGCCGGCGGCGGCGAGATGCTTGAGCGCTTCGCGAAGGGAGCCGCGACTGATGCCGAGTCGGCGCGTCAAATCGGGTTCGAGCAGATGCTGGCCCGGCACGAAGGTGCCCGACCGGATTCCTTGCAGAATCGAGTCCGATACGCGATCGGCGGCGCTGGCGACCGATGTTTCCGCCTGGCCTTTTTCGTCGCCCGCATCCTTCACGGCCGCGGCATTCTGCTTCGCTTTTGTGGTTGTAACCATTGTCGATACTGTCCCCTTGTCGGCAAAACCGTAACTGTTTGCGCGCCGATCGTCCATCAATTCTGTTCGATCATAAGAGAATGTCATCGCACGAAATCGTCATACGATATTGACGGATGGTGGTGATTGTGGGATGACGGCTGCGCACGGGAATGCCCCGTCCATCATGGACTCGCGAAAACGCGGGCCAGTCTGGGAAGGATCGAAAGCCATGAAGAACGCGCGTTTCGCTATGTTGCTCGGGGGGTCGCTTGTCGCGCTCGGGGTTTCGGTAACGTCTGCCCAGGCACAGGATGCGCCGGCGACGCCGGTTGCGGCGGGCGACACCGCCGACGACCCCAATGTCATCATCGTCACCGCGAACAAGCGCGATCAGAATATTCTCGACGTCGGCCTGTCGATCACCGCCGAAACCGGCGATGCGCTGATCACCCGCGGGATCACCTCGCCGACTGATCTTGGCAAGATCGTCCCCGGTTTGACCGTCCAGCCGTCGCCGTTCAACACCCCGGTCTATACGCTGCGCGGGGTCGGCTTTTATGAAACGACGCTATCGGCCTCGCCGACCGTTGCGGTCTATGTCGACGAAATCCAGCTGCCATTCAGCGCCACCACCAGGGGCGCCGCGTTCGACGTCGAGCGCGTCGAAGTGCTCAAGGGTCCGCAGGGCACGCTGTTCGGCCAGAACACCACCGGCGGCGCGATCAACTATGTAGCCGCCAAGCCGACCGATACTTTTGCCGCCGGCGCCGATGCCAGCTTCGGCCGCTTTTCGACCTTCGATGTGCAAGGCTTCGTCAGCGGACCGCTCAGCGACACGCTGAAAGCGCGCGTTGCGCTGCGCACCGTTCAGGGCGGTGCGTGGCAAAAGAGCTTCACGCGCGACGACAAGCTGGGCAAGAAGGATGAATTCCAGGGCCGGGTTCAGCTGCTCTGGGAGCCGAGCGACGGCGTTCGCCTGCTGCTCAATGCCAATGGCTGGATCGACAAGGGCGATACCCAGGCGGCGCAGATTCAGAGCGATACCTGCGCGGTGACCCCGGCCCCTACCTGTGGCAGCCCGGCCGGCATCGCCTTTGCCAATTACCCGCTCGCGCCGCAAAACGCCCGATCGGCCGATTGGGGATATGGCATCTATCGCAACGGCTTCAACGACTTCAACGCCGCGACCGACTACAGCCAGTTCGACTATTCGCAGCAAGGCCAGTTCGGTCGCCGCCCGAAACGCGACGACCGCTTTTATCAGTTCAGCCTGCGCGCCGACGTGGATCTCAGCGACGTGCTGACGCTCACCTCGATCACCGCCTATTCGGATTATAAGACCGACTCGGTCCAGGATTTCGACGGCACCGTACTGGCTTCGGTCGATACCAACACCAGTGGTTATATCCGCGATTTCTCGCAGGAATTGAGGCTTTCGGCGACGCTCGATCGCGCCAACATCATCGTCGGCGGCAATTATAACAAGGCGTCGACTTTCGATCGGCTGTTCTACAATTTCAGCCAGGGCCCGTCGTCCGACCCGTTGTTCACGATTCCCGGTTCACCGCAGGGCCAGCTCACCTTCAACTACTCGGATCAGGATATCGAGGCTTTCGCATTCTTCGGCAATGTCGAATTCAAGCTGACCGACAGCCTGACCCTGATCGGTGGCGCCCGTTACACCAAGACCGATCGCGACTTCCAGGGCTGTACCAACGACTATCAGGGCGGCACCGCGACGTGGTGGAACGCGCTCTTCGGCACCAACGTCCAGCCGGGGGGCTGCCTCACCCTGGATCCAACCTTGACGCCGTTTAACCCCGCGGTGTTCGACCAGCTCAATGAAGACAATATTTCGTGGAACGTCGGCGTCAATTATCAGACGCCGGGCGATACCCTGTTCTATGGCCGGGTCAGCCGCGGTTACAAGTCGGGCAGCTTCCCGACCGCATCGGTGGCAAGCGGACTTGGCTATACGCCGGTCACCCAGGAATCGGTTACGGCGTATGAGGTTGGCATCAAAGCCCCGCTCGCCGACCGCAAGCTTGAACTGACGGCCGCCGCTTTTTACTATGATTACAAGGATAAGCAGCTGCGTGGCCGCCTGCCTGATCCGGTGTTCGGGACGCTCGACGGACTGGTGCAGATTCCCAAGAGCCGCGTGCAGGGTATCGAAATGTCCCTGCTGGCACGCCCGGTCGATGGGCTGAGGATCAGCATCGGCGGCACCTATATCGACACGAAGATCCAGGAGTTTATCGGATTCCAGCCCGACGCGACCACCGCCGATTTCAAGGGACAGCGTTTCCCCTTCGCGCCAAAGCTGACCGCGATCGCCGACGCCGAATATGAATTCCCGGTCGCGTCGTCGGTCGATGCCTATTTGGGCATTTCGGCCACCCACAACGGCAAAACGTCGTCGACGCTGGCCAACAGCGATACGGCGACGATCGATCGCGACGCGCGGTTCGACATGCGCAGCTACACGCTGATCGACCTGCGCGCGGGGGTCAATATCCCCGACAGCAAGCTTCGCATCGGGGCTTACGTCCGCAACGTCGGCAACGTCTATTACTGGACCAATGTGCAGGACACCCTGGCATCGGTCGCGCGCTTTGCCGGCATGCCGCGCACTTATGGGGTGCAGGTCAGCTGGCGTTATTGACCGCCGCAATCAGCCTTGCCCGTAATACGGAATCGTTCTACGATTAGAAAAATATAAGCCTGCCCAAAGATCATCCGCGCGGCGAGTGTCTTGCCGCGCGGATCGTCCACCGCCGGAATGGAGAGAGTGATGGCCACGCTGTTAGCAAATGACGCCACGGAATTGCGCGCCAACGGGGACAATGCCGCGCCGATCGTCGATCGCATCCCGCCGATTCCGACCCGCCGGAAGGCGCATGGCCCGCTGACCGCCTATCGCCTGCGCCGCTTCTACGCGATGCTGGCGCTGGTCTTCGCCGCCGGAGTGGCGCCGATCCTGCTCGGCATGAGCGCGCAGTGGAAGGCGTTCGGGCTCGGGTTGCTGTTTCCCGGCGCGGGGTTTCTTTATGCGGGTAGCGCGGTCAGCATCGCCTTTGCCGTCGCGTCGTTCGCCGCCTTTGCGGTCATCATGTTCATCTGGTGGGCGCGCGGCGTCATCCTCGGCCCGCCCGGCGTACTCGTCGGGACGGCGTTGCTGTCGGCGGCGTGGATCGAGGGCGGGGTGGGCGTTGCGTGGATGGAATGGGCGATCCCCGCCGCGGTCGTCGCGACGCATGGTTATTTCGCGGTCAAGCGCCGCACCACCTTTGCCGCGCAGCAGGCGCGCGGCGTAAAGCTCAACGCCGAAATCACCCAGGTCGCCCCGATATTGCGCGACTATCCGGTTACCGCGGCGCCCGAAATGCCTGCCAGCCAGATCAAGGAATATCGGCGGATGCTCGATCTGGCGTTGCAGCCGGTCGATAGCTGGGAGGGCTTTTCTACCGACGATACGTGGCAGGACGGCGCGCTGCGCTATCAGATCTGCACGATGTCATGGAACTTGTCGCTGGGCCAATATACCCAGCTTCCCGCCTTTCACGGCTATCTCAACACCGCGCAGGAAAACCTGATCCGCAAGCATATCGACCGGAAAACCTGGAATTACTGGTATTGGGAAAGCCTGTGGGGGAATCTGAAGCCCGACAAGAATCCGGTGCATATCGACAATATCATGCTCACCGGCTTCCTCGGCGTTTCGCTGGGGCTGTTCGAAACCGCGAGCGGCACCTCGCCGTTCAAGGACGACGGGGCGCTGACCTTCCGCTGGGATGAGCAAACCGCTTTTCCCTACAGCCATTCGACGATGCTCGAAGAGGTGGTCAAGAACTACAAACGTTATGACCTCGGCTGGTTCCCGTGCGAACCGAAGTGGGTCTATTCGATGTGCAACCTGGTCGGGCGCACCTCGCTCGCGCTGCACGACGCGCGCCACGGCACCGATTATGTCGGAGCGATCAGCAACCGCTTCGATCACACGATGCACGAGGAAATGATGATGGCCGACGGCCGCATCAAGGTCTGCACCTCGACCCCCTTCGGCTTTCAGGTGCCCAGCCTGTCGGGGCTGTTCGGCGAAACTTGGGGCATCCGTTTCATGACCCCTTATGCGCCCGATCAGGCCGAGCGGCTGTGGCAGGTGCTGAAACAGGATTTCATCCGCGTCACCGACGACGGCATGCTCGATATCACATTGCTGCCGCTCGGTTGGGACACGCGCAAACCCGCCGATTTCTCGAAGTGGCCCGAACTCAACCCGATGATCATGGTGCTGTGGTCGTCGCTTGAAATGGGCGATGAGGAGGTGATCGCGGCAACGCGCAAGACGATCGACGCCAAATATGGCGAAGGCATCGCCGATTCGATGACGTGGAGCGGCCGCAACACCGTGCGCGACATGGTCACCAAGGGCTTGCCCGAAGCCTGGGCGACGGGGCCGATTTTGGCCGATGCCAAATATCCCGAAGCGATCGTGACCCGCGCGGTCACCGACGGCACGGCGC
The DNA here is from genome assembly GCA_965283845.1 of Sphingomonadaceae bacterium. Classification (GTDB taxonomy): domain Bacteria; phylum Pseudomonadota; class Alphaproteobacteria; order Sphingomonadales; family Sphingomonadaceae; genus Sphingopyxis. The sequence goes on from CBDIQD010000018.1 coordinate 22,145, forward strand.
TGAAAGCCATGCTCGCCGGTGCGATGCGCCGTGCCGCACCGAACTCGGCTTTGCGCGGCTGGTTCCGGGGCGGAGCTACCGGTTGAAACAGGCCGATGCGCTGGTCGTCGCCGGCGCCGACGGCACCGCGCGCGCGACGGTCAGCCTCGACGGACGGACCGAGCTCGATCTGGTGCCGGTGGGCTAATCATGGTCTGCTGCCTCATCGCCGCATTTCTCGTCGCCCAGTTCGTGGCGATGGTGCGGCGCTGGGGTATATTCTGGGGCGTGGTTCAACCCCGGGCGCATGAGGACGACGATAATATCTACCGCAGGATCAAAGTCTGGTTCGCGCGTCCGACGGTCCGGCGCGCCGCCTTCGCGCTCGCCGCGATCGAACTCGCGGTGCTGAGCGGCTGGACCTACACCGAACATGGCGCGCATCTGTATCGCATCGCCGATCAGGCGGTGGGGAAATTGCGCGGCCAGACGATCCTCTATGTCGGCCTCTGCTCGCCCGACAGCAAAGAGACCGGAACGCGCGTCGTCATCGCCTCGGCCGACCGCGACGCGTTGTTCCCCGCGCGCCAGAACTGACCGGGCGCCATGGCCAGCGATGAATTCGCCGACAAGGTTGCGATCGTTACCGGCGGCACCCGCGGCATCGGCAGAACGCTCGCCCGGATGCTTGTCGAGCGCGGTGCAAAGGTCGTGATCGTCGGGCGCGACCCGGCGAATATGGCCGAAGCGCTCGATACGCTGGCGCGGTGCGGCCCGGCAGCCCCGCTCGGCTGTACCCGGCGATATTGCGCTGGCGGGCACCGCCAGGGCGGCGGTCGAGATGGCGTGTGACAGCTTCGGCGGGCTCGACATCGTCGCCAATATTGCCGGCTGGTTTCCGACCGCGCTGATCGAGGACACCAGCGACGCGGAATATGCCGAAACGATCGCCGCCAATCTGACCGGCACCTTCATGCTGTGCCGCGCCGCGCTGCCGCAGCTTAGGCGCCGGAAGGGCGCCGCGATCGTCAATATGTCGTCGACGGCGGCGCGTGCCGGGACGCCGGGGCTTGCCGCCTATGGCGCGAGTAAGGCGGCGGTCGAAGGGCTGACCCGCGCGCTGGCGATCGAGGCGGCGCCCGATGTGCGCGTCAACGCGGTATCTGCGGGGCCGACCCTGACCGACACCGTGCGCGCGCTGGTGAAATCGGACACGACCGGCGCGGTGGAGGCGGTGACCCGCTCGCTGCCGTTACAGCGGATGGCCGAACCCGAGGAGATCGCCGAGGCGATCCTGTTCCTCGCCTCGCCGCGCGCCAGCATCGTTACCGGGCAGGTGCTCCACGCCAACGCCGGCGGGATCATGGCCTGACCCCGCCAAGAGAGGCGCAAGATCCGATCTGACAGCGCGCGCGCATGGCGCGGCGCGCCTGCAATCCAGCATCTTTTGGGCCGAGCAATGCCCAATTGAATGATGCTCGACTTGCCCTTATGGTCGAACGAAATCGTTCGAAGACATTTCGGGCCGTGACGCGGCAAAGTCGCGCACCAAGAGGAGAGGATGAGGCGATGCTAGTTTCGCGGGATATAGCTTCACGATCCGATCAGATGATCGCGGCGTGCGGTCTGGACACGCTGTCGATTTTCTTTTCGGAACAGGCGCAAGGCGCGCAGCGCCTGACCTATCTTTTCCATCAAGGCGTTTCGGAGGATGCGCAGGCCGCCTATCGCGACGGGCGCGTTTTCGAAGAAGATCCGTTCACCCGGATCGTCGACCGCAACGATCGGTGCGGACGGCTTGTCCGCTGGGGCGACGAGTCGCTCGACCGCCATGCGGGGCGGGCCAAGGAATATCGCCAGTTCATCAACTGTCATTCGGTCGATGTCGTCGGCGCCTGGGTGCAGCAGATCCTGCCCGAATTCTATCTGGTGATCGGCGCCCATTGTATTCCCAAGGGCCATCGCACGTCCGAGGTCGCGCATGGCCTTTTGGAACGCGAATCGGCCGCGATCGCCCAGATGGTCGTCAGCCAGTTGTTCGAGGAGACGGTCGCCGGCGCCGGCGGGCGCGGGATGCTTCACGCCGCTCTCGACGAAACAGGCGCGGGATCGAAAGATGCCACCGCGAAACTGTCGACGCGCGAATTGCAGATCGCCCAACTGATCGGGGCGGGGAACCAGAACAAGCAGGTCGCCTATATGGCCGGCATTTCGGAATTCACCGTCGAAAACCATCTGCGGCGGATTTACCGCAAGCTCAATGTCCACAACCGCGCGGCGATGACGGCGAAGATTTTCGGCGGCCCGGGCTACCAATAGCGGATTTCCGTCACTGGCAGCGAAGCGTGTCGCCCGATAGCCCCGGATAGGATCCGCACAGCAATCGAACGTGCGCGAACGAGACCTTGGGAGCGGATGACGATGAAGGCGATGGTCCTCGAGGATGGCCGACTGGCCCTGCAGGACATCGCAGAGCCCACGCCCGTTGCCGGCCAGATGCTGACGCGGCCGCTGGTCTGCGGCGTGTGCGGCAGCGACCTTCATGCCAAGGATCATAGCGGCCATCTGTGCGACCTGCTCCACCGCGCCGGGTTTCGCGGCTTCATGGATCCGGCGAAACCGGTCGTCATGGGGCATGAGTTCTGCTGCGAGGTATTGGAAGACAGCGGCGGTTTTGCGCGCGGCCAGCGCGTCGTCGCTCAGCCCTTCATCGCGGGTCCCGATGGGGTCGAACTGATCGGCTATTCGAACCGCTTCAACGGCGCTTTTGCCGAACAGATGCTGCTGCAATCCGATGCCGCCTTTGCGGTGCCAGACCATGTGCCGACCGACATCGCGGCGTTGACCGAACCGCTTTCGGTCGCGGTCCATGCGGTCGCCGAGGGCGGTGCCGACGAAAATTGCGCCTTCGCCGTCTTCGGTTGCGGCCCGGTCGGGCTGTTCGTCATCACCCGGCTGAAGGCGTTGGGGTTTGGCCCCGTCCTCGCGGTCGAACCCAATCCAGCGCGCCGCGAGATGGCGGCGCGGCTGGGCGCCGATATTGTCGCGGCGCCCGGCGATGCGGGCATCGAAGGCTGGTTCGACGGGCTGGGCCTGCCGCTGGGCCTGTCCGACGCGATGGCACAGGCACCCGAGATGAAAAAGCGCGAGCGCGCGATACTGTTCGACGCCCAGCGCGCCATGGCGCTTGGATCAGACGTCGGCGCCGATCAGGGCGACGATCGTCGTCAGTCGGCACCTGCATGGAAAGCGACGCGATCGAGCCTGCGTTCTTCCTGCAAAAGGCGCTGCAACTGCGCTTCGTCTTTGCCTATTCGCCCGCCGATTTCGCTGCTGCGTTCGCGATGATCGCCGCCAATCCCGACAGCCTGGCGCCGATGGTGACGGGTTCGGTCGGTCTGGCCGATGTCGACCGCGCCTTTACCGCGCTGTCGGGCGGCGGCGTCGGACATCAAACTGATGGTGACCCCGACATGAAAGCGCTGACCGCCGAGGATATGACCGCCTATCTTGGGGAGCGCTTTCCCGATTGGCGCGGCATCACGATCGACGGCCTGCACCGTCTGCCGCTGGGCGCATCGCGCGAAACCTATCGTTTCGACCTGTCCTATACGGACGCGGGCGGCGCGCACAGCGACCGGTTGATCCTGCGCCGCGACCCGCCCGCCAGCAATGTCGATAGCGACCGCAACCACGAATATAGTGCGTACCGCGCGATCCACGGTCATGGCATCGCGGTGCCGCGGATGATCCTGCTGGAGGAAGACCCGGGTCCGATGGGTGGCGCGATTTCGATCGCCGAGGATCTGCGCGGGTATCACAACAGCGAATATCAGCTGCAGGAACCGGCGTGGCAGGACAAGCTGCCGCATATCGCCGAGCAGATGTGGGGGACGATGGGGCGGCTTGCCGCGGTACCGGTTGAAAACCTCGACCTGGGATTCATGGTCCCTGCAACGCCCGAGACGACGGCGATGCAGGAACTCGATTTCTGGGAAGCGACGCTCGACAAGAATGACGTCGGCCCCGAACCGATCACCCGCGCCGCGATCCGCTGGCTCCGCCGCAATCCGCCGCCGCCGGCGCAGAAGCTGGCGATGGTGCATGGCGATTTTCGCGCCGGCAACTTCCTCTACGACGATGACGGCAATCTGATCGCGGTGCTCGACTGGGAAATGGCGCATCGCGGCGATCCGCTCGAGGATCTGGCGTGGAGCCTCGCGCGCGTGTTCTCGTTCGGCAAGGACGACCGGCGCAGCGGCATCGCGCCGCGCGCCGACGCGATCCGCATCTGGGAAGCGGCGAGCGGCCTCACCGCCGATCCCGACGCGCTGCATTGGTGGGAGCTGCTCAACTGCGTGAAGGGGCAGGGCATCTGGAACAGCTGCGCCCATGCCTGGACGACGACGAGCGGCGAGCGCGAGGTCATCCACGCCTATGCCGCCTGGTGGGACGAGGCGGCGGAGCGACCGGAGATCCTCGAACTGATGGGGCATTTATGAAACCGTCCATCCCCGCCGCCGCCAGCGACCTTGCGGCGCGGCTGCGCAGCGAAATCGTGCCCGAACTCACCGGCTTTCGCGCCAATAATGTCGCGATGGGATCGGCGATGATCGACATGATCGCCGAGGAATTCGACCGCGCCGCCGCCCGGCTGTTCGAGGAAAATGCGGCGGTGCGTGCCTTGTTGCAGCGCGGGGGCGTCGCCGCCGACGCGCCCGCAGCGCCCGACCTTCGCGTCTCGGCGCTCACGGCCGAAAACGACCGGCTGCGCGCCGCGCTGATCGACCTGCAAACCGCGCTCGAAACCCGAAGCGATGCCGACGCCCGCGCGCTCGACGCCGACATCTGGGCCGAACTCGCCCGGTCGGTCGAGCGGCGGCGGGTCGCGTCCGCCAACTTCTGAATCTTTCCTCCCCCCGAAACTGGAGACCAAAATGCTGACCGCCGCCGACGATTTCCCGATCCACCAGACACCCGAGCCGATCGCCTATTCGGGGACCGACCGCAATTTCTATGACCGCTACTGGTTCAACGGTTACGAGCCTGACGGGTCGCTGTTCCTGCTCGCCGGCATGGGTATCTATCCGCATCTCAACATCATCGATTGCGGCATTTCGATCCAGGTCGACGGGGTGCAGCATTGCCTGCGCGGCAGCCGGGTGCTGACCGACCGGATGGACACCTCGGTCGGGCCGATCCGCATCGAGGTGACCGAGCCGCTGCAAAAGCTGCGGATCGTCGTCGACGAGCATGACGGCATCGCTGCCGATATCACGATCACCGGCCGCGCTTTTCCGATCGAAGAGCCGCGCTTCATGCGCCGCGTCGGCACCAAGGGTTTCCTCGATTACACCCGCCTGACCCAGAACGGTCACTGGACCGGCTGGGTCAGCATCGACGGCAAACGCATCGAACTCAGCCCGCTGTGCACCGGGACGCGCGACCGATCGTGGGGAACCCGCCCGATCGGCATGTCCGATCCCCAGCCCAATCCGCTGGCCGGCGAACAGGGCTATTTCTGGCAATGGACGCCGCTCAATTTCAAGGACAAGAGCTTTTTCTTCCACATCGCTGCCGAACCGAGCGGGCATGTGTGGAACAAGCGTTCGGTGCTGTGTCCCGACGGGGCCGGCCCCGAATCCTTCCTCGAAACCGAAAATGCCGAGATGGAGACCGTGCTCGAGCCGGGGACGTTGTGGCCCAAGAGCGGCGTGCTGACCGTCGATTATGGCACCGGCCCCTATCGGCTGGAATTCGAGCCGTTTCACCGCATGCAGATGAAGGGCATCGGCTATTTCCATAGCGAATGGTTCCACGGCAATTATCATGGCGGCCTGCGCGTCGAGCGCGAGGATTTCCGGGTTGCCGATCTCGATCCGATGAAGCTGGAAAATCTGCACGTCCAGCGACTGTCGCGGGTGCGGATGACCGAACCCGATGACACGGTCGAGGAGACGATCGGCACGTTCGAACAGGCGATCCTGGGCGCCTATGCGCCGCTGGGGGTCCAGAGCAATATGGACATCACGCGCTGGGATAAGGATTGAGTCCATGGGCAAGCTCGATGGCAAGGCGGCGATCGTCACCGGCGGCACCGATGGGATCGGCTATGCCATCGTCCGCCGGCTGCTCGATGACGGCGCCAAAGTCCTGTTCTGCGGCCGGACGCAGACGCGCGGCGACGAGGCGTTGCAGCGGCTTGGACACGATAACGCCCATTTCATCGCCACCGACGTTGGCGAAGAGGCCGATGTCGAGGCGCTGGTCGCGCGCGCGGTGGAGCTGTTCGGCGGGCTCGACATCTTGGTCAACAATGCCGCCGTCGCCGCCGTCGCGCTGATCCACGAACATAGCACCGAGGATTGGCGGCGCAGCAATGCGGTGAATTATGACTCGGTCTTCTTCTCCTCGCGCGCCGCGATCCCGCACCTGCGCAAGACCAAGGGTACGATCATCAACATCGCCTCGATCTCGGGGCTCGGCGGCGAGGGCGCTTATCCGTCCTATTCGGCGCAAAAGGGGGCGGTGATCCAGCTGACCCGTGCGATGGCGGTCTACCACGCGCGCGAGGGCATCCGCATCAACGCGATCTGCCCCGGCTTCATCGAAACCCCGGCGACCGATGCATTCAAGGCGCTGCCCGACCTGCTCGAGCGCTGGATCAAGGACATTCCGGCGCAGCGCCCCGGCAAGCCGGAAGAGATCGCGAATCTGACCGCATTCCTGGCGTCCGACGAGGCCAGCTTCCTGTTCGGATCGATCGTTGTCGCCGACGGCGGGGTCAGCGCAGGCAGCGGCCAGCCGACACAGGTCCCGCTCGGATGACCGATTCGGTCGCGGTGGTCGAGGCGCTGGTCGCCGCGTTCAACCGGCGCGATACCGCCGCCATTGCCGACTTGCTTGCCGACGATGTGGTATGCGCCGGCATCCCGCTCGAACCCGCGCACGGGCGCGCGGCAACAATGGCGATGCTCGCGCCCTTCCTCGCGGCCGAAGCGATCGACTGGCGCATCCTCGCCATCGCGGCGAACGGCAATGTCGTGTTTACCGAGCGCGACGACCGGTTTCGCTTCGCCCGGCAGGATTGGACATCGGTGCGCGCGGCGGGGATATTCGAGATCGACGCCGATGGGCGCATCGCGGCGTGGCGCGATTATTTCGACCTGGCTGAATTGCAGCGGGCGATGCCCTGATCGTCGTCAGGGGATCAGCACCGCCTTGATGCAGTCGCCGCGATGCTGCGCGGCTATGGCCTCGTTGATCTGGTTCAACGGATATTTGGCGATCAGCCGGTCGAACGGAAAGCGGCCTTCGCGATGGAGCGCGAGCAGTTCGGGAATGAAGCCCTGCTGGTCGCTGTCGCCCTCGATGATCCCGATGACGCGGTGGCCAAAGGTAATCATTGCGGCGATGTTGACCGACAACATGTCGTCAGCGCGCGGCGGCACCCCGACCAGCCCCAGCATCCCGCGACTGCCCAGCGAGGCCAGCCCTGCGGCGATGGCGCTTTCGCGGCCGCTGGTTTCCAGGGCGAATTCAATGCCTTCGGGCAATAGTGCGCGGATCGCCTCTGCCACGTCGCCGGCGGCGGGATCGACGGTATCGGTCGCGCCCAGATCCTGCGCCAGCGCGCGCCGCGATGCCATCGGTTCGACGACGATGATGCGCGCGCAGGCGCGGACCTTTGCCGCCATCACCGCCGCCAGCCCGACCGGGCCGGCGCCAAAGATCGCGATCGTGCTGCCGGCGCCGCAATCGAACGAGCGCATCACCGCGCCAGCGCCGGTCTGTAACCCGCAGGCGAGCGGGCCGAGCGTTGCGAGATCAAGGCCTGCGGGATCGATCTTCACGACATTGCGCACCGGGGCGATGGCAAAGCTGGCGAAGGAGGACTGGCCGAAGAAATGCGATGCGACGGATGTGCCGTCCCTGGCCAAAGCGGTGCTGCCATCGGGCCGGGAACCGGCATAGTTGAGCTGTGGAAAGGAGCCGCAATAGGAGGGCAGGTCCCGGTCGCAGTTTGTGCAGTGGCCGCAGCTGCTGAATCCGATGATGACCGCATCGCCCGGGGCGACTCCAGTCACGTCGGGCGCCACCGCGCGAACGATCCCGGCACCTTCATGGCCAAAGACCATCGGCATCGGCACCGGGGCAAATCCGTCGCGAAAGACGAGATCGGTGTGGCACAGCCCGACCCCGGCGATTTCGACCAGCACCTCGCCCGCCTGGGGCTCGCCGATGGTCAGCGTCTCGATGGCGAAATCGGCGCCTGGGGCGAACACGACTGCGGCTTTGACGTCCATATGCTGTTCCTTGGGTCAGGCGGCGGTATAGCCGCCGTCGGCGATGAATTCCGCACCGGTGATAAAGGCGGCGGCATCGCTCGACAGAAAGGCGATCAGCGGCGCGATGTCGTTCGCATCGCCCAGCCGCCCCATCGGGATGAGGCTGGTCCAGGCCGCGAGCGCGGCTTCGGGGGTGAGGGGGTTGCCGGCTTCATCGGTCGGCGCATCCCAGCTTGCGCCCAGGTTCGTTGCGACCGGACCCGGCAGCACCGTGTTGACGCGGACCCCCGTTCCCGCAAGCTCGATCGCCACCGCCTTGCCGAGCCCGCGCACCGCGCCCTTGGTCGCGCTATAGGCGGCAAATTGGGCACCGCCGACCTTGCCGTAAACGGAGGAAATGTTGACGATCGCGGTGGTCGCTGCGCCGGCCGCAATCGCGGCGCGCATCAGCGGCAGCGCGCCGTGCATGCCCAGATAGACGCCCTCGACATTGATCGCCATTTGCCGCCGCAGCACGTCGATGCCCGCGTCTGCAAAGGGCTTCGACATCATGATCCCGGCGTTGTTGACCAAGATGTCGAGCTGTCCGAATGCAGCATCGACTTGGCCGAACACCGCGTGCCAGGCGTCCTCGCTGGTTACGTCGTGCGTTGCGGTCAGCACGTCGCCGCCCAGTTCAGCGGCAAAAGCCGCCAACCCGGCGCTGTCGATGTCGGTCAACAGCAGGCGCGCGCCCAGCGCATGGAATAATGTCGCGGTCTGACGCCCGATTCCCGATGCCGCGCCGGTGATGACGGCAACCTTGCCGTCCAGGTTCAATATCGCGCTCATCATTCGTCCTTCAGATATTGGATCCCGCATGGCGCTCGGTTTCGGCGATCGCCGGCACGAAGGGCAGGGCGCGGTCGCAGTAGACCTCGACCACGGGCCGAAGCGTGCCAGGGTCGTCGAGCGTTCCGGCCTTGATCAAAACCAGATCGGGCATCGGTTCGATGCGCGACAGGATAGGCGATCCGCAGGTAGGGCAGAATATGCGCGCAACGGTTCGGCCGCTGTCGCTGCTGTCGTCGAAGGTGCGCGTTTCGCCTTGCAGATCGAAATCGGCCGCGGGAACCGCAATCACGATCCCGAACGCGCTGCCCGACTGGCGCTGGCAATGCCGGCACCCGCACGGCCGCGGTGAGAAGGGAGGCCCCGCGAAGTGATAGCGCACCTGTCCGCACAGGCATCCGCCGGTCGTGTGTTCGGTCTGGTTATCGTTCGTTGTCATCGCGTCCCGGTCATCAGGGGGAATTGGCAGCCGGCGGAACCGAGGCTCCACCGGCCACTCCCCTTTTTTCCTTAGAATTTATACCGCGCGGTCACGCCATACATCCGCGGCGGGGCGTGCAGCAGATAGTCGTAGCCGAAGGCATCGCGCAGGTTCAGGCCGTACATGAAATATTTCTTGTTGAAGATGTTCGTCGCCCACAGTCGCACCGAAAGCTGTTCGCCTTCCCAGCCGAGCGTCGCATCGGCCAGCACATGGCCGGGCGAATTGAGGAACTGGTTGCCGCCTTCATTGTTGAACGGCGAGAAGAACTGCTTGCTCGTGTAGACGAGGTTCGGCGAGAAGACGATCTCGCCCGACCCGAGCGGCGCGATCTTCCAGTCGGCGCCGACGTTTATCGTCCATTTCGGCGCGTTGGGCAGGTTGTTGCCATCGAGATTGGTCCCCGACAGCGTCAGTTTGTCGTACGTCGCATCGAGGTAAGTGACCGACAGATTGGCGGTCAGCGTCGATACCGGACGGATATTCAGTTCGGCCTCAAGCCCCTTGATCGTCGAACCCGGCGCCGAGCGGATGAAGCCGGTGGTGCCGATCACTTCGTTGAGCTGCTGGTTCTTGTATTTGGTCAGGAACGCTGCGGTAGTCAGCGTGGCGAGGCCGTCGAACAGCCGAGTCTTGGCGCCGACTTCATAAGCATCGACCTTTTCGGGTGGCACGAAATCGATCGGGTTGCCCGCGTAGAACTGGCTGGCGAACGACCCGGCGCGATAGCCGCGGCTGAAGTTGGCATAAAGCATCGTGCCGCTGTCGAAGGTGTAATCGATGCCGACCTTGCCTGTCAGGCGGCTGCTCTTGCGACGCTTTTCCGCTTCGGGGGTGATGACCCCGGCGGGCGAAATGCTGCCATGGGTAAAGGTGATCGCGGCGGCGTCGGGATCGGCAGGATCGAAATCATAGGTGCTGAACGGCGGCGAGGTCGCCGGGTCGGCAAAGGCGGTCAGGAACGAATAGGCATCATAATGCCGGTTGCTGTCCTTGGTATAGCGCAGCCCGAGCGTGAAGCCGAAATTCTCGCCGATATCCTGATCGATCTGGGCAAAGGCGGCGTAGCTTTTCCGCTCTTGCCGATAATGCTGGTAGAAATAGAGCGTGCTGACCAGGCGGTATTTGTCGATATTGTTGATGCTGTCCCAGCCGTAATAGACGCCGGCCTGCACATTGGTGCTGTCGCCCGCATAGGCCAGCTTCACTTCCTGGTTGAACTGCTTGTACACGTCACCATAGTTGGTTTGCAGGAAGCCGACGACGGGGGTGCCCGACCCCTCTTGCGTCAGCGCCTGCTTCGACCAGTCATAGGCGCTCAGCGTCTGGAGCGAGAGGCTGTCGGTCAGTTCGTAATTGATGTTGAACTGCACGCCGGCGTTCTTCACGTCGTTGAAGCCGAGATCGGGCTGGTTGGTCTCGAAAAAGCTGAGATTGTCGTTGGACCGCAGATAGGTCGAGGTGCCGGTGCCGTCGTTGCGATGGAACGCCGCGGCCTGCGTCGGTTTGCCCTTGCTGCCCGTGAATTTCAGCATCAGGTCGAGCTTCTCGCTCGGCTTGGCGCGGATGATCAGGCGCCCGGCGATCAGATCCTTGGAGTTCGCGTCGGGCTGGCCGGGAAGATGTTCTTCACATAGCCGTCGGCCTCGACATAGTTGACCGCGGCGCGAAAGCCGAGGACGTCGTCGATTAACGTGCCTTCGATCGCGCCTTGCCCGCGCACTTCGTTGAACCGGCCATAGCCCGCTTCGATCATCGCCCTCGTCGCGAAAGGTCGGCGCGCTGCGAGATGAAGTTGATCGCGCCGCCGGTGGTGTTGCGTCCGTAAAGCGTGCCCTGCGGCCCGCGCAGCGCCTCGACCCGCTCCAGATCGTAAAGCTGCAGCCCGTGCATCGTCCGCGCGCTCAGATAATTGTCATCGGTATAGACGCCGACCGGCGACACCTGGTTCGCGCCATATTCATTGCCGACGCCGATGCCGCGCATTGTAAAGTTCGGCTGCGCCTCACCAAAGGCGCTGGTGACCTGAAGCGACGGCACCGATCCGCTGAGATCGAAGCTGGAGGTGATGCCCTGCCGCGTCAAATCTTCGGTGGTGATCGCCGACACTGCGACGGGAACCTTCATCAGCGATTCCGAACGGCGGTTCGCGGTCACGACGATGTCGTCGATGCCCTGCGATTCCCCTTCGACGGCCGGCGCGCCATCGCCCGTCGTCTGCGCCCAGGCCGGCGTCGAAGCCAGCGCCGTGGCGCTCAACAGCGCCGCCGAAAATACTCGAAATCCCGTCATAAGGCCCTCCATCCCACATTTATCTGTCCTCGCGGCTTCGCTGCCACGGGCATTTATCGACTGTGTCACACCGTTCCGCTGCCCATGTCCAATCGGGACTATCGGTCCATCCATCGGGAAAGGACATGAAAGCGTTCGATCATTACCCGCCGTCCTAGACGCGAATGGCCGGCGAATATCGTGACTGATTTCCGTCATCGGCCGCGAACCGGCGCTTTCGGTCAGACGCGGTAGCGGATCGGCAAGCGTTTGAGCCCCGACACGAAATTCGCCTTCACCCACGCCGGATCGCCATCGAGCGCGATGTCGTCGATCCGCGCCAGCAGTTCGGCGAACAGGATGCGGATTTCCAGCTTGGCGAGAAACTGGCCGAGGCAGACATGCGGGCCATAGCCGAAGGCAAGCTGGCGGTTGGGTTTGCGGTCGATGCGAAATGCCATCGGATCGTCGAACGCCGTCTCGTCGCGGTTCGCCGACGGGTAACACATCATCAGGCTGTCGCCCGCCTTCACCGCCTGTCCACCGACGTCGCAGTCCTCCACCGCGGTGCGGAAGAAATGCTTCACCGGGGTCGTCCAGCGGATGAATTCGTCGACCGCTTGCGGCAGCAGGTCGGGGTTGGCGCGCAGCTTTGCCATCTGGTCGGGATTACGGATCAGCGCGAGCAGCCCGCCCGAGATCGCCGAACTGGTCGTGTCATGCCCCGCCGCGGCGATGATCAGGAAATAGGCGTTGCGTTCGGCCTCACCGATCGGGGCGCCGTCGATCGTCGCGGTCGACAGCAAGGTCGCGACATCGTCCTGCGGATGGGTCAGCCGGTCGGCGACGACGCCGCCGAAATATTGGTTGAAGGCGCCGAACGCCTCCAGCATCGACGCCATGCCTTCGCCGCCGCCGGTGTCGGCGTCGCTGCCGCCGAACACCTTTTGCGACAGTTCCAGCATCAGCGGCTCGTCCTCGCGCGGCACGCCGAGCACGATCATGATCGTGCGCAGCGGATACCAGGCGGCGATCTCCTTGGCGAAATCGCAAGCGCCACCCTTTGCAACCATCCGGTCGATAGTTTCGCGGGCAAGGTCGGTGATCTTTTCTTCCAGCGCGCGCACGCTCTTGGCGCCGAACCAGTCGGCGGTCAGCGCGCGATACGCCTTGTGATCGGGGTTATCCATCGCAACCAGATTGCGCGCGAAATTGCTGCCGCCGGTCTGTTCCTCCAGCATCTTCTGGTCGTCGATGGTGACGAGAAACTGGCGCGGTTCGTTGAGAAAATTTTTCGCGTCGAGTTCGACGCGCATGATGTCGGCATGGCGCGTCACCGCCCAAAACGGCTGGTATTGCGGCGCCGCGCACCAGTGCACCGGATCGTTCGCGCGCAGATCGGCAAAGGTGCGATGATAGAGATCCTCGTCGGCATAGGTCGCCGGGTCGGTGATGATCTCGTCGATATTGTCCGCGAGCTTATCGGCCACGTCGGTTCTCCTCTCCGCATCTTGGTAGGGAGCCGGGGCGGGCCGCGTCCAATCGGCTTTCGCGGTGAATCGATAGACCGCGCCGATCAATCTGCTATGCTGTTCAGCCATAGCCGATAGAGCGACGGGTCAGAGGATATGCACCATCTCGATCTCAAGCTGCTGCGCAGCTTTGCCGCGGTTGCCCGCGAAAGCTCGGTCACCCGGGCCGCCGAACGGCTGCACCTGACCCAGCCGACGGTATCGGGCCAGATCAAGGAGCTGGAGCAGATACTCGGCTTCCTGCTGTTTCACCGCACCTCGCGCAGTGTGACGCTGACCGAACAGGGCGCGCGCCTGTTGCCAAAGGTCGAGGCGCTGCTGGAGGGTGCCGACGAAGTGCGCCGCGACGCCGAAGAGATGCAGCATGCGACGGTCACGCAGTTTCGGCTCGGCGCGGCGATGTACACGATGGATTTCACCGACCGCATCGAATTGCTCGACGCCTTTGCCGCGGCGCGTCCCGAAATCCGCCACACGATCGACAACCGGCTGCAATCCGACCAGATCCGCGACCTGTTGACCGACCGGCTCGATGCGGCGCTGCTGCTCGGGATTGCCGCCGACGTCGCGCCGGGTGAGTTCACGCGCGACGTGCCGACCGGCCATATCGTCAACGAAGTGCAATATCCCGACGTGCTGGAGCGCGTCCTGCTGTGCCGCCGCAAGATCGGCGTGCTGGTGCCCGAGGCGAGCGATCTGGCGGCGATGGACGTCATTCCCGGCGAGGCGCTGGCCGGCCGCCGGATCGCGATGCTGAGCGGCGAGCATGGCGACGCCTTCATCAATCCGATGGTCAGCTTCATGCTGTCGCACGGCCCCACGCGGGTGCGCAGCATCGGCAGCAGCAGCGGCTGGCGATCGAACGTGGAAGAAGCCGTGCAGCGACACGTCGATCATCGGCTGGTGCCACTGCTCGGCGCGCAGTGCCGGGGAACACCGCGTCGTCGTGCACGCCGGCGTTGTTGACGATCACCTGCACCGGCCCGGCCTCGAGCAGGCGCTCGCAGGCCGCGCGCGAGGCGTCGGCGTCCGTCAGGTCGAACACGCAGCACTGCCGCCTGGCCGCCGTCGGCGCGGATCGCGCTCGGCGCAGTCGCTTCCACCGCCTGCGGCCGGATGGCGTCGCCGGCAAAGTGGAACAGGCAAGATATAGCGATTGTCGCAGTGCGACACGGTCGGCCAGCGCCGCCGACGTCGTCCTCGATCATCACGCTGTCGCCGGCACCGGCATCAGCCCGGGGGTGATCGCGATGCCGCTTTCGGTTTGTCCGTGAAGCTCGGCGAGCAATGCGGCAAACTCGGCCACCGGCAAATCCAGCCCGCCGTTCCACCACCAATGCGCATCGGGCGTGAAGGGATCCAGCGGAACTTCCCCGGTTCCGATCGCGGCCAATATGGCGAGCGCGCGCTGCGTGCGGTCTTCGGTCATGCTCATCCTCTCCCGATATTCTCTCCGTCTTCGCGTCGCCGCGGCGGCAAGACCAATTGTTTCATCGGCGCGATCCATCGGGCGCGCCAATAGGTCGGCGGCAAAGGCCGATTGGACTTTGCCCGGACGCCTCCGCATCCTGACCGCCAGACCTGTCGAAGCAGGCTTTGTGGAGAGTTGAAGTGAGCATCGTCCTTGCGCCCGCCGGACTTGTCGCGGCCTGCGCCGTCCCCCGTCCCGAACAGGTCGATGCGGCCTGGATCGAGGCGCTGCTGGCCAAGGCCGGTATGCGCGTCGCGATTGCCTCGCTCGACGTTCAGCGCATCGGCACCGGGCAATTGGGCGATACCGCGCGCTTTCGCCTGACCTATGCGCCGGACAGCGACCCCGCGCCCGCGACGCTGATCGGCAAATTTTCCTCGACCGATCCGACCAGCCTCGAGGTTGCCGCCGCCTGGTCGCTGTATGCGCGCGAGGTGCGTTTCTATCACGAACTCGCGGCCGACGCGCGGATCGCGGTTCCGGCCTGCTACGGCGCCCAGATGGACGCGGCAGGCGGCTTTGCGCTGCTGCTCGAAGACCTGTCACCCGCCGCGCCCGGCGACCAGTTCAAGGGGCTGTCGGATCGCAACGCCGAGCGTGCGGTGCGCGAAGCGGCGCGGCTCCACGCCGCCTTTTGGGAGCAAGGAGAGGGCGATGATCTCGCCTGGCTCGATACCGAAGCCCACGGACAGCCCTTTTACACCGCCGCGGTCTTTCGCGGTGCGTGGCCCGGGTTTCGCGCGCGCTACGATGCGATGCTCAGCGCCGCGCAGCGCGAAGTCTGCGACGCGCTGGCGGAGGGCTATGACGTCTATGATCGCCCGCGCCCGCGGCCGCGCTGCATCACCCACAATGATTTCCGCCCCGACAACATGTTGTTTGACGACGATCGGCTGGTCGTGGTCGATTGGCAGTCGGTCGCGCTGGGTTGCGGCGCGGTCGACGTCGCCTATCTGATCGGCGGCGGTTATTCGCCAGAGGCGCGGCGCGCGATCGAACCCGCGCTGATGGCGGCGTATCTGGACGAGCTGCGGAGCCAAGGCCTTTCGGACTATTCGCGCGAAGAATTCGAGGCCGATTACCGCCATTTCACCTTCGCCGGCATCAATGTCGCGGTCGGCGCCGCGATGCTCGTCCAGCGCACCGAGCGCGGCGACCAGATGTTCCTCACCATGCTCGACCGCCATGTCAGCCATGTGATCGACCATGACGCCCTGTCCCTGCTGCGAGAGTAATCCATGATCAACAGCGTCTTCACTATGACCATCGACGGCCGTCCCGAAAATTCGTCCGACCAGATCGACGTCGTCAATCCCGCGACCGAAGCGGTGGTCGCGACCATCCCCGATTGTTCGCGCGCCCAGCTCGACTCGGCGGTCGCGGCGGCGCGCGCCGCTTATCCCGGCTGGCGCGCGAAGCCCTATGCCGAACGTCAGGCGGCGCTTTGCGCAATCGGCGCGCTGGTCGCCGAGCATGCCGAAGAATTGAAGGGGTTGCTCACCGCCGAACAGGGCAAGCCGCACGCAGCGGCGCTCGGCGAAATTCAGGCGGCGGCGTGGTGGATCGGCGTCGTGGCGGACCAGCAGCTGCCCGAGACGGTCAATGACGACATGCCGGGGCAGCGCAGCGTGACCAAACATGTCCCGCTGGGCGTCGTCGGTGCGATCGTGCCATGGAATTTTCCGGTGTTGCTGGCGATCTGGAAGATCGGTCCGGCATTGCTCACCGGTAACACGATGGTGCTCAAACCCTCGCCCTTCACCCCGCTCGCGACGCTGCGGCTCGGCGAATTGCTGCAAAGTGTGCTGCCGCCCGGGGTGCTCAACATCGTATCGGGCGGCGACGCGCTGGGGCCGATGATGTCCGAACACCGCGACATCGACAAGATCAGCTTCACCGGATCGACCGCCACCGGTCGCCGGGTGATGGCGAGCGCGGCGGCAGAACCTCAAGCGGCTGACGCTCGAGCTCGGCGGCAACGATGCCGCGATCGTGCTGCCCGACGCCAAGGTCGCCGACATCGCCGAACCCTTGTTCTGGGCCGCCTTCACCAACAGCGGGCAGGTGTGCGTCGCCGCGAAGCGGATGTATGTCCATGACAGCATCTATGACGAGTTGGCGGCGGCATTGGTCGATATTGCCGGCCGGGTGCGGATCGGCGACGGCGCCGATCCCGACAGCGCGCTCGGTCCGATCCAGAACCGCGCGCAGTACGAACGCGTCAAATCGATGATCGCCGACAGCAAGAGCGCCGGACACAGGTTTCTGGCCGGCGGCGAGCCCGCAGTTGGCGCCGGCTTTTTCATGCCGGTGACCCTGATCGACAACCCGCCCGACGATGCCCGCGTCGTCGCCGAGGAAGCGTTCGGCCCGGTGCTGCCGCTACTGCGCTATTCAGATATCGATGAGGTGATCGCGCGCGCCAATGCGTCCGAATATGGCCTTGGTGGATCGGTCTGGTCATCCGACCCCACCGCCGCCGCCGCGGTTGCGGCCCGGCTCGAAACCGGGACGGTGTGGATCAATTCGGCGCAGGGACTGACGCCTTTCGCGGCGTTCGCGGGGCACAAGCAATCGGGCATCGGCGCCGAAAACGGCATGGACGGCCTGCTCGAATTCACCGTGCCGCAGACGATCCACCACCCGGCATGAGCGGCGCCAAACCGCTGCTCGACGGCAAGGTCGTGATCGTCACCGGCGCCGGATCAGGCATCGGCCGCGCCGCCGCGCGTATCTTTGCCGACGATGGCGCGCGCGTCGCGCTGTTCGACGTCGATCCGGGCGGCAATGAAGAAACGCGCGAGCTGATCGGTGGCGACGCGCGGAGCTGGACCTGCGACGTGTCCGACGAAAGCTCGGTCGCTGCTGCCGTCGCTGCCGTGGTCGAAACCTTTGGCCAGCTCGACGGCGCGTTCAACAATGCCGGGATCGAAATGGCGAACAAGCTGGTTCCCGATCTCGACCACGCCGACTGGGCGCGGATGATGGGGATCAACCTGACCGGCGTCTTTCTGTGCATGAAATATCAGACGCAGGCGATGGCAGGGGCGGGCGGGGCGATCGTCAACAATTCGTCGGGCGACGGCATCATCGGTGCGCCCTATGCCAGCGATTATGTCGCCGCCAAACATGGCGTCATCGGCCTGACCCGCGCCGCGGCGTGCGAAGCGCGCTATACCGGGGTGCGAGTCAACGCGGTGCTGCCCGGCCTCATCCTGACCCCGATGGTCGAGGACCGCCTGTTCGGCAATCCGGCGTTCGAGGCACAGGTCGCGCCGATGGCCGAACGCCATTCGGTTGGCCGCTTCGGTCAGCCCGAGGACGTCGGGCAGGCGGCGTGCTGGCTGCTCAGCGACCGCGCCGCCTTCGTCAACGGCGCGCTGCTCACCGTCGACGGCGGATATACCGCGCGATGAGCGGGCGGTTCGATGGCAAGGTCGCGATCGTCACCGGCGGCGCGTCGGGGATCGGCGAGGCCACGGTGCGGCGGCTTCACGATGAGGGGGCAACAGTCGTCATCGCCGATATTCGTCCCGATGCGATCGATGCGCTCACCGCCTCGCTGCGCAGCGACCGTCTCGTCGGTCATCGGGTCGACATGCTGATCACCGCGGAAATCGAAACATTGATCGCCACCGTCGCCGACCGCTTCGGCGTAATCGACATCCTGGTCAACAACGCCGGGATCGGCTCGTTCGGCCGTATCACCGATATCGATCTGACGCATTGGCGCGAGGTGATGGCGATCGATGTCGAGGCGGCGATGTGGGCGAGCCGCACCGCGATGCCGTTCATTGAAAAGGCGCGCGGCAATATCGTCCATGTCGCGTCGATCGCCGGGATCGCCGGCGACTATGGCATATTCCTCGAAAGCCGCCGTCATCCACATGTCGAAGAGCCTCGCCATGGAATGGGCCGATCGCGGACTGCGCGTCAATGTCGTCAGCCCGGGGCTGACCGCGACCCCGCTCGCGGTCGGACTGACCGGTAATCCCGCCATCATGGCGGCGTGGACCGACGGACTCCCGCTGGGGCGTCCGGCCGAACCGTCCGAGGTGGCCTCGGCGATCGCCTTTCTCGCCTCATCCGACGCCAGCTATATCAATGGCCACAATCTGATCGTCGACGGCGGCGGTATGGCGCATACCGGTATGCCGAACTTCAGCCGCATTCTCGCGGGCGCCAGCCATCTCGACGGGGCCGAGAGCTTGGTCAGACGCGATGCGTCGCCGGGAGCGGGCGCATGAGCGGCATGGGGCGCATCCTGCGGTTGCCGGTGCGGCCGACACTCGACACGCTGACCGTCACGCAGGAACCGATCCCTGTGCCCGGGCTCGGCGAAGCGCTCGTTCGCGTTCGCGCCACCTCGCTCAACTATCACGATTATCTGGTGGTTGCGGGCCATATCCCCCAGCCAGCGGGGCGCGTCCCGATGTCCGACGGAGCCGGCGAGGTCGCCGCGCTGGGGCCGAACGTGACGGGTATCGGGGTAGGCGACCATGTGATGGGGGCGTTTTTTCCGCACTGGCTCGACGGCGTCCCGACGGCGCGCAACAACGACGCGATCTCCGGCGAAAATGTCGATGGGTTCGCCGCCGAATATGTCGCCGTTCCGGCCAACTCGCTGGTGCCTATACCGACCGGATGGAGTTTCGAAGCAGCGGCGACCTTGCCGTGCGCCGGGCTGACCGCTTGGCGCGCGTTGAAGGTCGAGGGCAATCTAGGCATCGATGACGTCGTGCTGCTGCCCGGCTCGGGCGGCCTGTCGGTCTATGCGCTCCAGCTCGCCAAGGCGCTGGGTATCACCACGATCATGACATCGTCGTCGAACAACAAGCTTGCCCGGCTGTCCGAACTCGGTGCCGACCATCTGATCAATTACCGCGAGACGGCCGAATGGGGCGCGGCGGCGCGCGCGCTGACCGGCGGCCGCGGCGTCGATCTGGCGCTCGAGGTCGGCGGCCAGTCTTCCAGCGCCCAGTCGGTCGCGGCCTGCCGCACGGATTACCTGGTGATGGTGGTCGGATCGACGGGCAATGCGGTGCCCGAACTGCCGCTCCGCGATGTCGTCATGCGCCATATCATCGTCGGCGGCATGGCGGTCGGCAGCGTGGCCCATTTGCGCGAACTCGTGGCCTTTGTCGAACACCACGGCATTCGGCCGATAATCGACCGCAGCTTTCCGCTGGAACAACTGGGCGACGCTTTTCGCTATCAACTGACGGGCGCCCACTTGGGCAAGATCGCGGTCGCGATCTAGGGTCAGGACCCTAAAGCGCGCCGATGGACTTGGACCCGGTGAGCGCATAAACCTTGCGCGGTATCGTCGTCGGGCGATGCCGCGACACGGGATAGCCAGGGTAGTATTGATGCGGGACAAATCGACGCCGGCTGAAAAGGCAGCGGCCAACACCGGTAGTGCCAAACGGGCCAACGGACGCCCGCCGAACGCGGCCGATCAGGTCTATAACGCGATCATTCAGGGACTGCGCACCGGGGCCTTCGTTCCCGGCCAAAATCTTGTCGAGCCCGATCTCGCGGCAAGGCTCGGGGTCAGCCGCGGACCGGTGCGGGAGGGGCTCAAACTGTTGGAAGCGGCGGGGATCGTCGTCTGGAATCCGCATCGCGGCGCCTCGATCGGTCAGCTCGATGTCGCTGCGGTCCTCGATCTGTTGCAGGCGCTTGAGCCGTTGTTCCGGCTCGCCGCGCGGCTGGCCGCACTTCATTGCAGATCGAAAGCCGACCAAAAGCGGATGAACGACGTGGCCGCGAGGATTGTCGTCTCTGGCGCCAATGGCCACGGGGCCGAGTATTTCGACGACCGCCAGAGCTTTTACGACACGATGCTCGATATCGGCCGCAACCGCGAACTTGCGCGCATCATGACGCTTGAGCGGACCTATCTTTACCGGGCCCAGGTCGAACCGCTGCGTACGGATGCGCAGCGCACGCAGCATGTCATGAGCTATGCCAGGATCGCGCGCGCCATTCTCGATCGCCGTCCCGCCGAGGCGGACGAAGCGATGAAGATCCATTTCGGCCACAACAGCGAGGTGCTGACCGGCATCGCCGGTTCGGGGTTCAGTGCCTGACGCAGCGGTTTCCGCTGTCGCAGGAATCGTTCCGAGCCCAAAAAAATGCGCCGGCCCGAGAGCCGGCGCATTTCCGTCGTCGGAAAAATCGTCACTCGGCGCGGGTGTTGCCGCCTGCGGCGCTATTCGCCGGTTGCGCTGCCTGCGGGGCGGGTTCGCTCGCGGGCGGGGTGCCCGCATCTTCCTGTTGTTCGGCCGTCTTTTTGAGCTGACCTTTGGTCATGCCGGTGACCAGGACGTCGCCCGAGCCGGCAAAGCTGGCGGCGGGAAGGGTCGCGACGCGATCGCCGACCTCGACCGTCACCGCCTGCACGACGCCGCGGCCGGTCTGGCGCACCTCCTGGACATAACCGATGACCTTGCCGCGCGCGTCGGTGACCGCCATGCCGGGCTCGACCGCGAACATGCCGGCGCCATTGGCGGCGCCGCTACCGGCGGCAGCCAGCTGGCCAAGGCTGCCCTGAAAGCCGCCCGCGATCGAGCCAGCGCCGCTGGCGCTGCCTGAGACGCCTGACAGCGCGCCGCCGGCCCGATCGCGGACAGTCCCGACCGCGCCGCTCGCGGTGCCGGTCGCGGTCGAGGCGGTGCCCCGGACCGTGCCGACCGCGCCGCGCGTGGTCTGACCCACAAAGTCGGTGCCGACGGCTTGTGCGTCGAGGCTGCCGTTGCCGGCCGCGCCGCCCGATCCATTGGCGTTGCCGCCGATGCCGTTGCCCAGCAGGTTGCCGGTGCCGTCGAGCGAACCCCTGCCGTTCGCATCGGCGTTGCCCTTGCCCTGCACGCGGCCCGATCGGCGGTCGACATTGGCGTCGCCGCGTCCTGATCCAGTCAGATCGCCCGAGCAGAGCCGAGGGTGCCGCCGCATGCGACCTTGGTCGGATGCCGAGCGACCGCCGGGCCGCCACCCAGGTCCGCCGTCGAGGTCGCCGCCGAGGCGCTGCTAGCGCCAAGCAGCTGCGCCGAGGCCGGTGCCGAGACAATCATGGCCGACGCGGCGAGCGCGGCGGCCGAAATGAGAATGCGATTCTGCGCATTGATCTGCTCGAATCTGCGGCCCGAAGACGTGGGCCTGAGGAGAGAACGATGGGCCGTCGATTTTATTCCGATCGAATCTGGAAACGCGGTCATGCGGCCGCCGCACGTGCCGCAAATCAGGCCATGTCCATAGACTTTGTCGCGGCCCGGTTTGCCGAGATCGCGGGCTTCCATGACGAGTGCGGCGATGGCGGCACCGATCCGGTCGATCGCCGGCGCGGGATAAAGGCGCACGAGCCGTCCCGCGACGAGTGGCGCCGCGAACGACGTGCCGCGCAAGCGATCGGTGCTGACAGCACCGGTCGCAGCGAGCACGTTGTCGCCGGGCGCCGCGAAATCGACATGCAGCGCGCGGCCCGCCTCGGGCAGCGCGCGTCCTTTCGCATCGACGCCGGTCACCGCCAACACGCCGCGATAGGATGCGGGGTAGGCGGGCGGCGCGGCGGGGCCGTCGTTGCCGACCGCCGCGACGATCAACATGCCGCGCTGTTGCGCCCGCGCGACCGCCGCCGCCAGCAGCTTGTTGTCGGGACCGACCAGGCTGATCGTCGTCACCGCGACCCCGCTTTGCACCAGCCAGCCGAGCGCCCGGGCGATGGCGCTGGCGTTGCCGCCCGCCGCGTCGGTGCCATAGACGTCGGCGGCGAGCAGTCTTTGCCCCGGCGCCGCGCCGCGGATCGCACCGGTGCCGATCAGCAGCGAGGCAACGGCGGTGCCGTGGCGGCTCGCCGACGGGGCGCCCTTTGCGAAACCGCGCTGCTCGACGCGTCCGGCCAACGCGGGATGCGCCACGACGCCGCCGTCGATCAGGCCTAGGCTTGCGCCGCCGTCGCCGCCGCCGGTTGCGGTCGCGAGCGCGGCGTGTGGCAGGGCGCCGCCCGCCAAAGGTCTTGTCCTCGTCCGCCAGCTTCTTCAGCAGATCGGCCTGCGGCATGTCCAGCAGCTTGGCCAGCTGCTTGAGCTTGGCGCGGACCTCGGGCTTGTCCTGGTCGCACGTCTTCGGGAATGGCCCAGATGCGCTCGCGGTCGATCAGCGCAAAGCCCTGCTTGTCGGCGCGCGCGATCATGGCGGCATCGACCCCGCTCGCGATCAGGACGCCGCGCACCGCGGGTTCGCCGCGCTCGTCGAGGTCGATGCTCTCGCGGTTGCCGCGCATCAGGGTTGCAATACGGTCGAGCCGGACTTGGCTCAGCCGCGCACCGACCGCGATCAATGGCTGCGCGGCGATGTCGGGCAGCGTCGGCAGTGCGCGCGCCGCGTCGGGCAATTGCACTTGCGGCAGGCCGACCTGCGCCGCGACGCGCTGATCGGTCGCCGCGAGCACAAGGCAGAAAGCCGCCAATATTGTCGTCCAAAGTCGCATCTTCAGTCCCATATCGGTCCATCCAGCGGACGGTTCCCGAAAAATTTAGCAGGATGCGGAAGAAACGATAATAGCCTGTCGTTTCTTCCGCGAACGAATGAAAAGGCGAAGATGCGCTTCGAAGATCAACTGGTCGAGCTGTTGCCCCGCCTGCGCCGTTTTGCGCGGGGGCTGACGCGTGACGCCAGCGATGCCGACGATTTGTGTCAGGCGGCGATCGAACGGGCGCTGAAATCGCAGGCCCAGTGGCAACAAGGAACGAGACTGGATAGCTGGATGTACCGCATTACCCGCAACCTGTGGATCGATGAACGCCGCGCCGCCGGCCGTCGCGGCGTGCATATGCCGATCGACGACGCCGCGTTTCAAGTCGCCGGCGATGGCGCGGCACAGGTCGAGGCCGATACGGTGCGCGGCGATGTCGACGGTGCGATGGCGCGGCTGCCCGACGAACAGCGCGAAGTGGTGATGCTGGTCCTGGTCGAAGGCTATGCTTACCGCGAGGCGGCGGAGATTTTGGAGGTGCCGATCGGCACCGTGACGTCGCGGCTGGCGCGCGGACGCGAAACGCTGATGCATTATTTGGGAGAGGCAGCATGAGTTTCGACCCCGCCACCATCGCCGCCTTTGTCGACGGCGAACTCGATGACCTGACGGCGCGACGGATCGAACGCGAAGCCGAACATGATCGCACGCTGGCCGCCGAAATCGCGCGTCACCAAGCGTTGAAGGCGCGGCTGTCGGCGCATTATGCACCGGTGGCGGAAGAGGCCGTGCCCGAACGGCTGCGCGCGCTGCTAATCGACCCGAAAATCGATGCCAGCCTGTCCGAGCGCCGCGAAGCAAAGCGGGCGCGCTTTGCGCCGGCCCATTGGGGCGCGATCGCCGCGTCGCTCGTGCTGGGGCTGACGATCGGCCTGCGGCCGTGGGTGCCGGCACCGGACGTGACCAGCGCGAGCGGCCACGCTCATTGCCCCGGGCTCGCTCGCCGAGGTGCTCGATACCCAGCTCGCCTCGAACCAGCCGGCCGATGCCGCGGTGCGGATCGGGCTGAGTTTCCGCGACCGGCAGGGCCGCACCTGCCGCAGCTTCGAGGGCCGCGATCTGGCCGGCATAGGGTGCCGCGACGCCGACCGCTGGGCGCTCGAACGCGTTATGGGCGGGCAGCCGAACAGCGATTATCGTCAAGCATCGTCGGGTGCGCTGGCGGACGACGCGGCGGCGATGATGGCGGGCGACCCGTTCGATGCGGCGGCCGAGCGCGAAGCGCGCCAAAAGGGCTGGTCCGACTGAGCTTTCCGTCTCGCTGATCTCGCAAAGCGCCGCGCGGCGAAATATTTCACCGCGGGTGTCCGCTTTCGGCTCCCGTCCCCGTCTTTCCCTTCAGCCACGAAACGACGCCGGCGTCTGTCATCGACATCGCGCCGCGCCGTCTGGTCTGGAGGGATGTCATGACCAATCCGCTTTTCCTGCGTACCGGCAGCACGATCGCCTTGGCCGCTCTTTTCGCCCTGACCTGCGGGACGGCGGCTGCCCAGGATCCACCGCGGCGGTTTCCTCCCCGGATCATGGTGCCGACGCCGGCGCCCGCCCCGGCGCGCGATCCCGCGCCCGAACCCAACGAGGATGCGGTTCGCGTCGATTCGGCCGAAGGCACGACCGCGCCGCCGCCGCCGCGTCCGCCCCGCCAAATCCGCCGGGTGCCGCCCATAGTGACCACGTCGCCGCCGGAAGCCGCGCCCGATACGCGGCAAATCCGCCGCACGCCGGTTATCACCTCGCCCGAACGCGACGCCCCGCCGATCCCCGTCGAAGCGACGCCGCGGCGGCGGATGCCGGTGATCACCGCGCCGCCGCCGGAAGCGGGCGAGGACCGGGCGCCCGTTGCGCCGCGGCGCCGCCCGCCGGTGATCACCACGTCCGACGACCAATCGGGCGAGGTTCGCCGGCGTCCTCCCGTCATCACCGCGCCCCCCACCGGAGAGGGCGGCGGCGGCGCCCGCCGGTGATCACGACGTCCGACGAAGCGCAGGGCGAGGATGGGCCGCAGTCGGCGGTCGCAGCACCGCCCGAACGGCGGCCACTGATCCCGGTGCGCCCGCGTCCGGGCGCAATGGTGAAAGTCCTTGCGACCGAAATTATTCCGCCTGCCGACGGTCAAACGCTGCCATTGGCGGGGTCGGTGACTCTACGGCGCGGCGGTTTCGGCGACATGATCAAGACATTGCCCGTCGTTCGGCAGATGTCGGGCGCCCAGTTGCGCGCCAATCCGACGATCAAGGTCGGCAAGGCGCGGCTCGATTTCCGCAAGCTGCTCGACAACCCCAAGGCGCTGGTCAACGTCGCCGATCGCCTGGGCGACATTCCCGACCTGGTCGATGTGCGGCCCGGGCAGTTGACGGCTTTCGAAGTTGGCAAAGGCGTCGTCGTACGCGACTTCCTGTCCTACAGCTTCAAATCCGGCGCGTGCAGCAGCGAACGCAATCGTGCCCGGATCGCAGCAACGGGGGTCTCCTGTTTCACCCGTTCGACCACGGCCGAAATCGACAGCAGCTACGCCCGGGCCGGCAGCCTCCGCTTCGTCCGCGACCCCATCAAGCGGGCGCAGGCGCTGGCGCAGGCCAGGGCGGAACGCAATCAGGTCGGGCAGGATATCGACCAGCAGATCGCGCAGTTTCGCGGCCAGCTCGCCGACCCGGCGGGGCGTGCCGAACTGGTCGCGGCGGTCGGCGATGCCGAGGTCGCACGGCTCGAGGCGCTGGACGACAGCTCGCTTGCCGGCGAATTGATCAACAGTGGGGAAAACCTGATCGAACAGGTTTTCTATGTTCCCACCGATGCGCCGCCGCAGGAACCGGCGACACCCGCGCCGCCGCCGCCGCCAAAGGTCGAGGACGTCAGCGCCTCCTATCCGATCGGCACCTACAATTACCTGGCCGGATTTACGCTGGGGCGCGATTTCGAATGGAGCCAGGGGGTCCAGACGACGATCAGCTGGTGCCTCGTCGGCTGCAAAAAAACCTATTATGCCAAGGTGTCGGCGGGCTTTGGCTATCAATTCGGGCTGCGCTTTCCGATCCAGCTGAGCGGCACCTATGATTATGCGCTGAAAAACGGCGCGCAGAGCGGGACGGTGACGACGCAGATCGCGACGATCAACGGCAGCGCGGCCGATTATGCCTCGACCGGACTGCCCGCCAATCGCATCTATGGTGGCAAAGAACTGGTCGCCGGCTTCAACGCCCACGCCGGCGTTGCCGCCAAGCTGCCGGTCATCGGGCAGATCGGCCCGATCGATATTCCGTTGCTCGACTACGACCTGACCACCTTGTTGCCCGGCGATTTCGCCAATGGCCAGTTCACGCCGCCGCAGCCCGGCGTCCCGGGTCCATCGGCGCCGTTCATTCTCGAACAGCTCGACCTGCTCGGCGGCCGGGGGAATTTCGGGGTGATCGGTGCGCAGGTTTTCCCGGCGGTCGACATCCGGATGGATTCGACGCTGCTGTCGCTGACGCTGACCGACAAGTTCGCCGGTAACAAGGCCACGATCTTGTCGGCGGGGACGACGTCGGTGCCGCTCGCGTTGAAAAACGGTGCGAGCGAATTCCTCATCGGCAACCCGCAATATGGCATCCAGTTCACGCTGACCCCGGGCCTGAACGCGCGGCTGTTCATCGATCTGGCGGTCTGGGGGGCAAAGGTCGACTGGCCGGTCTGGTTCCCGCAATTGGCCGTGACCGTGCCGTCGGACGGGCTGAAATTCGAATGTCACGAAGGGACGGTGTGCTCGCACGAATTCCGTTTCACGCCGAACGGTGCCCAGTCGGTGTTCCTTGGCAAAGTCGAGCAATGGGGGCTGGATTTCGAGAAACTCTATCTGCCGAAATGCATCGACGAAACCTGCCGGTTCGGGGTCAGGCTGGCCCAGAATAGCGTGATCTTTGAAGGGAAAAAGAAGGACGCCGATAATCCGAGCGGCGACACGAATGCGCTGTTCCAGTCGATGACCCCGTTCTTCGTCGAAGCCACCAAGCGCGCCAAGACCTATATCGCCGACGCACAGGCGCGCAAATCGGGCGAGCTGTCGAACGCGATGGGCATCCTGGCGCAGGCGATCTGGACGAAACAGTGCCGGGACAGCCTCTGCTTCGACAATGTCACAGCTTTGGCGGGCCAGATGGGCGCGCGCGGGGCGGAGATCGGCAGGGCGAACCCCAGCCTTGGGACCACGGCGATCAACCAGATGGTCAACAAGGAATTCGTCCCCAAGTTCCGCAAGGAAGTCGACGATTCCGCGCTGCGCGAAACGCTGGCGGACGCCGCCGCCGTCGCCAAGCAGACCAAGGGGCTGAAGCAGCCCAAGCCAATACGGTAGCGGCCGGGGAGGGCGACGTCCGCCGCCCTCCCCAAAATAAACTGCGCCGCGATGTCCGCTTTCGCGGCGCATCGCCGTCTAACCATATGCCGGCGCCGAATATCTGTCGCCGCGCCGCTTGGAGGGAGTGAGCAACATGCGCCTGTCGCTAAAGATAGCATTCGTCATCGCGAACGCCGCGGTGTTTTCCGCATCGCCGGTTCAGGCCCAGTTCGCGGCCGAAGACCCGGTCACCGACCCCTATGCCGACCCGGCGGCCGGCGATGGTTATGACCAGACCGATCCTTATGCCGCCGACCCCGGCTATCGCGCCGCGTCGCAGTCGATCGGCGACCGCAGCGTCGCCGATCTGGCGGGCGGCGTGCTGGGGGCCAAGGGCGCGCGGCAGATTCAGGACGCCGAGGCGATTGCCCGCACGGTGATCGGCAAGGGCGGCGCGGCCGGCGGGGCGCCGGCGGCCTCCGACGCGGACCCGGTGTCGCTGGTTCGCGATCTGATCGCCGTCACCCAGAAAAAGAAGAAACCCAAATAGGTCGCAAGCCACCCGAAGATCGTCTCGAATCCCGGATTGAAAGGATCGTCCGCATGACAAGTTTCCGCAAATTTTCGGCGCTGTTGCTGGCCACCGCTGCGCTGGTTGCCGGCCCCGGCGCGGCCGGCGCAAAGGGCGCCGCAGGGCCCGACCTGTTCGCTTATGCCGAGGGTGCGCGCCTGGTCCAGGTGCCCGACGACGTCGAACTCAGCCAGATGGACAGCAGCCCGCTCAATCTGATCGACGGATATACGGCGACCGACTGGACGGGCCGGTCGTCACCCACCCCGGTCTTCGTCCTCGAACTGCCCGAACGCACCGAACTCGACCGCATTTCGTTCGATACCGGTCCGCTCAATCGCGATGTCGAGGCGGTGCGCGCGGTCACCGTCGAAGTGTCCGACACCTCGTCGACCAGCGGTTTCGAAACGGTGATGTCGGTCAATTTGCAGCGGCTCAAGAACAATCAGAGCTTTTCTTTCGATCCCGAATTTCTGCCTGTGGGGCGCTGGGTGCGGCTGACCGTCGTCAGCAATCATATCGGCGACGAATATTCGGCGCTGACCGGTTTTCATGGCTATGGCCGGGCATTGACCGCGACCGCCAAGATGCCCAACGTTACCGGCAGTTACGAAGGAACCAGCGGCTGGGGCGCGCTTTACCTGACGCAGCAGGGCGACCGGGTCACCGGCTGCTACGAATATCTGAACGGCCGGGTCGACGGCGTCATCAAGGGGCGGACGATGATCCTCAGCATGGTCGAGGAAGGGCTCGACGGATCGCCGATCGAGCATCGCGCCTATTTCGGCATGAGCGCCAACGGCAAGATATTGGTCGGCATCGGCCGCAACACCGACCCCGCGCTCGGCGAAGGCTATTTCGATTACTACAAGGCCGAACGGACCAGCAATCGGGCGGGCTCGTGCGGTTGATCCCCAAAAGTTTGTTCTGCGCTTTTTGTAAAGGACCGATCATCATGAAGACATTGCCATTTGTCGCGCTTCTCGCCAGCTCGCTGACCTTGGCGAGCTGTGGGGGAAGCACCGATTCCGCCAAGCCGGGCGAGCAGGCCGAAACTGCCAGTGGCGTTGCCGCACCCAAAGGATGGAATGCCGCCGACGCATGTTCGGTCGTCGACAAAGCCAAGATGGCCGCGACGACCGGTAAGCCGGTCGCAGAGGCCAGCCTCGGCCTTGTCCATGAAAGCAGCGGCGGCAGCGATGCGACGACGTCCGAATGCAGCTATATCATGGAAGACGGCAGCCGCGCGTCGGTCCTGCTGCGCTGGTCGCCGATCGACGACAACACCCCCGAAGCGATGACCTTGGCGCGCGAAACGTCGGGACGAGACGATCGCCGCCTTCGGCGGCGACGTCGAAACTATCGAGGGACTTGGAAAATCGGCGTTCTGGGTCGGTAAGATCGACGCGATGAATGTGTTCATCGGCGATGATAAATTCGCGATCATCACGCTGCCCAGCAGCCCGTCGTCGAAGGATCAGGCGACCGCGCTGGCCCGCCAGCTGGGCGCCTGATCTAACGGGCCGCGCCGAATCCCGATATCGGACTTTCTTTCCCACTTGCCAAAGCGTTGACCGGCCCGCATGAATCCGCGGGTCCGGTGGGCGGCGCGGCAAGAGGGAGAAAGTCGATCGATCCGGATCCCGGTCCCGCAAACCCGTTTCCCGGCGGCGCCGACGAGTTGATGGCGACGCTCTACAGCGAGCTGCGGGTGATCGCGCGCCGCGAGCATTTTCGGGCCGGCGGGCCGCAAACGCTGCAACCCACCGCGCTGATCAACGAAGCCTATGTCAAATTGCAGCGCCGCGACGGCTGGGAAAGCGAAGCGCATTTTCTGGGCTGCGCGGCGACCGCGATCCGCCATATCTTGATCGACGCGGCGCGGGCGCGGATGGCGTCGAAACGCGATGCGCCCACGTACAGCTTTACGCAAAGCCTCGATTCCATGGCCGCCGCGGTTCCCGAAGACGGCGAAATCGTCAAACTGGGCGATGCGCTCAAAGCGCTCGCCGACGTCGACGCCAATCTGGCGAAGGTCGTCGACTGCCGCTTTTTCGCCGGCCTCGATGAAAAGGAAACCGCCGAAGTGCTTGGCGTGTCGGACCGCACAGTGCGGCGCTGGTGGGTGCAGGCGCGCGCCTGGATCCATGTCGAAATGCTGGCGGCCTAACCGCCCGCCGCCAGTCGTTTCCGGAACGCCGGAAAACTCTTCAGAAAGGATGCGGCCGCCGGCCCATTCGCCTTGAAAATGGCTTCGGACCGGTCTGTGGCGGCTTTGGCGCCGGCCAGCTGCCCGGATTTCAACAGCGTCAGGGCGCGCGCGCGTTCGACGACGGCGTGGGTCATGCTGACCGGCATGTCTTTCAAGATCGTGTCGAGCTCGCCCAATATGCGAAATGCTTGCCGCGTATCGCCCGTTTCAGCCAGCGCTTCAGCCAATGTCGCCCCGATGATAATGGTCGGCTGGGCGGCCGGGCTCAGCTTTTCGTTCGCAATCGGCCATGCCTCGGCCAGCAACAGGCTGGCTTCCTTATGCTTGCCCAGCGCGGCCTTCACGCGGCCGAGTTGAAACAGGTCGACCGCAAGGCCCGCAGACCGGCCGAATACGGCGCGGCGCCGCGCCACGACCCGCTCCAATATCGGCTCGGCGCGCGCGGGTTGTTCCAGCTTGGCAAAGCGCGCGCCTTTGAGCTGTTCCATCGCCAGCGCCAGCGTGCTGTCTTCCTGCCGGTTTTCCGCGGTAATCCGGTCCGCCCGGGCAAAGATTTCGGGCATCGCGTCGATCTGGTTCGCCTCGATCATATAGGCGAGGAGATTGTTGTAGACCGTCATGCGATCGCGATAATTATCGGCATAGGCGATGTCGGCGTCGGTCAAGGTCGGTTTCAGCAAAGCGATCGCATCGTCGATCCGCCCGGTGCGCCGCCAAAGCTGGGCGCGGGTCAAATTGACGTCGACCAGCTCGCGGCGAAACCGCACCGGGTCGGTGCGAAACACCGGTTCCGCGGCATCGATCAGCGGCGCCATCTGGTCGGTTTTGCCCGACGAGGCGGCCGAGGCTGCGGCGCGAATTTTGAGTTGCGCCGTCGCCACCCGGTCGTCCTTGCCGATCCCGCGGGCCAGCGCCTTGGTGATCAGCGTGTCGGCGCCGACGGCATCCTCCAGGTTGATGTAAAGGTCGAACAGCGTCGATATCAGCGTCGCCGACTCCGCGCTGGTATCGACCGAGTTCACCACGCGGTCCGCCGTCGAATCGAGCATCTGCTTGACCGTCACGCTTTCGCCGACATCGGATTCGGCGGTGTCGCGCAGCATGACCTGCAACATCTGGTTGATCGATTCCGAACGCTTCGCCGCGTCCTGCGCCAGATCGCGTTCGATCGCGGTCTGGTGCGATTGCCAGACGATCCCGCCCATCCCGAGCAGCAGCGCCGCATCAGCGCACGGCCGCCGCGGTCACCGCGGCGCTGGACGGCTGCGGCTTCGATGAGACCGCGAACGGCCTCTACCGCTTCATCTGGAACCAGTTCTGCGATTGGTACGTCGAGCTGGCCAAGCCGCTGCCTGACCGGCGCCGGATCGAGCGCATCGCTTTCAAGGCCGAGACATCGAGGTCGCCGCTGATCGCGCGCGCGCGAACCGCACCGTCGCCGCGCGCCGCGATCCTGCTCGGCAGCGGGACATCCTCGCGCAGGATGCGGCGAACCATCGTCGGCACCGATCCGCTGGCCTGCTGCCACGGCGATGCGCCGGTCAGCAACTGGAACAGCACCGCGCCCAGCGCATAGATGTCGGTCGCGACGGTAACCTGCTCGCCGCCCAATTGTTCGGGGGCGGCATAATCGGGCGTCAGCATCGCCTGCGTCGTGTCGGCGGACGGCAGGTCGCCGTCGATCAGCTTGGCGATCCCGAAATCGAGCAGTTTCACCGAACCCTCGTCATCGATCATGATATTCGACGGTTTCAGGTCGCGGTGCACGACCAGATGCGCGTGGGCATAGGCCACCGCGGCGCAAATGTCGCGAAACAGCTTCAGCCGGGTCGGCAGGTCGGTCTGATGTTCACCGACAAACGCGTCGATCGACTGGCCGTCGATGTAATCCATCACCATATAGGGCCGGCCGTCGGCGGCGACCCCGCCGTCGATCAGCCGCGCGATATTCGGGTGATTCAGCCCGGCGAGCAGCCGGCGCTCGCGCGCGAACAGCTGGGCGCGATCGGACGCTTCGGTGCGCAGCAATTTGATCGCGACCTTCTGGACGAAATCGGCCGTCGTGCGGTGCGCCAGATAAACCTCGCCCATGCCGCCGCGGCCCAGATAGGCGTCGATCGCAAATTCGCCGATGATCGTGCCGGTCGCCAGCGAGGCGAAATCGTCGGCGGTCTGCCGGTCGCCGGTCAGCGAGGGCGCGCCGCCGTCGAGCAGCGCCAGCACGCGGCGGGCGCCGGCAGCATCGCCCGGACTTTTGCTACGACATGGGCGGGTGCGTCGGACCGATCGAGCTGTCGATCCTGTTCGTCGGGGGGCAAGTCGATCAACCGATCGAACAGCCTCTGCACCGCCGACCAATCCGCCTCTTGTGTCATGATCCCCCCGATCCGCGGTCCGGATTATCAGAACCGGCCCCGAACGCAATCGCGGCGCCATGCGGGCGGCGACACAAAGCCATTTGCTTATGCTGTGTTGGGATTATAATACGGCGATCAAGCATGACCTGGTTCCGTAAATCCGCTGGCCTCGACCCAGCGCTCGTCGCAACGCCGGCCGCCCCGGTTCCCGGCGCGCCGCCGCCGGCGGTTCCAGACCCGCGGCAAGCGCTGGTGGCTGAAGCGCTCGGATCTCAGCGCGGCTTTGCTGTGTTCTGCATCCTTTGCATCCTGCTCGTTCGGCTGGCTGGCGCTCACCGCGCCGCTGTCGAAATCGCTCGAGCCGATCGCCCCGCCGCAGATCACCCTGCTCGCCGCCGACGGCACGCCGATCGCGCGCATCGGGGCGATCGTCGACAGGCCGGTCAAGGCCAGCGAGCTGCCCAAGCATGTCAAAGGCGCCTTCCTGGCGATCGAGGACCGGCGCTTTTACAGCCATTGGGGGGTCGATCCGCGCAGCATCGCGCGCGCGGTGTGGAGCAACGTCACCGGCGGGCGGACGCAGGGCGGCAGCACGATCACCCAGCAGCTGGCCAAATTCACCTTCCTCACCCCGAAACGGACGCTGGGGCGCAAGGCGCGCGAGGCGCTGATCGCGTTCTGGCTCGAAGCGTGGCTGTCGAAGGACGAGATCCTCGAACGCTATCTGTCCAACGCCTATTTCGGCGACAACACTTATGGTCTGCGCGCCGCGTCGATGCATTATTTCTATCGCCAGCCCGAAAAACTGACCCCCGCGCAGGCCGCGATGCTGGCGGGACTGGTGCAGGCGCCATCGCGGCTCGCGCCGACCAAGAACCCCGATCTCGCGGCAAACCGCATGAAGCTGGTGGTCGGAGCAATGGCCGACGAGGGGTATATCACCGCGGCAGAGGCGCGGGCGATCCGCACCCCGCGGATCGATGTGCGCTCACGCAACACGCTGCCCACGGGGACCTATTTTGCCGACTGGGCGCTGCCCGCGGCGCGCAAGCTCAGCGATGTCGGCTATTCGCGCCAGACGATCAAGACGACGCTCGATGCCCGTCTGCAAGCGGTGGCGCGGCGTGTGACCGGCCGCGCCGGGGTCGGCAAGGCGCAGGTCGCGCTGATCGCGATGCGCCCGAATGGCGAAGTCGTCGCAATGGTCGGCGGCCGCGACTATGCGGCGTCGCCGTTCAACCGGGTGACGCAGGCGCGGCGGCAACCGGGCTCGACCTTCAAATTGTTCGTCTATCTGGCCGCGCTGCGCGACGGATGGGATCCCGAAGACATGATCGACAACGGGCCGATCGATACCGGATCCTATCGCCCGAAAAATTCGGGCGGCGCCTATTCGAAATCGATCTCGCTCGAAGACGCGTTTGCCTCGTCG
This sequence comes from Sphingomonadaceae bacterium, assembly GCA_965283845.1. GTDB lineage: Bacteria > Pseudomonadota > Alphaproteobacteria > Sphingomonadales > Sphingomonadaceae > Sphingopyxis. The sequence goes on from CBDIQD010000018.1 coordinate 56,418, forward strand.
AGCAATGTCGCGGCGGTGCGGTTGCTCCGCGAAGTCGGCGACGACAAGGTCATCGACATGGCGCGCGATCTTGCGCCGCAGCCGTTCACCGAAGGCGATCCCAGCCTGGCGCTGGGCAGCCTCCAGCATGACGTTGCTCGAACTGACCGCGGCTTACGCCGCGGTCGCCGCCAACAGCTATCCGGTCGTCCCGCACGCGTTTCCGGCCGAGGAAAAGGGCTGGTTCGAAAATTTCATCTCGGGGCCCAGTCGTTTCCGCTCGCGCGTCCATGACGACATCGAACAGATGCTGCGCGCCGCGGTCAATCGCGGCACCGGGCGGGCGGCGCGACTGCCGCAGGCGAATTTCGGCAAGACCGGGACCACCCAGGACAATCGCGACGCGTTGTTCGTCGGCTATGCCAACGGGCTGGTCGTCGGGGTATGGATCGGCAACGACGACAACAAGCCGCATGAACGGCGTGACCGGCGGTCACAACGCGGCGCCGATGTGGCGCGACTTCATGACCGTCGCGCATACGCGAGCATCGCCGCCGATGCCGACAGCCTGCGCGGTCCGGTCGACGACCGCAGGCACTATGCCGACATCGGCTCGAGGTGTCGATCGACGACGGCGAGCGGCGCGACATCGACGGCTGGTCGACGCGGTGATCTCGACCGATCGCTTCATCGGCGCGCGCGCGGTCTGGAAGACCGAGAGCCTGGCCGCCGCCTGCAAGCCGCTGACTTGGAGTCTTCGCCTCTCGATGTATCCGCTGGCAGAGTTGAACCGTTTGTCCTGAGGAGCCATTGAGCTTGTCGAAATGGCGTCTCGAAGGACGCTGGCGCTGCGTCCTTCGAGACGGGTCCCTTCGACTGCCTTGCAGGCGCTCAGGACAGGCTTCGCCAAGGCTCAGTCCCTCCTCAGGACAAACGGCCTTTCTGAATCCACCTAATTTGGACAAACGCTAGCTGCTTCGTCCCTACTCACCGTCCGTCAACAGCTCGAACCCGCCGGTTCCCATCGTGCGGCCGTTGACGATCAACTCGATATCGTGGCGACCCGCATGATGAAGGCGGGTGCTGAAATCGCGGATCGTCTGGCTGATGCGAAGTGTGACGGCGCCGCCGGCCGCGAGATAGAACGTCTTCCATTTGAACACCTTCGCCGCACTCTTGCCGCCGGCGCGGGCGTAATGAAGGCGATAATCGACCACCAGCCGCTGATTTTCCGAGGAATCCGAAGATAGCGCGGCGGTGATTGCGATCCGCTCGCCCAAGCAGACCGTCGCGGGATCGACGGCGAAACTGGTCACGGTGACCGCAGCCCCATGCCCGACCCCGATCAGTGCCAGCGCGCGCGGATCGCCCTGCTTGATCAGCGTGCGCAGCGCGTGGCGGATGATCCAGGTCGTGCGCGGATCGTCCTGCGGCCATGTGGCCAGCCGATCGAGCAACCAGTCGGGCCGATCCTTGGCGATGTCATTCAGATGGTTGGCGACCGATTTGCGGACATACAGGCTCGGATCGGCTTTCAGCGCCTCCAGGATCGGCGCCGCGCGGGTCGCGTCGGCCTTTAACGCCGGAACCCGCGCCGCCCACGGCAGCCGCGGCCGGCTGCCCTCGCTCGCGAGCCGGCGGACATGCTCGTCGTCGCTGCCCGTCCACGCGGCCATTTTCGCCAGTGCGCGGTCGGGGTCCAGCGCCAGAAAGGGGCGGATCGCGAACTCGGCGGTGCCGAAGCGCGTCAGATCGGCCAGCGCGTCCATCGACCGGTCGAAATCGTCCAGTCCGAACCGTGCGACATATTCGGTCGCCGCGACCGCCTGAAATCCGTGGGTCAGGTGCGGCGCCAACGCGCGGAGGATGTCCAGAGCCGCCGGATAATCGGCGGGCAGCGCGGCATGCAGCGCATCGGCGATGTGACGCACCCGTTCCATGATCGACAGGGCGTCGAGACCGGAGGAAGCGGCGCTCAGGAAAGCCGATCGATCGAAGCGCGCTGACGCCGTGGTCCCCGCATCGGCGATGGTCGCCAAGGCTTGCGGACCGAGAATGTCCTTCAGCAGGGCAGGGGCGGCGGCGCTATCCGGGATCGGCTTGGCCCCTCAGCGGCGCTCGACCAAGCCGCCGCCCAGCGCGACATACAGCGTCACCAGATTGTCGACCTGCGCGCGGCGCGTTTCGATCAGCGTCTGTTCGGCGGCGAACAGGTTGCGCTCGGCATCGAGGACTTCGAGATAGGTCGACACGCCCTCGCGATAGCGTTTGCGCGCCAGGTCGGCGATCTGGCGCGTCGCGAGCGTGCCGCGTTCCTGCGCCTCGACCTGCTCAGCCAGATAGCGGCGTCCGGCCAGCGCATCGGCGACTTCGCGAAACGCGCCCTGGACGGTGCGCTCATAGGTTGCGACGGCGATATTCTCGCGCGCCTCGGCGACGGTCAGATTGCCCTTGTTGCGGCCGAAATCGAAAATCGGCAGGGTGATCGACGGGCCAAAGCTCCAGCCAAAACCATCATTGCTGAACAGGTTATCGAGCGAACCCGATGCGAAGCCGAGATTGCCGGTGAGCGAGATCGACGGGAAGAAGGCAGCGCGCGCGGCGCCGATATTGGCCCGCGCGGCGCGCAAACGTTCTTCGGCGGCGAGCACATCGGGGCGTGCGACGAGCAGGTCGGACGGCAGGCCGGCGGTCAGCGTCGGCGACTGGCCCTGCGCGACGAGCGGCAATGGCGCGGGCAGGGGGCCCGCCACCGGGCCGCCGGTCAGCACACTCAGGAAATTGTCGGCCTGCGCCTTGCCGAGCTTCAGGCTGGCGAGCTGCGTTTCGGCCTGCGTCAGCAACGTTTCCGACTGGCGGTAATCGAGCGCCGAGGTCACCCCCGCGTCGAGCCGCCGCTTGGCGATGCGCAGCCCTTCCTTGCGGCTGGTCACCGTCGCTTCGGCCAGCGCCATCTGTTCGGTGGCGCCGCGCGAGGCGAAATAGGTCGACGCGACGTCGCGCACCAGCGTTAGCCGAAACGCGCGCTCGGCCTGTTCGGTCGCCAGATACTGGCTGCGCGCCGCTTCGGAGAGGTTCTTGACCCGCCCCCAGAAATCGAGCTCGAACGAGGTTACCCCGACCCCGACCGAATAGCGGCTGGTGGTGTCGGTCCCCGCGCCGGTCAGCGACGGGCCGCGGCTGCGCGCCGCGTCGGCGCTGGCGCCCACGGTCGGCAGGCGGTCGGCGTCCTGGATCCGGTACAGCCCGCGCGTCTTCGTCGATCTGCGCGATCCGCGCGAGCTGGAGCGGGAAGGGCGGATGCCCGAGGCCTTCCACTCGCGAGCCGCCGCCCGGCGCACCTGATCAGCCATGGCATCGACCCGCTGCCCCAGCGCGACGTCGCCCATCTGGCCGGCCCGCAACTCCTGATCGGCAGCGAGATCAGGCCCATCGAGATGACGGACGCCGCGACGACGCACGGTGGTCGCCGCGAGCAGCGCACCGACGAAGATCACGGCATAGGCGATGGCCGCCGCGCACGGCGGCCGAAGAGCTGGCCGATCCGCTGTGCGCACCGACAGATAGAACAGCGGGATGAAGAAGATGCCGAGCAATGTCGCGGCGATCATGCCGCCCATCACGCCCGACCCGACCGCGATCCGGCTCGCCGCGCCGGCCCCGCTCGCGATGACCAGCGGCACCATGCCCAGGATGAAGGCGAGGCTGGTCATGATGATCGGCCGCAGCCGCAGCTTGACCGCCTCCATCACCGCGTCGAGGGTCGATTTGCCCTCGGCTTCCTGCTCGATCGCGAACTCGACGATCAGGATCGCGTTCTTCGCCGCCAGGCCGATGATCGCGATCAGGCCCACCTTGAAGTACACGTCGTTCGACATGCCGCGCAGGGTGACACGCGATGACCGCGCCCATGACGCCGAGCGGCACGACCAGCATCACCGCGAACGGGATCGACCAGCTTTCATACAGCGCCGCAAGGCAGCAGGAACACCACGACGATCGCGAGAGCGACGAGCATCGGCGCCTGCGCACCGGCACTGCTTCTCCTCGTAGCGACATGGCCGGTCCATTCGAAGGAGAAACCGGCGGGCAGCGTCTGCGCCAGTCGCTCCATTTCGGCCATCGCCTCGCCGGTCGATTGACCCGGCGACGGCTCACCCGAAATCGTCATCGCGGGATAGCCGTTGTAGCGCTGCAACTGCGGCGCCTCGGCCGACCATTCGGCGGTGCTGAACGATCCGAACGGCACCATGTCGCCGTTGGCGCTGCGCACGCGCAGATCGACGACATCCTGCGGCGTCATCCGGCTCGCGGCATCGGCCTGGAGCAGCACCCGCAAAACGCGGCCCTCACGGGTGAAGTCGTTGGCATAGGCGCTGCCAAAGGTGATCGCGAGCGTCGCGTTGACGTCGCCGATCGACAGCCCCAGCGCGCGCGCCTTGACCCGGTCGATGTCGACCTTCAGCACCGGCGCATCCTCTTGCCCCTCGGGCCGGACATTGGCGAGCAACTTGCTTTGCATCGCGCCGCCCAGCATCTGGTTGCGCGCGCCAATCAGCGCCTCGCGTCCGTTGCCGCCGCGGTCCTGAAGCTTGAAGGTGAAGCCGCTCGACGTGCCGAGTTCGGGGATCGACGGCGGGCTGAGCGAGAAGGCAAAGGCCTCCTTGATGTTCGAGAACGCCCCCATCGCCTTGCCGGCGATCGCATCGGCGCTGTCGCCGTCGCCCGTCCGCTCGTCCCAGGGCTTCAGCGGGGTGAACATGATCGCGTTTGCCTGGCCCTGCCCGAAAAAGCTGAACCCGTTGACCAGCACGACATTGGCGACCTGCGGCTGCTCGGCAAAGAACGCCTTGACCTGCTTGGTCGCCTCGTTCGTGCGCTGGGTCGTCGCGCCGGGGGGCGCCTGAACGACGGTGACCAGATAGCCCTGGTCTTCCTGCGGCAGGAATGATCCAGGCAGCCGGGTGAACAGCAGCCCGGTAATCGCCACCATCAGCGCGAAGACGCCCAACCAGCGCAACGGCGAGGCGAGCATTTTGCCGACGCCGCCCTGATACCGGTCGGTCGTCCGGCCGAACCAGCGGTTGAAGCCGCCAAAGAAGCGGTCGAAGAATTGCCGGTCGTCTTGCCGTGGTCGCCCTGCGGGATCGGCTTGAGCAGCGTCGCGCACAGCGCCGGCGTGAGCGCCAGCGCCAGCCAGCGCCGAGAAGGCGATCGAGATCGCCAGCGTCATCGAGAATTGGCGATAGATACCGCCGGTCGATCCGGGGAAGAACGCCATCGGAATGAACACTGCGATCAGCACCAGCGTGATGCCGATGATCGCCGACGTGATCTGGGTCATCGCCTTCACCGTCGCCTCGTATGGCGACAGATGCTCCTCGTTCATGATCCGCTCGACATTCTCGATCACGACGATCGCATCGTCGACCAGGATGCCGATCGCCAGCACCATGCCGAACAACGTCAGCACATTGATCGAAAAACCGAACATCCACAGGCCCAGGCAAGCACCGGCCAGCGCGATCGGGACGACGATCGTCGGGATCACCGTCGCGCGCCAGTTCTGCAGGAACAGGAACATGACGAGGAAGACGAGCAGCATCGCCTCGGCCAGCGTCACCACGACCTCTTCGATCGACAGGCTGATGAACGGCGTTGTGTCATACGGGATCGACCAGGTGATGTCGGGCGGAAAGCCCTTCGACAGCTCCTCCATCCGTTCGCGGATGCCCGCCGCGGTCGACAGCGCATTGGCACCGGGAGTCAGCTGGATCGCCATGCCCGCCATCGATTTGCCGTTGAGCTCGGACGAAAACAGATAGCTGGCCGGGCCCAATTCGACGCGCCCGACATCGCCCAGCGTGACCGCCGATCCGTCGGGATTGGCGCGCAGGATGATGCTGGCAAATTGTTCGGGGGTGGTGAAACGGCCCTGCGTCGTGATGACGGCGTTGAGCTGCGCGCCCTTGGCGAGCGGCTGGTCGCCCAGCTGGCCGCCCGGGGTCTGGCTGTTCTGTTCCTGCACCGCGCCCAGCGCTTCGGACGCCGACAGTTTGTAACTCGCCAGCTTTTGCGGATCGAGCCAGATGCGCATCGCATATTCGGGCGCGAACGCCTGAACATTGCCGACCCCGCCGACGCGCCGCAGTTCGTCGAGAACGCGGGTATTGGCGAAATTATTGACCTCCATCGGGTCGGTTTCGCCGCTCTTCGACGTGATCGCGACGATCAGCAGGAATCCCGCGTTGGCCTCGGTGACCGAGATGCCCTGGCGGCGGACGTCTTCGGGCAAACGCTGTTCGACGCGCCGCAAGCGGTTCTGCACCTCCATCTGCGCGTTATCGATGTCGGTCCCGGCCTCGAAGGTCAGGGTGATCGACGCGGTGCCGTTCGATTCGCTGGTCGAGGCCATGTAGAGGAAGCCCTCGACCCCGTTCAGTTCCTGCTCGATGACCTGGGTGACATTCTGTTCCAGCGTCTTGGCATCGGCGCCTGGATAGGTGACGCCGATGGTCAGCGACGGCGGCGCGACCGTCGGATATTGTTCGACCGGCAGACTGCGCAGGGCGATGATGCCCGACAACAGGATGCCGATGGCGATGACCCATGAAAAAATGGGCCGGTCGATGAAAAAGCGGGGGGTCATGTCGGATCAGCGTTTCTTTGCGGGCGCGGATTGCGCCCCTTTGGCCGGGGCGACGCGCACCGGCTGGCCCGGCTGCACCTTTTGCAATCCGTCGACGATCACCCGGTCGCCGGGTTTCAGGCCCTCCAGGATCGCCCATTGGCCGGCGAACATCGTGCCCAGTTTTACCGGGCGCGGCGTCGCGTTGTTCTTGGCATCGAGCACCATGACGCTCGCCGTCTCGGCGGCCAGCTTGACCGCGCGCTGGGGGATCTGGCCGTCGGCGCGGTTGCCGGCGGTCAACGTGCCGCCGTACGAACTGACCGGGAAGCAGCGCCGAACCCGGGTTGGGGAATTCGGCGCGCAAGGCCGCGGTGCCCGTCGCTTCGTCGATCGACAGGTCGAAAAAGTCGAGGTGGCCCGAAATCGGATAGGCGCTGCCGTCCTCGAGGATCAGCTGCACCTCGACGCGTTCGAGCGCCGGCACGCTGAGCTTGCCCGAATTCATGTCGCGCCGGATCGCCATCAGGTCCGAACTCGATTGACCGAAATTGACATAGACGCGGTTGATCTGTTCGATCGTGGTCAGCAAGGTGCCGCTGCCGGCGCTGACCAGCGCGCCCTCGGTCACCTCGGCCCGCCGCGCACGGCCCGAAATCGGCGCGGTGACGGTGGCGTAACCCAGGCTGAGCCGCGCCGATTGCAGATTGGCCTGCGCCGACTGCACATCAGCTGTCGCCTGCAGCGCTGCCGACGCACGCGCGAGATGGCCGATCGCCTGATCGACCAGCGCCGTCGCCTGTTCGCGGGCACGCTCGACGACCCATCAGAGTCAGGCGGTCGCCTGCGCGCGCGCCTGGCGCGCGCGGCGTTGGTGGCGGCGTTCAACTGGCGGGGGTCGATGCGGAACAGGGCGGTGCCGGCCGAAACCAGACTGCCTTCGTCGAACAGGCGCCGTTCGACGATACCATCGACGCGGGCACGCACTTCGGACGTGCGATACGCCTGCACGCGGCCGGGCAGTTCGATGACGTTGGGCACGACCGGCGGTGCTGATCGTGACGATGGTGACCTCGGGCGGCGGCGGGGCAGGCGGCGCTTCGGACGAGCAGGAAGCGAGGAAGAGAGCCAGCGCGGCGACGCTGACGCTTGCAAAGGAACGAGCGCGACTCATAAAGACCCCTGGAAAATCGCAGTTGTGCGGGATTTGGTTATACGCGAAACATTGCGTTGAAGCGCCGTGTAATTTAGATTACAAAAAAGCGCAAGGGATGAGGAACTGCAAATTGAACAAGTCGGAATCGACTGTATGTCGAATGGATATGCCGTCGCCGCGCGAGCGGCGGCAGGAAGCGATCATCGATGCGGCCGAGGCGCTGTTTCTCGAACAGGGTTATGAACGCACCGGCCTGGCCGAAATCGTCAAACGCTCGGGCGGGTCGCTCGCGACGCTATATGAATTGTTCGGCAACAAGCAGGGGTTGCTCCACGCGATCGCGCGGCGCTGGTGTGACGAAACGATGTTCAAACCGGGCGAATGGCGGGTCAACCCGTCGCTGCCCAACGCCGAAATCCTGAAAGGATACGCCCACCGCCAACGCGAAATGATGGAATCGCCGCGCGCGATCGCCCTGATGCGAATGTTGATTTCCGAAAGCCTGCGC
>CBDIQD010000019.1:0-53747 GCA_965283845.1 Sphingomonadaceae bacterium
CGCGTCGAGATAGCCCGAATGCGGGTCGAGGCTGGCGAGCATGCCATTGATCGCGCCTTCGATCAGCTTGGAATCGTCGACCGGTTCGACATAGTTGGACTTCACTTCGAGATAGACGTCCATGAAGCGCGCGATTTCCGCCTGCGTCTTGCTGTCGACGGTCGCCATCGCACCGGTCGCCAGCGGGACGAGCGCCAGCGTCGAGAGCGCGGCGGCGCCCTGCCACAATGCGAAGCGGCGCTTGGGGGAGATGCGCGTTTTGGTCGATTCGGTCATGGGCGTCTTTCAGTCACGCGAGAGCAATCCCGCCTTATAATCCCCCGCGCGCCATCCTCCTACGCAAATCGGCAGGCGTCAAGCGGCGCATCCCGATACGGGGCAGCGGTGGCAGGTTGGTTAACGATGACGCCAGTCCCCAAAATCCGTTCGCCCTGAGGAGCCATTGAGCTTGTCGAAATGGCATCTCGAAGGGCTATCAAGGCCAGCATCCGCTTCGACGACGCGGTCTTCGCCAGCGCTCAGCACCTCTCTGGCAAGGTGAATGGCAGCGTCTCAGCTGATCAGCGCGGCAATGTCGATCGGGCGACCATTGCGGCGCAGCTCGACCGTGATCCGGGGACGGTTGTCGCCCGCGCGGCCGATCGGATCGCCGCTGCGCGACGCGTGTCGCCGACCTTGAGCGCGGTAAGCCGATCCATTCCGGTCAGCAACGGCTGGCCCAGCCGCCGACATGGTCGATGATGACGATGCGCGCCATACCCGCGATAGTCGGCCGGCAAAGCCGATCGCGGCCAGTCGGCGGGCGCGATCGAGCTGCGCCCCGGGGCGCGCGGCGATGGTGAGCCCGCGCGATCGCACCCCGCTGTCATTGACCTCGCCCAGCCCGGCGACGATCCGCCCGGCGACGGGCAGGCGATAGGCGCCCTGGGTCAATTCGGGCTCCGCCGCGGTCGGCGGCGCCGCGCCGGTGACCGCGCCGCCCGGGTTGCGCGGCCGTGGCAACGGCCCCGCCAGCTGCGCCAGTTCGGCGCGCACCGCGGGCGGCTTCGAGCGCGTCCATCAGGTCGACGATGTCGCGCGCCTTTTCGCCGAGGCCCAGCGCGCGATCGGCCTCGAGCTGGGCGCTGCTCATCAGGTCGCGCGAGCGCAGCCGGCCTTCATTTTCCAGCCGGGTCAGCGCGTCGCGCCGCTGCGCCAACTGTGCCTTGCTGGCCGACAGCGCTTTCAGCGCCACCGCCTGTTGCTGCCGCGTCGCGTCGAGCAGGGTGAGTTCGCGCCGGACTCCGGCGGTGCGGCGTTCGATCACCGGCATCGCGGCATCGATCACCGCGCGCGCATGGACCATGTCGGTCAGCGATCCGGGCTGGGCCAACACGCTGACCGGCGGCTGGCGGCTCAGCTGTTGCAGCGAGGCGGCGAGTTCGAGCAACGGCTGTTGTTGCTGCGCCAGCGCCGCGCGTTGTCCCGCCAGACGGCGACGGACCAGCGCGACGCGCGCTTCGCCGGCGCTGATGTCGGCCTCAGCCGACTGGATGCGCGCCGCCAGCGCGGCGCTGCGTTTCTTCAGCCGGTCGGCTTCGCTGCTCGCCGCCTGTGCCTGGGCTTCCAGCAGGGTGCTGCGCGCCATCGCCTCGGCCGACTGCTGCTTGGCGCCTAGCAACTGGTCGCGCTCGCGCGCCGCGATCGCCTGCGGATCGAAAATGTCGTTCTGGGCCAGCGCCAGCGCGCCGCCGGCAAACAGGACGGCGGCAAAGGCCAAGCCGGCGACAGCGCGCCTCATTGGCGACCCTCGCGGTGATAAGGATGTCCGGCAAGGATGCTGGTGGCGCGCCACAATTGTTCGGCCAGCATCGCGCGCGCCATCAGGTGCGGCCAGGTCGCCTTGCCGAACGCGATCAGCAGGTCGGCGCCTTCGCGCTCTGCATCGTCAAAGCCATCCGCCGCGCCGATCAGGAAGCGGGTTTCGCGCACGCCGTCATCACGCCAGCGTCCGAGCGCCTGAGCGATGTCGATCGACGTCATCTGCTTGCCCAGTTCATCGAGCATCACGGTGCGGCTGCCCTGCACCGGCGGCGGTGCCGTGCCGCCGCGGTCAGGCAGCTCGGTGATCGCCAGCGGCCACTGGATGCGCTTGACATAGCGCTGCGACCAGTTCGGCCTCGGCGCCCGCGCCCGAGTTCGCCCGCGCGCGATGATGTGCAGCAACATGGCGTTTTGTTCACCTTCGGTGAAAGCGGCACCAGCCCGCTCCCCCTCCCGGCCTCCCTGACGATAGTAGCCTATGGGAGGCCGGGAGGGGGAGCGGGCTGGTGCCGCTTCTGTTCGGTCTTTAGGCCGAACAGAGCAAACGCGTCAATTTGCGGCGACAACCGGCGGCGCGTCGCCGAACGACCACATGCGCTCAAGGTTGTAAAAGCTGCGAACCTCGGGACGGAACAGGTGGACGATGACGTCACCCGCATCGAGCAGCACCCAATCGGCATTGGGCAGCCCTTCGACGCGGACCTGGCGGCCCGCTTCCTGCTTGATCCGCTGCGCCAGTTTTTCGGCGATGGCCGAGACATGGCGCGTCGACCGGCCGCTCGCGATCACCATATGGTCGGCGATGCTGCTCTTGCCGGCAAGCGGGATCGAGATGGTTTCCTGGGCCTGGTCCTCATCCAGCTGGTGGAGGATCAGAGCGTGGAGCGCGTCCACGTTATCATTGGCGGATGCGGCGCCATTGGCGGCATCCTGGGTGGCGGAGATCAAATGCGTCCTTTCCTAGTCGGGTCCACAAGCCGCGAACGGGTCAGCGGATCGCGCAAAGCGCGACCTTCATAGCGTTCGAACCAGCGGGGGTTGGCCTGCCGTATCGCAGTTGCGGATCGCACATCGGGCGAAAATCGCAGGAACACGAGGGCGGGCGGTCTCCAGTCCGTCCAATGCAATTTCTGGTCCACGGGCCGGACGAAGCGCCGAAGCCAACCCATCGCACGTCTTGCATGGGCGCGATCATTATAGCCCGGGCCGCGCGATAACGGCGATCGGCATCAGGTGCTGGCGATCTTCTGCCAGTTGCTGCCAGTGATGGAAATCCCGGCAGATTGTCGGCCCCCATGATCCAGATAAACCGCACTTTGGGGTATCGGGCGACGATCTTGCGCAGCGTATCGACCGTATAGACGGTCCCCAGTTCGCGCTCGATTGCCGTGACCTTTATCGGGCTGCGCCGCGCCTGCACCTGCGCAGAGCCAAGCCGGGCCGCAAGCGGAGCCATCCCTGCCTTCGGCTTTAACGGATTGCCGGGCGAGACCAGCCACCAATATTCATCCAGATCGAGCGCATCGATGGCAAACAGGCTGATATCCCGATGCCCGCCATGCGCGGGGTTGAAACTGCCGCCGAGGAGGCCGGTGGGGATCACTTTACGGGGCGCCAATCTTCGCGATTATGGCGGACGCGCACGATGCGAATATCTGTCTTTTCGACGCGATAAAAGAGAATGAATGGTGTGGTGCGAACGGGCCATTTGCGAAACGGCAGTTGGTCCAGCGGCGCACCCGCGCGCGGGTTGGCGAGCAGAAATCGAGCGGCTTTGACAGCCGCATTCGATAATCGGTCCGCGAATTCCGGATCGACCGATCGATAATAGTCATCAATGCGCGCAAAATCCCGGCGCGCCGGTCCCGACCATTTGATCAGCGCCATCAGCCCGCTGCACGCCCTTGCTCGGTACGATTGGCCTGACGCTCGGCCAACCAAAGTTCCATTTCTTCCTGACTGTAGTAATCGCCGTTGGTAATGGCGTCCTCGCCTTCCTGCAGAAACGCCAGCATGGCCGATTCCTGCTCAACATAGTCGACCACCGCCTTGTTCACGAACCAAGCGCGACTGCGCCCCTGCGCTGCTGCGATTTTGTCAACGAGCGCCAACGTTTCGGCGTCGACACGGGCGGAGATGACAGAATGCTTGCTCATAAATCGCTTGTATCATTTGTATACAAACGATTCAAGGCCGGACCTGTCCCATGCCGCGCACCAGCCATTTATACGTCGTCAGTCCTTCCAGCGCCACCGGCCCCCGCGCGTGCAAGCGCCCCGTCGCGATGCCGATTTCGGCGCCGAGGCCGAATTCGCCGCCGTCGGCGAACTGGGTCGAGGCGTTGTGCATGACGATCGCGCTGTCGACGCCGGCCAGAAAATGGTCGGCGGTCGCGGCATCCTCTGTGATGATCGCGTCGGTGTGGCGGCTCGAATGGGCGTCGATATGCGCCAGCGCGCCTTCCAGGCCATCGACCATCGCGATCGATACGATCGCGTCGAGATATTCGCAGTCCCAGTCGCCCGCAGATGCGGGTTCAGTTCCTGGCAGATCAGGCGGCGATCGCCTTGTCGCCGAGCACTTCGCATCCCGCCGCGACCAGCGCATCGACGATCGCGAGCGACGCGGGATAGGCGCGGTCGATCAGGATCGTCTCGGTCGCGCCGCAGACCCCGGTGCGCCGCATCTTGGCGTTGACGACGATGCCGTCGGCCATGTCGGGATCGGCGGCCGCATGGACGAAGCTGTGGCAAATGCCGTCGAGATGCGCGAGCACGGGAACCCGCGCCTCGGCCTGCACGCGCGCGACCAGCGACTTGCCGCCGCGCGGGATGATCATGATCGATAGCCGCCGCTGTGCGCGCGAGCATCGCGCCGACCGCAGCGCGATCCTGGGTCGGCACCAGTTGCACCGCCGATGCGTCGGATCGCCGGCACGCGTTTAGCCCGCGCACGAAGCTGGCGTGCAGCGCGCGGTTACTGTGCATCGCCTCGCTGCCGCCGCGCAGGATCACCGCATTGCCCGACCGCACGCACAAGGCAGCGGCGTCGATGGTGACGTTGGGGCGGCTTTCATAGATGATCCCGATCACTCCAATCGGCACGCGCACCCGGCGCAATGTCATGCCCGCAGGCGCGGTGCGCCGGTCGATTTCCGCACCGACCGGATCGGGCAGCGCTGCGACAGCGTCGATCGCGTCGGCGACCGCGGCGAGTCGTTCGTCTTGGCGGCGATCTCGTCGACGCGCGCGCCCGACAGGCCGTTCCGCGCGAATTCGCGGGTATCTTCGGCATTGGCAGCCAATATGTCGACCGCCCGCGCCCGAATCTGCACTGCCGCAGCAACCAGGCCAGCCGCCTTGTCCGCCGTCGGCGACAGCGCGAGCGCTTTCGACGCAGCGCGCGCGCGCGCGCCATGCCGGCGATCAGGGCGGCGGCATCGCCGGGCATCGGCGGGGCGGTCAGGGCTTCGGCGGTCATGGCGCGGCCATTATCACGTTTTGCGTGGGCCCCGAAAGCCCCGTTGCGCGCGGCGCCGCGCCTCACTAGTCAGGGCGCATGAGCGGGGATATCGAAGGCATCGGGGCGGCGGTGACGGCGGGGCTGGCGGGCCATGCGGTCGAGCCGCGGCATGGCGGCAAAAGCGCGGCGCACGACGGTTCGCGGTGCCTGAATTGCGGCGCCAGCCTGGTCGGTTCGCACTGTCATGCTTGCGGGCAGCGCGCCGACGTCCACCGCAGCTTTGGCGCGATCGGACACGATCTGGTCCATGCGATCTTTCATTTCGAAGGCAAGATCTGCAACACGCTGCCGCTGCTCGCGTGGCGGCCCGGCGACCTGACGCGCCGCTATATCCACGGCGAACGCGCCAGTTTCGTTTCGCCGCTGGCGTTGTTCCTGTTCGCGGTGTTCCTGACCTATGCCGTCCTCGCACTCGTCGGCAGCGGCGGCAGCGTCGGCGAGGGGATCGCCAAGGCGGCCGCCGAGCAGACGCGGTCGAAAGCGCTCGAAGTCAGTTTCCAGCAGGAAGTCGACCGCGTCGATGCGCGGCTGGCGGGCCCGAACGTGCCGGCGGCCGAACGGCGGTTGCTGGAGGACGAGCGCGTGACGTTGCGCAAGAGCGCCGACTATCTGGGCGTCGCCCGCGAAATGAGCGAAGCGGAACGCAAAAGCGGGCCGCCGGTGCTGGAGGATCCGGCCCAGCAGGTGATGACCAGCGTCGATTTCCTGTCGCGCACCAAGGTCGATACCGGGGTCGCTTTTATCGATCACGGGCTGGAAAAGGCGCTCGCGAACCCCGCCCTCATCTTTTATAAATTACAGGCGAATGCTTATAAGTTCGCGTGGGCGCTGATCCCGTTGTCGCTGCCCTTCATGTGGTTGCTGTTCCCGTTCAGCCGCCGCTTTCACACCTATGATCATTTCGTGTTCGTCACCTATTCGATCAGTTTCATGCTGCTGCTGTTCGTCGTCGTGCGGCTGCTCAACCTGACGATATTCGGAGAAGTCGCGACCGCGGCCGCGATGCTTTACGTGCCGTTTCATATGTATCGCCAGCTGCGCGGCGCCTATCGCGCGTCGCGATTCGGGGCGTTGGTGCGCGCCACCCTGCTCTTGTTCTTCAGCCTGTACGCGGTGGTTACCTTCATGCTGTTGCTGCTCGCGCTCGGGGTCATGGGGTAACGCCGAAACGTAACAAACGCAGGGCAAAGACGCGGCCAGGCACAAGGGAGACAGGCGATGAATCAGCTTTGGGGTGACATGGACCGGCGCCAGCTGATCGTGCTGGGGACCGCGGGCCTTGCGGCGCTGTCGCTGCCCGGCACGGCGCGCGCGATGATGGCGCAGGGGTTCACCCACGGGGTGGCGAGCGGCGAGCCGGGCGCCAATTCGGTGCTGCTATGGACGCGCTATGCCGCGGCCAACGACACCGCACTAACCGCCGAATTGTCCGAAACGCCGGATTTCGCGCGGATCGCCGGCGGCGGCACGGTGACCGCAACGGGCGACCGCGATCATACCGCCAAGCTGGTCGTCGATGGCCTGCTGCCCGGCCGCTGGTATTTCTATCGCTTCGTGGCGCCCGACGGGACGAAATCGGTCACCGGCCGGACGCGCACCTTGCCGGCGGGGCCGACGGGGGCGTTCAATATCGCGCTGTTTTCCTGTTCGAACCTGCCGTTCGGCTGGTTCAACGCTTATGCCCACGCGGCGGCGCGGCAGGATATCGACCTGGTCGTGCATGTCGGCGATTATCTTTATGAATATCCGGCCGGCGATTACCCCTCGCTCAAACAGGCGGTGCCCGGCCGCGATATTCAGCCGGCGCACGAAATCGTCGCGCTCGCCGATTATCGGCTGCGCTATGCCGCCTATCGCAGCGACCCCGACCTGGCGCGGTTGCATCAGCTGTTTCCGATGATCGCCCAATGGGACGATCATGAAATCACCAACGACAGCTGGAAGGGTGGGGCGGAGAACCACAATGACGGCGAAGGCAGCTGGCCCGACCGCGTCGCCGCCGCCGAACGTGCCTATCGCGAATGGATGCCCGTCGCCGACACGCGCTGGCGCGACTATCAGGTCGGCGACCTCGCGACGATCTTCCTGCCCGAAACGCGGGTCACGGCGCGCGACAAGCCGTTTGAGATCAACGACGTCGTCGCCGGCGGCGGCGATGCGGCGGCCAAGTTGAAGCAATTTGCCGAGGGCGGTTATCATGATGCCGCACGGCAGCTGCTTGGGGCAGAGCAGGAAAAATGGCTGTTCGGCGGCCTCGCGGCGTCGACCAAGGCCGGCACGCGTTGGCAGGTGTGCGCGCAGCAGATCGTGATGGGCAGCCTGTTCAGCCCGCCCGAAACGCGCGACTGGTTCGGGACCAATATGCCCGACAATGTGCGCCGCCGCGTCGAAACCTCACAGCTCGCGGCGAAGGCGGGGCTGCCGTTCAACATGGACGCATGGGACGGTTATCCGGAGGCGCGCGGGCGCCTGCTCGCGGCGGCGCAGCGCGCCGACGCCGACCTGGTGACCCTGTCGGGCGACAGCCACAACGCCTGGGCGTTCGACCTGACCCACGACGGGCGACCCGCAGGCATCGAAGTCGGCGGCCACAGCGTCACCTCGCCGGGCTATGAGGCCTATACCCCCGGCATTTCCGACGAGGCGCGGGTGAAGGCGCTGCGCGCATCGTCGCCGCAGCTGCAATGGGCCAATACCCGCGACCGCGGTTATGTGACGGTCCAGCTGACCCGCGAGCGGGTGACCGCGAACTGGCACAATGTCGAAACGATCCGCAGCCACACCCCGGCGCTGAAGGGCACGCACAGCATGACCGCGACGCGCGGCCGGCGGACATACGACGCGGTGTAAGTGCGCCTTCCCTTGCCCCTTGATGGGGGAAGGATACGCAGCCTTATCGCGGAGCGATTAGGCGAAGTTGGATGGGGGCGATGGTGCGTCCTGTCAGCATCGTGCCAGGCCGAAGCGACACCCCCACCGCTGCGACTAGGCAGCAAGCTGCCAAGTCTTGCTGCCTCCCCCATCAAGGGGGAGGGTGTGCGTCAGCTATAGGGCGGCGTGTCCTCGAACTCGGCGAACCAGGGATAATCGTTCGCGACGCTGACGGTGAAATTGGCCGGGCGCTTTTCGAGGAAGCTCGACACGCCCTCGGCGGCATCGGCGCTGCGGCCGCGGGCAAAGATCGCGCGGCTGTCCCAGCGGTGCGCGCTCATCGGATGCGGCGCGCGCAGCAGTCCGCCTCGGCGTCTGGCGGGCCTCGAGCGACCAGTTCGTCGTGGACGCTGGATCGTCAGCATCTCGTGTTGACAGGCGCGGCGTCGACCAGCGCGCCCGGGCATGGACCGCATCATGGCGCGGCGGATGATGTCGGCGCGTCGGCAGCCCTGGATCGGGCGGCGTTGATAGCGGCACGCTCGACCACGGTCGATCGGCGCGGGCATGATCGTCGACGTCCGCTTCGGGAACGGCGCCGCGGCGGCGACATAAGCATGCGAGTTGTCGCCGATGAGGCGCGGCCGTCGCATGCATCGTCGCGCCGATGCCGACCGCGGCGCCGTTGATCGCACCCAGAACCGGCTTCTGCAATCTGCCAGATGCGCGTGCTGACACCGGCCCGCGCAGGTCTTCGTATCAGCGGGTGCGAGCCAATGGATCGCGCGGATCGCTCGGCCGGATCGGCTGGCCGACATCCCATCGGCAGCAGCGCCGCCTTGTCGCGCACCGGTATGGTTCGATGGTCGCGGCGCCCTGAGCCCGTATCGGCGCCGGCGCAATAGGCACGGTCGCCCGATCCGGTGAAGATCACCGCGCGCACGCCGTCGTCAGCGTCGCATTCGTCGAGCGCGGCGACGATCTCCAGCATCATCTGGGTGGTGAAGGCGTTCATCCGGTCGGGCCGGTGGAGCGTCAGCAGCGCGATACCTTCGTGCCGATCGAGGCGAATCTGGTCATATTGGGTCATAGGTTGCACTGTGCCACGGATTGACGGGCGCGCAAGCCCGTCGTCGCGCGGCACCGGCATCAACGCATCGCGCTGGTGTCGCCGGTCAGTTTGCGCTGGCGATGCGCCGCCACCTTGGCGCGGTTGCCGCAGACCGCCGCGCTGCAAAAACGGCGGCGGTGCGCCTTGGTGCGATCGAGGAAAAGCAGCGTGCATCCGGTGCCGGCGCAGGCCCGCACCAACCCCGGATCCTCGTGGGCGAACAGCAAGGCGATCTGCCGGGCGATCAGAGCGGGCAGGGCGGCAGGGCGATCGAGCAGCGGCCGGGCGACGGGGATGCCGTCGGGCGCCAGCCGCCATATGAACGGGCCGTGCCGCAACAGCGCATCGAGCATCGCTTGCGCGGCGTCGATATCGCGTCCGGCTTGCCAGTCGGCGACCCAACCGCGCGCGGCTTCGCGCAGGTCGCGGGCTTCGGCGGCGACGCGGTCGAGCGCGGCCGCGCCGATGACCGTCGACGATTGCGCGGCCTCGTCCGCGGTCAGCAATCCTGCCGCGACCAGCCAACCGGTAAAGGAGCGCCCGTCGGGGATCGTCTCGACCGTCGCGCCGTGCGGGGCATAGGCCGAATTGAGGAAATCGAGCGCCGGGTGGCCGCCCAGAAACAGTGGGGTCATGGCCGATTGTGTAACCGCATAAAATAGATTTGACAAGTTAGATAGAATAACTAGTTAAGAGCGATATTAAACGTTACATGGAGAGTCACATGTCCCGCATGTCCCGCCGCCACAGCCTGTTCCTGACGCTCGCGATCCTGGCTGCGTCCCCCGCTCTCGCCCCCGCCGTGATGGCGGCGCCGGCGTCACCCACGGCGACCGCCGCCGCGCCCGAGGTGCGTTACGCGACGGTCAAGGTCGATGGGCTCGACATCTTCTATCGCGAAGCGGGGCCAAAAGACGCGCCGGTCATCCTGCTGCTGCACGGTTTTCCGGCCTCGTCGTTCATGTACCGCGACCTCATTCCGGTGCTGGCCACGCGCTACCGCGTCATCGCCCCCGACTTGCCCGGCTTCGGATACAGCAGCGCGCCGCCGCCCGCCGACTTTACCTACAGCTTCGACCGGCTGGCCGATGTCATGGACGGCTTTGCCGCGAAAATCGGGCTGACCCGCTACGCGCTGTACATGCAGGATTTCGGCGGCCCCGTCGGCTTCCGCCTTGCGTCGCGGCACCCCGATCGCGTCAGCCACCTGATCGTCCAGAATGCCAATGCCTATGACGAAGGCCTGCCCGACAGTTTCTGGGCCCCCGTCCGCGGTTTGTGGGCGGCGCCCACGGCGGAAAATTTCGGCCGGATCCGCGATGCCGCGATGTCCGACGCGGCGCTCGAATGGAATTATACCCACGGCGTCCGTGATCCGTCGCGGGTCAATCCCGACAGCTGGATGCTGCAACGCGCGCTGCTCGCGCGGCCGGGCAACAAGGATGCGATGCTCGCGCTGCTCTATGACTATCGCACCAATCTGGCGCAATATCCGGGCTGGCATCGTTACTTTCGCGATCGCCGTCCGCCGACCCTGATCGTGTGGGGTCGGAACGACGTCATCTTTCCGGCCGCGGGCGCGCGGGCCTATCTGACCGACCTGCCCGATGCCGAACTCCACCTGCTCGACACCGGCCATTTCGCGCTGGAAGACAAGGCCGGTGAAATCGGCGCGCTGATCGCACGGTTCATGGCCAGGCCGGCTGGCTAGCGGGCGACGCGGCGACGCAACCGACGCCAAACCAAGATGGATGACGTGCCGCGGCTTTGCCGCTATAGGCGCCCCATCGCCCCGGCGGCGCGCCTCTTCGTGAGTCGCTTTGCCGGGGCCATTCATTTGGTTCCGACAGAAAGTTTCACCGCCATGGCCCGTCGCCGCCAGATTTACGAAGGCAAAGCCAAGATCCTGTACGAGGGTCCCGAACCGGGGACTCTGATCCAGTATTTCAAGGACGATGCGACGGCGTTCAACGCGCAAAAACGCGGGACGATCAACGGCAAGGGCGTGCTCAACAACCGGATTTCGGAGCATGTGTTCACGCTGCTCGGCAACATCGGGGTGCCGCACCATTTCATCCGCCGTCTGAACATGCGCGAACAACTGATCCGCCAGGTCGAGATCGTGCCGATCGAAGTGATCGTGCGCAACGTCGCGGCGGGCACGCTGTCCAAACGGTTGGGCATCGAAGAGGGAACGCAGCTCCCCCGCACCCTGATCGAATATTGCTACAAGGACGACGCGCTCGGCGATCCGCTGGTCGCCGAGGAGCATATCGCCTGTTTCAGCTGGTGCAGCCAGGAAGAACTGCACGACATCCAGGACATGGCGATCCGGATCAATGATTTCATGAGCGGCATGTTCGCCGCGGTCGGCATCCGGCTGGTCGACTTCAAGCTCGAGTTCGGACGGCTGTATGACGGCGATTTCAGCCGCATCATCCTGGCCGACGAGATCAGTCCCGACGGCTGCCGCCTGTGGGACATGACGACGAACGAAAAACTCGACAAGGACCGCTTCCGCCGCGACCTTGGCGGCGAAGTCGAAGCCTATCAGGAAGTGGCCCGCCGGCTCGGCCTGCTGCCCGAGGGCGGTGACCACACCGTGCTCGACCTCGACAGTCACCGGAAAAAACGCGACAAATAACCATGTCGTTTGACGATAGCCGGCTGAAATTATCCGGTTGGTAACCATCCGGACGCTATCCGATCCCCTGATCTAGTGGGGATATGGCATCATGAGTATATCGGGCGGTAGCGCGCAGCCGGCGGCAAAGGTCTGGAACTGGGACCTTTTGGAAAAAGTCGTCGTCGTTGTCTTGCTGGCGACGCTGGCGTCCCGGCTCGTCCCGGCCGCGATCGCCGGGCATTACCAGAATTGGCTGCTGCTGCTGGCGGAAGGCTGCGTCGTCTTTTTCGTGCTCTTTCGCCGCGCGACGACCGAAATTTCGCTTCGCCCGCTCGACTGGGCGTTGGGCTTCGGTGGCACGCTGGCCGCCATGCTGGTCATCGCGCCCAGCGACACCCCGCTGGCGCCCATCGCATTTTGCGGCTTCCTGATCGTGGCCGGCATGGCGTTTCAGCTTTACGCCAAATTCGTCCTCCGGCGCAGTTTCGGCGTCATCGCGGCGAACCGGGGTGTGAAGATCGGCGGCCCTTATCGTCTGGTGCGCCACCCGATGTATGCGGGTTACACCCTGACCCATATCGGCTTCCTGCTGAGCGGTCCCAATTGGTGGAACCTCGGCGTCTACGGGCTGGCGCTGGGGCTCAATATCGCGCGGATCATGGCCGAAGAGCGCGTGCTGATGGCCGACCCGGCGTATCAGGAGATGAGCCGAAACGTGCGCTATCGGTTGATCCCCTTCGTCTTCTGATCTGGACCGCGCGGATGGAATTTCTCTTCGGCTTCATCGACGTCCAGAACATGCTTCTCGTCGCGCTGCTGTTCCTGCCGCTCGAGCGGCTGCTGCCGCGGCGCGGCGAACAGCGCATGTTCCGCCGGGCGTGGGGTATCGATACCATCTATTTCATCATCAACCGGGTGCCGATCGGCATCGGCCTGGTGGCGATCATCGTGCTGGCGATGGAACTCGGCGAACGCTTCGTGCCGGGCGTTTTCCGGACCGCGGTCGCGGCCCAGCCGCTCTGGTTGCAGGTGATCGAACTGATCGTCGTCGCCGATCTCCTCTTTTACATGTTCCACCGCCTGTTTCACAGCGTGCCGCTGCTCTGGCGTTTTCATGCGGTGCACCACAGCATCGAAGATCTCGACTGGCTGGCGGCGCATCGCATCCATCCGGTCGATCAGATATTGACCAAGGGCGCGTCGCTCATTCCCTGTTTCGCGCTGGGTTTCACCGCGGAAGCGATTGTCATATTCACGATTATTTTTCAGTGGCATGTGCTGTTTTTGCACGCCAATATCCGCGTCAACATCGGCCCGCTACGCTGGCTGATCGCCTCGCCCGAATTCCATCATTGGCACCACGCCGACCATCCCGCAGCGTGGAACCGGAATTTCGGCGCCCAATTGCCCTTGTGGGACCTTTTGTTCGGGACGGCGAATATGACGCACGGGACACTCCCGGCGCGCTATGGCATCGACGAAAAAATGCCGGCATCCTACCCGTCGCAACTGCTTCATCCGTTCCGGCCTAAGGCTGAAGAGACCGCCTGAGGAAAAAGGGGCGCTGGGCCAATCCACGACGGATTGGCCCGGCGCCCCTTTGCCGTATGGCCGTTCAGATATTGATGCTGGTCGGGATCAGGCTCGGTTGCAGATAAGGATAGGGCTGCATGCGTTCGGCATTGCGGCTCGCGATTTCTGCTTCGACTCCCGCAAGCGCCGCCTGGAACCAGGCGAGCGGACCTTCGGCGCCGGTGACCGCCGGGTCCTGGAACCACAAAGGATAGGGAAAGGCGTTGCTGCGATAGTCGCCGAGCGGGCGGTAATGCACCGATCCCAGCAGTTCGAGCACATTGAGCTGTTCCAGCGCGAGCGCCATCGGCGGCATCATCGCAAGCCAGCCGGCCTTGTCGTGCCCGCGCTGCCCGGTCGGCGCCGCTTGCCAGCCGGCGCCGGTCACCGCCGGGGCAAAGGCCATGATGTCCTTTTGCGGAAAATTGACCGCCGCGTGCTGCGCGCTCGCGGTGAACATCACCATCGTGCAGATGTCGGTCAGCTGTTTGCGCGTCGTCACCGCGCCGAACCCCTTGACCTTCGCTTCGCCCGCCAAGCATGTCGCCCATGCGGTGAGTTCGGTATCGCCGGTCACATCGGCATCGCTCGCATAATAAAGATCGACATATTGCCGCGCCCATTCGTGGATCGCGTTCCACACCAGCAACGCATCGTCGCGGTACGGAAAATCGGCGAGCGCCGAGTCCGTACCGACACCGCGCGCCGCAAGGTCGGCGGGGAGCATCTTGGCGTGGAAATCGAACGCCAGCCGCGCATCGACTGCGGCCTGCTGGCTCGATGCGATCGTGCCGGCGAAAATATGGTCGATCGGGCCGCCCGCGGCGATCAACGAGGTCGCCGCCTGATCGTTGATGAACAACGTGCCCTCGAAATGCGGGACGAGCAGCGCCCAGATCGGATGCACCTCGGCCAGATGGCGGTGTGTCGCCACGGCAAAAGCCTCGATCACCAGATGGGTGCGCGCCAGATGCGCGAACAGCTCGTGATAATTGCCGTCGGCGACCTGCACGACGAACTTCGCCATTTCCCAGCCCCAGATTTTATCGGCGGGGGTGAGGGGTGAAGACCGGATCGCTGCCGCCATCCTGGCCGCACTGGATCGCCACCGGCACCAGGCTCGCCCCACCCGGCGGCACGGCGAACAGCGCCAGCGGGCGATAGGCGTATTTGGCCTGGCCCTGATAGGACCCGGGCACCAGCTTGTTCAGCGCGGCATAGTCGCACAGGTAGATCCGGCCTGCCGCCAGCGCGGTGGCAAGATCGTCGCCGTTGACCACTTGAGCATAGCGCGCGGCGCTCAGCGCGAAGTTCTCCGGCAGGGCGGCGATCTGCTTGATCAGCACCGCATTGGGGCCGGCGACGCGCAGCCGCGCGAATTCGCTGTCGTCCTGGAACATACAGCCGACGCCCGGCACCGGCAGGGTCTGCGAACAGCGCGCGATACGCCGCGATGCTGGGCGGCGTCTTGCCGCCCAGCCCGACGTGCATCGCCGTCAGCGAGATCGGCGGCGACCGCGACGAGCAGCGGCGTGTCGAAGGCGCGGTCGCCGCGGGCCGCCGCGACGGCGTTTTCCCTCAGGGTCTCGTCGTCGATGGTCGCAAGCGTCGGTCCGGCCGTGTCATCGCTGCGACCTCCGCAGTCGATGCGTCGATCGCATCGCATTCGGCCAGCGCGGCCTCATATTCGGCGCGCGGGGTGTCGAGCTCGCCCCGATCGACACCGCCCAGCTTCACCGTCAGCGCATTGCGCACGATGTCCAGACCGACCCCAATCAGGATCGTGAACCAGGCGATCGTCGGCTCGTCGTTTTTCGGCACGTCGGTTGCGAGCGGCACCCCGGGCAGCGACGCGACGTCGGTCGCCGGGTGCAGCGGACCTGATCACCGTGCGCGGCGCGCGCCGCCTGCTGCGCGGGCGTATCGTTTTGCGGCAGCGGTCTGGACCGGCATCGGCGCGGTCGGCGCGGGAGCGGGCGAGGTCATTGGCGGCATCGGATAGGACATGGCACGGCTCCTGTCGGGCGTTAAATTCGCGGTTGCTATCGCTTAACATGGTTAATATTTCGCAAGCCATGTGCCGCGGGAATTGTGCTAGGTGCGTGATAAGGCGCGGTTTCGATCCTTAACCGATGCTTTACTCGGGCTTGCTATCGGGGGGTCATGACGGGGGTCCATCACAGGTTGAGCAGGCGGTGTTTTCCGCCGGTGCCGGACGCAATTCGGGACGATGTCGCGATTCTGCGCGCCAATCGCGTCGAAACGCTGACCCCGATGCTGTTCCTGATGCTGGCGGCGACGACGCCGACCGCGATCTACGCCGGGGTCGCGACGGTCCATCCGCTGATCCGCATCGGCTTTCCGGTGATTCTCTTTGTCGTGGGCATCCTCGGCTTTCTGTTCCTGATGCACAATCGCGGGCGGCGGATGAGCCCGCGCCGGGCGCGGCGCATGATTCGCGAATCCAGCTGGGTGTCGGGCATCACCGGATTGATGTGCAGCATCTGGACGGTGGCCAACTGGCTCGCCGCGCCGGCGGCAACGCACAGCTATTATGCAATGATCATGGCGATGGGGTCGCTGGCGACCGCCTATTGCCTGTCGTCGATCCGCTTTGCGACGTTCCTGAACCTGGGGGTTGGGCTCGCCCCGGTCGCCATCCTGATGCTGACGTCGGGCCACCCGCCCGAAATCGCCGCGGGCACCAGCCTGGTGATCGCGACGCTGTTCCTGTTGCGCATGGTCGTTCAGCAGCATGGCCAGGTCATCGACCTGCTCGAACTGCAGCGCCAGATGCGTGAGCTGGCGCATACCGATCCACTCACCGGCCTGGCCAATCGCCGCGAATTCGACATGCGTCTGGACCAGGAAATCGCCGCGTCGCACAACGACAGTCCGTTTGCGATGGCCTTGCTCGACCTGAACGGGTTCAAGCCGGTCAACGACCAATATGGCCATGCCGTGGGCGACCTGCTGCTGTGCGAAATTGCCGAACGGTTGCGCCGGGTTTGCGGCGACCATGCGGTTGTGGCGCGCCAGGGCGGCGACGAGTTCGCTATCCTGGCGCCCGCCGGATCGCCGCTGCTGTCGACATCCCTGGCCGATCATATCCTGGCGGCGCTGGCCGCGCCCTACCGTATCGACGGGCGTCCGATCAGCGTCGGTGCCAGTATCGGCACCGCGGTGTGGCCTGACCATGGCACGACGGCGCGCCAGCTGTTCGAGGTCGCCGATTCGGCGCTTTATGCCGCAAAGGCCGTCGATCGCGGCCAAATGTCGTCTGTCGAAAGCGTTGGGCGGGTCGCGTGAAGATGGCTTGACCGCCCGCAGGGCGGTGGCCACACCGGCCGGCATGACCAAATCCTTTGTCCGGCGTGCCTCGACCGCCCTGTCGCCCCTCGTGACTTCTCGCTGTCACCGCCGCGCCGGCTTATGCAAAAGAAGCCCCCGTAAACACGGCGGCCACGACGACGACAGCCGCCAATCCGCAGACCGCGGCTGCCAAGGCATGGAACTTCGCCGCCAGTGATGTGCCGGTCGATCCGAACATCGTGTTCGGCGTGCTGCCCAACGGGATGAAATATGCGCTGTTGAAAAACAGCACCCCCAAGGACAGCGTCGTGCTGCGCATGCGCTTCGACGTCGGCAGTTTTGCCGAGGCCGACGATCAGCGCGGCCTGGCCCACTTCCTGGAGCATATGGCGTTCAACGGGTCGACCAACGTGCCCGAGGGCGAGATGATCAAGTTGCTCGAACGCAAGGGTCTCGCCTTCGGCGCCGACACCAATGCCTCGACCGGGTTCGACGAGACGGTCTACAAGCTCGACCTGCCCAACGCGTCGGACGACCTGATCGATACCGGGCTGATGCTGATGCGCGAAACCGGCGGCGAGCTGACGATCGATCCCGCGGCGGTCGACCGCGAGCGCGGCATCATCCTGTCCGAACGCCGCGCGCGCGATACCTATCAACTGCGCAGCCTGATCGATCAGCTCGATTTCCAGATGAAAGGGATGAAGGTTGCCGATCGCATTCCGGTCGGCACCGAAGAGGTCATCAAGACCGCGCCGGCGGCCCGCCTGCGCGATCTGTACGATCGCTATTACCGTCCGGAGCGGGCGACGCTGGTGATGGTCGGCGATTTCGATCCGGCGGCAGTCGAGGCGAAGGTCAAGGCGCGCTTCGCCGACTGGACGGGCCGCGGGCCCGCCGGCGCCGATCCCGACATCGGCACCATCGATTATGCCCGCGCCGCCGCAGCCGACGATTTCGTCGATCCGGCGATTCAGGATTCGGTGACGATCGCCGCGTTCAAACCCTGGGTCGAGGAAGCCGACACCAAGGCGAAGCGCGCGCGCAACCTGGCCGAAGAGGTCGGCGAAGCGATCGTCAGCCGCCGGCTGGCCAAGATCGCGCTCGACGAAAATTCGCCCATTCTCACCGGCTATTTTGGCGAAGCCAGCGGCTGGAAGATATTCGATCAGGTGACGTTCGGCGCGATCGCCAAAGAAGGCGCCTGGAAAGAAGCGCTGGCGCTGATCGAACAGGAACAGCGCCGCGCCGTCGAGCATGGCTTTACCCAGGCCGAAGTCGACGAACAGCTTGCCAACCGTCGCACCGCGTTCAAAAATGCGGTCGCGGGCGTGACGACGCGGCGCAGCGACGCGCTCGCCGATACGCTGATCGCGGCCGCCGAGGGCGATTTCGTGTTCGTCCGTCCCGAAACATCGCAGGCGTTGTTCGAGGCCACGGCACCATCGCTCAGCGCCGCCGCGGTCACCGCGGCGTTCCGCAAACGCATGGACGGGTTCAGCGCGCCGCTCGCGCGCGTGGCGGTCAAAAAGCCGATCGAGGGCGGCACCGACGCGATCCTCGCGGCGCTGCGCGCCTCGACCCAGGTTGCCGTCGCCGCGCCGACCGAGGCCGCGAACGCCGCCTTTGCTTACGACAGCTTTGGCACCCCGGGCAAAATCGTCAGCGACGAACGGGTCGAGGATCTTGGCATCCGGCGCATTCGTTTTGCCAACAACGTCATGCTCAATATCAAGACGACCGATTTCCAGAAGGATCAGGTTCTGTTGTCGCTGCGCGTCGACGGCGGCAATCTGCTCGCCACCCGCGACGATCCGACGAAGGTCTCGCTGGCGGGCTCGCTGATGCTCGGCGGGCTCGAGGCGCACAGCCTCGACGAATTGCGTTCGATCCTGGCGGGCAAGACGATCAGTCCTGCCTTTGGCAACGCGGCCGATGCGTTCGGGGGCAGCGCGCTGACCTCGCCCGAGGATTTCGCGCTGCAGGCCAAGCTGATGGCGGCATATCTGACCCACCCGGGATACCGCGCCGACGGTCTCGCGCGAATCCGCCGCGTGCTGCCGCAGCAGTATGCGTCGAACGATGCGACGCCGGCGGCGGTGCTGGGCCGCGATGCCGGCGGCATCCTGGCCAACGACGATCCGCGGTCGCAGACGCCGCCGCTCGACAAGCTGATGGCGCTCGACTGGGCGCAGCTGAAGCCGGTGGTCGCCGACAGCTTTGCGCATGGCGCGATCGAGATCGGCGTCGTCGGCGACATTGGCGAACAGGCGGCGATCGATGCGATCGCCGCGACCTTCGGCGCGCTACCCGAACGCCGCGCCGCGTTCGATCCGCGCGCCGACGCGCGCGTGCGCCAGTTCGCCACCGACCGCAGCGAGCGCACGCTGATCCACAAGGGGCCGGCCGAGCAGGCCGAAGTCCGCGTTTACTGGCCGGCGCGCGACGACAGCGACCTCGGCGAGGCGATGCGGCTCAACCTGCTCGCGCGCGTGATGCAGCTCAAGCTGACCGAAGAGCTGCGCGAAAAGCTGGGCGAAAGCTACAGCCCCGGCGCCGCCGCCAGCCTGTCGGACGAATTCCCCGGCTATGGCCATCTCTTCGCCGCGAGCAATGTCGATTACAAGGATCTGGCGACGACCCGCGCCGCGATCTTTGCGATCGCCAAGGAGCTCCGCGATGCGCCGGTCGATGCCGAGGAGGCCGACAACCGCCATTCGGCGCTGCGCGAGGCGATGACCAAATCGCGGCGCGAGAACAGCTATTGGCTGAACTATGTTTCCGAAGCCGCGAGCCACGCCGATCGCCTCGATCGCAGCCGCCAGGGGATCGGCGAAGTCGTGGCCGCAACGCCGGCAGAGTTGCAGGCGCTGGCGAAGCGCTATCTGGTCGACGACAAGGCGCTGGTGATCAAGGCCGTAAGCGACAAGGCGGGGAAGTAGAGGGCGTCTGGTTTCGACCAAATTGCGGACGAAAGGCCCTCTCCCCTTGGGAGAGGGTTGGGTGAGGGTGTCTGGGCTTGGTCTTCGTGGTCGAGGTCTGATCCCCTCACCCAACTTCGGCTAGGTTGCTACGCAACCAAGCCTGCGTATCCCTCTCCCGACGGGAGACGGATAACGGCCGCTTTCCACCCCAATGCTGCCACGGCCTAAACCCGCCCCGGCGCCCGCGCCCGGATGAAATTTTCCAGCGCGATGAAGATCATCTCGCGCGCGTCGCTGCCCAGCATCTCGGCGGTCAGCCAGTCGAACTGCGCGCGGTCGCGGTGCGCGGCGGCGCTGACCATGCCGGCGAGCAGCGCCTCGTCGAAACTGACGCGCGGGCAACAGGGCGGGGCGACGGCAAAGGGTTCGGGCCAGGTGTGGCCGATTGCCTCGACCACCAGCCGGTGCCGCCGCGCGGCCAGGATATTGCCCCAGCGCCGCTCGAGTTCGGGCATCGGGTCGCTGCCGCTGCGGCGGCACAGGATGCAAAAGCGCAGCGCCAGCACCGCCTGCGCAGCATCGACGGGCAAATCGCGGATCAGCGGCTGCTCGGTCAGTTGCCGGATCAGGGTGCTGCTTTGCATGGCTTGTCGTCTCCCGGCCTATGCAGTCCTCCGGGTCCGCTTTCGAAAAAGATGCCGGCCGCTTTGAAGCATCGCTTCAACTTTGGTGCGGCCGGCAGGAGGGGACTGCCCCACCTTGCTATTGAGAATTAGTCGCAAGTGCAAGCGAAAAAGAGGCGCCCGAAGCGCCCCTGAAAAATGCGATTGTCGCGTCGCCCCCGCCTATGCCGGGGCGACGAATCGGGCTCAATCCTCGCCCGACGGTTTCGACTGCAGCTGTATATAATTTTCGATTCCCATGCGCTCGATCATTTCGAACTGCTTTTCCAGCTCGTCGACATGATGCTCTTCGCTGGCCAGGATCGACCCGAACAGGTCGCGGCTGACATAGTCGCGGACGCTTTCGCTGTGCGCGACGGCATCCTTGAGCAGCGGGATCGCTTCTTCCTCGAGCGCGAGATCTGCCTTGAGAATCTCTTCGACGGTCTCACCGACGCGCAGGCGCCCGAGCATCTGGAAATTGGGCAGGCCGCCCAGGAAGAGGATGCGGTCGGCCAGCTGGTCGGCGTGCTTCATCTCGTCGATCGATTCTTCGCGCTCGAACTTGGCGAGCCGCGCGACGCCCCAATTGTCGAGCATGCGATAATGCAGCCAATATTGGTTGATCGCGGTCAGCTCGTTCTTGAGCTGAGCGTTCAGGTATTCGATGACTTTGGCGTCGCCTTTCATGGCCCTCTCCGTGGTGTGATTCGCTGCATTATCGAAGCGCGGCGGCGGCTTTCCAGCGCTCCACCGGCCAAGGCCCCGCCGATTCCAGAAAAATCAGGCGGTCGCGGCGACGTCGCTGATGATATTGCGAGCGAATGGCAGGCATTGTCCGCATTTGGGTTTGCGACCCAATTGCGCATAGGCGGCCTTGGCGCACCGCAATTGGCCATCGCGTGCGACATCGCGCAGCTGGCTTTCTCTTATTGCGTTGCAGACACAGACGACCATGTGCGAATCCTTCTCAACAAGCCCGATGTAGGGATAGTGCGAGGGATTCGCAACAGGAAAGATGCGACTGGTTCGCAATCCGAACAGCGGCAATTTTCGCCGCTCGGGTCGCCCCCGGCCCCTTGCCCCCAAAGTGATTCGCGGGCATAGGCGCGCCCATCTTCCCGCACCCGCCAAGCAAAGGTCCGCCCCATGAAAGTGAATGTCTATGTGACGCTCAAGCCGGGGGTTCTCGACCCGCAGGGCAAGGCGATCCATCATGCACTCGAAGGACTGGGTTTCGCCGGGGTTGCCGACGTGCGCGCCGGGCGCTTCATCGAACTCGATGTCGCCGACGATGTCGCCGACGCCGATCTCGACGCGATGTGCGCGAAGCTGCTCGCCAATACGGTGATCGAAAACTATCGCATCGAACGCCCGTAACAGGAGCCGCGACCATGAAGACCGCCGTTATCGTCTTTCCGGGCTCCAACTGCGACCGCGACATGGCGGTCGCGCTTGAAACCGTCACCGGCCGTGCCCCCGCTATGGTATGGCATCGCGACACCGACCTGCCCGAGGGCACCGACTTTATCGCGCTGCCCGGCGGCTTTTCCTATGGCGATTACCTCCGCTCGGGCGCGATGGCGGCGCGATCGCCGATCCTGCGCGCTGTCGCCGATGCCGCGGGCCGCGGCGTGCCGGTGCTGGGCGTGTGCAACGGTTTCCAGGTGCTGACCGAAGCGCTGTTGCTGCCCGGCGCGTTGATGCGCAATGCCGGCCTCAACTTCGTGTGCCGCACCGTGCCGCTGACGGTCGAGAATAGCCAGTCGCTGTTCACCGCCGGTTACCAGGCGGGCGAAGCGATCGACATTCCCGTCGCGCATCATGACGGCAATTATTTCGCCGACGCCGCGACCCTCGACCGGATCGAAGGCGAAGGCCGCGTCGCTTTCCGCTATGCCGAACCGGTCAACGGCTCGGCCCGCGACATTGCCGGTGTGCTCAGTGCAGCGGGCAACGTGCTGGGCATGATGCCGCACCCCGAACGCGTGATAGAGCCGGCCCAGGGCGGCACCGATGGCCGCGCGCTGTTCGAAAGCGCCGTGCGCGGCGTCCTCGCCTAAGGCATCGTCGAGGATTTCTTCAGCGACTTTTGCTTTCGGTTGCAGCCAGCGTCCGACTAGCAGCAAGACCGTCGGCCAGAACATCGTGTTCCAGATATCGTGCCAATGCGCCGCGTCGGGCTGGATCGCCGCGCGGCTCGCTTCGGCATTTAGGTCGAGCCATTCGCCGCCGCACGCCATCACCAGCACCGCGAGCCATGCCAGCACCCATCCTCCGCGCCGGCGCCATACCAGGCGCACGGCAAGGAACAGGGCCAGCCCGAAATAGATATGCAGCGCGTCCTTGCTCAGCGCGGTCGACGTAACCAGCCACGTCTTTTGCGCCGTGAACAGCGAGGCCAGTTCAACCAAGGTCATCGGTTCAGACCTTGGCGCCGAACGGGTTGAAGTCGGTGCCCTGGTCGAACACATCGACCCCTTCGCGGCGCTTCAACGCGACGACGATCAGAATCGTCAGCGGCAACAGGATGATTTCCCATCCCGTCTTGATCGCCCATTGCGACAGCACGGTCTTCATGAGTTCGCCGGTCGGCCAGCCTTCGAGCCCGTAAAAGGCGATGGGGTAGAAGATCAGGCTGTCGAGCCCCTGGCCGACGACGGTGCTCGCGACGAAGCGCAGCCCCATGCGGCGGCCGTTGTCGGCGATCTTCATCTTGGCAACGACCAGGCTGTTGGCGAACTCGCCCGCCCAAAAGGCGAGCATCGACGCGATGACGATCCGCCAGCTGTTCGCGAACACCGCTTCATACGCCGCTTGGTGCGGCCAGCCGGGGGCGGGGGGCAGCGAGACGACGACCCAGGCCATGAAGGCCATGAAGGCGAGCGCGGCGAACCCGGTCCAGATCACTCGCCGTGCGCGGGCATAACCATACACCTCGGTCAGCACGTCGCCGATGATGTAGCTCAAGGGAAAAAACATCACCCCGGCCCCGAACGGCCATTCGCCGATCCACGGCAGGTCGACGAACGATCGTTTCGATGCGCCGATGATGTTCGAAAGCAGCAGAATGGCGACAAACGCCGCCATCACCAGGTCGTAATAGCGAAAGTGCCGGACGCTCGCGGCGCTGACAGGCGCGGGCGGGGACGGAGAGGGCGCAGGGTCTGTCATCGAACCGCTGCTTAACGCGCTTTGCAGCCCACGCAAACCACGCTATTCGCGCGGCGGACAGCCACGTGATTGCGCCCGTAGCTCAGCTGGATAGAGCACCCGCCTTCTAAGCGGGTGGTCGCAGGTTCGAATCCTGCCGGGCGCACCACTTATTCCATGGAAGGTGCTCGGATACGAGCGGTCGATATTGCATTTGGGGCGCAGCGGTAAAATATGGCGTCCATGGCACAGCTGACCAATTATCATCTGTTTGAAACCGCCGCCGGGTTCGTCGCCCTGGGCTGGAACGATGGCGGGATTTCGGCTTTGCGGCTGCCCGATGTGAGCGAGCATGCGGCGGCGCGCGCGCTGCTTCGCCGTTTTCCCGAAGCCGTGCAAGCCGCGCCTCCGCCCGCGGTTCGGGATGTCGTCGATGCCGTTGTCCGCTATTTTGCCGGCGAACGGATCGATTTCAGCGCGACGCCGATCGACATGGGTGCGCAGGATCCGTTTTTCGGGCGGGTCTATGCGTTCGTCCGCAAACTGCAATGGGGCGAGACGACGACATATGGCGCGGTCGCCAAGGCGCTGGGTGCCGGCCCCGAATATGCCCGCGACGTCGGCCATGCGATGGCAAACAACCCGCTTCCGCTCATCGTGCCCTGTCACCGCGTGACGGGCGCGGGCGGCAAGATCGGCGGCTTTTCCGCGCCCGGCGGGTCGATGTCGAAGGCCCGGATGCTCGAACTCGAAGGCGTTGTCATCGACGCGGCACCGGCGCCGCGGGTCGACGACAAGGCGCAGGCGCGTTTCGATTTCTAGTCCGGTCAAACAGCGCTGGATATGCCGCGGCTATGCTTTAATCTGCCGCGATGGCTGACGATAAACCCCGGTACAAGACCTATGCCAGCCCCGCCGGCGGGTGGGGCGCGGCGGCGGCGACCGCGAAAGTGCTGCTCGAACAAAGCGTCGTTACCAAGGGATCGCGCGCGCTGCTGTCGATGAACCAGCCCGGCGGCTTTAAATGCCCGAGCTGCGCCTTTCCCGATGCGGCTTGTACCAAGAAGCTCGAATTCTGCGAAAACGGCGCCAAGGCGCTCGCGCATGAAGCGACGAAGTTTCGCGTCACGCGCGAATTTTTTGCGCAGCACAGCGTGACCGAATTGATGGCGCAATCGGATTACTGGCTGGAGATGCAGGGCCGCCTGACCGAGCCGATGCGCTACGATGCCGCGACCGACCATTATGTGCCGGTCGGCTGGGACGATGCTTTCGCGCTGATCGGCGACCATCTGCGCGCGCTGGACAGTCCGCACCAGGCCGAATTCTACACTTCGGGCCGCACCGCGAACGAGACGGCTTTCCTCTATTCGATCTTTGTCCGCGAGTATGGGACGAACAATTTCCCCGATTGTTCGAACATGTGCCACGAGCCGACCAGCCGCGGGCTGCCGCAATCGATCGGCATCGGCAAAGGCACCGTGATCCTCGATGATTTCGAACATGCCGAGGCCATCTTCCTGATCGGCCATAACGCCGGCACCAACGCGCCGCGGATGATGACGCCGCTGGTCGAGGCACGCAAACGCGGTGTGCCGATCGTGGCGGTCAATCCGATGCCCGAACGCGCGCTGATCAAATTCACCGAACCGCAGGACATCGTCCAGATGGCGACATTCGGGTCGACCGAGATAAGCAGCGAATTCGTCCATATCCGGATCGGCGGCGACCTTGCGCTGCTCAAGGGCATGATGAAGGCGATGTTCGAGCACGACGCGGCGGGCGAGAGCATCTTCGACCATGATTTCATCGCCGAACACACGTCGGATTTCGCGGCGCTGAAGGCGGACATCGCAGCGCAGGATTGGGCCGCAATCGTCGCCGCATCTGGCCTCGACGAGGCACAGATCCGCCGCTGCGCCGAAATCTATATCCGCTCGAACGCGACGATCATCTGTTACGGCATGGGGGTAACCCAGCATCAGATGGGGTCGCAGCTGGTTCAACAGATCGCCAACCTGCTGCTGCTCAAAGGCAATTTCGGCAAGCCGGGGGCGGGTATCTCACCGATCCGCGGCCATTCGAACGTCCAGGGCGACCGCACCGTCGGCATCGATGAAAAACCGGCCCAGGCCTATCTCGACAAGGTGCGCGATGTGTTCGGCTTCGAACCACCGCGCGAAGCTGGCCACCACACGGTCGAATCGGTCGAGGCGATGCTGGCGGGCACCGCAAAGGTCTTCATCGGCCTCGGCGGCAACTTCGTCCGCGCGGTGCCCGACGCCGACCGTTCCTATGATGCGATGCGTCAACTCGACCTGACCGTCGGGATCGCGACCAAGCTCAACCGCGGGCATCTGGTCCACGGCAAGGACGCGCTGATCCTGCCGGTCATCGCACGTTCCGAACGGATCGAAACCGCGGCGGGCGAACAATTCGTGACGATCGAGGATTCGATGTCGAACGTCACCGCCTCGCGCGGCGTCCTCGATCCGGCCAGCGAACATCTGCTGACCGAGACCGAGATCGTCTGCCGCATGGCGATGGCGACGCTGCCGGACAGCAAGAGCGGCTGGGCCGGCTATATCGACGACTATGGGCTGATCCGCGACAAGATCGCCGGGCGTCACTGGGCCGAGGGCGATGACAGCGACGGTCCAAGGCACCGCTGCGCTCTCATCGCCGATCCCGCCGCGCCGCCGCGCC
The DNA here is from genome assembly GCA_965283845.1 of Sphingomonadaceae bacterium. Lineage (GTDB taxonomy): Bacteria > Pseudomonadota > Alphaproteobacteria > Sphingomonadales > Sphingomonadaceae > Sphingopyxis. Next base: position 26,263 of record CBDIQD010000019.1, read on the forward strand.
TGGGCGAGCTGGAACTATCTTTCATGATCCTGCCGGGGCTTGCGGTCAATGCGCCGGTCGCCGATCCCGACATGCTGCGGCTCGCCACGGTGCGCTCGCACGACCAGTTCAACACCACGATCTACAGCTACAACGACCGCTATCGCGGGGTGTATAATAACCGGATGGTCCTGTTCATGAATGCCGACGACATCGCCGACCGCGGGCTGGAGGCGGGTGCCAAGGTCGCGCTCGAAACGATCAGCAGCGATGGCGTCTTGCGGCGTGTCGCGGGGCTGACGATCATCGACTATCCGATGTCGCGCGGATCGGTGGCGGGCTATTATCCCGAACTCAACCCGCTGCTGCCGCTGGCCCATTACGACAAGGTCAGCGGCTGCCCCGCCGCTAAGTCGATCCCGGTGCGCGTCGTTCGATGACCAGGCGCGCCGATGTCGTCGGTCACCACATCGCCCCGGCGCGCTTCCTGATCTTTGCCGCCGCGCTTGTTCTCGCCGGCGGCGGCGCATCGCTCCTTGGCTGCGATCCGCGCAAGGCGCTGCTGATCGGTTTCGACATCGCGGCGCTGATTTTCCTCGGTTCGATCGTGCCGCTGCTGAAAGCCGACGCCGACCGGATGCGGCGCACGGCGGAGAGTAACGACGCCAACCGCGCCGGTCTGCTCGCGATCACCGTGCTGCTGTCGCTCGTCATCCTGTTCGCGGTCGGGACGTTGATCGCCAGCCCCGGCAGGCTCGGCCGCTGCGACATCGTCCTGATCATCGCGACGCTCGCGATCGCCTGGCTGTTCGCGAACATGGTGTTCACGCTCCACTACGCGCATCTCTATTATCTACAGGCGCGCGGCCACGACCAAGGCGGGATCGAGGTGCCGGGGGTGAAGGAGCCGGGATATTGGGACTTCCTCTATTTCAGCTTCACGCTCGGCATGACCTTCCAGACCTCTGACGTCACCATATCGGGCGTGCATATGCGCCGCGTCGTGCTGGGCCATTGCATGGCGGCGTTCGTCTTCAACATGGGCATATTGGCGTTTACCGTGAACGCCATCGGCGGATCATGATCCGCCGAGGCGGTCGAGGTCGGCGACGCGGTTGACGTTGGGCGGTACGAAATCGCTCTGGACCGCGCGCGCACCGATGCGGCGGGCATAGGCCCGCACCGCAAGGTCGCGGCCGTCCTCCAGCAACGCCCTGAGTTCTCCCAGCGCGGTGACGGGCCAAAGCCCGATCACCGGCTGGATTTCGAGACAAGCGGGCGCGGACTCGAGCCGCGCGCGCAAATCGCCGGGCAGGCGCACGCAATCGACCGGTACCGTCAGCAGCTGATCGAACCCCCGATCCGCCGCATGGATCAGCGCCCCCGCGATCCCGCCGAGCGGGCCCATGCCGGGGCGCGGCCAGTCCGCGACATCGTCACGGCCGACAACGATCACCGCATCGCAATGCGGCCGCAGCGCCGCCACCGCATGGTCGAGCAAGGTCCGCCCATCCAGCATCGCGAGCGCCTTGTCCGACCCGAAGCGGCTCGACCGCCCGCCCGCCAGCACCGCGCCGAGCGTCTTCACGCGATCATCCCGTGCGGATCGCTGACGACCAGCGCCGAATCCGCCCGCGCCAGCGCCACCAGCGTCAGCCCCGCCTGCGCTGCGCGCTTCGCGGCCAGGCTGGTCGGCGCCGAGATGGTGACGAGCATCGGACAGCCCGCGCGCACCGTCTTTTCAACCAGTTCGTAACTGCACCGCGCCGACAACAGAATGAATCCGGTCGCCGGATCGGTGCCCGCGCGCGCCAGCGCCCCGATCAGCTTGTCGAGCGCATTGTGCCGCCCGACATCCTCGCGCGCATGAAGGATTTGGCCCATCGGCGAGCAGAAGGCGGCGGCATGAACCGCCCCGGTTGCACGGCCGAGCGGCTGATGATCGTCGAGCGATGCCAGCGCCGCGGCGATGGCGGACCGGTCGGTCGCGATGCGCGCGGTCAGCGGCGGCAGCGGCCGCAGCACCTGTTCGATATTCTCGATCCCGCACAATCCGCAGCTGCTCTCGCTCACCCGCTTGCGCGCGCGCTCCAGGGCGACATCGCTCCGCTCGGGCGGCAACCAGATACGCAGCGCCCAGCCGCCCTCGATGGCATGGACATCGACCCGACGCACCTGATCGGGGGTCTCGACCAGCCCCTCGCTCAGTGCAAAGCCGACCGCATAATCGTCGAGATCGGCTGGGGTCGCCATCATCACGGCATAGCCGATGCCGCCAACCTCGACCGAAACCGGCGCCTCGATCGGCACGCCGCGGACCAATGCTTCGTCGCCGGGCTCGGCGAGGCCGAGGCGCCGCACCGGCAGATCGATCATCTTTTCTTCCATCGCCCGGTCGTAACGCATTCGCGCCGCGTTGTCGCGACCCGACGATTGCTAATTCCGGCGGGAGGGCTATGCCGTCGGACGATGAACGTCGAAATTCTCGCCGTGCTGCTTGGCCAGATCCGCCCTTTCCGCGGTGACGACGAACCGAGCGCCATCGGCAAGCTGCCGGTCGTGCACCCGGTCGCGGTCGGTCCGATGGGCCTCGCCGGTGACGAACAGGCCGATCGGACGGTGCATGGCGGCATCGACAAGGCGATCCACCATTATCCCGCCGATCATTATGACGGGTGGCGCGCGTATCTGGGCGATGTGCCGTTGCTCGATACGCCGGGTGCGTTCGGCGAGAATATCTCGACTTTGGGGCTCGACGAAAGCAGCGTTTTCATCGGCGACCGCTTTCGCCTCGGCACCGCGCTGGTCGAAGTGAGCCAGGCGCGCCAGCCGTGCTGGAAACTACGACCATCGCTTCGCGACAAAGGGGGTGATGGCCACGGTGGTGAAGACGCGGCAGCCCAGACTGAGGGCGATGGCGATGGCGGCCTGGCCCGCGATGCGCTGAGATCGTGTCGATCGACGCCTATCCCGAGTGGCCGCTGGCGTCGCTGTTCGCGCTGCTGATCGGCGGCGTAGCCAAGGATCGCCTGACCGAGCTGCACGCGCTGCGCGACGTGCCCGTCCTGGCGGACAGCTGGAAGCTCCGGCGCGCCAAGCTCGCCGATCACTTTGGCGCCGACTAAGCGATCGCCGCGGCGAGCTTGCGCACCTCTTCGTCGCTGAAATGCAGCCCCAGCTTGCTGCGTCGCCACAGGATGTCGTCGGTGGTGCAGGCCCATTCGCGGTCGACCATCCACCGGACTTCGGCGGCGCTCAGCCCATGCGCGATCTCGCCGCCGAGCGCCTCCCAGCCGTCGGCATCGGCAAGCCATGCGCGCGCATCGGTGCCATAGGCCTTGACGATGCGGTTGACCGTCGCGGCGGTCAGAAACGGAAACGCGAGCTTATACTCGGCCTTGAGCGCCGCGGCGCCGTCCGTTCGGAAATCACCGCCCGGCAGCGCCGCTTTCGCGGTCCAGCGCTTGCCCGACAGCGCCGGCACATGGTCGGCGAGTTCGTCGACCGCCGCCTCGGCGACATGGCGATAGCTGGTGATCTTGCCGCCATAAATGGTGAGCAACGGCGCGCCTTCGGTCCTGTCGAGATCGATGCGATAACCGCGCGTCGCGGCCTCGGGCCGGCCCGATCCATCCTCGATCAGCGGTCGCACCCCCGAATAGGTCCAAACGACATCGGCGGGAGTGACGGGTTCGCGGAAATAGAGGCTGGCGCCTTCGCACAGATACGCGATTTCCTCGGCGCTCGCCTGCGGCACGGTCGCGGGATCCTGATGATCTTCGTCGGTCGTCCCGATCAGGGTGAAGTCGCGCTCATAGGGAATGGCGAAAAAGATGCGCCCGTCGGGAAGCTGAAAGAAATAGGCATAGTCGTGCTCGAACTGCTTGCGCACCACGATATGCGACCCGCGCACCAGCCGCATCTGATGGTCGGGCTCGGCATCGGCGCGCTTCAGCAGATCGAGCACCGCCGGGCCCGCCGCGTTGACGACGCTATGGCCGATGAAGCGGTAATGATGGCCGCGATCGTCGCTGGCCTCGACCACCCACAGCCCGTCTTCGCAGCGCAGCGTTTCGGCGCGCGTCCGCGTCCGCACCCGCGCGCCGCGATCCGCGGCATCGCGCGCGTTCAGCACCACCAGCCGCGCATCGTCGACCCAGCCGTCCGAATATTCGAAGCCATGCCGATATTGCGGCTGGAGCGGGTCGCCCGCGGCATGACGGCGCAGATCGATCGAGCGCGTTGCGGGGAGTTTTTTGCGCCCGCCGATATGGTCGTAGAGGAACAGGCCGAGCCGCAACAGCCAGCGCGGGCGCAATCCGGGCCGGTGCGGTAGCACGAAGCGCAGCGGCCAGATGATGTGCGGCGCGATGCCCCACAATATTTCGCGTTCCTTCAGCGCCTCGCGCACCAGTCCGAACTCATAATGTTCCAGGTAACGCAGACCGCCGTGGATCAGCTTGGTCGACGCCGACGAGGTGCCCTGCGCCAGGTCGCCCGCCTCGAGCAGCAGCACCCGCGCGCCGCGCCCGGCGGCATCACGCGCGACCCCCACGCCGTTGACACCGCCGCCGACGACGATGACATCATAGGGGAGGGCGCTGTCGGGCATGCTGCTTCCTATGGCGATCCAGCGGATTTTGCCAAGGGGCTGTGAATGCCAGCGGCCTACGTATGCGCGTTGCAATCGGGTCGCGGCTCCGCCATTTCCTCACATGGATATCCAAGGGGATTGATGTGAGCGTCAAAGTCGAAACATTGGTGCTGTTCGGCGCGACGGGCGACCTGGCGCAGCGCATGCTGTTTCCCTCGCTCTACAATCTCCACCTCGACGGACTGCTGGCCGACACGCTGACGATCATCGGATCGGGGCGCTCGAAAATGGACCGCGCCGCTTTTCATGCCCAGGTCCGCGCGGCGTTGACCGACCACCTGCCCGTCGATCGGATCGAGGCGGGCGCAGTCGATGCGTTCGTCCAGCGGATCGACTATTGCGCCATCGATGCCGGGGCAGGGACCGGATACGACGATCTAGCGGCGTTGCTCGCCGATCGGATGCAGCGCCCGATCGGCGTGTATCTGTCGACCCCGCCGTCGATGTTCGGCCCGATCGCCCAGGGGCTGAACGCTGCCGGCATCGCGTGCGCCGAATGCCGCATCGCGATCGAAAAACCGATCGGTCACGATCTGGCGCTCGATCTGCGCGACCTCAACGCGCGGGTCGGCGACGCCTTTGCCGAGGACCGGGTGTTCCGCATCAGACCGATTATCTGGGCAAGGAAACGGTGCAGAACCTGATGGCGCTGCGCTTTGCCAACATGCTGTTCGAGCCGCTGTGGAACGCGCAACGCGATCGACCATGTCCAGATCACCGTGGCCGAAACCGTCGATGTGGCGGGGCGCGGGGCCTATTACGACAAGGCCGGCGCGCTGCGCGACATGGTGCAGAACCATATGCTGCAGCTGCTCGCGCTCAACGGTCCAGCGCCGGCGAGCGTGTCGTCGAGGCGGTGCGCGACGAAAAGGTCAAGCTGCTCCGCTCGCTGCGCAAAATGACCGCGGCGGATGTGAAGGCGTGCAGCGTCAAAGGTCAGTACAGCAGCGGGGCGGTCAATGGCGGCGCGGTCGCGGGCTATGCCGACGAACTCGGCCAGCCGTCGAACACCGAAACCTTTGTCGCGATCAAGGCCTATATCGACAATTGGCGCTGGAAAGGCGTCCCATTCTATCTGCGCACCGGCAAGCGCATGCCGCAGCGTCAGTCGGAAGTGCTGATCCAGTTCAAGCCGGTCCCGCACAATATTTTCGCGCGCGACGGCGCGGGCAAGCTCGATGCCAATATGATGATCATCAACCTCCAGCCCGAGGAGAATATCCGGGTCAAGGTCATGGCGAAACAGCCCGGGCTCGACCGCGGCGGGGTGAAGCTGAAAGAGGTGACGATGGACGTCTCGCTCTCGCACAGCTTTGCCGGCGAGCGGCGGCGGATCGCTTATGAAAGGTTGCTGCTCGATTTCATCGAAGGCGACCAGACGCTGTTCGTGCGCCGCGACGAGGTCGAGGCGCAATGGCAATGGATCGATCCGATCCTGGCGGGGCCATCGTCGGGTCCTCCATTGCCTATTATCTGCGCGAGGAAGGGTTTTCCGGCTCGATCGCGCTGATCGAACGCGATCCGCAATTCGCCCATGCGGCACGCTCGACAGAATCCGTTCGCCCTGAGCTTGTCGAAGGGCCGTCCTTTTCCTTCGGCGTCGGCAAGAAAGAACGGTCCTTCGACAAGCTCAGGGCAAACGGTAGTGGAGTTATGACCACGCTCCACCCCACCATCGCCGCGGTCACCGACCGCATCATCGCCCGCAGCGCCCCGCGCCGCGCAGCGTATCTCGACCTCATGGACCGCCAGCGCGATGCCGGCACCAACCGCGGCAATTTATCGTGCGGCAACCTCGCGCATGGCTTTGCCGCGGCGGGCGACGACAAGGCGGTGATCCGCATCGGGCAAGGCGATGAACATCGGCATCGTCACCGCCTACAACGACATGCTGTCGGCGCATCAGCCCTATGGCCGCTACCCCGAACAGATCAAATTATTCGCGCGCGAAGTCGGCGCGACCGCGCAGGTCGCGGGCGGCGTCCCCGCGATGTGCGATGGGGTGACGCAGGGGCAGGCGGGCATGGACCTGTCGCTGTTCAGCCGCGACAATATCGCGCAAGGCACGGCGATCGCGCTCAGCCATGCGATGTTCGAGGGTGCGCTGCTGCTCGGCATCTGCGACAAGATCGTTCCCGGCTTGTTGATCGGGGCGTTGCGCTTCGGCCATCTGCCGACGATCCTGATCCCGGCCGGACCTATGCCTTCGGGACTCGCCAACAAGGAAAAGCAGCGCATCCGCCAGCTCTATGCCGAGGGCAAGGCGACGCGCGACGAACTGCTCGAGGCCGAGGCGGCGAGCTATCATGGCGCCGGCACCTGCACCTTTTACGGCACCGCCAACAGCAACCAGATGCTCATGGAAATCATGGGGCTTCATATCCCCGGCAGCGCCTTCACCCATCCCGGCACAAAATTGCGGCAGGAACTGACCCGCGCCGCGACGCACCGAGTGGCTGCGATCGGCTGGGATGGCGACGATTATCGTCCGCTGGCGCGCTGCGTCGATGAAAAAGCGATCGTCAACGCGATCATCGGCCTGCTCGCGACGGGCGGATCGACCAACCATGCGATCCATTTGCCCGCGATCGCGCGCGCCGCGGGGATCATCATCGATTGGCAAGATTTCGACGAACTCAGCCATGCGGTGCCGCTGCTGGCGCGCGTCTATCCGAACGGCGCGGGCGACGTGAACAATTTCCATGCCGCGGGCGGCATCGGTTACGTCGTGCGCGAATTGCTCGATGCGGGATTGCTCCATGGCGATGTGCTGACCGTCGGCGGCACGATGGCCGATTATGGTAATGAGCCAACTCTCGTGGATTCGAAAGAACCGTTCCCCCGCGAAGGCGGGGGCCCATCACCGGACATTGCGGCAATCGCGACGGCAGGTGATGGACCCCTGCCTTCGCAGGGGAACAAGCTTGGTGGAAGCCCGCCCCGAAACGTCGCGCGACGACACGATGCTGCGCCCGGTTGCGGCGCCTTTCTCGCCCGATGGCGGGATGCGCTTGCTCGCGGGCAATCTGGGCCGCGCGATCATCAAGACCAGCGCGGTCGCCGAGGATCGCTGGACGATCGAGGCGCCGTGCCGGATTTTCGACAATCAGGATGCGGTGCTGGCGGCGTTCAAGGCCGGCGAACTCGAACAGGATGTCATCGTCGTCGTCCGCTTTCAGGGCCCGCGCGCCAACGGCATGCCCGAACTCCACAAGCTGACCCCCGCGCTCGGGGTGTTGCAGGACCGCGGGTTCCGCGTCGCGCTGCTGACCGACGGCCGGATGATCGGGCGCCAGCGGCAAGGTGCCGGCGGTGATTCATTTGTCGCCCGAGGCTTTGCCCGGCATCGACGGGGTCAGCGGCCCGCTTGCCTTCCTGTCCGACGGCGACATCGTCCGCATCTGCGCCCGCCAGGGCGAGGTGCTGGCGCTCGTCGATCCCGCGATCTGGGCCGCCCGCTCGCCCGCCGTCGCCCCGCCGCCCGCGCTGGGCGTCGGCCGCGAACTGTTCGCCCTGTTCCGCCACCACGCCGACGAAGCCGAAAAGGGCGGGTCGGCGGTGTTGGCGGCGATGGAACAAATAATCTGACCCACCCACACCCGTTCGTGCTGAGCTTGTCGAAGCACCGTCCTTCTCTCTGACGTCGCAAAGAAAGAGCGGCCCTTCGACAAGCTCAGGGCGAACGGAGTTTGAGATTTTCAAACGGAGTAGAAAATGATCGACAACAGCATCGACCAGATCATGCGCCTGGCCCCCGTCATCCCGGTGATCGTCATCGACCGGATCGAGGATGCGGTGCCGATGGCCGAGGCGCTCGTCGCCGGCGGGCTGACGGTGCTCGAGGTCACGCTGCGCACCCCCGCCGGGCTCGACGCGATCGCTGCGATGAAACGCGTCAAAGGCGCGGTCGTCGGCGCGGGCACCGTGCTCGATCCGGCGATGCTGGCGGGCGCGATCCATGCCGGCGCCGAATTCATCGTCTCGCCGGGCCTCACCGACAATCTGGGCAAGGCGGCGGTGGCGAGCGGTATTCCGTTTCTGCCCGGTACCGCCAACGCCGGCGACATCATGCGCGGTATGGACCTCGGCCTCGACCGGTTCAAATTCTTCCCCGCAGCGACCAGCGGCGGCATCCCGGCGCTCAAAGCGCTCGCCGGCCCGTTCGGTCAGGCGCGCTTTTGCCCGACGGGGGGCATCAGTCTGGCGACCGCGCCCGACTGGCTCGCGCTGGACCCGGTGCTGTGCGTCGGCGGCAGTTGGGTGGTCCCGTCGGGGCCACTCGACCCGGCGCGGATCGAGGCGCTCGCCCGCGAGGCATCCGCACTTTCGCGCCATTGATTAACCCCATCTTACCTGTCATCGTGCAGGGATAAGGCGGCAAACAAGCCGTTGGTGGGGAGATGCGCGTGCCAAGACCGCAGCCGCATTTGGAAGAAGTTCTCGCGTCCGAACCGGGTTCGCATGTCGCCGCGCTGTTCGACTTCGACGGCACGATCATCTCGGGCTATTCGGCGACCGCCATGCTGCGCGAGAAATTCCAGCGCCGCGAAATGTCGATGGAGGAAATTGCCGAGACCGCGCAGGTCGTCGCGCAGCATAGCCTGGGCACCATCGGTTTTCGGGACTGATGTCCGGCGCCGCGAAGTTCATGAAGGGGGTCGAGGAAGAGAGCTTCATCGAATTCGGCGAAGAACTCTACAAAAAGCATATCGCGCGCAAGATCTATCCCGAAACCCGCGCGATCATCGAGGCGCATCAGGCGAAGGGCCACCGCGTCGCGATCATCTCGTCGGCGACGATCTACCAGATCGAACCGACCGCCCGCGACCTGGGCATCACCGACATCAAATGCTCGGCCTATGAAATCGAGGATGGCGTCTTCACCGGCGACATCATCCGCCCGCTGTGTTTCGGCGAGGGCAAGGTGGTCGCGGCGGAAGAACTCGCGGCCGAATATGGCCTCGATTTGGGTCAGAGCTTCTTCTATTCGGACAGCGACGACGACATCGAATTGCTCGAACGCGTCGGCAAGCCGCGCCCGCTGAACCCCAATCTGAAGCTGAAGGCGATCGCCGAGGAAAATGGCTGGCCGGTGCAGCGTTTCGGCAGCCGCGGCACGCCGAGCTGGGTCGATTATACCCGCACCATCTACGCCACCGGTTCGCTCGTCGGCGCCTCTGCCGCGGGCTTGCCGATCTGGGCGCTGACGCGTTCGCAGCGCGAGGCGGCGAATTTCTCGATCGGGCTGTTCGGCGATTTTGCGACCGCGATCACCGGGGTCGAACTCGAGGTTGAGGATGAGAAGAACCTGTGGTCGTCGCGCCCGTGCGTCTTCATCTTCAACCACCAGAGCAAGGCCGATGTGATGATCCTCGCCAAGCTCATCCGCCGCGACATGGGCGGGGTGGGCAAAAAGGAAATCAAGAACATCCCGATCCTGGGGAAACTGATGGAATGGGGCGGCACCGTCTTCGTCGACCGCGCCGACGGCAAGAGCGCGATTAAGGCGATGGAACCGCTGGTCGATGCGATCAAGATCGAGGGCAAGTCGATCTGCATCTCGCCCGAAGGGACGCGCAGCCTGACGCCCAAGCTGGAGCCGTTCAAGAAAGGCGCGTTCCATCTGGCGATGCAGGCCGGGGTGCCGATCGTCCCGATCGTCATCCACAACGCTACCGACGTCGCGCCGAAGAACGAGTTTGTGATGCGCCCCGCGACGGTGCGCGTCACCGTGCTGCCGCCGGTCGATACATCGAAATGGAGCGCGCGGACGATGGGCAGCCACGTCCGCGACGTCCGCAACATGTTCCTGCGCACGCTGGGGCAGCCCGAGGAGAGCGTGGCGGAATCGGTGGCCAAGGAGCCTGCGGCCGAGGCCGCTCCGCCCGAAGCGAAGGCTGAAACGGCGAAACCGAAAAAGGCGGCGGCGAAGAAGGCTGCGGTGAAGAAGGCTGCGGTGAAGAAAAAGCCCCCGCCAAAAAAGATGCGGCTGGCAAAGGAAGGGCTGCCTAAACAGTGGCCGACGGCACGCCCCGGACCCCGATCGTGACGGAGGACGCGGGCGACCGGCTCTATATCATCGACGCCCGCAATGGGGTCGAGCGGCAGTTGCTGCTCGACTGGGTCCATTCGACGTCGGGCGACAATGAACCCCAATGGGCCAGCTTGGCGATCGAGGATGACGATCATGCGCTGCCGCTCGACATGCTGCGCGCGCGGCTCGACGGGCTGCCATCGCGGCAGGTCGTGCCGCTGCGCGTCGCGTGGCGCATTCCGGGGTTCGATCGCGACCGGTCGCTCAAATTCCGTCACATTCTGTTCGGCGATCCGCGTCATCCGGGTCCGCTGCGCGCGCGGCTGATCCTGCTCCGCGACCGCCGCCGGGCGCAGATATTGGTCGGCGAGGCGGCGACGCTCGATGCGCTACGCGATCGTTTCGCCGCGCAAACCGGCGGCGGCGATGGCGCAGGGGCCGATGGCGCCGAATTTGCGGGCTTCGTCGCGCGGCAGGCGGGGCTCGCGCTCGACGTTGCCGAACGCGGTATTCGCGGCACCCGTTACAAGGTGCCGCGTTTTGTCGCCGACGGACTGCGCACCAGCCCCAAATTTCGCGCCGCGCTGGCCGAACTGTCCGAAAAAACGGGCCGCCCGGTCGCCGACCTGTTCCGCGAAGCGCGGCCGCTGATGAAAGAAGTCATCGCGCGGCCTAGCGCGTTGTTCCTCGACCTGCGCGCCCGGCTCGACCGGATGATGTTCGGCGGCTACGCTCCCGAGATGGAGGTCGATGCCGCCGAACTGGCGCGGCTGCGCGCCATCCTGCGCGAGCATCCGACCGCGATCCTGTTCACCCACAAAACCTATATCGACGGCGCGACGCCCAGCCGCCTGACCTATGAAAACGACATGCCGATGCTGCATAGCTTTGGCGGCGCCAATCTCGATTTCGCGATCATGGGCGAATTTTTCCGCCGCTCGGGGATGATCTTCATCCGCCGCAGCTTCCAGGACCAGCCGGTCTACAAGCTGGTGCTGCGCCACTATATTGCCTGGCTGCTCGCCAAGCGTTTCCCGCTAAGCTGGGCGTTCGAGGGCACGCGCTCGCGGCTCGGCAAGTTGATGCCGCCCAAATATGGGCTGATGAAATATGTCCTCGACGCCGCGCACGCGACGGGGACGCAGGGCGTGCATTTCGTGCCCTTCGTCACCAGCTTCGACCTGATCCGCGATGTCGAGGAATATGCCGCCGAACAGACGGGGCGGAACAAGAAACCCGAATCGCTGTCATGGTTCCTTGGCTATATGAAGAGTCTCAAGGAACCCTCGGGCCGCATCCGGCTCGACATCGGGACCCCGATCGTGATTGCCGACGCGCCGGGGCCCGACGACAAGCGCGCGCTCGAAAAAATCGCCTTTGCCGTCGCGGTCGAGGCCAATCGCGTCACCCCGCTGACTGTCACTTCGGTGATGTGCCTGATCTTGCTCGGCACCGCGCCGCGCGGCGCCACCGCGGCTGAAGTGCTCGGGGCGCTCGCTGCGGCGACCGACTTGTGGCGCGGGCGCGCGGCATCCGATCAGCGCGACTCGCCAGCGGCGATCGCGCCGCGCTGGCGGCCACCGTCGATACGCTCGTCGAAAGCGGGCTGCTCACCCGCTACGAAGCGGGCAGCGAGCGCGTCTATTCGATCGACCCGGCCAAGCATCCGATGGCAAGCTATTACCGCAACATCATCGCGCACCACTTCCTCGACCGCGGGATCGAACTGGCGCTCTTCGATCCAAAGGTCGATCAGCAGCGATGCGAGCGCGGCGTTCTGGAGCAAGATCGACCGGCTGCGCGACCTGCCACCGGTTCAATGGCTCTACCCGCCCCGCGATGAACATCGCGCCGCCATCGAGGCTGAACTGGCACGCATCGATCCGGTGTGGGACCGCCGCCTCGCCAGCGGCGACCGCGGCATCGCGCAGCTGCTCCGCCGTTGTCAGCCGGTCGTCGGCCACGCGATCCTGCTGCCTTTTGTCGAGGCCTATTCGGTGGTCGCCGACCTGCTCGCGCGGGCGCGGCCTGGCGATGTGGTCGATGAAAAAGCCTTGCTCGACGCGGCGCTTGCCGAAGGCAAACAGGCCTATTTGCTGCGCCGGATCAGCAGCGAAGCGGCGATCGGCAAGCTGCTGTTCGCCAACGCCCTGTCGCTGATGCGCCATATGGGGCTGACCGCCGATGCCACCCCGGGCAACCTTGCGGCGCGCCGTGCGCTGCTGATGGAATTGCGCGGGCTCGCCACTGTGATGGAAACGATGCGGTTGTCGACTGTGGCGCTGGCGGATCGGTTGCCGGGGCCGGAGGAACGGACGTGACGCTCCCCATCTCGTCATCCAGGCCTTCGCTGGGATGACGTTAAGTTTGATTTCAGAGGACCCTAACATGCTCAAACAGCTCAGCGCGCAGGACGCCCAGTTCCTCTACACCCAGACCGCGAACAATCTGACCCACATCATGGGGGTCTATATCTACGATCCCTCGACCGCGCCCGGCGGCTTCGTGCGGTTCAAGGATATTATTCGCCATATCGAAAGCCGCGCCGACACCTCGCCGCTATTCAAGCGCCGCCTCCACCGCCTGCCGTTCGACATGGATCATCCCTATTGGGTCGAAGACGAGCATTTCGACATCGAGGCGCATATGAGCCATGCGCGCCTGCCCGAACCCGGCGACTGGCGGCAATTCTGCATCGCGGTCGCGCGCTATTTCTCCAAACCGATGGATATGAACCGCCCGCTCTGGGATATTTACATCATCGAGGGGCTCGACCGGATTCCGGGCATTCCAAAGGGCAGCTTTGCGATGCTCCACCGCGTCCATCACGCTGCGGTCGATGGCGCCTCGGGCGCGCATGCTTTTATCGCGATGAGCGACATCGACGCAAAGGGCAACAACGGCGATCGCCGAGCCGCCGCCGGTTCGAAGAGCTGGGCGCGCCGCCGTCGAGTACCGAGACGCTGTCGCGCGCCTGGTCGGCGTCGATGCAATCGCCGGTCAAGTTCATGAACGCCCTGATGAAAATGTCACCCGCGATCATCTCGTCGGCTCGCAAGGCGATGGCCGAGGGCGGGATGACCGCCGGCGTCCCCGAAACGCGGTTCAATGTGCCGGTCGGCCCGCACAAGATGTTCGACGGGACGTCGGTGGCGCTGTCCGAAGTCGCGTTGGTTCGCAAGAAGGTGCCCGGGGCGACGGTCAACGATGTCGTCTTGACCACGGTCGGCGGGGCGCTGCGCAAGTATCTGGCGAAGCACAAGGAATTGCCGAAGGACAGTCTGGTCGCGGTCGCACCGATCAACCTGCGCGGCAAGGAAAAGGGGACGAGCAAAGCGTCGACCCCCGGCAATCAGGTATCGGCGATGAGCGTACCGATCCGCACCGACATCGCCGACCCGCTCGCGCGGCTCGCCGCGATCCGCGACTATACGGTCGAGGCAAAGGAGGCGAAGGCGGGGGTCAGCGCGCGGATCATGACCGACCTGTCGCAGCATATCCCCGGCGCGACGATGGCTGCGGTCGCGCGGCTGGTGACCAGCGAACGCTTTGCGGTGCGCGGCACCAACCTGTTCATCTCGAACGTGCCCGGGGCGCAGGTGCCGCTCTATCTGGCGGGCGCGCAGTTGGTAAGCCAGCATGGCATGGCGCCGCTCGCCAACAATATGGGGCTGTTCGTCGCGACCCCCAGCTATAACGGCCGGATCGCCTTTTCGCTGATTTCCGAACGCGCGGTGATGCCCGACATCGCTTTTTTCCGCGAATGCATCGAGGAAAGTTTCGCCGACCTGATGGCGGCGACACCCAAGTCCGAGACGCCCAAAGCCGCTACGGCAACGCCGAAACCCGCCGCCAAGCCCAAGGCAAAACCCAAAACCGCGCCCCAAACTGCGACAAAAGCGAGGGTGAAACCGGTTGCCAAAGACAACGCAACCGGCAAGACTCGGAAAAAATAAACCATGCTCTCGCAGGATTACCGAATGCTTTTCACCCCGACGCTCAGCGCCGACCGCGATCTTGTGACCGCGCCCGATTATCTTGCCTGGGCAAAGGCGGCGCGCGACCATGATAAAAAATCGGGTCTTCAGGCGTGGCGCGATGCCGACGAAAGCAAGCATTTCGATTCCAAGGCGATCCGCGCCCGGCTGGAAAAGTTGCGCAAGCTGTCGGCGGCGGGTGACGTCAAGGGGCTGCTATTCGTCCTCAACGAAGGCATCCACGGCAATATCGACGGCATGGGGCACGAGCGGCTCTATCAAAAGGCGCGTTTTGGCACCAAGGCGCTGATCGAGGATTATGTCGCCGAGGTCGTCGCCTCGCTCGACAAAATCGCGACCGCACGCAGCATCGGCAAAGAAGAAAAGCGCGATTTCTTCCGCCGCGCCCAGCATTGCTACGGCCGCTCGGCGCTCTTGCTCTCGGGATCGGGCAGCTTTCTGTTCTTCCACATCGGGGTCGTGAAGGCGTTGTGGTCCGAGGGCGTGCTGCCCGCGATCATGTCTGGCGCCAGCGGCGGGTCGATCGTCGCCGCGGTCGTTTGCACCCGCAAAGACAGCGAGATCGGCGCTTTCCTGGAAAGCGAGCGCCTGGCCAATCCGCGCGCGATCCCAAACAAAAGCGGCTGGCGTCCGAAGAGGTCCGCGACCGGCTCGCCGACCTCATCCCCGATCTGACCTTTCAGGAAGCTTTTGAAATCAGCGACCGCCACCTGAACGTCTCGGTCGCACCCGCCGAAAAGCATCAGAACGGCCGCATGCTCAACGCGATTACCGCGCCCAATGTGCTGATCCGCGAGGCGGTGCTGGCGTCGTGCGCGGTTCCCGGCGTCTTCCCGCCGGTGATGCTGATGGCGCGCAACGACAAGGGCGAGCGCATCCCCTATCAGCCCGACCGGCGCTGGGTCGACGGGTCGGTGACCCACGACATCCCGACCAAGCGGCTCGAACGGCTGTATGGGGTCAACCATCATATCGTCAGCCAGGCGAACCCGATCGCGCTGCCCTTCGCGACCGACACCCGAAAGCAGATGGCGCCGATCGAGGCCATTCAACACGCGTCGATGGCGACGTTCAAGGCGTGGCTCAACGCGAACATGGTGATTTTCCAGAAACCGCTAGAGCTGATCCCGCCGCTCAACAGCCTCGCCAATATGGCGCGGTCGGTGATCAACCAGGAATATACCGGCGACATCAACATCATCCGCCCGCCCAAATTCTGGTCGCCGGCCAAAATCCTGTCCGACCTGGGACAGGAGGATATCGACGAACTGATCGATACCGGCCAGCGCACCGCGTGGCCGAAGGTCGAAATGGTCCGCACCCAGACCGCGATCAGCCGCGCGCTGGAGATCATTCTAGCAAAGATCGACAAGGCCGGCGACGATGGTCCCGGCCACCGCAGCACCGCGGCGCTGAAGAAAGCGGTGCGCTGAGCATGGTGGCCGGCGCGGTGAACCTGCCCGCCGAATCCGCCGGCGCGGGCGCGCGGCTGCACGTCACCCACTGGCTGCCCGAGGGATTGCCAAAAGCCGTCGTGCTGCTCGCGCATGGCTATGCTGAACATGCCGGACGTTACGGCCATGTCGCCAAGCGGCTGACCGACGCGGGCTATGCCGTCTATGCGATCGATCATTGGGGGCATGGCCTGTCCGACGGAGACGGCGGGTTCGTGCCGCGCTTTTCGGCGTTCACCGACGGCATGGCCGAACTGCTGACGCTGGTCGAGGTCAACCACGGCGAAACGCCGCGCCTGCTGCTCGGGCACAGCATGGGCGGACTGATCGCGACGCTGTTCCTGATCGAGCGGCAGCAGGCGTTTGTCGCCGCCGCGCTGTCGGGACCCGCGATCGTCCCTGCTGCTCCGCCCTCGCGCTTCACCGTGTGGATCAGCCGTTTCCTGTCGCGCTTCTTCCCGCGCCTCGGGGTGCTGTCGCTGGATGCCAATGGCGTCAGCCGCGATCCCGCGGTGGTCGCCGCCTATCTCGCCGACCCGCTCGTCTACACCGGCAAGATCGGCGCGCGGCTGGGCAAGGAATTTATGGACGCGATGGCGGCGGCGCAGGCCGGGGCGCCGCGGATCACGCTGCCGATCCTGCTCCAGCACGGCGAGGCCGACAGCCTCGCGTCGGTAGAGGGATCAAAATATCTGTTCGACCATGTCGGGTCGGCCGACAAGCTTCTCAAAATCTATCCCGAGCTTTTCCACGAAATTTACAACGAGCCGGAACGCGATGCGGTGCTGGACGATTTGATCGGCTGGTTCGACGCGCATGTGGTGAAAGTCTGAACCGAAGTTTAAATCCCGCTC
This sequence comes from Sphingomonadaceae bacterium, assembly GCA_965283845.1. Lineage (GTDB taxonomy): Bacteria > Pseudomonadota > Alphaproteobacteria > Sphingomonadales > Sphingomonadaceae > Sphingopyxis. The sequence goes on from CBDIQD010000019.1 coordinate 43,236, forward strand.
GTGTCGAGCGAAGTCGAGACACCCATCCATGTAGCGCCAAGCCGATCGGCATCTCGACTTCGCTCGATGCGAACGGAAAGAGGAATCGAGTTCCAGACCATGAAATTCCTCCTGATCCTCATCTTTGCGCCGCTGATCGCGCTGACGCTGCTCTATTTCATCTTCCCCGGCCGCCTCGTGGCGCTCGGCCGCGCGTTGCTTCGCCGCCGCGGCGGGATGGTGCAGAAAAGCGTGACCGTCGATGGCCGCAGCTGGCCCTATCTGGAGGGTGGCGACCCCGCGAAACCGTTATTGCTGCTCGTCCACGGCTTTGCCGGCGACAAGGATAATTGGTCGATGATCGCGCCCTATCTGACGCGCGATTATCATGTCATCGCCCCCGATCTGCCGGGATTTGGCCAGAATGAGCGCAATCCCGACCTCGCTTATGACCTGCAAGCGCAGACCGCGCGGCTGAAGGCATTTGCCGACACGCTCGGCCTCCAGCGCCCGCATGTCGCGGGGAACAGCATGGGCGGCTGGATCGCGCTGCGTTACGCAATCGACTATCCGGACGCGCTGGCCACCCTGACCCTGCTCGACAATGCCGGGGTCAATGGCGCCAATGAGAGCGAGTTGCAGAAGCAGGCAGCGAACGAGGATTATAATCCGCTCGTCCTCGCCGGGCTGGAGGACGCCGACCGGCTGGTCGGCATGGTCGTCCATAAGCCGCCCTACATCCCGGCGCGGCTGAAACCCGTGCTTTATGCCGACGCGCTCAAATATCGCGACCAGCTCGACACCATTTTCTGGGTCATCGCGACCGAGGGCCGCGACCACCCGCTCAACGACCGGCTGGGCGAGGTCAAGGTGCCGACGCTGATCATTTGGGGCCGCCACGACAAGCTGCTCGACGTCAGCTGCGTGCCCGTCCTCGAAGCCGGCATCGCGGGCAGCGTTTCACACATCTTCGACCATATCGGCCACGTCCCGATGATCGAGGATCCGAAAGCGACCGCCACGGTGATGAAGGGCTTTCTTGCCAAGCATTGATTCCGGCGCCACTCTCACCCGAAAATAGGGGAGAGACGCATGCGGTTGAAGGTCGGCCTGCTCGGTGGGGGCAGCTGGGGGACGACGGTCGCGTCGGTTGTGTCGCGCAACGCCCCGATCACGCTGTGGGCACGCGATACCGAGACCGTCGAGGGCATCAACCGCGACCACGAGAACCGCAAATATCTGCCCGGGATCAAACTGCCGGCGGCGCTGCGCGCGACCGGCGACATGGCCGAAGTCGTCGCGGGTACCGACGTCCTGATCATGGGCGTGCCCTCACACAGCTTTCGCGCAGTGCTGGAAGAAGCGAAAGCGCATCTCCGCCCGTGGGTGCCGGTGATCAGCCTGACTAAAGGACTCGAACTGTCATCGGGCCTGCGGATGACGCAGTTGATCGAGGAAGTCCTACCCGGCCACCCGGTCGGCGTTCTGACCGGCCCCAATCTGGCGCGCGAGATCATGACCGGCCAAGCGGCGGCGAGCGTGTTGTCGATGGAGGACGAGATCGTCGTCCGCGCGCTGCAACCGGTGTTCCACTCGGGGCTGTTCCGCGTCTACACCAACACCGACCTGCTCGGCTGCGAACTCGGCGGGGTGCTCAAGAATATCATCGCGATCGCGGTCGGCATGGGCGACGGGCAGGGCGCCGGTGACAACACCCGCTCGGCGTTGATGACGCGCGGGCTTGCCGAAATCACGCGGCTGGGTGTCGCAATGGGCGGCCGCCCAGAAACCTTTGCCGGGCTGACGGGGATGGGCGACCTGATCGCGACCTGTACCAGCCCCTTGAGCCGCAACCGCCATGTCGGGGTCGAACTGGGCAAGGGGCGCCCGATCGACGAGATCATCGCGGGCATGAACATGGTGGCCGAGGGGGTGAAGAGCGCGCCGACCGTGATCGCGCTCGCCGAACGCTACCATCTCGACATGCCGATCGCGCGCGATGTGTATGACGTGACGCAGGGCAAACGGACCGCGCAGGACGTGTTTCGCGGCCTGCTCCGCTCCGCCGTCGGCGACGAAGCGCATCCGGGCTGAGCCATCGTTATTCACCGTTCGTCTTGAGAGGGGCTGAGCTTGTCGAAGCCCCTCCCAGGACGAACGGGAATGAGGCCGCATCCCCGATTCCGCCGCAAGCCGTGCCGAATCTCCGATCAGCCGGGAAGAAAAAGGCCGCCAGCTTCGTTGAGTCTGCTGACCGCCCGTTGACCGGACGGACAACCAGGAGATGGACGATGAAAAAATGGACCCTCTTTGCCGCCGCGCTGGCGATCCCGGCCAGCGTCGCAGCTGCCGTTCCTTACGGCTCGCAGCCCCCGGGATCTCGAAGCGCCGCACATTCGCACCTCGCCGATCGCCGGCGTCGTCAACCAGTCTTGGTATAATTACAAGGCCGACATTCTCGAGGCGGAGAAGGAGCTGACCAGCGACCTTCGCCATTCGACCGATCGCGAGGATCGTTGGGACGCGTGGGATGAATGGCAGAACGAGGTGGTCGATGCCGACAAGGATTATGTGAAGGAAATGCGCAAGAAGGGCTACCGCAGCGGCCGCGTGACGGTCGGCGGTTAAATTTCCCGGAGCTTGCTCTGGGTCGCAAGGGAAGGGCGGGCGTCATGGGGCGCTCGCCCTTTCTCATTTCAATCCTCCCTGTCGCATAGCGATGGGGAGGGGGACCGCTCATCGCAGATGAGTGGTGGAGGGGCTGCGACGTCGCGCCAAAAGCCCCTCCGTCAGCCCTTCGGGCTGCCACCTCCCCATCGCTTCGCGACAGGGAGGATCAATTCGCTGTGTTCGCCTCCGCCAGCTAAGGCCTGCAGCTCCTTGCCTTGCCAGTCGATCGCACCCACCACGCGCCACAACTCTCGCCCTCGGCGTCATAAAAGATGCTGGTCGGCAACGCGCTGCTGGCGTCGTCGAGCAATCCGTTCTGCGGGTCGATATAGGGTTGCAGCGCCTTCAGCTTCGCTTTCTGAAACCACGGATCGACCACCTCGGCGCCCTGCAAGTCCTGCGCCACCGCGATGACCGTCATCCGCTCCCCGCCTTTTGCCGCCAGCGCATCGAGCGTCGGCATCTCGGCCACGCACGGCGCGCACCAGGTCGCCCACAGATTGACGAGCAGAGGCTTTCCACGAAACGCCGCCAGCGTAACCGCCGCATCGTCCGGGCCGCGAAAGGTCACCGTCGGTGCAAGCTTGCCCCTGTGGCTACGGTCCACCTGATGCTGAAACTGGCCGACGCCGCCCGCTTGCGCTTGGCCGGACGAAATATTTGCTTGGCCGTCTGCGGCTTGCCCGTCCGACTGCTTTTCCCTATCGCAGCCCGCGACCGATCCGGCCAGAAACACGGCGAGGATCGCAAGATACGGGCTTGGAACGCGGCGAATGGCGGATACTCCGGACAAGAGCAGTATGTGGGGTGGCCGCTTCGGTGGCGGTCCGGCCGCGATCATGCAAGAAATTAATGCCTCGATCCCGGTCGACAAGCGTCTGTGGGAAGAGGATATCGCTGCCAGCCGCGCGCACGCCGCGATGCTCGGCGCAGCGGGAATCATCGGCGCCGACGATGCCGTGGTCATCGATCGCGGCCTCGCGCAGATCGCCGGTGAATTTGCCGCGACCGGCGTCCCCGTCGATCTCGCGCTCGAAGACATTCACATGACCGTCGAGATCGCGGCTGAAGGAACTCGTCGGCGAAGCCGCCGGGCGCCTCCACACCGCGCGCTCGCGCAATGATCAGGTCGCGACCGATTTCCGCTTGTGGACGCGCACCGCGTGCGAACGGATCGACGCCGGTCTCGCCGCGATGCAGGCCGCGCTGCTGGCGCGCGCCGACGAACATGCGGACAGCATCATGCCCGGCTTTACACATCTTCAGGTCGCGCAGCCGGTCACGCTCGGCCATCACCTGCTCGCCTATGTCGCGATGCTCGGCCGCGACCGCAGCCGCTTTGCCGACGCCCGCGCGCGGCTGAATGAATCGCCGCTCGGCGCCGCCGCGCTCGCGGGCACCGGCTTTCCGATCGACCGTGCCGCCACCGCCGCCGCCTTGGGCTTCGACCGCCCGATGGCGAACAGCATCGACGCGGTGTCCGACCGCGACTTCGCGCTCGAATTCTGCGCCGCCGCGTCGATCGCTGCGATCCATTTGTCGCGGCTCGCCGAAGAAATCGTCATCTGGGCCAGCCAGCCCTTCGGCTTCATCAGCCTGCCCGATGCCTGGTCGACCGGCAGCTCGATCATGCCGCAAAAGCGCAACCCCGACGCCGCCGAACTGGTGCGCGGCCGCGCCGGCCTGCTGCTCGGGGCGTTTCAGCGACTGGCGGTGATCGTGAAGGGATTGCCGCTGACCTATTCAAAGGATCTGCAGGACGACAAGGAAACCGTCTTCGGCGCCTTCGACGCGCTCGCGCTGTCGCTCGCCGCGATGACCGGCATCGTCGAAACCCTGACCTTTCGCACCGACCGGATGCGGTCGCTCGCCGCGTCGGGCTATTCGACCGCGACCGATCTCGCCGACTGGCTGGTGCGCGAGGCGGGGCTGCCGTTCCGCGAGGCGCATCATGTCGTCGGCGCCTGTGTGAAGCGTGCCGAGGAACTTGGCGTCGAACTGTCGGCGCTGCCCGCCGCCGACGCTGCGGCGATCCACCCCGCCGTGACATCCGGCGTATTGGCGGCGCTGACCGTCGAGGCATCGGTCGCCAGTCGCACCAGCTATGGCGGCACCGCCCCCGACCGGGTAAGGCAGGCGATATCCGCGGCCCGCGCCGCGCTGGAAGGAACGAATTGATGGCGTATCGCCGCACCCTCGCTGCCGCCCTGACTGGCACCGCCCTGCTCGCGACGCTCGGCGCGTGCGGCAGCAAGGAAGATCTGAAGCCCGTGGCAGGCCAGCCTGCCCCGGTCGTTCCCGTCGGCGCCACGCGCGCCCCGACCACGGAGGAGCTTACGACGCCCGACGCACAGGCCCGGCCTGCGCGCAGCGACGAACTTCTCAAACGGTCCGAACAACGCGAACCCGACGATTTCGATTTGCCGCCTCCGGGCTGAGCGGCGGCGGTCGAACGATAATATTTACCTCTCTTCCCGTTCGTGCTGAGCTTGTCGAAGCACCGTTCTTTCTGTCTTCGACCCGGAAGGAAAAACGGCCCTTCGACAAGCTCAGGGCGAACGGGAAATGATGACCAGGATTATACGAAATGGATCAATTTGCACTTCGTGACGGCGTCCTTCACGCCGAAGACATTCCGCTGCCCCGCATCGCCGAAGAAGTCGGCACCCCTGTCTATGTTTATTCGCGCGCGATGCTCGAACGCCATGCACAGGAATTTCGCGACGGGCTGAAGGATGTGCCGCGCAAGCATCTCGCCTTCGCGATCAAGAGCAACCCGAACCTCGGCGTGCTGCGCGTGTTGGCGCGGCAAGGCTATGGCGCCGACGTGGTGTCGGGTGGCGAACTCGAACGCGCGCTCGCGGCCGGCATGGCGCCCGAAGACATCGTTTTTTCGGGCGTCGGCAAGACCCGCGCCGAACTGGCGCAGGGGCTTGACCGCGGTATCGGCCAGTTCAACATCGAACATGAACCCGAAGGGGTGGCGCTCGCCGAAATCGCGCTTGCCAAGGAAATGACCGCGCGCGCGGTGCTCCGCGTCAATCCCGACGTCGATGCGGGTACGCACGCGAAGATTTCGACCGGCAAGGCCGACAACAAGTTCGGCGTCGGCATCGATGTCGCGCCCGCGATGTTCGACCGCCTCGCGGCGCTCCCCGGACTTCAGATGCGCGGCATCGCCGTCGCTATCGGCAGCCAGCTCGACGCGGTTCTACCTCGTCATGACGGCTGGGCGAGCGCATCGTCGCCGATCTGCGCGCCGACGTCTTCGCGCATCTGACGCGGCTCGAGCCGGCCTTCTTCGATTCGAGCCGGGCGGGCGACCTGGTCTCGCGGCTGACCGCCGACACGACGCAGCCGCTGCAAGGACATGGACGTTCTGGCATGTTCGCACCCGACCGGCGTGATCGCCGGCGACACCGGCGTGCTGCTGACCGAAGGCTGCCGTGGTCAAGCCCGGCGCGACCAACCCGTTCGTGATCGTCGATGCGGCGATGAACGATCTGGCGCGTCCGGCGCTGTATGACGCCTATCACGAATTTGTCGCGGTCAAGCCGAACGGCGAAAAGATGACCGCCTCGATCGTCGGCCCGGTGTGCGAAACCGGCGACACCTTCGCGCGCGACCGCGTGATCGACGTCGTGGAATCGGGCGACCTCGCGGTGTTCCGTACCGCCGGCGCCTATGGCGCGACGATGGCATCGACGTACAACAGCCGCAGCCTGGTGCCCGAGGTGCTCGTCGATGGCGACCGCTATATCAAGGTCGCCGACCGCATCGCCGCCAGCACGATCATGGCCGCCGAGCGCGTGCCCGACTGGATCGATTGAGCATAGCCCGGAGCGAGTGAGTCTCGCCAAAAGCGCGACGTGTCCCCGCGAAGGCGGGGACCCATCTCCGGCTGGTGCCAATTCGCGCCGACCGTAGATGGGCTCCCGCCTTCGCGGGAGCGCGCGGCTTTTTATCTCTGCGATCATGCTTTAAGGCACGGTCATGCACCAACTCCCGATCTTCCTGAACCTCACCGACCGCACGGTCGTCTTGGTCGGGGAGGGGAGGCCGCCGACGCGAAGGCGCGTCTCATAACGCGTGCCGGTGGCCGCATCGTCCCGGCGTGGGAGGACGGCGCGACGATCGCCTTCGTCGCGCTCGATGACGAAGCCGCCGCGCGCGCCGCTGCCGCCGCGCTCCGCGCTCGCGGGTTGCTCGTCAACGTCGTCGACCGGCCGGATCTGTGCGATTTCACCACCCCGGCGATTATCGACCGTGCCCCGGTCACCATCGCCATCGGCACCGGCGGCGCGTCGGCGGGGCTGGCCAAGGCGGTGCGTCAGCGGATCGAGGCGCTGCTTCCGGCGCGGCTCGGCGCGCTCGCCTCGGCGCTCCACGCCGCGCGCGATGCGATGAAGGCGCGCTGGCCTGCCGCCGCCGATCGCCGCCGCGCGATCGACGCAGCGTTGGCGAGCGGTGGCGCGCTCGATCCGCTCGATGATGATGCCGCGGACAAGGTTGGGGGTTGGCTGGCGGGCGACGCGCCGACAGCGCCCTCACGCCTCGAAACGATCCGCCTGACCAGCGCCGATCCCGACGACCTCACCCTGCGCGCTGCCCGCCTGCTCGGCGAGGCCGATCATATATACCACCCGGCAAGCATCCCCGCCGCGATCCTCACCCGCGCCCGCGCCGATGCCGTGCGCCATGTCACGGAAGCGCCGCCGCAGGACGCTCCGACGGGTTTATCGCTGTGGCTAGCGACGCCGACAATGCCGAAAGACTGCTAACGACCGGTTGCGGACGTGCTTCTCCCTTCCCTTTTAGGGAGGGGTCGGGGTGGGTAGCCGCCAAAGGCGGCGCTCTTGCGCGGCTCGCTAACGCTCGCAACCCACCCCTGGCCCCTCCCTAAAAGGGAGGGGAATGTCTCAAATCCACCCCAAAGCCGACACCTATCACCGCATGATGAAAGCGTTGAGCCCGTCGCCCTGCTTCACCGCCGCAATCCGGCGCAGCACCTCGCCGCTCGCGACATCGATTTCCGCAACCTTGTCGACCCCCGTCTCCGCCGCATAGAGCCGCCGCGAATCGGGGCTGAACAGCAAAGTCACCTGCCGCGCCGCATCGCCGTCGGACACCTTGATCGTGCGCAGCCGCGCCCGCGTTTCGGCATCGAACAGGCTGATCGTCCCCGCACCGATATTGCTGGTCGCGACCAGTTTGCCGTCGGGACTTGCCAGCACCCGGATCGCGACCGGATCGACCGGCTGCTCGGCGACCTTCTCGCCTGTCGCGCTATTCCACACCGACACCCGCGGCGCGTCGAGGTCGCCGACCCATAGCTCGCGCCCGCCGCGGGTGAGCGCCAACCCTTCGGGCTTGCCGCCGACCGCGAGGTCGCGCAGTTTTTTCGCGTCCCTCAGGTCGAGCACGCTGACCGTTCCCGATCCGATATTGGCGACATAGGCGGTGCGGTTGTCGGACGCGACGACGATCATGTGCGATCCCTGTTGACCCGTAGCGATCGACGTCACCGTTCCATCGGGCGCTACCACCGCCACCGACTGGCTGGCCTCGGTCGTCGCGACCAGCTGGCCATCGGACAACCATACCAACCCGTGCGGCCGCCGGTTCGGGCTGAGGTCGATCGTCTTGACCTTGGTCCGGCGCGCCACGTCGAATATATCGATCGTCGTCCCGCCATAGGCGACCACCGCGGCCTGCTTGCCGTCGGGCGACACCGCGATCTCGTGCGGCATCTTGCCCGTCGGCAACCGCGCCAGTTCCGCGCCCGACGCCAGCGCGACGACGCTCAGCGTGTCCTCGCCCTTGTTGCCGATCAACAGCGTTTCCGCGGCCGCCGGTCCGGCGATCAGCAGGGTGCAAAGCGTGGCGGCGATGATGCGGCGCATGGACATGTCTCCCGGTTTCATTGGCCGCACCCTATCCGGTGCTGCCGCCGCCGCAACCCGCCTTCGACCAGCGACAGGACCGCGATTACATTAAGTTAACTGGGCATGCCGCCCGCCGCTTCCTAGCCCTGTCGTCGGCGGCCGAGCCTGCCGTCGGTCAATACAGGAGCGAAACATGGGTCTGCCAGCCATCGATATCGAGGCGGTGCCGCTGCTCGACACCGCGGTCGGACTGTTCGGCTCGCTCGTCGGCGAAAGCGCGGCGTCGGGGCCGTCGGTGTTCGAAATCGCCGTCACCATCGCGCTGATCATTTACGACTGACCGGTTGGGACGGGGGTGGCGCGGGCGACCCGCTCCACCCCTGTCCCGCGCTTCGCCATGACCGCAGCCCGCTCCCGCCACGATCATTTCCCGCGCGCCGACTCTGCGCGGCGTTTGGCGATACGCCGCGCGGCTGCATTGCTCGACGCGGCTTGGACCACCGCCGACACCGCACCGGGCGGCCTGCTCGCCGCCATCGATGCGCTCTCCGATGCGCCGGCAGGCGAAGCGATCGATCGCCTGTTGCCGTGGCTGACCGACGCGCGCTGGCTGCGCGAGCGGCTGGATGCGGCGCTGGCGCTGCTTGCTGCCGACCCGTTCGCGCGGCCGCCCTTGCGCCCGGTCGGCGGCGGCAATGGCGGTCCCGGGGGGCTGGTGCTGGCCGATCGCGGCGCGATCCGCCTGACGCTTCAGCTGTGGCCGTTCGCCACCCATGCGCCCACGCCCGGTGCGGCGCTGTTCGTCCCCGGCCATGCGGCGCTCCATATCCTCGCTAGCGGCGGCGCGCAGCTTTGCGAGCATCGCGTCGCGGTCAGCGCCGCCGAAGACGCCGGTGCCTTCACCGCCGACGCCGCGGCGCCATGCCACAGCACCCCGCCGCGCCCGCTGCGCACGGGCGAGACGCTGCACCTCGACACCGCGCGGCAAAGCTTCACGCTTCTCCCCGGCCAGGGCGATGTCCTGCTGCTCGAACTCACCGTTCAGCCGCCATCGCCGCTGCCGATCCGCGCCTACGACGTCGCCAGCGGCCGCCTGCTCCACGTCGCCGCCTCGCGCCGCGACAGCAGTTTCCGGCAGATGGCGCTGACGTTGCTCCGCCACCTCGGCCGCACCGACGCCGCGCCGCTGTTCGTTGCCGAAACCGCCAGCCAAGATTTTTCGGCGCGCTGGCACGCGATGCGCGACGGCTCGTCGCTCGACGCGTCGCTGCAGCGCGCCAGCCGCTCGCGCGGATGGCGGCGCTGTATCCGCACCCGGAGGTGCGCTGCGCCGCGGCCGCCACCGGGGCAATGCTACTCCGCCGCTCGTCATCGAGCGGCCGGAGGGGCTGGAAACGCGGGGCCTTGCACAAGTTCGGCGCCTTCCACCCCCAACGCCGCCGCGACGCGCCGTTCATCCCCGCCCGCTCGCGGGAGGGGCAGCGAGACTTGCGAGCTTGCTCGCTAGTCGCAGCGGGGTGGGCATGACCGCACCGTCGCCACCCACCCCGACCCTTCCCGTGAGCGGGCGGGGAGCAGGAGAACCCCATGCCCCGCGCTATAACCCCGCCGACCACTGCCACCCTCGACCTCGCCGAAGTCACCGCCCGCCTCGACGAAAGCGGTGTCGACCTGACCGACGAAGCCAGCATCGCGCGCTGCGCCGACCTGCTCGCCGGCCTCGCCCAGAACCGCGACCTGCTGGCCGATCGCGTGATCGCGGCGCTCAAGACGAGCTACACCGACCAACTCGCCGCCAACCGCTATTCGGCGCAGGTCTTCCTCCTCCACCGCAGCCCGCGCGGTTTTTACCTGCGCGCCAATATGTGGCCGGCGGCGCGCGACGCCGCCTACGCCGCCAGCGGCCCCGCCGCTTTCTCTTACGGCGTCCCGCACGACCATAATTTCAGCTTCCTGGCCGCCGGCTATTTCGGCCCCG
>CBDIQD010000020.1:0-49531 GCA_965283845.1 Sphingomonadaceae bacterium
ACGAGCGGCTCCGAAGGCGCTGATGCGGCTGGCCCGCCGGCTCGCGGGTCTGGGCGAAAAGCTGGCGGCGGCGGGCAGCGACATCGCGCCGCGCTCGATCGGCGGCTGGATCGCCACCGCTTGGCCCGATCGCGTCGCGCGGCAGCGCGCGGTCAGCGCGGCGAGTATCTCAGCGTCGGTGGCCGGCGTGACGCGGCTGCTCAGCCAGCGCCTGGACGACGGCGAATGGCTGGCGATTGCCGACGCACAAGGACCACGCCGCCGGGGTGCGTATCGCTGTGCGGCTGGCACCGATCGCACAGCGCCGAGGTCGAAGCCATCTTTGGCGACCGGATCGTCGCGCGCTCCGCAAGCCATTGCGATCGCGGCGAGCGACCGCGTCGATCATCGCCGCGAACGGCGGCTCTCGAGGCGATCGCGCTGACCAGCGGGCAGGCGGGGCGCAGCGGAAGATGTCGAGGGCGAGCATCGCGCTGCGCCTGGCGGCGGTGCGCGACAAGGGGCTGGGATTGATCGGCTGAGGTCCGGTGTCGCACGCGCTGCGCCAGCGCGCTTCCTTGCCGGGGTCGACACGCTGTCGACCGGCGCGTTGGCCGACAGCGTCGACATCTGGCTCGCGCCGCTGCTGGCCGGCTGCCGGGGCTTGCGCGACATCGGCGACCGCAAGCTGGCCGACGCGCTGATGGCGATGCTCGACTGGTCGGCGCGCCAGTTGCTCGAACGACATGCGCCCGCCGACTATGCCACCCCGGCGGGCAGCCTGCGACCCGATCGACTATGCGCCGACGGCGGGCCGACGGTCAGCGATGCGGGTGCAGGAACTGTTCGGGCTCGACCGCGCACCCGTCGATTGCCGACGGCACGGTGCCGCTGACGCTTGAACTGTTGTCGCCGGCGCACCGGCCGATCCAGACGACGCGCGACCTGCCCGGTTTCTGGAGCCGGCGAGCTGGGCGGCTGTGCGCAGCGAGATGCGCGGCCGCTATCCGCGAGCATAGCTGGCCGGAGGACCCGACCAAGGCCGCAAGCGACCAGCCGGGCAAGCCGCGCGGGACCTGAGGATCAGCGCGACGCTGTCGACGGGCGCGGCCCGCTTTTCGCGACCGCACCCCGCTAGGCGGCGGCACAGGCATCAGAACAGGACGACCCCATGAAAGCGCGTATTTTCCAGAAGCCCAAGAACGCGATGCAGTCGGGGCGGGCCGCGACGCAGCGCTGGGTGCTGGAATTCGCTCCCGCCGAAGCGCGCAAGGCCGACCCGCTGATGGGCTGGGCGGGCAGCGGCGATACGCAGCGCCAACTGCGTCTGGGCTTTGCGACCCAGGACGAAGCGCTTGCCTATGCGGCGCGCGAAGGGATCGAGGCCGAGGTTGTTGCGACGCCGGTTCGCACCCTGAAGATCCAGGCTTACGCCGACAATTTTCGCTGACGGAAACAGAAAACACCCACACCCGTTCGTGCTGAGCTTGTCGAAGCACCGTCCTTCTTTTGTCGGCGTCGAAAGAAAAAGAACGGCCCTTCGACAAGCTCAGGGCAAACGGGGTGTGGGGTGGGCTTACTGGCCTGCGTCGGGCTGCAACAACTTGTGCAGGTGAACGACGACATATTTCATTTCGGCGTCATCGACAGTGCGCTGCGCGGCGCTGCGCCATGCCTTTTCGGCCGACTTGTAATCGGGATAGAGGCCGACGACGTCGAGATTGTGGAGATCGACAAAGTCGGTGCCCTGCGGATCGCTGACGCGTCCGCCGAACACGAGATGCAATTTGCTCATGGCTGCTTTCCTTGCGGGTTAGCGCTGGGGAGGAGGGAAGCCGCGCGCCCTATCAGCGCTTTACCCTTACGACAAGTCCGGGTCAGTCGTCCTTGCGGCCCCCCGAGCCGGATTTGGGGAGCAGCGAACCGAGCAGCGCGCCGATCGCGACCGCACCCGCGACGAGCGCCAACGGCTGTTTCTCGGCCGCCGTCTTGAGCTTGCCGTTCGCGCGCTTCGCTTGCGCTTTGCCCTTTTCATAGACCTCGCCAGCGGCTTCGCGACCCTTCTCATAGACCTCGCCTGCCGCCTCGCGGGCGACGCCGGCCTGTTCGCTGGCCTTGGCCGCAAAATCCTCGGTCGCGGCGCGGGCGCGGCCGTAGCCGTCCTGGATACGGGCCTTCGCCGCTTCGGCGGTCAGCCGCGCGTTTTCGGCGGTTTTCTCCGCAAGTTCACTCGCTTTTGCCCGCGCATCGCTGGCGGTTTCACTGAACGGCTTCATCGTCATTCTCCACTGGTTCGATAGGTTCGCCGTCGTCGGCGTCGGTGTTGTCGGCGGGGTGCAGCCGGTCGGTGATCGCGTTCGCCAGATCCTGGATCTTTTGCGTCAGCCGCGGTGCGTGGTCCCGGATCGGGTCGCGCAGCAGCCAGACCGCTCCCGCTGCCGCGGCCAGCGCGATCGGCAGGCGATTGTTCCGAAACTCGCGCCGCACCGCATGCGCGGCGTCGTCGATCTTTGCATTGACGCGATATTTGCCGCGCTCGACCAGCGCGCCCGGCTTCAGCGCGGCCTTGGCAACGTCGAGCCGGCGATACAGCTCGGCACGTTGCAGCATCGAGCGGCGCGCCGCAGCGATCAGGCGGTTACGCGTCCGCGGCATCGTCGATCCCTTCGTTCGTGAGGTCGCTCCGCAGCGCCGTGCGAATGTCGCCATAGCCGATATGCGCGCGCCACGCCGCGCCGCCAGCGACGACGAGCAGCACACTGACGACGATCAGCGTCGCCAGCAGCGGGCCGAGATGCGGCGACAGCGCCAATATCGCGCCGAACGCCAGCGCCAGCAACGACACGCCGGCGGCGGTGGCCGCAACGCCGCCCCAGATCGCCGCGCGACTGGCGCCATGCAGCGCCAGCTCGCCGCGCGCTTCGAGCAAAGCAAATTCCGCCCGCGCTGTTGCCGACAGATTGTCGACGACATCGCCGACAATCTGTTCGAGCGGAACGGGCGGCGCAACCTTCGGCTGGCCGTCGGGCGCATAGCCGTGGCTCACCCGGTCGAGCCCGGACTCGTCGGTCGATGCGGCGGGGGTGAAATCAGGCTGCGGCAAGGGCATCAGCCGTTATTCGATCCGCCCTTCAGCAAGCGGGCGAGCACGAAACCGATCACCGCCGCGGCGCCGACCGAAACCGCCGGATTCTTGCTTGACCAGATCCTTGCGTCGACCGCAGCGAGCTCGTCGAGATCTTTTGCGTCGAGCGAGGTCGCGAAGTCCAGCAACGGTCGCGGCGGCCGAGCGGGCGTAGTCGCCATATTGCTTGCCGACATTTCGTATCGACGGTGCCGGCGCTATCCTCGAGCATCTTGGCCAGGCTGCCGACGGCTTCGGCGGCCTTGTCCTTGCCCTTGGTCGCGGCATCGCGCGCCTTCACCGACGCCTGATTGGCGAGCGTTGCAGCATCGCCCTTCAGGGCCGAGGCCTTTTTCGACGCTTCGGATTTGATCGTGTCGCGCGTTGCGGCCAGCTGGTCGCGGATCGGGTGATCCTTGGCGGCTTTCGCGCTACGGGCTTGCGCGCGGGCGCTGCCTTCACGGCGCCGGCTTTTGCGGGCGCCTTGGGACGGGGAGCGGCAACTTTCTTGGTCGCGGGAGTAGCGGCTTTGGCCATCGGCGTTGTCCTCTTCTTTGTATCGGGTGCCGCATCGGCGCGCATCCCGTTGGTCCTGCCTGAATATATAGCAATACGCGCCTGATGGTTCCATAGCCCTGCAAAATTCCTATGCATTATTGCGCTTTTCCCGTGTCGCCGATAACAGGCGGGCGCCTTTCTCACCCGGCCCGTCGCGGGCTGCCTGCAGGACAATCACCCATGACCGCCATCATCGACATCCACGGCCGCGAAATCCTCGACAGCCGCGGCAACCCGACCGTCGAAGTCGATGTGCTGCTGGAGGATGGCAGCTTCGGCCGCGCCGCGGTGCCGTCGGGCGCGTCGACCGGCGCGCATGAAGCGGTCGAACTGCGCGACGGCGACCAGAGCCGCTATCTGGGCAAGGGCGTGATCAAGGCGGTCGCAGCGGTGAACGGCGACATCGCCGAGGCGCTGATCGGCCTCGATGCCGAGGATCAGCGCGAACTCGACCAGGCTATGATCGACCTCGACGGCACCCCGAACAAGAGCCGGCTGGGCGCCAACGCGATCCTCGGCGTCAGCCTTGCCGCCGCGAAAGCCGCCGCCGATGCGCGCGGCCTGCCGCTCTATCGCTATGTCGGCGGCGTGTCGGCGCGCACGCTTCCCGTTCCGATGATGAACATCATCAACGGCGGCGAGCATGCCGACAATCCGATCGACGTGCAGGAATTCATGATCATGCCGGTCGGCGCCGGCAGCATCGCCGAAGCCGTGCGCTGGGGCAGCGAGATTTTTCACACGCTGAAGAAAGGCCTGTCGGCGAAGGGTCTGGCGACGGCGGTCGGCGACGAGGGTGGCTTCGCCCCGAACCTCGCTTCGACGCGCGCCGCGCTCGATTTCATCGCCGCCTCGGTCGATCAGGCGGGCTTCAAGCTCGGCACCGACGTCGTGCTCGCGCTCGATTGCGCCGCGACCGAATTCTTCAAGGACGGCAAGTATGACATGCACGGCGAGGGCAAGATCCGCGAACCCTGAACGAAATGGCCGAATATCTCGCCGACGCTGGTCAGCGATTACCCGATCAAGTCGATCGAGGACGGGATGAGCGAAGATGATTTCGTGGGCTGGAAAGCGCTCACCGACCTCGTCGGCGACAAGTGCCAGCTGGTCGGCGACGACCTGTTCGTCACCAACCCGGTGCGGCTGGAACAGGGGATCAAGGACGGCCTCGCCAACTCGCTGCTCGTCAAGGTCAACCAGATCGGCACCCTGTCGGAAACGCTCGACGCGGTCGAAATGGCGCACCGCGCGCGCTACACCGCGGTGATGTCGCACCGCTCGGGCGAGACCGAGGACGCGACGATCGCCGACCTCGCGGTCGCGACCAACTGCGGCCAGATCAAGACCGGCAGCCTTGCACGCTCGGACCGGCTGGCGAAATACAACCAGCTGATCCGTATCGAGGAAGAACTGGGCGACATGGCGCGTTATCCCGGGGCGACGATTTTCGGGTGATCGGATGACCCGCTGGCGCGATGTTCACGTCGGCTTCGAAGATGACGGCCTCAAAATTGGGGGCGTCGAAATCTGGAAGCAGACATGGCGTCCGACGGGCGACGCTTCGATTGAGCTTCGTCACCCGGCCCATCGACACCAGATCCATCGCTTCGAGATTTATGAGGTGGGCACCGTAGAGAAGCCGATCCGGTTCGCCGCTGGAGAATTGTCGAACGGTGTTTGGGGTTTTTACGTCCCAGCCTCCATTTGGTCGCTTTTCATAGGCTGACTTGGTGTAAAACCCCGCCTGATGCCTTGACGCCATGAATCAACTCTGATTCAAGGGCCGCAATGACGCAGCGCCATAAACTCCGCAAATCGATGAACCGCGCGATCGGTCCTGCGATCGCCGTGATCGCGGTGTTGGCGATGATCGGCTACATCATCCTGGGGCCGACCGGTCTCTATGCCTGGGGCGATTATGGCCAGTCGGTCGAAAAGAAGCGCGTGATCCTGAGCGAGCTGGCCAAGAAGGAAAGCGAGTTGCAGAACCGTGTCAACCTGCTCGACCGGCGCCGGGTCGATCCCGATCTGGCCGAGGAATATGTCCGCGAAAAGCTGGGCGCCTATCACCCCGACGAGGTGATCATTCCGATGGAACCCGACAAGAAACGCTAAGCGCCGTTCATCGCAGCGTTGCTGCGCCCTTGCTGCATACGTAGGTTGACCCGGGACGTCGCTATGGCGGGCGTTGCCAACTCCGCCTTGGCTCTCCTATAGGGAGCGCTTGCCGTAACGGCTAACTGCAAAGGAACCCGCCTTGGCCAAAGCACCCGCGCGCCAACCCGCCGCGCCGAAAAAGACTGCATCCACCCCGGCCCCCGCGAACAACCGCGAGCAACCGCGCGATCCAGCGCCCTATGACGCGACGCCCGAAGAGCTGGAAAAATTCTATCGCGAGATGCTGTTGATCCGCCGTTTCGAAGAGAAGGCGGGGCAGCTTTACGGCCTGGGTCTGATCGGCGGTTTTTGCCACCTCTATATCGGTCAGGAAGCCGTCGCGGTCGGGCTGCAGTCGGCGCTCGACGGCGACAAGGACAGCGTCATCACCGGCTACCGCGACCACGGCCATATGCTCGCCTACGGCATCGACCCCAAGGTCATCATGGCCGAGCTGACCGGCCGCGCTGCCGGTATTTCGCGCGGCAAGGGCGGCTCGATGCACATGTTCAGCGTCGAGCATAAATTCTATGGCGGCCACGGCATCGTCGGGGCGCAGGTGTCGCTGGGTACGGGGCTCGCCTTCGCGCACAAATATCGCGGCGACGGCGGGGTGGCGATGGCCTATTTCGGCGACGGCGCGTCGAACCAAGGCCAGGTCTATGAAAGCTTCAACATGGCCGAGCTGTGGAAGTTGCCGATCATCTTCGTGATCGAAAACAACCAATATGCGATGGGCACGTCGGTCAATCGCTCGTCGGCGGAGGATCAACTGTATCGCCGCGGCGAAAGCTTCCGCATTCCGGGCATGCAGGTCGACGGCATGGACGTGCTCGCGGTGCGCGGTGCGGCCGAGGCGGCGCTGGAATGGGTGCGCGCGGGCAAGGGGCCGGTGCTGATGGAACTCAAGACCTATCGCTACCGCGGCCATTCGATGTCCGATCCCGCCAAATATCGCAGCCGCGAGGAAGTGCAGGCGGTGCGCGACAAGTCCGACGCGCTCGAACATCTGAAGAAGCTGATGCTCGATGCGGGCATCGCCGAAGAGAAGTTCAAGGATCTCGACAAGGAAATCCGCGCGATCGTCGCCGAGTCCGCTGACTTTGCGGAAAGCGCGCCCGAACCCGAACTGCATGAACTGTATACCGACGTGCTGGTGGAGCAATATTGAGATGGCCATCGAATTGAAAATGCCGGCGTTGTCGCCGACGATGGAAGAAGGCACGCTCGCCAAGTGGCTCGTCAAGGAAGGCGACACGGTCAAATCGGGTGACATCCTCGCCGAGATCGAAACCGACAAGGCGACGATGGAATATGAAGCGATCGACGAAGGCATGATCACCAAGATCCTGATCGCCGAGGGCACCGACAATGTGAAGGTCGGCACTGTTATCGCGACGATTACGGGTGAGGGCGAGGCGGCTGCGCCAAGTCCTGCACCCACATCCGTTCGTGCTGAGCCTGTCGAAGCACCGTCCTCCTCTTCGGCGCCGCCAGAGGAAAAGAGCGGCTCTTCGACAAGCTCAGGGCAAACAGAAGAAAAGGCTGAGAAACCCGCCGCGACCGAACGCGCATCGGACCCTGCCATCCCCGAGGGAACCGCGATGGTCCGCCTGACCGTCCGCGAAGCGCTGCGCGACGCGATGGCGGAGGAAATGCGCAAGGACGACCGGGTGTTCGTGATGGGCGAGGAAGTCGCCGAATATCAGGGGGCGTACAAGGTCACCCAAGGCCTGCTCGAGGAGTTCGGCGCCCAGCGCGTCGTCGATACCCCGATCACCGAATATGGCTTTGCCGGCCTGGGCGCGGGCGCCGCGATGGGCGGGCTGCGTCCCGTGATCGAATTCATGACCTTCAACTTCGCCATGCAGGCGATCGATCACATCATCAACTCGGCGGCGAAGACCAACTATATGTCGGGCGGCCAGATGCGCTGTCCGATCGTGTTCCGCGGCCCGAACGGCGCCGCGGCGCGCGTCGGCGCGCAGCACAGCCAGAATTTCGCGCCCTGGTATGCCAGCGTCCCGGGCCTGATCGTCATCGCGCCCTACGACGCCGCCGATGCCAAGGGGCTGCTGAAGGCCGCGATCCGCACCGAAGATCCGGTTGTCTTTCTCGAAAACGAACTGCTCTACGGGCGCAGCTTCGACGTTCCCGAGGATGGATGATTTCGTCCTGCCGATCGGCAAGGCGCGGATCATGCGGGCGGGCAGCGACGTGACCATCGTCAGCTATTCGATCGGTGTCGGGCTCGCGCTCGAAGCCGCCGACCAACTGGCGGGCGAGGGGATCGAAGCCGAGGTCATCGATCTGCGCACGCTCCGCCCGCTCGATACCGTGACGGTGCTCGCCAGCCTGAAAAAGACCAATCATTTGGTCATCGTCGAGGAAGGCTGGCCGACCTGCTCGATCGCCAGCGAACTGGCGATGGTCGCGATGGAGCATGGCTTCGACGATCTCGATGCCCCCGTCATGCGCGTGTGCAACGAAGATGTGCCGTTGCCCTATGCGCATAATCTGGAAAAGCTGGCGCTGATCGATACGCCGCGGGTGGTCGCGGCGGTGAAGGCGGTCCGCAATCGGGGTTGAGCCTGTGCCCCTGCGAAGGCAGGGGCCCATCTCCCGCCCTAGCAACCTAAAGCGGACGGTGCTGGATGACGATAGCATAGGAGATGGGCCCCTGCCTTCGCAGGGGCACGGTGTTTGTTATTGTAATGCTTGATCCCGACGCTGCGGCGAACGCCTTTTACCCCGACATCCGCGACCCGCGCGTGATGGTTGCCGTGCCGCGCGATCGGCGCGCGGCGATGGCGGCGCTGTGGGCGTTCGCCGCGCGGCTGACGCGGCTGTTGATCGACGCGCGCGAGCCGCTGATCGGCCAGATCACAGCCGGCGTGGTGGCGCGACCTCGCGGCGATGCGACACAGCGTCCACGCGCTGCCCAAGGGCGAACCGCTCGGCCGCAGCCCGGCGTGACCGCAATCGGCGACGCGCTGGCCTGAGACGGCGGAGCTGCTGGCCGAGCTGCTGAGCGCGCATGCGGCGGCCCCGGCGCTTTCGCGCTCTGCTCGATCGGTTTGCCGGCCGCGCGCCGATGCCTGCTCGCGGCGGGTGCAGCTTTTGGAGCGCCGTCGCCAAGGCGCAGCCCGGCCGATCTGATCGCCGCCGCCGCCCCGCTGATCGGCTTGCGCGGCGAGCGATGAAATCGCCGCCCGTGCTGCCGCGCTGATCGAAGATTGCCAGCGCCGAGCCGATTGGCGGCCACCGAGGCGGCGACTGTTGCTGCTCCGGCTCGGCCTGATCGGCCGCTGACGATACAAACGCGTCGGGGTGGAAATGCCGCGCCCGAACATCTATCTTGTCCGGGTACAAAATAGGGTCGCAGGGGACATGGCATGTTCAACGGGCTGATCGCCTATCTCGATTCGATCAAGGCGCGCGATCCCGCGCCGCGGTCGCGTTGGGAAATCCTTCTTTACCCGGGGCTGGTTGCGGTCGGGATGCACCGCGTTGCGCATTGGCTGTTCGAGGCGCGATTGTTCTTCCTCGCGCGCTTCGTCAATCATCTGTCGCGCTGGATGACCGCGATCGACATTCATCCAGGCGCCACGATCGGTCGCCACCTGTTTATCGATCACGGCTTTACGGTGATTGGCGAGACCGCCGAGATCGGCGACAATGTCACCATCTATCAATGCGTGACGTTGGGCGGGACCGATCCCGCCAACGGCATTGCGGGCAAACGGCATCCGACCCTGGCCGACGATGTCATCGTCGGATCGGGCGCGCAGATTTTGGGGCCGGTGACCGTCAACCCGCGCGCGCGTATCGGCGCCAACGCCGTGGTGACCAAGGACGTGCCCGAGGGCGCGGTGATGGTCGGCATCCCGGCGCGCTCGACTTTGGTCGACGCAGCTGAATATGCCCGCGAATTCGTGCCCTATGGCACGTGCAACGAAACTTTCGACCCGGCGACGCAAAAGGTCGAGCTGCTTCAGTGCCAGCTCGATCAGATGCAGAAGCAGTTGAAAGCCTTGCTCGACGAGCGCGACGCGGTGATTGACGATGCGGCGCCGCGGCGCAAGGGGAGCCGGAAAAGCGCCTAATGGGTACAGTCACGCCCTTGCCGTTCGCGAACAGGGCCATATCGCAGCAGACCGGTTTCGAACGCCCCGAGTTGATGCGTATCCTCGATCTCTATGGCCGTATGGTCGCCGCTGGCCATTGGCGCGATTATGCAATGGATTTCCACCGCGACGCCGCGATCTTTTCGGCGTTTCGCCGCGCCGCCGAGCGCCCCGAATATCGCATCGAAAAACGCCCCGCCTTGCGGAGCAGGCAGGGCATGTGGGCCCTTGTCTCCGAAGCCGGGGCGGTCTTGAAGCGTGGGGACGAGCTTTCGAATGTGCTCGCCCCCGTCGAACGCAAGCTTATGAAGCTGGTTGGAGACTGACTGTCCGCGTCGTTGCGGGCAGCTGGTTCGCCAGATTGTTGGGCAGCAGGCCGACGACCGTCGCCCGGGCATTCTGCCAGAAGGCCGAGAGCAGCAACAATGCCGAACCGATGACGAAGGCCGTCAGCGCGACATTGAGTTCGACCGCGCCAAAGGTCTGGAACAACTGGGTCATTGCGAACAGCACATAGGCCAGCGCCGAGACGAGCAGGGCACGGCGGTCGATCGCCAGCGCGATCAGCCCGAACAGCACATAGACGCCGATCACCATCACCGCCGCGGCGCTGCCGATGTCGTCGCCGCGCGTGACGCCGAGCAGGTGAAAGATCGGGTGCGCGATCATCGGTGCGGCGAGCAGGTGGAGCCAGAAGGCGACGTCGCTGCGCCGCGTCTGCCGCACCCGGTCGCTACGGTCCCACCACATCGCGAGGGTGAAGACGCCGATGCCGGCGATCAGCACCAGGGCCATCGGCAGCGTGCCGTCGGGGCTGGGCATGCCGGTGATCGCCAGCACCAGCGCGACCGCGGTCGCGGCGAGCGCCGCAGTTCCGGCGGCGACGGTGATCGGCACCATGAAACGCTTCCAGTGGAGCCAGGTCGCCGCAGCGGTGATCAACGCCATCGCGCCGATGATGACGGCACCGACGGTTTCGCCGGGGTCGTTACCGAAAATCGCTTCGCCATGTTCGACCAGAAAACCGACCATCGTCGCAAACACGCCGCCGGCAAAGGCAAGCACCAGGACGATGCTGGGCAGCGCCATCCGGCGTTTGCGGGTGAAATATTCGGCCAGGAACCATGCAGTGGCGGCGACGAAGGCGCCGCCCAGCGCGGTATGGATCGATGCGCCGATCCAGCCCACGGCCATGAGCAAGATCACCGCCGCGATGCTGACGAAAATGTCGTTGAAACCGGTGATGAGGCGGAATGATTCCTCATCCGCCCCGGGGGCGGAGCGGACCGACGCGATGTGCGACCGGAACGCCGTGGCGGCCTCCGGTGTCAAAACCTTCGCGTCGACCGCAGCTTGCAGGTCGCTTTCACTATACATCGGGGTCGTCCTTATTAGACCGATCCCCTTGCCCCGCGCCGGTTATGGCATAGGCGTATTGCTGTGTCAATACAGTGATGCGCTGCCACCTTCCCCTTTGATGGGGGAAGGATACGCAGCCTTATCGCGAAGCGATTAGGCGAAGTTGGATGGGGGTGATGGTGCGTCATCGCGCCGTCGCTTCAGGCCGCGAGCGCACCCCCACCGCTGCGACTAGGCAGCAAGCTGCCAAGTCTCGCTGCCTCCTCCATTGAGGGGGAGGGACATTATCAACCCAGCGCCATCAACGCCTTCATGACATTCATCGACTGTTCGCTGCCCGACTGCGGCACGGTTTCGCCGTTGCGGTCGATGATCTTGTCCCACGCCGCGGCGACGCCTTCGGGGGTGCGCTCGCCCTCGGGCAGCGCGACGCCGGGGGTCATCGTGACATAGGCGGCGTGATACGCACCCGCGCCCGCCCCGATGATCATGTTGGTCGGCGCATCTTCGCTGACCAGATAGAGCGCGGCGGGGACGACATTTTCGGGGGTGAATTTTTCGAACAGTTCGGCGGGGAAAATATCCTCGGTCATCCGCGTCCCGGCGACCGGGGCGATGGTGTTGCAGCGGATATTATATTTCGCGCCTTCGAGGTGCAGCGTCTTGGTGAGGCCCGCGAGACCGAGCTTGGCCGCGCCATAATTGGCCTGACCGAAATTGCCGTAGAGGCCGGTCGACGACGCGGTCATCAGGATGCGGCCATAGGCCTGTTCGCGCATCAGGTCCCAGCATGCCTTGGTGACGTTGGCGCTGCCGCTGACATGCACCTTGAGCACCAGGTCGAAATCCTCGGGTTCCATCTTGGCAAAGCTCTTGTCGCGCAGGATGCCGGCGTTGTTGATCAGGATATGGACGCCCCCCCATGCTTCCTTCGTCTTCGCGACCATTTCGACCATCTGATCATATTCGGTGACGCTGCCGCCGTTCGACGAGGGTCGCGGTGCCGCCCGCCGCCTTGATTTCCTCGACCACCTGCAACGCGGCGTCCGAATGACCGGTGCCGTCGCGCGATCCGCCCAGATCGTTGACGACCACCTGCGCCCCGCGCCGCGCGAGTTCGAGCGCATAGGCGCGGCCGAGGCCGCCGCCAGCGCCGGTGACAATGGCAACACGCCCGTCAAACTTGATCGTCATGATGGTCTCCCGGAAAGGGGCATCCCAAAAAGGGTCGCCCGAAAAAACTGAGATGTCCTTAGTCGTTCACGCTTGGCAGGCAAGGGGGTGGCGTGCCGGCGGAAAAAATGTCGCGTGCAATAGAAATGTCATCTTGATGACGCGTAACTGTCATTTATCGGTCATAACAGCGCCACCAGATTGTCACCTTTCGCAACGGAGCAAATCCCTCATGCGTCACGCCCTGACCGCCGCTTTGTTGGCGACGTCGATGTTCAGCCTGCCGACGGCGGCCCATGCCCAGGCGATGACGGCGGCGGAAGCCGCGCAGCTGCGGGCCGAGCTCGCGGCGCTGAAGGCGCAGGTGCAAACGCTCGAAACGCGCCTCGATGCGGCAACCGCGCAACCCGCGCCCGCTCCGGTGCCGACTCCCGTGCCGCCCTCTGTGACCGCGAAGCCCGCGACCGAGATCAGCTGGAAGGGCGCTCCCGAGATCAAGACCGCCGACGGATGGAGCTTCAAGCCGCGCGGCCGCATCCAGCTCGACATCGCCGGGATCGATACGCCCGCGGGCGTCACCGGTATGCGCGGCGGCATGGCGACCGAATTCCGCCGCGTCTATCTGGGCGTCGACGGCAAGATCCCCGGCGGCTTTTCCTATCGCGTCGAGGCCGACATCGCCAACAGCGAGGTCGAACTGACCGACATCTACATGACCTACGGCACCGGGCCGTTGTCGATCACTGCCGGGCAAATCAAACCCTTCTGGGGCCTCGACGACATGACGAGCGACCTGTTCACCAGCTTCACCGAGCGCGCGGCGTTTACGTCCGCATTCGGCTTTGAGCGCCGCGTCGGGCTTTCGGCGCAGTATAGGGGTAAAGCGCTGTTACTGCAGGGCGGAGTGTTCGGCGACAATGCCCGCGACCTGCTCAGCGACAGCAACCAGAGCCTCAGCATCGACGGCCGCGCGGTTTGGATGCCGAAGCTCGGCGATACCCAGTTGCACCTCGCCGCGTCGGGCCATTGGCGCGACCCCAATGATCCCGCCGCGACCGTCCGCTATCGCGCGCGACCATTTGTCCACACCACCGACGTGCGGCTGGTCGATACCGACCTGCTCGATGTCGCGAGCGAGCGCGGTGTCGGCGTCGAGGGCGCGCTGCTCGCCGGGCCGTTCCATGTCGCGGGTGAAGGCTATTGGCAGACGCTGAAGCGCAGCGGCGCCGCCGACCCGACTTTCTTCGGCGGCTATGCCGAGGTCGGCATGGTGCTGACCGGCGGCGACGCGCGCGGATATAAGGATGGCGCTTTCGATCGGTTGAAACCGTCGAAGCCGATCACCGCTGGCGGCATCGGCGCGATCGAGGTCAACGCGCGCTACGACCATCTCGACCTGAACGACGGCGCGATCGTCGGCGGGCGGCAGCAAGCGGCGCTCATCGGGCTGGTGTGGGTGCCGATCGATTATATCCGGATCACCGCCAATTACGGCAGGCTGTGGATCGACGACGCCCGCATCGCGACCGCGACGGGGGATCGCAGCTATACCGCGGACACGTTCGGGCTGCGCACGCAGGTGGATTTCTGAGGTCGGCGGTTGCCTGCTTTGGGATGGGGAGCTGCTATTTCCCGTCGTCATCCCGGGCTTGACCCGGGATCCCGCTTTTTGAGGTGATCGCCGGCCTTTCAGGCAAAGCGGGACCCCGGATCAAGTCCGGGGTGACGATATATCAAAGGGCCGCTTTCGGTCATTGCCTGCCATCCGTGGCACCGCGCGGCTTTACCCGCGGACTGAAATATCTGCTCCGCGCCAGGACGAAGTAACGCCCGATCGGATCAGACGCTCTTCCCCGAATCCAAAGCATAGCCAGCCGATCGCACGGTCCGGATGATGTCGGTCGTCCCCGGCAGGTTGATCGCCTTGCGCAGCCGCCGGATATGGACGTCGACGGTGCGCAATTCGATGTCGCTGTCCTGGCCCCACACGCTGTCGAGCAATTGCCCACGCGAAAAGACGCGGCCCGGATGTTCCATGAAATGGCGCAGCAGGCGGAATTCGGTCGGCCCCATATTGACCGTCTGGCTACTGCGAGAACGCTCGCAGCCCGACCGAGTCCAGTTCGATGTCGGCATAGGTCAGCAATTCGCCGGCGAGCGCCGGACGCAGGCGGCGCAGCACCGCCGACACGCGCGCCACCAGTTCGCGCGGGCTGAACGGCTTGGTGACATAATCGTCAGCGCCGGTTTCCAGACCGCGGATGCGGTCCTCTTCCTCGCCGCGCGCGGTCAGCATGATGATCGGGACGTTCGCCGATTTCGGGTTGCGGCGCAGGCGGCGGCATACCTCGATGCCCGGCAGGCTTTCGATCATCCAGTCGAGCAGGACGATGTCGGGGACGCGTTCCTCGACCAGCACCAGAGCCTGTTCGCCGTCTGGCGTCTGCCGGACCGAAAAACCTTCGCGCGCGAAATGCCAGACGATGAGCTCGGCGATCGCCTCGTCGTCCTCGATCAGCAACAGGTCGGGCTGCGGCATCAGCCTTGCTCCGCCGTGGCGGTGTCTTCGGGCGTTTCGCCGCGCTCGCGTTCCTCCATCCGTTCGCCGGTCACGACATAATGGACCATCTCGGCGATGTTGGTCGCATGGTCGCCCATCCGCTCGAGGTTCTTGGCGACGAACAACAGATGTGCGCTTTCCGAAATATATTTCGGATTTTCCATCATGAAGGTCACCAGGGTGCGAAAGATGCTGTTGTAGAAATCGTCGACATTCTTGTCGCGGACGGTGACCCGCACCGCGAGTTCGGCGTCGCGCGCCGCAAAACTGTCGAGCGCGTCGTGGATCAGCTCGGCGACGATCGCCGACATCGACATCAACAGCGGGATCGCCTCGATCGACCGCGTCTGGTCCATCAGCGCGACGCGCTTGGCGATGTTCTTGGCATAGTCGCCGATCCGTTCGACGACCGAGACGATCTTCAATGCCGCGATCATTTCGCGCAGATCGTCGGCCATCGGCGCTCTGAGCGCGATCGTCTGGACCGCCAGCTGCTCGACTTCGCTTTCCAGCGCGTCGATTTTCTTGTCGTCGCGCACGACCTGCGCGGCAAGTTCCAGGTCGCCTTTGTGGAGCGCGGTCATCGCCTGGAGCAGCGCCTGTTCGGCGCGGCCGCCCATCTCGCTGATCAGCCCGCGCAGGCGGTTGAGGTCTTCGTCGAAAGCCTTGACGGTGTGATCGTTGACTACTGCCATCTACTTCGTCCTTTCGCGGCTACGGATCAACCGTAGCGGCCGGTGATATAGTCTTTGGTGCGTTCCTGCTTCGGGTTCGTGAAGATGTCGGTGGTCTTGCCATATTCGACCAGCGTCCCGAGGTGGAAAAAGGCGGTGCGCTGCGACACGCGGGCCGCCTGCTGCATGTTATGCGTGACGATCACGATCGCATATTTGCCGCGCAGTTCGTGGATCAGCTCCTCGATCTTTGCCGTCGCGATCGGGTCGAGCGCCGAGCAGGGTTCGTCCATCAGGATGACTTCGGGATCGACCGCGATGGCGCGCGCGATGCACAGCCGCTGCTGCTGGCCGCCCGACAGCGCGGTGCCGCTTTCAAGCAACCGATCCTTGACCTCGTCCCACAGCCCGGCGCGGACCAGCGCGCGCTCGACGACGACGTCGAGGTCAGCTTTCGACGGCGCGAGGCCGTGGATGCGCGGGCCGTAACCGACATTGTCATAGATCGATTTGGGGAAGGGGTTCGGTTTCTGGAACACCATGCCGACGCGCGCGCGCAGCTGGACGACGTCCATCGACGGCGCGTAAATATCCTCGCCATCGAGTTCGATGCGGCCGGTCACTTTGGCGCTGGCGACCGTATCGTTCATGCGGTTCAGCGAACGCAAGAAGGTCGATTTGCCGCAGCCCGACGGGCCGATGAACGCGGTGACCAGGTCGGTGCCGACATCGATCGACACATTGTTGATCGCCTGTTTGTCGCCGTAAAAGACATCGACGCCCTCGGCCTTCATCTTCGGATCGGCGATGATCAGATCGTCTTGGGTCATATTCACCAACGTTTTTCGAATTTGTTGCGAAGATAGATCGCAAAGGCGTTCATCGACAGCAGCACGATAAGCAGCACGATGATCGCGGCGGAGGTTTTTTCGACAAAGCCCCGGTCGACTTCGTCCGACCAGAGGAAGATCTGCATCGGCAGCACGGTCGACGGCGAACAAATGCCGCCGGGCACGTCGCCGATAAAGGCGCGCATGCCGATCAGCAGCAGCGGCGCGGTCTCGCCCAGCGCGCGCGCCATGCCGATGATCGTGCCGGTCAGGATGCCGGGCAGCGCGAGCGGCAGGACGTGGTGGAACACCACCTGCACCGGGCTGGCGCCGACGCCCAACGCGGCGTCGCGGATCGACGGCGGCACCCTTGAGCCCGGCGTTGCGGCTGGCGATCACGATCACCGGCATCGTCATCAGCGCCAGCGAAGACATCGGCCAGCGGGCTGGCCCGACAGATGCCGAACCAGTTGATGAACACCGCGAGCGCCAGCAGGCCAAAGATGATCGACGGCACCGCCGCGAGATTGTTGATCGACCTCCGGCACGGACAGCGTCCGGCCCGTCCCGCTGGTATTCCTCGGATCAGCCTGACGGCCGAACCGCGATCATGCCGCCGGCGGTCGAATAGCTCGAATTGATCGTTGGCCTTGCCGGAATCCAGCGCCATCGCGATGGTCAGCGCCTTGAAGGTCGAGCCCATCTCGTAGACGCCGACATTCATCCGGTTGATCCGGTCCTTCTCCAGCGCATCGACCGGGTTGCCGGGGTCGAAATCCGGCAGCGACACCAGCGCGATCATCTCGCCCGTGTTGACGTCCATGATCGGCCCGCGATCTCGACCGCACCTCTTTCCAGGCATTCTCGCTGATCAGTTCGGATCCGCCATCGCCCAGCGCCTCGTCGGCGGCAAAGGCGACGATGTCGGCCAGCCCGGCGTTGGCGATCACCTGATCGGCGTCTGCATCAGACAATCGCGACGCATCGACGGTCAGAGGCATCGCCTTGAAGTCGATCGGCACCGCGACATGGGTATAGGTAAAGCCGCGCGCGCCATTGCCGACCATCACGAACAGCAGGAACGCCAGGAAGGCACCCGACAGCAGCACCGCGCCCAGCCCGATATACTTGAACCGGCGTTCGGCGGCGTAGCGGCCCGCGATGCGCTTTTGCATCGCGGCGCTTTTCCAGTCGGTGGGGGCGGTGTGCTTATTCATAAGCTTCGCGATACTTTTTGACGATCCGCAGCGCGGCGATGTTGAGCAGCAAAGTGACGATGAACAGGACGAGGCCGAGCGCGAAAGCGGCGAGCGTTTTGGCGCTGTCGAATTCCTGGTCGCCGGTCAGCAGCTTGACGATCTGCGCGGTGACCGTGGTCACGCTGGCAAACGGGTTGGCGGTCATATTCGCCGACAGGCCCGCCGCCATCACCACGATCATCGTCTCGCCGATCGCGCGGCTGACCGCGAGCAGGATGCCGCCCATCACGCCGGGCAGCGCGGCGGGGATCAGCACCTGGCGGATCGTCTCGTTCGGCGTCGCGCCCAAGGCCAGCGATCCGTCGCGCATCGCCTGCGGCACCGCGTTGATGCTGTCGTCGGCCATCGACGACACGAACGGGATGATCATCACCCCCATCACGATACCCGCCGCCAGCGCGCTTTCGGTGCTGGCGTTGGGGACGCCGATCATCACCGCAAAATTGCGCAGCGCCGGCGCCACCGTCAGCGCGGCGAAATAGCCGTAGACGACGGTCGGCACGCCTGCGAGAATCTCGAGGATCGGCTTGACCCAGCGGCGCACCGCGGGCGCCGCATATTGGGTCAGATACACCGCGGTCATCATCCCGATCGGGATCGCGACGATCATCGCGATGATCGCGCCGATCAGCACCGTGCCCCAGAACAGGGGGATGCCGCCAAAGGTGCCCGGCTGCGGCGCCCCGCTCTGCGGCGCCCAGTTGGTTCCGAACAACAGTTCGGCGGGCGATACCAGGCGGAAGAAACGGATCGATTCGAACAGCAGCGACAGCACGATGCCGAACGTCGTCAGGATCGCGACGAGCGAGGCGAGCAGCAGCACCGCCATGACGATGCGCTCGACCCGCGTCCGCGCCCGGAAATCGGGCTTGATGCGGGTAAAGGCGTAGAGCCCGCCGGCCAGCGCCAGCGCCAGCATCGCGGCGATGCCGATCCACGCATATTTATGCGCGGCATCGGCATAGGGCTGGACCAGCGGCGCCGCGGTGGGCAGCCGCACCTTGTCCTGATTGCCCAGCGCGACGCTGCGCGCGTCGGACAGGATCGCGCCGCGCTCGAACCCGAACGCGGGCAGCGACTGCGCCGCGTCGCTCGCCAGCACCTGGTTGGTGATCAGCCCCGGCGACACCGCCGACCACACCGCCAGAAACAGCGCGGCGGGGGCGAACAGCCACAGCGCGACGTACCAGCCATGATATTGCGGCCGCGAATGCAGCTTGGTCCCCGACCGCCCCGCGAGCAGGTTCGACCGCTGCCGACCGGCAATCCAGCCGATCAGCGCGAGGCCGGCGATCAGGAGCAAAAGGGCGGCGGCGTTGAAGGTCACTTAGGTCCTCATTCGTCCGGCAACATCAAATCCGCTCGCCCTGAGCCTGTCGAAGGGCCGTTCTGTCTTCAAGGGACGAAGAAGGACGGTGCTTCGACAAGCTCAGCACGAGCGGGGAGGGGAGTGTGCTTTTACTTCAGCGTCGAACCATCGAGCACGGTCATGCCCTTGCCGTTCGCCGCCGCGGTATCGGCGATCGCCTTCGGCGACACGATCAGGCCCTTGGCGTTCAGATAGCCGCCGTCGCCCGCGCCCTTCAGGAACTCGGCGACATATTCGGCCAGGCCCGGGACGACCCCGACATGCGCCTTCTTGATATAGATGAACAGCGGGCGCGATCCGGGATAGCTGCCGTCGGCGATCGCCGCATAGGTCGGGGCGACGCCCTGCACCGGCACCGCCTTGATCTTGTCCTTGTTGGCGTCGAGATAGCTGAAGCCAAAGATGCCGAGGCTGGTCGGGTTCTTGTCGAGCTTCGAGATGATCAGGTTATCATTCTCACCCTGCTCGACATAGAAGGGCGCGCCGCGCAGCGCGGTACAGGTCGCCTCATGCTTGTCCTTGTCGCTGTCCTTCAGCGCCTTCATCTCGGGATTGGCATCGCAGCCCTTGCCCAGGATCAGCTCCTTGAACGCATCGTAAGTGCCGCTGGTCGACGGCGGGCCGAACACCGAAATCGCGACCGCGGGCAGCGCCGGGTTGACGTCGGCCCAGGTCTTGGCGGTGTTGGGCTTGCCATAGGGGTTGGCGGCCAGCGCCTTGTAGACATCTTCTTCGGTCAGCTTGAAACCGGGGCCGCGCGCCGCTTCGCCCAGCGCGATGCCGTCGATGCCGATCTGGACTTCGACGATGTCGGTCACGCCATTTTTGACGCAGGTGTCGAATTCCTTCGTATCGGAGCGCGGCATAGGTCGCGGGCCGTCCGATGGTGCCGCCGCCGACGCCCGAGGACAGGCTCAGCAGCGGCCGCCGGATGCCGGTGGCCCTCGCACCTGATCGGCGCCTTGAAGCCGCCGGACTGCGAAAAGCGCTCGGCCACAGTGGTGGTGAAGGGATAGACGGTCGACGAGCCGACGACGCGGATCTGATCGCGCGCGCCGCCACCCGACGAAGCCTGATCCTGACAAGCGGAAAGCGCCAGCGCGCACGTCGCGGCGCCAGCGATCAGAGCGAATTTCTGCAGCATGGAATATCCTGTGGTGGGGGTCGTTACCGATCCAAGCCACCACCCCCGCGGCGACTCGCTGAGGGCCATTTGGGGGTTTTGTGTGACGTGTATGTGACAAGAGGTGTCATATAAGTGTCATGATGCGACCGTGTCAGATGTCATAGCATCTTTTACGTATGGGCGATGTCTTCTAAGAGCGAATTGACGAATCTATTTCTTGATACCTTCGCGTTCCTGCCAAGTGTCCCAGCTCTATACCATCGCTCCACGTTGGCTACCGGGACTACGTAAATTGGCACGCTCGGAAATAAGGTAATGTCGGAAAGAATATAGCCTCGAATGTTCTTGAGCTTAGCCAGGAATCCGACTTCCTCGAAATAGCGGCCTTTCCCAACTTGGGCCGATGGATTGAAATAAACGCCGCCCTTTGTGATCGAACGCACCTCCCAAAGTCCTCCGTCCGGCGCGCGCAAATCATATCCTGCGCCCTCGGTCGGTGCCAGATCCCAACCTTCATGTGCCCATTTCAAGCGACGCTCTATGATAAACGACGCACGACGACCGTCGGTCATGAATTCATGGACGTCTGCTGGCTGCACGCCAAACGCCTGCGCGAGCTGTGCGCAGTCAAACTCGATCGAAAATATATTCTCCATATCGCCCTCCATTCAGAAGGGCGGATTAGGACCGGTCAGGTGAAGAGTCGATTCACCTCTGTCGATAATTCGGTCTCTAATGACGTTGCAAAAGGACAATTCGGTTTGTGTTGGTTCCCTTATTGTTGTTTCCAACGCCCCAACAATTCGCAGTTTTAGTGAACTCTTGCTGGTTGATCATCACGCCGAGACGCTGAAATGGGAGTCCTTCGGCGGCTTCCCAAACCAGACGCTCCAGTAGCACCTTACCATTGCGGACCTCACCAACCTCAAACGCTACTAGGCCTTTCGACTTCAAAACGCGCGCCTGTTCGGTCAAGACGGATCGGACCATGTTAAGCCATGCTAGTTCGCCCTTGTGCATCGAAATCGAGATCGCATCGACGTCGATTCCCGCGAACCAGCAACGCAACCAGTTATCGTCGGCATATTGGACGACATCAAGGAACGGCGGAGAGGTAACGGTCAGGGCAACCGACGCGTCTGCAATGGTCGGCAGATATTCTGCTTGACCACACAACAGATCAAAATCGCCAATTTGGCACGGCGGGCGATCGCGTAGCAACGATCGCGACTTTTTGATGATCAGTGCCGATATGTCACGCGCGACAGGCGTTTGGCACCGTTTTTCATTGATCTTTATTTGCGAAGCGATGCTGACGGCCTGATTGGGTGGCAAAGAATAGACCGAGAAAAACCCGTTGGAATGACCGGTAAGCCGATTGATCGCGACCATTCGAATCCAATCCCAAACGGGATCGGGGCAATGATCGTCCAATGGGGCAACTCGCAACAAATGGTCGCGAAGCAAGCAGATATGCCGGAGGGTCTGAGGATGATAAAAAGCTAACAAATCATCGCGAACTTCGCAGGCGGCAGACCAATCGATTGATCGAAGCGCGGCCGCCACGTCGGTAAGCGGCGGCACGCGCAATCTGGGCCGGGTCAGCAACCTCGACAGCGGATTTACGTCGTTACCGACGGGTCGGCGCCCCATCAACGCAGCCTGAACCGGTGTCGTCCCACGGCCCATGAATGGGTCGAGAACATGATCGCCGGCTGTCGTAGCACGACTGATGAAGAATTCCGGCAGCTGGGGTTTGAAGCACGCCCGGTAGCTTACTTCGTGAATTGAGTGCGCCTTCCGTTGCCCTGATGTCCAGAACTCATTGATCAGATACGGAATGCCTGCTTCTTCTATCCGCTCGGTCGGTGCTCCAAATCCAGAGAAAGAAGAAATATGGTCGATAATACTTCCCGATCGTTGCGGTTCCTGAACGTCGATGGGAAAAAGTTCGTCAAAATGTGCAAGTGCTCTCAATGCGAGGGGATGCTCCATAGATTCTCTCCATTGCTGTCCCATATAGAACATTGAGAGAACGAAAATTCAACGATTTTGACGATTTCACGGTCCAAATTGGATGTATAATGTTAACATGCGCAATCGGCTGGCGTCCACCGCCTTGTGAAGAAAGATTGACCATGATCCTAATCACCGGCCACGTCATCCTGACCCCCGAGCATCGCGAGCGCATGATCGCGCTCGGTGCCGGGCATAGCGCGCGGTCGCGGGGGGAGGCGGGGTGTCTGGCGCATCATTGCCATGTCGATGTCGAACAGCCCGACCGCCTCGTCTTTGTCGAGGAGTGGGCGGATATTGCCGCGGTGCGCGCCCATTTCGCGGTGCCCGCTTCCGCCGCTTTCGTCACCGAAATGCGGGCGCTGTCGTCGCAGCCGCCAGTGATGCGGATTTATGCCGCCGAGGACATCACCGCGAAGCTGATGGGGTAGGGGCTCTCGTCCGCCTTCGTCACCCCGGACTTGATCCGGGGTCCCGCTGTTCACCGTTGCGGAGCGGGACCCCGGATCAAGTCCGGGGTGACGGGGATGCTAGGCCATCTGAGGCAAAAACCGCTGTCCTACATCGTCCGGCCGTGCCATCGTCGCCGCCACTCTTTCGCATCGTCGGCTTCCGCAACCGCGTCGCACCGCCGCGCCCGCCTTGGCTTGCGCGCGCATAGGGGCGTCAACTTCGTCAACTTCCGCGCGCCGCGACTTGCTCGCCGCCGCGCTTTTTGCCACAGCATCGGCGGACGCTGACCGGGGGGCCTATGAGCGGGTTTGAATTCATCTTTTCGCTGTTCGGGCTGATCCTCGGCCTCGCGCTGGCCGAGGGGCTGGGCGGGCTGGCGCGCGCGATGAAGGCGTCGCACCGGGTGCGGATCGGCTGGCCGACCGCGCTGCTCGGGCTGTTCGTGTCGTGCGACGTCGTCACTTTCTGGATGTATGGCTGGGCGATCCGCGACCTGTTGCCGCTCGGCTGGCCGGTGATGTTCGGCGGCTTCGTCGTCACCGCGATCTATTATGTCGCCGCGTCGCTGGTGTTTCCCGACGATCCCGAGGAATGGAGCGACCGTGACCGCCCATTTCGACAAACATTACCGCAAGGTGCTCGGCGGCATCTTCCTGTGCAACGTCGCGTTGGTTGCCGTCGTCGCATGGCTGACCGGCTTGCCGAAAGCGGGCGACTTGCGGGCCGTCATCCTGGCCTGGTCGTTCTTCCCCATCGCGGGACTGGCGATCTGCGCCAAGGACCGCCGCATCGTCATCGCGTGCCTCCTCTGGCTGATCGCGCTCTACCCGCTGTCGGCGGTGTGGCATTGACCTGACTATCTTCGTCATCCCGGACTTGATCCGGGGTCCCGCTGATCAAAATTGCAGAGTGGGACCCCGGATCAAGTCCTGGGTGACGAAGGAGGGGGCGGCAGCGCCCTACTTTGCCGCCGCCAACATCGGCTTCAGATACTGCCCGGTAAAGCTGCGCGGTTCCTTCACCACCTGCTCGGGTGTCCCCGCGGCGACGATCTCGCCGCCCTTGACCCCGCCCTCGGGGCCGAGGTCGAGGATATAGTCGGCGGTCTTGATGACATCCAGATTATGCTCGATCACGATCACGCTGTTGCCCTGTTCGACCAGCGCCTGCAGCACTTCGAGCAGCTTCCGCACGTCCTCGAAATGCAGCCCGGTGGTCGGCTCGTCGAGGATATACAGCGTCTGTCCGGTCGAGCGGCGCGACAGTTCCTTGGCAAGCTTGACGCGCTGCGCCTCGCCGCCCGAGAGCGTGGTGGCCTGATTGCCCGATCTTGATATAGCCCAGGCCGACCTGCTGCAGCGTGAGCAGCTTCTCGCGGATCGACGGCACCGCCTTGAAGAAATCGACACCATCATCCACCGTCATGTCGAGCACGTCGGCGATGGACAGGCCCTTCCACTTCACCTCCAGCGTTTCGCGGTTGTAGCGTTTGCCGTTGCATTCCTCGCACGTCACATAGACGTCGGGCAGGAAGTGCATCTCGATCTTGATCAGGCCGTCGCCGCTAGCAGGTTTCGCAGCGGCCGCCCTTGACGTTGAAGCTGAACCGGCCCGGCTTGTAGCCGCGCGCCTAGGCTTTCCGGCAGCCCGGCGAACCAGTCGCGGATCGTTGCGTGAACGCACCCGTGTAGGTCGCGGGGTTCGATCGCGGGGTGCGGCCGATCGGCGACTGATCGATGTCGATGACCTTGTCGCAATGCTCCAGCCCGGTGATCTTGTCGTGCGCCCCGGCGATCACCCGCGCACCGTTGAGCGCGCGCGCTGCGCCTCGGCATACAGCGTGTCGATGCGCGAACGACTGGACTTGCCCGCTGCCCGACACGCCGGTGATGCAGGTGAAGGTGCCGAGCGGGATCGCCGCGGTGACATTGTTGAGGTTGTTGGCGCGCGCGCCCTTCAGCACCAGGTCGAAGCCATTGCCCTTGCGGCGGTGCTTCGGGATTTCGATGCGTTTGGTGCCGTTGAGATAGGCCGCGGTCAGGCTGTTTTCGTTCGCGAGGACCTGTTCGAGCGTGCCCTCGGCGACGATCTCGCCGCCGTGCAGCCCGGCGCCGGGGCCCATGTCGACGATATAGTCGGCGTGGCGGATCGCATCCTCGTCATGCTCGACGACGATGACGGTGTTGCCGAGATCGCGGAGCCGCTTGAGCGTTTCCAGCAGACGGTCGTTGTCGCGTTGATGGAGCCCGATGCTGGGTTCGTCGAGAACATACAGCACGCCCGACAGGCCGCTGCCGATCTGCGAGGCGAGGCGGATGCGCTGGCTCTCGCCGCCGCTCAGCGTCCCCGACGTACGGTTGAGGTTGATATAATCGAGCCCGACATTGTTGAGGAAGCCCAGCCGCGCGTTGATTTCCTTGAGGATCGCCTTGGCGATCTGCTGCTGCGTCTCGTTCAGTTTTTCGTCGAGGGTCGAGAACCATTCGAGCGCGTCGGCGACCGAGCGCTGCGCCGACATGCTGATGTCCTCGCCGGCGATCTTCACCGCCAGCGGTTCGGGGCGCAGGCGCGCGCCGTGGCACGTTTCGCACGGCTGCGGCGTCTGATATTTGCTCAGTTCCTCGCGCATCCACGCGCTTTCGGTCTGGAGCAGGCGGCGGTTGAGATTGCCGATCACGCCTTCGAACGCCTTGTGCGTCGTATAGCTGCGGCGGCCGTCCTTGAAGGTCAACTCGACCGGTTTGCCGCCGCTGCCGTAGAGGATGACCAACTGCACCTCGCCCGGCAAATCCTGCCACGGCGTCGTCAGGTCGAAGCCGAACTGTTTGCCCAGACTTTCGAGCACCTGCATATAATAAGGCGAGGGCGGGTTCGATTTCGCCCACGGCACCACCGCGCCTTTTTTCAGGCTGAGCGCATGGTTGGGGACGACGAGGTCGGGGTCGAACTCCTGCCGCTCGCCCAGCCCGTCGCACGCGGGGCACGCGCCCTGCGGCGCGTTGAAGCTGAACAACCGCGGTTCGATCTCGGCGATCGTGAAGCCGCTGACCGGGCAGGCGAATTTCTCGCTGAACACCAGGCGGTTCGCCGGGATGCCCGCGCCCTTCATCGCGCCGCCGGTGTCTTCCTCTTCGCGGCCCGGGACGGGGCCGTCGGCGAGATCGACATAGGCGAGCCCCTCGGCAAGCTTCAGAGCGGTCTCGAAACTGTCGGCGAGCCGCGTGCCGAGGCCTTCGCGCACCGCGATGCGATCGACGACGACTTCGATGTCATGCTTGTATTTCTTGTCGAGCGCCGGCGCCTCGCCGATCTCATAATATTCGCCGTCGATGCGGACGCGGGTAAAGCCGTCCTTCTGCCACAGCGCGAGCTCCTTCTTATACTCGCCCTTACGACCGCGCACGACGGGGGCGAGCAGATAGGCGCGGGTGCCCTCGGGCAATTGCATCACGCGGTCGACCATCATGCTGACCGTCTGCGCGGTGATCGGCAGGCCGGTCGTGGGCGAATAGGGCATACCGACGCGCGCCCACAGCAGGCGCATGTAGTCGTAGATCTCGGTGACCGTCGCGACGGTCGAGCGTGGATTGCGCGACGTCGTTTTCTGCTCGATGCTGATCGCCGGCGACAGCCCGTCGATATGTTCGACGTCGGGCTTTTGCATCATCTCGAGGAATTGACGCGCATAGGCGCTCAGCGATTCGACATAACGCCGCTGCCCCTCGGCATATATAGTGTCGAACGCGAGCGACGACTTGCCGCTGCCCGACAGGCCGGTGATGACGACCAGCGCATCGCGCGGCAGATCGACGTTCACGCCCTTGAGATTATGTTCGCGCGCACCGCGCACTTTAATGTGGGTGAGACTCATGGGAGGGGTATGTTCCAGATTTGTTCTATGGGCGCAAGAGGGCGTTTCCGCCCTGCATTGGGGTGTAGATAGGGTGCGCGAAAGCCCGCCGCAATGCGGGGGCTTTCCACCAACATCCCAAAGGCTTCGACCAGCGTCTACCGCGTCGCTTGACCGCGCCGCATCGCGGGCGGACAGTCATGCCATGCTCGCCGGGCCTTTGGTCCGGCGCGGGGAGATAAGGAGACGGGGAATGAAGACGGGATTTTTGGGCGCGGCGTCGCTGGCGATAGCGGCCGTTCTGGTGGCACCGGCGATGGCGCAGGACGCCGCCCCTGCTGCCGCGACGGCGGCCGATGGATCGTTGAAAGCGCTGACCTTTGGCAAATGGGGCGTAGATCTGGGCGCGCGCGACACGGCGGTAAAGCCCGGCGACGATTTCGACAAATATGCCAATGGCGGCTGGTTCGCCCACACCGAAATTCCACCGGATCAGGCGTCGGCCGGGGTAGATTACGACGTCTATAATTTGACCCAGCGCCAGCTGCGCGCGGTCGTCGCGGGGGCGCCGGCGACGAGCCAGGTCGGCGGGCTCTATCAAAGTTTCATGGACGAAGCGCGGGTCGAGGCGTTGGGCGCCAAGCCCCTTATGGCTGACATCGCCGCGGTCGCGGCGATCAAGGACAAGACCGAAATGGCGCGCTTCATGGGCGCCACGCAGGGGACGTTCGGATCGACGATCGTCAGCGGCGGCCCTTATGCTGACACCGCCGACCCGACGGTCAATGTGCTGTGGCTGGGACAAGCCGGCCTGGGGCTGCCCGAGCGCGACTATTATCTGAACGACGGTTTCAAGCCGCAACGCGATGCATACCGCGCCTATATCACGCGGACGATGAAAATGGCGGGCAATGCCGACCCCGAAAAGGCGGCCGACGCAATCATGGCGTTCGAAACCGAGATCGCGAAGGTCAGCTGGGCGATCGCCGACCGCCGCGACATCGGCAAGATCAACAATCCGATGTCGGCCGAAGAACTCACCGCCTATGCGCCCGGGCTCGACTGGAGCGCGTGGTTCGCGGGATCGGGGATCACGCCGCAGAAGCGCATCATCGTCAACGAAAAGACCGCGGTGCGCGACATCGCGGCGCTTTATGCCAAGACCCCGCTCGACACGATCAAGCTGTGGCAGCAATTCCACGTCGCCGACAATGCGGCGCCCTATCTGTCGAAGGCGTTCGTCGATAGCCGTTTCCAATATAGCAAAGCGCTGAGCGGCGTGTCGGAACTGCGGCCGCGCTGGAAACGCGGGCTGAGCCTGGTTGACGGTAGCCTGGGTGAACTGGTGGGCGAGACCTATTCGAGCCGGTATTTCCCGGCGAGCGCGAAAGCGAAGATGGAGGTGCTCGTCACCAATTTGAAGCTGGCGATGGGCGACCGGATCCGCGCCAACAGCTGGATGGCGCCGGCGACCAAGGACGCGGCGCTCGCCAAACTGGCCAAGATGGACGTCATGGTCGGTTATCCCGACAAATGGCGTGACTATTCGGCGCTTCAGATCGATCCGGCCGACCTGTATGGTAATGTGAAGCGCAGCGCGGCGTTCGAATATGCTTATGGCCTGGCTGACCTGAACCAGCCGGTCGATCGCAAGAAATGGGCGATGAACCCGCAGGAAGTGAACGCCTATAACGGCGGACTGGAGAATAAGATCGTGTTCCCGGCCGGCATCCTGCAGGCCCCCTATTTCAGCGAAAGCGTCGACGACGCGGTCAATTATGGCGCGATCGGCGCCGTGATAGGCCACGAGATCACGCACGGGTTCGACGATCAGGGGCGCAAGATCGATGCCGACGGCGCGGTGCGCAAGGCGGCGGCCGAGGCGCTGGATGCTGGCGATGCGCAGATCAAGCCGCTCGGAGCGCAATATGCGACCTATGAAGCCGCGCCCGGCTCGTTCATCAACCCCGACCTGACGATGGGTGAGAATATCGCCGATCTGGCGGGGCTGGAGGTTTCCTACGATGCCTATCGCCGGTCGCTGGACGGCAAAGCCGCGCCGGTGATCGACGGTCTGACCGGCGATCAGCGTTTCTTCCTGGCGTTTGCGCAGGCATGGCGGACCAAGCAGCGCGAGGATGCGATCAAGCAGCAGGTGGCGAGCGATCCGCACAGCCCGGCGCGCTGGCGCATCATCGGTCCGGTGCGAAATGTCGATGCGTGGTACAAGGCGTTCAGCGTGCAGGCGGGGGCAAAATATTATCTGAAGCCCGAGGACCGCACCCGGATCTGGTAGTCCTGAGACCCCTTTCTCAGGATTGGGCGGGGGCGGCTTCTTGTCGTCCCTGCACCGCCATCACGGCCAGCGATAGCGCCGCGCCGACGATGACGAACAGCGCGGGAAAACCGCCGAGCACCGACATCATGCGGATGCCGTCGATGCCGCCGCTGGCGACGAGCACCAGCGCGACCAGCCCGACGGTGATCCCCCATACGGCCTGGACTCCGAGCGGCGCTTCGGGGGCGTCGGGCGAGATGCCGCGCGTCGACAGCGCGCTCATCGCCGAGACATTGGCATCGGCGCCCGCGACGTATGAGAGGAAGATCGCAAACAGCACGATCGCGGTCACGCCGGATCCGCCGCCGAGCGCGCTGAACAAGCGGAACAGCACCGGATCGGGTCCCTGCGCGGTCAGGATCGCGTAGAGGCTGGCGCCGCTTTGCTGGTCGAGCGCGATCGTTGCGCCGGCAATCGCGGTCATCCAGACTGCGCCGAATAGCGACGGCAGGAGCAGATTGTAGAGGATGAAGGCGCGGACGCTGTAGCCGACTGCAAGGCGGCCGAGGAACAGCGCGGTCACCGGCGCCCAGGCGAACCAGTTGGCCCAGTTGAAGATCGTCCATTGCCGATGCCATTCGGTGTCGACGTCTAGGCCGAGGTTGCGGGGGATGAAGGTCTGGAAGTAGTCGAAGGTGCCGCGTAGCGTCAGGTCGAACATCGCGGCGGTCGGGCCGGCGATCAGCACGAAGGCGATAATTGCGAAGAAAATCCAAGTGTTTAGCACCGACAGGCCAGCGATGCCCTTTTGCAATCCGGTCGCGGCGGAGATCAGGAAGCTGCCGACGATGGCGATCGCGATCGCCCAGCGCAGCGGCGCGCCGCCGGCAAAGCCGCCGATCCCTTCGATCCCGCCCGCCAGCGCGAGGATGCCGGCGCCCATCGATGCCGCCATTCCGGCGACCAGCGCATAGAGGCAGATGATGTCGATGCCGGTGCCGACGGGGCCGTGCGCGCGCTGGCCCAGCAGCGGCACGAACAGCGACGACAGGCTGAACGGTTCGCGGCGGTTGTAATAGACGAGCGCGAAAGCGAGCCCGGCGACGGTGTAGATGGCATAGGGCGTCAGCGTCCAGTGCAGGAACATCGTCGACATGGCAAAGGTCGCGGCGGCATCGCTGCCGGGCTCAAGCCCCAGCATCGCGGGCGGATCGTTGAGATGGAACAAGGGTTCGGCGGCGCCCCAGAATAATATGCCGGTGGCGATCGTCGTGCACAGGGTGACGGCGAACCAGCGCCAGCGGGTCAGGATCGGCTTCGCATCCGGCCCGCCGATGATCCGCCCGCCGAGCGGCGAGGCGGCGATGACCGCGAGCAGCGCCAGAAAGCCGAGCCCCGCCCAGGCGAAAAGCGGCGAGAAATGGCGCAATATCCAGTCGTTTATCGCGGTTTCGGCGGTGACGACGGCGGCGCCCTGCCACAGGCTGAGCACAACCGCCGCGAGCAGCACCGCGAGCGGGGTGAAAAAGACCGGGCGGTTGAGGGGATGCGAGGGCGATGCTGGCAAATGATCGTCCGATCGGACATGGTGCGGCCGGGCAGCATGGCGGTTGCCGGCGCCCGGGTCAATTCGGGTCGGGCCAATTCGGGATCGGGAACGCGCCACCGGGCCAAGCGTTGGACGGGCAGAGATTTTGATTGCAGGAGATGCTTCGATGACAAAAATGATATGGGCGACCGCCGCCGCACTGGCGCTGATCGGGTCGGGCCAGGCGGCAGCCTTTCAGACGCCGGCCGCAGCACCGACCGATACGGTAGCGCCGGCCGACACGGTGGCACCAGCGAAAAAATTGCCCGACGGCACGACTCCGGAGGAAAGGTCGAACACCGCCCGGCTGAACGCCGAACAGGCGTCGCGCGCCAAGGCCGACAACACCACGTATCAGCAGGAAGTGTCGGCTGCGGCGCAACAGGTCGCGCATGATCAGGCTGAATTCACCCAGGAAACCGCGGCTTATGAAGCCGAAAAGGCGCGGGTCGCCGCGATGTCGGCCGAGGAGCGGATGAAGTGGGAAGCCGATGTTGCCGCGTGCAAGGCGGGCGACGCGACGCGCTGCGCGCAGTCGGCCGCGCCCGCCACTCCGCGCTAAAGCCTGTTCCGGTTAGATCGATCCGTTGGTCCTGAGGAGCCCCCTTCGACTGCCTGCCTGCGGCAGTCGCTCAGGACAGGATTGAGCTTGTCGAAATGGTGTCTCGAAGGGCGCTGGCGTCCTTCGAGACGGGCCTTCGCCGAGGCTCAGTCCCTGCTCAGGACAAACGGTTTTTGAATCCGTTTTATCAGGATAGACAGTGACCGGCCTTCATTCAGGCCGGAGTAGCGGCATCTCGCCGATGGGCTGGACGTCGCTGTCGGGCGCCGCAACGGCAGCGTAAGCAACATCGGCTGTCGGCGCCACGCGGCGCGGCGCGATCGGCTCGGGATCGGGAAAGCGGCCGCCGTAACGATAGCCGTCGTCGGGTTCGACCGGTGTCGGGGGATCGACATCCATGTCGACAGCGCCAAGCTCCCGAAATTCATCGCTCATCCGGTTGTCGTGGCGCGCGCGCAGCCGCATCGCTGCGCCATAGCTGTCGGCACAATCGCGGCAGTCGGGCGCGATTGCGCCCTGCGGCACCAGCGCGTCGGGATTGGCGCTGAGGCGCGAATAGCTTTGCGGTTCGGCGCCGCCGCCCAATCTTGTGCTTGCGGTCATATCGCCCAGCAGCATCCCGCCGAATATGCCGACGAGCGCCAAGACCGGCCAGCGCAACAGCCGCATACCGGCTTTCCGACTCGCCGCGACAGATAATTTCTTCGTCATGGGCAGATTTGGCCATGACCGTGCGCCCGGCGCAAGTCCTGCATCATGATATTGCCCGCCCGTCGTCCATTCGTCGATGGATCAGGGCCTTTCGTCCTTTCAGTCGATACCCGCTCGGGACCGGTCGAACCCGACGTGATTCGGCGTCGCGTCCGGTGCATCCATGGCTTGCGGGATGCGGAGGCACTGGTCTCCCCGGTCCGGAGCCTTCGTGTCCTCGCATCATACTCCAAGAGAGGACTCCCCCATGGCGAAATTTTCAATGATCCTGCTGAGCGCATCGGCGGTGTGTATCGGGCTGGCCGTGCCGGCCGCGGCCGCCGATAATGACAGCAACAATGGCGAACGGCGCACCGTCGTCGTCCGCTATGACGACCTGAACCTGGCCAGTGTCAAAGGCCGCGACCGGCTGGCCATGCGCGTCAGGTCGGCGGTATATGACGTATGCGACAGCCGCCCGCATAA
Organism: Sphingomonadaceae bacterium; assembly: GCA_965283845.1. Classification (GTDB taxonomy): domain Bacteria; phylum Pseudomonadota; class Alphaproteobacteria; order Sphingomonadales; family Sphingomonadaceae; genus Sphingopyxis. The sequence goes on from CBDIQD010000020.1 coordinate 32,222, forward strand.
CCGGCCCACCCTGAGCGAACGGGCTTCGTCGTCGAAGTGCGAAAAGGCCACGATGGCCGATGCCGACGTCAAGCTGGCCAGCCTGCTCAACGGTGACGGCACCCGGTTGGCGGACAGCGGCCGGACGATCATGGTCTCTGCGCCCTGACGGCCCGGCCGACGATGTCGCGGCCCCGGTTGCTGACAGGCGATCATGCTCCGTGCATGATCGCCTTGACGTCGTGGAGGTAGGTGCGGCCGATGCGGTGGACGCCGCCTTCGCCCAGGTCGACGCTCCAGGCGCCGTCGCCGTGGTGGCGGAGCCCGGCGATGCCGGCACGGCGGACCATTTTCGACCGGTGGATGCGCATGAACTGGTCGGGGTTCATCCGCGCTTCCAGCGATTTGATCGTCTGGTGGATCAACCAGCTGCGCGCGCCGACGTGGAGCCGCATATAGTCGCGTTCAGCCTCGATCAGATCGACCTGGGCCGCATCGATCCGCAGCATTTCGCCGCGGTTCTGAACCCAGAATTCATTGATCCATTTGCTTTTTTGCGGATGCGACCGTTCGGTCGCGCGCCATTCGCGCACCCGCAACAGCGCGCGGGCCAGCCGGTCGGGTGACACCGGTTTGAGCAGATAATCGACCGCGGCGACGTCGAACGCCGCGACCGCATATTGGTCGAACGCGGTCACGAAAATCACCGCGGGCGGATTGTCGAGCCGATCGATCGCCGCGGCGACCTCCAGCCCATTGAGATCGGGCATCGCAATGTCGCACAGCACCAGATCGGGGGCGAGCGCATCGACCATGCGGAGCGCCGATGCACCATCGCTGGCGGTGCCGACCAGCAACACGCCGTCCTGCTGCCCGGTCAATATCTGTAACCGTTCAATCGCCAGCGGTTCGTCGTCAACGATCAGGGTGCGCAGCGTCTGGATCATGAGCGGGCCTCCCGCGCCAGCGGAAGCCACAGCGACACGACAAAGCCGCCATCGTCCGACGGCCCCCATTCGCATCCCGCCGTTGGGCCATAGCGCGTGAGCAAGCGTTCGCGGACATTGCCCAGGCCCAGCCCGGTGCCCGACATCGGCGCCGGCGCCTTGCCGGTCGATGTCATTGTCGATGCGCAGCACCAGCAGCCCATATTCGGCGCTGGCGTGCAGGCGGATCGCGATTTTGCCTTTGCTGGGCGCGACGCCGTATTTGATCGCATTCTCGATGATCGGCTGCAGGATCAGCACCGGAACGCAGGCGTGTTTCAGTTCGTCGGGCATCGTCACCTCGACCTGCAGCCGGTCGGGGAAGCGCGTCTGTTCGATGTCGAGATAGAGGCGCTGGAGCGCGATTTCCTCGTCCAGGCTGACCAGCTGTTCGGGATCGACCGCCAGGCTGGAGCGCAGGAAGGACGACAGATTCATGATCATCGTCTCAGCCTCGCTTTTCGAACCGCGCAGGACGAGCGCCGACAGCGAATTGAGGGTGTTGAACAGGAAGTGGGGGTTGACCTGATAATGCAGGGCGCGGAGCTGGGCGTTCTTTGCCTCGAGCCGGAAATGATTGGCGCGGCGTTCGACCGCGCGCATTTCGTTGGCATAGCCGAACGCGACATATAGCGCGGCCCAGACCGCGAAGAAGAAATACCAGCGGATCGAGCTGTCGAGGATCAGCACCGTTTCCCAGGCGACGGGGAATTTCGATTGCACCTCTTCGATGATCTTTGCGGTGTCGGGCCCCGGAAACCAATAGAAAAAGACGAGCAGGTTGATCGTCGCATAGAGCATCACCAGCGGAATCGCGGCACCGAGCGCGGCGGCAAGGCGCGCGCCGAAACTTTTGGGCTGGGCCCGCTGCAACAACTGATAGAGCACGAAGGTGCACAGGATGCCGGCGACCACGACGATCGCGCGCCGCCCGGCATAGGACCATTGTTCGGGCGCACCGGTCAGCATCGCGAGGCCCGTGGTGATCAGGAAATAGATCAGCCACATCGCGATGATCGAACCGATCGCGACGCGCGGATTGACGCGCGCGTCGGAGGCGCGCCAGTCGGGCGCCGCGGCCAGCATTTTCGCGCGCTGGTCGCGCAGGGCGTCTTTGCGGTTTGTCATGTTCATTACGGCTGCTTTAGCGTCAAAACGGGCGCGGGCGCCAGCGGGCACCGGGCCGCCAGTCGAAGGGGCGCGCGCTTTGGTCGAAAGCCGGACGCTATTGCGCGGCGGGTTGCGGCAGCGCGCGGCGCCATCGTCCCCGATGATAGACCGCCAGCGCCATCGTCAGCGAGGCGATCGACGAGAGCGGAAAGCTCCACCAGATCGCGTCGCTGCCGAGCGCCGGATAGCTGAAATAATAGATGCCGAGGCGGATCGGGAACATCGACAGCGCCAGGATGATCAGCGGCGGCACGACCGAGCCGTTGGCGCGCAGCGTGCCGATGATGACGATCACCGTGCCGAACGGCAGGAAGGTCCAGGTGGCGATCAGCAGGATATGCTGCGCCACCGTCACCGCCTGGCTTTCGCTGCCCAGGAACAGCCCAAGCGCGGCGCGGTCGAACAGCAGGAGCAGCGCGATCAGGACGCCGGTCATCGTCAGGTTGATCGCAATCCCGCTGTTGGTGATCGTCGCGACGCGATCCCAGCGTCCGGCGCCGATATTCTGCGCGACCATCGCACTGACCGCGGCGCCGACCGCGAGCGCGGGCATCTGGACGTAATTCCACAGTTGCAGAGTCGCGCCATAGGCGGCGGCGGTGACCAGTCCTTCACGGTTGACAAGGCCGACCATGACCAGGCCGGCGCCCGAAATGACCAGCATCTGCGCCCCCATCGGCACGCCGCGGGCGATGATGAAGCGCAGTTCGCGCCAGCTGGGCGCCAGATAGGCGAGTTCGCGGCCGCGCAGGCGCAGCGGGTGATCGCGCAGATAGAACCAGCCGATCATGCCGATCATGCTGATCGTTCCGGCAATGGCGGTCGCCATCGCGCTGCCCGCGATACCGAGCCGCGGGAAGGGGCCGATACCCAGAATCAGCAGCGGGTTGAGGATGATGTCGATGACGACGGTCAAGATCATGAAGCGCAGCGGGGTGACCGCGTCGCCGGCGCCGCGCGAGGCCATCATCAGCGTGACCGAAATCATGCTGGCCGGAATCGCGACAAACGTCACCCGCAGATAATCATGTGCCAGCGCAAACGCCTCGGGCGGGGTTTCGAGCAGGCGCAGGATCGCGTCGGAGGTGAACCAGCCGACCAGTGCGATGGCCAGCGAAGACAGCGCCGCTAGCCTGATCGCACCGCCGGCGGCACGGCGGGCCGCATCGATGTCGCCGCGCCCGATCGCCTGACCGATCAGCACCGTCGCCGCCATGCCGAACCCGAAAAAGGTCGCGAACATCAGGAACATGATGATGTTGGCATTGGCGGTCGCGGCGAGCGCGCTGTTGCCCAGAAACTGTCCGACCCAGATCGAATTGACCGAGCCGGAGAGCGTTTGCAGGATGTTCGAGGCGAGCGTCGGCAGCGCAAAGACGATCAGCGTTTTGGTGATCGGTCCGCCGGTCAGGTCCATTCCGCCGCCGCTGCGCGCGGTCTGGCGCGGCGGCACCGGCGCCGACGCCGGGTCGCTCGCGACGGCGACGGGCGTCGGGGTGACGGGCTGGCCTTCGCTCACCCCAGCCTGGCCAATGCGATGTTTAGGCGGTTTACCTCTGCGGACTTGTCATCATGATCCGCGCGAGCCTTGTCGATCGCTTCAGGCTTGGCGCGTTCGATGAACGATGGATTGTTCAATCGTGCGGCAAGACTGTCACGTTCTTTCACCACAGCGAGAAATGCCTTGTTTAGGCGTTCCCGTTCGGCAGCAACGTCAATCACGCCATCCAGCTGAAGCGCTAGCGTCATGTCTGCGACGGTCACTTGCAGAGTGTTGCTCTTGCCCAGTTGATCGGCAGGCAGGCTCTTTGCCGTGTCGTCAATGCGCGCGAGCGTGCTAATTGATGCCCAGTTTGCTTTCAGCCGCGCCCAACTCGCGTCGCTGCCGCCTATAACGTGACTTTCGATTCGCGTACCCGGTGGAATATTCATTTCGCTTCTGGCGGCTCGAACCTTTTTTACTGCTTCGATTACAAGTTCGATGTCCAGTTGCGCCGCCTCGTCGGTAGCGGTTTCGGGCGCGGGCCACTTGGCGGTGATCAGCGGATAGTCGGCGCGGTCGCCGCGCCCGGTCCACAGCTCTTCGGTGATGAAGGGCATGAAGGGGTGGAGCATGACGAGGATCTGGTCGAGCACCCAGCCGGCGACGGCCTTTGTCTCGTCGTCGATCGCGCCCCTCTCGACTTCGCTCGAGGCAGGCTTGATCAGTTCGAGATACCAGTCGCAGAAGCGGTCCCAGGCGAAGCTGTAGATGGTGTTCGCGGCTTCGTCGAAACGGTAGTCGGCGAAGGCCTTGTCCATCGCGGCGACGGTGGCGACGACCTCGCCGATGATCCAGCGGTTGACCGGCAGCGTCGCGGCGGGGGCGGCGAGGGTGGTCGACGCCGAAATGCCATTGGCCTCGCAGAAGCGCGCCGCGTTCCACAGCTTCGTCGCGAAGTTGCGATAGCCCTCGACGCGGCGCTCATCCATCTTGATGTCGCGGCCCTGGCTTTCCATCGCCGCCATGAAGAAGCGCAGCGCGTCGGCGCCGTACTGGTCGATCAGGCCGAGCGGATCGACGACATTGCCCTTCGACTTCGACATCTTCGCCCCGTCGGGCGCGCGGACGAGGCCGTGAAGATAGAGCGTCTTCCACGGCACATCACCCATGAACTCCATCCCCTGCATCGCCATGCGCGCATCCCAGAAGAACAGGATGTCGAAGCCGGAGATGAGGACGTCGTTGGGGTAGTGGCGTTTGACGAGGTCGGTGTCCTCGGGCCAGCCGAGGGTGGCGAAGGGCCAGAGGGCAGAGGAGAACCAGGTGTCGAGGACGTCGGGGTCGCGATAGAGGTTCACCGTTTGAGGGTTAAAGAAAGGAATTTCATCTTCCGATGAAATCCACATCGCTTGCGGCTTTGCGGGATCAAAAAACTCGATCTTATGAATATCGCATCCGTTAGCTTTATAATATTCAAGCGCTTGAGCGCGAATTTCATCTTCGTCATTGCCAACGAAACACGCCGGGACTGGATCGAGATCGGGATTCTTTGCTCGAACCTTCTCCGCGGTAGGCCCATACCAAGCCGGAATCCGGTGGCCCCACCACAACTGGCGCGAGACGCACCAGGGCTGGATATTCTCCATCCAGTTGAAGAAGGTCTTTTCCCATGTCTTGGGGACGATGTTGATCCGCCCGTCGCGGACTGCGGCCATCGGCGGCTGCGCGAGCGTTTCGGCGTCGACATACCATTGGTCGGTCAGCCAGGGTTCGATCACCACGCCGCCGCGGTCGCCGAACGGGGTCTGGATCGTGCGCGGTTCGGCGTCGTGTTCGGCGCCGTCCTTGTCGGTGTGCGGGATCAGGAAGCCCGCTTCCTTCATCCGTGCCACGACCAGTTCGCGGGCGCCGTCGGTGCCGTCGCGCTTGAATCGGTGGAGGCCGAGATATTCGGCGGGGATCAGTCCGTCGGCGGTCTGGATGACGTTGGCGTCGCCGTCGAGCATGTTGAGCATCTCGCCCGCCTTGAAGCCCGCGCGCTTGCCGACGTCGAAGTCGTTGAAATCATGGCCCGGGGTGATCTTCACCGCGCCGCTGCCAAGTTCGGGATCGGCATGGTCGTCGGCGACGATCGGAACGCGGCGGCCGGTGAGCGGCAGCGTCACAAACTTGCCGATGACGCTCTGGTAGCGCGCATCGGCGGCGTTTACCGCGACCGCCATGTCTGCGAGCATCGTTTCGGGGCGCGTCGTCGCGACCTCGATATAATCGCGGCCGTCATCGAGGGTCACGCCGTCGGCGAGCGGATATTGGAAGTGCCAGAAGCCGCCCTGCATCTCGTGCGTCTCGACCTCGAGGTCCGAGATCGCGGTCTTGAGCTTCGGATCCCAATTCACGAGCCGCTTGTCGCGGTAGATCAGCCCTTTTTTGTGGAGATCGACGAACACCTTGACCACCGCGGCGGTGAAATGCGGGTCCCAAAATTCGGTAAACCGCTCCGTGGCCCGTAATCAAAGCTGTCGGCCGGAGCTGGCGGGTGATTTCGCCGCCGCTTTCCGCCTTCCATTCCCAAATTTTTTCGATGAAATCTTCGCGGCTGTAATTGGTACGCTTGTTCTGCCGCGCCTCGAGCTGGCGTTCGACGACCATCTGGGTCGCGATGCCGGCATGATCCATGCCGACGACCCACAGCGCATCCTTGCCGCGCAGCCGTTCGTAACGGACGAGGACGTCCTGCAACGTGTTATCGAGCGCATGGCCGATGTGCAGCGCCCCGGTAACGTTCGGCGGCGGGTTGACGATCGTGAAGGGGGTTGCGTCGGGGCGCGACGGGCGAAACAGCCCGCGGCTTTCCCACTCATGGGCCCATTTCGCTTCGATAGCGGCGGGATCGAATGTCTTGTCCATCGGCATAATGCGCCGCGCTTTGCCAGCCGGGGGCGAGGCGGCAAGGGGGCGATCGCCTTTAGGTGGTCAAACGCTTCAGTATCTCGTCGGAGTCCAATCCCTCAGACCATCCCCACTCGATGGCGGCCATAAGATCGGGCGGCGCCTTTGACGAGAAACTGGCCTCTTCGCCGTCACCTTCACCGATGAGGCCCAGTTCGGCACCGCTGTTGTCGAACACCCAAAAACGATCGGCCAGATCCATGAACCACAAAGCTTGCACGATAGACCGCGTTCGGCGCGACCGAACCTTGTCGGCCGGAACATCGTGCCCGCCTTTTTCGACCCGATAACGAATGCGATCGAGTTGCATCTGAACATCGCGCAAGATGACGTAGATGAAATGAACCTTGAACCCCAGACGCTGGGCCTTGGTGACCAGCCGTCGGTATTTGGGGCTCGACAGGACGGTTTCGACGCCGATCGTCTGGTGGGCATCGAGCGATGCGTCCAGCCAGGTTTCGATCCGCTGGACGGCTGCCAGGTTCGCAGCGGTCAATTCCAAACCTTCCTCATCCTGGATCCGGACGGTAAGAAGATCGGGATTGATGAACCAGACCGATCCATCCAATCCGGCAACATCATTTCGGCCGTAAACTGTGCTTTTTCCAGAGCCGTTGGGGCCGGCGACAATCCAGAATATCGGTTGCTGCTGCCCCTTTTTTGTCGATTTCAATCAGACAGTCCCAAGTCGCGGTTTTCCTCGCGCGCATGGCGGACACTGGCGCGAAAGCCGGCAAGAAGATCGGCGGTAAGCGTTTCGGAGTTCGCATCGATGACGCGAATCCGAACCTTGCGCCCATCGACCGTGGTCGAACGATAGCTCGGCTTGCTGGATTTGCCGGGATCGATCCGCTTCTGAACAAACTTCACCGTCATCGCATACTCCTCAATCAGTGAAGATAGTGCGGATGGGGGAGTTAGGAAAGCCCCATCATCTTGACCTACTTCTTCAAATGGCTGCCCATCCAGTCGAACACGGTGCGGTGCCACTGGACGCTGTTCGCGCCTTTCAGCACCCAATGGTTTTCGTCGGGGAAGACGAGCAGTTGCGATTCCACGCCGCGGCGCTGGAGCGCGGTGAAGGCGGCGAGACCCTGGCTGTAGGGGATGCGGTAATCCTTTTCGCTGGTGATCACCAGCATCGGGGTCTTCCACTTGATCACATGGTTGACCGGATTCCACTTTTCGGGGTCGGTGCGGTCCCACCACGGGCCGCCATGGTCCCATTCGTCGAACCAGAGCTCCTCGGTCTCGAACGCCATCGCGCGAAGATCGAAGACGCCGTCGTGCTGGACCAGGCATTTGAAGCCGTCGGTCCACTGACCCGCGATCCAGTTCATCATATAACCACCATAGGAGGCGCCGAGCGCGCAGGCGTTATCGAGGTCGAGCCGCGCGTCCTGCTTGCCCGCGGCGGCAAGGCCGAGGCGGAGATCCTCGAGCGGTTTGCCGCCCCAATCCTTGTTGATGCTGTCGGTGAAGGCCTGACCATAGCCGGTCGAGCCGTGGAAATCGACGGTGACGACGCCATAGCCCTGCTGCGCGAACAGGCGCGGGTTCCAGCGGGTCGACCAGCTGTTGCCGAAGCTGCCCTGCGGGCCGCCGTGGACGATGAAAGCGACCGGCAGCTTGGCGGTGCCGGTCGCGGGTTTCAGGATCATGCCCCACACTTTGTCGCCGCCCGCGCCGGCGAATTGCAGGCGGTCGAGCTTCACCGGATCGAATTCGGCGAGCGCCGCGGCGTTCACCGCGGTGAGCTGTTTCACCTTGCCCTTGGCATCGCGGACATAGAGATCGGTCGGCGCGAGCGCGGTGTTGCGCGAGTAGAGCAAGGCGCCGCCGGGAAGCGCAGTACGTCGCCGACATTGCCGTCGAAGCGCTTCGGTTCGATGCCGTCAGCCTTGCGACCTTGCCGGTCGCCGCGTCGACGCGACCCGGATGCTCGAGCAGTGTCCTGCGCAGTGACGAGCAGCGATTTGCCGTCGGGTGCCCAGGCGATCGAGCCGACCGAACGGTCCCAGGCGTCGGTCAGCTTCTTCGTCTCGCCGCTTTCGAGGTTGCGCAGCATGAGCACCTGCCGGTCGGCCTCATACCCCGGCCGCGCCATGGCCGCATAGGCGAGCCATTTGCCGTCGGGCGAGGGGACGGGCAGGGTATCGGTCGCCTGATTGTCCTGCGTCAAATTGGTCGGCATCATCCGGCTGTCGACCAGCCAGCTGTAGATATCGAGATTGGTCGACAGCGGTTCATTAGCCGGTCGGCCTTGCGCAGCGTGAAAAACACGGTGCGGCTGTCGGCGCCCCAGGCGAGTTCTTCGCCGCCGCCGAACGGCTTCGACGGGCTGTCGCCGGTGAGGCCGGCGTCGATCGGGCGGTCCATCACCGCTTTGCCATCGACCAGATTAAAGACGAAGGGGCGGCTGTAGGTGCCGGGGGTTTCCCAGCTGTCCCAATGGCGCACGAAGCCGGCACCGTCCTTGTAAAGACGCCCGGTGCCGGGGCCGGGGAGCGCGCCCTTGTCCTTGGCATCGCAGCCGAAACTGGTGCATTCGCGCGGGACGTCGCCCCACACCAGCAGTTTGGTGCCGTCGGGGGCGATCTTGAAGCCCGACACGTCGGCCTTGGAAGTTGTGACCTGCGTCGCGGCGGCGCCCGCTGCCCTGGGATCGATGCGCCAGATCTGATCGCTGCCCGATGCGTTCGAGATGAAGAACAGCATGCCGTCCTTGTCGAACGCCGGGGCGGTTTCGTTCTTGCCCGCGGTGTCGGCGACGCGCAGCGGCTGCGCGCCCTTCGCATTGCGGTCGAGCAGCCACAGGCCGGTGGAGCGCTTGTAAGTCTCGCCCTCGGTCTCGGTCATCTGAAACACCACCCAGCGGCCGTCGGGCGACGCGGTCGGCGCAGCGACACGCTTGAGCGTCGCAAGGTCGACCTCGGTCATCGGCCGGGCGAAAGCGGGGGTCGAAAGGGCGGCGGCGAGCGCGACGGCGCTGCAAAGGATATGGTTTCGCATGAAAGCGGTTTAGCGGGGTGGCGATTGCGTTCAAGCCTGTTCGCTGCCTCCGACATTCGTCATCCCGGGCTTGACCCGGGATCCCGCGCCGACACCGCACATAGCGGGACCCCGGATCAAGTCCGGGGTGACGGGGGTGTTTGCATCTGGGGAGGTGCGGACAGCAACTAGCCACCACCGGACGACCGAGGGCGCGGATGTCGGCGATCGGATCGGCCTTGACCGCCACCATGTCGGCAAAACGGCCCGGCACGATCGCGCCGATGTCATCCCGGCCCATCTCGACTGCGGCGCGGCCGGTGGCGGACTGGATCGCCTGCATCGGCGTCATGCCATATTTGACCATATAGGCGAATTGCCGGGCGTTCAGGCCGTGCGGATAGACGCCGGCGTCGGTCGCGAAACCGATGTTGACGCCAAGGTCCACGGCGCGGCGGAACGCGGCGCGCTGGGCGTCGGTGGTTTCGCGGTTCTTACGCAGATATTCCGCTGGCCAGCCCTCTTTGGTGCCGATGTCGTCGATATAGTCGCCGTTGTAGATGTCCATCGCCAACCAGGTGCCGCGCTTTTTCGCGAGTTGGAGCGTCGCCTCGTCGGCCAGGCTGGCGTGTTCGATGCTGTCGACCCCGGCGTTGATCGCATTCTGGATACCGATCGCGCCGTGGGCGTGGGCGGTGACCCGTTTGCCGCGCGCATGGGCGACCTTCACGATCGCGCGCAGCTGATCGATGGTCAGTTCGGGGGCGCCGGGTTCGGTGCCGATCGCCAGCACCGCGCCGGTCGCGATGGTCTTGATGAAATCGGCGCCGTGGTCGAGCAGATAGGTGGTCTTTGCCGCGGCTTCTTCGGGAGTCGCAGCGACGCCAAGACGCATGTCGGCGGGAAGTTCTTCATTGGGAACCACGCCGTTGAGTTCGCCGCCGCCCTTTGGAATGGTCAGATAGGCGCCCGCGACCCACATCCGCGGTCCCGGCACATCGCCGCGGTCGATCGCATTGCGCAGCGTCACGTCGGTCAGGCCGCGGTAGGTGCCGACGTCGCGCACGCTGGTGAAACCGGCGTTCAGGGTGACGCGGGCGTTGCGCGCGCCGACGAGCGCGGTTTCGGCGGGCGACGCCTTGATCGGTGCGGCGAGGTCGGCGCTCTGGCCCAAATCGGCGAGATGGGTGTGCAGGTCGATCAGCCCGGGCAGGACGGAGAAGTCCGACCAGTCGAGCCGCACCGCGCCATCGGGTGCTTTACCGCACGGCGCGACCGCCACGATGCGCTCGGCCTCGATCGTGATGCATTGGGCGGTGCGCACGGTGTCGGTGACGCCGTCGATCAGGCGTCCGGTTTCGACATAGAGCGTCAGCGCCGAGGCGCTGCTGGCGGCGGTCAGCCGCGAGCAGCGCGATCAGGCGCCGCTGGCGAACGCGTCGCACTGGCGCGGATCCCCCGATTGCAGGCCGCGGCGCAGCCAGCTCATCCGTTGTTCGCTGGTGCCGTGGGTAAAGCTTTCGGGCACAGGGCGCTGGCCTGCCGAGCGCATCAGCGTGTCGTCGCCGATCGCGTTGGCGGCGCGCATCGCTTCTTCCATATCGCCCGTCTCCAGCACCGGCTGGCCGTCGCGGGTCTTGGCGCGCGCCGCCCAGACGCCGGCGTAGCAATCGGCCTGCAGTTCCATGCGGACCTGCAACGCATTGCCTTCGGCTTGCGAGGCGCGTTGCTGGGCCTGACGAACCTTGTCCGAAATTCCGGTGATCGTCTGGATGTGATGGCCGACCTCGTGCGCGATCACATAGGCTTGCGCGGCATCGCCCGCGGCGCCGAATTTCTGTTCGAGCTCGCGGAAAAAGCTGGTGTCGAGATAGACGCCCTGATCGGCGGGGCAATAAAACGGCCCCATCGCCGAACTGGCGGCGCCGCAACCCGAATTGCGCGCCGATTGCTCGTAGAAATACAGCGTCGGTTTCTGATAGCCGCTGACCAGTCCTTCCCACACCGTATGCGTCGATCCGAACACATTGCAGGCAAAGCGCTCAGCCGCGGTGTCGCAGGCGACCGCCGTCCCGCCGCGGCTGTCGGCCGCCGGGTCGGCGGTGCCGCCGACGCCGCTGAGCATGTTGGCGCCCGGGCCGAGCAGGAAAAACGCCGCCGCGCCGATCAGCAGGATCGTGCCGCAGCCCATCTTGCGCCCGAGCAGCATCGGCAGGAAGCCGATCAGCAATCCGCCTAGGCCGCCGCCACCGCCGCCGAAGCCGCCACCACCGCCGCGGCCGAGGTCGCGAATGTCGTCGCCGGGATCATAATCGTCGAGGCGCATGGGGGTTCTCCGCCGCTAAAGTGTCTGTTTCATTCCGGTAGTGACAGCAGCGACGGGCAATTGAAAGGGCTTCGCACCGGACGATAGGCTTGCAATAGTTTGTGCTGCGGCGCACCAATCGCCCGCCGTCCACCGCGGCGCAAAGGAAACCTCCGAGTCTCATGCCACGCCGTGCCATCCCCGCCGCGCTTCCGCTCCCCGATCTGGTGGTCCTTGTCCTGCAGGGCGGCGGTGCGCTGGGGGCGTTTCAGGCCGGGGTGTACGAGGCGATGATCGACCTTGGCATCGAGCTCGACTGGGTGGCGGGGATTTCGATCGGCGCGGTGAACGCCGCGATCATCGCCGGCAACCCGCGCGATCAGGCGGTGGGCAAGATGCGCGAATTCTGGGACGGGGTATCGTCGGCGATGCCGTCGCTGCCGACCGCCGACAACGACTGGGCGCGCGAATGGGCGCATATGGTGGCGGCGGGACAGGTGATGGCGTTCGGCGTTCCGGGCTTTTTCACTCCGCGCTTTCCGCCGCCGATGTTTGCCGAACGCCAGACTCCCGAAGCGGTGAGTTTCTACGACACCGCGCCGCTGGTCGAGACGCTGAACCGGCTGGTCGATTGGGACCGGGTGAACAACGGCAATGTGCGCCTGTCGGTCGGCGCGGTGGCGGTCGAAACCGGCAATTTCCGTTATTTCGACACCAAGGTCGATACGATCGACGCGCGGCACATCCTGGCATCGGGAGCGCTGCCGCCCGGGCTGCCGCCGGTCGAGATCGACGGTTGCTGGTATTGGGACGGCGGCTTGGTGTCGAACACCCCGCTCGAGCATGTCGTCGATGCCGCCAAAGACGATATGCTGGTGTTTCAGGTCGACCTGTTCCCGCGCGCGGGGATCGGCCGCACGATATGGAAGAAGCCTGGTCGCGCGAGAAGGACATTCGGTTTTCCAGCCGCACCCGGCGGATTTCGGACGGGCTGGTGCGGCGCCGCAAGGAACATCAGTTGATCGACAAGATGCTGAAAAAACTGCCCACCGAATTTGCCGACTTGCCCGAGGTGAAGGCGGTGCAGAAGATGGTCGATTGCAAGGCGCTGAACGTCGTCCAGTTGATCCACGAGCCGCCGGTTTGGCAGACCGGCGCGCGCGATTTCGAATTTTCGCGATCGACGATGGAGGTCAATTGGGCGCTGGGCCACGCCGCGGTCGATGCCGCGATGAAGGACGGCCATCTGCTCGCCGAAAGCATCGCCGAGGGACGGTCGGGCAGCTTTGCGGTGCAATCGAACGCTTTGCGGCCCAAGCTCGACCCCGACATTCCCGCTTAATCTCCCCCACCGAAAGGATTCCCGACATGCGCCTCAAAGGAAAAACCGCCCTCGTCACCGGATCGACCTCTGGCATCGGCCTGGGCATCGCCAAGGCGCTGGCGAGCGAGGGGGCGAACCTGATCATCAACGGGTTCGGCGAGGCTGCGGCGATCGAGGCCGAGCGGACAGCGATCGAAGGCTTGAGCGGCGGCAAAGCGACGTATGACGGCGCCGACCTGACCAAGGTTGAGGCGATCGCCGAGATGTTCGCGCGCGCCGACCAGGATATGGGCGGCGTCGATATCCTGGTGAACAATGCCGGCACCCAGTTCGTATCGCCGATCGAGGATTTCCCGGTCGAAAAATGGGACCTGATCCTGGCGCTGAACCTGACGTCGGCGTTCCACACCATTCGCCACGCGGTGCCCGGGATGCGCAAAAAGAAATGGGGCCGGATCATCGGCACCGCATCGGCGCACTCGATCGTCGCCTCGCCGTTCAAATCGGCCTATGTCGCCGCCAAGCACGGGCTGGTCGGGCTGACCAAGACGGTCGCGCTGGAAGTCGCCGACGCGGGGATCACCGCCAATTGCATCAGCCCGGGCTATGTGTGGACGCCGCTGGTCGAGGGCCAGATTCCCGACACGATGAAAGCGCGCGGGATGACGCGCGAGCAGGTGATCAACGACGTGCTGCTGGCGGGACAGCCGACCAAGCAGTTCGTGACCGTCGAACAGGTCGCGGCGCTGGCGTCGTTCCTGACCCGCGACGAGGCGGCCAACATCACCGGCGCCAACCTGAGCGTCGATGGCGGGTGGACCGCCGCCTGATCCGCCGTTGCGCTTGAGCATTGTCCCTTGCCCTCCTAAGGTTCAGGCCAAACCGGACCGGGAGAGACGGACGATGCAGGGTCGTATCAAGTTTATTTTTGCCATTTCGCTGGGACTGACCGCGGCGGCGTGCCAGTCGGTGCCGGTGGTGCCGCCGCAGCCGCCATCGGCAGCGGATGAACCACCCGTGGCGGGCGGCTGGCGCGCCACGGCGACCGACCAGGATCGGGAACGGATCCGTAACTGGTACAAAAGTTGGGAAGCGGCGCTGGCCGACGCCCGGGCCAAGGGCAATGGCGCCGACGTCGACCGTGAAGCTGTGCTGCTGCAACCGATGGCGGCGCTGCCCAATCCGCATCTGCCCGCGGGTGAATATAAGTGCCGGACGGTCAAGGTCGGGGCGCAGGGGCGCGGCGGCCTCGGCTATGTCGGCTATGGCTGGTTTCGCTGCCGCGTAGCGCCCGAGCAAGGCTTGTCGAGCCTGACCAAATTGTCGGGATCGCAGCGGCCGGTCGGGCTGATCTTTCCCGACAATCTGAAGCGACAGATTTTCCTGGGCACGCTCGAACTCGGCGACGAACAGAGGGCGGTCAATTACGGCAGCGACCGGATGCGCGACATGGCCGGGGTGGTCGAGCGGATCGGCGACAATCGCTGGCGGCTGGTGCTTCCCGCGCCGGCGTATGAATCGTTGCTCGACGTGATCGAACTGGTTCCGGCGAGCTGACGATAGTGTAGGATTGCGACGATAGCCGAATAAGAAATTTCGTGCTCCCGCGAAGGCGGGAGCCCATCTCCGGTGGGTGCTATTTTGAACCGGCCGGAGATGGATCCCCGCCTTCGCGGGGAAACGCAAATTTCTACCGAAACCGTCCGCGCAAGGACGATCACGTGAGTGTACAGGGGAATCACAATGCGGAATATGTGGACGGGCGCCGCGGCGCTTGCGCTTGCGTTATCGGCGGCGGCGCCCTCGGCGGCGCAGCCGCTGGGCGGCGAGGTGCAAAAGCAGATGCCGTCGCTGATGAAAATCTATGACGATCTGCATGCCAATCCCGAACTCAGCTTCATGGAGGTGCGCTCGGCCGGCATCCTGGCGGCAGAGGCGCGCAAGCTGGGGTTCGCGGTGACCGAAAATGTCGGCAGGCACCGGCATCGTCGCGGTGATGAAGAACGGCCCCGGGCCGGTGGTGCTGGCGCTGCCCGCGGACATGGACGGGCTGCCGGTGATCCTGGACAGACCGGCGCTGCGCTGACGCGTCAAGGTGCGGGCGACCGACCAAGGCGGCGTCGAACCGGGGTGATGCACGCGTGCGGCCACGACAGCATATGACCGCGTGGGTCGGCGTCGCGCGGTTGATGGCGGCGAACAAGGCCAAATGGTCGGGGACGCTGGTGATGATCGGCCAGCCCGCCGAAGAACGCGGCGCGGGTGCGCGGATGATGCTCGAGGATGGACTCTATACGCGCTTTCCCAAGCCGCAATATGCGCTGGCGTTCCACGACGCTGCGCAGTTTCCGGCGGGTATGATCGGCTATACCCCGGGCTATGCGCTCGCGAACGTCGACAGCGTCGACATTCTGGTGAAGGGCGTCGGCGGTCATGGCGCCTATCCGCAGACGACCAAGGATCCGATCGTGCTCGCCAGCCGCATCGTGTCGACGTTGCAGACATTGGTGTCGCGCGAAATCAGCCCGCTCGACAGCGCGGTGGTGACCGTCGGCAGCTTTCACGCCGGGGCCAAGCACAATATCATCTCGGACGAGGCGAAGCTGCAGCTGACGGTGCGCAGCTATACCGACGAGGTACGTAACCATCTGCTCGACGGCATCGCGCGCATTGCGAAGGGCGAGGCGATCGCCGCGGGCATGCCCGACGACAAGATGCCCGTCGTGACGGTGCAAAAGGATGAATATACCCCCGCGACCTTCAACACCCCCGATTTCACCGAAGAGATGGCGGCGTATCTGAAAACCAGTTTCGGCGACAAGCGCGTGATGCAATTGCCGCCGGTGATGGGGGGCGAAGATTTCAGCCGCTTTTCGCGCGACGAGAACAAGGACATCAAAAGCCTGATCATCTGGGTCGGCGGCGTCCCGCACGCCGAATATGAAGCGGCGAAAAAGGAAGGGCGGACCTTGCCAAGCCTGCACTCGCCATTCTGGGCGCCCGAGGCGAATACGGTGATTGCGACAGCAACCGAGGCGCTGACGGCGATGACGATGAAGTTGATGGGGAAGGAGTAGAATATCTGCGTAGGGCGTCAGGCGCCGCCAAGGCCTTGGATTGTCATGCTATGATAAGAATCGCCGTCGAGAAGCCGGAGCGTGAAACTGTCCTCCTTGGCGCGCTCAGCTTCTTCAATCAACGGCATCGCAAGTTCATCAAGCGCTGCCAAGGCAGTATCTGATGCGCCTTGCGCAACGAGATCTGTCCGCAAATGGTCGTAGGCCTCTGCGCCCATGTAATGAATCGCGACGGCAAGAACGCGAAACACCGTTTCGGCGTCGTCCATGCTCATGGCTGAAATAGCGGCGTTGGCCCAAGCGGCAAGGTCATGTGGTTGGAGAAAAGCGCAATGAAGGAAATGATTTAGCGCAGCGCTACTGTCGGCTTCGCGCGAACGGAGGACGCCGAGGTTAAAATGCGCGAGCGGATGAAGAGCATCAACATCTCGCAAGATATGCTCAAGGAGCGGTATCGCTTCCTCTTCGCTAGCTAAAATTAGCCGATTTGCTTCGGCGCGTCGGCGTGGGGCATCTTCGGTGCCCAAGGCATTTATCAGCCCATTACAAAGCGCGGCTTTCAGCTCAGCTTCATACACCATCGCTCGAATCTCTCCTCGCGCAGCAACTTCTATGAATTTTTCACCGGCTTCTGCAAGGTTGCCGACGAGCATCAGCGCGTCGCCAAGTCGAAAAGAAATCGATGGATCGACATCGCCGACGACGGCAGCGCGATAGGCTCGCACTGCACCTTTATGGTGTCCTGCGAGGTAGAGGATGCCGCCAAGATCGCTCAGATAATACCCCGTTTCAAGATAGGCCGGGCGGAGGCGCCGCGCGCGATTGTAGTGACCGATGGCGCGCGCCAATCCTCGCTGACTGCGATAGAAGTTTCCGATCGAATAATGGGCCGCGGCTTCGGTAGCTGGGTCGATCGTGCGACCTGCCATCACGGCTGCTTCGAAGAAGCGGTCAGTCGCAGCCGTGCGAACCGTATCATCTTGAGTGCACCTTCGCGAGAGTTAGCGCAATCAGGGGTGAATGATGCTTTGCTGTTCGTGAAAGCC
>CBDIQD010000021.1:0-44899 GCA_965283845.1 Sphingomonadaceae bacterium
CTTCCGGCGAGGCCTGCAGATAGACGGTGCCGACCATCGGCGACTTCACCGCGCCGGCGAAATTGTCGACAGCGGGTGCAGCAGCGGCTGCGGCTGCGGGCGCGGCAGCGGCGGGCGCTGCGGCAGGTGCGGGCGCATAAGCGACGGGCGCCGCGGCGGCCGCGGCCTTGCGTGCGACGCGCACTTTGCGATCGCCGTCTTCGACTTCGATTTCGGTCAGGCCGGTGACGTCGAGCAGCTCGGCAAGCGCGCGCACATAAGCCGGATCGATATTGATGCCATCGTCTTTATGGTCACCCATGAGAATTTTCCTGCTGCTATGGCGCTCGTATGCCGGCGCCTTTGACCCCGATTTTGATGCGCCCTCTTGTCAGAGCGGGCGGCGGCGTCCAGCGCCAGCGTGTAGCTGTCGGCGCCATGCCCCGCAAAATGCGCCGCCGCGGCCATGCCGACATAGCTGATGTGGCGAAATTCTTCGCGCGTCATCGGGTCTGACAAATGAACCTCGATCACCGGCACCTTGATCGATTTGATCGCGTCGTGGATCGCGATCGAGGTGTGGGTATAGCCGCCGGCGTTCAGCAACACCGCCTTCGCCCCCGCAACATAGGCCTCGTGCAGCCAGTCGATCAGCACGCCTTCGTGATTGGTCTGACGGCATTCGACCCGGATGCCCAGCTCGGCGGCTTGCGCCTCCAGCCGTGCGTGGATGTCGTTCAGCGTGTCGTGCCCGTAAATCTCCGGCTCGCGGGTGCCGAGCAGGTTGAGATTGGGGCCGGACAAGACAAACACGGTCGGCTTGTCGAAACGCTCGTTGGTCAAGGGCTGGTCTTTCGGTTGCGGGGACGCGCGCTCCCCCTATATGGGCTGCTCGGCAAAAGGCAAAGCAAGGCGGATTTCCCTATGATCTCGGTCGTCCTCAACGGCGAAACGCGGCAGGTGCGCGAAGGCAGCATCGCCGATCTCGTCGCCTCGCTGGGTCTCGACGTGAAAAAGGTCGCGGTCGAGCGCAACCGCGAGATCGTGCCGCGATCGACGCTGGCCGACGTCGCGCTCGCCGACGGCGATGCGCTGGAAATAGTCCATTTTGTGGGAGGTGGTTGTTGACCGATACTTGGAGCGTTGCCGGGCGGACATTTACGTCGCGCCTGATCGTCGGCACCGGGAAGTATAAGGATTTCGAACAGAATGCCGCGGCGGTCGAAGCGTCGGGGGCGGAGATCGTCACCGTCGCGGTGCGCCGGGTCAACGTGTCGGACCCCGGCGCGCCGATGCTGACCGACTATATCGATCCGAAAAAGATCACCTATCTGCCCAACACCGCAGGCTGCTTCAACGCCGACGACGCGATCCGCACGCTGCGGCTGGCGCGCGAGGCGGGGGGCTGGGATCTGGTGAAGCTAGAGGTGCTGGGCGAGGCGAAGACGCTGTATCCCAATATGCGCGAGACGCTGGAGGCGACCGAGGTGCTGGCCAAGGAAGGATTCCTGCCGATGGTCTATTGCGTTGACGATCCGATCGCGGCGAAGCAGCTCGAGGATGCGGGCGCGGTCGCGGTAATGCCGCTCGGCGCGCCGATCGGGTCGGGGCTGGGCATCCAGAATCGCGTGACGATCCGCCTGATCGTCGAGGGCGCGTCGGTGCCGGTGCTGGTCGATGCCGGGGTCGGCACCGCGAGCGACGCCGCGGTGGCGATGGAACTGGGCTGTGACGGGGTGCTGATGAACACCGCGATTGCCGAGGCCAGAGATCCGATCCGTATGGCGCGGGCGATGAAGCTGGCGGTCGAGGCGGGGCGTGACGCCTATCTGTCGGGGCGCATGGGGGTGCGTCGTTATGCCGATCCGTCGAGTCCGTTGGCCGGACTTATTTGACAATAAACGCTTATTAAGCCGCTTTGTTCCCAAGAAAAATCATTACATTACCGATAGTTAATCTAGGATATTTGCAACCTTTGCCCGCGTTCCTCGTTGTTCGATCGAGAGGCTCAGAGCCTCCCGGCCTAATCAAAGGAGACACATCATGGGTGAATTCACCGACAAAGCCAAAGGCATCGCCAACGAAGCCATCGGCAACACCAAGCAGGCGATCGGCAAGGCCACCGACAACGAAAAGTTGAAGGCCGAAGGCGTTGCCCAGGAACGCAAGGGCGAAGCCCAGAACGTCAAGGGCTCGGTCAAGGGCGCTTTGGGCGACAAGGTCTGACGATCAGTTCGTCCGCGAAGAAAAGGCCCCGGGAAACCGGGGCCTTTTCGTCTGTTATCCTCCCTATCGCTTCGCGACAGGGAGGATTTTTTTCTTACTTACCCCCCGACGCGACGAGGTCGACGTCGGTCATGCCGCCGTCGCGGCGCGCCATGATGACATAAGCCAGATCGCCCTTGGTGCCGCCGAGCATATGTTCATTGCCGTTGACGCGGTGGTCGCTGGTGTATCCCGCGCGGACCGCCATCGTATGATAATAATCGAGGACGCCCTGGATCGACGCTGCGGTCTGGAAATTGACGACGCGGACGTTGCATTTGCCGCCGGCGACCCCCGCCGCTTCGCGCAACGTGGCGCGCGGATAGAGTTTGAACGCGGCGGGCAGGCGATCAGCCCACTGGTTGCCATAGGTGAGCTTGGCGTCGCAGCCGCCCTTTTGCTGTTCGCGCGCCATCGCGCCGATGGTCACCGGGCGTTTCTGCGCTTCGCAACCGTCGCATCCGGCCTCGAACGGCAGCGCTTTCGGCGCGGGCAGCAATTTGCCCGCTGCCTGCGCCGCCGCGGCTTCGGCAGCGGTCGCGGCCTTGCCGCCCGCGATACCGGGCACGCCGCCGTCGACGGGCCTGTTGCCCGGGCCCACCGCATTGCGGTTCGACTGGCCGGCGAGCTTGGGATCGACCATGATCTTGTCTTCGAGCGATCCCTTGATCGCGGGATCGGCGCCCGTCAGGCCGTCGTCGAGCGGCGCGAGCTCGGACTTGGCTTCTGGGTTGTCCCGGCAACCGGCGAGCGGCGCCGAGGCCATCAACAAGCCGGCGATCAGCCATTTCCCGCGCAACATCATCGCTAACACTCCCTTAATCTTTCACCCGGATTGCCCGATCCTGGTTAAAAAGGCGCAAATAAAATGCGTTAACGGGTAAGGGTTTGTTAGCCGAAACCTGTCTCGGAGTGAGACGCTTTTGGGTTGCAGCGGATCAGGCGCGACGTTTCGACCGCCGCCTGTCGGTGGATCACGGCTTGGCGATAGACGGGATCGGTGACCATTTCCATGAACGCGCCGCTATTTGGATATTCGGCGATAAAGACGGCGTCCCAATGTTCGTCGGACGGCCCAATGACTATCGCCTCCATCGTGCCGCGCCATACGATGCGACCGCCGACGCGCTGGAATATCGGGCCGCTGTCGGCACCGTAATGGGCATAGGCTTCGGCGCCGCTCAGCCCGGTTCCGGCGAGCGGGTGATCGGCAGGGTAGGCGGCGGCATCGCGAAAGCGGACCAGGTTCATCATATGGATCAGGGTGTTGCGCGGCAGCGCCTTGAACGCATCGAACTGCGTCCGTTCGGGGTCGACATGCCGATCGGTCATCTTAGCAGTTCCTTGCGCTTGACGCGCCACGCGTCGGCGCTCTGGGTCCAGGCATCGACGGGGGCATCCTCGAACGGCGCGGGCAGACGGGTCGGGCCGCTGTTGACCGCGCCGAGCCGGATTGCCAGCGCCTGCGAGCGGGTGTTGGCGGGGTCGATGCTGTGCATCAATTCGGGCCATTTCAGGAATTCGACCGCGAAATCGCACGCCGCGATCGCGCCTTCGAAAGCGTAGCCCTTGCCAGCGAATTTGGCGCGGACGCCATAACCGATCTCGGGCGCCGGCCAGCCGTCGGGCTCCCACGGGCCGAGCCGTCCGACCCATTCGCCGCTGTCGCGCTCGATCACCGAAAACATCGAAAAGCCGCGAATGTGCCAGGCGCCAGCCAGCGTACACCATATCCGCCACGCCGCAGCGCGCGGACAGGTGCCGCCGATGAACTGCATCGTGTCCGGCTCGGCGCACATTTCGGCGAAGGCGTCGAAATCTTCGCTCGCGGGCGGGCGCAGGATCAGCCGTTCGGTAACCAGCAGGGGGCCGTTGAGCATGATGATCCTCTTTCTTGCCGGGGCGACAGGCCGTCGCTTCTGCGGCAAGACGGTTAGAGGAACAAGGGTCAACTGGGAACTATGTCCCGGATATGGTCGAGGGCGCCAACGACCAGGTTGACGCCCTCTCCATCACGTGTGCGGGCGGAGGGGTCTCGGACCCACACCCGTAACGGGGTTCTTACCGCTTAACGGCAGCGATACTTGGACTTGTCGATCTCGCGGCCCAGCAACGCGCCACCGGCAGCACCGAGCACGGTGCCGAGGAGCTTGTCGCCGCCGCCGGCGATTTCATGACCCGCGAGGCCACCAACGGCGCCGCCGATCAACAGGCCGGTCGTCCCATTGTCCTTTTTGCAGCGATAACGACCGTCGCCATCGCGCCAGACGCGGGTGTTGTTGTTGATGCGCTGATCATTCGCATAATAGCGGCGATCCTTGCGCTTTTTGTAGAAGTTCGACGACTGGTCGAGCTGGTGGAAGCCGTCCGCCTTGGCGGGGGCGGCGAGGCCGGCATAGGCCGGCGCGGCCAAGGTGACGCTGGCGGCGGCGAATGCGCCCATCAGGCCTTTGGTGAAATTACGCATATTATGTCCTTTCCTGGTTCAGCGCCTCGTTCCGCAGGACGGCCCTTGGCGCTTCGAGGGGAAAACGAGTTATGTCCCGATGCCGTTGCATGAACCCAAGGCAACAAGACGAAGCGAGTGCTATCATCGACGAACCGAAAGCTCTTGCCGCGCCGCAGACGGCATGCGACATAGGTGGAATGCTCAATATCGCCTCGCTCGTCATCGGCGCCATCGCTCTGGTTCTGGCCGTTTTCGCTTTCATCCCGCTGCTCGGTTGGGCGAATTGGGTGATTGTGCCCTTTGCCGTCGTCGGCCTCGCGCTCGGCGCAATGTCGAGCAGCAACAGCGGTCGCAATCTGAACATCGTCGTGATCGTCATCGGCGTCGTTCGCCTGATGCTGGGCGGCGGCATCATCTGATTTCCGGCCGAAAGGCAGTTTTCGTACCATGACCCAGCCGACAGCCCCCGCGGGGAGCCATCAGGGCGGCTTGCCCTATGCGCTGGGCGCCTATGCGATATGGGGCTTCGTCCCGCTGTTCTTCAAACTGCTGTCGGACGTGCCGCCGGTCGAGGTGCTGGCGCAGCGCATTGTGTGGTCGCTGCCGCTGTGTTTCGTCATCATGGCATTCCGCCGCCAGATCGGAGACTATCTGGCAGCGCTCAAGGATTGGCGGGTGCTGCGGATGTTGCTCGCGAGTTCGATCCTGATCGCGCTCAACTGGTTGGTCTATATCCACGCAGTCTTTTCCGACCATCTGCTCGCCGCCAGCCTCGGCTATTATCTCAACCCACTGGTCAACGTGATGCTGGGGATGATCTTCCTCGGCGAACGGTTGTCGCGGTTGCAGGCGCTGGCGGTCGTCATCGCGGCGGTCGGCGTGGCGATCCTGCTCGCCGGCGCGCTCGACACATTGTGGATCAGCCTGACGCTGGCGCTCAGTTTCGGAACCTATGGCCTGATCCGCAAGGTGGTGCCGGTGGGGTTCGTTCTGGATGATCTTCACGACGCTGCTGCTGCCGCTGTCGCTCGCCGCGGCTGCCTATTATCTTTGGCTTGGCGACGGGCGCGGTTTCGGATCCAGCACCGACATCAGCTGGCTGCTCGCGGCGGCGGGTGTCGTCACCGCCGTGCCGTTGTTGCTGTTCGCTACCGCCGCGCGGCGGATGAGTTATGCGGCGCTCGGTTTCGTCCAATATCTGGCACCCAGCATCGTTTTCCTGCTCGGCCTGTTCGTGTTCAACGAACCGCTGAAACCGGCGCAGCTGTTTTGCTTCCTGTTGATCTGGACCAGCATTGCGGTGTTCAGTTTCGACATGTGGCGCAAGATGCGGGCCGATCGGATGGTCGCGGTGGCTTAGGCGGTGTTTGCGGCCGGTGTGGCGATTTTTGTTTCGCACAAAGACACGAAGACACGAAGATTGTGGCGCCCTCTGCACGACCGCTGCGCACCGACAGCGCGAAGCGCCTTTTGAAAGTCGCCTGTGGCGATAAGCTGTGATCCGCGAGATCGAGCGACCTCTTCGTGTCTTCGTGTCTTCGTGCGAAACAAACTAAATCAGCTTCCACCCCAGCGTTTCGCCCGCATGGAAGGGCACAACCTCGCCAATGCGATCGGGGACTAAGATATCGGTTCGCTCCAGCGTCACCGTGCCCTCGTTCAGCGGCAGGCCATAGAAACGCGGCCCATGCTCGCTGGCAAAGCCCTCGAGCTTGTCCAGCGCACCGTCCTGGTCGAACGCCATCGCATAGCTTTCGAGCGCGAACGGGGCGTTGAAGATGCCGGCGCAGCCACACGCGGCCTCCTTGGTGTGCACTTCATGCGGGGCGCTGTCGGTGCCGAGGAAGAATTTGGGCGATCCCGATGTCGCCGCCGCGCGCACCGCAACCCGGTGATGCTCACGCTTGGCCACCGGCAGACAATAAGCGTGCGGCCGGATGCCGCCGACCAGCATCGCGTTGCGATTGATGTGCAGGTGCTGGGGCGTGATCGTCGCGGCGACATTGGCGGGCGCGTCCGCGACGAACTGCGCCGCTTCGGCGGTGGTGATATGTTCGAAGACAATCTTCAGACCGGGCAGGGCGCGGACCAGCGGTTCGAGCGTGCGGTCGATGAATACCGCCTCGCGGTCGAAAATGTCGACGTCATGGTCGGTCACTTCGCCGTGGATCAGCAGCGGCATGCCGATGTCCTGCATCCGTTCGAGCACGCCCGTGATCTTTGCGATGTCGGTAACGCCGTGGGCGCTGCCGGTGGTGGCGTGGGCGGGATAGAGCTTGGCGGCGGTGAACACGCCTTCGCCAAAACCGCGCTCGATCTCGTCCGCTTCGGTGGCGTCGGTGAGGTAGGCGACGATCAGCGGCGTGAAATCGAGGTCGGCGGGGACCGCCGCGTTGATCCGGTCGCAATACGCTCGGCCCTCTTCGGCGGTCGTCACCGGCGGCGACAGGTTCGGCATCACGATGGCGCGCGCGAACTGACGCGCGGTGTAGGGCGCGACATGATCGAGCATCGCCCCGTCGCGCAGGTGGACGTGCCAGTCGTCGGGGCGGCGGATCGTCAGGCGGTCGGTCATGCAGGTCTCGCGGGTGAAATGGACGCTTGGTTTTGGCTGTCGCGTCCCTAGATTATCGCCATGGCCAATACCACCCTCAACGACCGCGCCCTGATCCGTCTGGCGGGGGACGATGTCCGCGGCTTTCTGCAGGGACTGGTCACCAACGACACGTCGGGCAATCTGCCGGTGTGGGCGGCGCTGCTCTCGGCGCAGGGCAAGGCCTTGTTCGATTTCCTGATCTGGGGCGATGGCGATGATGTCCTGATCGATTGCGAACGCGATGCCGCCGCCGACCTCGCCAAGCGGCTGACGCTATACCGGCTGCGCCGCGCGATCACGATCGCGGTCGAACCAGATATGGCCGTCCATTGGGCGCCGGCAGGCGATCTGGGCGTTGTCGATCCGCGACTGCCCGAACTCGGCCAGCGCTGGCTGGCGCCGGCGGGTGAAGGTGAGGTTGCCGACGCCGCCTGGCGCGCTCATCGGTTGGCGTTGGGCGTGGCCGAGGGCCGCGCCGAATTGGGCGACGGAACGACCCTGTGGCTCGAATGCAATGCTGCCGAATTGAACGGGGTCAGTTTCACCAAGGGTTGCTATGTCGGACAGGAAAACACCGCGCGGATGAACTGGCGGCAAAAGGTCAACCGGCGGCTGGTCGTCGTGCCGATCGCCGAGGCCGACGAAAAGCGGCAGGTGATCGCCTATCCCGACCTCGGCTGGTCGATCGAGCATCGGCGGGTGGAGAGCATCGACCCGGCTGCCGTTCCGGCGTGGCTGCGCGGGGGTCTGGCAACCGGTTCATGACAGATGCAGCCTTTGCTGCTACATTGCCGGTCATGCGCGCTATCCTGATTTCGTCGGCGCTGGTCGCCGCATTCGCTTCGCCGGTTCTCGCGGCCGAGACTGGCACGCCCGCCCCGCTGCTGTCGGTCGAAACCGAAAAGCCCCAGCCGCCCGCCAAGCTGTCCCGGCTCGCCGCCGATTCGGCGTGGACGCCGCGGTTCGCGGCGGCGGCGGACGAACTGGCGGCCGCGCTGCGCTCACGTGACGCGGCACAATGGGGTCCGCTGCTCGGCGGCCAATGGCTGACCGCCGCCGACCGCGCGCGCGTCGACGGGCTGCTCCACGACCGTGGCAGCCCGTTCCTGCCCGCGCTGTTTTCCAAGGGTTCGACGCACCGCGTCCTGCTGGGATGGCAGGCGCCCACGTCTTTGACCACCGACGAACGCGCCGCGATGGAGGCGGGGCAGCAGGCCGAAGCGCTGGTGTGCTGGGCCGCGGGCGGCGTGGACGCAGCGGCGTGGCCGGCGATCGCCGCCGACGCCGACAATCGGCCGGACCGTCCCTATGCCTGCGCGCGGATCGCGTACAGTATTCGCGGCGACACGCCGACGTGGCGGGCGTTCATCGAGCAGCATGAAGACGGGGAGCAGCGTGAATACGGGCCTGCCGAGGCTGCCGACGCGCGGACACCCGCTTAACCAATCGCCAACCTGATTCTGCGACAAGCCGCGCATGATGGGGCGTTTTCTTGGGTTGGCTGCGATCATCGCGGTGGTGTCGATCGGCATGGCGGGTGTCGCTGGCCGGCAGAAAATCCGATGACGCGATCAAAGCGGCCCCGGCAATCGCCGGCAATCACGACAATTGGACGACGCACAAGGTTCGCCAGGACCGGTCTCTGGCCTTGGCCGAAGCGCGCGGCGATTCCGGATCGTCGGGCGAAACGTTGATCGGTCGGTCGGGCGATTCGCATTTCTATGCCGATGCCGACATCGACGGCACCCAAATTCGCGTGATGGTCGACAGCGGCGCGTCGGTCGTCGCGCTGACGCGGAGCGATGCCGAAGCGATCGGTATCGACGTCGACAGCCTGCCCGTCACCGGAACTGCCCGCACCGCGGGCGGCGACGTACAGATGCGCAGCGTCATGCTCGACAGCATCGATATCGACGGGGTGGAGGTGCGCCGGGTCGAGGCCGCGGTGATCGACGCCAACATGGGCGTTTCGCTGCTCGGCCAAAGCTATTTGTCACGGCTCGCCGCGGTGAACATCGAAGGCGACACGATGACGCTGCGCTGACGCGCGCTATTTCCCCTTTTTGTTGATCAGAACCGCCTGTTGCCAACGGCTCGGCGGCTTGTCGGCGCGGTGGATGCATCCGGCCCAGCAGCAGGGCCGCTTTTTCCCTTCGAGCAGTTCTTCGCGGGTTCGTTCGATCCGGCGCGTGCGGGTTTTGGCCTGCTTTGGCATCATCGACCCAACAAATGAACTCGTTGCGCCCGAGCGGGGTCAGACTTTCCCAGAGCGCCAGCGTTTCGGGGTTTGCCGCTAGCGCCGCCTGCATGTCCTCGCCGGCCATATGGACGGTTCCGTGGGAAAAGGCCTTGGTCACGGTGTCAATCAATATGCCGTCGGGCTTGGCGGGTCAAATCGGCGCGGTGGCTTGCCATTTTGGTCCTGTTTCCCCACATCAACGGCATGAACGCTCCCAATCCTCCGATGCGCGCGGCGATCGTGCCGGTCACCGCCTTTCAGCAGAATTGCACCCTCCTGTGGTGCACCGAGACGAACAAAGCGGCGTTTATCGATCCGGGCGGCGACCTCGACAAGCTGAAGGAAGCGGTGCGCCAGACCGGGGTCGAGGTCGAGAAAATCCTGATCACGCACGGCCATATGGACCATTGCGGCCAAGCCGGCATGCTAGCGAGGGAACTCGGCGTGCCGATCGAAGGGCCGCATGAGGACGACCGCTTCTGGATCGAGCAATTCGCCGAGGACGGCGCGCGTTTCGGTATGGTCGGCGAGGTGTTCGAACCCGATCGCTGGCTGGTCGACGGCGACACGGTGACCGTGGGCAACCTGATCATCGACGTCATCCATTGCCCCGGGCACACGCCGGGGCATGTCGTGTTCCACCACGCGCCATCGAAGCTGGCGATCGTCGGCGACGTGATCTTCCAGGGATCGATCGGCCGCACCGATTTTCCGCGCGGCAACCACCAGGACCTGATCGATTCGATCACGCAGAAGCTGTGGCCGCTGGGCAACGAGACGGTGTTCGTTCCGCGGGCACGGCGGGCACAGCAATTTCGCGCATGAGCGGCGGACGAACCCGTTCGTCGGCGATATGGTGTTGGGGGCGGCAGGTTAATCCCCCTCCCATTCACGGGAGGGAGAAGATTACTCGGGCGCGATCGTGGTGGCTTCGCCAATTACCATCGCTTTGGTTTCGACCGGCGTCGCGCACAGTGAACAGCGCAGATCCCGCGAGACCGAGCTGGGTCAACATGGTGATGATGGTGCCGGCCATGCGGCCCCACATCATGCCGTCCATCCCCAGCGCGTGCAGGATGCGTCCGACGAGGTAGAGCGCGCCCACGCCCCACAGCCACATCGACGATCCGATGCCCAGTTCGGCCGGCGAGCAGGATCAGCACGAACAGCGCCGGCATCGCGCAGATGCTGACAGCGCGCGCATACGGCGGGTGACCAGTTCGTTGCCGCCATCGCCGACGAAAATCTTTTCCTTGGTCCGCACCCGCCCGACCCGCATCGAAAGCCACAGGTTGAGCAGCGCCGCCCCGGCGGCAATGGTCAGGCTGATCGGCAAGATTATCATGTGGCTTCCCCCCTTATTGGCCGCTTTATCGGCGTGGGCGAGATGTGGCATTGCTGGAAGGGCAGGGCAAGCGCGCCGTTTCTTCTTTCGTCACCCCGGATCAAGTCCGGGGTGACGAGATGGGAGGTCGCCTGCTGTCGCCTACTCCTGTCTCGGGGCTTGCCTTTGCGGGCGAAAACGCTATAGCCCCGCCCGATCCGGCACCCGACACCTTCTGGCGTTGCGGCACCCTCCGGCGGAAGTTTTTCTTGTCACAACTGGACAGGAACTTGCCTTCGCGTGGCGGGCGGGCCAGTCATTTCCGGCGACGGGGTGACAAATCCGGGTAGCCGATTCGTGACACACACTTTAAGAATGCAGGAAATATCATGGCCGTTCCCAAGCGAAAAACCTCGCCCTCGAAGCGCGGATATGGGCCGTTCGCATGATGCCCTGAAGGGCAGCGCCTACATGGAATGCACCAATTGCGGCGAGCTGAAGCGCCCGCACACGGTCTGCTCGCACTGCGGTTACTATCGCGAGGACATGCCGGTCCTGGCCCAGTTAACGGGGGGATAGCGCGATGAGCTTGCCGCAGTATCGCCATCGATGCGATGGGCGGTGACGAAGGCGTTCGCGTGATGATCGAGGGCGCCGCGCTCGCGCGCCGGCGCTACGATCGGTCTTCAAGTTCCATGCTGGTCGGTGACGAGGCGCAGATCAAGGCGGCGCTCGAAAATCACCCTAATCTGCGCGCGGCGTCGGACATCATCCACACCGATGGCGTGGTGACGGGCGAGGACAAGCCGAGCCAGGCCATCCGCAAGGCAAAGACCAGTTCGATGGGCCTGGCGATCGACGCGGTGAAACGCGGCGATGCCGGCGGCGCCGTGTCGGCGGGTAACACCGGCGCGCTGATGGCGATGGCAAAGATCGCGCTGCGCACGATGCCGGGGATCGACCGCCCGGCGCTCGCCGCGCTGCTGCCGACGCTGGGCGCCAACGACGTCGTCATGCTCGATCTGGGCGCCAACACCGAATGCGATGCCACCAACCTGACCCAGTTCGCGGTCATGGGCGCGGCCTATGCGCGCACCGCGATGGGGCTGGAGCGCCCGCGCGTCGCGCTGCTCAATATCGGTACCGAAGAGATGAAGGGCACCGACGAGATTCGCGATGCCGCCGCGATGATTCGCGCCGCCAAGGGGCTGCCGATGGAATTCGCGGGCTTCATCGAGGGCGACAAATTGTCGCGCGGCGATGTCGACGTGATCGTCCATGACGGGTTTTCGGGGAATATCGCGCTGAAGACGATCGAGGGGACGGCGCGCTTCGTCACCGACCTGCTGCGCCGCGCGTTCACCAGCTCGACGCGCTCGAAGATCGGCTTTCTGATCTCGCGGCCAGCGACCGAGCTGCTGCGCCACCATCTCGATCCCAATAATCACAACGGCGCGGTGTTTCTGGGCCTGAATGGCGTCGTGCTCAAAAGCCACGGCAGCGCCGACGCTAAGGGGGTCGCCAATTGCGTCCACCTGTGCGCCGAGCTGATCGAGAAGGATATCACGCGCCAAGTGACCGAGGATCTTGCGAATTTCCGCCGCGGCGACGCGGCATGACGCTGCGCGCGATCCTGGCCGGAACCGGTTCCGCGCTGCCGCGCACCCGGGTGTCGAACGCCGAACTGGCACAGCGGGTCGATACCAGCGACGAATGGATCGTCGAGCGCACCGGCATCCGCTTTCGCCATATCGCCGAGCCCGACGAGACGACCGCGACGCTGGGCGCCGCGGCGGCACGCGAAGCGCTGGCGGCCGCGGGGCTCGAACCGTCGGACATCGGCCTGATCATCGTCGCGACCGCGACCCCCGACCGCACCTTCCCGGCGAGCGCCACGGCCAGTGCAGGCGCTGCTCGGCACGCCCGACTGCATCGCGTTCGACGTCGCGGCGGTGTGTTCGGGGTTCCTCTATGCCGTGTCGGTCGCGGATGCGATGCTGCGTACCGGTGCGGCCAAACATGCGCTGGTGATCGGTTCGGAAACCTTCAGCCGCATCCTCGACTGGGAAGACCGCACGACCTGCGTGTTGTTCGGCGACGGCGCGGGCGCGATCGTCCTGTCGGCCAAGGATGTCGACGATGACCAGGGCATCCTGGCGACCCGCCTTCATGCCGAGGGAAAATATGCGGGCATGCTGTATGTCGACGGCGGCCCATCGACGACCGGAACGGTCGGGCACGTTCGGATGCAGGGGCGCGAAGTGTTTCGCCATGCCGTCACCAATCTCGCGTCGGTGCTGGGCGAAGTGATGGCCGATGTCGGCCTGTCGCCTTCGGCAATCGACTGGGTGGTGCCGCATCAGGCGAACAAACGGATCATCGACGCCACCGCGAAAAAGCTGGGTTTGCCGCCCGAGCGCGTCGTGCTGACGGTCGATCAGCACGCCAACACGTCGGCCGCTTCGGTCCCCCTGGCGCTCGATCTCGCGGTGCGCGACGGGCGCATCAAGCGCGGCGATCTGGTGGTGCTCGAGGCGATGGGCGGCGGTTTCACTTGGGGCGCGGCGGTCTTGCGCGTGTGATCTTTCGATCCGGCGCATCAACTTCTCGCTCCATCCGTTTCAGTTTGGCGGATTAATTCGCTTTTGTTACATAGAGGCAAGGGACTCGTGACGGTGGGGGCTGTCCGGGACCTGTTCTCGCATTTTCGCTTCACGAGGGGGAGGGACCACCATGACCGCAGGGACGCTCACACGAGCCGACATCGCCACGCAGATCAACCAGCAGATCGGCTTGTCGCGCAACGAATCGGCGACGATCGTCGAATCGATCCTCGACCATATGTCCGACGCGCTGGCCGGGGGGCAGAATGTCAAAATTTCTGGTTTCGGCACCTTCGTGCTGCGCGACAAGGCGCAGCGGGTCGGCCGCAATCCAAAGACCGGCATCGAAGTGCCGATCCTGCCGCGCCGCGTGATGACCTTTCGCGCCAGCCAGACGATGCGTGCCCGCGTTGCCGGCAAATAACCCCGGCCTTCACCCATGACGGGTTTTGACATGTCCGGCGACAGCGGCAAAGCGCCCAGCGCCATGCTCGCAATCGGCGAACTGGCGGTGCGGATCGGGGTACCGACCCACGTCCTGCGCTATTGGGAAACCCGCTTCCCGCAGCTGAAACCGCTCCAGCGCTCGGGCCGCCGCCGCTATTATCGCGCAGAGGATGTCGCGCTGGCGGAGCGTATCCACCATCTGCTGCATGTGCAGGGGTTCACGGTCGAGGGCGCGCGCAAGGCGTTGTCCGAACCGGGCACCGAGGCGATCGCAGCACCGGCCGTCGAAACCCGTTCAGCGCGCGCGACCGGAAATGGCGCGTTGGGGCAGGCGCATGGCGTGCCGGTTGCGGCGCTGGTCGCGCTGCGGCAGCGGCTTGCCGCTGCGCTCGTTTAAGATTTAATCGTCCATCGCCGGCGCGAGGCTGGGGTCAAGGTCACGCGGGCGAATGAAGGCGGCAAAGCGCGCGAGGCCCGTGTCGAGGTCGTGCCAGTCGTCGATATCGAGTTCGAGCCGCGCCAGCGCCGATGTCGGTAGCTTTTCCTCGACCTTGGCGCGCAATTCGTCGCCTGCCGATTCGGGGACGAGCATCAGGATCAGATCCTCCAGCCCCGGATTGTGCCCCGAGATCAGCAGATGCTGGGCATCGCGGCCGATGTCGCGGATCACGTCGATCAGCGTCGCGGCAGACGCGAGATAGATGCGGCGGTCCCAATGCGGTTCGAGCGTATTCAGGTCCGCGGCGGGCTGAAAGATGTCGAGCGTGTCGGTGACGCGCACCGCGGGCGAGGCGATGATGCGGTCGACGGGCAGCTTTTGCCGTTTGAGCCATTGTCCGATCAACTCGGCGCCGCGCGCGCCGCGCTTGTTGATCGGCCGGTCGAAATCGCGTTCGACCTGAACATCCCAACCCGATTTGGCGTGGCGCAGGATCGTCAAAGTCTTCAAAATCTTCCCCCGCGCGTTCGCGCTTATGCCGTCGTTAGGCCTGCCTTGTGCCGCAAACTTATGACGGTGAAAAGGCTGGAAAGGCGCTTTTTCTGCGCTCGACGTTCGCCGCGGCGACATGATTGACCGCTTCGTCGAGCGGCAGGCGGCGGATTGGGGTGCCGTCGGGAAAGGCGCTGAGCAGGCGCGAGGGGAAGCTGGGCGAGAGCATCACGAACTGGCCGAAATCGTCGGCGCGGCGGATCAAACGGCCGAACGCTTGCCCGATGCGGCCGCGAATGACCATGTCGTCATAGGCGCTGCCGCCCTGCGCGGCGCGGCGGGCGGCGTGCAATATGGTCGGGCGCGGCCACGGCACCCCCTCCATGATCACCTGCCGCAGCGATTCGCCCGGCACATCGACCCCGTCGCGCAGCGCATCGGTGCCGAGGAGCGAGGCGTGCGGATCGGCGCGGAAGATGTCGGCCGAGCGCGCCGGTATCGACCGAGCTCGACGTGCCGCTGGCCCCGCAGGGCGGCGCGCGCGAGGCGGTCGGCGATGCCCGTGGACCGCGCGCAGCCGCTCGGATCGCCTGCTGAACAGCTACCAGCGCGCCGCCGCCCGAATGCTGGAAAACGCAGGCGAGTTGGCCAAGGGATATTACGAAGTCAACGCGCGCGATGTCGGTGACGAAACCCTGACTATGGCCGGCGATTTTCGCACGCGCACTGAGCCAGACGCGAAATGCTGGACGCCGCCGTCCATGTGGCGCGCGCCGGTGCGGATGTCGGCCTCGGTCCAGCCCTGCGCTCCATGGCCGCTGCGCAGCGTCGCCGACGTCACCAGCACGCCCTGCGCGGGGCGATAGACGATTTCGGCGATCGGCCGCGCGGGGTCGAGCCAGTGGCGGTGCAGCCCGGCGTCGAACTCGCGCCCGTCGTAGCGATCGATCGCCAGCCAGTCGACGAAATCGGGG
Organism: Sphingomonadaceae bacterium; assembly: GCA_965283845.1. GTDB lineage: Bacteria > Pseudomonadota > Alphaproteobacteria > Sphingomonadales > Sphingomonadaceae > Sphingopyxis. Next base: position 15,808 of record CBDIQD010000021.1, read on the forward strand.
TTGGCGGGGCCGCCGACGCGGCCGAGCAGCGACAGCCAGCCGCCGAGCGTATCGACGCGGGTGCCCAGGCTGTGCCGCGCGCCGTCGACCCGCGCCCGCGCTTGGCCGTCGAGCCAGTCGGGCGGATCGTCGAAGAGCGCGTCGAGCCGCTTGCCGAGCGCCGAGCGGTCGAGCGCAGCAGCGCCTCGACCGCGCCGCTCGGCCGCCGCCGCTGCCGTAACCAGTGCAGCGTCGGGATCGGCAAGTTCGGTTTCGAGGCCATAGCCGCTGTCGCCGTTCTTGCTGTCGGCGGCACGCGCATAAGCCTGACCGCGCACCGCGGCGAGCAGCCGTTCGATCGCGCCCCACGGGTCATTCTCGAACAAGCGTGGCTAGCCAGCCGTCGCCGGGCAGTTCGGCCGCGGCGGTAATCGCCGCCTGGATCGGCGCGGTCGGCTGCTTCGTCATAACTGGCGACATCGGCGAGCCGCGCGGCGAGCCCGCGCCGCCGCCCGCGCGACTTGCCCTCGGGACCCAGCACCCAGCGGCGGATTTCGACCGCTTCCTGTCCGGTCAGCGCGGCGGCGAACATGCTGTCGGCGGCGTCCCACAGATGATGGCCCTCGTCGAAGATCAGCCGCGTCGCGGGGGCGCCGCCGTCACGGGGGCGCGCCGCCTGCACCATCGTCAGTGCGTGGTTGGCGATGATGATGTCGGCCTGGGTCGCGGCGCGTGCCGAGCGTTCGATGAAGCATTTGCGGAAATGCGGGCAACCGGCATAGATGCACTCGCCGCGCCGGTCGGTGAGTGCGGTGGTACCGTTGCGGCGGAACAGCGCGGGCAGCCAGCCGGGCAGATCGCCGCCGACCATGTCGCCGTCGCGCGTATAAGCCGCCCAGCGGGCAACGAGCTGCGCCAGGATCGCGGCGCGCCCCGAAAAGCCGCCTTGCAGCGCGTCCTCCAGATTGAGCAGGCAGAGGTAATTCTCACGGCCTTTGCGGACGACGACCTTTTCGCGGTGGGTCGCGGCGTCAGGGTATAGTTTCTCGGTCTCGCGCGACAATTGACGTTGCAGCGCCTTGGTAAAGGTCGAGATGCAGACGCTGCCCGCCGACTGGCTCCGATCCACTGCGTGGCGGGCGCCAGATAGCCCAGCGTCTTGCCGACGCCGGTTCCGGCCTCGGCGACCAGCATCATGCTGGCTGCGTCCTTGCGTTCACGCGGTTCGAAGATCGCGGCGGTCGCCTTGGCATAATCCTGCTGTCCCGGCCGCCGTTCGGCGCCGTCGCCGGTCAGCCGGTCGAGCCGTGCGGTGACGTCGTCGGGGTTGATGCGCACCTGCCGCGGCGCGGCGCGCGGCGGTTGCTCCTCCCATTCGGGCAGGCGTGCGAACAGCCAGCGTTCATTGGCGTCGGGCGCCGAAAGCTGCGGCTGGATCAGCGGCGCCCACGGCCAGCGCTGACGTGCCAGCGCTTGCAGACCGTGCCACGCCCCCTCGCGTTCGGGCCAGGCCGGATCGGCCAGACCGGCGAGCATCGCCGCGGTCGCTTGCGGCAGGAAAGCGGCGATATCTTCCTCGGCTCTCGGCGGCGGCAGGCCGATCGTCGCGGCGATGCCGGCGGGGGTCGGCACCGCAAAGCGCGCGGGATAGAGGAAAGCGAAAAGTTCGAGCAGGTCGAGCCCCGACAGTTCGGGATAGCCCAGCCGGTCGCCGGTCAGCGTCGCATTGAGCAACAGGTGCGGGGTGGCGGCGACCGCCGCGATCGCCTCGCCGCGCCCGACGCGCTGCACGCGCCCCTGTGCATCGGCGATCCAGATGCCGACATGGCTGGCGTGGATCGCGGGCAGGGGAAGCGGGGCGGGGCGCATCGGCGCAGGTTAGGGACAAAAGGCGAACGCGGCAAGCGCACGCACACACAGCGTCATTCCCGCGTTCGCGGGAATGACGAAACTGGGAATGGTCTGATCTAGGCCGCGTCCGAACACCGGCGTGCGGTTGCTCAGGAAAATCTGCGCCGGGTCGATGGTGACTGCGCTGCGCGCGCGGCTCAGCGCATTGTAGAGCGGGCCGTGGGTCAGCTCATAGGAAAGCGCACGCCCATGCGGTCGATTTCGGACCACATGACCACAGCATAGGTGACCTCGCCGCCATAATGAATTTCGCAGCGCGACCGCGCCGGCATGCTGGCGCCGTCGATCCGCGCGCCGCCTTCGGACAGATCGGTGATCTGGCCATCGATGAAGTTGAGGACGCCGTTGACCGTCACGTCGATCGAAACCGGGGTTCGCTTGTGGCTGCGCGCCAAAGGGGGTCGGGGGTCTGTCATCGCCGCAAGCTAGGCCAGATATGGTAAATTTTCCGGTAACGATGCCGGCAAGGGGCGCCCGATCTTGCATGCGGAAGACGACGATGATTTAACTGGACGATGGCCCGCCCGATCATCCTCTATGGCATCGCGCTCGCCGCCGCGGCGTTTCTGCTCGAGTGGCTGAATTACAAACATGTCGTCCACCGTTGGTCGACTGAATTTTATATCGCCTGCATCGCGCTCATTTGCGTCGCGCTCGGCATCTGGGCCGGCAACCGGCTGACCGCGCGCCCGCGCGAGGCTTTCGCGCGTAACGACGCGGCGATCGCGGCACTGGGCATCAGCCCGCGCGAATGCGAAGTGCTGGACATGCTGGCCGCCGGCCATGCCAACAAGGTGATCGCGCGGCAGCTCGATATTTCGCCGAACACGGTGAAGACGCATGTCGCGCGGGTGTATGAAAAGCTGGCGGTCGCCAGCCGGACCCAGGCGGTGCAAAAGGCGCGGGCGCTCGACATCCTGCCGTAAAATCGGACGAGAGCCACCAAATCACCCGTTTGGGCGATAGATTCCAGCCGTTGTTTCGGTCCATCCCGCATGGCATCCATCAACAGGGGAGAAGATTGTCATGGGCAGGATTATCGCGGTCTATGGTGCCATCGCGGGCGTCATCGTCATTCTCGGCATGTTTATCAGCATTACCGTCGTTGCCGATCATGGCACGATGGGGATGGTCGCCGGCTATCTGTCGATGCTGGTCGCTTTGCTGTTCGTTTTCATCGGGGTGAAACGCTATCGCGACGTCAATCTGGGCGGGGTCGTCACTTTCTGGAAAGCGCTGGGGGTCGGTCTTGGCATCGGGCTGGTCGCGTCGCTGTTCTACATCGTCGGCTGGGAGGTCTATATGTGGCAGACCGGCGGGACCTTCATGACCGAATATATCGCCAAGAGCATCGAGGATATGCGGGCGGCGGGCAAATCGGCCGCCGAGATCGCGGCGTTTTCGAAAGAAATGGGGGCGATGGCGGAGCAATATAAAAATCCGCTGTTCCGCATGGCGCTGACCCTGACCGAGATATTTCCCGTCGCGCTGCTGGTATCGATCGTGTCGGCGGCGCTGCTGCGGCGGAGCAGCTTTCTGCCCGCGGTGCAGCCGCGCGGGTGAGAGGAGGGAAGAAGTCCGGCGCGCGTCCGGTCTTCTTCCCATCTTGGCTTCTTGCCGCTATGGCGCGGCCCATGACCGACTTGCACCTGCACCCTTCGCTGCGCGAACCCGCGCAAACGTCCAAGGCCTGGCCGTTCGAGGAAGCGCGCAAGCTGATCAAACGCTATCCGGACGGCAAGCCTGGCGGCGAAGCGATGCTGTTCGAAACCGGCTATGGCCCGTCGGGGCTGCCGCATATCGGCACGTTCAACGAAGTGCTGCGCACGACGATGGTCCGCCGCGCTTATGAAACGCTGACTGGCGGCGCACCGACGCGGCTCGTCGCGTTCAGCGACGACATGGACGGGCTGCGCAAGGTTCCCGACAATGTGCCGAACGGTGACATGCTGCGCGAACATCTGGGCAAGCCGCTGACCGATATCCCCGATCCGTTCGGTAAGTATGAGAGTTTCGCGCATCATAACAATGCGATGCTGCGCGAGTTTCTCGACCGCTTCGGCTTTGAATATGAGTTCGTCAGCTCGACCGGGCGTTACAAATCGGGCGCGTTCGATGAGGCGCTTAAAAATGTGCTGCGCCACAATCAGGACATCTTGGGCATACCTGGATGAAGCGCGCCGAGCGCGCCGCGACGTATTCGCCGATCCTGCCGGTCAGCGCCAAGTCGGGCATTGTGCTGCAGGTGCCGATCACCGTTGTCGACGCCGACGCCGGCCTGGTGTCTTTCGAGGACGAGGGCGAGACGGTCACCCACAGCGTGCTGGGCGGCGGTGCCAAGCTGCAATGGAAGGTCGATTGGGCGATGCGCTGGGTCGCTTTGGGCGTCGATTACGAAATGTACGGCAAGGATCTGACCGACAGCGGCGTCCAGTCGGGCAAGATCGCCAAGGCGCTCGGCGGACGCAAGCCCGAGGGGCTGATTTACGAGATGTTTCTCGACGAAAAGGGCGAGAAGATTTCGAAGTCGAAGGGTAACGGGCTCAGCCTCGATCAATGGCTCGATTATGGAAGCGAGGAAAGCCTGGCGTTCTTCGCCTATCGCGAACCCAAGGCCGCGAAGCAGCTGCACATCGGGGTGATCCCGAAGGCGGTCGACGAATATCTGCAGATGCGCGGCAGCTATCCGGGGCAGGAGCCCGACAAGCGGCTCGGCAATCCGGTGCATCATGTCCATGTCGCGCGCGGCGAGGATATGCCCGCGAGCGAGCTCCCGGTGACCTTTGGGCTGCTGCTCAATCTGGTCGCGGTAATGGGCGCCGACGCGTCGAAGGACCAGATCTGGCGCTACCTCGGCCAATATGTGGAGGGCGCCGATGCGGCAACCTATCCCGAACTCGACCGGCTGATCGACAATGCGATGGCGTATAACCGCGACTATGTCGCGCCGACGCTGAAGCGCCGCAAGCCGGTGGGCGGCGAAGTCGCGGCGCTGACCGAACTCGACGCCAAGCTCGCGGCCTTGCCTGCCGGTGCCGCCGCCGACGATATTCAGAATATCGTCTACGAGATCGGCAAGACCGAGGCCTATGACTTTGACAATCTGCGCGATTGGTTCAGGGCCTTGTACGAAACGCTGCTCGGATCGAGCGCCGGGCCGCGCATGGGCAGCTTCATCGCGTTGTTCGGGGTGGAAAATACCCGGCGGTTGATTGCCGAGGCTTTGGCTTAAACACCATTCTACTTCCGTTCGTGTCGAGCCCTTCGACTGCCCGCAGGGCGGGCGCTCAGGATGAACTTCAGCCTTCGGCTGAAGTCGAGACACCGATAAGGAGAGCAGGACCGATGGGCATCTCGACTTCGCTCGATGCAAACGGATAAGGACGTTCGATGATCGAAATCTTCACCACCGGCGGGACGATCGACAAAGTCTATTTCGACGCGCTGTCCGAATTTCAGATCGGTCCCGCGGCGATCCCCGACCTGCTGCGCGAAAATAATGTCCATGTCCCGCACCGGGTGACGCAGCTGATGCGCAAGGACAGCCTGGAACTGGACGATGCCGACCGCGCCGCGATCCGCGCCGCGGTCGAGGCCAGCGCGGCATCGCGCATTCTGGTCACCCACGGCACCGACACGATGGTGATCACCGGCCGCGTGCTGGCGGGAGTCGCAGGCAAGACGATCGTGATGACCGGCGCGATGCAGCCCGCGTCGGTGCGCGCGAGCGATGCCGAATTCAACGTCGGCTTTGCGCTGGCGGCGGCGCAGACGTTGCCGCCCGGGGTGTATATCGCGATGAACGGGATGATCTTTGACCCCGCCAACACCGAGAAGGATCGCGCCGGGGCGCGTTTCGTCGCCCGCGCCGAATAATCGCGGCGCGGTTGTAACCTCTGCCGCCGCCATCCGAATATCACAGCATGGAGCCGCGTTGTGCGCTCCATCCTGTCTTCGGAGGATCATCATGACCAATCATAAATTTGCCGCCGCCTTTGCCGCTTCGGCGACCGCGCTGGCGCTCGCCGGTGCCGCGATGGCCGCCCCGGCCCCGGCCAACAGCTCGGGCGCCGCGGTCGGCGCCAGCGACACCGTCCATTGCTATGGCGTCAACAGCTGCAAGGGCAGCGCCGACTGCAAGACCAGCGCCAACGAGTGCAAGGGTCACAACGCATGCAAGAACCAGGGCTTCAAGGCGATGGCCGCGGGCAAGTGCCTGACCGCCGGCGGCGTCATCGGCGACATCGGCTGACCGCGTTGTTTTCCGCGCGGCGTTTGGCGCCGCGCGGAAAACGATCCCCGTCCCCATCGATGACCTGCATCAAAGATCGCAAGACGCTGGCCTATCCGGGGTTCGGCCTTGGCCTGCGCCCCGACCATTACCGCGATTTTCTGGACGCGCCGCAGCCGGTCGAATGGCTCGAGATCATTTCGGAAAATTTCATGGTGCCGGGCGGCAAGCCGCTGGCGATGCTCGACGCGATCCGCGCCGACTATCCGATGGTCATGCACGGCGTGTCGCTGTCGATCGGGTCGGCCGAACCGCTCGACATGGGCTATCTTCGCCAGCTCAAGGCGCTGGCTGACCGGGTCGAACCCTTGTGGGTGTCCGACCATTTATGCTGGACCGGGATCGACGCGCACAACAGCCACGACCTGTTGCCATTGCCCTATGACGCGCCGACGCTCGATTGCGTCGTCGACAATATTTCGCGGGTCCAGGACTATCTGGGCCGCCGCATCCTGATCGAAAATCCGTCGAGTTACGTCACCTTTCGCGCGTCCGACCGCAGCGAGTGGGACTTTCTGGCCGAGATGGCGGCCCGCGCCGATTGCCTGCTGCTCCTCGACGTCAACAATATCTATGTCAGCGCGCGCAATCATGGATTTCATCCGCACGACTATCTGGTCGGGCTGCCCGCCGAGCGCATCCAGCAAATCCATCTCGCCGGCCACAGCGACATGGGCGATGTGGTTATCGACACCCACGACGCCGATGTCTGCGACGCCGTCTGGGAGTTATACGCCGATGCTTGCGGCCTGTTCGGGCCGGTTGCGACGATGATCGAACGCGCCAAGGAATGACCCCATGGCCGACCTGCTGATCGAACTCGATCGCGCTCGCGGCGTGGCGGCACGCATGTTCGAACCGTTCCATGTCTGAGCCGCTGCGCGCGATGCAGGCGCAGTTCCTGACGGCGGTGACCGGCGGCGGCAATGCCGAATCGTTGATCGTCGACGACGGCCGCGTCGGTGCGGCACGGCGGCTCGACATCTACCGGAACAACTATCGCGCCAGCCTGACCGGCGTGCTCGCCGACCATTTTGCACGGCTATACGCCTATCTGGGCGATGCTCAGTTTGGCAATGTCGCGGCAGCCTATGTCGACAGACACCCGTCGACGACGCGGAACCTGCGCCATTATGGCGGCGCGTTCGCGGTCTTTCTGGCGGATCATTATCCCGAGGACGGCGAGCTTGCCGAATTGGCGGCGCTCGACTGGGCGTTGCGGGCGGCGTTCGATGCCGCCGATACCCCCACCCTCGACGCGGCGCGCGTCGGCGCGCTGGGCGAGGCCTGGATCGAGCGGCCGTTGGCGCTCCACCCATCGGTCCAACTGCTGAGCTTTCGGCATAACAGCGCCGCGATCTGGAGCGCGCTCGACGGCGGTGAAATCCCGCCGCCGGTGGCGGGGTTCGCCGCGCCGGTACGGCTGGTGGTGTGGCGCGCGGATCAACAACCCAGCTTCCGCAGCCTGTCCGCCAGCGAAGCAGGGACGCTGGGCCGACTGGCGACGCCGGTCAGCTTTATCGACCTAGGCGTCCATGCGGTCGAGGCGCTGGGCGAAGCGGCGGCGATGACGGTGCTTGCCGGCTGGCTGGGCCGCTGGCTTGCCGACGGGGTGTTGGTGATCGCAGACTAGCTGGCCGATGTGACCTGTCGCAGCACCGCGGCATATCCGGGCGCGATCGTCATCGACTCGTGCTTGCCGGTGCGGCCCAGCATCGCGTGCACCTTGGCCAGCCGGTAACAGGGCACCCCCATGAACAGATGATGCTCGGCGTGATAATTCACCCAATATGGAGCGACCGTCGCGCGCGCCAGCCAACTCGCGTGCGTTGTACGCGCATGGGTGAACGGATCGTCGCTGCCCGTCGTGGTGCAGGCATGTTCGGCGATGTTGCGGATGCGCAGATAGAGCAGGAACGTCGTCGCCAGCCCGGCGAGCCACAGCAGATAGGGCGTCCAGCCATAGAGGATAAGCGAGGCGGCGAGCAGCACCGCCTGCACGACCAGGAACCGCCCGACCGCGCGCGCCACCGCCATCGCGCCGGCGACGTCGATCGTCGGTGACGTCATGCCGTCGTCCGATTGCTTGTTGAATGGCGTTCCGGCCTTGGTGCTCGCACGGCCCGGGTCGACCCGCTCGCCGCGCAGCATCGCTTTCACCCCGACCCACGCAAAGCCGAACTGCGCCATACGCTGTTTGAAAAAGGTCTGGCCGGTCAGATCGCGCAGCACTTTTCGCCATAAGCTGGCGCGCGTGGTGGGAAAGGGTTTCGACAGCGACAGATCGGGGTCTTCGGGCTGCTGGGTGAACTTGTGATGCTGGAGGTGATAGGTTCGGTAGGCGATGAGGTCGGACCCGACCGCGGCGCCGGTCAGCCATTGGCCCAGGAAATTGTTCGTCTTTCTGGCGGGATGCAGCAGTCCGTGCGCGGCATCGTGCATCAAAATGGCCAGCCCGAGCTGGCGACCGCCGACAAAGATGATCGCGATGAACCAAGCCGCGGGGTTCTGCGACCAGGCGGCGAGGCCGACCAGCGCGATGCTGACGATCCACGCATGCGCGACCAGCCAGATGCCGCGCCAACGCGAGGCGGCGGTGATCGCCACCCATTCGCTGCGGTCAAAGAAACGGTCGGGCGGGAACAGGCGAACGGCAGGCATTGCACGGCTATAACGAGTTGCGAAGAGAAACGAAATCCCTTCCGTTTTGGCACAGGATCGGCGGCAATCGGGGCGTCGCGGTAAGGTTTTGGCAACGCGTTTTTGGGCACTGGAGCGGTTGGACCAGACGAGCAGGAAAACGGGAAATTGGGGGTTCGGCGTCATATCATCCGGCCGTCGGTCGGCGAGTTGCTCCCGGGAAATTTGTCTTGGCGCAATTCGCTGTTCGATACGCCCGAATTCGTCACCCGGCTGATGCGGGTGGCCCAGCTATGGCATTATGTGCTGATCGCCCGCACCCTGGCGTTCCTGACTTTTGCTTTTGTTCCGGGGTTGGCGGGCTTTCTAGATCATCGCGCGCAATGGCTGGTGATGGCTGCTGGCCTGCCGTGCGACCTGGTGCTGACCGTGATCGGGCAGGCGATGCGCCGGCCGCGCGCAATATCGGAGCAGCGGTTGCGTCATTTGGTGATGCTGTGCATGGCGCTGATTGCGCTGGGCACGCTGCTCAACGCCGCGGCAATGTTCGCGGCGATCGCGATCCCTGACGACAGCGGCCATTCCGACGCCTTTACCGCGATCCAGATCGGATCGCTGCTAGTCGCGGCGTCGGCGGCAGCGATCGTGCGCCCCGCCTTTTTCACCTTTGCCGGCGCGACCGCGCTGGGCGGTGCGATCGGCATCGCGTCCTGGCCCTTCGCGGTCGCCGGTTTCGTGTTTCTCGGCGTGCTGATCGTGATGATGCGCGAGGATATCCGCCACCAGCACCGCGCCACCCGCGCCCGGCGCCAGAGCATCAGCGATCAGCAGCGCGCGCTGAACCTGATGCGCGATTGTGAGCGCGCGGGGCGCGGCTGGTTCTGGGAAACCGACCGGCACGGCCGCATCGTCTATATCTCGCCGACCGTGGCGGCGCGGCTCGACCGGAAGCCCGCCGATCTGGTCGGCCGGCCGTTCACCGACATTATCCGCAAACGGATCGGCAACGACGAGAGCGAAGAACGCACATTGGGATTCAGCCTGTCGTCGCGCACGCCGTTCAAAGAATTGACGGTGCAGGCCGCGGTGGCGGGCGAGGAACGCTGGTGGTCGATTTCGGGCCAACCGATCAGCAACGAACTGGGCAATTTTCAAGGGTTTCGCGGCAGCGGCACCGACCTGACCGACAAGAAACGATCGGACCGCGAAATCAACCAGCTGGCGCGTTACGATACGCTGACCGGGCTGGCCAACCGGCCCCACATCACCGACCTGCTCGAACGCGCGCTGAAAAGCCATATCGGCCAGCCGCAGCCGTGCGCGCTGCTGCTGATGGATCTCGACCGGTTCAAGGCGGTGAACGACACGCTGGGGCATCCAGTCGGCGACCAGTTGCTGCAACAGGTCGCTGGGCGGCTGCCGAGATCGGCGGCGATGCGGGCGCAGGTTGGACGGCTGGGCGGCGATGAATTCCAGATCATTCTTCCCGACCTCGAAGATCGCGGCAAGCTGGGCGACATGGCGCACACGCTGCCGCAGGGTGTGCAGGACCCGTTCTTCGACGACGAGCGTTCCGGCGACACCGTTCGGCAACCTCTATCGCGATCACCGGCGACGGGTGTCTCCGACGGCAGCTGGTCCGCAATGCCGATCTGGCGCTGTATGCCGCCAAGGATGCCGGGCGCGGCGTGTATCGTTTCTATGCCGACGCGATGCACAATCAAGCGAGCGAGCGCAAGGCGATCGAGGATGCGCTGCGCGACGCGCTGGTCAAGGACGAACTGCGGCTGCTGTATCAGCCGATCGTCGATGTCGGCAGCGAGCGGATCACCGGGTTCGAGGCGCTGATCCGCTGGCACCATGCGACTCAAGGCGTGATCAGCCCGTCGAAATTCATTCCGATCGCCGAGGAATCGAATCTGATCGTGCCGATCGGCGAATGGATCATCCGCACCGCCTGTACGACGATCGCGCATCTGGGTCCCGATTACCGCGTCGCGGTCAATGTGTCGCCGCGCCAGTTCGCCAACGAAAAGCTGCCCGCGACGATCCTGAGCGCGGTGGCGGGGGCGGGCATCCGCCCCGATCAGCTCGAGCTGGAGATCACCGAAGGGGTGTTCCTTGACGAAAGCCCCGAAAACCTCGCGATGTTCCAGAAGCTGAAGCGGACCGGCATCCGCCTCGCGCTCGACGATTTCGGCACCGGCTATTCGGCGCTCGGCTATCTGAAGAAGGCGCCGTTCGACAAGATCAAGATCGACCAGAGCTTTGTCCTGGGCGCCGCCGACCCGAGCAGCATGAACGCCGCGATCATTTCGTCGATCGTCGGGCTGGCGACCGCGCTGAACATGGAGACGACCGCCGAAGGGGTCGAGACGCACGACGATCTGGCGCTGATCCGCGGGCTGGGGTGCAGCCATGTCCAGGGCTATATCTATGGGCGGCCGATGGAACTGGCCGAGGTGATGGTGTTGCTGCGCGAGGGCGGCGGCCGGGCCGAAGCGCACGGGTATAAATGCGCGCGCGAACCCCGCCTCACCATTTTTCGGACGATTCAGGTCGCCAGCGGCGGTTATCAATATGATGCGATCGTCCGCAACATGTCGCCGCGCGGGGCGCTGGTCGAGGGGCTATGGAACGTCCCGCCGGGCACGCCGCTGACGCTGGAGTTCGAACCCGGTCAGGCCATCGTCGCCGAAGCGCGCTGGTCGGCGGGCAACCGCGTCGGCGTCAAATTTGCCGCCGCGGTCGATGTTGACGTGCTGATCGGCCCCAAGACGGCAGTCCCGGCGCGCGGCCGGTTGCGGCGCGCGGCTTGAGCGATTTCGTCACCCCGGTCTTCACGGAAATCACGAAATTTTACCGGGTTCGCCTTTCACCCACCCCACCTTGGGATCGTTTAAATCGACCACATCGGCGAGTTCGCGGATGTTGGGATAGCCGTAGCCCACGAGGTTGATGAAGGTCTGAATATTGAGCGCGAGCGGCGCCGCCTTCGTGGGCACCGGGGAGGCATTGTTGCGGAAATTATTGTTGCAATAGATCAGTATCGGCCGGTCGGGGTTGGCGCCGATCACCGCGGCGAGGCTGTCGGCGGTGAAATCGGTGAGCGGCAGGTTGACCGCGCCCTTGATATGCCCGCGCGCAAAGGCGTCCTTCGAGCGCGCATCGAGGAGCAGAACGCCGGGTTTGGCGGCCTCGGCCTGAAAGACGTCGAAGGTGATCAGGCGCGTCGCGCGCAGCGGGGCGACGCTGGCGGTGAGCGCCTGAAAGCCGGGATAGTCGATCTGGGGATTGGCAGGAGCTGTTTGGGCGGCGGCGGGCGCAGCGAAGAGCGCCAGCGCGAGCAACAAGGTTTTGCGCATGATGATCCTCCCTTGAACGACGGGAGGCTAAGCCGGGCCGGCTGGCTGAGCGATGAACCGCCGAAAAATATCGCCGGACCGCGTGGTTGTCGCGGTCCGGCGCAGGGTGGGGGATCGTTGTCGTCCCGGCGCAGCGGCGCTCAAGCGGCTTCGCTAGCGGCGTCATCCTCGTCCCAGGGTTCGAACACCTCGTCCTCGATCATATTGTCGATCGCATGGATGCGGACGGCGATGACCCAGTCGGCCAGCGGGCCTTCCCAGGCCGCCTCGACCAGGGTCAGCGCATCGGCGGCGGTTCCGGCCGGGCGGTCGCCGACAAGATCGAAATCCTGCACGCCGTCGTCGGGCGGAGTGATGTAGACATGGGGGTCGAGCCGGACATTGGCCCAACCGCTGGTGGGGGCAAGACCCTCTGCCTCGACGATCAGCAGCGGATCGTCTTCGTCGCCGTCGATCGAGGCATGCATTTCGACGATTTCGCGTACCAGTTCGCTCATCACATACGCTCCTGCGAAAAGGGGCGGGATCCGTGAAGATCCCGCCCCATATTTACGCGGTGCGTGTGACAGATTGGCGCATGCTTACTGCTTTTCGAACGCGGCGTGGATTTCGAGTTCGACTGCGTCGCTGACCGCAGGGATGGCCATCGTGATGCCGAAGTCGCTACGGCGGATGGTCGTTTCGGCCTGGAAACCGATGGTTTCCTTTTTGTTGTAGGGATTGGTGCCGGCGCCGTGGAAATCGACGTCGAGCGTCACGTCCTTGGTGATGCCGTTGAGCGTCAGCTTGCCGGTGACCTTGGCCTCGTCGCCGTCATCGTCGAGGACGACGCGGGTCGAGACGAATTTGGCGTCGGCGGGCGCGGCGCCGAAGAAATCGGGCTTGCCGCCGTCCTTGCCGGCGCGCAGCAAATGGCTGGTCAGGCCGGCGCTGGCGGTGGTGACCTTTGCCACCGGGATCGTCACATCGACCTTTGACGCCGCGGGATTGGCAGGGTCGATCACCAGCGTGCCGGTGACGTCGCCAAAGATGCCGGTATATTTGCTGAAACCGAAATGATCGACTTCCCATACGACCATCGTGTGACCCGCGTCGGCGGCATAGGTGCCGGCGGTGACGCGCGTTTTGTCTTTCGCGCCGGGGGCGCCGGGCGCCTGGGCGATGACGACGGGAACCGCGACGACGGCAAGGGCGAGGACGGCGAGGGGAGCGATGCGGCGCATGGAACGAGGTCTCCTGTTTGGGGCGCTCAGGCTAGGCGAGCGTGGAGGGCGGCGTCAATCGCCGCTTGGGAAACACATTGTTTCGTCATGCGGTTCCGTCAGGGCGCGCGGCGTGCCTCGAACCATTCGCGCAGCGCCGCAGAGGCGCAGCCGGTGAAGCCGTAACTGCCGACCGGCGAGCAACTGTTCGGGCGGGTGGCGCGGGCGATATTGTCATAGCCCTCGACCGTCGACGCCCAGCTGCCGTCACCACCGCCACGTCCTCCTTCAGCTCTTCGCGCAATTCCTTGGGCACGCGGTAACGATCGGATTCGGGTTGCTGCGCACAGACGACGATCTCGTCGCCTTGCGGTTCGGGGCAGGGATCGTTGCCGAAAGTGTAGAGGACCGAGGTGCGTTGCGGCGGCTGGCCCGACTGCGCGAGCGAGCCATCGTCCTGCGCATGGCCAGGCGCAGCGATCGCGACGAGCAGCGGAAACAGGATGAGGCGGGGCCGTATCAAAATCATATTCCTCTGCACTGGCCCCTGTCGTCCGGTCTATGCCGCGAAGATGAACCTCAGCCGAATGATGGGTCGAGCGAGGCCGCAATCGCGTTCCACACCTGCGCCAGTTCGTCCGCGGTGATGCAATAGGGCGGCATCACATAGATGGTGTTGCCGAGCGGACGCAGCAAGACGCCGTGATCGCGGTAAAAAGCGATCAAGCGCGGGGCGAGGGTCGAGAGATAACCGCCGTCGGGAACGACGATGTCGAGCGCGGCGATGGTGCCGAGGCGGCGGGGATCCGCGATGCGCGGGCCGGTGCTGAGCAACTGGCGCGGCCTGCGCGTCGGCGAGGGTGTCGATACGCTGCTGCACCGGTTCGTCGCACCAGATCGCGAGATTGGCGTTAGCGGCGGCGCAGGCGATCGGGTTCGCGGTGTAGCTGCTCGAATGGTAGAAGGTCTTGGCGCGGTCGGTCGAGACATGCGCGGCGAAGATCGGTTCGATGCACAGGGTGACCGCGAGTGGGAGGGCGCCGCCGGTGAGGCCTTTCGAGAGGCAAACGATGTCGGGGATGACGCCGGCCTGGTCGCAGGCGAAGCGGGTGCCGGTGCGGCCCCAGCCGGTCATCACCTCGTCGGCGATGAAAAGGACGCCGTGACGCGCGCAGATGCTGCGCATTTCGGCGAGCACCCATGCCGGGTAGATGAGCATGCCGCCGGCGCCGAGGATGAGCGGCTCGACGATGAAGGCGGCTGGTTTTTGAACGCAGGCGGCTTCGAGCGCGTCGAGGGTGGCTTGCTCCTGTCCTTCGTGCGGGAAGGGGATGGTGCCGACGTCGAACAGCAAAGGCTGCCAGGCGCGGTTGTAGACCCCGCGCTCGCCGACCGACATCGTGCCGATCGTGTCGCCGTGATAGCTATGTTCGAGGACGAGGATGCGGCTGCGCGGCTCGCCGATGTTGAACCAATAGCCGAGCGCCATCTTGAGCGCGACCTCGACGCTGGTCGAACCCGAGTCCGAAAAGAAAACGCGGGTCAGCGGGGCGGGGGTGATGCGGATCAGTTCGGCGGCGAGGCTTTCGGCGGGCTCGTGGGTCCAGCCGGCGAAGATCAGCTGGTCGAGCCGTTCGGACTGATCGCGGATTGCCGCCATGATGCGCGGGTGGGCGTGGCCGTGGGTAGTGACCCACCAGCTGGAAATGGCGTCGATCCAGTGGTTGTTTTGCGCGTCGTAGAGGCGCGCGCCTTCGCCGCGGGCGATCAGCGGGATCGGGTCGCCGAGGCCGTGCTGGGTGAAGGGGTGCCAGACGGGGGATGATTCAGCCATGCTTCTTGTCCGTTCGTGCTGAGCTTGTCGAAGCACCGCTCTTCCTCTTGCGCTGCATAAAGACAAGGGCGGCCCTTCGACAGGCTCAGGGCGAACGGTTTTTATTTAAACGAAGTTGGCGAGATCGAAGTTCGCGGCGAAGGCGTCGGCGAGCGTTTCGCTTGTCAACGGATCGACGATCGGCAGACGCCCCAAGCGCCGAACGCCGCTGATCGCCGCAATGATCGCCTCGCTGTCGGGCACCGCGTCGCCGAGAAAAGCCAGGCCGTGGATCGGGACGCCGCGCGAGCGCAGCGCTTCGATCGTCAGCAAGCTGTGGTTGATCGTGCCGAGCGCGGTGCGCGCGCAGACGATCACCGGGATTTGCCAGCGCGCGAACAGGTCGGCGTAAAGTATCGTGCGGGTGACGGGGACGAGGGCGCCGCCCGCGCCTTCGACGATCAGGTCGCCGGGGGTGGGGTGAGGGTGTCGAGGTCGATCGTCAGGCCGTCGATCTCGGCGGCGATGTGGGGCGAGGCGGGGGTGGCGAGGCGGTAAGCCTCGGGGAGGATGGCAACGCCGGCGTGCGTCCGCGGCTCCCGGAAGCCAGGGGCTTGAAGCCGATCGAAGGAATGTCGAGACGCCGGAGCCAGGCGAGGAACGCGCTGGTGAAAACGGTCTTGCCGACGTCGGTGTCGGTGCCGGTGACGAAGACAGCGGGTCATGCGGCCGCCATCGCGGCGGCGAGGGCGTCGGCCATAGCGTCGATGTCGGTTTCATCGACATTGAGGGTGATCGCGATGCGTAGGCGTGCGGTGCCGGGGGCGACGGTCGGCGGGCGGATGCCGCGAATGTCGAAACCTGCATCGCGTAGATGGTCCGCGATGCGCATCGTGCGCTGGTTGTCGCCGATGATGACGGGCAGGATCTGGGTGCCGCTGGCGGGGATGCCGAGGGGGACGAGCCGTTCGGCGGCGTGGCGGACGACGGCGTGGAGGCGCGCTTGCCGCTCGGCCTCGTTCGCGACGATCTCGATCGCGTGGCGGACAAGCCACGCCATCAGCGGCGAGGGTGCGGTCGAGAAGATAAAGGGGCGGCCACGGTTGACGATGAAATCGGTGGCGATCGCGGGGGCGCAGAGCAGGGCGCCTTCGCAGCCCAGCGCCTTGCCGCAGGTGTGGAGGGTGATCAGATTGTCGCGGCGCGGCAGGCCGTGGGCGAGGCCGGCGCCGCCGGGACCGAAGACGCCGGTCGCGTGCGCCTCATCGACCACCAGCACCGCGTCGTGGCGATCGGCAACGACCGCGAGATCGGCGAGCGGGGCGCGGTCGCCGTCCATGCTGTAGACGCTTTCGACCGCGATCCACGGGGTTCCGCCGCCGCCGCCAGCGCGCCAGCGGGCGATGATATCCTCGAACGCCTGCGCGTCGTTGTGCGCAGCTGCGAGATGCCCGGCGCGGCCGAGTTTCATCCCGTCGTGGGCGCTGGCGTGGATCAGCTCGTCATGGACGATCAGGTCGCCGCGCTGCGGGAGCGCCGCGAATAGCGCCGCGTTGGCGGCGAAGCCGGTGGGGAAGAACAGCGCGCTTTCGCTGCCATAATGGCGCGCAGCATGGGTCTCGAGCGCTTCATGCTCTTCGTGGTTGCCGCGCAGCAGGCGCGAGCCGCCCGATCCCGCGGGCAGGCCGCGTTCGATGCCCGCGGTGAGCGCGCTGCGCAGGGCGTCGGAATTGGCGAGGCCGAGATAGTCGTTCGACGCGAAATCGCGGCCGGCGCGCGGCGCGAGGGCGCGGCGGCGGCTTTGGTCCGTCAGCGCGGCGAGGTCGGCGCGGTGGGTGTCGAAGGGGGAGTTTGTCATTCGGTCCTATCTTCGTCATCCCCGCGAAAGCGGGGACCCAGAGCATGCGTCGGCTGATCCCGCCCTGGGTCCCCGCTTTCGCGGGGATGACGATGGTTGTAGGCTGCGGCTTTTCCTTGCCTCAGAGTTTCGCGTTCTTCGACGGTCAGCCGGTGGGGCTTGGCGATCGGCTGCAGCGTTTCGGCATCGAACAGGGCGCACCGCCGCCGGTCGCCCGACACGATATCCTTGATCATCCGCGGGAAAAAGCGCCGCATCAAGGTCGCCATGCTCATCTTGGGCAGCGCGCTGATGTCGCCGATGCCGTCCTGGGTGAAGAGATGTCCGCGCGACGGTCCCACTATCGCTTGGCGTGTCTCCGGGTCGCAGGCGGCGAGCTGGGTCGTGATGTAGGGGATCTTGCCGGTTGCGTAGCTGTTGAACAGCGGCATGCCGCAGCATTTGGCATACCAGCGCAGCGTCGGCTTGTCGGTGAGGTGGACGCAGGCGAGCTGGTCGCGGCCGGTGTCGATCCGCATGCGCGCGCATCGCGACTGATAAAGCGCGGTGCCGCCGTGGGCGTCGAGCACCCGTGCGGCGTGGCCGAGGTGACGGGTCAGATCCTGACAATCGGTGCAATGGCATATGACATGGTCGCCCTGATCGGCGCCGACGTCGAGCAGCGTTCCCGTGACGGTTCCGCAATCGCAGGCAAAGGAGAGTTCGCTGCGGTGGATGCCGAGGAAAAGTTCGCCATCATTGCCTCTCTTTGTTATTGCGAGCGGAGCGACGCAATCCAGGGCGGCTTGTGACGCCCTGGATTGCTTCGTCGCTACGCTCCTCGCAATGACGAGGGTTTGTTGGCGGTCAGTTGCGGGCCTTGTCGACCAGCTGGTTCTTGGCGATCCACGGCATCATCGCGCGCAGTTCGCCGCCGACTTTTTCGATCGGGTGTGCGGCGGCGGCTTTGCGGCTGGCTTTCAGCTCGGGCTGGCCGGCCTGGTTGTCGAGGACGAAATCCTTCACGAAGCGGCCTGACTGGATGTCCTGGAGGACGCGCTTCATTTCCTTCTTGGTTTCTTCGGTGATGATGCGCGGGCCGGTTTTGATGTCGCCATATTCGGCGGTGTTGCTGATCGAATAGCGCATGTTGGCGATGCCGCCTTCATAGAGCAGGTCGACGATCAGCTTGGTTTCGTGGAGGCATTCGAAATAGGCCATTTCGGGGGCATAGCCCGCCTCGACCAGCGTCTCGAACCCTGCCTGGATCAGGTGGGTGATGCCGCCGCACAGCACCGCCTGTTCGCCGAAGAGGTCGGTTTCGCACTCTTCCTTGAAGGTCGTCTCGATGACGCCGCTGCGGCCGCCGCCCACCGCCGAGGCGTAGGAGAGCGCGAGCGCCTTGGCATAGCCGTTGCCGCTGTTGCCGGTCGCTTCCTGCGCGACCGCGATCAGGCAGGGGACGCCGCCGCCGCGCTGATATTCGCTGCGCACGGTGTGGCCGGGGCCTTTGGGCGCGACCATGAAGACGTCGATGTCGGGGCGCGCCTCGATCAGGCCGAAGTGGATGTTGAGGCCGTGGGCAAAGGCGAGCGCGGCGCCGGGCTTCATATGCTCGGCGAGGTCGTCGGCGTAGATTTTCGCCTGATGTTCGTCGGGAGCGACAACCATGATGACATCCGCCCATTGCGCGGCTTCCTTGTTCGACAGCACTTTGAAGCCCGCGGCCTCGGCCTTTTTGGCGGTCGCCGATCCAGCGCGCAGCGCGATCGCGACTTCGGTGACGCCGCTGTCGCGCAGGTTCTGTGCATGCGCGTGGCCCTGGCTGCCGTAGCCGACGACGGCGACCTTCTTGCCCTTGATCAGATCTTGGTCGGCGTCGCGATCGTAATAGACTTGCATGTCATTATTCCCTGCTAGTTTTTCGTCATGCCGGCCCTTCGACGGGCTCAGGACCGGCGTCATGGACCCCGGATCAAGTCCGGGGTGACGATATATGAAAGGGCAGCTTCTGATCGTATAGCCGCCGTCTACGCTCGCGGGCGATGGCGACGACGCCGGTGCGGCCGACGTCGACCAGCCCGCATTCGCGCATCAGCGCGACGAAGCGGTCGACCTTTTCGCTGGCGCCGGTGATTTCGAAGATGAAGCTGGTCAGCGTCGTGTCGACGACCTTAGCCCGGAACACATCGGCGAGGCGCAGCGCCTCGATGCGCTTTTCGCCGCTGCCCGCGACCTTGACCAGCGCGATCTCGCGTTCGACATGCGCTCCCTGATCGGTGAGGTCGGTGACCTGGTGGACGGGCACCAGTCGGTCGAGCTGCGCAATGATCTGGTCGATCACCGTTGGCGGGCCGCTGGTGACGATGGTGATGCGCGACAGCGCGTGGTCGGCGCTGATGTCGGCGACGGTCAGGCTTTCGATATTATAGCCGCGCGCCGAGAACAGCCCGGTGATCTTGGCCAGGATGCCCGCCTCGTTATCGACGGTGACGGCGAGCACATGGCGCTCGCCCGCTTCGGTTTTGATTTTCATGGTCTTACACCAGAGCCTTGGCTTCGTCGTCCATCGTCCCGACGATGTCGTTGGGCTGGAGGAGCATGTCGGTGTGCGCTGCGCCCGACGGGATCATCGGGAAGCAATTGGCGAGCTGCGCGACGCGGCAGTCGACGATCACCGGTCCCGGGGTCTCGATCATCTTCTGGATACCATCCTCGAGTTCGCCGAGCGTGTCGATGCGCAGGCCTGTCCAGCCATAGGCGTCGGCGAGCTTCACGAAATCGGGCAGGCTGTCCGAATAGCTGTTCGAATAGCGGCTTTCATAGGTCAATTCCTGCCACTGGCGGACCATTCCCATCCACTCGTTGTTGAGGATGAAGATCTTTACCGGCAGGCGGTACTGGCTGACCGTGCCCATCTCTTGGATGTTCATTTGCAGCGAGGCTTCGCCCGCAATGCAGATGACGAGACGGTTCGGGTGCGCGATCTGGGCGCCGACCGCGGCGGGGAAGCCATAGCCCATCGTGCCGAGACCGCCCGATGGTCATCCAGCGGTTGGGGCTGTCGAAATGGAAATGCTGCGCCGCCCACATCTGGTGCTGGCCGACCTC
This sequence comes from Sphingomonadaceae bacterium, assembly GCA_965283845.1. GTDB lineage: Bacteria > Pseudomonadota > Alphaproteobacteria > Sphingomonadales > Sphingomonadaceae > Sphingopyxis. Next base: position 35,957 of record CBDIQD010000021.1, read on the forward strand.
GGTCGTGATGATCGGGTCCATGCCGCGTGGTCGCGTCGAACAGCCGCCTCGACCGCGCGCTGCGGCATGATTTCGGCGCCGGCTTCCTTTTTCGGGGAAGTCGAGGCAGCGCGTCGCGCGCCAGCCGTCGACGCGGCGCCACCAGTTCGCTGAGGTCGCTGGCGGCTGGCCGGCGTCGCTGCCAGCCGCGATGATGGATGCGCTCGACGGGGCGCTGCCGAGGGCCGCCGACGATCGCCGATGTCCACCTTGACGTTCTTGTTGATGGACGAGGGGTCGATGTCGATGTGGATCTTCTTCGAGCCCGGCGAGAAGGCGTCGAGCCGGCCGGTGACGCGGTCGTCGAAGCGCGCTCCGACCGCGATGATAAGGTCGGCGCGGTTCATCGCCATATTCGCTTCATAGGTGCCGTGCATGCCGAGCATGCCGAGCCATTTGTCGTCGTCGGCGGGGAAGGCGCCGAGGCCCATCAAGGTCGAGGTGACCGGCGCGCCGGTGAGCGCGACGAGCTGGCGCAGCGCAGCACTGGCGTCGGGGCCGGCGTTGATCACGCCGCCGCCGGTGTAGAAGATCGGGCGCTCGGCCGCCGCGATCATCGCGACGGCCGCCGCGATCGCGTCGGCGTCGGGTTCGACCTGCGGGCGATAGCTTTTGTGCGCGATCTTTTCGGGGATCACATAATGGCCGGTCGCGACCTGCACATTCTTTGGAATGTCGATCACCACCGGGCCGGGGCGGCCGTGGGTCGCGATATAGAAAGCCTCGTGCATGATCGGGCCGAGGCGCTCGGGGTCCATGACCAGATAATTGTGCTTGGTGCAGTGGCGGGTGATGCCGACGGTGTCGCATTCCTGGAACGCATCGGTGCCGATCAGCGCGGTCGACACTTGGCCAGTCAGCACGACCATCGGGATCGAATCCATCAGCGCGTCGGTGATGCCGGTGACCGCATTGGTCGCGCCGGGACCCGAGGTGACGAGCACGACACCCGGCTTGCCCGTCGAGCGCGCATAGCCCTCTGCCGCGTGCGTTGCCGCTTGTTCGTGGCGGACCAGAATATGCTGAATCGTCGGGTGCTTATAGAGCGCGTCATAGATGGGAAGGACCGCGCCGCCCGGATAGCCGAACACCGTATCGACCCCAAGGTCGACCAGCGCCTGAACCACCATGTCGGCACCACTCATTTCCGTCACGACGAAACTCCTTTCCACAAAAAATCGCGGTGCTTGTGCGCTGCAACAGGGCTGCGGGCAATAGGTATATGATTCTATCCTGTCAACAGTCTTTCACGTAATATAGTTGCAAAATAATCTATAGAATCATTGTTTAATGATTCTATGTGGCGCGGCCAATCGGCGGGTGGCTGGTTACGGAACCAGGTATATTGGCGTTTTGCATATTGGCGCGTGGCGGCCTGCGTGAGGGTGAGCGCGGCGGCCCGGTCGATGGCGCCGGTCAGATATTGCGCGATCTGCGGCACCCCGATGGCGCGCATGGCGGGAAGGTCCGTGTCGAGGTCGCGGTCAAGCAGCGCGCGCACCTCGTCAATCGCGCCGCCGTCGAACATCTGGATCAGCCGCTGGTCGCAGCGATCGCGCAGCCACTCGCGCGGCGGCAGGAGTATGAGCGGCGCGAGCGTGATCGTATCGCCGATGCCGCCCGTATGCGCTGCGTGCCAGTGGCCCAGCGGGTGGCCGGTCGAGCGGACGACTTCGAGTGCGCGGGCGATGCGGGTGGTGTCGGCGGGGTTCAGACGGGCGGCCGTATCGGGATCGTCGCGAGCCAGCGCGGCATGGGCGTCGGCGACGGGCAAGGCGCGGACCGCGGCGCGAATGTCGGGATCGATTTCGGGGATGGGGGAAATGCCGTCGAGCAGGGTGCGAATATGAAGCCCGGTGCCGCCGACGAGAATCGGGACATTGCCCGCTGCGTGCGCGGCGGCGATGACGGCGCGCGCTTCGTCGGCCCAGCGCGCGGCATTATGCGCCTCGGCGGCGTCGATATGGCCGAACAAGCGGTGCGCGACGCCATCCATCCCGGCATCGGTCGGGCGCGCCGACAGAATCGCGAGGTCGGCATAGACCTGGCTGGCGTCGGCGTTGACCACGGTTGCGTTTCCGAGCGCTTTTGCCAACGCTACTGCCAATGCGCTCTTGCCGCTGGCGGTGGGGCCAGCAATAAGCGCGACAGGTGGCCGGTGACCGGTGGACGATGCCAAGGATGATGAAGGAGCAGCCATGTTCGTAGCGACGCTGATAGCAGCCGGAAAGCTGACCGACGAGGTGGTTCGCGAGGGAATCGACCGGTTGGCGGCAACGGGGCATGATGTCGGCGCGCCGCACTGGCTGGACGAGGGCGACGCCGCCGATATCGTCTTTCACGGCAGCCTGGTCAGCGCGCGCAAGGAATTGGCGCTGATGGACCATGGCTCGCTCGATATCGTGGTCCAGCCGCTGGGCGACCGGACCAAGAAATTGATCATCGCCGATATGGATCTCGACGATGATCACCGTCGAGTGCATCGACGAACTGGCCGACGATGCCGGGGATCAAGGACGCGGTCGCGGCGATCACCGCGCGCGCGATGCGCGGCGAACTCGATTTCCGCGCCGCGCTGGCCGAACGCGTGGGGTTGCTTGCGGGGATGGCCGAATCGACCCTGGCCGATTGCCGGATGGAACGGGTGAAACTGACCCGCGGCGCGCGCACGCTGGTCCAGACGATGAAGGCGCATGGCGCTTATTCGGTGCTGGTGTCGGGCGGCTTTACCGCCTTTGCCGCGCCGGTCGGCGAAGCGATCGGGTTCGACAAGGTGATCGCGAACGAACTGGAGATCGCCGGCGGCAAGCTGACCGGCAAAGTGCGCGAGCCGATCATCGACAGCGATGCGAAGCTGGCGACGCTGAAGGCCGAGGCCGCGGCGCACGGCCTGCCGCTCGCCGAGACGCTGGCGGTCGGCGACGGCGCCAACGATATTCCGATGATCACCGCGGCGGGGCTGGGGGTCGGATATTATCCGCATCCGTCGGCGGGCGAGGCGGCGGCGGCGGTGGTGCGGCATCATGATTTGACCGCGCTGCTGTGGGCGCAGGGGTATCCGCGGCGGAGTTGGGTGCTGGGGTAAGGGAGCGGCCGGGAGCGGTCGGAAGCCGTCCTGGAAATCTCGTCACCCCGGGCTTGATCCGGGGTCCCGCTCTGCCTGAAAGGTCGGTGACCGCCTCAAGAAGCGGGATCCCGGGTCAAGCCCGGGATGACGAAGGGGAATATCAGCCCACCACCCCCAAGCAGCCGTCCCAGCCGCCTCAGCCCGGCGCCTTGGCCTTCACCCACACTTGCACCGTCGCGGCAAATTTGCCCGGCGCGGGCGGCGTGACGTCGATGCGTTCGGCGGTGACCAGTTCGCCGGTTGCCAGATTGAAGCTGGCCCAGGGTTTCGGCATGCGGCCGAAGGCCATCTTCTGGATCGGCTGACCGGTGGCGGTGTTCATGATTGTTGCGTTTATACCCATGGCGGGCGGGTAGCGGCGGGGGTGTGATTCTGTCCAGCATCGAGCGCGGGTGAGCTTCGACGCCTTTTTCGCTTCAGCAGGCGCGGGGGCCGCTGGTGCTGGCGCGGCTGCAGCGCTGGCTCCAGAAGATTCTTCGATGCTTCCAACGACCGCACCCACCGGCACGTCTTCGCCTTCTTGGGACTTGATCCGCAGAATGCCGCTGGCGTCCGCCGCGATTTCCTGCGCCACCTTGTCCGTCTCCAGTGTCAGCAGGATCTCCCCGGCATTCACGGCATCACCGTCTTTTTTGTGCCATTGAGAAATGAGTCCGCTGGCGAGTTCGCGGGTGAACATCGCGGGCGGTGCGAGGGCGATGCCCTGGCCGGCGGCGGCGGCCGAGACCATGAGCGCCGAGCTGTCGAAGATCGGGCCGCGCAGCAGCGGCGCGGCGATGCCAGCGGCGGCGAACCATAGCGCCCATTCGTCGGCGCGATACGAGCGGAGCAGGCGTTCGGGGATCAGGTCGGCGGGGGCATCGAGCGCAGTGCGGCTGAACGGATAGGGCCGCAGCCAGGGTCGCCGCGCGGATCGTGGAAGTCTGAAGCCGCGTGTCCCGGCCCGGGCCGACGGATAATCGAGCGCTTCGCCCGCCAGATCGACGCGGTTGTTGTTGGTCGAGAGCCGCAGGTCGATCGCGGGATGGGCGCGGGCGAAGGCGTCGAGGCGCGGCAGCAGCCAGCAGGTGGCGAAGGTGCCGACGACGCCGACCTTCAGCGGCTCGCGGACGCGGCCGTCGCCGTACTGATCCAGGGTCGCGCCCACGCGGTCGAACATCTCGGCCAGGACGGGGACCAGCACATGCCCCTCGTCCGTGAGCGCGAGCCCGCGCGGCAGGCGGTGGAAGAGGCGGGTGCCCAGCCGCTGTTCCAGCTGGGCGACCTGATGGCTGACGGCACCCTGGCTGACGCACAGTTCGATCGCGGCGCGGGTGAAGTTGAGGTGGCGCGCGGCGGCGTCGAAGGCGCGCAGGGCGTTGAGGGGCGGCAGCGAAAGGCTCATGGCAATCCTGACTCAGGGCCCCGTCACCCACAACTCGATCCGGGGTTCATGCGGCGGCGGTGGCTATGGATCCCAAATCTAGTCCCGGATGACGAAATATATGAATAATTCTCATAGCTATGTCGAGAAATGATGCTTTGTCGCTGGTCGGCCCGCTTGGCATCCCGGCGTGGAAGGAGACGAACATGATCGCGACAATCAGCATGATGACATGGCTTGCCGCCGTTTCAGGAACACCGATTCCGGCCGTAGACGACCGATGCAGCACGCCGAAGGCAACCAGTCGCGCGCCGCCGAATGGCTGGCGCCGGTAGCACCCGAAAAGCTGTTCGGCACAAGCTATCTGGTCGGTTTCGGCGGCATGAGCGTCGGCCTGATCGACACGGGTGCGGGGCTGGTGCTGATCGACGGGGCGCTGCCGCAGGCGGCGCCGGCGATCCTGGTGTTCTGCGCCATCGGCGTGTTCAGCCTCAAAGCCATCAAATTTATTCTGAGCACCGAGCCGCATTTCGACCATGCCGGCGGGCTCGCCGCGCTGGCGCGCGACACCGGCGCGACTGTGGTCGCCAGCAAGCGCGGCGCCGAAGGGTTGCGGTCGGGGCGCCACGCCGCCGACGACCCGCAGCTTGCCTATGGCGGCAGCTGGCCGGCGGTGACGCGGCTGCGCGTGATGCAGGATGGCGACGTGCTGAAGCTCGGCAAGACCGCAATCACCGCGCATGCGACCCCGGGGCATACGATGGGCAGCATGAGCTGGAGTTGGCGGGCGTGCGAGGGCAAGCGCTGCAAGGCGGTCGTCTTTGCCTCAAGTCTGAATCCGGTATCGGCGGACGGCTATCGCTTTACCTCGGCGGCGGGCGCGCCGTTCGTTGCCGGGTTCGCGAAGACCTATCGCACGATGGAAGCGCTGGCGTGCGATATCCTGATTTCGGCGCATCCCGACAACGCCGGGGACGGGCGATATAGTGACAAGCCGGGCGCGTGCCGAACCTATGCCGACCGGTCGCGCGGGTTGCTGGCGAAGCGGTTGGCGGAGGAGAGGGCGGGGACCGCGAAGTAGCTGGTTCTTGATCCTCCCTGTGCCGGAGGCATGGGGAGGTGGCAGCGCGAAGCGCCGACGGAGGGGCAATGGCGCTGACGTCGTCGCCCCTCCACCCCGCGCTTCGCGAGCGGTCCCCCTCCCCATGCCTGCGGCACAGGGAGGACCCGACGGCTTATCTACGACCGGCACGCCTGTCCGCTGTGAAGAGCTCGACGGCCGGTGCGTGGCCGATGGCGATGAAGATGCCGTCGACGGCGCGCTCCTGCATCTCGCCGGTCTTGACGTTCTTCAGGCGGGCGCGGGTGACGGCCATGGGATCGTCGCGGCCGATGATTGCATCGCAGGGCCTGAATCCCAGAGCCACCTCGATCTTGGGATGAGCGAAGAGCTGCGCTCCGCCGGCGCGCGCCGGGGTCGGGGTTTCGACCACGACGATCGGATCGTCGTTGAACGGTGCCGGCTTGGGTTTGGCCGGCTTTGGAGCCGGCTGGACCGGGGCGGGTTTGACAGCCACAGGCTTTGCCGGTTGCGGCGCCGGCGGCAGCTTGCCGCTCTCCGGCGGGGCGACATAGGTCGTGCCCGTTGGCCGGTCGCCGCGACGGCATCGCGGGCGGCGGCCGCCGCCGCGGCGCTGGCGGCGGGCGAGGACGGACATTGATGCCCGGCGACCATGCGAAGCGGCTGATCGCCGGCGGCGCGCAGCTGGCGCCGGGGACCGACGTGGCAGCGCCGCGACCTTGATCGGCGACGGCGCAGGTTTGGCGGGCGTGCGCGGCGCAGACGCGGTCACGGCAGCCAGACGCCGCGCGCTTCGTTCTTTTCGATCTCCGGCAGCATCGCGAGGCCGCGCTGGCGCTGGTCGAGCGGGATCAGGCTGTCGAGCTGCGCCAGCCGCGCCGAGGCGATGCCGAGCCCGGCGTCGCTGGCGCGTTTGGTCAGCGCATAGGCGCGCGGCAGATCCTGCGGCGCGAGGTCGCCGTTGAACAATGCGGTGCCCAGAACATATTGGGCGCGCGGTTCGCCGCGCTCGGCCGAGCGGGTGATGAAGGGCATCGCCTCGTCACGTCGGTTGGCGGTGAACAGCACGAGGCCGAGATTATCCTCGGCCTGTAGATGCCCCTGCTTTGCGGCGCGGCGATACCAGCCTTCGGCCTGCGCCAGATCGGCGGGGACGCCGCGACCGAGCTTATAGGCCTGACCCAGGTTGAATTGAGCATCGGCATCGCCGGCGAGCGCTTCGGGGCGCCATTGGGCGACGGCGCCCTGATAGTCGCCGCGCTGCCAGGCATCGACGCCGTCCTTGACGTCGGCGTGGGCGGGGGCGGTCAGCATGGTTGCCGCAAGCAGCGGCAACGCCAACGAAACGGCGGTGCGGAAGTGACGCATCATATTCTCCAATGACTGGCATTGCTGCAGTCCCCGGGGGCTTCTTAGCGTGGAATGGCTAACACCGCGTTAGCAACCCCCGCCTTGTAGCATATCTGATCCATTTCGGCACAAATGTCTCTTGAGACCTTGTTAACCATGATGGCGAAGAAGCCGTTCACCTTCTTTTTATCATCGTTAACTCAATTTTAGCGCCCTGCATGGCATTCCACCGCCAATTCGTGGTTTTTAGGGGACAGCTGTGCGCGTTTTGGCATTGGCTTCACAGAAGGGCGGGTCGGGAAAAACGACCTTGTCGGGGCATCTCGCGGTACAGGCACAGCTTGCGGGGGCAGGTCCGGTCGTCCTGATCGATATCGATCCGCAGGGCTCGCTCGCCGATTGGTGGAACGAGCGTGAGACCGATCTTCCCGCTTTTGCGCAGACCACCGTCGCGCGCTTGGCCTCCGACCTCGAAATCCTGCGCCAGCAGGGCTTTAAACTCGCGGTCATCGACACCCCGCCGGCGATTACCATGGCGATCCAGAGCGTGATTTCGGTCGCCGAACTGATCGTCGTGCCGACCCGGCCGAGCCCGCACGATCTGCGCGCCGTCGGCGCCACCGTCGACCTGTGCGAACGCGCCGGCAAGCCGCTGGTGTTCGTGGTCAACGGCGCGACGCCGAAGGCCAAGATCACCTGCGAGGCCGCCGTCGCGCTGTCGCAGCACGGCACCGTCGCGCCGATCACGCTGCACCACCGCACCGATTATGCCGCGTCGATGATCGACGGCCGCACGGTGATGGAAGTCGATCCCAACGGCCGGTCGGCCGAAGAAATCCGCCAGCTGTGGACCTATATGAGCGACCGGCTCGAAAAGAATTTCCGTCGCACCATCTTTGCCGCGCCGATCCCGACGCAGGGCAATTATGGCGCGGTCCGCCCGATGGGCGGTGGCTTTGGCCGCCGCATCGCTGGCCAGTGACGGGAGGGACCGGAACCATGGGCGAACCCAAACCCCTCGCATCGCTGAGCGCCGGATTGCTGGCCCGCAAGGGCGGCGCGCGTCCCGCCATGCGCCGCCAGCCACTGGGCAGCGGCCCCGCACCCGTCAATTCCACCGGTTATGACGACCTGGGCTGGAACGACATGGGCTATGATGTCGATCCGGCGCATGTCGGGCGAACCGGCGCGGATGCTCGACCTGAAGCCGCTGCTGACCGGTTCGGTGCCGGCGCACAATGTCGAGGCCGAACATGCGGTCGACGACGGCGCCGGTCACGAGCTGACGCCGCTGGCTTCCGACGCGCTGGCCGAGAACTTTGGCGCCGAAGATTTTGGCGCCGACGCGTTCGAAGCCGAAGCGCCGGACGTGCCCGAAATCGTCCGTCAGCAGGAATCGCTGATCGAACGCGTCGCCGCGGTGGCGCGCAAGGTCGAGGCGCGGCCGGTTCCAAAGCCGAAGAAGGAAAAGGCGCCGCGCGCGCTGCGGGCCCGCGAAAAGGCGGCGTTCACGCTGCGACTCGACGCCGAACGCCATCTGCGGTTGCGGTTGGCGAGCGCGGTGACGAACCGCTCTTCGCAGGTGATCCTGACCGACCTGCTCGACGAATATCTGTCCACGCTGCCGGAAATCGACGCGATGGCGAGCCGCCTGCCGGCGGCACGTCCGACGCGTCAGACGATGCCGCGCTGAACCAATCCAAAGGGGACCTGAGATGAACCGCAAAATGCTGATGAACCTGGCCGTTTCGGGTTTTGTCCTGAGCGTCGCCACCGGGTGCAGCGGGATGGGGCAGATGGCGAACGCGCCGTCGCGCGCCGCCGGCAAGCCCGCCGTCGCCGAGAAGTCGGCGGGCCAGGCGCGCGCCGCGCTGGAAGCCGGGAAGATCAGCAAGGCGGTCGGTCTGGCGGAGGCCGCGGTCGCCGCGAGCCCGCGCGATGGCAGCTATCGCGCGCTGCTCGGGCAGGCCTATCTGAACGACG
>CBDIQD010000022.1:0-44047 GCA_965283845.1 Sphingomonadaceae bacterium
TGCCAACGTCCAGCCGCATTCGGGCGCGCAGGCCAACGGCGCGGTGATGCTCGCGCTCAGCAAGCCGGGCGCGACGATCCTGGGCATGAGCCTCGACGCCGGCGGCCACCTGACCCACGGCGCGCCGCCCGCGATGTCGGGCAAATGGTTCAATGCGGTGCAATATGGCGTGCGGGCCGACGACCATCTGGTCGATTTCGATCAGGTCGAGGCGCATTGCCGACGAGACTCGTCCGACGCTGATCATCGCCGGCGGTTCGGCCTATCCGCGCGAGCTCGGGACTTCGCAAGCATTTCGGGCAGATCGCCGATGCAGGTCGGCGCCATCGCTCATGGTCGACATGGCGCATTTTGCCGGCCTCGTGGCGGGCGGCGCCCATCCCTCGCCGTTTCCCGCATGCCCATGTCGTGACGACAACCACGCACAAGACGCTGCGCGGCCCGCGCGGCGGCATGATCCTGACCAATGACGAGGCGCTGGCCAAGAAGATCAACTCCGCTGTGTTCCCCGGCCTGCAGGGCGGCCCGCTGATGCACGTCATCGCCGCCAAGGCGGTGGCGTTCGGCGAAGCGCTGCGTCCCGAATTCAAGGACTATGCGAAGGCGACCGTCGCCAATGCGCAGGCGCTTGCAGGCCGCCTCGAAGGCGCGCGGCTGCCGATGTCGTCGCCGGCGGCACCGACACGCATCTCGACGCTGATCGATCTGCGCCCACTCGAGCGTCACCGGCCGCGATGCTCGACGAAGGCGCTCGAGTCGCAGCGCGCATCACCTGCAACAAGAACGGCATCCCCTTCGACCCGCTGCCGCCGGTCAAGACCAGCGGCATCCGCGTCGGATCGCCCGCCGGCACGACGCGCGGTTTCGGCATCGCCGAATTCGAAGAGATCGGCGACATGGTCGCCGACGTGCTCGAAGCGCTACGCGACAAGGGCGAACATGGCGACGCCGATGTCGAGGCGAATGTCCGAGGCCGCGTCCGCACCCTGTGCGAACGCTTCCCGATCTACGGTGGTTGAGTTGGCCGACATCGAGATTGCAGGTGAAAGTTGTGCGAATTGTGGAACCTCGCAATTCGCCGACGCCAAATTTTGCAATCAATGCGGTCTGAAAGTCTCCGCTACGGAATCCCAAACGGCTCGGAATGCGGTTGCCGAATTTGCGCAAGGCACCGCATCTGAGGCGCGTAATCTTGCAATCGAAACCATGAAGAACCAGGATGTTCGGAAAGTCTTGGCGGGCGCCGCTCTCGGCGCGGTAATTGCCCCAGTAATCCCGCTCGTGACCATACCGATGGGCGCGGTCTTGGGCGGCGGGTACGTCCTTTATAAAAGGCTGACCCGCTAATCTTGCGGAAACGCTAAAGCGATGTCGGCGGACCCATTTCGCGACGTTAATCGACAGCGAAAACTGAAGCTTGGAGTAAACGTAATGGCACGGCAGCACCCCGAGGAACCGACGCTGGTCGAAGTGACGATCGAAGAGGTCAAAGCGATGGGCAAGCAAGGCATGGCCCATCCCTCGACAAAGCCGGTGCTCACCGGCGGCGCGATCGGCGCGGTGGCGGGGCTGGTGCTGCCCGTCGTCAGTTGGCCCGTCGGTCTGCTCGCCGGCGCCGCGATCGCGCTGTACAGCCGGGTGAAACGCTAACCGATGCGTTGCCCCTATTGCGGCCATGAAGACAGCCAGGTGAAGGACAGCCGCCCGACCGAGGACGGCGCCGCCATTCGCCGCCGGCGTCAGTGCGAGGATTGCGGCGCGCGGTTCACGACGTTCGAGCGCATCCAGCTTCGCGAAGTCGGGGTGCTCAAGGCCGACGGCCGCCGCGAACCCTTCGACCGCGAAAAACTGATGCGCAGCATCCAGATCGCATGCCGCAAGCGCCCGATCGACGGCATGCGGATCGAACGGCTGGTGTCCGGCATCCAGCGCCAGCTCGAAACATCGGGCGAGAGCGAAGTTCAGGCCGCCCAGATCGGCGCCATGGTGATGGAAGCGCTGAAGGGCTTCGACAGCGTCGCCTACATCCGCTTTGCCAGCGTCTATCGCGAATTTACCGAGGCCAGGGACTTCGAGGAATTCGCGTCATCGGTGACCGAGGCGGCGCATAAGAGTTGAATTCGCCCTTCACTCTCTCCGCTTTCCCGAGCGAAGACGAGGGACTATTTCGAGCGCAGCGAGAAACGCGCTACAGGTAAAGCATGACCTTCTGGACCTATCTCCTCCACTGCGCGGACCGCAGCTATTACACCGGTCATACCGATGACTTGGATAAGCGTGTTTATCAGCACGACGAGGGGATATTGGGCGGTTACACCTCGACACGGCGACCGGTCGAGTTGGTTTGGGCAGAAGCGTTCGGCACGCGAGAAGAAGCCAAATCAGCCGAACTCAGAATCAAGAACTGGTCCCGCGCAAAGAAAGAGGCCCTGATCGCAAAAGACTGGGACCGACTCAAACGCGCCTCCGTACCGCCAGCCGAACGCCAAGCCCGCGCCTCGGCTTCGCTCGGCGGAACCCCTCGTCTTCGCTCGGGGATACGGAGATGAATAGGAAGATACGCCCCGGCTCACCGCCAGGCCGAACCATAGCATAAACTCCGTTCGTCCTGAGGAGCGACTGAGCCCCGGCGAAGGCGCGTCTCGAAGGACCTCTGAAAGAATCGCCCCATCCCCCGTCATCGTCCTCGTCCGCCCGCAGCTGGGTGAAAATATCGGCAAGGCGGCGCGCGCCATGCTCAATTTCGGGCTGACCGAATTGCGCCTGGTGAGCCCGCGTGACGGCTGGCCCAATCCCGATGCGGGGCCTGCCGCCGCGGGCGCCGACATCGTGCTGGCCGAGGCGCAGGTGTTCGACAGCCTCGCGGCGGCGGTCGCCGATTGCACGACCATCTATGCCACCACGGTGCGCAAACGCGGCGTCGCCAAACCGGTGCTGACCCCCGAGGCCGCGGCGCGCGCCGTGCATGGCAGCGCGGGGCGTTCGGCCTATGTCTTTGGCGCCGAACGATCGGGCCTCGACACCGACGATGTCGCGCTGGCGCACGCGATCGTCACGGTGCCGATCAATCCCGCATTCGCCTCGCTCAACCTGGCGCAGGCGGTGATCCTGCTCGCCTATGAATGGTCGAAAGGGCAGGCGCTGGCCAGCCCGCCCGAGGTTCCGCTCGATCCGGTCGCCCCGCATGCCGAACTGGAAGAGCTGATCGGGCATCTGGTCCGCGATCTGGATGCCAGCGGTTATTTCGTGCCGCCCGAACGGACCGAAGCAACGCTGCGCACCTTGCGTACCGCGCTGACCAAGACCGGCTGGTCGCACAATGATATCCGGATGATGCACGGCATCATCACCAGCCTGGGCCGAACCGCGCGCGGTCGCCCTGACCGTTAATTCATCGCCTCAATGGTCGGCGCGAAGATTATCCCATTCCGCCGCCTCATGGGCGATCGATTGTTCGACCAGTTCGTTCCACACCGCGCGCAGCCGATCGGGCACCAGCCCTGCGGCGGCCGCTTCGCGCTTGGCCTGGGCGATGCACCTGCGCCTTGCGCGCCTCGTCGCGCACCATGCCGCGTTCGGGCTTGATCCGGGCAGCGGCGTCGCATATACCCGAATCGGGTGGCGAGCAGAGCGATCAAGCTCGCGGTCGACCTGATCGACCCCGGCGCGGACGTCGATCATCGTTTCGCATTGGTCGGGGCTTTTGGGGTCGGGCTGTTTGGCAGATGTCATGCGCGCTGCATTTAGCGGCTTTTTTCGCGCTGTCGAGCAGGGCTTGCAACGCTTGACTTTGCACGCCTCCCCCTCTAATCGCGCGCCTTCGCAATGGACCCCGCACCCCGGTGAAGCGGCGGTCGCATATGGCTCTTGCCCATATGGTGCGACCCGGGACACGCCGAAATTCTTCGGCACACAGCAAGTTGGAGACGACATATGTCGAAGCGCCATAGCGCCAAGTATAAACTCGACCGCCGGATGGGTGAAAACATCTGGGGTCGCCCGAAGAGCCCGGTCAACCGCCGCGAATATGGCCCCGGCCAGCACGGTCAGCGCCGCAAGGGCAAGGTGTCCGATTTCGGCATCCAGCTGCGCGCGAAGCAGAAGCTGAAGGGCTATTACGGCGACATCACCGAAAAGCAGTTCAAGAAGAACTATTTCGAAGCAGTCCGCATGAAGGGCGATACCGGCCAGAACCTGATCGGTTTGCTCGAGCAGCGCCTGGACATGGTCGTCTACCGCGCCAAGTTCGCGCCGACCATCTTCTCGGCCCGCCAGATCGTTTCGCACGGCCACATCTATGTGAACGGCGTGAAGTGCAACATCGCCAGCCGCCGCGTGCGCCCCGGTGACGTGGTCACCCTGGGCAAGAAGGCCAAGGAAATGGCCCTGATCGCTGAAGCCCAGACCCTGGCCGAGCGCGAAATCCCCGACTACGTCGCACCCGACGGCACCGACAAGATCACTTTCGTGCGCGTTCCGACGCTCGACGAAGTGCCCTATCCGGTGAAGATGGAACCGAACCTGGTCGTCGAGTTCTATTCGCGCTGATCAGCTTCAGCCGACCGGAACACGAAAAGGCGCGGCCACAGCGGCCGCGCCTTTTTCGTTCGTGCAGGCGAGCCTGCTCGTGCTCGGCGGTTGCGGCCAAGGAGCGCTGCGCTATGCGCTGAGATCGCATGTGTTGAATGCAGTGACCGTGCGATATCGATCCTCCCTGTGGCGAAGCCATGGGGAGGTGGCAGCGCGAAGCGCTGACGGAGGGGCGATGGTGCTACCGTCGCCCCTCCACCATCCGCTTCGCGGACGGTCCCCCTCCCCATCGCTGCGCGACAGGAAGGATATTTCTGACCGGCCTTCCTTCTCTGCGCGGCACCCCCCTGCCCACGCGACTCCCGATTTGGTCGAAATGCAGAAGCCACGCAAAACTGCGTAACTTCACTCGAGATTCGTATTTCGCGGGCGGCGTTCCAACGCCATTCATGCAGCGCGGCGGTCGTGCAGCCCCGGCGTTGGCGCGCGCCGCCGGCGCGGGCGGGAGCGAAGCGTGGATCGAAGAAACGGAGGGATGTCATCCGCCACTTTGAAGCATAGAAGAATATTATAGGACAGCGCTTTTCACGGGTGGTCGATTGGCACCGCAGCGGTGCAGTTCACCGCTTGCAGTCGGCGCCGACGGTCGTCACAAGGCAGCATGACTGATGAGCCAATAGATATCGACCCGGTAGTACGGCAAATCGCGGAAGCGTATGTCACGCGAGTAAAGCGAGGACGCGCCGTTAAAGCGATCGTGGCTATGTTGGAGCATGGCTCTATAACCACGGATCAACTGAAAGAGATGGGATATGAACATCCGCCCCGCGCTATCGGCGACGTGAAAGACAATGGCATTCCGGTTGTCAAAAAAATGGAAGTCAGCAAAACCGGACGTCGGATGGCACGCTACTTTTTGGGCTCGGCGGGCAATATCCGCGACGGTCAGACAGGCAGGACAAATTTCTCAAAGAAATTTCGGCAACAACTGCTCGCTACCTATGGATCCAGAGATGTAATTACTGGCGCAGTTCATGATCCCCGCTCGCTGCAAATTGACCATCGAGTTCCATTCCGTGTCAGCGGCGATGCCGGTCTCGCAACTGACGACATCGCGGCATTCATGCTTTTAGATGGAAAATCACAGCGCCAAAAATCCTTCTCTTGCGAGCAATGTCGAAACTTTCAGAGTTTAAGCGATCCCGACATCTGTCGGACCTGCTTTTGGGCTTTTCCCGAGAATTATTCGCACGTCGCGATGCAGGAGCTTCGGCGGGTAGATATAGTTTGGCAAAGCGACGAGGTGCGCGATTTCGACGCTATCAAAGCTCGCGCCAAACAGGAGGGGCGATCAGTCGCCGAGTATATGAAAAAATTAGGCCGCGACGCGGGCGGCAAAGTCTAACGCCGGTTGAAGCAAAGGATCCGTCTTTACGGATGCAGTACCGCTACTCCATGCGACAGATAGAGACTTTCAAACGTCTCCGCCCGCTCGCCATTCAATGTCGCTTGCGACGACCGACCAGCATGAAGCATCAATTGCGTCAGTCCCAAGTCTGCCGGCAACGGCGGGCCATAGGTTCGCTCTCCAGATTGTCCATCATAGGACAGCGCAAACCGTAGACCTCGCTCACGGAATTGACTCAAGCCTGCGATCAGGCGATCTCGGCTCATCGCCTCTGCGTAGCGCCGGTCGCGTCCTGCCGAAGTGCCCATATAGGGTGGGTCCATATAGACAAAGTCCGTTGCCGTGGCGTCTGCAGTAGTCAACAGCCAATCACCTTCCCGAACCTCGACAATGTCCTTCAGAAGCGACGCTGCTCCGAGAACGGCATCCCGCATGTTCGCAGGCCGCATCCCCAAGCGCCGCTTATCAACGGACTGTGTAAAATGCCCTTTCGAATTGAAACGAACGGCATTCTTTACGCAGCGGCAAGTCAGGTAAAGCAAATCCACTGGATCTCCCATCGCGTTAAAACGCGACCTTACCTCGTTAAAGTACAACGGATTATCTTCATTCTGACCGCGCCATATCCCGTCATATCTCTCCACCACGTGATCCGGCCGGAAGATAATGTCTCGCCATAGCTGGGTCATCGGAGTCAGCGAGTCGCCCAAAATGATTTTCCGAGGACGACGGTAAGCTGCAACCCACAGCGACATAGCGGCCGAGCCAGCGAAAGGCTCGTACCAAACATCTATAATCTGAGGAATGTAAGCACTGATCAGTGGAGCCAGCGACCGCTTACTACCTTGGTACGGGATCGGATGGGGAAGTTTAACCTTTGCCATGTTTATGACCATAACGGGAACATCCCGTCTTACAAGTTCGCTGGCCGCATTATCTTCGGAAATGGATGCAACGGGCAAAGCGAGCCGAGCCCCCGCTTGCATGCCCTTCCCCGCGCTGGCACAAGCCCGTCCATCACAAATGAAAACCCGAGGATATTGCATGCTTCGTTTCCCCCGCACGACTGCAGCCTTTGCGGTGCTCCTGACCGTTGCGGCGTGCAACGCGTCGGACAAGGCAGCGACCACCGCCACCGGCACCGCGATTCCCGACGTCCAAATCCCCGAATTGTCGCTCGCGACGCTTCAGGAGGTCACCAAGGAATTGTCGTCGGACGCCTATGAGGGCCGCGCGCCGGGGACTCCCGGCGAGGAAAAGACCGTCGCTTATATCATCAAGAAATATCAGGAAGCGGGCCTGAAGCCCGGCAACAACGGCCAATGGACGCAGGATGTGCCGCTGGTCGAGATCACCGCGAACAACGCGACCCCGCTGACCTTCACCGGCGGCAAGACGCCGGTCACCGCGCAATATGCCAAGGATTATGTCGCGTTCAGCTATCGCGTGACGCCGAAAACCGAGATCACAGGACAGCGACGTCGTGTTCGTCGGCTATGGCATCAACGCGCCCGAAAAGGGCTGGAACGACTATGCCGGGGTCGACGTCAAGGGCAAGACCGTAGTGATCCTGGTCAACGACCCCGATTCGACGCCACCGATCTGAAAGGCGATTTCGGCGGTAAGGCGATGACCTATTATGGCCGCTGGACCTATAAATTTGAGGAAGCCGCCCGGCAGGGTGCCGCCGCGGTGCTGATCGTCCACGACACCGAACCCGCCGCCTATGGCTGGAACGTCGTCGAATCGAGCAACACCGGCACGCAATATCTGGCCGAGAGCAAGAATGGCGGCGCCGATCAGACCGCCGCCAACGGGTGGATCCAGCTGCCCAAGGCGAAGGAATTGTTCGCCAGCGCTGGTCAGGATTTCGACGCGTTGCGCGAAGCGGCGAAGAAGAAGGGCTTCAAATCGGTGCCGCTGACCGGCGTGAAGGCCAATTTCTCGTTCGACAACCAGATCTCGAAAAAGATGTCGCGCAACGTGATCGGCGTGCTGCCGGGGGCCAAGCGTCCCGACGAATATGTGCTCTACACCGGCCATTGGGATCATCTGGGCCGGTGCACGCCGGTCGATGGCGACGACATCTGCAACGGCGCGGTCGACAATGCGAGCGGCATCGCCGGGCTGGTGACGCTGGCGCAAGCGTTTCAAAAAGTCGGCGCGCCCGACCGCAGCATCGTCTTCCTGGCGGTCACCGCCGAGGAATCGGGCCTGCTCGGTTCCAAATATTACGCCGAAAACCCGATCTTCCCGCTCGGTCAGACCGTCGGGGGCGTCAACATGGACGCGCTCAATGCGATCGGCCCGGCCAAGGACATCGTCGTCGTCGGCGGCGGCAAGTCCGAGCTTGATGCCTATGTGGAAAAGCTCGCCAAACTGGAAGGCCGCACCGTCAAGGCCGAGCCGACTCCTGAAAAAGGGTTCTACTACCGGTCCGACCATTTCAGCTTTGCCAAGCTGGGCGTCCCGATGTTCAACTTCGGCAGCGGCGACGAACTGGTCGAGGGCGGCGTCGATGCGGGCAAGAAGGCGTCGGAAGACTATGAGAAGAACCGCTATCACGCGCCGGGCGACGAATATGAGGCGATCACCAACTGGGGCGGCATGATGGCCGACCTGCGCCTTTATTATGCTGCGGGCCGTATGCTGGCGATGACCGATGCATGGCCGAACTGGGTCGAGGGCGACGAATTCCGCGCCGCCCGCGACAAGTCGCGCGCTGCCAAATAGTCCAACCCCTCACTCCGTTCGTGCTGAGCTTGTCGAAGGACCGTTCTTTCTTCGACGTCGCCAAGAAAGGGCGGCCCTTCGACAAGCTCAGGGTGAGCGGAGTTTGGGATAGTCTCAGGACGAGCACGATATGACGCTGAAAATGCCTGCCGAATGGGCGCCCCATGACGCCGTCTGGATCGGCTTTCCGCACATGGCGGAGGAATGGTCGGGCCAGATCGATGCGGCGCGGCGCGATGTCGCGGCCTTCGCCAATGCCGTCCATGATGGCGGGCGCGGCGAAAAGGTGCATCTTCTCGTTCGTGACCATGACAATGCCGATATCGCCGAGGCTCTCGTCGATGAGGGCGTGCAGTTGTTCGTCGCCCCTTTCGGCGATATATGGCTGCGCGACACAGGCCCGATCATCGCCGGTACCGGCACCCAGCGCGCGGCGCGCAATTTCGATTTCAACTGGTGGGGCAACAAGTTCGTGATGCTCGGCGACCGTGAGATCGGGGCGATCCTGGCCGCGCACGCGGACCTGCCAACGCAGCATCTGGACTGTGTACTGGAAGGTGGCGGCATCGACGTCGATGGCACCGGCCTGTGCGTAACCACCGAGGAATGTCTGCTCAACCGCAACCGCAATCCAACGCTCACCCGCGAGGATATAGCGGTGCGGCTGCACCAGTCGCTGGGGATCGACCGGCTGCTTTGGCTCGGCAACGGGCTGGTCGGCGACCACACCGACGGCCATGTCGACAATCTCGCGCGCTTCGTCAGCGAAGGGCGGCTCGCGCTGCCCGTCGCGGACGGCGATGACGACCCCAACGCGCATATTTACGCCGACGCCCGCGCGCGCACCGAAGCGTTCGGCGGGATCGAGATCGTCGACCTGCCCTCACCCGGCCGGGTCGAGATCGACGGAGAGATTGCGGCGGCGAGCTATATGAACTTCTACATCGGCAACAGCGTCGTCGTCGTGCCGACCTATGGCGTCGCCAACGATCAGGCAGCGGTCGATGCCCTTGCCGCGCTGTTCCCCGATCGCTGCAGCCGGCGCGCCAGGCGGCGGCAATGCCGTCGCCGGTGGCGGCAGCTTTCTGACCCGTGCCAGCAGCTTCCGGCATAACGCGACGATGACCCGCACCATCACCGTCGCCGCGCTCCAGCTGCCCCTGCCCGGCCCCGTGCAGCCGAACATCGATGCGGTGACCGCGTTGATCGAACAGGCCGCAGCCAAGGGCGCGCAGATCATCCTGCCCCCCGAACTGTTCGAAGGGCCCTATTTCTGTCAGGTCGAGGATGAGGCGCTGTTCGCGAGCGCCCGCCCGACCGCCGAGCATCCGAGCGTCGTCGCGATGCAGGCGCTGGCCGCGAAGCTCAACGTCGCGATCCCGACCAGCTTTTTCGAGCGCGACGGGCCGCATCACTACAACTCGCTGGCGATGATCGATCCCGATGGCGAGATCATGGGGGTGTACCGCAAGAGCCATATCCCGGACGGTCCGGGCTATGAGGAGAAATATTATTTCCGCCCCGGCAACACGGGGTTCAAAGTGTGGGACGTTTTCGGCGCCCGCATCGGCATCGGGGTATGCTGGGACCAATGGTATCCCGAATGCGCGCGCGCGATGGCGCTGATGGGCGCCGAGTTGCTGTTCTATCCGACCGCGATCGGCAGCGAGCCCTATGACGCCGATCTCGACACCAGCCGGATGTGGCGCCGCGCGATGCAGGGCCATGCGGTGTCGAACTGTATGCCGGTCATCGCCGCCAACCGCATCGGCACCGAGGGCGACGCCAACTTCTATGGCCATAGCTTCATCAGCGACGAATGGGGCGACTTGACGCAGGAATTTGGCGCCAGCGAAACCGGCGTGCTGATCGAGACGATCGACCTCGACCGCGCCGCAAAGCATCGCGCCGGCATGGGCTTCTTCCGCGATCGCCGGCCGCAGCTATACACGCGGCTTACCGAGGATATCTGACCGCAGCCGGGGGCACATGCGATGGACATACCAGCCGATATCTTTACCGAGCCCAAGGACGTCGACCCCGAAACCCTGGCCAACCTTGGCCCGCTCCGCCGCCTCGCCGGCATCTGGGAGGGGCAGCACGGGATCGATATCAACCCCAAAGCCGACGGCCCTGAAACCCGCGAATATTATGAACGGATCGAGCTGCAGCCGATCGACCCGCAAGCCAATGGCCCGCAGCTATTCTATGGCCTGCGTTACCACCTTCACGTCAACACGCGCGAAGAGGCGATCGGCTTTCACGACCAGGTCGGCTATTGGCTGTATGAGGCCGCCACCGGGCTGATCCTCCAGACGCTGGCGATCCCGCGCGGCCAGATCGCGATCGCGTCGGGCCATGCCGAACCCGACGCCAGGCGGCTGGTGGTCAGGGCGACACGCGGGCAAACCGAATATGGCATCTGCTCGACCAGCTTCCTCGACCTCGCCTTTCGCACCGACAGCTATGAATTGACGGTCGATTTCCACGACGACGGATCGTGGAGCTATGTTTCAGATACGATGCTGATGGTGAAAGGCCGCGACACCCCATTCCAGCATCGCGACCGGAACACGCTGGTCAAGATTGCCGAACCCGATCTCAATCCCTGGGCGAGGATCGCCCGCGGCGCGGCGACGACGGCGAGATAGATTTCAATCCTGGAAGCGCTGAATGCTTTCAAGGTCGGCGCGATCGAGCGGCTGGGTCAGCCACAGGCCCCCGCGCCCGCCGCGCGACCAGCGCACGATGGCACGCCGCTTGACCCCGCCCGCCAGAATCAGGTCGAATTCTTTGCCGACCTCGAAATGCCCGTCATGGACAAACCCCGCGCCATGCTGCGACAAATCGACCAACTCGATGCTGCTGTTACCCTCGTCGGTCACCGCTTGCGCCTGTGTCCGCACCGGCAACCGCGGCTGGCGATAACCGGTGGCGCGCTGTTCGGCCGCCAATCGTTTCAGCACGTCGGCGACATCGACTTCCTTGTCGAAGGCGACGCCGCAGCGCCCCTCATCGGACCACACCACCTCGCCCCGCAACGTCACCGTGTCGGACAACGCGATCTCCAGCCGTTCGCCAACCGCGATCGGCACATCGGCCGCCAGCATCATGCCATTGTCGGACATGTTGCGGACGCGCCAGAGTCCGGCGTCGCCATTGCGGAGAACCTTCGCGATACGCCACACGGTCCGATAACGATCCGCGCCGCGGCGATCGCTGTCAGTTGCAACGGCTTGCTCCTCTGCGGGGTCGGAGAAGCGACGTTGATTCATAGTATCCACCTTATCGATACAGCACAGCCAACCACAGCCAGTCGCGTCTTCCGTGCAAAATACTCAAATTCCGACTATCAATAATATTCAAATTAAGCTTATTATTCAAACATATTGCCGGTTTCAGTTAATCCGATTTCAACCACGGGAACGACGGCCGGACCGGTTTGACTGCAAACCGTGAACGAATGTCGTATTTTGCATAATTTAACGGTGCCAAGACAGCGACATTAAGTGCCAAAATGGCAATATCGCCGCGTCGCGGCCATCAAGGATGATCGGAGGATAGCGCCCGTCTCAAGCGCCAACACATGCGCTTCCCGGCGTTTGCGATGCGTGGCACGGGTTCATCATGTTGGTGCCCCTGGCCGGACTCGAACCAGCACTCCTTGCGGAACCGCATTTTGAGTGCGGCGCGTCTACCAATTTCACCACAGGGGCCCGTGGACGGCGGCGCGACAGGAAACTGATTCCCGGTCGGCAGCCGATGCACACGAGCCGTTGCCACAGAAAGATGGTTTTAGTCTAGTGGATAAGCGGCATCATGCATAAGACGGTGCGATGACCGACAAGATCAAGGCAGTCCCTGCCCCATCCGCTTCACCCGCTGCACGCGCCAAAACCGCCGCTGCGCCAGCGTTCAGCCCCGGGCGGATCGCGAGCGCGGCGGTGATCGTGTTGGCGATCATCGCCGTCGCATGGGTCGCGATCGAGCTGACGCGCTTTTTCATGCTCGTTTTTGCGGCGATCGTGCTCGCGGCGATCTTCGATGCGATTGCCGACTGGCTGGTCCGCCGCACAAAAATGAAACGCGGGATCGCGCTGGCGCTGTCGGTTGCCGGGATCATCGCGCTGTTCGTCGGGGTCTTTGCGCTGTTCGGATCACAATTGGCCCGCGAAGTCGATACGATCCGCGACCAGGTCCCGCGCGCGTTGCAGGGCGTCGAGGCGTTTCTCGACCGCTACGGCCTGGGTTCGCGAGTGCGCGAACTGGCGGCGATCGGCGGCGACGATATTTCCCGGCTTGCGTCGCAGGCCGGCGGATACGCGCTCGCGGCTGGCAGCGGGCTGGCGGATTTCGTCCTGGTGCTGGTCGCGGCGATCTTTTTCGCCAGCGATCCTGCAACCTACCGGCGGGGCATGCTGTTGCTGATGCCCGCCAAGGCCGAACCAACGGCGGCGCTCGCACTGGGCGACGCGGCGCGCGGATTGAAAGGATGGATGGTCGGCCAAGCGGTGTCCTCGCTCGTCGTCGCGGCATTCACCTGGGCTGGATTGGCGCTGCTCGGGGTACCCGCCGCGGGCGGGCTCGGCCTGATCGCCGGGTTGCTTGACGTGATCCCGATGATCGGCCCGATCATTGCGGGACTGCCTGCGGTGTTGCTTGCCTTTACCGTGTCACCCGCCACCGCGCTATGGACGCTCGCCCTGTTCCTGGTGATCCAGCAGCTGCAGGGCAATTTCCTGCAACCGATGATCCAGAAACAGGCGGTCGATGTGCCGCCCGCGGTGCTGTTGTTCGCGGTGGTCGCCGCGGGGGTGCTGTTCGGTTTCCTCGGCGTCCTGCTCGCGGCGCCGCTGACCGTCGTGGTCTATGTGCTGGTGCAGCGCGTGTATGTAAAAACGTTGCTGGGCAAGGACATCAAGATCGCCGGCAAGGATTAGGCCGCATTTGCTCAAAATCGTCATTGCGAGCGAAGCGAAGCAATCCAGAGCGTCACTCGCTACCGTCTAGAATCGTAGGCCACAAGTCGTTCCAGAGCGGATTTTCAGCTTCGATCAACGCCACCTTTTTCGCGCGGTTTCCGGCTTTGATCTGCTTTTCGCGCGCGATCGCGGATTCCATCGTTGAGTGCATTTCGAACCAGACCAGAAGCCTGCAATCGTAGCGCTTCGAAAAACCCCCAAGGCCTTCGCGATGCTGCCATATCCGTTGAACGAGATGTGCCGTCACCCCAGTATAGAGCGTTCCATTGCGCCGATTGGAAACGATGTAGACCGCTGGCAGACGTTGGCGCATGGCCGCTCCTGGATTGCTTCGCTTCGCTCGCAATGACGAAATCTAAAACTGAAGCCTATTTCTTCAATTCCTTCGCCAGCGTCTTTGCCGTCGCCTTGCCATAGGGCGGCTTGAAACCCGCCAGCCCCGCGACGTCGAGCTTCGGCTGGCGATACACCGCGCGCGGATGGCTGAAGGTTTTGAACCCGTCGACCCCGTGATAGGAACCCATGCCCGAAGGCCCGACCCCGCCGAATGGCAGGTCTTCCATCGCGTTGTGGAACAGCACATCGTTGACCGTCACGCCGCCCGAGATCGTCCGCGTTAGCACGCGGTCCTCCTCGCTCTTGTCCTGCCCGAAATAATAGAGGCCGAGCGGGCGGTCGTTCGCATTCACATAATCGATCGCATCGTCGATCGTCTTGTAGGTCTTGACCGGCAGGATCGGGCCAAAGATTTCCTCCTGCATCACCTTCATGTCCGACGTCGGGTTGCGCACGATGTGGAGCGGCATCTTGTGGCCGTTCGAGCTGGCGAAATCCTCGCCGCCGGGATTGACCTCGATCACCTCGGCGCCCTTGTCGCGCGCGTCGGTGAGGTAGGATTGCAGCCGGTCGTAGTTGCGGGTGTTCACCACCGACGTGTAATCGTCGTTGGCGAGCAAGGTCGGATACAGCGCGCGCCGCACCCTTGGTGACGCTGTCGATCACCGCGCCCTCCTGATCTTCGGCGACGAGCAGATAATCGGGGGCGAGGCAGATTTGTCCCGCGTTCATCATCTTGCCGAGCGCGACGCGCTGGCCGACCAGATCCTGGTTCGCGCTGCGCCCGATGAAGGTTGGCGATTTGCCGCCGAGTTCGAGCGTCACCGGCACGAGATTGTCCGCCGCGGCGCGCATGATATGCTTGCCGACGCTCGTCGCCCCCGTGAAGATCATATGGTCGAACGCGAGCTTCGAAAACGCGACCCCGACGTCGGCATCACCGGTGAACACCGCCATCTCGCTCTCGTCGAAATATTCGGGGACCAGCCGCGCCATCAGCGCCGAGACATGTTCGGTGAACTCGCTCGGCTTGATCATCGCGCGGTTGCCCGCCGCCAATATGCCCGCCATCGGCACGAACACCATGCCGACGGGGAAATTCCACGGCGCGACGACGCCGACGACACCCTTGGGCTGAAAGACGACCTCGGCCTTGGCGCCGAGCAGCCCGAGCGGGAAGGTCGGTTTGCGTTTTTCGCCCTTTGCCCAGTTCGCCATATGCTTTTTCGCATGCTTCAGCGCGCTGACCGACGGCATGATGTCGGTCATCAGCGTCTGTTCGCGGCTGCGATGGCCGAAATCCTCGCTCACCGCCTTGGCGAAATCCTCGGCATTGTCGACGAGCAGCGCGATCGCGCGGTCGATGCGGTCGCGGCGGACCGCCAGGCTTTCGGGCATCGCGGCGGTAAAGCTCGCCTTTTGCGCCGCGAGCACCTGGCTCATCCGCTGCGTTTCGCCTGTGATATCGGTTGCGACCGTTGCCATTGCCCGTCTCCCTCGGTTGATGGCGCGTGTTTGACCATGCGCCAAGGCGGGTTGCAAGATGAAACCGGCCGCTTATCTCAGTCGAGGCTCTTTCGCATTTGCAGCAAAGCCGCTAATCGGGCCGCCAAAGCTTGTTTCCCTAACGGAGTCTTCCGCCATGACCGCCACCGATCCCGTCGTCTTCCTGTCCTATGCCCGCACCCCGATGGGCAGCATGCAGGGCAGCCTGTCCGACGCGAGCGCGACCGATCTGGGCGCCACCGCGGTCAAGGCGGCGGTCGAGCGCGCGGGCGTGTCGGGCGACGATATCGAACGCATTTATATGGGCTGCGTCCTCCCCGCCGGGCTGGGCCAGGCGCCGGCGCGTCAGGCCGCGATCAAGGCTGGTCTGCCCAAATCGGTGCAGGCGACGACCGTCAACAAGGTGTGCGGGTCGGGCATGCAGACCGTGATCATGGGCGCCGAGGCGCTCGCCGCCGGCAGCGATCGACCTGGTCGTGGCGGGCGGCATGGAGATCGATGACCAACGCCCCCTACCTGCTCAAGAAGCACCGCTGCGGGCGCGCGGATCGGCCACGACACCGCCTATGACCATATGTTCCTCGACGGCCTCGAAGACGCGTATGAAGCGGGCCGTGCGATGGGCACTTTTGCCCAGGATACCGCCGATGCCTATCAGCTGAGCCGCCAGGCGCAGGATGATTACACCCTCGAATCGCTGAGCCGCGCCAAGGGTGCGATTGCCGACGGCGCCTTCGTCAGCGAAATCGCGCCGGTTACCATCGCAGGCCGCAAGGGCGACGTCATCGTCGACACCGATGAAGCACCGAGCAAGGCGATGCCCGACAAGATCCCGACGCTGAAGCCCGCCTTCGCCAAGGACGGGACGATCACCGCCGCGACCAGCTCGTCGATTTCGGACGGCGCCGCCGCGGTCGTGCTGACCCGCCAGTCGGTCGCCGATGCCAAGGGCGCCAAAGCCGTCGCCCGCCTGGTCGCTCACGCCGCGCACGCGCAGGAGCCCAAGGATTTCACGATCGCCCCGGTCGGCGCGATCAACAAGGTGCTGGCGAAGGCCGGCTGGACGATCGGCGACGTCGACCTGTTTGAAGTGAACGAGGCCTTTGCCTGCGTCGCGATGTTCGCGATGCACGACCTCGGCATTCCGCACGACAAGATCAACGTTCACGGCGGCGCCACCGCGCTGGGCCACCCGATCGGCGCCAGCGGCACCCGCATCATCGCGACGCTGATCGCGGCGTTGCAACGCCATGGCAAGACGCGCGGTATCGCCAGCCTGTGCATCGGCGGCGGCGAAGCCACCGCGGTCGCGATCGAACTGATTTGATGGCGGATTTCAAAGGTCGCTCTGCGCCGTCGCACACCGGCGCCGGTTCGTCGTCTTGCTGCGACAATTTGCGACACTAATGTCCTGAAAATAAACGCGCTGTTCTGGAACAATTCAAATCGACTCGCGTAAACCTATCCTTGTCATCGGGCAGTCCCCTCCCCCTGACGGATTGAAAGGATAGACCAATGAAGAGCAAATTTCTCACTGCCGGCCTGATCGCCGCGATGATGGTTCCGGGCGTAGCCCAGGCCCAGACCCGCGGCGAAGTCCGCGACAGCCGCCAGGAAGTCCGTGAACAGCAGCGCGATCTGCGCGACGCGAAACGCTATGGCGATCGCAGCGACGTCCGCGAGGAACGCCGCGACGTGCGTGACGCGCGTCAGGAATTGCGCGAGGACCGCCGCGATTGGCGCCAGGAAAGCCGTTATCAGAACTATCGCGCGCCGTTCAAATATCAGCAGTTCCGCGTTGGTTCGACGCTGCGCTCGAACTATTACGGCGCGGCCTATCGCCCGACCTGGGACAGCCGCTGGGGCGTGCCGCGCGCAGGTCGCAACCTGACCTATGTGCGTCACTATAACGACCTGCTGCTCGTCAACCAGCGCAACGGCAAGGTGGTCCAGGTTTACCGCAACCACTTCAACTGGCGCCGCTAAGCGATAGATAAGATTCGAACGACGGAAGAGGGTCGGTGGGCAACCATCGGCCCTCTTTTTTTCATGGCGATTGTCGTTGCCGCTCTCTCCCCAAAGGCATAGCCTGCACGGGTTCTTGTGGGGAGACATTGCCATGAAAAAACTGCTTCTGTTCACCGCGCTTGTCGCGCTTTCGGCCTGTTCGCAAAAGGCTGAAGAATCGAAAGAAATCGCCGCTACACCGGCCGAAGCGACCACGCCGGCGGCGGTGGCCGACTCGGGAACCAAAACCGGAACTTATGACGTCAAAATGGCCGATGGGACGATGGCGACGACGGTGATCAACGCCGACGGCACCTATGTCGACACCAGCGCGAAGGGCGAGATCGTCAAAGGTCTTTACGCCAGCAAGGACGGCAAGGATTGTTTCGATCCCGAAGGCGACGCCTTGGGCGCATGCTGGGACGTCACCAAGCCCGGTGCCGACGGCAGCTTTACCGCCACTTCGCCCGAAGGCACGGTGGTGACGGTGACGCCCCGGAAGAAATAGCGCTTCCGGCTTCCAAGCGCTGAGCTGGGTTCAGTCGCCCCAGATATGGTCGGTCTGGATCCAGCCCTTGCGGCCCTTGACGTCGAACAGGCACCAGCCGTCCTTGCAGTCGGTGATGCGGCCGACCACTCCGGGTTCGGCGCGATAGGCGACGCCTGCGGACAGGCTCGCGGCGTCGCGCAGCGGACGGATTTCACCCGTCACGATCGCGGTGCGTGTCCGGCTGAGCAGCCGCGCCGCCATCCAGCCCTGCGTCCCGTCGGGATCCTCGATCTTGCGCCAGGTCTCGAACCGCGCGACAACCTTGACCGGCAAATCCTTGCGACGATACTCCCAGATCACCGGCACGTCGGGCGACGGCCCCTTGCGCATCCGCGCTTCGTCGACGCTGATCGACGCCCAATAGGGCAGCGACACGGGGTCGGATTGCGCCGATGCCGGTCCGACAACGGCAAGGCTGAGCAAAATCAGGGCAATTTTTCGGCTGGTCATCGCTAACCCTTGTCAAAATCGGCGCGCATTATCAACCGGGCGCGGCCTACAAACGTCCCGTCGCCCATAGAAAGGCGAGCGGCTGCCCCTTGACCCCTGCCCGTCGGCGCGCTCTATCGGCGGCCATGCCCGATTCATCCCGCCCCAAACGCCCGCGCGTCATCGTCACCCGCCAGTTGATGCCGCATGTCGAGGCGCGGATGGCCGAATTGTTCGATGTGTCGCTCTCGGCGCGCGATGAGGCTTATTCGGTCGAGCAGTTGAAAGCCGCAGTCGCCGACTGCGACGTGTTCGTGCCGACGGTGACCGACACGATCGACGCCGACGTCATCGCGGCGGCGGGCGAGCGGCTGAAACTGATCGCCAATTTCGGCGCCGGGGTCGATCATATCGACCTGGCGGCAGCGCGCGCCAAGGGCATCACCGTTACCAACACGCCGAACGTTCTCACCGAGGACACCGCCGACATGACGATGGCGCTGATCCTCGCCGCCCCGCGCCGGCTGGCGGAAGGTGCGCGCATCCTGACGGATCGCGCACCAGGCCGGCGAGAATGCTGAGATCGAGGTGAGCGTCGGCGGCAAGCTGCTCGGGATCATCGGCATGGGGCGTATCGGGCAGGCGGTGGCGCGCCGCGCGCGCGGTTTCGGCATGGTCGATCCGCTATCACAACCGCCGCCGCCTGCCCGAGAGCCTCGAGCAGATGCTCGGCGCGAGCTATCGAGCCCGATCTCGATGCGCTGGTCGGCCCAGTCTGACATCATCACGCTGCACTGCCCGCGCAGCCGCCGAAACGCACGAGATGGTCAATGCGGCGCGCATCGGGTCGATGAAGCCGACCGCTTATCTGATCAACACCGCGCGCGGCGAGATCGTCGACGAGGCGGCGCTGATCGCGGCGCTCCAGACCGGCCGCATCGCCGGCGCCGGGCTCGACGTCTACACCCACGAACCCGCGGTCGATCCGGCGCTGCTCGCGCTCGACAATGTCGTGCTGCTCCCGCATCTGGGCTCGGCAACGATCGAGGGCCGCGAGGCGTCGGGCGAAAAAGTCATCGCCAACATCCGCGCCTGGTGCGACGGCCATCGCCCGCAGGATCAGGTGCTGGAGGGGTGGGTCTAAGCGCGCGCTCTGAATTTGGCTCGCACAAAGCCACGAAGCCACAAAGATTAACCAAGCGCCGTTCGTGCTGAGCTTGTCGAAGCACCGTTCTTCCTCTTCCGCGGAAGGAAACAACGGCCCTTCGACAAGCTCAGGGCGAACGGTAATTGGGGCTTGCCCTTTGTGGCTTCGTGGCTTTGTGCGAGTCCAAATTGACCAAGGGCGCGCCTCAATCCCCCGTCAAAATCCGGTCGACCAATTGCTTCACCGTCGGGGTGAAGTTGTTCGAATAAAAGGGATCGGTCTTGAAATTGAATGCGGCATGGCCGGCAAACATCAGATTTTGTTCGGGATCGCCGCCGTGCGCGATGTCCTGCAGCGTCTTCTGGATGCAGAAGCTGCGCGGGTCGGCGAGGTAGCCGGTGGTGTAATCGTCATGGTCCTTCCACGACGAAAAGCCGCAATGCGACAAGCAGCCCATGCAATCGGTCTGGTCCTTGCGGATCACCGACTTGTCGGCGTCGGTGACGAACACCACCGTGTTGTCGGGGGTTTTCAGCGCCTCGGTGTAACCTTCCGCCGCCCAGTCGCGGGCGCGGGCGCGGTCATGGGGGTGACCCAGAAATTCTTGCCCTTCACCCCGACGTCGAGCTGGACGATATGATCGCCAGCTTCCTGCTTCGAATAGGGGATCTGGCGCTCCGACCGCGATTCGAGATCGCGCAGGAACGGCGTGCGCACCGCGCTGGAATAAAAGCCGGTGGGCGAGAAGCGGTGCAGCAGCACGTCGCCGTCGTCGAGGGTGCGGAGGCGATCTTTCCACGCCTGCGGGATCGGGCTTTCTTCGGTCAGCAGCGGGCGGGTGCCGTATTGAAAGACGATCTGGCCCAGCTCGGGATTGTCGATCCAGTTTTCCCAATCGCGCAGATACCAGACGCCGCCGGCCATCACGATCGGCACCGAATCGGCGATTCCCTCGGCGCGCATCGTTTCGCGCAGCGCGGCGACGCGCGGATAGGGATCCTGCGGCACCAGCGGATCTTCGGCGTTCGACAGGCCGTTGTGGCCGCCGGCAAGCCAGGGATCCTCATACACCACCGCGCCGAGCAGATGCGGCACCTTATGATAGGCGCGCTTCCACAGCGCGCGAAAGGCGCGCGCCGAGCTGATGATCGGCAGATACATGACATTGTGGCGCTCGGCGATTTCGCTGAGCTTGTAGGGCATGCCGGCACCGCAGGTGACCCCGGCGACCAGCCCCTTGGTCTGCTCCAGCACACCTTCGAGAATCGGCTGCGCGCCGCCCATTTCCCACAACACGTTGATGTTGATCGCGCCCTTGCCGCATGCGATCTCGTGCGCGCGCTTGACCTGTTCGACCGCGCCGGCGATCGCATATTGGATCAACTCCTCGTGACGTTCCTTGCGGGTCAGCGCGCTGTACCTGGGGCACGATCTTGCCCTCGGCATCATAGCTGTCGGCATTGACCGCCGACACGGTGCCGATGCCGCCCGCAGCAGCCCATGCGCCGCTCGACATATGGTTGGTTGCCGACACGCCTTTGCCGCCCTCGACCAACGGCCAGACTTCGCGTCCGCCGTAAATGATGGGCTTCAAACCTTTGAACATTCTAAATCTCTTTCTCTCCACCGGCCGCGCGCAGCAAACCGGCCCCCGGTGCCGTTTCCGTAAGCGGAACACGGCCATGAAAGTCAATGGGCGCGCCGCCTAGCTCCCTGAGAACAGACGACGGCCCCCAAGCGCGCGAGCATAGAGATTTTCATAGGCCGCGACCATCGCCTCGCGAACCGTTCGGCGGCGGCACGCCGGTTGGCGGTGCCGACACTGGCGCGCAGATCGCGATCACCCGCCAATTCGGCGAGCGCGGCGCGAAACGCCGCCTCGTCGGCCGCAATAAAGCGCCGGTTTTCTGGCCCCACCATTGCCGCGACATCGCCGACATCGGGACTGACCACCGGCAAGCCCGCCGCCATCGCCTCGATCACCGCGATCGGCGCCTGCTCGCTTTGCGATGACAGCGCCAGCAGGTCGAAATGGCCGATCCAGCGCGCGGGCTGCGCCATGAAACCCGGCATAACCAGCCGGTCGGCGATGCCGCACGCCGCCGCTTCAGCCGCGATCGCGTCGCGTTCGGGACCTTCGCCGACGATCACCAGCCGGACATTGGCAGGCAACGTCGCGACCGCGCGAACGAGGCGCGGCAGGTCCTTGACCTTGCGCAGCCCGGCGACGGTGCCAATTGCGACCTCCCTCCGCGCCGCTCCAGCCCAGGATCGCGACCGATGGTTTGGCCTCATAAGCTTCGGTGTCGATCCCGTTGCGGATCATGAAGGTACGCCGCCGTGCACCCCACTCGTCCGCCGCGATTCGTTCGAGCAGCGCCGAGGGGACGACCAGCGCCTCGGTGGTCGGCAGCGCGAGCCGGCGGAACCCGTTCCGTTTCCAGTTGCGCTTGGCGCTCTCATCCTCGTTGAAACCGTCCTCATGGTGGACCAGCGGCGGCAGGTCGCAAAACGGCGCAAAGACGCGGTGCGCCATCACCCCGTCCATCGATCCCCAATTATAGCTGAGCACCAGGTCGAATTGCCGCATATAGCGCGCCAGATCGCGGTAGCGGGTCGGTCCCGGCTTGCCATGCAGCGGCGGCGCATCGGTCGGAAACGCCGCGTCGATGCCCGGATCGATCGCCGACCGCGCGCCCATCGCCTCGGGCACCGCAGACAGGATGGTGTGGCGCGCACGCGGTCCCATCAAATTCATCAGCCGGACGGCACGCGCCTCCTTTCCGCCCAGCGAAAAGCTCGAATGAAGGTGCAACAAACGCGCCGGGGCGTTGGCGCCGGTCACGCGGCGGGCAATTCCGCCGCCCAGATGTCGATCGCGGCCAGCGCTTCGGGTTCGTCCATCGTCGGCGCATGGCCGACCTGCGGCACCTCGACCAGCCGGGCGCGCGGCAATTCGGCGACCATCTTCTCGCCCGCCGAGCGCGCCAATATGTCCGACAGCTGACCGCGCAGCACCAACAGCGGAATGTCGCCGAGCGCGCGATACGCCGGCCACAGGTCGATCGCATCGCCGCCGCCCGGCACCCGCAGCGGCGCCGCGATCTGCTTGTCATAATCGGTGACGATGCGGCCTTCGGCGGTCAACCGGTGGGTGCGTTTGGTCAACCGCAACCAGTCGTGGATTTCATAGCCGGGATAGACCGCGCGATTGAGTTCGGAGACCGCGCGCGCCGCGTGCATCCATGTCGGCTGGCTGCCGCCCGCGCCGATGTAGTCGCGAATCCGCGCCAGCCCCGCGGCCTGCAATTCGGGGCCGACGTCATTGAGCACAGCGCCGACCAGCCGCCCCGGCAGCGTCGCCGCCATCATCATCGCCACCAGCCCGCCGAGCGAGGTGCCGATCGCCGCAAAGCGATCGATCCCCAATTCGTCGAGCAGCACCACGACATCCTGCACTAGGTTAGCGGAACGTAGGTTGCCGAATCCTTGGCATAGCCGCTGTCACCGCGGCCGCGCAGCTCGACGCAGATCACCCGCCAGTCGCCGGCCAGCCGCTCGGCCAGTTCCTCGAAATCGCGGGCGTTGCGGGTCAGGCCCGGCAGGCAGAGCACCGGCGGACGGTTCGGCGCCGGCCGGCCCCGCATAGACGCGTGCATGCAGCCGGATGCCGTCGGCCGACCACCAATAATGGTCCGACCAGTTTTGGCGCCCGTCCTGCTTTGCGTCCTGCTTGGCCAAAATGGCGCGTCCCTTCGCTCGTTCCCCCGGGGTGTAGTCCGGCGTGTCCCGGCGCGCGGGACTCGTCCGCGTCTATCGCCAACCGCGCCGCGCGGCGCAAGCAATCCGTCACGCGATGCCGCCCGACAGGTTGCCGCCACCCGCTTTCACCGATAAGACCCGGGACGACCATGAGCGATCCCTTGATTTCCTTCGAACCCGCAACCGGCGAAGAGCTGTGGCGCGGTGCGGTCAGCGACGTCGATGCCGAGGTTGAAATC
Source organism: Sphingomonadaceae bacterium (assembly GCA_965283845.1). Taxonomy (GTDB): domain Bacteria; phylum Pseudomonadota; class Alphaproteobacteria; order Sphingomonadales; family Sphingomonadaceae; genus Sphingopyxis. Next base: position 23,630 of record CBDIQD010000022.1, read on the forward strand.
GCCCGCGGCGCTTGGCCCGAATGGGCGGCCAAGCCTGTCACCTTTCGCACCGAAACGCTGCGGCGCTTCGTTGACCGGGTGAAGGCCGAGGGCGAGGCATTCGCCGACCTGATCGCGCGCGAAACCGGCAAGCCGCTCTGGGAAGCGCGGACCGAAGTCGAATCGGTGTGCAACAAGGTCAATATTTCGGTGACCGCTTATGCCGAACGCACCCCCAACCGGCGGATCGAGGGCGCGATGGGATTGCGCAACGCGGTGCGCCACAAACCGCATGGCGCGCTCGCGGTGCTCGGCCCCTATAATTTCCCGGCGCATCTGCCCAACGGCCATATCGTCCCGGCGTTGATCGCGGGCAATTCCGTGCTGTTCAAACCCTCCGAAAAAACCCCGGCGGTCGGCGCCAAGCTGGTTGAGCTGTTCCACAGCGCGGGGGTTCCCGAAACGGTGCTGCGCCTGATCGTCGGCGGCCCCGAAACGGGCGCTGCGCACGCTGGGCGAAGGCATCGACGGGCTGCTGGGTCTCACCAGGTCGGCACGCACCGGGCTGACGCTCAACCGCCAGTTTGCGGGCCAGCCGGGCAAGATGCTGGCGCTGGAGATGGGCGGCAACAACCCGATCGTCGTGTGGGACACCGCCGACCTTCGCACCGCCGCGATCATCGTCGTCCAGTCGGCCTATCTCAGCTCTCCGGACAGCGCTGCAGCAACGCGCGGCGGCTGATGGCCCGCGACAGCCTGGCCGACGCGCACCGACGGAAGTCGACCACGCTCGCGGCCATGCCGATCGTCGGGCATGACGCTCGGCCGAGCACCGCGCCCTATATGGGGCCGGTGATCGATAACGAGGCGGCCGACGGGCTGACCGAAAGCTTCCTGATCCTGATGTCGAACGGCGGCCAGGTGATCCGTCACATGACGCGCCCGTTCCCCGGCCGGCCGTTCCTGACCCCCGGCATCATCGACGTCACCGCGATGCCCGAACGCCCCGATATCGAGCTGTTCGGGCCGTTGCTGCAAGTGATCCGCGTCGACAGTTTCGAGGCCGCGATCGCCGAGGCGAACAACACCGCCTTTGGCTTGTCGGCGGCGCTGGTCGGCGGCACGCCGCAGCTTTACGACCAGTTCTGGGCCAACGCCCGCGCCGGGGTGATCAACTGGAACCGGCCGACCAACGGCGCCTCTTCCGCCGCACCGTTCGGCGGCATCGGGCTGTCGGGCAATCACCGGCCAAGCGCCTTTTACGCCGCCGATTATTGCGCCTATCCGGTCGCAAGCTCGGAAAGCGACGCGATGCGGGCATCGATCGGGGTGGGCTTGCGCGATCCCGAAGGGTCGCAGCTGGTGACCAAGAACTATCTGTAACACCGAGAACTTACCCCAACATCGTTCGTGCTGAGCTTGTCGAAGCACCGTCCTTCTGATCGCGACGGTAGAAAGAAAGACAGCCCTTCGACAAGCTCAGGGCGAACGGCATTTGGGCACGCTCAATTTTACCTTCACCGGTGTCAAAAAACCCTGCTTTGCCATGCGGGCGGTGTGCGGCCATTTACCGTGCATGGAAAAGCCCCCCTCTTCTTCCGGCAAGCTCTGGCTGGTCGGCGCCGGCCCCGGCGATCCCGACCTGCTGACGCTGCGCGCGGCGCGGTTGCTGGCGAGCGCCGATCTGGTTGTTCACGACGGTCTCGTCGGCGACGACGTGCTCGCGCTGATCCCGGTCCATGTCGAACGGATCAGCGTAGCCAAGCAGCGCAGCCGTCACACGATGAAGCAGGAGGCGATCAACGACCTGCTGGTCCGCGAGACGCTTGCGGGCAAACAGGTCGTCCGCCTGAAAGGCGGCGACCCGTTTATTTTCGGCCGCGGCGGCGAAGAACTCGACGCGGCGCGCGATGCCGGCGTGGACTGCGAAACCGTTCCCGGCATCACCGCCGCGATGGGCTGCGCCGCGCAAGCCGGTCTTCCCCTCACCCACCGCGAAGACGCCAGCGCACTGCTGGCCGGCGCCAGCAGTCCGGAGTTCGACGCTGCCAAGGTGGAGCGCATGAAGCAGGCGATCGCCGACGGCTCTTTCAAGGTGAACGCCGATGTCATCGCCGACAAGCTGATCGCCAATGCGCAGGGCGCCATCACCGCCTCGAACTGGACCACCGCCGACGCCCGCGTCCTCGGTCCCCTCGAGAAGATGTCCTACCTCGAAGGCGACTTCATCGACCGCCACGGCTACTTCGCGGGCTCGGTGAAGGGCGATGCCTCCGAATGGTCCATCCGCGAAGGCCACACCTTCTCCCATCGAAACTGCTCACGGGCAACGACCTGAAAACAGGGTTTGTCACTTGGTGGACCGGCACCGACTGGTCGCTGCATATCGAGGACGCTGCCGACGTCGGCGAGGCCGGCGAGGCGATCCTAGCCGCCGAGGAAGGCGCGCGCCGCGTCAACGCGCCCTATATCATCAATGGCGAAGCGACCGCCGAGGGCCCGCGTCCGGCGCATATCAAGGACCGCATCCGCGCGCTTGGCCCGACCGTTCGTCCCGATCTGACATTAAAGCCCGCCGATCCCGCGGCCGGCGACTGGGTGATCTGATGCCCGTCCTCTCCATAACCGTTCGTGCTGAGGAGCCATTGAGCTTGTCGAAATGGCGTCTCGAAGCACCGCGTGCACAGGCCGTCCTTCGGGGCGGGTCTTCGCTAACGCTCAGCCCCTCCTCAGGACCAACGGCAGTTTTTGGCGAGATCCGATATGTATAAATATGACGAATATGACCATGCAAGGCATCCGCCCGCGTCGCCGAGTTCAGCGATCAGGTGCGCCGCCGCTTGGCGGGCGAGATTACCGAGGATCAGTTCAAACCGCTGCGCCTGATGAACGGCCTCTATCTCCAGCTGCACGCCTATATGCTGCGCGTCGCGGTGCCCTATGGCACGCTCGATAGCCGGCAGATGCGGATGCTCGCGCATATCGCGCGCAAATATGACCGCGATTACGGCCATTTCACCACCCGCCAGAATATCCAGTATAACTGGATCAAGCTGGAGGATGCCCCCGCGATCCTCGCCGACCTGGCGTCGGTCGAGATGCATGCGATCCAGACCAGCGGCAATTGCATCCGCAACATCAGCTCCGATCAATGGGCCGGCGCCGCTGCCGACGAACTGACCGATCCGCGCCCGTGGGCCGAGCTGCTGCGCCAATGGTCGAGCTTTCACCCCGAATTCAGCTATTTGCCGCGCAAGTTTAAAATCGCGGTGATCGCCGCCGAGGAAGATCGCGCCGCGATGCGCCTCCACGACATCGGCATCCAGATCGTCGAGAAAGACGGCGTCCATCGGCGCCGCCTTCTATGTCGGCGGCGGCATGGGCCGCACCCCGATGATCGCGCCGCGCATCAATCCCTTCGTGCCGACTGACGATCTGCTCAGCTATGCCGAAGCGTGCCTGCGCGTCTACAACCGCTATGGCCGCCGCGACAATATCTACAAGGCGCGGATCAAGATCCTGATCCACGAGCTGGGCGCCGAGGAATATCGCCGCCAGGTCGATGAAGAGTTTGCGCATGTGAAATCGCTCGGCATCGATCCGCCAAAGGCCGAATTCGACCGCATCGCCGCCCAATTCGCGCTGCCGCCGCTCGACGCCAGCGCGCCCGACGCGATCGATCGCAGCGATCCCGACTTCGCGGTTTGGGTCGACCAAAATGTTGCCGCACACAAGGTGCCGGGCCATGCGATCGTCAACATCAGCCTGAAGCCGCTGGGCGGCATTCCCGGCGACGCCAGCTCGGCGCAGATCGACCTGATGGCCGACCTCGCCGAAAAATACAGCCACGACGAGTTGCGCGTCACCCACGCGCAGAACATCGTGCTGCCGCACGTCCGCAAGGCCGACCTGTTCGCGGTATGGCAGGCGCTCGACGCGGCAGACCTCGCGACGCCGAACCTCGATCTGATCAGCGACATCATCGCCTGCCCCGGGCTCGATTATTGCAGCCTCGCCAACGCGCGTTCGATCCCGGTCGCGCAGAAAATCGCGCAACGTTTTGCCGATCCGGTGCGCCAGCGCGACCTGGGTGAGCTCAAGCTCAAGATTTCGGGCTGCATCAACGCCTGCGGCCATCATCACGCCGGCCATATCGGCATCCTGGGCGTCGACCGCAAAGGCACCGAAAATTACCAGCTGCTGCTTGGCGGTTCGGGCGCGGAGGACGTGTCGCTCGGCACGATCACCGGCCCCGGTTTCGACGAGGACGGCATCGTCGATGCCATCGAGCGGGTTACGGATAAATATCTCGCCGAACGAACCGACGGCGAACGCTTCGTCGACACCTATCGCCGCGTCGGCATGGCGCCGTTCAAGGAGGCGATCTATGGTTGAGCATCTGCAAGCCGACGGCGAAGAACCCTGTGTCACCCTCGACGCCTTCCTCGAACAGTCGAACGCGACCGCGGTGCGGCTCGAATCGGATGAGGACGCGCGCGCACTGATCCCGCATCTGGACCGGCTCGCGCTGATCGAGGTCGCCTTCCCGAAATTCCGCGACGGCCGCGGCTATTCGTCGGCGCGCATCCTGCGCGAGGCCGGCTACACCGGCGAACTGCGCGCGCAGGGCGATGTGCTGGTCGATCAGATCGGCTATCTGAAGCGCTGCGGCTTTGACAGTTTCGCGCCCGAAAAGGATCTGAACCCGGCCGATGTCGACGCGGCGCTGGCGCGCTGGCCCGACCATTATCAGGGCGCAGCCGACGGCGCGGTCCCGATCTGGAAGCTGCGGCATGGGTGAACCCAAAAAATCCGTTCGTGCTGAGGAGGAGCTGAGCTTGTCGAAGACCCGTCTCGAAGCACCTTTCGCGGTCCTTCGAGACGCCGTTTCGACAGGCTCAACGGCTCCTCAGGACGAGCGGAATAACAAGACGGTCGATCGCACCCGCGACCGGATCGACGTCGCGCCGCGCTTCACCGACGCCGACGTCATCCGCCTGAACAATCTGTTCCGCGGTCAGGACGCCGCCGAGGTTGTTGCGAGCGTCATCGGCGCGGGCCTGCTCGGAGACACCGCGATCGTGTCGAGCTTTGGCGCCGAAAGCGCTGTATTGCTTCATCTTGTGAGCCGCGCTGCGCCCGATATGCCGGTGCTGTTCCTCGACACCGGCAAGCATTTCCCCGAAACGCTCGCCTATCGCGACGAACTGGCGGAGCGGCTGGGGCTCAACATCGTCAACCTGACCCCCGACGCGGACGATCTCGCCACCAAGGACGCGACCGAACTGCGCTGGTCCTATGATCCCGATGGCTGCTGCGAAATCCGCAAGGTCAAGCCGCTCGAAAAGGCGATGGCCGGTTTCGACGCCTCGATCACCGGGCGCAAAGGTTTCCAGTCGGCGACGCGCCAGGGCTTGCCGCGCTTCGAACTCGACGGCAGCAGCGGCCGGCTGAAATTCAACCCTCTCGCCAACTGGACGCGCGCCGATCTCGACGCCTATTTCGAGGCGCACGAGCTGCCGCGTCATCCGCTGGAAGCGCAGGGTTATCCCTCGATCGGCTGTTCGCCCTGCACGTCAAAGGTTCAGGCCGGCGAGGACCCGCGCTCGGGCCGCTGGCGCGGCTGGGACAAGACCGAATGCGGCATCCACGATGCGGTATCGCCGATCGGTGACGACCCGGCGAACGATCCGGCGTTCTAAACCCCTGCGAAGGCAGGGGCCTATCTCCAGCCCCCCTAACAAAGCGCGGCGCTCGGTTTGGAAACCTCGTGATGGGCCCCTGCCTTCGCAGGGGCATGACGCGCGATCAACTACTCATAATCCGCAAACGCCTGACTCTCGTCAGCCAGATCGCTGAACTTCGTCGTCTTCGCCTCGAAATGCATGCGGATCTTGCCCGTCGACCCGTGACGCGATTTGGCGACGATCACTTCGGCGAGACCAAAGACGCGCTCCATCTCGGCCGCCCATTCCTCATGCGCCGCGTGGATCTTGACGTCGTCGCCCTCCATCGGGCGTTTGGGCTCGCGCGAGGCGACATAATAATCCTCGCGAAACACGAACAGCACCATGTCCGCGTCCTGCTCGATCGAGCCCGATTCGCGCAGATCCGACAGCATCGGACGCTTGTCCTCACGCTGTTCAACCGCGCGGCTAAGCTGCGACAGCGCCATCACCGGCACATGAAGTTCCTTCGCCAGCGTCTTCAAACCGCGCGAAATTTCCGAAATTTCCTGCACCCGATTGTCGCCGCTCTTCGAGCTACCCGCCAGCAACTGGAGATAATCGACGATGATCAGGCCGATGCCGTGCCGCCGCTGCAAGCGCCGCGCCCGCGTCCGCAGCCCCGCGATCGTCAGCGCCGGCGTATCGTCGATGAACAGCGGCAACGTCTGGAGCGTCTGCGCCGCACGCGACAGTTGCTGGAACTGCTCCTTGCTGATCTTGCCCATGCGCAACGCTTCGCCCGAAACCCCCGATTGTTCGGCGAGGACGCGCGTCGCGAGCTGGTCGGCGGACATTTCGAGGCTGAAGAAGGCGACCTTGGCGCCCATATTCTTTTCGGGCGGAATGCCGTCACCTTCGTCGCGGCGCCAGCGCTCGGCAGCGTTATACGCGATATTGGTGGCGAGCGAGGTCTTGCCCATGCCGGGACGTCCGGCGAGGATCATCAGATCCGAATTGTGCATGCCGCCGATCTTGGCGTTCATACTCGAAATACCGGTGGTGATGCCCGACAGGTGGCCGCCCGAATTGAGCGCCCGCTCGGCGGCTTGCAGCGCAGTGAGACTGGCCTGGCTGAAGCTTTTGACCGTCCCCATTTCGGCCTCGCCGCCCGCGACGCGGTACAGCGCGGTTTCGGCCTCCTCGATCTGCGATTGCGGATCGACGCGCTCGCTGGTGTCGAGCGCGTTGTCGACGAGGACCCGGCCGACTCCGACCAATTCGCGCAGCAGCGCCAGGTCGTAGATTTGTCGTGCGAAATCGCGCGCGCCGATCAGGCCCGCACCGCTGCCGGTCAACTGCGCCAGATAGCCGGGGCCGCCGACCGCCTTCATCGCCTCGTCGCCGTCGAAAAACGGCTTGAGCGTCACCGGCGTTGCGATGCTGTTGCGCTCGATCAGCGCCATCGCCTGCTGGAAAATACGGCCGTGCAGCGGCTCGAAGAAATGATCGGGGGTCAGCGCGACGGGCAGATCCTCGACGACTCGGTTGTCGATCAGGATCGCGCCCAGAAATGCGGCCTCGGCCTCGATATTGCGCGGCAATTGGCGGTCATCCCCGGCGTTTGCCGAGGGAGCGAGGCGGACAACATCTAACATGGTCGCTTCATGCTCTGTCGCTGCGCCGGGTGCAACCGGCTAGGCCGTGCCATTCTGCACCGCCGTGGAGGCATCTGGGGATAACTTCAAAATTCCGTTCGTGTCGAGCGGGAGAGGGAGCGTCTCGAGCCCCCTTGCCCTTCGCCCCGCGCCAAGTAGAAGCACAGGCGATATGGCCGACGCAGACCCTTCCCGACAGCGCATCATTTCGGTCGAGCTCGACGAGGGTTCGATCGTGTGGCGCAATCCCGATGTCGAACAAGAACGCCGCGTCGCGATCTTCGACCTGATCGAGGATAACAAGTTTGTACCGCAGCGCGGCCACCCCGATGGCTATGCCGGGCCTTACCGCCTGATGCTGCGCGTCGAGGAAGGCCGGCTGATCTTTGAAATCAGCCGCGAGGACGGCTCGCCGCTCGAGGCGATCATCCTGGGCCTCGGGCGGTTCCGCCGCCCGATCCGCGACTATTTCGCGATCTGCGATTCCTATTATCAGGCGATCAAGACATCGACCGCGCAGCAGATCGAAACGGTCGATATGGCGCGGCGCGGCCTGCACAACGAGGCGGCGGAGATGCTGATGGACCGGCTCGACGGCAAGATCGCGGTCGATTTCGACACGGCGCGGCGGCTGTTCACGCTGATCTGCGTCCTGCACATCAAGGGCTGAGCATGGCGACGGGGGCGATCAGGGGCAGAAAGCCGGTCAAGCGGGGCGGCGACTGGCGCGGCAGGCTCGCGCGCACGCTGCGGCGCATCGGCGCCTTCATCGTGCTGTTGCTGCTCGCTGCGGGCCTCGCGCTGTGGTGGGCAGCGCGCTGGATCCCCGACCGCACACTTTACCCGACCCAGGGTGTGACGATCGACGCCGGCAATGGCGATGTCCGTTGGGGATCGATCAAGGCCGCTGGGGCCGATTTCGCTTACATTATGGGGACCGACGGCTCGGCAGCGATCGGCCATCCATGCGGCAACATGGCCGGCGCGCGCGCGACTGCAATCAGGCGCCGTTCTCGACAAGCACATCCGTGACATGCTGGCGACCGACATGGCCGCCATTCATGCGCCACGTCGCCCGCCGCGCCGACGCCCTGCCGGCGGTGGTGTGGCTCGATTATGACGATCGCTGCCCGGACCGGCCGACCCGCGCGCTACTGCTCTCCGAACTCGCGACCTTCCTCGCGCAGATCGAGGCGCATATGGGCAAGCGCAGCGTGATTGCGCCGGGTCCGGCGTTCGAGAGCCAATATAGGGTGACCCGCGGTATCGCCCGCACGACCTGGCTGCGCCGCGATTTCTTCGAACCCGATTATGGCGCGCATCCGTGGGCGATGTGGCAGGCGAACAACTATGTGCGGCTGTCGGGCGCCGACGGCACGGTGGGATGGAACGTGCTGCGCCCGCAAGGAGACATGCGATGACCGAGACCCGTGATGAGTTGATCGCCGCCGCACGCGATGCCGCCAGCCGCGCCTACGCGCCTTATTCAGGCTTTCACGTCGGCGCGGCGCTGCTGCTCAAGAACGGCGACGTGGTCACCGGGGCGAATGTCGAGAACGCCAGCTATGGCCTGACCTTGTGCGCCGAAACCGCCGCGGTGGCGAAGATCGCCAACGAGGGCTGGATCGACCAGCTCGCCGAAGTCGCGATCGTCGGCGGCCGTCCCGACGGCGACGCGCTGCGGGGCAGCGATCCGGTCAATCCGTGCGGTCGCTGTCGTCAGATATTGAACGAAGCAGCCGAGCGGTCGAAAACCGACATCCTGGTCCATTGCGCATCGGGCGACGGCGCATCGGTCAAGACCTACAAGCTCAGCGAGCTGCTACCTGCCGCCTTTGGCCCTAAGGATCTGGGATTGATCTCGAATTTCCGCTGCGCCGTGCCCCTGCGAAGGCAGGGGCCCATCTCCTGCCGCCGCGTTCTCCCGCGACAGTGCTGGAAAGCGAGAAATTGGGTGATGGGCCCCTGCCTTCGCAGGGGCACGGAAAGAACGACGGAGTTTGACGACTGACCGCTTGCGCGAATCTGTGCGCGCCGACAAACAGCGGCATGGCCATTCTTTCCGACCGCTGGATTCGCGAAGCCGCCCGCACGCAGGGCATGATCGAACCGTTTGTCGAGGCGCAGCGCCGCGACGGGTGCATCAGCTATGGCCTGTCGTCCTACGGCTATGACGCGCGCGTCGCGCCCGAGTTCAAGATTTTCACCAACGTCGACAGCACCATCGTCGACCCGAAGGATTTCAATCCGAAGAATTTCGTCGACCGCGAAACCGACGTCTGCATCATCCCGCCCAACTCGTTCGCGCTGGCGCGTACGGTCGAGTATTTCCGCGTGCCACGCGATGTGCTGGTGATCTGCCTTGGCAAATCGACCTATGCGCGCTGCGGCATCATCGTCAACGTCACCCCGCTCGAACCCGGCTGGGAAGGGCATGTGACGCTGGAATTTTCCAACACCACCCCCTGCCCGCCAAGATTTACGCCAACGAAGGCGCGTGCCAGTTCCTGTTCCTGCAGGGCAATGAACCGCGCGAGATCAGCTACGCCGATCGCGCCGGCAACTATCTGGGGCAAACAGGGCGCGACGCTGCCGCATGCGGCAGCGGCAACCTGCACTCGCTCCGCGCGTCCTGAGATTATCGGCGCGGGGGCATCGTTTGGAGGACTGACGCATGTCCATCATTGCCGTTTTTATCGGGCGCCTGTTCATCGCCGTGATTTTCATCGTGTCGGGGGTCAACAAGCTGATCCACGTCAACGACACCACCGCCGCGATTTCGGCCGCCGGCCTGCCCGGGGCGCTCGCGATCCCGGTGGGATTGTTCGAACTGATCGCCGGGGTGTGCATTGCGCTCGGCATCGCGGTTCGGCTGTGGTCGATCCTGCTGGCGGGCTTTGTCCTTGCCACCATATTGTTCTTCCACCGCGAATTTACCGATCCGGTGCAGGCGATGGCGGCGATGAAGAATCTGGCGATCGCCGGCGGTCTGCTCAGCCTGTTCGGCTACGGCCATACGCGCTGGAGCCATGACGCAATGCGCCAGCGTCGCCGCGACGTTGCACATGGCCCCCACCGCTGTTGTCTGACGCCGAACTGCGCGCCGCGCGCGCCGAGGGCCGCGCCGACGTGGCCAGCGAAACCGTCGTCGTCGAAAAACGCCCTTCTGGCGCCGCTAGACCGTCACCCCCTTGGCATCCCTCCCTTGCTGCGCTAGCCTCAGGTTAACGTTTACGTAAAAGGGAGGGTGCCATGGCCGCGGCCCGCGAATTCGACATCATCGTCTATGGCGCGACCGGCTTTACCGGCCGGCTCGTCGCCGAATATCTCGCCGCCCATTATGCGGGCCGCAAGGACGCCCCAAAATGGGCGATGGCCGGGCGCAGCGTGGGCAAGCTCGCCGAAGTCCGCGACCTGATCGGCGCGCCCGCAGACACCCCGCTGTTCGTCGCCGACGCCAGCGAGCCCGCCAGCCTCGATGCAATGGCGGCGCGGGCGAAGGTCATCCTGACCACCGTCGGCCCCTATCAATTGTATGGCAGCGAACTGGTTGCGGCCTGCGTCAAGGCCGGCACCGCCTATGCCGATCTGTGCGGCGAACCCGGCTGGATGCGTGAGATGATCGACGCGCATCAGGATGCCGCCAAGGCGTCGGGCGCGCGCATCACCTTTTCATGCGGCTTCGACAGCATCCCCTTCGACCTCGGGGTGCATTTCCTGCAAGCCGAAGCGGTCAAGCGTCACGGCAAACCGGCGCCGCGGGTCAAGGGCCGGGTCCGCAAGATGGCTGGCGGCGCGTCGGGCGGCACGGTTGCCAGCCTGACCGAAACGTTGAAAGCGATCGCCAAAAGCCCTCGCTCGCGCTGCTGCTGCGATCAAGCTTCGCGCTGACCCCCGGTTTCGAGGGGCCGTCGCAGCCGACCGGGCTGATCCCCGAATATGACAGCGCCACCGGGACCTGGACCGCACCGTTCGTCATGGCACCGATCAACACCAAGAACGTCCACCGCACCAACTTCCTGCTCGGCCACGCGTGGGGCGCCGATCTGGTCTATGACGAGATGGTGATGACGACGATCGGCGACGCCGGCAAGGCGATGGCCGAGGCGTTGGCAAAAGCAAACCCGTTCGGCGAATCGACGCTGAAACCCGGCGAGGGGCCGAGCAAGGAAGAGCGCGAGAATGGCTTTTACGACATATTGTTCGTCGGCGAATATCCCGACGGCACCACCGTCCGCGCCAGCGTCCAGGGCGACCGCGACCCCGGCTATGGATCGACGTCGAAGATGCTGGCCGAAACCGGCATCGCCTTGCTGGCGAACAAAGGCGACGGCGGCGTGTGGACCCCGGGCGCGCTGCTCGGCGACGCGCTGATCGCGCGGCTGACCGAACATGCCGGACTGACGTTCCAAATCGAGGAATAACCCCTCTCCCGTTCGTGCTGAGCTTGTCGAAGCACCGTCCTTTCTCTCTACCGCAAGAAGAAAGACCGGCCCTTCGACAAGCTCAGGGCGAGCGGGAGTTTAACAGTGAAGGTCGATATGAATTCCACCTCCCCCGGCGCGCTCGACGCGCTGCTTCCGACGCTGCGCACCGAAGACGGCGTGGCCAAGGCACATATCGACGACGGCTGGATGCAAGGCCGCACCGCTTATGGCGGGATGCAGTTCGGCGGTCGCGCTGGCGGGCACGATGATGCTCCACCCCACCGACACGCCGCTGCGTTATGCGCAGATCAGTTTCGTCGGTCCGGTCGGCGGCGATTGCGCCGTGAACACGCGTGTGCTGCGCCAGTCGAAATCGTCTTTGTTCGTTGAAGCGGGGGTGTCGAGCGATGCCGGTTTCGGCACGGCCGCGGTGTTCGCCTTTTCGGGCGACCGTAAAAGTCATCTCGACCACAACCGCCTGTCTATCCCCGACGCGCCGGCGCCCGAAACGCTCGAACCAGTGCCCGACCACCATGCGCGCCCGTCGTTCGTGCGCCATTTCGACATGCGCCCGACCACCGGCCCGCGCTTCGCATGGAAAAGCGAGGTCGGCGAATATCTGACCTGGGTGCGCTTCGTCGAGGAACCCGCCTGCCATCCCGCCGTCGCTTTGCTGGCGATGGGCGACGCCTTGCCGCCCGCGGCGATGGCGCTGTTCAGCGAATTCGGACCGATCAGCTCGATGAACTGGACCGTCAACATGCTGACTGGCGATCCGAAAACCGACGACGGCTGGTGGCTGTTGTCGGCTAAGACCGGTTATGCGCGCGGCGGCCTGTCGGTGCAGGACATGATGCTGTGGAACCGCGCCGGCGAACCGGTGCTCAGCGGCAGTCAGGCGATCGCGATTTACGCTTAGGTCGCGGGCGGCAACGTCACCACGGCATCGAGTCCACCCCCGGCGCGATTGACCAATGTCAGCGTCCCGCCCTCGCCCTCGGCAATGTCGCGCGCGATCGACAGGCCCAGCCCCGACCCGCCGGTTGCGCGGTTGCGCGATTGTTCGCCGCGGGCAAAGGGTTCGATCAACGTCCGGATCTGCTCGTCGGTCAGGCCCTGGGCCAGCGTCCGACACGATGACCCGCACCGCGCCAGACGCCCGTTCGACCGACAGGCGGGCGCGTTGGCCATAGGAGGCGGCGTTGTCGACCAGGTTGCGCAGCACGCGGCGCAGCAGCAGCGGCCGCGCCATCACCGCCGCATCGATAGCGGCGGCCACCGTCACATCCTGACCGCGCTCGCGGTAGTCGGCGGCCAGTTCCTCGACCAGTCCGCGCAGCGCCACCGGTTCGCGCGCCTCGGTTCCCGCCCCCGACCGTGCCAGGGCCAATATGTCGGTCAGCATCGCCGCCATTTCGTCGATCGACGCGATCATCTTGTCGCGCAGCGCATCGTCATCGACCTGTTCGACGCGCACCCGCAAGCTGGCGAGCGGCGTCCGCAGGTCGTGACCCACGGCGCCGAGCATCCGGTCCTTGTCCGACAGCATCGTCGCGATCCGGGTGCGATAGCTATTGAACGCGATGATCAGGTCGCGGACGTCCGATGGCCCCTCTTCTTCGAGTGGTACGGCATCGCGCAGCGCCGGGCTGGCCCGCGCCGCGCGCGTCAGGTCGCGCAGCGGTGCGGCGGCGCGCCACGCGATGACCATGATCGGAATGAGCAACAGGAGGTAGAGCGACAGCGTCTGCCACACCAGAAAGCCTTGCAATCGGTTGCCGTTGGTCTGGATCCGGCTGCGCACCGCGAAATAACGCCCATCGATCTGCGCCGAAACGATCACCGTCCGTCCGGGAAAATTGGGCCGCAGTCGTGGTCGTTGCGGGAGCGCCCATGCGTTGACCGACTGCGCAGCAACATCGGCCTCGCTCAGCAGATTGGCGACATAATCGGCCAGATCGGGCATGCGAACCGCGCCGGTCGGCAGCGGCACCGGCGTGGCCGAAATCACCAGCTTCTGCGCGCGTTCGCGTTCGTGCGGGTCGTTGCGGCGATCGGGGGGGCCGGGCCGGAAATCGCCGCGCCGGTCGCGGTCGACGGCGTCGATGATCCGCGCCACCGCCATGCCGCCACCATGCGCGAGCGTCTGCTGTTTCTGGCCGCGCACGAGCAGGGTGAAGTTGACCGCCTGGGCGACGAACAGCATCACCGCGACGGCAAAAACCAGCTGCCCGATCAGGCTGCGGGGCCACAGGCGCAGCTTCATGTCGTCGGGCCCATCCGTTTCACTTCGCACGCCAGCGTGTAGCCCCCGCCCCATACGGTCTTGACGATCTGCGGATTGGCCGCATCGACCTCGATCTTTTTGCGCAAGCGGCTGACCAGATTGTCGATCGCCCGATCGAAAATCTCTGCCTCACGGCCGCGCACCAGATCGAGCAGCCGGTCGCGGCTCATCACCTGCCGCGGATGGCGGAGCAGCGCGTGGAGCAGATGATATTCGCCCGACGACAGCGCGACCTCATTGCCTTCGCCGTCGACCAGCACGCGCTCGACCTCGCGCAGCACCCAATCGCCAAAGGCATAGCAGGTGCCGCCGGGATCGAGCGCGCGGCCGCCCTGCTGGGTCCGGCGCAATACGGTGCGGATGCGCGCCACCAGTTCGCGCGGGTTGAACGGTTTGACGACATAATCGTCGGCGCCGATTTCCAGCCCGACGATCCGTTCGGTGTCCTCGGCGCGCGCGGTCAGCAGGATGACCGGAATGGCGCTCGTCTCGCGCAGATGGCGGGTCAGCGACAGGCCGTCTTCGCCAGGCATCATGATGTCGCTGACCACCAGATCGACCGACTGCGCGCGCAGCACCGATCGCGCCTCGGCGGCGCTGGCGGCGGCGGTCACCGCAAAACCCTGCGCTGCCAGATATTCGGCCAGCGGTTCGCGGATCGACGGTTCATCGTCGATCAACAGGATGCGCGGGGTGTCGGTCATCGGAAATCCATTGAAAACGCTAGTTCGCCCACCGGTCGCGGGGACCGATGGGCGATAGCTGACAGGGACCGGCCGCAAAGGCAATGCCGGGAGGGGGATAGCGTGCCGTTCGCGGGCGATCCCTGCCAAATGGCTTATTCGCCAGCCGGAGCCGGCGGCGGGGCGCCGCGCTTGGCGCGCCACTCACCGCGCTGCGCCTTGCGTTCCTCGGGCGTCACCTGACCGTCCTTGTTGGCGTCGGCCGCGTCGAAGCGGGCGAGCGCGGCCGTCTGAAACTCGGCCTGGCTGATCGCTTTGTCACCGTTGGTGTCGGCCTTGGCCATCATGCCATGATGGCCGCCGCGCTTGCCGGGGCCGCGCATGCCGGGCCGCTTGCCGTCGCCGGGAGCACCCGCATCGGCTCGCTTGTCGGCGCGCTTCGCGGCGCGATCGGCGCCATGCTGGTCCCATTCGGCCTTGCTGATGCTGCCATTGCCGTCGGCATCGATGGCGGCAAACTTTTTCGCCTGCCGTTCGGCGTGCTGTGCGGCGCGGTCGGCAGGATCGATCTTGCCGTCCCCGTTCGCGTCCAGCCTGGCGAACATCTGCGTCGCATTCGCCTGCGCCGCGTCGCGGGTCATGGTGACGTTGCCCTTGGCACCCGGCGCTCCGGGGGCAGCTCCGGGGGCAGCGATGACGGGCACGGCAATCAGCGCCGCGCCCAGCGTCAAAAATGTGATTTTCTTGTTCACGTAACGAACTCCTTCATGAGACCATTTTTAGGTCCGTTGAAGGCGTTGTAGACGTCAGTTGTCCTAGCAAGTTGCCGAAACGAGGGAAAATTGTCGCAATGTGTCGCAGCGCCGCGGCTTCATTCATCGCGGCGCAAGCTCGGTTCGCCGGTGATGCACGGCGAACGCAGTCGGGCACGAACACCTCCGGTGCCCGTGCGCGATCGTCGCCGCTGAACGAGAACAGGTTCTTCGAGCGGGTCCAGGAAGCTGGCCGTATCCGGCGTGCCGATCCCGACCAGCAGGCCGCCCACGTCCGACGACCGGGCTGGAACTACCTTGCCGAAGCTCGCTCTGGCCGCCAGCAACCGAAGCCGTGCGGGCGCTGTCCTGCGCCGTGGCGGCGACCGGTGCCGCGACCATCGAGAGTGCGGCCAAAGAGATTGCAGCCGTTTTGAGCATGCGCATGTCATTCTCCGTTCAGTGAGATTATTCAGATGAACCCGACAAACGAATATCGTCGCCAATTGATCCAGCGAGGCGGAGGCGTTCGTCGCGCCAGCGATACGGTTCAGCCGCGATGCGGGCTCAATTTCCCCGACAATGCTTGTCGTCAGCCAGATCCGGCGATGTTTTTTGCCGCGCCCGCATCGACCGGGAAAATAGCCCAGTGCCGAAAATCGCGCTCGGCACGCGGGCGACATTGCGGCATGACGGGCCATAACCAACCATCAATCCTGACCGGAGTATCCATGCGCCACGCAATCTTATCCCGCCTGTTCCTTGCCGCCCTCGGTGCCGGGCTGTTGCCAACCGGCGTCGCCGCGGCGCAGCAGGCGGAGACAGCGCAAGCCAGCCCGTCGCAGGGAACCGCCTGGCTCAACCGCCAGATGGCCGCGCTTGCCGAACGGAATGGCGCCGACGCTCGGCGGGTGACGCCCAGCAGGCTGCGCTGGCCTGCCAGGATCGCATGCGCGTGACGGCAGCGGCGCGCGGCCATGGCCTCGTAGAGGGCCGTCAGCGCGTAGATGTCGGCACCTCGACGGACGGCACCGAATTCGACAGCTCGATCAGGCGCGGCGAACCGACCAGCTTTCCGCTCAACCGCGTCATAAAGGGGTGGCAGGAAGGCGTCGCGCTGATGGGTGTCGGCGACAAGGTCGAACTCGCGATCCCTTATCAGCTGGCCTATGGCGCCGACGGCAAGGGCCCGATTCCAGGCGGTGCGACCCTGTTGTTCACCGTCGAGCTGCTGAGCATAGCGCCCGCGGGATAGAGGCGAGCGATCGCAATACCGATCGCTCACGCGGCCCAAAAATACGGTCGCCGACGCTGCCTAAGTCGCGGAACATATTGGGCTGTCGGCTCGTATTGGGTGGGACACCGCGCCTTGTCGGCGCGTGGCCGATGGGATTGCCGATGCTCGTGAATATTTTGGTCGTCGAGGATGACCCGTTTGTCGCCATGATGATCGAAGACTATCTGGAACTTCTCGGCTGCAAGACCGTCGCGGTGGTCGAGGACGTCGCAGGCGCCCTGTCGGTCATCGCGGAACGGTCGGTCGATGCGGCCATTCTCGATGTCCATCTGGCCGACGGCGAGACGAGCGAGCCGGTCGCCGCAGCCCTGAGCGCCAGGAATATTCCGTTTCTGGTGTGCACGGGGGCTTTACCGCTCCCGCTGCCGCTATCTATGCCGACCGGCCCCTGCTCATAAAACCGTTCAATTTCGAACGGATCGACGAAGGCATTCGCGCCTTGCAGGATTAGCGCGCCGTGCTGTCGCGCTCCGGCTCTCGCAGGGCTGCTGCCTCCCTCCGCTCCTCCGACAATGTCGCAGCATAGTTGCTGGCAACCCTTTCCGTCGACGTGTATTTGAAACATATCGATAAGGGGCCCATTTTGACCAAACACATCATCGACAAACGAAAAATTGCCTCAACGGGCATCCGCGGTCTGGACGACATTCTGGCCGGCGGGTTGACCCGCGAGCGGATTTATCTGGTCGAAGGAACACCCGGAACCGGCAAGACGACGCTGGGCCTGGGTTTCTTGCTAGCCGGCGCCGAAGTGGGCGAGGCGGCTCTCTACATCACCCTGGCGGAGACGAAGGTCGAGCTCGTCGCGGTCGCGCAAAGCCATGGCTGGTCGCTGGCCGACATCAATCTCGTCGAAATGGTCCCGGTCGACGGCCTCGGCGAGGATCAGGAACAGACGCTGCTGCATCCCAGCGAGGTCGAACTGGGTGAAACCGTGCGCGACATCATGGCCAAGGTCGATGAGATCAAGCCGACCCGCGTCGTCATCGACAGCCTGTCCGAACTCCGGCTGCTGGCCCAGACGCCGGTGCGCTATCGCCGCCAGATACTGGCCCTGAAGCAATATTTCGCCGCGCGCCAATGCACGGTGCTGTTGCTCGACGACAAAAGCGCCAGCGGCAGCGATCTTCAGCTACAGAGCATCGCGCACGGCGTTTTCATGCTGGAGCAGACGCTGTCGGGCTTTGGCGCCCAGCGCCGCCGCCTTCACGTCGTCAAGATGCGCGGCGTGCGGTTTCGCGGTGGCTACCATGATTTCGAGATCGAGCCGGGCGGCCTGTGCGTCTATCCTCGCCTCGTCGCCGCCGAGCACGGCGACGAATATGACGACACGCCGGTATCGACAGGGTCGGAGCACCTCGACATCCTGTTGGGCGGCGGCGTCGTGCCGGGCACCGCAACGCTGCTGTCGGGACCGGCAGGCGTCGGAAAGACGACGGCATCGGTCCAGACCATGGTATCCGCCCTGAAACGCGGCGACAAGGCGTCCTACTTCCTGTTCGACGAACGGCTGCCGACCCTGCTGAAGCGCTCGAAGTCGCTCGGCATGGACTTGGCACCGTTTATCGAGGCCGGAATGTTGGACATCCGGGCCATCGATCCGGCCGAGTTGTCGCCGGGTGAATTCGTCGGCGCGGTTCGCGATGCGATCGAGATATTCGGTGCCAAGATCATCGTGATCGACAGTCTGAACGCCTATCTTCAATCGATGCCGAACGAGCAGTTCCTGGTTCTTCAGATGCACGAGTTGCTGAGCTATCTGGGCCAAAAGGGCATCGTGACGATCCTGATCCTCGGGCTGCACGGCGTCACCGGCGACATCCGGTCCGACGTCGATCTCAGCTATCTCGCCGATACGGTATTGCAATTGCGCTATTTCGAGGCGCTTGGCGAAGTGCGGCAGGCAATCTCCGTCATCAAAACGCGCACCGCGCGGCACGAACGGACGATCCGCGAGTTTCAGATCACCGAGCAAGGCCTGTCGGTCGGCGAAACGCTGCGCGGCTTTCAGAATGTGCTGACCGGTGTACCGACATTTTCGGGCGAGGGATCGAAACTGATGCAGTTGGGCGATGATCGAGCGATGAGGCCGGCAATCGCGCCGTGAAGAATCGCCTGCTCATTCTGGCACCGCGCGGGCGCGATGCCGAAGTCGCCGCCAACCTGTTCGAGCGAAACCAGATCGCGGCTCTCATATGCCGCGACATCGCCGCGCTGCTCGAAGCGATCGAGATCGATGCCGGGGCGGTCATGCTCACCGAGGAAGTTTTGGCGGGCAGCGATGCCGACCGGCTCGCCGACTGGATCGCGGCCCAGCCAGCCTGGTCCGACTTGCCGTTCATCGTGCTGGCCAACGGGCATCGGGCGCCGCGCAGCGAACGCGCGCTGCAACGGCTTCAGACGCTGGGCAACACCGTCCTGCTCGAACGCCCGCTGCACGCCGAGGCGATGCTGGGCGCGGTGCGGTCGGCGCTCAAAGCCCGGTCGCGCCAGTATCAAGTCCGCGATTCGGTCGAAGAGCTCCGCGAAAGCGAGCGCGAGCTGCGGTTCACATTGAAAGCAGGACGCCTCGGCGCCTGGATGCTCGACCTTCGTAACAATCACCTGACGGCGTCGGAGACCTGCCGCGAGAACTTCGGCCGCGATCCCGAAGCATCTTTCACCTATCAGCAACTGCTCGACGCGGTGCATCCCAGTGACCGCGCGCGGATGTCCGGCGCGGTGGCGGAGAGCATTGCCACCGGCGCCGATTATGACATCGAATATCGGGTGGTCACCCCCACCGGCCAGCTGCGCTGGGTCCTGATCCGGGCCCGGCCGGCCTATGCCGCCGATGGAACACCGCTCCGCATGACGGGCGTGTCGATCGACATCACCGATCGCAAACGCGATGAGGTGAACAAGGCTTGTCTCGCCGAGCTCGCCGACGCCATTCGCGATCATCAGGGGCAAGGCGATCTCGCCTACGCGGCCGCACAGATTCTCGGCCGCGCGCTTGGCGCCAGCCGCGTCGGCTATGGCACCGTCGATCTGGATGCCGAAACGCTGCACGTCGAACGCGATTGGACCGCGCCCGGTCTCGAATCCCTTTCCGGCGTGGTAAAGCTTCGCGATTACGGCTCGTCCATCGACAGTCTGAAACAGGGACAGTTCATTTCGATAGCCGACATTCGCCAGGATGAACGAACGGCACTTGCTGCCGGGCCGCTGGAGGATGGACAAGTGCGGTCTTTCGTCAACGCACCGGTGATCGAGCAGGGCAGATTGGCCGCGGTTCTGTACGTCAACGACGATCATGTACGGCAATGGACCGACAACGAACACGCACTGATCCGGGAAATCGGCGAGCGCACCCGCACCGCGGTGGAACGAAGCCGCGTCGATGCCGCGCTGCGCGACAGCGAGGCCCGTTACCGCATCTTGTTCGAAAGCGTCGATCAAGGCTTTTGCGTGTTCGACATGGTCTTCGACGACGCCGGTCGTCCGGTCGACTATGTATTTGTCGAAGTGAACCCGGCGTTTGCCGCGCAAACCGGTCTCGCGGACGCGGTGGGCCGGCGGATCAGCGAACTTGCCCCCGGGCACGAGCAACGCTGGTATGATATTTATGGCAAAGTAGCGCTCACTGGCACGCCCGTGCGTATCGAGGATTATGCGCGGGCGCTGGAC
>CBDIQD010000023.1:0-35319 GCA_965283845.1 Sphingomonadaceae bacterium
AAGCTCGACGGACTCGAACTCTTCCAGCCGTCGCGCATCGCCGGCCGTATCCTCGGCATGGGCGACGTCGTCAGCCTGGTCGAACGCGCCGCCGAAACGATCCAGGCCGATGAGGCCGAGGCGATGGCGGCGAAGATGGCCAAGGGCCAGTTCGACCTCAACGACCTGCGCGCCCAATTGAACCAGATGCGCCGCATGGGCGGCCTCGGCGCGCTCGCCGGGATGATCCCGGGCACGGCGCCTTCGTCGTCGCGGCGGCGCAGGGCGGCGCCGACGACAAGATGCTGATCCACTTCGACGCGATCATGGGGTCGATGACTCCCAAGGAACGCGCGAAGCCCGAAATCCTGACCGCGAAGCGCAAGATCCGCGTCGCCAATGGATCGGGCACCACGGTGCAGCAGGTCAACAAGGTGCTGAAGATGCACCGCGGCAGATGGAAGGTGCGATGAAGAAGATCCGCAAGATGGGCGGCCTCAAGGGGCTCGGCCGCGATGTTCGGCAAGCGGCGGCGGCATTCCCGGTATGGGCGGCGGCGGTGGCATGGGCGGCTTGCCCGGCCTCGGCGGCGGCGGCTCGATCCCGCCCGAGCTCGCCAATTTGATGAATAAAAAGAAGTAATTACACCGGAATTTCAGTTTAGAAGTAAAAGGAAAATATCATGGCTACTGCTATTCGCCTCGCTCGCGGCGGTTCTAAAAAGCGTCCCTATTACAAGATCGTCGTCGCCGATTCGCGCAGCCCGCGCGACGGCCGCTTCATCGAACGCATCGGCAGCTACAACCCGCTGCTCGCCAAGGACAATCCCGAGCGCATCAAGCTCGACGCCGACCGCGCGAAGCATTGGCTGAGCGTCGGCGCCCAGCCGAGCGACCGCGTCGCCCGCTTCCTCGACGCCGCCGGCGTCCAGGAACGCACCGCGCGCAACAACCCGAACAAGGCGGTCCCGGGCGAAAAGGCCAAGGAACGCGCCGAAGAAAAAGCGCAGAAGCTGATCGACGCCGAAGAAGCCGCAGCCGCCGCTGCCGCCGCTCCGGCCCCCGAGCCCGAAGCCGTTGAAGAAGCCGCTCCGGCTGAAGAAGCCGCCGCCGAAGCGCCTGCCGCCGAAGAAGCCGCCGCTCCCGCCGCCGCCGAATCGGATGCGACCGGTTCGGTGAAGAGCGAAGCGACCGCCGAAGCCGTGGCCGATGCCGTCGCCGACGACGTCCCCGCCGAAACCCCGGCCGAAGACGCGACCGCGATGGCCGAACAGGCTGCCGAAGGCGGCCCCGCCGAGGAAGCTCCGGCTGCCCCTGCCGCTGAAGAAACGCCTGCTGAAGAAGCCGGCGAAGAAGCCAAGGCCTAAATCTTGGCCAACGCGACCCGTCCCGTCACCCTGGCCGCCATCGCCGGCGCGCATGGGGTGCGGGGCGAGGTGCGGCTCAAATTATTCGGCGAAGGCGCGGACACCCTCCGCGCCTTTTCCGTGTTTGAAGCGGGCGACCGCCGCCTGACCCTGAAGTCGGTGCGCCCCGCCAATCAGGGCGCAGTCGCGACCTTCGCCGAGATCACCGACCGCTCGGGCGCCGAGGCGCTGCGCGGCACCGTGCTGACCGTCCCGCGCTCCGCCCTCCCGCCGCTCGGCGAAGGCGAATATTATCATCACGACCTGCTCGGCCTGCCGTGCGTCTCGACCGACGGCAGCGCGGTGGGCGAAGTCGTCGCGATCGACAATTTCGGCGCCGGCGACATCCTCGAAATCGCCAAGCCCGACGGCAAACGCTTCATGGTGCCGATGAACGCAAGCGCGGTGCCGGCGTGGACCGACGGCGGCGTGACGATCGACGCGGCGTTCGTCGAGTAAACGCCGTCCTCTCATAAAAATCCGCTCGTCCTGAGCTTGTCGAAGGGCCGTTCTTCCTTTCTATGTCGAAGGGAGGACTGTGCTTCGACAAGCTCAGCACGAACGGAGGATTTGATGCGTCCGAACTTTGCCATTCTTCTGGCTGTTGCGTTTGTGGCACCGCTTCCGGCCACGGCACAAGAACCCGCCCCCAAACGCTCGAACAACTCACCCCCGACATCGATGCGATCTTCGCGAAGTATAAGGCCGACGCGCACGTCCCCGGCATGGTCTACGGGATCGTGAAGGACGGCAAGCTCGCCTATGCGAAGGGCATCGGGGTCCAGGACCTCAACGCCAAACGCCCGGTCGACGCCGACAGCCTGTTTCGCATCGCGTCGATGACCAAGGCGTTCACCGCGCTGTCGATCCTGCAATTGCGCGATCAGGGCAAGTTGCGCCTCGACGATCTGGCGGAGCACTATGTGCCCGAGATGAAGGGCTGGACCTATCCGACCACCGACAGCCCGCGCATCCGCGTCCGCGACCTGCTCCATCATGTCGCGGGCTTCGTCACCGACGATCCGTGGGGCGACCGCCAACAGGTTCTGCCGCAAGCGGACTTCACCCGAATGATCGCCGCAGGGGTGCCGTTCAGCCGCCCTCCGCAAAGCCAACATGAATATTCGAACTTCGGCTACGCGCTGCTCGGCCGCATCGTCGCCAACGCGTCGGGCATGCCCTACACCGCCTATGTCCAGCAGACGATCCTCACCCCGCTCGGCATGACCAGCAGCGGTTATGATGCGACCAAGGCGCCGAAAGCGCATTATGCGCTCGGCTATCGCTGGGAAAACGACGCCTGGAGCGCCGAGCCCGAAATGATCGACGGTGCGTTCAACAGCATGGGCGGGCTCCAGGTCAGCGCCAACGACTATGCGAAATGGGTCGCCTTCCTGCTCTCGGCCTGGCCGGCGCGCGACGACGCCGATAACGGCCCGGTCAAGCGCGTGACGGTGCGTGAGATCGCGCAAGGATTGAACTTCACCGCGGTGGTCAACCGCAACGGCGCCAGCGGCGGCGATGCGTGCAAGCTGTCCACCGCCTATGGCATGGGCTGGCGCGTCGCGCAGGATTGCGATCTGGGGCTGACGCTGGCGCACGGCGGCGGCTATCCGGGCTATGGCAGCCATGTGATGCTGATGCCCGACAAGGGCGTCGGGGTGTTCGCGCTTGCCAACCGGACCTATGCCGGACCGTCGGCCCCCGCATGGGACACCGCGGTGGCGATGGACAAGGCGGGGCTGCTCGGCAGTCGCGCGATCCCGACATCGCGAGCGATTGAGGACATGTTCGCCGCCACCCGGGCCGCTTATGCCGCGGGCAATCTGACACCGCTGGGCGGCAAGCTGGCGATGAATTTCCTGCTCGACCGGTCGGCCGAAAACTGGTCCGCCGAACTGGCAAAGCTCAAGGCCGAGGTCGGCGCCTGTCCGACCGCCGAACCGCTGGCACCGACCGGCTCGCTATCGACCGCTTTCCGCCTCAATTGCGACAAGGGTCACCTCGATGGCATGTTGCTGCTCGCGCCGACCGCTCCGGTGACGATTCAATCGCTGCGGCTGCGCGTCGCCCAGCCCTAGGCGGCTTCGATAAACACCACCCGGTCGCGCCCGCTCTCTTTGGCGGCGTACAGGTTGATGTCGGCCGACTTCATCGCCGCGCCGAAACTCATGCCGCTGCCGATGTGGACCAGCCCCATGCTTGCGGTCACCGGCCGTTCGAGCGACGGGACCACTTGCGCGGCATAGGCGCCGATCCGGCTGGCGCAGCCGTTCGGCAAGCGCGATCGCGACCGCGGCGGGCGCGCCGCGGAACAGCAGCGCGAACTCCTCGCCGCCAACCCGCGCCGCCAGTGCCGATCCCGAACCGAGCGCGACCCCCGCGGCAAGAGCACCCGGTCGCCCACGAGGTGGCCGTGGCGGTCGTTGATCGCCTTGAAGTGGTCGCAGGTCGACCAGCGCGATCGCGCACCGGCGGATCGTCGCTTGAGCGCCTCAATCGCGCGCGCGGTTGGCCAGGCCGGTCAGCGGGTCGCGCGTGGCGATGATCCGCATCGCGTCGGCCTGGGCGCGGGCTTCCTGGCGCTCGCGGCGCAGATGCATCAACCGGTCGAGGATGCCGAGCGCGGTGAGCATCACCTCCAGCCCGAGCGCCGGGAACAACAGGAACAGAAAACTCGCGAACGGCTGGCCCAGCACGATGTCATGGAACAGGCTGACCGCGTAAACGCCGCCGATACCGCTCCACGCTGCCGCCTGATAGCGTGCGGTGCGGCTGCCGCGCCGCAGCGCGATGACCACCGCCGTCGCGGCCAGCGCCAGCATGGCGACCAGCACGACGCTGCGCAGCATCATATAGACGGGTGCGTCGGGGATCAGCGTCGCCGGCGTGGTCAGCAGGATCAGGACGGGCGGCCAGCCGAGCCAGCGATAGAGCCGCGGCCCGATCATCCCCGGCTCGAGATAAGAGCGCAGAAACGCCCCCGACACCACCACGCTCAAATCGAAGAAGGTCGTGATCCAGACCTGACGCGCAAAGCTGTCGGGCGCCAGCCACGGTCCCATGGCCAGCGGCGACAGAGCCACCGCGAGCGCGAAATAGCAAAAGGTGCGGGCGCTTTGCCAGATCAGAAAGCGCTCGCGCAGCAAGCCGAAAAAGGCGGCATTATAGGCGAGCGAAAAGAGTAGCAGGCCCAGAAAGATGCCGGTCAGCACCCCGTCCCACGTCATGCTGGTCGCGTCGGCGAATGAGGATTGCGCGCGCGCAGGCGTGGCGGCGGCCAACAGCCCCGCGCCCAACGCCAGAATTCGCGCTCCTCGCGCCATGCGACCCCCGTCATTATAAAGGGGGAACGCTAGGCACGCAGCGGCTGATTTTTGGTTAACGGCGCGTTGAGAATCTGGGTCTGTTTGCAAGCCATAGCCGCGAGCTGGTCGAAGGGCGCCGGGGGCGGGGACTCCTTCGACCAGCTCGCGGCTATGGCTTGGACGGTTCTGCCATCAATGCGCCTTGTTCCACAGGGTCAGGCCGCATCGTGCCGCGGCTCGGCCAACGGCATTGGTTTCGCGGTGGTGGCCCGCCGCTTGATCCGGGCGCCAAGGCGCCGGAACGAAGCAGCCAGCCACACAAGACCACGGTGCAAATCGTCGCTGAAACGGGGGTGGCCGTCGTTCCAGGTCCGCATCCAAAGTTCGTCTTTCATCACGCATCTCCTTCTGATCCGATGGTTTCCAAATGCGCCTTTGCGATGCGCTTCGCCAACAAAAGCTTTGCGTCACATCATAAGGTCAGCTTATATATTGCCGATGCCCAAGCTGCCGCCCCTTGCTGCGATCCGGACCTTCGAGGCCGCGGGTCGTCTGGAAAATTTCTCGCGCGCGGCCGACGAACTGGGGCTGACGCAGGCGGCGGTCAGCTATCAGGTGCGCCAATTGGAAGACCGGCTCGGCCGAGCGCTGTTCGTGCGTGAAAAGGGGCGGGTGCGCTTGTCCGAAACCGGGCAGCGGCTGCTCCCCGCGATCGCGGGCGCCTTTGCCGCGATGAGCGATGCCTTCGCCGCGCTCGGCGGCGACGAGGCCGAGGTGCTGACGATCAGCGCGATGACGACCTTTGGCGGCACCTGGCTCGGCTGGAATCGGCGGCTTTCAACTGGCCTATCCCGACCTTGCGGTGCGCATGATGATGAGCAACGATCTGGTCGATTTCGACGCCACCAATGTCGATGTCGCGATCCGCGTCGGCCGCGGGCATTGGCCCGGCCTGCGCGCCGATTTTCTGTATCGCAGCCATGTGACGCCGATTTGCGCGCCCGGCTTTCTGGGCGCGAACGGCATTGCCGCGCCCGCCGACTTGCTGGGCGTCGACCGGCTGGCTCCCAACGATCCTTGGTGGGCGGGCTGGTTCGCTGCGGCAGGGGTCGCCGCGGTGCCGCCGCCGCAGCGCCGCGGCATCGAACTCGACAGCCAGTTGCAGGAGGCGAGCGCGGTTCAGGCCGGCTATGGCATCGCGTTGATGACGCCGCTGTTGTGGCGCGCCGAACTCGACGCGGGGCGGCTGGTCCGTCCCTTCGATGCACTTTATCAGCCGGGTACCGCGCATTTCCTCGTCCACCGCGAAAACCGCATCGGCGTCCGCAAGATCGAACGCTTCCGCGAATGGCTGCACGCCGAACTGGACAAGGATCGGCACCTTCTGCCCGACGACCTGTGGGAACCGCTGACTTGACCTTGATGGGTCACGTATATACATCATGTATATACGGAGATGGGCCATTGACGAAGCGAAGTGAAGTGAGCGAAGACCGACGCGCGTTCGCGTTGAATCAGGTGTTCGGCTCTGCGCCTTGGTTGAAGCCTTCCGACAAAACGCGACATAAGGTGAAGGTCTTCAAATCGGGAAACTCGCTGGCGGTGCAGATCCCGGCGGGGACAAAATTGGTGGCCGGAACCGAAATGGAGTTGATTGTCGAGCACGGGCAGTTTCTTTGCTACGAGCCGGTCAATCAACCCAAACGCAAATTCAACATCGCGAAGGTGGCAGGGTCTGCCACCGACCTGCGTCTGATCGCGCCGGAAGACCGGCTGTTCGAGGATCGGGCTCTGTTGACCGGCAAGGCCGACGGAAATGACGGCGCGTGAAATATCTGCTGGATAGCAATGCCATCATCGCGCTGGTCATGAACCTCGACGCCAGGCTGGTGGCGCGGGCGGGCGAGTGCGACGAGGGCGACATGGTCACCTCTGCGATCGCTTATGCCGAGGTCGCACATGGTTCGACGCGCGGTAAGGCTCCCGCCTTCGACCAGTTGCAAGCCTTTGTCGAAGAGGTGCCGGTGCTCGATTTCGACTATAAGGCTGCGCAGGCCTATGCGGCCTTGCCTTTCCGGCGCGGAAGCTACGACCGGTTGATCGCCGCCCACGCGCTGTCCCAAGGCGTCGCCCTCGTCACCGCAAACGAAGCCGACTTCGCAGACGTGCCGGGACTGATGGTCGAAAACTGGACGTTGCCATGACCTTCGCCGCCGTCCGTCCTCACGCTCTACCCCGAGATGTTCCCCGGCCCGCTTGGCGCACAGCATCGCGGGACGCGCGCTCGACGAGGGGAAGTGGTCGCTCGAAACGGTGCAGATCCGCGATTTCGCCACCGACAAGCACCGCAGCGTCGATGACACGCCTGCGGGCGGCGGGGCGGGGATGGTGCTGCGCGCCGATGTGCTCGCCAGCGCGGTCGATCATGCGATGGCGGTGCATCCCGGTCTGCCGATCCTCGCGATGACCCCGCGCGGTGCGCCGATCACCCAGGCGCGCATTCGTCAGTTGGCGGCGGGTCCCGGCGCGATCATCCTGTGCGGCCGGTTCGAGGGATTCGACGAGCGGATTTTCGATGCGCGGCCGATCGAACAGGTGTCGATGGGCGACCTCATCCTGTCGGGCGGCGAGATGGCGGCGCTGTTGCTGCTCGACGCTTGCATTCGGCTGCTTCCCGGCGTAATGGGCGCGGCTTCAAGCGGTGACGATGAGTCGTTCGAAAACGGCTTGCTCGAATATCCGCACTATACCCGTCCCGCTGAGTTGGGAAGGGCGCACGATCCCCGAAGTGCTGCGATCGGGGGATCATGCGAAGATCGCGGCCTGGCGGAAACAACAGGCACAAGATCATACACGGTTACGCAGGCCGGACCTTTGGGAGCGTCATGTCGATGCTCGGGCCCGACCTGCCTCTGGCGCGCCGCAAAAGAAAAAGGACTAGAGGCATGAACCTCATCCAGACGATCGAAGCCGAAGAGATTGTCAAAGCGGCAAAGACCATTCCGACCTTCCGCCCCGGCGACACGCTGAAAGTCGGCGTCAAGGTGGTCGAAGGCGAACGCACCCGCGTCCAGAATTTCGAAGGCGTGTGCATCGCGCGCTCGAACAAGGGTATGGGCTCCAACTTCACCGTGCGCAAAATGTCGTTCGGCGAAGGTGTCGAGCGCGTGTTCCCGCTCTATTCGCCCAACATCGACAGCATTACCGTCATCCGCAAGGGTGCCGTGCGTCGTGCGAAGCTTTACTATCTTCGTGGCCGCACCGGCAAATCGGCGCGTATTGCGGAGCGCCGCGATTACCGGCCGGAAGCCAGCGAGGGCTAAGGGACAGTTTCCCGACCCCAAGCGAAAACAGCTTTCCAAAACGACCGGTTCCGCCAAAGCGCAGAACCGGTCGTTTTTCGTTTCAGCTGAAGAGATTGTTATAGCATCCCAACTCCGTTCGTCCTGAGGAGCCATTGAGCTTGTGGAAATGGCGTCTCGAAGGACGCGGCGCTGCTATCCTTCGAGACGGGTCTTCGACTTCGCTCAGCCCCTCCTCAGGACAAACGGACAGAGAAAGAAGGCAAGAAATCATGGGTTATCGTATCGTTGTCGCCGGAGCCACGGGCAATGTCGGGCGCGAAGTGCTCGCCATCCTTGCCGAGCGCGAGTTCCCGATCGACGAGCTGGCGCTGGTCGCCTCGTCGCGCAGCCAGGGGCTCGACGTCGAAATCGGCGACACCGGCCGCACGCTGAAATGCCAGAATATCGACAATTTCGACTGGGCCGGCTGGGACATGGCGATTTTTGCGATCGGCAGCGAAGCCACGAAAATCCACGCGCCCAAGGCCGCGGCCGCGGGCTGCGTCGTGATCGACAACTCGTCGCTTTACCGCATGGACCCCGACGTGCCGCTGATCGTGCCCGAGGTGAACCCCGACGCGATCGACGGCTATACCAAGCGCAACATCATCGCCAACCCCAACTGCTCGACCGCGCAGATGGTCGTCGCGCTCAAGCCGCTGCACGATGCCGCCAAGATCACCCGCGTCGTCGTCTCGACCTATCAGTCGGTGTCGGGCGCCGGCAAGGCGGGCATGGACGAACTGTGGAACCAGACGCGCCAGATCTTCGTCGGCGACGAAAAGGACATCCAGCTGTTCACCAAACAGATCGCCTTCAACGTCATCCCGCACATCGACAGCTTCCTCGACGACGGGTCGACCAAGGAAGAGTGGAAGATGGTGGTCGAGACCAAGAAGATCCTCGATCCCAAGATCAAGGTCACCGCGACCTGCGTGCGCGTGCCGGTGTTCGTCGGCCATTCGGAAGCGATCAACATCGAGATGGAGCGCGAACTGTCGGCCGAGGACGCGCAGCGCATCCTGCGCGAAGCCCCCGGCGTCGTCCTCCACGACAAGCGCGAGAACGGCGGCTACATCACCCCGGTCGAATGCGTCGGCGATTTCGCGACCTTCGTGTCGCGGGTTCGCGAGGACCCGACGGTCGAGAACGGCCTGAACCTGTGGTGTGTCAGCGATAATCTGCGCAAGGGCGCGGCGCTGAACGCGGTGCAGATCGCCGAACTGCTCGGGCGTCGGCATCTGAAGAAGGGGTAGCGCCCAACATATAACTCCGCTCGGGTCGAGCGAAGTCGAGACACCGTTCGTTGGTGTGCGCCTTCACGGCATCTCGACTTCGCTCGATGCGAAAGGGTAAGGGTAGCGGATGACCGCCACCCCCTACCACTTCACCCACGCCCTCTGCCGCGCGCCCGCGCGCTCGGCCGTCCACGGCATCCGCGCCGACAATGGCCCCGATCCCGACTTCACCGGCCTAGCCGCCGAGCATGACGCCTATGTCGCCGCGCTCCGCGATCTCGGCCTGACCGTCGATGTCCTGCCGCCGCTCGAAGCCTTTCCCGACGCGCTGTTTGTCGAGGATGCCGCGCTGACCTTTCCGGAGGGTGCGATCCTGCTCCGCCCCGGCGCGCCCAGCCGCGCCGGCGAGGTCCTGCATATCCGCGCCGCGCTCGCCGCGCATCATCCGCGCCTGCTCGAAATGGCCGGGCCCGGCCATGCCGATGGCGGCGACATCCTGCGCCTCGCCGACCGCGTGATCATCGGCCTGTCGGCGCGCACCGACCGCGCGGGCGCAGAGGAACTGGCAAGGCTGCTCGCCAAACTGGGCCACCGCGCCGAGATCGCCGAAACGCCGCCCGGCGTCCTCCATTTCAAGACCGGCTGCGGCCTGATCGACGACCGCACCATCCTGGCGGTGCCCGAACTGGCGAACTGTCCGCAATTCGCCGGGCTGGAGGTGGTGCTGACCCCGCTGGGTGAAGACGCCGCCGCCAATATCCTGCGCATCGGCGACACGGTGCTGGTCGGCGACCGCTGGCTCGCGACGCGGGCGATGCTGACCGCGCGCGGCATCCACGCCCGCGCGCTGCCCACCGACCAGATCGCGCATATCGACGCGGGGCTCAGCTGCATGTCGCTGCGCTGGTGACAACCTTCCGCCACCCCGACGCTCTGGCCCTCACCCTTCCGGCGCTTCGCACCTCCCTCCCTCTCCCAGCGGGAGAGGGAGCCGGCTTGATACGAAGCCGTGCGAAGGGTGAGGGTGACCGGATGACGACTCCCATCACCCCGCCCGCCCAGCGCCGCCTGCTCGGCGCGCTGCTGATCCTGCTGCTCGCCGCACAGATCGAACAGCCCTATCCCGAAATCGCGCTGCTTCAGCATATCCCGACGATGCTGTTGATCGTCGCCGGACCGCTGCTGCTCCGCCGCTGGCCGCTGTCGACCCCGGCGCTCGCCTGCATCGTCGCCTTTTTCGCGCTCCACACCCTCGGCGGCCGCTATGCCTACAGCAACGTGCCCTATGACGACTGGGCGCGCGCGCTGACCGGGACCAGCCTGTCCGACGCCTTCGGCTGGACCCGCAACCATTATGACCGCCTCGTCCATTTCGCCTTTGGCGCGTTGTCGGTGATCCCCGTCGCCGAAGTCGCCCGGCGCTGGGGCGGGCTCGGGCGGCGCGGCGCGGCATTCGCGGTGCTCGGCTGGGTGCTCGGCCTGTCGGCGCTCTACGAAATCTTCGAATGGCTGCTGACCATCGTCGCGGCGGGCGCGACCGCCGATCGCTATAATGGCCAGCAAGGCGACATCTGGGACGCGCAAAAGGATATGGCGTTCGCCGCCCTGGGTGCGATACTGGTAATCGCGATCCCCCGCGGCAGGAGTTGAGCGATGCGCAAGGTCACCACCCTCTTCATGATCGGGCTGCTCGCGGCCTGCAAACCCGCGGCGGACAAGGCGCCTGCCGATGCAGAGCCTGCCGCGCCGCCCGTCCCCGCGGCCAAGGCCGACGGGCCGAACGCGGCGACCACCGCGGTCAGCCTCGACGGCGAAGGGCTGCGCTTCATCGACAAGGCCAGCGGCAAGGCCAGCCTGCTCGCCTTCGGCGTCCCGCGCGCCCAGGCCGAAACCGCGCTCGCCAATGTCGCGGGCAAGGAGGACGATCGCAGCACCAATGCCGAATGCGGCGCCGGATCGATGGAGTTCACCCGCTATGATGCGATGACGCTGAACTTTCAGGGCGGCAAATTCGTCGGCTGGTTCCTGGGCAACGAGCCCGGGGCCGCCAGCTATTCGACGACCAGCGGCATCGCCATCGGCACGACCCGCGCCAAGGCGAAGGAGTCGGTGTCGATCGTCGACCTCGAGGACAGCACGCTGGGCGAAGAATTCAGCATCGGCACCGGCGACACTGTCGTCGGCGGCATGTTCGCCGAACCCGGCGACGCGGCCAAGATCGACGCCCTGTTCGCGGGGGTGAACTGCTTTTTTCGTTAGAAAACGTCGCCCCCGCGAAGGCGGGGGCCGCTGGAGGTCTGGCGCTGCATCCGACGAGCAAGCCATATGTCTACATAGTGACGAACAAGCCGATGGGAGTTCTCTACATCGGCGTGACTGCCGATCTGCCTTCGCGCATCTTTGCTCACCGCACCGGCGCCGGATCGACCTTCTGTCAGAAATGGGGTCTGAAGCGACTAGTCTACGCCGAACCTTTCGACCGCATCGACGAGGCAATCGCCCGCGAAAAGGCGTTGAAGAAATGGAACCGCGTTTGGAAGCTGCGTCTGATTTCAGAAGCAAACCCGGGTTGGCGTGACCTGTTCGACGAGCTCAACAGTTGAACTGTGACGCCAGCGGCCCCCGCCTTCGCGGGGGCGACGAATAAGACTTACCGTCACCCCGGACTTGATCCGGGGTCCACGCGGTCGCGCGCTGCCGGCCGATCAACGCCGCATGGATCCCGGATCGAGTCCGGAATGACGAAAAGAAGGAGAAGCCGCTAACGGCCAATTGCGCCCATCGGCGTCACAGGGCAGATTAAGGCAAATACGCTATAGAACGGGGGGGTGCTGTGACGGCTTTTCGAACGCTCTTGATCGCTATGTGGCTGATACTGGCGATATATACCACCGTCGTCATCGCTCATCATGGCGTCGATCTCTTGCCCGTCTTCTTCGGCGACATCGGCAAAATCGCTTGGCCAGGCCAATTCAATCTCGACTTTCTATGTTTTCTGACACTGTCGGCGGCGTGGACGGCATGGCGCAATTCTTACTCGGCCACCGGACTGGGATTGGCCGTCGTCGCCTTTTTCGGGGGAGCGGGATTCCTGCTTCCCTATCTGCTCATTCTGACGGTGCGGACAGGCGGCGATATGGCGGAAGTGCTGCTTGGCAAGGAAAGATTGCGGCGCCGTTGAAGCCTGGCTTTTCTTGACACCAGCAACCAACCCCTAATGCCCCATATCCGCCGCGGTCGCGACCGGCCCACCCGGCCTCGGTGGCCGCAGCAACAGCACCAGCGGCACCGCGGCCAGCGTCACCCACATCATCACCCAGAAATCGTCGATATAGGCGACCATCGCCGCCTGCCGGTTGATCTCGGCATTGACCATCGCCATCGCGGTGTCGCCGGCGATGCCGAAACGGTCGGCGGTCGACGCGTCGAGCAGGCTGGTCGAACTGTTGGTGATATGCGCCGCCAGATCTTCGTGGCTCGTCTGGATGTTCGACCCCAGCAGCGTGGTGACGATCGAGATGCCGACCGACGCGCCCAGGCTGCGGAACAGGTTGAGCAGGCTCGACCCGTCGGTGCGATATTGCGGCTGGATCGTCGCGAACGCCATGGTGTTGAGCGGGATGAAGATCAGCCCCATGCCCACCCCCTGGACCAGTCCGCTGATGATCACCGGCTGCATCCCCATCATCAGCGACCAATGGCTCATCTGCCACAGCGAGTAAGCGGCGGTCAGCAGCCCGGTGCCGACCATCCAGCGCGCGTCGATCTTGCCCAGCAATTGCCCGGCGATCCACATGCTGGCCAAGATGCCGACCCCGCGCAGCGCGAGCGCCAGTCCGGTGTCGATCACCGGCCAGCCGAACAGATTTTGCAGCATCGGCGGCAACAGCGCCATCGACGCGAACATCACCACCCCGATCACGACCATGAACCCCATCGCGGTGACCAGATTGCGGTCGGCCAGCATCGCGCGGCTGAACAGCGGCGCGCGCGCGGTGAACATATGGACGACGAACATCCACAGGCACGCGATCGCGACGCCCAGTTCGATCCAGATTTCGGCGCTGTCGAACCAGTCCTGATGCGCGCCGCGGTCGAGCATCAACTGCAACGCCGCCAGCCCCAGCGCCAGCATCGAAAATCCGAACAGGTCGAACCGGCGTCCGGTCTTTTTGGTCGCGGGCAGCAGCGCCCACATCATCGCCAGGGTCAGCAGTCCGACCGGCAGGTTGACGTAAAACACCCAGCGCCAATTGGCACTTTCGGTCAGCCAGCCGCCCAGCACCGGCCCCAATGATCGGCCCGATCATGATCCCCATGCCCCAGATCGACATCGCGCGGGCGTGGCGTTCGGGCGGGTTGATGTCGAGCATCACCGATTGCGACAGCGGCCCGATAAAGGCCGCGAAAACGCCCTGCAAAAAACGGAACGCGACCATCTGTTCGAGCGATTGGGCGGCGCCGCACGCCATCGAGGCGACGATGAACCCGGCAATCGCGGTCAGGAACAGTTCGCGGCGGCCGATCCGGTCGGCGAGCCAGCCGGTGATCGGCATCGTCACCGCGCTCGCCAATATATAGCTCGTCAGCACCCAGGTGACGGTCTCGCTCGTCGCGCCCAGCGCCGATTGCATGTGCGGGATGGCGACATTGGCGATCGTCGTGTCGAGGATCTGCATGATCGACGCGCCCATCACCGCGACGGTCAGCAGCCCGCGATACCGGACCCGCGCGTGCAGCGGGATGGACTCGTCGGCGGGCAGCGTGGCGGCGGGCGACCGGCGGGGGAGGGAGCGGGAGGCCATCAGCGTGTGTCTCTCGACATCAAAATCAAACCCGTTCGCCCTGAGCTTGTCGAAGGGCCGATCTTTCTTTGCGACGTCGAGAAGAAGGGCGGTGCTTCGACACGCTCAGCACGAACGGATTTTTTGTATCTGGAGTTGGGCACCATCACACCCTACTTCCCCGTCACCGCACCACCGTCGGTAAACACCCGGACATCCGCCGACAGCCCCGCGATCATTTCGCGCGACGGTTTTTCGTCGAAGGCGATCTTCACCGGCACCCGCTGGGTCACCTTGACCCAGTTGCCCGTCGCATTCTGCGCCGGCAGCACCGAAAACTCGCTGCCCGTGCCGGCGCCGATCACCAGCACATGGCCGCGCACCTTCAGCCCCGGATAGGCGTCGAAACTGATCTCGGCGCGCTGGCCGATGCGCATGTCGGCGAGGTCGGTTTCCTTGAAATTGGCCTCGACCCACGGATGCAAGGTGTCGACCAGCGTCACCGCGGGCAGCCCTGCGACCATCATCTGGCCGATCTGCAACCGGTCCGATTGCGCGACGCGGCCGCCGCTGGGGGCGCGAATCTCGGTGCGGCCCAGATTGACCTGCGCCTGCGCCCGCTGGACCCGCGCCGCCTCGACCTGCGGGTTGACCCCGCTCGACGGCCCGGCGGCCAGCTTGGTGCGCGCTTCGGCGGCGGCGGCTTCGGCCTGGCGCACCCGCTCGCGCGCCTGGGCGACCGCGTGGCGCGACGCGTCGTACGATGCCTTGGTGGTAAAGCCCTTTTCCATCAGTGCCGCCTGGCGACCGAAATTGACCTCGGCGAATTTCACGTCCTCGCGCGCCGCGGCGATGTCGACCGACGATGTGTTGGCGCTCGCCGACAGATTGCCGACCTCGACCTGCGCCGCGTCGATCGCGGCGGTCGCCTGTGCGACGTTCAACCGGTATGGTTCGCCATCGATGCGGAACAATAATTGCCCCGCTGCGACCTGCTGGCCGTCGCGAACGGCAACTTCGGTGACGCGTCCGCCCACTTCGGCGGCGACCGACACCTTGTCCATCTGGACATAGGCGTTGTCGGTCGACTGCATGTACTGCCGCTAGTCAGGTGACAATGTCCGCCCGCCGCGATCAATATAATGGGCAGGCCGAACATCAGCGCGCGGGTGCGCCACTTCGGCGCCTCCTTCGTCTCGGCCTGCGGCGCTTCGCTCACCGGCGGCAACGGATCGGCCTTGGGCGCGGCTTTCGGCGGCGCCTGATCTTCGGCGGCGGGGCGGGTGGGCGATATCTGGTCCATCAGGCGGTCTCTTTTTCTTTTTGGCATATGCGGCGCGACAGGTTGGTGCGGACACGCTCGACCAGGTCGGCCAGCTGCGCGCGTTCGGCGTCGCTCATCCCCTCGGTGGCTTCGGCAACAACCGCCTGTGCCGTCTGGCGCAGATGGTCGAGCAACGGCTCGGCCTGCGCGGTCAGATGGAGCAGCCACGCGCGGCGGTCGGTCGGGTCGGCTTGCGGCACACCATGCCCGATTCCGCCAGCCGATCGATCATCCGCGACAGCGTGATCGGCTCGACCTCGATCAATTCGGCGAGCGGACCCTGCCGGATTCCGGGGTGGCGCGACAAATAGGTCAGCACGCGCGATTGCAGCGCGGTGATCCCGCTGTCGCGGGTGCGGGTGTTGAACGTGCGGCGGAACATCCGCGCTGTATCGTTCAACAGAAATCCGATCGTCTCACTCATGGCATGCGATATAATAGCTATTGCTACTAAATGCAACGGTACGCTGCGTGGCACTTTCGCCAACATCGACAGATTGCGCAAACTTCGCCAAGATGCGCCCATGACCCTGACCGCCGACCTCTTCTGGTCCTTCCGCTCGCCCTACTCCTACCTCGCGATCGCCCGCTACCGCGCGCTCGCCGCCAGCCATGACGTGGCGATCAACCTCCGGCCGGTCTATCCGCTCGCGATCCGCGATCCCGCCTTCTTCGAACGCAATCATCCCAATTGGCTGAGCTATACGATGCGCGACATGATCCGCGTCGCGCAGTTCCACGGCATTCCCTTCGGCCCGCCGCGCCCCGACCCGATCGTCCAGGATCTGGCGACGCGCGCCATCGCCGCCGAACAGCCCTATATCTATCGGCTCACCCGCCTGGGCCAAGCCGCATCGCGCCGCGGCAAGAGCCTCGCTTTCGCGCATGAGGCGGCGCAGCTGATCTGGGGCGGGGCGCAGGACTGGCATCTGGGCGATCATCTGGCGGGTGCCGCGCGCCGCGCCGGGCTCGATCTCGCCATACTCGATGCCGAAGCTGCACGATGACGCCGAGGCGCTGGACGCCGAAATCGCGGCCAACCAGGTCGATGCTGGAAGTCTGCGGGCCATTGGGGCGTGCCGACGCTGGTGTTCGATGGCGAACCCTTTTTCGGGCAGGACCGCATCGAAATGGCGGTCTGGCGGATGCAGCAGAAGGGTCTGCGTCCGCGATGAGCGATCCGCAATTTTTCGAAGCTCGCGACGGGGTGCGTCTGGCGTGGCGGGAATTGGGCGAAGGGCGTCCGCTGCTGCTGCTCCACGGCCTGTTTTCCAGTGCCGAAGTCAACTGGATCAAATTCGGCACCGCGGCGCGCATCGCCGACGACGGCTATCGCGTCATCATGCCCGACCTGCGTGTTCACGGGTCGAGCGCCGCGCCGCACGACGAGGGCCATTATCCCCCCGACGTGCTGGTGCGCGACCTGGAGGATCTGGTCGCGCATCTTGGTCTGAGCGACTTCGATCTCGGCGGGTTTTCGCTCGGCGCGCGGACCAGCGTTCGCGCGGTCGTCGCGGGTATGACGCCGCGCCGGTTGATCCTTGGCGGCATGGGGCTGGCGGGGCTCGCCGGGTGGCAGCGACGCGGAGAATTCTTCCGTCGCGCGATCGCCGAATATGAAACGGCAAAGCGTGGCGACGACACTTGGTTGTCGATCCAGTTCATGAAAACGATGAAGGTCGATCGCATCGCGGCGGGGCATCTGCTCGACAGCTTTACCGACACCCCGCCCGAGGCGCTGGCGGCGCTGACTATGCCGGTGCTGGTCGTGTGCGGCGAACAGGATCAGGACAATGGTTCGGCGCCCGACCTGGTCGCGGCGCTCGCCGATGCGCGGCTGGCGACGATTCCCGGAACCCATATGTCGAGCGTGACCCAGCCCGAACTGGGCGAGGCGATCGTAGCCTTTCTGACGGCTTGACCGGACTCGCGGCAAGCGCCTAGCTGTTGTCATCGCGCCAAAGAGCGCCGTGAAAACAATCAGAGGACGCACCCCATGAAAGCCATGATTTCGACTTTGTCCCTCGCCCTGTCGCTCGCCGTCGCGGCGCCCGTCGTCGCGCAGACTGCCCCCGTTGCAGCCGCGCTGGCCGACGATGTCTCGAATCCGGACGCCGACGCCTTCATCGCCGCCGCCGAAAAGGATTTGTTCGACTATACGGTCGAAGCGAGCCAGGTGAACTGGGTCAATGCGACCTATATCACCGAAGACACCGACGCGATGGCGGCGCGGATCAATGCCGTCGGGACCGAAAAGTCGGTTAAATATGCGCTTGAGGCCGCGAAATATGCCAATGTTGCCGGGCTGAGCGCCGACACTAAGCGCAAGCTCGACATATTGCGCACCGGGCTGGTCCTGCCCGCGCCGACCAAGCCGGGCGCGGCGACCGAACTCAACAACATCGCGACCGACCTGCAATCGCAATATGGCAAAGGCCGCGGCAAGCTGAACGGCAAGGAAATTTCGGGTTCGGATATCGAGGCCGCGATGGGCGACCTCAAGAACACCCCGGCGCAATTCGCCGAAATGTGGACGAGCTGGCACGATCAGGTCGGCGCGCCGATGAAGGACGATTATGCCCGCATGGTCGGCATCGCCAACGAGGGCGCGAAAGAACTCGGCTTTGCCGACACCGGCGCGATGTGGCGTTCGGGGTACGACATGTCGCCCGAGGATTTCGCCAAGACCACCGAGCGGTTATGGCAGGAAGTGAAGCCGCTCTACATGGCGCTCCACACCTACACGCGCTGGAAACTGAACGAGAAATATGGCGACGCGGTGCAGCCCAAGACCGGCCCGATCCGCGCCGACCTGCTCGGTAATATGTGGGCGCAGGAATGGGGCAATATCTACCCGCTCGTCGCGCCCGCAGGGTCGGGCGATCTGGGCTATGATGTCGGCGATCTGCTCGCGGCGCAGGGCAAGACCCCGCTCGACATGGTCAAGGCGGGCGAGAATTTCTATTCGTCGCTCGGCATGGCGACGCTGCCTGAAACCTTCTGGAAACGCAGTCAGTTCGTCAAACCTGCCGACCGCGAAGTCATCTGTCATGCCTCGGCATGGGATGTCGACAACAAGGACGATATTCGCATCAAGATGTGCATCAAGGTGAACGCCGACGACTTCACCACGATCCACCACGAGCTTGGCCACAACTATTACCAGCGCGCTTACAACAAACAGCCGTTCCTGTACCTCAACGGCGCCAACGATGGCTTCCACGAAGCGATCGGCGATTTCGTCGCGCTGTCGATCACCCCGCAATATCTGGTCGACATCGGTTTGCTCGACAAGACGAAGGTGCCGAGCGCCGACAAGGACACCGGGCTGCTGCTGCGTCAGGCGATGGACAAGGTCGCTTTCCTGCCGTTCGGCCTGCTCGTCGATCGCTGGCGCTGGGGCGTGTTCGACGGCACGATCAAGCCCGCCGACTACAACACCGCCTGGACCCAGCTGCGCACCCAGTACCAGGGCATCGTCCCGCCGGCGGCGCGGCCGGCGAACGCCTTTGACGCTGGCGCGAAGTTCCATATCCCGGGCAACACCCCCTACACCCGTTATTTCCTCGCCCGCATCCTGCAGTTCCAGTTTTATGAGGCGGCGTGCAAGCAGGCGGGCTGGAAAGGGCCGCTCCACCGCTGCTCCTTTTATGGCAACAAGGCGGTCGGCGCGAAGCTGAACGCGATGCTGGAAATGGGCGCGTCGAAGCCGTGGCCCGACGCGCTGGAGGCCTTTACCGGCAGTCGCGAGATGTCGGGCAA
The DNA here is from genome assembly GCA_965283845.1 of Sphingomonadaceae bacterium. Classification (GTDB taxonomy): domain Bacteria; phylum Pseudomonadota; class Alphaproteobacteria; order Sphingomonadales; family Sphingomonadaceae; genus Sphingopyxis. The sequence goes on from CBDIQD010000023.1 coordinate 19,145, forward strand.
GGCGATGGCGGACTATTTCGCGCCGCTGAAGAAATGGCTCGACGCGCAGAACAAGGGCAAGCCGTCGGGTTGGTAAGCCGCGCAGCCTTTTTGCTGCTGGCATGTGGCGCGGCGGTTTCGACCGCCGCCGCGCCGCCGCCACCCCCGGTCTATCCGGACGACCTGCCCCAGACGCTCGACGGTTACCCCCTGGGGGTGCTCTATTCGCGATATAGTTTCTGGATCGAGGGGTATAAGGGCGCGGTCATCGATACGATCATGGTCGAGCCTGCGGATGTCGCCGGCTATCGGCCCCAGTTTGTCGCCCCGTTCAGTTTCACGACCTATTCCGATTACGGGCATTTTCAGTCGGGTGATATCCGCAGCTATTGCCGCACGGCGGGCGAAACACAGGTTGACCGCAGCGACTGCCAGTTCGTCTACAGGACCGTGACAATCCCCGCCGCGGCAATCGACCGCGCCGGGCCTGTCGGACTCTTCATGCGCAAAAGCTTCGATCCGCCCGCCGTGGTCGCCATACTGAAAGCAAATGGCATCGCTCCGGACGCCGATTTTTGGCGGGTCGATGGTCATCAAATCTTTGGCGCATTGGCATCGCCGGCCGCGCTGCTGCGCGACAATGCAAAGGTTGAAACGATCGGTTCGCGCCAATGTCCGGCGATGCAGCGTGCGCTTGAAGCGATCGAGGGGCAGACGCTGCCACCGCGAATCGATATCCCGTTGATCGGCGAAGACGGGCCGGTGCCGCCGCCTCGTCCGCATGCCGCCCGGCGCGAGAACAAGCTGACCTTCTTTGCCGATGGCGGTTCCATGACCGTGACCAGTTGGCGCGTGCTCGAGCCGCTGCTCGGCCCGGTCTACGCGGCCGCCGATGCCTGCCTGCGGAGCCGCCTCAACACTGCCGGATAGTCATTCGGCTTCGATTTGCTGCTTGAAGCGCGCCAGCTTTGCGCTCGCCGCGGCGGCGTGGGGGCCGATCCAGCGGTCGTGGATGTCCTGGATCGGCATCGCGTTGAGGTGGTTCCAGCGTTCGCGGCCCTCGCGGCGTTCGGCGATGATCAGTCCGGCGTCCTCCAGCACCTTTAGATGTTGCATTACGGTGCAGCGGTCGATGTTGGCGAAGTTGCCGCACAGCGTGCCGGTGGTCAGCGGCTGATCGCGGAGCGTGTCGAGGATCTGGCGGCGGATATACGAAGCCAGAGCCTTGAAAACACGGTCATATTCTTCGTGGATTGACATGTTATAAATATATAACATAATGAGACGAACGCAAGCGGAGAGTGTCGATGGAACTGAAGTTTCGAGTCGCGGCGCGGATCGCGAAGCCGGTGCATGAGGTTTTCGAGGCGGTCGCGGACCCGGCGAAACTGTCGCATTATTTCACCACCGGCGGCGCCAAGGGGCGGCTCGCGACCGGCGCGAAGGTGCAATGGGACTTCCACGATTTCCCCGGCGCATTCCCGGTCTGGGTGATCGAGGTGGTCCAGGACGAAAAGATCGTCCTCGAATGGCAGGCGAACGAGGGCGAGGCGCCGAACGTCGCGAGCGGTGAGTTACAGGATGCCAATTACCGCACCCGGGTAACGATGACCTTCGCCAGCCTCGACGACGGCCGCACGCTGGTCGAGATTTCAGAGGAGGGCTGGCGTGAGAATCAGAGCGCGCTGGGAGCGAGTTACGGCAATTGTCAGGGCTGGTCGCAGATGCTGTGCGCGCTGAAAGTGTGGATCGAGCATGGCATCAACCTGCGCGAGGGCCTGTATAAATGATCAGGCGTTGCGCGCCGTCAGCCCGCCGTCGACCGGGATCACCGCGCCGGTGATATAGCTGGCGGCGGGCAGCACGAGGCTGAGCGTGATATGCGCGACCTCTTCGGGCTCGCCATAGCGGCGGAGCGCGGTGCGGCGCTTCGCAAAGACGATCTTGTCGGCATCGGCGACCTTGTCGGTCATGCCGGTGTGGATCGGGCCGGGGCAGATGCAGTTGACGGTGATGCCGTCGCGGCCGAGATCGACGGCCAGCCCGCGCGTCAGGCCGACAACCCCCGATTTGGCGGCGACATAGGGTGTGCGCCCGGCGTCGCGCCGAGCCCTTCGGTCGAGGCGATGTTGACGATCCGCGGCGCGTCGCTCTGGCGCAGCCACGGCAGAGCGGCGCGGACCATGCGCTGGTGCGCGGTCAGCATCACTGCGAGGCCTGCGGTGTCCAGGCGTCGTCATAGCTCGTCGATCTCGAGCGTCTGCACCGGCTGGGTCACGCCGGCATTGTTGATCAGGATATCGATACCGCCGAAGTCGCGGCGACGTCGGCGACGACGCGGCCGCAGTCGCATCGCCGTCGGACACGTCGAGCGCACAGGTCGCTCCTGGCCGCGACGTCGGCGAGCGCGGCGCGATCCACGTCGCAGATCATGGACCTTCGCGCCCTCGGCCAGCGAAGCGCATGACAGTCGCGCGGCCCATGCCGCTCGCCGCGCCGGTGACGATGGCGACGCGGCCGGCAACCGAGCGCGAGAGATGGGGTGCTTTGACCAAGTCCGTCATTCGCTTTCCTTTCCTCCGTTCGCCCTGAGCTTGTCGAAGGGCTGTCCTGTTCTTTAAACGTCAAAGGGAAGAACGGCCCTTCGACAAGCTCAGGGCAAACGGTAGTGGGGCTTTCGCGTGAGCACGTGCTATTCCCTCACCGAAACGGCGGCTCGTTGAACGCGCGGAGTTTGCGGCTATGCAGCTTGGCGCCTTCGTCGCGCAGCGCTTCGCAGGCGCGGATGCCGATCTGGAGGTGGGCGGCGATCGCTTCTTCGTAGAAACGGTTTGCCTGTCCGGGCAGTTTGAGTTCGCCGTGGAGCGGCTTGTCGCTGACGCAGAGCAGGGTGCCATAGGGGACGCGGAAGCGGTAGCCCTGCGCCGCTATCGTCGCCGACTCCATGTCGATGCCGATCGCGCGCGATTGCGAGAAACGCAGCGCGCTGTCGGTGTAGCGCAGTTCCCAGTTGCGGTCGTCGGTGGTGACGACGGTGCCGGTGCGCATCCGTTTTTTGAGGTCGGCGCCGGTAGCGCCCGATACCGATTCCGCTGCGGTGGCGAGCGCTTGCTGGACTTCGGCGATCGGCGGGATCGGGATCGCGACCGGCAGCACGGCGTCGAGGATATGATCGTCGCGCAGATACGCGTGGGCGAGGACGTAATCGCCGATCCGCTGGCTGGGGCGCAGCCCGCCGCAATGACCGATCATCAGCCACGCCTCGGGCCGCAGCACCGCAAGTTGGTCGCAGATCGTCTTGGCATTCGACGGGCCGACGCCGATGTTGACCAGGGTGATGCCGCCGCCGTCGGGGGCGATCAGGTGATAGGCGGGCATCTGATGCCGCCGCCACGCGCTGTCGGCGACCAGCGCGCTGGCGTTGGTTCCCGGTTGGTCGACATAGAGCCCTGCGGCGCCCGCGAGCGCGGTATATTTGCCCTGGCCGACCTGTGCCCCCGCCCAGGCGACGAATTCGTCGACATAGCGGTGGTAGTTGGTGAATAGGATATAGCGCTGAAAATGCTCGGGCGCGGTGCCGGTGTAGTGGCGCAGGCGCGCGAGCGAAAAGTCGGTGCGCAGCGCGTCGAACAGCGCCAGCGGTTGCGGCGCGGATGGGTCTTGCCCGAACAGCCCGTCGGCGAGCTCGTCGCCGATGTCGGCGAGTTCGGTGGTCGGGAAATGACGCGCGAGTTCGAGCGGGGTGATGCCGCCCATGTCCGACCCATCGCTGGCGTCGAGCACATAGGGAAAGGGGATCTGTTGCCCGGTGCGCGTGACCGACAGTTCGACGTCATAATGGCGGACGAGCAGGGTTAGTTGGTCGCGCAGATAATCGGCGAACAGGTCGGGGCGGGTGACGGTGGTGACGAATTCACCGGCGCGTTCGAAGCGGCCGAAGGCGAGGTTGTGGCTCACTTGGCCTTCGCGCGGCTCGCCGGTGGTGACCAGGCGCAGCGCCGGATAGTCGAACAGCCCGGTCGCGGCGGCATTGGCGGGCGGCAGCGTGCGGTCGCGAACATAGTCGGCGATGGCGGATTTGAGCGCGGTGACCGAGGCGCGGAACCTGTCTTGCAGTTCGGCGATGACCGCCTCGACGAGGGCGGTGGGGTCGGCGATGTCGGGATTGTGCGATGATGATGTCATCGCGTCGCTGTTGCATGAAAATGTGACAAAAGGGAAGGGGGGTGCAGAGCTGCGAGATCAAAACCGCATCCCCGAGCGAAGACGAGGGGCTCGTTCGAGCGGAGCGAGAACCTGCAAGGCCGCAGCCTCGACTTCGCTCGGCATAGCCCCTCGTCTTCGCTCGGGGATGCGGTGATCGATGGCGGTCATGCCGTCCCCGCCGCCGATCAAATCGTCACAGCTGTTCGAGCATATGGTCGGCGCTCGACACCTTGAATTCGCCCGGCGCTTCGACGTTGAGCTGTTCGACGACGCCGTCGTTGACGATCATCGAAAAGCGCTGGCCGCGCTTGCCCATGCCATAGGCCTTGCCGTCCATCGTCAGTCCGACCGCCTCGGCGAAATCGCCATTGCCGTCGGCGAGCATGGTGACGCTGTCGCCGGCATTGCCGCTCTTGCCCCACGCGCCCATGACGAACGCGTCGTTGACCGCGGTGCAGACGATTTCGTCGACGCCCTTGGCTTTGAGCTCGGCGGCCTTGTCGACGAAGCCCGGCAGGTGCTTGGCCGAGCAGGTCGGGGTGAAGGCGCCGGGGACCGAGAACAGCGCGACCTTGCGGCCCTTGAAATAATCGGCGGTGTTGACCTGTTCGGGACCGTTTTCGGTGACCTTTACAAAGGTGGCGTCGGGCAGCTTGTCGCCGGTCTGGATCGTCATGGTGGCATCCTTTTCGTTGAGGGGATTTCCGGTGCGCGAGACATTGGGTCGAGCGGGGCGGGAGTCAAGCGGGCGTTCCTGAAAGATACCGTTCCCGAAAGATACCATTCCCGAAAGATTCAAGGCGCTGCGACCCTTGTAGCGCCGCGTCCCGCGGCATCTGTCAGCGATCATGGACACAAACCCCATTCGGTTCACCGGCCAGTTACTTGCTCGCGCTGCCCGGGATCGGCGATCCCCGGTTCGAGCATGCCGTGATCGCGATGATCAGCCATGACGAGGAAGGCGCGATGGGGATCGGCATCGACGATCCGATCGCGGGGATGACCGTCGGCGCGGTGCTCGACCAGCTGGAGATCGGCCACGACGTGCCGCTCGATCAACCGGTGTATCTGGGCGGCCCGGTCGAACCGTCACGCGGTTTCGTGCTGCACAGCATGGACTGGGGCGGGCAGGAGGCGGTGCAGGTGGCGGATCGGTGGATGGTGTCGAGTTCGCACGACATCCTGCGCGCGATCGGCGAAGGGCGCGGCCCCGCCCGATGGCTGGTGGCACTGGGCTATGCCGGCTGGTCGGCGGGGCAGCTGGAAGGCGAGATGGTGCGCCACGGCTGGCACGTCACCCCGGGCAGCGATGCCCTGTTGTTCGACACGCCGCCCGCCAGTCGCTGGCAGGCGGCGTTTGCCGAAGCGGGAGTGGACGCCCGCTTGCTGACAACCGAGGGTGGCGAGGCTTAGTATATCAGTCGCCCCCGCGAAGGCGGGGGCCACCAGAAACCTTACGCCAAGCCGATAGCGGCCCCCGCCTTCGCGGGGGCGACGGCCTATTTAAGCGCGAGCAGCGGACGACCGGCCGCGAGGTTGGCGCGCGCGGTGCGGGCCGCCCAGCGCGAATCGACATAGCGACCGTCGGCGAGTTCGAGATCGTAACGGATCGGGCTGGCGAGTGCGGCGTCATAAGCGGCGGCGGCATCATGGGTGCGACCCAGCCGCGCATAAGCGGTGCCGAGATTGATCAGCCGCGACGGGTCGCGGGCATCGAGGGTGGTTTCGCCGGTCAGCTTGGCGATCGCCGCCTGATTTTCGCCAGCGCGAAGCTCGGCATAGGCGACCGGCAGCGTCGTCGAATCGGCCTGTGGTCCGGTCACGACGATGATCGATTGCGCCGCGGCCGGAGCGGCAAAGGCGAGCGCAACCAGCGGCAGCAATATTTTTTTCATCTCTCTATCCCCTCGAAAACTTTGGCTGATTTTCTCCTGCATCGATAGAAAAGTCAATGTTTTCGGCGGTTTGTAACATGTATGTCACAATAGCGAATTATGCTGAACGCAAGGCGCATTATAAGTCAGGATTTTCAGAATCTTGGACGGTGCGACTCGGTGTCACAATGGCGCGGCCCCGGCTGTCACAATTGCGCCCGCTGAAAATAAATTCGCACCCCGGTGCATTTTTGCGCCCGCGATTCGCGAGTCCGCGGCGGTCGGCTCGCGCGTCCGCTGCGTTCGACAGACCGGGCTTTCACCGCGATATAAAGAAAAGTTTATATTTGATCCCGAGGGCGCTTTCGGTTAGGGCGCGCAACTTAATTACCCAGTTTTTCGGGGCCGCTCGCCTGCGGCCGAACCTCGCCTATAGGAGACTTAGCCGTGGCCACTCTCGCCGCCGATACCCGTGATTATGTCGTTGCCGACATTGCGCTTGCCGATTTCGGGCGCAAGGAAATCAACATCGCCGAAACCGAAATGCCGGGCCTGATGGCGCTGCGCAGCGAGTTCGGCGCGTCGCAGCCGCTGAAGGGCGCGAAGATCGTCGGGTCGCTGCACATGACGATCCAGACCGCGGTGCTGATCGAGACGCTGACCGCGCTCGGCGCCGAAGTGCGCTGGGCGACCTGCAACATCTTTTCGACCCAGGACCACGCCGCCGCCGCGATCGCCGCGACCGGCGTGCCGGTGTTCGCGATCAAGGGTGAAAGCCTGGCCGATTATTGGGATTATGTCGGTCGCATCTTTGACTGGGGCGATGGCCGACGGCGACTACCGCAAACATGATCCTCGACGACGGCGGCGACGCGACGATGCTGCGCGCTGTGGGGCGCGAAGTCGGAAAGGCGGCGAGAGTTTTGGCGAACCCGAGAATGAGGAAGAAGTCGAATTCCAGCGTGCCTTAAAGGCCTTCGTTGCTGCAAAGCCGGGCTATCTGACCGAGACCGGTCAAGGCGATCAAGGGCGTGTCGGAAGAGACGACGACCGGCGTCCACCGCTTGTATCACATCGCGAAGAAGGGCGAGCTGCCCTTCCCCGCGATCAACGTCAACGACAGCGTCACCAAGTCGAAGTTCGACAATCTGTATGGCTGTAAGGAGTCGCTGGTCGACGCGATCCGCCGCGGCACCGACGTGATGCTGGCCGGCAAGGTCGCCTGCGTCGCCGGCTTCGGCGACGTCGGCAAAGGCTCGGCGCAGTCGCTCCGCAACGGCGGCGCGCGCGTTCTCGTCACCGAAATCGATCCGATCTGCGCGCTGCAGGCGGCGATGGAGGGCTTCGAGGTCGTGACGATGGACGAAGCCGTCCAGCGTTCGGACATCTTCGTCACTGCGACGGGCAACGCCGACGTGATCACCGCCGAACATATGGCGGCGATGAAGAATATGGCGATCGTCTGCAACATCGGCCATTTCGACAGCGAGATCCAGATCGCGGCGCTCGCCAATTACAAATGGACCGAAGTGAAGCCGCAGGTCGACCTGGTCGAATTCCCCGATGGCAAGCAAATCATCATTCTGTCGAAGGGTCGCCTGGTCAATCTCGGCAACGCGACGGGTCACCCGAGCTTCGTGATGTCGGCGAGCTTCACCAACCAGACGCTGGCGCAGATCGAACTGTGGACCCGCGCCGAGCAGTACGGCAACGACGTCTATGTCCTGCCCAAGCATCTCGACGAAAAGGTCGCGGCGCTGCACCTCGACAAGCTCGGCGTGAAGCTGAGCCAGCTGAGCCAGAAGCAGGCCGATTATATCGGCGTGCCGGTCGAAGGCCCGTTCAAGCCCGACCATTATCGCTATTGATCCCTATCACGTCTTCCCGGCAGTCGCCGGGATGACGAAGTTGTGGATAGCGCGCCCATCGGATGATGCGGCGCGCCGATCCGCAATGACATGCGATTGAAACATGACTCCATCGCCTTTAGGGCAAGCGATCATGCGCGCGTACATCCTGACACAAGAGGGCTTAAGGCGGGATGAGCGGTTCGCTTTCCCCAACGCTGCTCTTTGCCCTCGGCCTGTTCGCGGCGCTGTGGCTGTTGGCCGGATTGTGGGCGGTCGGGCGCGGCATTGCGATGCAGCGGCGGTCGGCGTTCGTCGCCGGTCAGGCCGAGCGGCTGGGCAGTCTGGTCGAGGCATCGCCGCAATTGCCGGTCATCGTCCGCGCCGACTGGCGGATCGAGGCGAGCGAGCGGCTGGGCCGCTGGCTGGGGCTGGAGCGCGGCCCGCGCAATTTCGACGAACTGCGCGGGTTGGACAGCGGGCTGGACGCGGCGGGCCATGACGCGCTGCGCCAAGCGATCCTCGGTGCCCAGCGCGGCGCCAAGCCCTTTACCCTCAGCCTGAAGCCGCAGGGCAGCGACCGGACGATCATCCTGCACGGCGCCGCCGCGCCGCAGGCGGTCGGCGGTGCGGGCAGCGTACTTCTGTGGCTGAGCGATGCTGGCCGACGGCCAGCATGGCTGAGCGCCAGGCGCGTCGGCCAGCGCGCGCACGATGGCGGCGCTGCGAGGCGCTGTCGGCGGCTGATCGACGCGGACGCCGTTTCCGATGTGGTTCCGCGAACCCAACCTCAGCCTCGCCCTCGTCAACGCCGCCTATGTTCGCGCGGTCGAGGCGAAGAGCGCGGTGACGGTGATCGATGGCGGCATCGAATTGTGCGAAACCGTTGCCGGGGTGAGCGCCGCCGAGGCGGCCGATGCCGCGCGTGATGCGGGAGCGGCGCAGGTTCGCACCATCCCGGTGACGATCGAGGGCGAACGGCGGATCATGCGCGTCGTCGATGTCCCGTTGACTCCGCAGGGCGGCCGGGTGATCGGGGTCGCCGGCTATGCGATCGACATTCAGGAACTGGAGAGCGAGCGCGGCGCGCACCGCCGTTTCGTCGATACCCAGCGCGAACTTCTCGACCGGCTGTCGGCGGCGGTGGCGCAATTCGGTCCCGATCAGGGGCTGAGCTTTGCCAATCTGCCGTTCCGCCGCCTGTTCGCGCTGGAGGCCGACGATGTGAGCGAGGCGCGGCCGTTCGCGCGGCTGCTCGATGCGTGGCGCGAAGGCGGACGGACCCCCGAGGTGCGCGATTATCCCCAATGGCGGCAGGCGCATGTCGACTGGTTCGCGCAGGCGGGGGCGAGCGAGGAGGACTGGCTGCTGCGCGATGGCACCCATCTGCATGTCGTTGCCCAGCCGACCCCCGATGGCGGCTTGCTGTTGATCGCCGAGGACAAGACCGAGCAGGTGCAGCTGGCCGGCGCGCGCGATACCTTGCTGCGCGTCCGCACCGCGACCTTCGACAATCTGTTCGAGGCGATCGCAGTGTTCTGCGCCCGATGGGCGGCTGCATCTGTGGAATCAGCGGTTCCGCCGCCTGTGGGGCGTCGACGAGGGAGCGCTGGCGGCGCATCCGCGCGTCGATGCGCTGATGGGCGGGCTCGCCGACCGGCTGGCCAAGCCGAACCAGATCAGCATCGTCCAGGAAGTGATCCGCGCCGCGACGCTCGAGCGGCAACAGCGGGTCGGCGAAATCCGTTTTGCCGACGGGCGCCATTTCGATTTCGCATCGATCCCGCTGCCCGATGGCAATGCGCTGCTGATCATGCTCGACATCACCGCCAGCCGGCGGATGGAGGGCGCGCTGCGTGAACGCAACGAGGCGCTGGAGGCGGCCGACAAGGTCAAGACCGCCTTCCTGTCGCGGATGAGTTACGAGCTGCGCACGCCGCTGACCTCGATCGGCGGCTTCGGCGAGATGTTGCAGGCGGGCTATGCCGGCAAGATGAGCGACCAGCAGCAGACCTATATCGACGCGATCATGGATCCGGTCGGCGTCCTGGTATGTCGCATGCGACAATGTGTGGTCCTGCGAGGCGGGAACGCTGGCGGAAGAAGGCGGCGAATTCACCACCGCGATGGCGGTGCGCATCCGGCGCGAAGGCGGAGCTGTTTGCGGCCAGCGAACAAATCGAACTGGTCGGCAGTCTGGCGCCCGACCTCGGCCATATCGAGGGCGACGCGCCGCGCCTGTCGCGGCTGGTCGCGAGTTTGCTCGACAATGCGGTGCGCTTTACCGCGCCGAGCCGGCGGACCGGCGGGCGGGTGCTGCTCCACGCCGATGGCGATGCGCGCGGGATCGATATCATCGTATCCGATAACGGCCCCGGCATGCCCGACGCGGTCGCCGCGGTGACCAAGGGGCAGCAGGCGGGGACGGCGTCGGGGGGCATCGGCCTCGCGCTCGCGCGCCAGCTGGTCGCGGCGCATGGCGGGACGATGGAGGTGGTCAGCGAGGCGGGGCAAGGCACCCTCGTGCGGATCAGTCTGCCGCGCCGCGCATGATCGTTTTCCGTGCCTTGCTTTGGCCGGTTAGATGAAGAATTCGCGCAGAGGCGCAGAGGGCGCGGAGAAAAAGAGATTCACGCGGAGACGCGGAGACGCGGAGAGATCGTGCTTTCCGCGCAGCGGCGCTTCGATTCCCGCGTCGCCGCCGGCCGAACCATTCGAGATATTGATGGGCCTACCGGCCCGAGGCCTTTCTCCGCGTCTCCGCGTCTCCGCGTGAACCGAGATCTCTGCGCCCTCTGCGCCTCTGCGCGAATTCTTTTCTAACCTGCCCTGCAATTCCGCCGCTCGTATAATCTCTCCGAGGCCGGGCGGATTGGCGCGGCGATCGGTGGCGCGTTGCGGCCGGGCGACGTCGTCGGCTTGTCGGGCGATCTGGGCGCCGGCAAGACGACGCTGGCGCGCGCGATGTTGAAGGCGCGCGGGCTGGCGGGCGAGGCGCCGAGCCCGACCTTTGCGATCGTCCAGCCCTATGCACCGCCCGAAGTCGATCTGCCAATCGCGCATGTCGATCTCTACCGGATCGAGGATACGGACGAGCTGATCGAGCTCGGGCTCGACGATTATGTCCACGACGGCGCGCTGCTGATCGAATGGCCCGAACGGCTGGGTGCGCAGGGCTGGCCCGGCATGCTGATGCTGGCGATTTCGGGCGACGGCGACGCGCGCGTCTTGACAGCCGAGGTGCCGGCGGCTTGGGGAGCACGATGGTCGCTTTGATGATTCCGCCTGCCCATGCTCCGGCGTTTCTGGCCGCGCATGGCTGGGGCGATGCGCAGATTTTGCCGCTGGCCGGCGATGCGTCGTTCCGGCGCTATTTTCGCGTCGTCGATGGCGCGCGGCAGGCGGTGCTGATGGACGCCCCGCCGCCGCACGAGGATCCGCGCCCGTTCATCGCGGTCGCCGAATATCTGTGCGACCAAGGGCTGACCGCGCCGACGATTTTCGCCTCGCAATTGCTGCCGGTGGCCGAGGCGCTGGCACTGGCGGCCGGCGACACGATGACGGTCGATGCCGCACTGGCGACGCTGGATTTCGCGCTGCGCTGGCGACTGCTCGGGGAGCGCGAGCAGGCCGCGCTCACGGCGCGCACGGCCGGGCTGTTCGGCGCAATGCCGGACTGAGCGCACGGGAGGCGCTCGTCCATGGCGCCTCAGAACTCGAACAGCGTGAGCCCCAGCCCCAGGCTGGTCTGGCGGAAGTCGTAGCACGAGCGGGCTGCCGCGCGTCAGCCGTGACGCTGCGCGATTACCATGCCGAGAATATCATGCTGCTCGGCGCGCTGCAATCGCATGACGGCCTGCTCGATTTTCAGGACGCATTGGTCGGCCACCCCGCCTATGATCTGGCATCGGTGCTCGAGGATGCGCGCCGCGACGTGAGCCCGGCGGTGGAGGCGGCGCATGCGGACGCGGTATCAGGCGGCCACCGGTCACGATATCGAGGCGGCCTATTGGGCGCTTGCGGCGCAGCGCAACACCCGCATCCTCGGCGTCTTCGTGCGGTTGTGGAAGCGTGACGGCAAGCCGCATTACAGATCGTTCCAGTCGCGGATGTGGGGGCTGCTCGAACGCGATCTCGCCCATGCGTCGCTGGCGCCGGTGCGGGCGTGGTTCGACGAGAATGTGCCCGCGGCGAAGCGCGCGGCGGCGTGGGAAGAATTCGGGGCATGACCGCGAAGATCGACAGCGCGATGGTGATGGCGGCGGGGCTTGGCAAACGGATGCGCCCGCTGACCGCGACGCGGCCCAAGCCGTTGGTGCGCGTCGCGGGCAAGGCGCTGATCGACCACAGCCTCGACCGCATCGAGGCGGCGGGGATCGGCCATGTCGTCGTCAACGTCCATTATCTCGCCGACGCGCTTGAGGCGCATCTGGCGGCGCAAAAGCGCTCTTTCGGCATCGCGATTTCGGACGAGCGCGATCTGCTGCTCGAAACCGGCGGCGGCATGGTCAAGGCGTTGCCGCAGCTGACCGGCGACCCGATCCTGATCGTCAACAGCGACAATATCTGGACCGACGGGCCCGAGGACAGCATCCGCCATCTGGCGCGGCATTGGGACGGTGAGCGGATGGATGCGCTGCTCTTGGTTATCCGCCAGGCGAGCGCCACCGGGCACGGCGGCAAGGGGATTTCCATATGGACCCCAACGGCCGGTTGTCGCGGCGCAAGCCCGGGCGGGTCGCGCCCTTCGTCTACACCGGCATCCAGCTGATCTCGCCGCGCCTGCTCGACGGCGCGCCTGCGGGGGCCTTTTCGACCAATATCCTGTGGGATCGCGCGATCGCGGCGGAGCGGCTGTATGGATTGTCGCACATGGGGCAATGGTTCGACGTCGGCACCCCCGCCCGCATCGCGCCGACCGAAGCGGCGCTGGGTGAGGTTTGATCGCTTGATCCTCCCTGTGCCGAAGGCATGGGGAGGGGGACCGTTCGCGAAGCGAATGGTGGAGGGGCCGCGACGTCTGCGCCATTGCCCCTCCGTCAGTCCTGCGGACTGCCACCTCCCCATCGCTTCGCGACAGGGAGGATCGGCTTGCGGATCGGCGCCAAGACCTGAATAACCAGGCCGCATGACGAGCCACCCAATGGTCTTCTGCATCCTGTCCAGCGGGCCTTTGCCGATGGATCGGTCGCCGGCCTGATCGACCGCGCTTGCCGGCCGAGTCGCGCTGGAAGACTCGCGTGAGAGGCTGATCCTGCTGCCGAGCAACCGCGCGCGCAGCGCGGTGCAGGCGGCGCTGGTGCGCGCCAGCGGGCGCGGGTTGCTGATGCCGCGGCTCGCGGTGATCGGCGACGCCGATCTGGATGAAAGCGTCGCGCTGGCGCTGGATGCGATCGACGCCGCCGACCCTATTCCGCCCGCGATCGACTCGCTCAAGCGGCGGTTGATGCTCGCCGGGCTGATCGAACGGCACCATCCGGCGGGCGAGGAGCCGATCACCGGCGCCGCCGCGTTCCAGCTCGCCGAGGGGCTGGGGCGGGTGATCGACCAGCTGCATTACGAAGAGGTCGCCCCGGCGCGGCTGTCCGACCTGGAAAGCGCGCTCGGCGATCTGGCGGGTCATTGGCAGGCATCGTGGCAGCGCCTGCGCCTGCTCGTCGATCATTGGCCCGGGCTGCTGGCCGCGACCGGCCATATCGACCGCGCCGATCGCCGCAACCGGCTGCTTGCGCGGGTCAGCGCGGGCTGGCGGACGGCGCCGCCGGCGCGCTTTGTCGTCGCGGCGGGGGTGACCACCGCCGCGCCGGCGATCGCACGGCTGCTGCGCACCGTCGCCGATCTGCCGCAGGGGATGGTGGTGCTGCCGGGACTCGACCTGGCCATGGCCGCCGAGGAATGGGATGCGTTGGGGCCGGTCAAGGCCGATCCCGAGAATCCGGGAGAGCGGGCGCTCGAAACCCACCCGCAATATCATCTGAAACTGCTGCTCGGCCGGATGGGGATCGCGCGCGAAGAGGTCGGCGAATGGGCCGCCGCGTCGCCCTTCGACGGCCCCGCCGCGCGCGCACCCTTCCTGTCGCTGCTCTTCGCCCCCGCCGCCCATACAGCGCGCTGGCAGGCGGCGGACAATGTCGCGCCCAGCCTGAGCGGCGTGAGCGCCGCGGTGTTCGCCGACGACGGGCAGGAGGCGCAGGGGATCGCGCTGATGATGCGCGCCGCGATCGAGGTGCCAGGGCGCACCGCGGCACTCGTCACCCCCGACCGCCTGCTCGCCGAACGCGTCGCGGCGGCGCTCGAACGCTGGGGGCTGAAAAGCGAAAACCGCGTCGACGACAGCGCCGGGCAGTCGCTGGGCCGCACGCCCCCGGGGCGCTGCTGCTGATGCTCGCCGAATTCGCCGCCGGGTTCGATCCGGTGCGGCTGGTCGCGCTGCTCGGCCATCCGCTGGTCCGCGCGGGCGAGGGACGGCTCGATTGGCTCGATCAAGTGCGGCGGCTCGATCTGGTGCTGCGCGGTCCGGGGCTGGTCCCCGGTTGGGCAGGGGTGACGGCGCGGATCGCCGAATGCGCCGATGATAGCCAGCGGCGCGGGCATGACGCGGCGGAGGCGATTGCCGACTGGTGGGGCAACGTGGCGGCGGGCCTTGGCGCGGCGTTGACGCCGTTTGCCGCGGGGGTTACCGCGCCGCCGCCGGTTCTGCTCGGCGCGTTGCAGGACGCGCTCGGCTGGTTGACCGGCGAAGGCGCGTGGACTGGCCATGCCGGCCGCGCGCTGTCCGAAGTGTTCGATCGCTGGGCGCTGGCGAAGGGCGATGGCCCGGCGCTGGTCGCGCCCGCCGACTTCCCGAAGCTGCTCGCCGATCTGCTCACCGGCGAAACCGTCCGGCCGCCCTATGGCGGGCATCCGCGGCTGTTCATCTGGGGGCTGCTCGAAGCGCGATTGCAGCGCGCCGACCTGATGATATTGGGCGGGCTCGACGAAGGGCGCTGGCCGCCGCAGCAGAGCCCCGACCCCTGGCTCGCCCCCGGCATCCGCCGCCTGCTCGGTCTTGCGGCGCCCGAGCGCCAGCAAGGGATGATCGCGCTGGTGCCGGGCCTCGCGGCGCGCGAGGTGGTGGTGACGCGCGCGCAGCGGGCAGCGGCGCTCCGTCGCCGGTCGCGACGCGCCGTGGCCGCCGGCTGCGGCGTTGGCCGGTGATCTGTCGGTCGCCACTGACCGGGCGCCAGCTCGGTCGACCTCGCTCGCCGGCGATGCTCGATGCCGCCGGCGCTGCAGACCCTGCCGCCAAGCCGCGCCCGGCCCCGCTGCTGGCCGCGCGGCCCCGACCGGATCAGCGTCACGCGCGGGTCGATCAGCTGCGCGCGGATCCTATGTCGACCATCGCCTGCGCAGATCCAGCGGCCTGTGCGGACTCGATCCGCTGAGCAGCGGTCCCGACGCCAAGGGGTTCGGGACGCGAGTGCATAAATCTTGCATGATCGGCAGGCGGCGGGGCTGACCGAGGCGGCGTTCGACGCCGAGCTGCTCCGTCGTGCGCGCCGATCCGGCGCTCGATTCGCTGGCGCGCGCCTTTTGGCTGCCGCGGATCGAGCCGTCGCTGCGCTGGGCGGCCGAGCGTGTCTGGGCGGCGCGCGACGAGCGCTGGCCCGTCGCCAACGAGGTCAGCGGCAAGTTGCTGGTCGATGGCATCACGCTCCACGGCACCGCCGACCGCGTCGATCAGGCGGCCGACGGCACGCTGGCGATCGTCGATTACAAGACCGGCGCGGCGCCGTCGGGCAAGTCGGCGGGCGACGGGCTGAACAGCCAGCTGGGCCTGCTCGGGCTGCTTGCCGAAGAGGCGGGGCTGGGCGATCTGGCGCCCGAGCCGGCGGGTGCGTTCGAATATTGGGAATTGAAGCGCGACCGCAAGAAAGGCGTCGACGGCGCGGTCAAGGCGATCAAGGGCAAAAGCCCAGGCCCGCGACCGCTGCGGCGGTGGTCGAACGCGCGCGCGAAGCGCTTGCTGAGCTGACGACGCGGTTCCTGCTGGGGCAGGACACGCGCTCTATACCCGGCGATAGTGACCAAGCTGCTATGCGGCTTGCCGAATGGTACGGCCGACAGGATGGTCGCACAGGGGGCAACACGGCATGAGCGGCGCTGCGGCAAGTCTTCACCCGCTGCACGGTGACCAGGCGCTGGCGGTGTCGCCCTGCGATCAGGTCTGGCTCAGCGCGTCTGCCGGGACCGGCAAGACGCAGGTGCTTACCGCTCGGGTGTTCCGGCT
>CBDIQD010000024.1:0-28891 GCA_965283845.1 Sphingomonadaceae bacterium
ATTTCTCGCCGCCGACCAGTTCCTGCCATTTGACCACCGGGTCTTCCCAAAAGGTCATCACATGCGCGTAGAGTTTCTGCAGCGCGTCGCGCCCGCGCCATTCGCCGCCATAAGGCAGCGAGGTCGGCTCGTAGATGACGAGATCGTCGGCCATGAAGTCGGCCACCGCGTCCCACTCGCCCCGCGCAACCGCGGCATACATCGCCTTACTGGCTTCGAGCGGAGTCATTCGATCGTCCCGACCAGCGCCCCGACCGGATAGACCTCGCCCTCGACCCCGATCGGGTGGATGATCCCCGCGACCTGCGCCTCGACCTCGACCGTCGTCTTGTCGGTTTCGACGGTATACAGAATATCGCCGACCTCGACCCGCTCGCCGTCGCCGAACATCCATTCGTTCAGCGTCATTTCGGTCGCCGACATGCCGACCTTCGGGATGCGCAATTCTTCCGCCATCGCCTCAGCCCTTCCAGTTCATCGCGGCGCGCACCGCATCGGCGATCGCATCCTTGTTCGGAATCCACGCCTGTTCGAGCGCGTTGGCCATCGGCACTGCCGAAAAAGCCCCGCCGATGCGCGTCACCGGCGCCTTCAGCTTACCGAACAATTTTTCATTGAGGCGCGAGGCGATTTCGGCGCCGGTGCCATATTGCTTGACCGCCTCGTGCAACACCACGGCGCGGCCTGTCTTTTCGACCGACGCGGTGACCGTCACCTCGTCATAGGGTGCGATGGTGCGCAGATCGATCACCTCGACCGAGATCCCCTCGCCCGCCAGTCGCTCGGCGATTTCGAGCGCGTCGAGGACGGTGCGGCCATAAGTGATGATCGAGCAATCGCTGCCTTCGCGCGTCACCGCCGCCTTACCCAGCGGCACGATATGCCCCGGCCCCGGATCGTCGGATTTCAGGCCGTAGCAAAGGATATTTTCGATAAATATCACCGGGTCGTTGCACGCGATCGCGGCGCGCATCAGCCCCTGCGCATCGGCGGCGTTCGATGGGGTCACCACCTTCAGCCCCGCGACATGCGCGAACCACGCCTCGAGCATATCGCTATGCTGGCCGCCGAACCCGACCCCGACCCCGGTCGTGGTGCGGATCACCAGCGGGACGTTGGTCTGCCCGCCCGACATGAAGCGCAGCTTCGCGGCGTGATTGACGATCTGGTCCATCGCCACGGTCACGAAGTTCATCAGCATGATTTCGGCGATCGGGCGGAAGCCCGCGAGCGCCGCGCCGACGCACGCGCCGACGATCGCCTGTTCCGAAATCGGTGTCGCGCGGACGCGATTTTCGCCATATTTTTCGCTGAGCCCCGCCGAGATTTTGAACACCCCGCCTCCCTGCTTCGCGGCGACATCCTCGCCGAGCAGGATCACCCCTTCATCCTCGGCCATCGCTTCGTCGATCGCGCGATTGATCGCCTGCGTCATCGTGATCTGGGCGCTCATGCCGCAATCTCCTCTTCGAAGACATCCTTGCGGATTTCCTCCGGTCCCGGCAGCGGGCTGTTCGCGGCGAACTCAGCCGCTGCGTCCATTTGCGCGTCAAGGTCGGCGACGATCTCGTCGAGTTCGGCTTCCGTAAACTGATGATCGAGCATCAGCAGACGCAGCCGCGGCAGCGGGTCTTCGGCCGCCATTTCGGCGAGATGCTCGGGCGGCATGTACGAGAAGTCGGCACCGAAGAAATGGCCGATCATCCGGTAGCACATCGCCTCGATCAGCGTCGGCCCTTCGCCTGCCCGCGCCCGGTCGACCGCCGCCTTGGTCGTGTTGTACATCGCGATCGCGTCGTTGCCGTCAACCTTCACGCCGTCCATCCCATAGGCCTTGGCGCGGGTGACGATCGAATCGACCTTGGTGTGATCGGCGAACGCGGTGTGCTCGCCATAACGGTTGTTCTGGCACAGGAAGATGACGGGCAGCTTCCACAGCTGCGCCATGTTCATCGCCTCGTGGAACGCGCCGATGTTGGTCGCGCCGTCGCCGAAGCAGACCATCGGTCACTTGCCGTCGCCGCGATTCTGCGACGCGAGGGCAAGGCCATTGGCGATCGGCAGCCCCGACCCGACGACCCCGGTGGTCACCATCACCCCGGTTTCGGGGTGGGTGATGTGCATCGACCCGCCCTTGCCGCGGCACGTGCCGCCGACCTTGCCGGCGATCTCGGCGAACAGCGGATTGAGCGGCACGCCCTTCGCGATCTGGTCGTGCTGGCCGCGATAGGTGGTCACGAGGTAATCGTCCTGGTTGAGCGCCGCCATCGCCGCCGCCGACACCAGTTCCTGCCCGCGCACGGTGTAATAGATCACTGCCAGCTTGCCGGTCATCAGCAGCGAGCGGAATTTCTCGTCGGCGCGCGCGACCCGCATCGTGCGGGTGTAGATGTCGCGCAGCTTGTCGCGATCGATCGTCGTCTCGGTCATGCAGTCTCTCCTCAGGCGGGTTCGGCCACGCCCTGTTTATGATTGGCACTGTCGGCGGCGCTCGGCCGCGCCGCGACACGGTCCCGCCACGCGACCAGATTGGTCAGCGCGGGGTCGAGCGGCTGCCCGACCATGGCGCCGAATTCGACGAACGAAAACAGCAGGATGTCGGCAAGGCTGAACCGGTCGCCGAGCGCCCACGGCCCGGCGCCGACGATCCGGTCGATCGCCGTCAGCCCGTCGGCGGCCTGACGTTTCAGGTCGCCCGCCGCATCGGGCAGGCACAGCATCCGCGGCTGGAACATCGGCAGTCCTTCGGCGCCGCGAAAGCCCAGCGTCATCGGCACCACCGCCTGCTGGTCGATGATCCGCACCAGCATCCGCGTTTGCGCCCGCTCTTCGGGCGTTGCGCCGAGCAACGCTCCGCCCGCCAGCGTCTCGTCGAGATATTCGCAGATCGCGACGACTCTCGGCGATCCGCTGACCGTCAGCCAGTTCGAGCAGCGGGGTGTGACCCAATGGGCTTTGGACAGGAAATCGCCTTGCCGATTCTCGCCCGCCATGATGTCGACCAGCTGGCGTTCAATGTTAAGCCCGGTCTCGGCAAGATACATCAGCACGACGCGCGGATTAGGGCCGATCGATTGATAGAGTTTCATGGTGCCGCCCCGATCAGAACTGGACGCGCTTGGTAAAGCCGCCGTCGATCACAAGATGCGCGCCGGTCAGATAGGGACAGGCGGGCGACGCCATGAACACGATGCCCTTCGCCACCTCCTCGGCCTCCCCGAAACGCCCCATCGGCATCTGCGCCAGCGTCGCATCATACAGCGCGGGGACCGCCGACTTGATGACCTCCCAATTGCCGCCGGGATAATAGATCGCGCCCGGGGATACGATGTTGACGCGGATATTCTGCGCCGCGAGCGCCTGGCTCAATTGCGAACCATAGGTGATCAGCGCCGCCTTCAGCGCGTTGAACGCCTGCGGGACGATGAAGGTCTCGACCGCCGCGGTCGACGACATGAAGATGATCGATCCCGATCCCGATGCGGCCAGCGCCTCGGTCAGCACCTCGACCCCGTGCACCGCGCCCATCACGTCCATGTCGAGCCCGCGCTGCCAGTCGCCGGTCGCGCCCTGCCCCGACGAGCTGGCGGTGTGGATGAAGATGTCGCAGCCGCCCAGCGCATCGCGCGCCTTGCCGAGCCATTCGCGATAGCCGTCGGGATTGCCGGTCATGTCGAACTGCTCGCCGTGGACCTTGCCCGGCCCCGCCGCGTCGATCGCTGCGACGGCCGCCTTTACCTTTTCGGCGTCGCGCGAGAAAAAGGCAACATCGGCGCCCTCGGCGGCAAAAATCTTGAGCGACGCGAGCCCCAGCCCGTGCGCGCCGCCGTTCATGATGACTTTTTTGCCCTTGAGACCCAGGTCCATCGCATCCTCCTTTTGTGATTTTGGAGGCGAGAGTATCGCGCGGGCGCGCCGCGGAACATCAGCAAAAATGGGAGCGGGTCATATTCCTGCGCATGATCGGCGTTTCGGCATGCCGCTCATGGGCAACCGGGCGGACGCGGCCGGAGCAGCGCGCGGCCGGCGGCGGCGCCCGTCGTCCGGCTGTCATCGACCGCCAGAGCGCCGTTGACGAACAATTTGCGGACCCCGACGCTCAATTCGCGCGGGCGCACATAATTGGCGCGCGGCGCGTATTGGGCGGGATCGAGGACAAGCACATCGGCGAAATATCCGGGACGCAGATAACCGCGCCTATCGAGCTTGTAGATATCGGCGGTGCGCCCCGTCGATTGGCGGATGAAAGTCGCCAGATCGATGACCTTGCGCTCGCGGACATAGCGCAGATATTTTTCGGGGAAGGTCGCGAACATGCGCGGGTGGCCGTCCGACCCGTCGGACGATGTCACCATCCATGGTTGCTGCATCAGCAGGTCGACGTCGGCCTGCGCCATGTTGAACGACGCGACCGAAGCGCCGCCGCCCTTCTGCCCCTTCGCCTTTGCCTCGATACTCTCGCGGATAATCCGCAGCGCGGCGTCGCGGCTGTCGATCTTCCACGCCGCGGCGACCTCGGCAAGCGTCTGCCCGCTCCACGGAAAGCCCTGCGCGATCAACAGCAGCGCGCTCGCCCCGCCGCGCCGCCGCAGATTGTCCTGCATCTCGTCGCGGATCCGCGCTAGCGTCGCCGGATCGTCCAGCCGTTTCAGCAACGCCGCGCCGCCGCCGTCGACCGCCCAGCGCGGCAGCAGCGACGCATCGAGGCTCGATCCCGACGCCAGCCAGGGATATTGATCGGCGGTCACATCGACGCCCGCCTTGCGCGCCGCGTCGATCGCCGCGATCACCGCGCCGGCCTGACCATGGACATCGACCCCCAGCGCTTTCAAATGCGCAAAATGCACCGGCATCCCCGCTTTCCGGCCGATCTCGATCACCTCCTGCACCGACCCGAGCAGGCCGATGCTATAGCTCGATCTGTCGCGCTGGTGGGTGTCGTAAAGCCCGCCGCGGATCGCCGCCTCACGCGCCACCGCGACCACCTCGCTGTCGGTCCTCAGGGCTTTGCGGCGCATAGAACAGTCCGGTGGAGAGCCCCACGGCGCCCTCGCACATGCCTTTGGCCACCAGCGCCTGCATCTGGGCCAGCTCCGCCGGGGTCGGCACGCGCGCATCCTGACCCAGCACCCGCTGGCGAACCGGCCCGAAACCGACAAAATGCACGACATTGGTCCCGATCCCCGAGCCCGCCAGCTTGGCTGCGTCGTCGGCAACGTCGGGCGTGCCATAGCCGTCGACCCCGATCATCACGGTGCTGACCCTTGGGCCAGCCAGGCGGCGTTGCCTCGCACGGATTTGCCGGGCGAGCGGAGGAAGCTGTCGGCGTGGGTGTGCGGATCGATGAAACCTGGCGCGACGATCATCCCCGTCGCGTCGATGATGCGGGCTGCCGAGGTGCGACCGGATCGGCCGACGGAGACGATCCGGTCGCCGCGGATCGCGACATCGCCGACAAAGGGTTTGCCCGTGCCGCCGTCGTAAATCGTTCCGCCGCGGATGATGACGTCGACCTTCTCGTCAGCTGGCGCCGCGGCGCCAGCCACGCAGAGCAGCGCGGCGGCCAGGACAAGCGAACCGGCCGTCCGGCGAACCGACAGCGAGGGAGGCGGTGACGGCATCATGATCCTTCCGGTGCGCACGGCGTTTGCCGCAAACAGAATGTCTCGAACGGGCGGGCCCCGTCCAGAGAGCGGTGTTGCAGCGCCTATAACCCGATGGCATAGAAGCCCGAGCATAGCCGATATTCGGCCGAAACAAGCGGCATATTGACGCCCCATGATCGCAAGCCCGAGGCCATAACAGCATGAACCTGCGCCAGATCGAAATATTTCACGCGGTCTTCCTGCACGGCACGGTCAGCGCCGCCGCCCGGTCGCTCAACGTGTCGCAGCCCTCGGTGACCAAGGTGCTGCGCCACGCCGAACGCTCGATCGGCCTGACCCTGTTCGAACGGTCGAAAGGGCGTCTGATCCCGACGCAGGACGCGCACACCCTGTTCGCCGAAGTCTCCGATATTCAGGACCGGGTGCGGTCGCTGCGGCAGGCGTGTCAGAACATGCGCCACGGGCGCGGCGGGCTGCTCCGCGTGTCGGCGCTCCCCTCGCTGGGACTGGGAGCGATTCCGGCGGCGGTGGCGCGCTTTCTGGGCGACCATGCCGACATCATGTTCGACCTTCAGACGCTGCATCACGACGAAATGGTGCGCAAACTCTATGAGCATGAAACCGACATCGCGATCAGTTTCGAGGTGCCGTTGTCGGCCCCCGTCGCGCATCAGGTGATCGGCGAGGGTGAGCTGGTGGTCATCTATCGCGAGGATGATATGCCGGGAGCGCCGCCGCGCCTGCGGCTCGACGAGCTGTGCGGCCACAAGTTCATCAGCCCGGTCCAGAACGGCCCGATCGGGCGGATGCTGTCGAGCGAGCTCAACCGGCTGGAGGTTGTGCTGGACGAGATCGTTTCGGCGCGCACCTATTATGTCGCGGCGGCGCTGGTCGGCGCGGGGGTCGGCATGGCGATCGTCGACAATTTCACCGCGCATGCCGTGCTGTCGCCGGGGCTGTCGAGCCGGCCGCTCCAGCCCGCGATCACCTTCGACATCAACGCCGTCTATCTGCAGAACCGGCCACCGTCGCGAACCGCGTCGACCTTCCTGTCCACGCTGTCGACGGTGATCGAAGAACTATAGCGTCAAGCTATAGGCGATATGGCGCTGGATATTGGGGCGGCGCGGCCGGTAGGGATAGAGTTGACGTTCTGTTCATCCACGCAGGTCTGTCCATCCATGATCGAAACGCCCTATCTCCTCTACCTCGGCCATTCCAGCGACCCCGCCGACATCAAGACCTCGCGCGGCCTCGCGGTGTTCCGGCCCGACATCTGTATCGGTGAATATCGTCATGACGATTGCCCGCTGACGCTGAGCCTGCCGGCCATGGATTTCGCCGCAGCGCGCGCGGCGGGGGCGCGGACGCTCGTGCTCGGCATCGCCAATGCGGGCGGCAAGCTGGGCGAGGATCTGGTCGTCGATGCGCTGGCGGCGATGGAGGCCGGGCTCGACATCGCATCGGGGCTGCACCACCGGCTCAACGCCGAACCGCGCCTGATCGCCGCCGCGGCAAGACTTGGCCGCCAGCTGCACGATGTGCGCGACCCGCGGCCCGACATTCCGATCGGCAACGGCAAACCGCGCGCGGGCAACCGGCTGTTGACCGTCGGCACCGATTGTTCGGTCGGCAAAATGTACACGACGCTCTGCCTCGCCAGCGCGCTGGAAAAGCGGGGGGTTGCCGCCGATTTCCGCGCCACTGGACAGACCGGCATCCTGATCGCGGGCGACGGCGTGCCGCTCGACGCCGTCGTCGCCGATTTCATTTCGGGCGCGATCGAACAGATTTCGCCCGACCGCCACGACGGCGGCTGGGACCTGATCGAGGGTCAGGGATCGCTCTACCACCCCTCCTTCGCCGGGGTGTCGATGGGGCTGCTGCACGGCGCCCAGCCCGACGCGCTCGTCCTCTGCCACGATCCGGTCCGCCCGCACATGCGCGGCCTGCCCCATTATCCGCTGCCAGGGATCGCCGAAACGCTGGAGGCCAACCTGAACGCCGCGCGGCTGACCAATGCCGATGTGCGCGTCGTCGGCATCGCGCTCAACACCTCGGCGATGGCCGAGGATGACGCGCGCGCGCTGTGCGCGAAGGTCGAGGCCGAATTCGGCTTGCCGACCAGCGACCCCTATCGCTTTGGGGTCGAAGCGATCCTCGACCGGTTGCTCGACACCGCCGACGCGCCCGCAGTGGCTGAAACCGCCTGACCTGCCTGCGATGACCCGCACCCTGACCGTTGCCGGCGAAATCCTGCCGCTGCACGCGCCCTTTCGCATATCGCGCGGGGTAAGGACCGCCGCGCAGGTGGTGACCGTCGCCATCGAACAGGATGGGGTTACCGGACGCGGCGAATGTGTCCCCTACCCCCGCTACGGCGAAAATGCCGAAAGCACGATCCTGGCGATCGAGGCCGCCCGCGGCGCGATCGAACGGGGAATGGACCGGCAGCAATTGCTGGACCATATGCCCGCCGGCGCCGCGCGCAATGCCATCGATTGCGCGCTGTGGGACCTGGAACTGCGCCTGACGGGCAGCGATATGGCCGCAGCCTTCGGCCTGTCACGGCCGCTCCCCTCCATCGTCACCGCAATGACGATCAGCCTCGACACCCCCGACAATATGGCGCGCGCCGCCGCGGCGCTCGCCGACGCGCCGCTGCTGAAGGTGAAGGTTGACCGCAGCGACCCCGCCACGCTCCTCACCGCCGTCCGCGTCGCCGCGCCGCAGCCGCGGATGATCGTCGACCCCAACGAAAGCTGGACCATCGACGAGGTGCGCGATCTGCAAGGGCTGATGACCAACCTGCGCATCGACCTGCTCGAACAGCCGCTGCCCGCCGATGCCGACCGCGACCTGATCGGCTTCCGCTCGGCGATCCCGATCGCCGCCGATGAATCGGTGCATGTCGCCGCCGATCTGGGCACCCTGCCCGACGGCTACCGCGTCGTGAATATCAAGCTCGACAAGACCGGCGGACTGACCGCCGCGCTCGAACTCGCCGACGTCGCGCGGCAACGCGGGCTGGGGGTGATGACCGGCTGCATGATCTGTTCGTCGCTGTCGATCGCGCCGGCCTGGGCGATTGCGGCGAAAAGCGACTTCGCCGACCTTGACGGACCGCTCTGGCTTGCAGAGGATCGCACCGGCGGGGTCAGCGGGGCAAATGGCCTGCTGCTGCCGCCGCAACCCGGTTTCTGGGGCGGTATTTGACACGATCGGGGCACATGGGCCGATGACAGGGTTTCTTCGCGGCTGGTTCGCAGTGCCGCTATGGCAACGCGTCTTGGGCGCCATGCTGATCGGCGTGGTGTTGGGGCTGGTCTGGCCCGCCGCGGCATCCGCCATCGCCTTTGTCGGCGAATTGTTCGTGCGGCTGATCCGGATGCTCGTCGTCCCCATCGTGTTCATCAGCATCGCGTCCGGGGTCACCGCGCTCGCCGACCCGCGCAAGCTGGGGTCGGTCGGCGCGCGCACCATCGCCCTGTTCGCCTTCACGACCTTTTGCGCGGTGTCGATCGGCATGGCTATCGGCCTGTTGATCGAGCCGGGAACCGCGCGGTGAGCTGGGCAATGCCGTCCCGCACGCGCTGGGCGAACCCAAGTCGCTGCACGATCAGTTGATGGGCATCGTCCCGGTCAATATCGTCCAGGCGCTGGTCGATGGCGACATGCTGGCGATCATCTTCTTTTCCATGCTGTTCGGATTCGGCGTCATCCTGGCGGGCGAGCAGGGCCTCGCGAATGGCCGTGGTGCTGCAATCGGCGGGCCAGGTGCTGTTCCATCTGGTGCGGATCGTGATGGAAATGACCCCGTTCGGGGTGCTGGCGCTGATCGCCAAGGCGGTGGCCGATAACGGCGTCGCGGTGTTCACCAACATCGGCTGGCTCGCGGTCGCGGTTGCCGCCGGGGTGCTGCTGCAAATCCTGCTCGTCCATCTGCCGCTGATCGCCTTTGTCGCGCGGCAGCCGGTCCTGCGCTTTTACCGGACGATCATCGATGCGCTGGCGGTGGCTTTTTCGACCGCCTCGTCGGCCGCCACCCTGCCCGTCGCGCTGCGCATCGCGCTCGATGATCTGCGCATCGCGCCCGGGGTTGCCAAGACCGTGCTGCCGATCGGCGCCAGCATCGGCAAGGATGGCACCGCCATGTATGTCGGGCTGCTCAGCATCTTTGCGTTGCAGGCGATCGGCATCGAACCCGATCTGCCGATGCTGGCGATCATCCTGCTGACCGGCGCCCTCGCCGCCTTTGGCACCGCACCGATCCCGTCGGCATCGCTGTTCATGCTCGCCGCGGTCCTGTCCTCGGTCGGCATCACCCCCGAACAGACCGCGCTCGTCGTCGGCTTCATCCTGCCCTTCGACCGTTTGCTCGACATGACTCGCACCGTCGCGAGCGCCAGCGCCAATTTGACCGTCACCAGCGTCGTCGCGCGCTGGGAAAAGGCGATCGAAGCAGAAGCCGGCAAATGACCGCAACGGCGTTCGATGCCGAGGCTCCGGCAGCGGCGTTTTCCAGCGATCAGGACGCCAGGTCGGCACAGCGCCGCGTCCGCGCCCTCTATCTGATGCTCGGCTTTTCCGCCGGTCTGCCCTTTTACATGTTTTCGACCGTGCTGGCGGTGCGGCTGACCGATCACGGCGTCGCGCTGGCGATCATCGGCTCTGGCTGGGATCCGTTCCTGCCACCTGCGTCGTGGGCATCCTCGCGTCGACGCGCTACGAGTGCCCGGCTTCACCCGCTTCTGGGGACCAAGGCGCGGCTGGATCATGCTGTCCCAGCTCGGCATCGTGACCGCGATGCTGGCGATGGCGTTCACCTCGGCCGACGACAGCCTGGCGCTGACCGCCGTGGACGTCGCGCTGCTCGCGTTCATGGACGTACGACGCTGGAGGTCTGCCGCTCGACGCGATGGCGGGTCGAACTGGGGCCGACGCCGGCGTTGCAGGGACCGCTCGCGGCCGCAAATCCGGGGGATACCGCACCGCGATGGTCGCGGCGGGCAGGGCGCTGCTGTTCGCGGACTGTCGCGCGGCAGCTTGGCGCTGACGCTATCGTCGCATCGAGGATCATGCCCGGCTGGACCGCCGCCTATCTGTTGATCGCGGTGGCCGCCTTTGTCCCGCTGCCGATCCTCGCGGCGCTCCCGCCCGAACGGCGCGGCGACCGCGGTCGCTCGGCGGCGCTGGCGGGCGGCTTGATGACGAGCGCGGTGATCCTGCTCGCGCTGGCCGCTTTGGTCGCGGCGGTCGGCTGGGTCCTGCTCGGCGCCGCCGCCAATATCGGCATCAGCGCCAAGACGAATGTCACGCCCTGGGTGCTCGGCATTGCGATGCTGCCGTTCCTGGCGATGGCCGCGATGCTACCGCGCATCCGCGCCGCCGCGCCCGATTCCCCGCTTCGCGCTTCGGCGGCGCTCGGCCCCTATGTCGATTTCTTCTGGCGCTACGGACGTTATGCCATCGCCTTGATGGCCTTTGTGTCCATCTATCGCATGGGCGACGTGCTGGCGCTCAACCTGTCGAAGCCGATGATCCTCGGCATCGGCTATACCAAGACCGAGATCGGCTGGGCCGACGGCGTCGTGGCCTTGGTCGCCAGCATCGTCGGCGTCGGACTGGGCGGATGGATGACGACCCGCTGGCGTTTCGGCATCACCCTGACGATCGGGGCGCTGTTTGCGGCGTTCGGAAATTTCGGTTTCGTCTGGCTTGCGCACCAGCCGCACGACCAGACCCTGCTTTATATCGCCACCGCCGCCGATCAGTTCGGCAATGGCATGGCCGGCGCCATCTTTGTCGTTTACCTGTCGATGCTGGTGAATCCGCGGTATCCGGGCGCGCAATATGCCTTTCTGTCGGGCTTCGCCTTCCTGTTACCACGATTATTGTCGGGGGCGGGGGGCACGGTGGTCGGGCAGCTCGACGCGGCGGGATATAATGGCTTCGATCTGTTCTTTTTGGCCTCGGGCGTGATCAGCTTGGCGGCGATATTGTTCCTGCCGCTGGTCGGGCGGGCCAAGGCACGGGCGGACGACCGGCTATGATCGACGCCGCCTTCAATCCGGTGGCGGCAGCGCTCGAAAGCGGCCGCATCCCCGGCGCCGCACTCGGTATGGTGTCCGCCGACGGCCAAAGCGCGGTGCGCGATGGCCGGCATGGCGGCGCTGGTCCCCGAACGCGAGGAACTGACCCGCGACCACTGGTTCGATCTCGCCTCGCTCAGCAAGGTGATCGCGACCACGACGATGATCCTGACGCTCGCGCAGCAGGGCCGCCTCGACCTCGACCGGCCGCTGAGCGACGCGATCCCCGACCTGCGCCAATATGACGTCGCGAACGCCGCCGAACGCCGGCTGACCTTTCGCGACTGTCTGATGCACCGAACCTTCCTCCCCGCGGTCGAGCCGATCTATACCTATGGCGACGATCCGGCGCGGCTGCGCGCGTTCGTCCTGCAACGCGAATGGCGGCAAGGGCCGCCGGTCTATTCGGACATCAACTTCATCCTGCTCGGCATCGTGATCGAGCGCCTGACCGGCGCCCCGCTGTCGGCGTGGCCGCTCGGCGAAGGGCTGAGCTTCGGCCCGCCCCCCGGTCCTGCCGTCGCGACCGAGGATTGCAGCTGGCGCGGGCGCGTGATGAAGGGCGAAGTCCATGACGAAAATGCCTATGCGCTGGGCGGCGCGCCGGGTCACGCCGGCCTATTCGGCACCATCGACGGCGTGCTCGGCTTTGCCCAGGCAATGCTGCGCGGCGAAATCCTCTCGCCCGCGATGCTGGCCGAGGTCCGCACCGCCGACGAACGCCACCGGACGTGCGGCTGGGAACGCGCTTTTCCCGGCTGGCACGGCGGCGGCGCCTGTTCGGCGGACACCATCGGCCATACCGGCTTCACCGGCACCGGCCTCTGGATCGATTTCGAACGCGGCATCGCCTGGGCGCTCTTCACCAACCGGGTCCATCCGACCCGCCACGCCGACAGCGGCATCGCCGCCCTCCGCCCCGCCGTGGGCGAACAGCTTGTTACCGCCTGGGACGCACGGGAGAAGATATGAAGACCTCGATCACACGGCTCGCCCCGGCGCTGGCGCTCGCGCTGCTACTCGCCCCGGCGCAGGCCCGCACCCCGGCCGATCCCGCGCCTGTCCCGCTGCAGACCACCGTCGAGCAGAAACTCGCCGAGGGTCCGGTCGGCACGCGCTTCGGCCTGCTCGTCACCACGCTCGATGGCGAAACCTTGCTCTCCATCGCCCCCGACCAGCGATTCATCCCGGCGTCGAACACCAAGATGTTCACCACCGCCATCGCCTATGCGCAATTGCCGCAGCTCGAACGGACCGCAAAGGGCACCGGGGTGCGGCTCGAGACCGGCAGTGATGGCACAGTCGACGTCGTGCTGCACGGCCGCGGCGACGCCCGCCTGTCGAGCGCCGACGACTGCCACGGGCTGCCTCGCGCCGCTGGTGGACCAGCTGGCCGCCAAGACACGGAACGTGGGCGATGTGATTGCCGATGACAGCGCCTTTACCGACCAGCGCTGGAGCCCGGGGATGAGCTGGAACAATATCGGCACAGATTCAGGCACTGCCACTTCGGCATTGGTGATCGACCACAACGAACTGCCGATCGTGGTGACGCCAGGCCCGGTCGGAAAGCCGCCAGTGGTGGCCGTCTCGCCCTACTACACCCTGGTGAACCAGGCTCTGACCGTTGCTGAGGGCGAGACGCGGCTGCCGAGCGCATGCCGAATAGCCGCACCCTGCACCTGACCGGGACGATCGGCGCCGATGCCGCGCCGATGACGCTGCGCTACGGGATCGACGATCCGGCGCATTATGCCGCGTGGCGCCTGCGCGAATTGCTGCGCGCGCGGGCGTCCGCGTCGATGGCGACCGTCACACCACGCCTTCCGCCCGCTGACCCCCGCCGAGGATTCCGGCACCCGCAAGGACGCGCCGGTCGAGAAATACGATCTCGCCAAGCTCGCCGAACTCCCTCGCCGTCGCTCGCCGAAAATATGGTGCGGATCAACAAGGAGAGCCAGAATCTCCACACCGAACTGATGCTGCGCCGCGTGTCGCGGCAATCGGGCAGCGGTTCGATCGCCGACGGTCAGGCGGTGATGCGCCAGGTGATGACGCAGGCGGGACTGCCCGAAACCAGCTATTTCTTCGCCGACGGGTCGGGCATGTCGAGCTATAACCGCATTACCCCGCGCGGCGCGGTCGGCCTGCTGAGCTGGATCGCGCGCCAGCCGTGGGGCATGGCGTGGCGCGGCACGCTGCCGATCGCAGGGCGCGACGGCACCTTGCAGAACCGCTTCAAGGGCACGCTGCTCGAGGGCAAATTATTCGCCAAGACCGGGTCGCTCAATGCGTCGCGCGCGCTGTCAGGGTATCTGACCACCCGCAGCGGCAAGACACTGATCTTCTCGGCGCTCGCCAACGACATGCCCGAAGACACCGACAGCCAGGCCACCGCCGCCGTCGACCGCGCGCTGGTCACGATGGCCGAAGCGCTTTAATCAACGGACCTTCCCCCTTGATGGGGGAAGGATACGCAGCCTTATCGCGAAGCGATTAGGCGAAGTTGGATGGGGGTGACGGTGCGTCCTCGCACCGCCGTTTCAGGCCGACAGCACACCCCCACCGCTGCGACTAGCCAGCAAGCTGGCAAGTCTCGCTGCCTCCCCCATCAAGGGGGAGGGGTTAGGGTCAAAGACATGAATCCGAAAATGCCTACGCGCGCCTAGCAACTCAATCCGCAGCAGGCGCCAACACCAATCGCCCCACGGCGTGCCGATCGACCGCCGCCTTGCTGAACCACAAGGGCTGCATTGCGCCCGCCAGCCACTTGGGGTAAAAATCGCGATAGCGCGGCGACCGGGGATCGGCGGATTGACCGGGCAGCAGCAGAAAGCGGCTGTTGTCCCACGCGCCGACGTCGGCCACGAACAGATAGCTGGCGCCATGCGACACATTGAAACCGCGCCGTGCGTTGAACCCGCGCGCCATCGGCGTGGTCCCGTCGCCGCCCGAGCGGCCACCCTCGATCTTCGGGAAAGCCGCCGCGATCGCCGGGTTCGCCGCCAGCGGATGCTGGATCGTCACGCGGTGCAAGTCGCCCCATTGCCATTTTGCCGGGTCGGCGCCGCCAATCTCGATCGCTTTCTTCCAGCCCGCCGCCAGCGCGCCATTAATCAACGCGTCGCGCGAGGCGGCGGGATCGTCGCCCAGCCGCTTGTCGGGCGCGGCGAGGATCCGCAGCATTTCCGACAAATTGACCGACGGGATCAGATCTTCGCTGCCGCCGGCACCACCCGGTCGTCGGCAATCCAGTTCCTGATAGCTCGGGTGATCATCCATTTCGAACAGTAGCGCCGCATCGGAATTCGCCTCCGCACGTGGTCCAGCGCCGGAGCAGAGCGGCCTGCCAGGCGCGGCCTCGCTCGACGGATTGGCGGGGAGCAGCTTCAACAACGCGCGTGCGGGCAGCGACTGGACGTCGTGCTGGAGCGCGATGCTGTCTTCGATCCGGTGCTTCGGTTGGCGGCGCAGTACCTCAGCGACGCGGTCGTAACGAAAGGGATCGCTCCAGTTGAAGCTGATGATCCGCTCGCGATAGGGATAGCCCGCCGGCAGGTTCATCTGGTTGGCCGACGCGAACCAGCCCTCGGCCGGGTTATAGACCGACGGCATATCCTCGACCGGCAAGATCCCCGTCCAGTCGAAATCGCCGTCGCCGGGGGCGGGGAACAGCCCGTCGTGCTTGGGCCGGCGCGGAGCAAAGCCGATCGTCTGCCAGCCGGTGTTGCCGTCGATGTCGGCATAATGAAAATTGGTCGGCGACACGTGCAGCTTGAACGCCTGGCGCAGCGACGCCCAATCCGTGGCCAGATTGATCGCAATCATCGCGAACTGCATATTGGCGCCGGGTAGCATGCCGACCGTGGCGAATGCGACCGCGCGGTCCTTTGCGGAATCCTGCGATACGATCGGACGCCCCGCGGCATAGCGCAGCGTCACCCGCTCGGGCGGCGCGCCCTTGACGACAATCTCGTCCTCGAACGTCTCGAACGCCTTCCACCTGCCCTTGTGCCAATATCGACCGGGATCGTCCTTTTTGGTGCGCAGGATGAACAGGTCGGTCTGGTCGATATGGAAATTGGTGCGGCCAAACGCAAAGCGGTCGGTGTGCCCCTGCATGATCCCGGGCAGCCCCGGGGCGCCGGCACCGATGACGTCGAGCCCCGGCGCCGAGAGATGGCAAATATGGCGCGGGCTGGTCCGCCCGATGCCGAGATGCGGGTCGTTGGCCAGGATTGGCCGCCCCGTGGCGCTGCGCGAC
Source organism: Sphingomonadaceae bacterium (assembly GCA_965283845.1). Lineage (GTDB taxonomy): Bacteria > Pseudomonadota > Alphaproteobacteria > Sphingomonadales > Sphingomonadaceae > Sphingopyxis. Next base: position 15,963 of record CBDIQD010000024.1, read on the forward strand.
GCCGCGACGGTCCACGCATTGCTGCCCAGTGCGAAGCGATCGCTGCGGCGCTGCTCTGGATCGAACCGCGCTTCCTGAACCGCATCGAAGCCTGTCGGCCGGTTCGCCGGGTCGAGCACACCCAGATCGGCCTCGCTCACCGCCGCAACGTCGAGCCCCTTGGGCACCGTAAAGGACCAGGCGGGGCGCAGCGGCGCCATCAATTGCTCGGCGTCGAGCAGGCCGCGCGCCTGCAGCTGCGCGCGGCGAACCTCGTCGTCGGCATCGCCCATGCCGATACCGCGGCCGCGCACCAGATCGCGGACATCCCAGCGCAGCGGGCTGATCCCCAATATGCCATATTCCAGCGGCAACCCGGCCGGATCGGCGGCCAGCTCGTCGATCCGGGCGTTGACCCCGGCAACGTAGCCGCGCGCGCAGTCGAGCACCTCGGCGGGCAGCGCCGCCAGTTCGGCATCGATATCGCCGCGATACAGGAACAGCCGCGCCGCGCGGTCGGCGGCGATGCGGCGCAGTCCAAAGGCTTCGGCCATCCGCCCCATGTCGCCGCGATAGTCCATGTCGATCTGGAACAGGCGGTCGCGCGCGACCAGATAGCCCTGCCCGAAAAACGCGTCGTGCTTCGACGCGGCGCGGACATGCGGCACCCCCAGTTCGTCTTCGACGACCTCGATCGGCGCCCGCGCCCCGGACAGGTTGACCGTGCGCGCCGCGCCCTTGCCTCCTTTGATGCCCGGTTTTGCCATCAGGCTCCCCGGCATCGCGACCAGCGCGACCGAAGCCAACAGAAACGCCCGGCGCTGGATCAACAAGACCTCCTCGACAAGAATGGAAACGACCAGGCCCGACCCTAACCCAGCGTGGCGACCCGGCCCCATAGCAAGCAGGCCCCCGCCTATAACTGCAAGCTATCCGCATCCCGCCGCACCGAATCCGGCGACACCATGCCTTGGGGCTATAGGTCTATATCGTCAGGGTGTTCGCGAAGCTGTTGACCGTCCGTAACCACCCTGTAACCTCTCCGTCATGGAACCGGCTGCCCGCGCGCCTCGAACGCAGCGACAGCCGGACCGGTACGATGACATATCACTAAAAACATAAGAAGGCGGAGCCAAGAGCCCGCCGGGCGGTCAGGCGGGACAAAAGGGGCGAGCCAACCCGGCGCATCGGTGCCGGGACACGCATCGAACGATGTGGGGCGCGTCCTTGGGCAATAAAGGGGACTGGTAACATGCGTGATCTTGGACGAATTCGCCGGCTGCGGGGTGGCAAAACCAGCTTTGGCGTAGCGATGACCGCATTGGCCTTGGTGCACGCCGCGCCGGCGCTGGCGCAAGAGACGGCCGCTGCCGCAGAGGTGAATGACGCCGTTGCCGCCGACGAAATCGTCGTCACCGGTTCGCGCGGCCAGTGCGGCGATGACCTCGCCGACGCCGCTGACGGTGCTGAACGCGGACCAGTTCGAAAGCAGACCGCCGCCGATCATCCGTGCCGATGACATCATCGCCCAGCTGCCGGCGATGCGCATGAACTCGGGCCCCAACCAGGTGCAGCGGAACGCCGGCTCGATCTCGACCGTCCGCAATCTGGGATCGGAACGCACCCTGATCCTGGTCAACGGCCGGCGTTCGGTGGGCTCGACGATCACCGGGCTGGTCGATATCAACACGATCCCGCAGGCGCTGATCTCGAGCGTCGAGGTGGTGAGCGGCGGTGCCTCCGCGGCCTATGGCTCGGACGCGGTCGCCGGCGTCGTCAACTTCATGCTCAACAACAAATATGAGGGACTGAAGATCGAGGCCGACAGCGGCATCACCCGGTGAAGGCGACGGCTGCAGCTGTTCGACTGGACGCCGCGGCAAGTTCGTCCGCCGCTGCGGCGACATCCGCGGCGAGATCGCCCATCGCGTGAACCTTTCAGGTCGACCGGGATTGGAACGCCACCGGTTTCGTCCGCATCCAGGATCCCGCCTATACCGCCACCAGCGGGGGGCCGCAGTTCCTGATCCGGCGTCAGGTCGGCGCAGCGAACTCGGCGCCGGGCAGCCTCATCACCAACTCGGTCGGCGGAACGGCCAACCGGCTGCGCGGAATTTATTTTGGCGATAATGGCACGCCTCTTACCTATACCTATGGGGCGCTGACCTTCCCGTCGGCGACCGGCACCGCCGCACCTTCGCTGACGCAGGGAGGGTCGTGGCAGGTCAATGATTCGGGCCGTCGCATCGGCCTGGATCCAGAGGACGACCGCTACGGGGTGTTCGGCCGCGTCAGCTTTGAGGTCACCGATGGCATCGAGCTGTTCGCGGAAGGCGCGCATAATCAGCAGAAAGTGCGGTTCAACGCCGGGCCGAACCTGCAAACCGGCATCGTGCTCAATGCAACGGGCTGTACCCAGACGCCGGTGCCGATCACCTGCAATGCTTTTCTGCTCAACGCGCTGGGTGCGGACCGGCTGCAGGGCATCACCAGCGTCACCATCGCCACGACATCGGCCGACCTGCCCGGCCGAGGGATCGACAACAAACGTAAGGTTCAGCGGTATCTGATCGGCGCGCAGGGCGAATTCGACGCATTCGGCAAAACCGCGCGCTGGGACATATTCGGCCAATATGGCCGTGCCGAGCTGCGTGAGCAGCTGCGCGATATTCAGAACGTTGCGCGCATCAACGCCGCGCGCGACGCGGCCTTTGCGCCCGCCGGCAGCGGTTTTCCTGCCGGGTCGATCCAGTGCCTGATCAACGTCGATGCCAGCACCACCAACAACGATCCGAACTGCGTGCCGTTGAACCGGCTCGGCATCGGCGTCGCCAACCCGGCGGCGATCGACTATGTGCTGGGCGATCCGTATCGCGACCAGGTGATCGAACAGACGGTGGTCGGCGCGAATTTCTCGGCCACGCCGTTCGCCACCTGGGCGGGCGATGTCAGCGTCGCGATCGGCGCAGAATATCGCAAGGAAGAGGTCAGCGGATTTGTTCCGGACGAATTCCAGCCGGTGCCGATCATTACCAACGGCAATGTCACCGGCGCCACCAATCGCTGGTCGGTGGGCAATTACCTCCCCAGCTTTGGGTCATACAACGTCAAGGAAGCCTATTTCGAAACTGCGGTTCCGCTCGGCTTCGGTCTTGAGTTCAACGGCGCGGTGCGGGCAACCGATTATTCGACCGCGGGCTATGTCACGACCTGGAAAGCAGGCGCGACCTGGCAACCGATCGACGACATCCGCCTACGTGTCACCCGTTCGCGCGACATCCGCGCGCCCAACCTGAATGACCTTTTCCAGGCGGGGACCGCCAACAGCGATGCGGTCACCAACCCCGGCTTTGCCGCCGGCACCAGTCCGTCGTTCGTGCCGCCGGGCCTGGCAGTCCAGTCGGGCTACAGCTATTCGGGGTTCGCGACCGGCAATACGGCGCTGGCGCCCGAAAAGGCCGATCAGTGGAACGTCGGCGCGGTGTTCACGCCGACCTTCCTGCCGGGCTTCAACCTGGCGGTCGATTATTTCGACATCGAGGTGGATAGCGGGATCGGCTCGTTCAGCGCCCAGCAGATCGTCAATCTTTGCTTCCTGGGCGAGCAGGCGTTCTGTGACGCCATCACCACCGACCCCGCCCGTACGCAGGACCCGGCGCGGCCGTATCTGATCATCCAGACGCAGCCGTTCAACGCGGCGAGCCAGAAGGTCCGCGGCATCGATTTCGATGCGTCCTATCGCCTGCCGGTTGGCACCGGCAACGGTGCGTTCACGCTGCGCGGCCTCGCCACCCGTTATCTGGAGAACCGGTTGGACAACGGCGTGCCCGGCACGGTGGTCGTGGATTCGACCGGAGTGAATGGCGGTCAGTCCAGCACCCCGAAATGGATCTATCGGGTCAGCGCGTCTTACGATGCCGACGATTTCAGCATCACGGCGGTCGGCCGCGGCGTCAGCGCGGGCAAATATGTCGCTAACGGCATCGAATGTCAGACGGGCTGCCCAACCTCGACGGTCAACGCGCCGACCTATGACAGCAATCGCATCAAGGGGCTTTCTACGTCGATCTTAACCTGACGCAGAAATTCTCCGGCGGCGGCGACACGGAGGGTGAGTTCTTCATCAACGTGACGAACCTGCTCAACGACGACCCGATCCTGTTGCCCGAAACCGGCCTTGCGGCAAACAGCACCTATTCCGATTTGTTGGGACGGGCATTCCGCTTCGGCGTTCGGTTCAAACTGCGCTGACCCGACGCGAATGAATAAAGGGGGGCCTTTATGGCCCCCCTTTTTACAATCGGCGCCGCTGGCGCAAACGCAGCGCCCGACCTTCCCGATCAGAAGCCCGAAAACGCCGGCACCGGATCGAACATCAGCGCCAGAAAGCCATAAGCGCTGGCCAGAACCAGCAGGACACCGGCGGCGCCAATCAGCCATTCGGCGCGCAGACGGCGGACCAGATAGGCGCCGATCGGCGCGGCGATGACGCCGCCGATCAACAGCCCGATCGCTGCGGTGCTGAAACTTTGCCAGCCCAGCGCCCCGATGAACCCCGCCGCGATGGTGACGGTGACGAAAAATTCGGACGCGTTCACCGTCCCGATGACGGTGCGCGGCTCGGCGCCCTGCGCCAGCAGATTGGCGCTGACGATCGGCCCCCACCCCCGCCGCCCGATCCATCGACGATGCCGCCGATCGCCGGACCGACGCTGCGTGTCTGATGCTGCGATAGGCTTGCAGGCCGCCGCGCGCCGCGCCACAACAGATAGATGCCGACCGCCCCCAGATAGGCAAGCACGACCGGGCGCGCGATGCTGTTGTCGACGTTGGTCAATATCCACACCCCGATCAGGCCGCCGACGATGCCGGGCACGACCAGACGCCGGAACAGTCGCCAGTCGACGTTGCGCTGCATCGCGTGGGACAGCCCCGACACCCCGCCGGTAAAGCTTTCGGCGACATGGATCGCCGCCGACGCCGACACCGGCGGCATGCCCATGACCAGCAGCAACGCGGTGCCGATGACGCCGAACCCCATCCCCAACGCGCTGTCGATCAACTGTGCCGAAAAGCCGATGACGATGAAGGGCAGCAGCACCCAGAGCGACAGCCCGTCGAATATCGTCATCGGACAGCCTGCGGCCGGATCGGCTTGCCCGTGCGGCGAGTGAACAGGAACACCGCCGGAAAGCTGAGCGCGATCAGCGACAGTGCGCCGGCAAAGATCGGCTCGCCGCCCGCCAGCCATGGCAGGATCGCGGCCCAGATCGACACGCCCAGCACGGTCAGCAGCGTCTGTTCCTGATCGATATCGGTATCGACCGATTGCGGAGTCGCCGGCATCGGCGCGCATGCGGCTAAGCCGCCGGGCGGGCTGAACGCCGATCGCGGCCCCGGCACCAGCGACGACAGCACCGACCCCAGCCCGGCGCCGACCAGCCGAACCTCGACCGCGCGGGCAAAGGCGCGCGGTTCGTGCAGCCGGTCGCCGACCGCGCGCAGGCTGAGCCGGCCGCCGAACACCAGGTCGATCAGCGCCTCGCCGGTCACCGCCTTGATCGGCCGTGCTTGCACCGCGTGGCTCGCCTCGATCCAGTCGAAGATCGCGTTCGGGACATCGACGCTGCACGCCCGTTCCAGCCCCTGGAACCCCGGCGCGCTGTTCGCCTCGCAGATCCGATATCCTTCCTCGTCGAACAAAATGTCGATGCCGGCCACCTCCAGCCCCAGCGTATCGGCGGCGCGCGCAGCCAGATCGGCCATCTCGCCGGTCGGCGTGTGGGCGATGCCGACCCCGCCGAGCGAGACGTTCGATTTGAAATGCCCCGCCGGCGAACGGCGCTCCATCGCCGCGATCACCCGCCCGGCAATCACCAGCACGCGCACGTCGCGGCCGTGGCTCGACCGCACATAATGCTGAAACAGAAAATCGGCTTTGGCGTCGGCGCTGGCGAGCAGGCCAGCCAGATCCTCGAACTGGCTGCGGTCTTCGCATTTCAGGACGCCGGTGCCGCGCGTTCCGCGCAACGTCTTGACGATCAGCGGAAAGCCCAATTCTTCCTCGACGATGTCGGCGTCCATCGGGAATTTACCCAGGATGGTCGCAGGAATCGGCAGCCCGGCGCGCGCCAGCCGCTGCATCGTGTGCAATTTGTCGGCGACCAGGTCGATCGTTTCGGGACCGTTGATCAAACGGACGCCGCGGCGCTCGAAATGGCGCAGCACAGCCAGCGTGAAATAATCGGTTTCGGCGCCGGTGCGGCACAGGATGAAGTCGGGACGGGCCAACGAATGGCCTTCGTAATGGACCGACCAGCCATCGACCGGCGCCGCGACGATATCGAAATTATGCGGTTTGAGGACGTGCAGTTCGATACCGCGGCCCGCCGCAGCCTCCTGAAAGCGCAGAATCTCGGGCACTTCCGGCAAGGCCGGATCGAGATCGCGCCCAAAAAAAATCCAGCCCAGCAACGATCGGCTCCTCTGACTCTGTCGAACGCCCCCGCTCAGTGCCAGAGAATGTCCGGTTCGCGCAATCGTTCAAGCGCAACTTGTTTAAGCTCCTGTTTTGACGACTCGATTGCCCGGATCGTTCCCGATCACCGTCTCCGCGACGCAAAATTCATGCGGCGGTGAAACGAATCCGGCTTAAACCTGCCCTTCGCGGATCGTTAAATATCGCATGACCACCAAAGCGACACCATCGAACGAGCCGGTAGGACGGCTCCTGGATTGGCTGGGGCTTCGCCATTCGCGTGGCAGCCCCCCGGCAGGACGGCACGCGCCACCCGACGGCGGCGGCACGCGCGATCTGGCGCAACTCGCCCGGCACCAGCTGATCGGCACGATCATGGCGTTTCTGGTCGACAACGACCTCGACGTGTCGCCGGCCAATCTGCTGCTCGCGCATGCGGCCTTTTCGGGGAAGAACCCGCATCTGGCACGGCAGATCACCACCCGGTCGCAATCGCCCGAAGGAATCAGTCAGCAATGGCTGAGCGAACTGGCCGAGCAGGACAGCGGTCAGCCCGACCGCGCCGATCTCGACCGCCTGATGACGCGGCTCGAAACCAACCTCGAATCCTTTCATGCCCACGCCAAGGAAGCGCGCAGCGTCACCAGCGATTACGGCACCGAACTCGAACAGCTCCAGAAAACCGGGCGGATCGTCTCGAGCCTGGCCGACATTGCCAAGGTGATGCTGGAACGCACCCGCAAGGCCGAGACCGACATGCGCAAGAGCGAGGACGAGGCCAAGGCGCTGCGCCGCAGCCTCGAGCGCGCCAAACGCGATGCCGAGGTCGATTTCCTGACCGGCCTGCCCAACCGCCGCGCGTTCGACGCGGCGTTGGCGCGGGCATATGAGGAAGCGCGCGCGGCATGCGAACCGCTCAGCGTCGCATTCTGCGACATCGACGAGTTCAAAAAGGTCAACGACCTCCACGGCCATGAGGCCGGCGACCGCGTCATCAACACGATCGCCGACACGCTGGCGCGCGCGCGCCATTATGGCCGGCGCGCGGTCGATGCGATCGGTCGTGCTGTTCCGCGGCCTGACCCCGACCGAAGCGGCCGAAAAGCTCGACGAAGCGCGCGAAGCGCTGGCCGGGCGGCGCCTGATCAACCGCAAGACCGACGAACCCTTTGGCCAGATCACCTTCTCGGGCGGGGTCGCCGACGTCTTTGGCTATGGCGAAACGCGCGGCGCGCTGAAAGCCGCCGACGATGCGCTCTACAAAGCGAAAGCCGGCGGCCGCAATCGCATTGAGCTTGCCGCCCCGGCCTGAAAGAAACCAGTTTCCCGTGAGGGAGCGGGAGCCGCGGACGATCGCGCGCCAGAGCGCGATCGTCCGCGGCTTTAGCCGTCAGACCGCAGGACGGCGGGCATAGATGCCAAAGCCCGCGATGACCGCGTAACACAGCGCGGGCAGCGTCAGCGCCATCGCCAGGCTGCCCGTGACATCGGCCAGCACGCCGGTCGCGGAGCGGGATCACCGCGCCGCCAAAGATCGCGATATTGATGATCCCCGAACCGTCCGCAGCGCGCCGGCCCAAGCTTTTCGCAGGCCAGCGCGAAGATCGTCGGGAACATGATCGAGTTGCAGAGGCCGATCGCCAGCAGCGAGTAGGCGGAGACGGCGCCAGCTGCTGTTGGCCGACATCGACAGGAGCGAAATGTGATCGGCGGTCGACCGCTGTCGACGCAGAACCATGCCCTGGTCGGTGAAACGCGAAGGATGTAAGCACGACGAAGCGCCCGATCATCGCGCCGCCCCAGTAGAAGCCGATCAGCTTGCCGGCCGCCTGCTCCTGAAGCCCCATCACGCCGGGCTGCATCAGGTAATTGACGACGAGCGATCCGATAGAGACCTCGGCGCCGACATAAAGGAAGATGCACAGCGCTCCAAAGCTGAAGCGCTGGCGGGTCCTCAACAGGTCATTGTCATAAAGCCACACGACAGGCGCGAGCAGGATGAGCAACAGGCCAATGACCGCATGGAACTGGGTTGCGACCACCGCGCCCGCAATGATCAATGCCAGACCGACTGCATAGCGCAGGGGCGGAACCAGTTCCTTCCCTGCCATGCTCGCCGTGTCGTGCGGCAATTTGTTGCGAAACACCCAGACGATGGCCGCAACCACGGCCAGCGCCGCGGCGATGCCCAGATAACCGTGCATGATCGCCTTGCTCTCGGCGACGCGATACGCTTCGAGCGCCGGGCCGGAGAGTTCGGCAGCGGTCACCGTAGCAAGGCTGCCGAGGATCAGGATCGCACCAACGATCGGGAAGATGGTCATGCCCAGCGAGTTAAATGCCTGGGCAAAAGTGAGCCGGCTGTGCGTCGTTTCAGGCTTCCCGAGCAGCGAGATCAAAGGGTTGGCGACCACCTGGACGATCACGACGCCGCTCGCGAGCACGAAAAGCGCGAGGAGGAAGAGGCCGTAGGTCGCATATTGCGACGCCGGAATGAACAGCAGACAGCCGACCATCATCGTCAGTAGCCCGGCGACCGCGCCGCGCATGTAACCGATCTTCTTGACCAGATTTGCGCCAGGGATGCCGATCACCAGATAGGCGGTAAAAAAGCAGAACTGCACCAGCATCGCCTGAGTATAATTCAGCGTAAACAGCTCTTTGAGCTTCGGAATGATGACATCGTTGAGGCTGGTGATGCCGCCGAAAATGAAGAACAGACCCATGACGAACAGCCGCAGCTCGGGCGCGTCGACATGCGTCCCCTGCCCTGTGCCGGCAGCCGGATCTGCGCTCGAACTCATGTCTGGCGCCAATGCCATGTCGTCTCTCCCGTTATATTCTTGGGCCAAGCCTCAGACAGGTGTCGTCATTTTACTGCGGGTGGGCAAGGCAGATTCTGTCCGACCGCCTCGACATTCGTATTCAACAGCGTCGCGGCAAAGCCCTTATCGGCCTGCACCGACAGCGCATAATCGACGCGTTGCAGATTGGCCCCGGCATCGGCGAAGCAGCGCAGCGGCACTTTGATCGTCGAAACCTGCCCCTTTGCCGCCACTTTCACCCAATCCGATATGTCGAACGCCTTGCCGCCGAGCGCGATCTGCACCGGTCCGGCGCCGATCGCATCGATCCGCCAGTCGATGCGCAGCGCAAAACTGTTGTTCAACTGGCGCGACAAATCGGCATAGGGGCCCGACAGGTGCAGCGCGGCAGTCCCGGTCCACACGAACGCCTTGCCATCCTCCTGCGCGCGCACATCGACCGATCGCGCCGCAATCAGGCCGCCGGGGCTCGACACCGGCGGCGATCTCGACCGGGCGCGATCCGCCGGCGTCGGTCACGGTCAGCGCCCAGGGCGCCCGCGCCCGGCCGCCCGAGAAGAAATTCTCGACGTTCAGCGCCTGTGTAATATCGACGCCCAGTTCCTCCGACAGTTGGGGAACCGCGCGCGTTTCGCCATATTTCAGGCCATAACCGACCGCGAACAGCGGCTTTTCGACTGGCGAGCGGGCATCGGCGGGCCAGGCGAACGGCAGTGTGCCGGTAAAGCCGCGCGCCGTCTTGCCGTCCTTGCCCGCGACCAGCACATCGGCGACGCCGGCGCCCTGCGATCCCGGCAACCAGCCGGCGACAAAGGCGTCGGCGGCGTTGATTTCGGGGCTGGTGAACATCGGCCGCCCCGACAGGAACAAGGCGACGACCGGAACCCCCGCCGCCTTCAGCTTCTTGAGCGTCGCCAGATCGGTCGCCCCGGTCGGCTGGTAATCGAGCGTCGGCACATCGCCCTGGAATTCGGCATAGGGGTCTTCGCCGAACACGACGATCGCGACGTCGGGCTTTTCCTTATATACGCCGTCGGCCGACAGCGCCGCGGTGCCGCCCGCATCGCGCACCGATTTATCCAGCGCTTCCCAGATCGTCTGGCCGTTCGGGAAGTCCGACCGGACAACGTCGGTGCCTTGCCAACTGATCGTCCAGCCGCCCGACTGGATCGCCATATTGTCGGCCGCCGGACCGGTGACGAGCACCCGCGCCCCGGCTTTGATCGGCAGGACGCCGCCATTGTTCTTCAGCAACACCAACGACTTGGCGACCGCTTCGCGCGCGATGGCGAGATGGTCGGGGGTGCCGACCGCCTTCACGACGCTGCGGTCGACATGGCCTTCGGCGAACAGCCCCAGCTTGTATTTCACCCGCAGAATGCGGCGCACCGCATCGTCCAGCCGCGCCGCCGAAATCGTCCCGTCCTGCGCATGTTTCAGCGTGCTGTCGTACAGCCCCTTCCAGCTGTCGGGGGCCATGAACATGTCGAGCCCGGCGTTGATCGACTGGGCGCAATCGGTGACGCTGCACCCCGCCACCTGGCCGTGGCCGTTCCAGTCGCCGACGACGAAGCCGGCAAAGCCCATCCTGTCCTTCAGCGCGTCGGTCAGCAGCCCCCTGTTGCCGTGATGCTTGACCCCGTTCCAGCTCGAGAAACTGGCCATCACGGTCAGCGCCCCGGCGTCGATCGCGGCGGGATAGCCCTGCGCATGTTTGGCGATCAGTTCCTTTTCGTCGATCCGGGCGTCGCCCTGATCCTTGCCCTCGAATGTCCCGCCATCGGCCAGGAAATGCTTGGCGGTCGCCGCGACATGGGCGGGACCGACCGAACGGCCCGCGATCAGCGGCCCTTGCAGCCCAATCACCATCGCCCTCGCATAGTCGGCGACCAGTTTCGGGTCGGCGGCATAGCCTTCATAGCTGCGGCCCCAGCGCAGATCCTGCGGCACCGCCAATGTCGGGGCAAAGGTCCATTCGATGCCGCTGCCGGCGATTTCGGCGGCGGTGACGGCGCCGATGCGCTGGATCAGTTCGGGGTCCCGCGCTGCGCCGAGTCCGATATTGTGCGGAAACAGCGTCGCGCCGGGAATGTTGTTGTGGCCGTGGACCGCATCGACGCCAAAGATGATCGGGATCGCGACGCCGTTGATCCCGCGGGCGCAGCGACACGGCGCGGAAATCACCGCCAGTTCGCCCAGATCGGCGGCGGTCGAGCGTCATTGCGCACCGCCGCGTTGCTTGCAGCGGTCGACGCGAACAGGATCATGCGTTCGAGCATGCCCCTTGGCGCGGGCCGTGCGGATATAGTCCTCGTTCAGCACCTCGAGCACGCTCGCGCGCGCGTCATCCGCGCGATCAGCGCGATGTAGATCACGCGCCAGCGTTATCGCATCGGACAGCGCCGGCGCGCTTTTCGCAGGACGGCCACAGTTCGATGGCCCGCTGCGGCATCGGCGCCCGTGGTTTGCGCGATTGCGGCGCCGGTTCCTGCCATAAGCAGCGCGGTTGCCATCACCATTGCCTGTCGGCGCATCGTCTCTCCCATCGCTTCAGTCGTCCCTTATAATGTGAACGTTATCAATATTCATCTCGCATAGCAAATGGACGAAAGCAAGCGCTCTGTTTTCAGGGGACGGCGCGAATGCGCGGCATCGTCGCGAGCAGCAGCACAGCAACGCCGGTCAGCCCCGCAAGCAGCAGGAACAGCGCGTCGAACCCGACCCCCGGGACCAGCGAAATCGTCAGCCAGGGCATGATCAGCGACGGCACGGTGTTGGTCAGGTTGAATATGCCCAGATCGCGCCCGCGGCGGTCCGAACGCGGCAGGATGCGCAGCGTCTGTCCGGCGTGGAGCGACAGGAACACCGTCGTCGCGATGCCGAATAACAGGTAGCTGGCCTTGGCGGTGTCAGGGGCGCCGGCCAGCGCCATGCCGACCATGCCCACCCCCGACACCGCCGCGCTGATCACGAGCGGGCGGAACGGCCGGTCGTTGCGGTCGGCCCAGCGGCCACCGAGCAAGGCGATCGGCACCGCGAGGGTCAGCGCGATGCTGAACAGCCCCGCCTTTTCGCTGTCGTGCATATCGGGGTCGATCGACCGGAACCAGAAATAGAGATAGGCGAACAGCGCCGCCTCGGCGATCTGGACCAGCAATCGCGCCAGCCACATCCGCACCGCGGCCGCGCCGAAGCTGGGCTTCAAGCTGAACATCGCGACCCCGGCGGTCTTCCATCCCGACATGATGGACCTGGCGCGGGCGGCCGAGCAGCAGGGCCAGGTCACGACCACGCATGCCACCAGCATCGCGATCACCACCAGCCGCGCCTCGGCGGACACCAGCCCCGGCAAGGTGACCAGCGCCCCCGACCAGGCGCCGAGCGCGGGCGAGAAAGCGAGCAGGCCGCCGAGCAGGCCTTTCTGATCGTCGGGGACGCAATCCCCGGCCCATGCGGCGAGCGGTCCCAGCATCATGTTGAGCGCCAATTGCCAAGCGGCGATGATGGCGACGAGCGCCCAGATATCCTGCGCCAGCGGGACCGCGAGCAGCAAGGCGATGGTCAGCACCAGCCCCGCCGCGATCCAGCCGCGTCGGTTGCCGCTGCGATCGCTCAGCCAGCCAAAACCGATGCCGCCCAGGCTGGCG
>CBDIQD010000025.1:0-15270 GCA_965283845.1 Sphingomonadaceae bacterium
TTGGGGGCATCCGAATGAATATTTCCCTCGGCAAAGTGCTTGGCGTGATCGGGGCGCTGATTCCCATCATCTATATCGGCTTCATGCTGCGTCATTTTGTCGGCGTCGGCGGCGGCACCGCCGAGGGCGTGGCCGGGATCGGCCTTGGCCCTACCGTGATCGGGCTGTCAATCGTCGGCTTGCTGTTCGCGCTGCCGCTGATCATAAAATTGCTGCGCGTTACCACCGGCATCAACCGGGTGCCGGGCGCCGGTTTCGACGCCAAGCTGAAGCCCGGCGAGGTGGCGGTCGAACCCGCGTTCGACGCCGATGCGGCGTTCGCCAACTATATGCGCAAGCGCGAAACGGGGGTCGTCGACGCACCCGTCGATGCGACCGATGCCGACCCGGCGCCGTTCACGCCGCGCCCTGGGGGCTTTGGTCGCAAGGCGGTCTAGCCACCGCTTCGCTCTCGACAGCCACGCCCCAGCGGCTACGAATGGGGCATGGCACAAGGCACCCACGATTTCGTCCCCGATCCGCGCAACGACGCGATCCTGATCAACGTCAACGGCGCGCTGGTCCCGCGTGCAGAGGCCAGCATATCGGTGTTCGACAGCGGCTTCATGCTCGGCGACGGGGTGTGGGAAGGACTGCGGCTCCACCGCGGCGCGCTGCTGTTCCTCGAGGCAGCATCTCGATCGGCTCTATGTCGGTGCGCCAGGGCGATCGCGATGGACATCGGGATTTCGCGGCGCGAACTCGAGCAGCGGCTGTACGACACGATCGATGCCAACGACATGGACGCCTGTCACATTCGGTTGATGGTCACGCGCGGCATTCGTTCGACCCCCTATCAGGATCCGCGCGTCGTCATTTCGCCGGCGACGATCGTGATCATTGCCGAGCATAAGGACCCGCTGCCGGCGACGGTCGAAAAGGGCCTGTCGTTGTTCACCGTCCACGTCCGCCGCGGCGACCCGGCGGTGCAGGATCCCAAGCTCAACTCGCATAGCAAATTGAACTGCATCACCGCGTGCATTCAGGCGGCGCAGGCGGGCGCCGACGAGGCGCTGATGCTCGACCCGCACGGCTTTGTCGCGACGTGTAATTCGACCCATTTCTTCATCGTCCGCAAGGGCGAGGTGTGGACGTCGAGCGGCGATTATTGCCTGGCCGGCATCACGCGCAGCAATGTGATCAGCCTGTGCCGCGAAAATGGCATCCCGGTGTATGAGAAGAACTTCTCGCTGACCGATGTCTATGGCGCCGACGAGGCCTTCGTGACCGGCACCTTTGCCGGCGTCGTCCCGGCGCACACCATCGACGGCCGCGTGTTGACCGACGGCCGGGGGCCGATGGTCGAGCGGTTGCAGACTTTGTACAAGGCGTTGATCGAACGTGACATCGCGGGGCGATCGCGGCTTTAATTCAAACCCCCTTTTCCCGTTCGTGTCGAGCGAAGTCGAGACACCGTGAAGGCGCGACGATGGGCGTCTCGACTTCGCTCGACGCGAACGGACTAAGGGCGGCGGCCAGACCCGCCATCAGCGCCGCATTGCCGCCTGCAACACTGTCGACGGCGATGATGCGCAGTTTTGGCAGCCGCGCCGACAGCTTTGTCACCGACGAGCCCTTCTACGGCGCGTATCTCAAGCACAGCGGCGATCCGCAACCGATGATGGATGCGGTTATGGCGTCGATGGATTGCGACTGGCACAGCGTCGCGCGGGCGATGACGGGCCCCAACCCAGCTGGCACGCCGATCTGGTACCAGAAGCATATGGCGCACCATATGGTCGGCCCGATCGCTCACCACGACCTCCCCGGACTGCGCCATGCGTTTCTGATCCGCGATCCGGCGCGCGTCGTCGCGAGCTATGCGGCGAAGCGGGTCGCGGTGCGCCCCGACCATCTCGGCACCGACAAGCAGGTCGAGTTCTTCGATCGCGAGGCCGACCGGCTGGGCCGCGCACCGCCGGTGATCGACAGCGCCGATATCTTGCGCGATCCGCCCGCGATGCTGCAAAAATTGTGCAGCGCGCTGGACATCGCATGGGACCCGGCGATGCTGCATTGGCCGGTGGGATTGCACCCGACCGACGGCATCTGGGGGGCGCACTGGTACGACGCCGTCGTATCGAGCACCGGTTTTGGCGCGCCCGACAAACCGCAGCCCGAACTGACGCGTGAGGAACAGGCGGTCGCCGACGCGTGCCGCGCCGACTACGACCATCTGGCGCGGCATAAGATTTCGCTGTCCTAAATTCCCAGCCTTTGCCATCAATCGGATGGGCATCCATAACAGGCGGGTCAGACATGCAATCCAGTGTGAAGTTCGGCAGTTTTCTGCGGGGAATCGCTTTTGGCGTTCCCGCCCTGATCGCGGCGTCGGCGATACCCGCGCTCGCACAGGAAGCCGCGGGACAGACCGTCATCACCGCCGCGCGCTATATCGATGTGCTGACCGGCAAGACGGTCAACTATCCCGCGATCTTCGTCGGACCCGACGGGCGGATCACCAATATCGCCGATGCGCGGGTCATCAAATGGGGCAGCGGGGTCAAGCACATCGACCTGGGCGACAAGACGTTGCTGCCCGGCCTGATCGACATGCATGTCCATCTCGACGGCCCCGCCGACATCGGCGGCTATCGCGGTCTGGAATTTACCGACAGTTTCTGGGGCATGACCGCGGTCAAGAATGCGAACGACATGCTGCACGCGGGTTTCACCACGGTGCGCAATGTCGGGTCTGGCGAGCGCAACGACATCGGCCTGAAGCAGGCGATTGACGCGGGTTATGCCACGGGGCCGCGCATCGTTCCGGCGGGCTATGCGCTGGGCGCCACCGGCGGCCATTGCGACAGCACCTTCCTGCCGCCGAGCCTAGAAAAGAAGGACGGCAAGGAAGAAGGCATCGGCGATACGCCGGAGGAATTGCGCTATCAGGTGCGTCGCCAGCGCAAGTTCGGCGCCGAGGTGATCAAGGTGGAGCGCGACCGGGCGGCGGATTCCTGCGCAACGCCGCAACGCCGGCCAGTTGCAGGTGTCCGACAAGGAACTCGCCGCGATTGCCGACGAGGCGCATCAATGGGGCTGCGCGTCGCCGCGCACGCGCATGGCGCGACCGGCATCCGCGCCGCGATTTCCGCCGGAATCGACACGATCGAGCACGCCAGCCTGGTCGATGACGAGGGCATCCGCATGGCGGTGGCGCGCAAGCAGCCGGTGTGGTTCTCGATGGATATTTACAACACCGAATATACCCAAGCCGAAGGCGCGAAGAACGGCGTGCTGCCAGACAACCTGCGCAAGGACCGCGAGATCGCGCAGATCCAGCGCGACAATTTTCGCAAGGCGGTGAAGGCCGGGGTACGGATGGTGTTCGGCTCCGACGCTGGCGTGATGCCCCACGGGCTGGTCGGCGGCCAGTTCCGCGTCATGGTCGAATATGGGATGACCCCGCTGCAGGCGATCCAGGCGGCGACGAGCATCGTCGCCGAGGCGCTGGGGCGCGAACGCGACGTTGGGGCGATCGCGGTCGGCCGCTACGCCGACATCGTCGCGGTCGACGGCAATCCGCTGACCGATGTGCGCCAGCTCGAGGACGTCGATGCGGTGGTCAAGGGCGGGGTGCTGGTGAAGGGGGAGTAGCCACGCCCACCCAAATCCGTTCGTGCTGAGCTTGTCGAAGCACCGTCTTTCTCTTCGACGTGATGAAGAAAGAACGGCCCTTCGACAAGCTCAGGGCGAACGGAAACTAAAGAACTTTAGTAAACCACCAGCTTATCCACGATCGCGTCGCGCATCTCCGGCGTAAAGTTCAGCACCGCTTCGGCATAGCTTGGGACGTCGCCATGATCGCGGCGCACCGTTGCGAGCGCGGCGTCGAGGAAGATCGGATTCACCGACATCAGGGTGTGAACGGCATCGTCATGGATTTCGGCGTTGTAGCGCGCCCGGATGACATCGCCGCCCTGTGCGATACGCTCCTCGATCTTGCCGGCGCTGTTGGTCAGCAGATAATCGTGCATCAGATCATCCTCATGCACCCCGAGCAGGCGATGCACGACCGCCACGGCAAAGCCGGTGCGATCCTTGCCTGCGACGCAATGGACCAGGCTGGGCGCATCATATTCGGCGAGCGCCGCCAGGTAGAGGCGCAGCGTGTCGACGAGCACGGGGCGGTAGGGCATGCTGGCATAGACATCGACCATCCGCGACCGCGCGGTATCATTGTCGATCGTGCCGCCCGCCGCCTGCAAATGCGGCGCCAGGCCCGCGGTGTTGCCATCGGCGAACAGCACCCGTGCCGAGAAATTGTCGGCGCGCTTGCAGGGATGCGCGGCGCGTTCGTCGTCGCCGCGCAGGTCGATGATCGTCTCGATCCCCAGCTTGTCGATTGCGGTCAGGTCGGCCGAGGTCGCGTCCTGATGGTGTGCCGACCGCCAAAGGACGCCGCTGCGCAGCCGCCCGCCGCCCTCGACCGCATAGCCGCCATAGTCGCGGAAGTTATGGACGCCGGCCAGTGGCAGGACTCGCTCGGCAATCATCATCATTCTCCTGTAAACACCGGGGGACGCTTTTCGACGAAGGCGTCGATCGCCTCCCGGTTATCGGCCGTTTCATGCACGATCGCCTGATAGGCGGCGCTGAGCTCCAGAATGTCGCTCATCCGGCTATGCTGTGCCTCGCGAAGCAGCCTTTTGGTCAGGCGCAGCGCGCGCGGCGGGTTGCACACGATCCGTTCGGCAATCGCGATGGCGCGGTCGAGCAATTCCGCGTCGGGCACGACGTCCGTCACCAGACCATATTCCTTTGCCTGCTGCGCGTCAAAGCGGTCGCCAGTCAGGAACAGTTCGGCGGCGCGCGGATAACCGAGGACTTTCTGCAGCAGCCACGCACCGCCGTCGCCGGGCACGATACCGACCTTGATAAAGCTGCATGCGAATTTCGCGCTTTCGGCGGCGATGCGGATATCGCAGGTGCAAGCCAAGTCGCAGCCGAGGCCGATGGCATGACCGTTGACCGCGGCGATCATCGGCACTTCGCAATCCATCAGCGCGCGGATCACCGCTTGGACGCCCTTGCGATAATTGGCGCGGGTCGAATCGGGCTGGTCGAGGACGCCGATGCCGGTGCGATCCTGCATCCCTTTCAGGTTCCCGCCGGCGCTGAATGCCTTGCCGCTGCCGGTCAGGATGATCGCGCTGACGCTACGGTCGTCGCCCAGGGTGCGGAGGGTGTCGATGATGTCCTGGCAGTCTTCGTGGGTGCCGATCGCGTTCATGCTCTCGGGCTTGATCATCGTCAGGATCGCGATCTTGCCCCGCCGCTCGACACTCAGAAACTCGCCCCCAAAATCGGTCATCGTCAAAATTCCTTTGCAGTTCGGGAAAGCTATTGCATGGCTGCCGCGACATGCAAGGCTTTGCACTCTATCCTTTCGATCCGCCCGGCGACATTGGCGCACTGCGCGCCGATTTGCGGGCATGGCTTGCGGTGAACCAGCCGCAGGGCGACGTGGTCGCGCGCGCCAATTGCTGGGCCAGTTTCGACAGCGATTTCAGCCGCGCGCTGGGCGCCGCGGGTTACATCGGCATGACGCTGCCGGCGCGATACGGCGGCGGCGACCGCCATCCGCTCGAACGCTATGTGGTGATCGAGGAATTGCTGGCAGCGGGCGCGCCGGTCGGGGCGCACTGGATCGCCGACCGCCAGACGGGGCCGCTCATCCTGCGCTATGGCAGCGAAGAGCAGCGGCAGCGCTATTTGCCGGGCATCGCGAGGGGCGAGCTTTACGCGTGCATCGGCCTGTCCGAACCGGGTGCCGGGTCCGATCTCGCCGCGGTGCGCACCACGGCGCGCGAAACCGCTGAGGGCTGGCGGGTCAACGGCCAGAAGATATGGACCACCGGCGCGCATTTCTCTCACATCATGCTCACGCTCGTCCGCACCGAGGAGGGCAGCGAGCGCAATGCGGGGCTCAGTCAGCTGCTGATCGACCTCGACACCCCCGGGATCACGATCCGCCCGATCGTCGACATGGCCGGGCATCATGATTTCAACGAGGTGTTTTTCGACGACGTCCTGGTGCCGCATGGTGCACTGGTCGGGACGCGCGGGCAGGGGTGGCAACAGGTCACCGCCGAACTGGGCCTCGAACGGTCGGGGCCAGAGCGGTATCTGTCGAGCCACGCGCTGCTCGCCGCGCTAATCGATGCGGCAGGTGCCGATCCCGACCCGGCGGTCGCGGTGCTGATCGGCGAGCTGACCGCCGAAATGTGGACGCTGCGCCAATTGTCGATGTCGACCGCTGCCAAACTGGCGGCGGGCGAGGACCCGATGGTCGAAGCATCGGTGGTCAAGGAACTGGGCAACGCGTTCGAACAGGATATGCCGCGCCGGGTGCAGGCGATCGTCAATTGCAGTTGGGACGATAGCGACGACCTCGCGCGCCTGCTCCGCGCGTTGCTGATCGCGTCGCCGAGCTTCTCGCTGCGCGGCGGCACGCGCGAGGTGATCCGCGGGATCATCGCGCGCGGATTGGGCCTGCGATGAGCGCGGCGCGTGACATGCTGTGCGACACCGCACGGGCGGTGTTCGCCGAAGCGGCGACGGGCGGAATGGCGCCGGTCGAGGACGCGGGCTTTGCGTTGCTGCTGGTCCCTGAAGATGAGGGCGGCTTTGACGGCGACTGGGGCGATTTGAACGCCGTGTTACAGATTGCCGGGGTCGTGGTGCCCGATTTGCCGATTGCCGAACTGATGCTGCCCGATGCGGACCGTCCATTGCTTGCCGCAGCCACGGTGAGCTTGATGGCCGGCGCGATGGGGCAGGCGCTGGCGTTGTCGATCGAACATGTGAACACGCGCCAGCAGTTCGGCCGTGCCATCGGCAAGTTTCAGGCGGTGCAGCATATGCTGGCGGTTGCCGCCGGCCATCTTGCTGCGGCCACTGCCGCCGCCGATCGTGGCGGTTAAAGCCTGGGATAGTGATGGCTTCGGCTTCGCCATTTCGAGACTGTGGCGGCGAAACTGCGCGCCAATCGCGCCGTCGGCGTCGTGACCGCCATCGCGCATCAGGTGCATGGTGCGATCGGCTTCACGCAGGAATATGACCTGGGCCGGGTAACGATCCCGCTGATGCGCTGGCGAAGTGCGCATGGCAATGACGCCTATTGGGCCCAAATCCTGGGACGGCAGGTCACCGGGTTTGGCGGGCGCGGCCTGTGGGAAGCGCTGACCGCGCGCGCCGATTGATCGTTAGCGCACCGCGCCGCCCTCGCGCATCGCCGCGATTTTATCCGCAGCATAACCGAGGCTCTCCAGCACCGCGTCGCCATTGCCGCCAACCGCGGGGGCCGGACGCGGCGTGTCGTTCACCGTCGCCGAATAACGGGGCGCGGGGGCCGGGTGCGGGACGCCGGCGATGGTGACAAAGGTTTCGCGCGCGACATTGTGCGGATGCGCCGCCGTGCTTCGCTGAGCGACAGCACCGGGGCGAAGCACACGTCGGTCATTTCCATCAGCTCGCACCACTCGTCGCGCGTCCTGGTTGCGAACAGCGCGGCGACTTTGGCTTTCTTCGCCGGCCAGTTTTCCGCGTCATCCTGCACGTCGAAATCGGCGTCGGCGTCGAGCCCGGTCTTGGCGCGCAGCAGCGCATAGAATTGCGGTTCGATCGACCCGATCGAGATGAACTTGCCGTCGCTGCACGTGTAGGTGTCGTAATAGGGCGCGCCGCCGTCGAGCCGGTTCACCCCCGCCTCGTCCTTAAGCATCCCCGCGCCGTGGAACCACCAGCTCATGCCCGCGAGCAGCGCCGATCCATCGGTCATCGCACAGTCGATCACCTGGCCTTCGCCGGTCTTGCTTGCGTGGAGCAAGGCGCTCGACATGCCGAACGCCAGCATCATCCCGCCGCCGCCGAAATCGCCGACATAATTGACCGGCGGGACCGGCTTGCCGCCGCGCACGCCGATCGTGTGTAGCACGCCCGACAGCGAAATATAGTTGATGTCGTGACCCGCCGCCTGGGCATAAGGGCCGAACTGGCCCCAGCCGGTCATGCGCCCATAAACCAGCTTGGGATTGTCGGCGAGCAGCACATCGGGGCCAAGGCCTAGCCGTTCCATCACGCCGGGACGATAGCCCTCGATAATCCCGTCGGCAGTCTTGCACAGATCGCGCGCGGTCTGCACCGCATCCGGGTTCTTCATATCGAGCGCGATCGACGTGCGCCCCCGCGACAAAGGATCGCGCGGGTCCATGAAGCCGCCAGGGCGATCGATACGGATCACCTCGGCGCCATGATCGGCGAGCATCATGCCGCAGAACGGACCGGGACCGATCCCGGCGAATTCGATGATTCGGATGCCTTGGAGCGGTCCCGTCATGTCAGCGTCCCCTTCAGATCCGTTCGATGATGATCGCCGGGGCCATGCCGCCGGCGGCGCACATGGTGACGAGCCCATAGCGGCCGGCCGAGCGTTCGAGTTCGTCGAGCGCGGTGCCGATCAGGATCGATCCGGTGGCGCCGATCGGGTGGCCGAGCGCCATCGAGCCGCCGTTGATGTTCACCTTTTCGCGATCGAGATCGAGGTCGCGGATGAATTTTTCGGCGACGACCGAGAAGGCCTCGTTGATTTCCCATACGTCGATGTCGTTCTTGGTCAGCCCGGCCTTTTCCAGGACCTTTTTGGCGGCAGGGACGGGGGCGTTTAGCATCAGCGTCGGATCGTCGCCGATATTGGCGTAGGCGACGACGCGGGCGCGGGGTTTCAGGCCGTGCTTTTCGGCATAGTCCTTGGACGCCAGCAGGATCGCGGCGGCACCATCGACGACGCCCGACGAATTGCCGGCATGATGGAAATGCTGGATTTCGAGGTCGGGGTAGCGGCGATTGACCTGCTTGCGGAAGGTCACGCCGCCGCCAAGGTCGAAATCGGCGAGCGCGGCAAAGCTGGGCTTCAGCGCGGCGAGGCCTTCGGCGGTCGTCTCGGGCCGCGGGAACTCTTCATGGTCGAGCGCGACGGTGCCGTCGGTATTGAGTACCGGCACCACCGACTTGTCGAAGCGGCCTTCCTTGATCGCGCGGTCGGCGCGCTGCTGGCTGACGAGCGCCAGCGCGTCGAGCGCCTCGCGGCTGATCCCCGATCGTCGCGATGGCATCGCCGCACACGCCCTGGTTCGATTGCGGGTGGAGTTCGTCGAGCGCTTCGTGGCCCGATCCCATGCAGCGGCGGCGGCAGCCCGGCGTTCGCCTGTTCGGCGCGCACAAGGTCTGAGGTATAGCTCATCATCTCGGTGCCGCCGGCGATGACGCAATCTTCCATGCCCGACATCACTGAAGCCGCGGCGAAGTTGACCGAGCTGATCCCGCCGCCGCAGAAGCGGTCGAGCGTCGTGCCGCTCGCCTTCGTATCATAGCCCGCCGACAGCGCTGCCATGCGGCCGAGGTCGCCGCCCTGCTTGCCATTCTGGCTCGACGTCGACCAGCACGATGTCTCGACCGTCGCGGTGTCGAGATTGTTGCGGTCGCGGATCGCCGACAGCACGGTCGCGGCGAGATGCTGGGGGTGAAGGTGCGACAGCGCGCCCTTGCCGGGCTTGCCGACCCCGCGCGGGGTGCGAACGGCGTCGATGATATACGCTTCAGCCATGATGATGTCCTTCTGGTCGGGGAGGGGGTTAACGCGGGGCCATTCTAATCGCGCCGTCGAGGCGGACCGCCTGGCCGTTGAAATAGGTGTTGCGAACCATCTCCATCGCGAGGCTCGCATATTCCTCGGCCTTGCCGAGCCGTTTGGGGAAGGGCACCGATGCCTCCAGGCTTTCCTTCACCTTCGGATTCATATTGCCGAGCAAGGGCGTGCCGAACACGCCGGGCATGATGGAATTGACCCGGATGCCCAGGTCCATCAGATCGCGCGCCATCGGCAGAACCAGACCGTTCACACCTGCCTTGGCCGAGCCGTAGATGACCTGCCCGATCTGCGCGTCCTGCGCGGCGACCGATGCCGTAAAGATGATCGCGCCGCGTTCGCCGTCGTCCATTTCGGGCAGCGTCGCCATGCCTTCGGCGGCGATCGATCCGATGCGATAGCTGGCGGTCAAAATGCCCGCGACGCCATAGGCGTAGTCCTCGGTCGAGGTGCGGCGGAAGGTGCGGGTTTCCTTGTCATAGGCGAGCGTTTTGCCGCGCCGTGAGGTCATTGCGCAATGGACGCAAATCCGTTCCCCTCGATGCGATGGCCCGTGTCGACCAGCTTGCCGTCGACACGGCCGCCCAGCGCCGCCTTCGCGAGCCCGGTGCCGATCGATGCCGCGACCTCGGCCACGGTGACCGTGTGCCGAAAATCGTCACTTTGACGCCAGCGGCGGCGAGGGCTTCGGCGGTTGCGCGGCCCAGGCCCGAAGCCCCGCCGGTGACGACGGCTGCGGTGGTCGAATCGAATTTCATGGCGGGCGCCTCCTCAGGCCGGAATTTGGTTGAACGGAATGCCTTTGTCGGGGCGATGGTCCTGCGGCAGGCCGAGAACTTTTTCGGCGATGGTGTTGAGCAGGACCTCGTCCGACCCGCCGGCGATGCGCCCGGTCGGGGCATTGATCCAGCTCGCCGCCCAATCTTCCTTTTGCGAGGCATGGTCGTCGAACGCGAAACCGTCTGTGCCTTGCAGATCGATCGCCAGTTCAGACAGCTTCTGGCGCGATCGCACCGCGACCAGCTTGTTGAGCGAGCCCTCGGCCCCCGGGATCATTCCAGCCTGCATCATCAGCCGCGCGCGGACATTGATCGAATCGAGCCCGGCGCGCATCGCGTGATTGCGCGCGATCTGTTGACGAATGCGGCCATCCTCGATCGCCGGGCGGCCGTTGAGCTGGGTATCCTTCGCCAGCTGGACGAACAGGTCGAGATGCGGACCGAAACCCGCGCTGTCGGTCGCGACATAACGCTCAATCATCAACGTCGCGATTGCGACGGCAAAGCCGCCGCCGACCGGCGACATGCGATGATCGTCGGTGATCTTCACATCGTCGAAGAACACCTCGTTGACATGGCTATCGCCGCCGGCCAGCCGGATCGGGCGCACGGTGACACCCGGCGCCTTCATGTCGACCCAAAAGTACGTCAGCCCCTTGTGCTTCGGGACGGTCGGATCGGTGCGGACGACGATGACGCCATAATCGCTGTAATGTGCCCAGCTGGTCCACACTTTCTGGCCGTTGATTTTCCAGCCGTTGCCGTCGGGTTCGGCCTTGGTGCGCAGACCGGCGAGGTCGGATCCGCCCGCGGGTTCGGAAAACAGCTGGCACCATATTTCCTCGCCCTGCAGCGCTTTCAGGACGCGTTCCTTGACGAATTCTTTGTCGCTGCCGAACTGCATCAGCACCGGCACCGGCATGCCGAGCGAGATACCGAAATAGAAATTGGGAAAGCCGTGCTTCATCTCTTCGGCGTCGAAGGTGACTTTTTCGAGGTGGCCGAGGCCTTGGCCGCCATATTCGGTCGGCCAGTTGATGCCGGCATAGCCGGCGTCGAATTTCGCCTTTGATAGCGGCGGCCGAGCGCGAGGTCGTCGGCTTCGGCCAAGCCCTTGCGCGCATCGCGGCCGAATGTCGGCACCATCGTCTCAAGCCACGCCGCCGCCTTGGCGCGGAAGGTTTCAAGATCGCTCATGCCGCTTCTCCTGCCAGCCGGTCGACAAGGACATCTTCCCAAAACAGGCTGTTGCCCTGTTCGATCGCCAGGCTACGTGCGCGGCGCATGTGGAGGTGAAGGCCGATCTCCCACGTCACCCCGATGCCGCCGTGGATCTGGACGCAATCGCGCGCCGCGGTGTCATAGGCCTCGGTCGCCGACACGCCGCGCCGCGGCCGCGGCGGCGATGAAATCCGCGGCGCCCTCACGCGATGCGGCATGGATGCAATTGGCGCGCGCCAGTTCGACGAGCCCATAGAGTTCAGCGATGCGGTGCTTCACCGATTGAAAGGCACCGATCGGTTGGCCAAAGGCGCGGCGGGTCAGTGCATAGTCGCGCGCGATTTCCATCAGCACCTCGGCGCCGCCGGTCTGTTCGTGCGCGGTGACCACTGCCTGCAACGCCAGAATATGCAGCGCTGCGTCGCGGGCCTGGCTGCCCACCGCGAGCGTTTCGGCGGGTGTTTCGGAAAAGCCGAGGTCGGCCAGACAGCGGCTGTTGTCGAAGCCCGATATGGCGGTGCGTTCGGCACCCGCCAGTTCGACCAGCGCGATGACGGGCATGCCGGGGCCATTCGCTAGAACGATGGCGATGTCGGCGGCCAGGCCGCCGGCGACGCCGCGTGCGGTGCCGTTCAGCCGGTCGTCGGTGAAGGTCACATCGGGGCGACCAGGCAGCGCGTCGGGTCCGGCGGCGAAAGCGATCGCACCGATGGTCTCGCCGGTTGCCAGTCCCGGCAGCCACCGCGATTTTTGCGCGTCGGAACCATAGAGCTCTATCGCCTTGGCCACGCCAAAGCCCGAGGTCAGGAACGGCGCGCCGCTGAGCGAGCGGCCCGCCTGATGGGCGATCAGGCCGAGTTCGATCAGGCCGAGGCCCAAACCGCCATGCGCTTCGGGAAGCGCGAGCGCGGTCCAGCCCTGTTCTTTTGCAGTATCCCAAAACGGGCGATGATAGTCGCCGACCGATTCGAGGAGCGGCAACAAAGCGTCCTTGTCGATTCTGGCTTCGAGCACCCGCCGCGATTCGGTCGCGATCGCCTGTTGGCCTTCGTCATAGAGGATGGTCATGACCGCATTTGTCCCGCTCCCGTTTATCTTGTCTTGCCAATGAACCGGACGTTGACGTAAACGTCAAGTCAAATCCGGCGCGGCGGCGACGTAGCGTCAATTTACCGCGGCCGAATATGGGAAGGAACCGACGATGGCGTTCAAGACACGGATTACCGAGATGCTGGGGATCGAGCATCCGATTGTCCAGGGCGGCATGCAGTGGCGTGGGCCGCGCCGAACTCGCCTCGCGCGGTGTCCAACGCCGGCGCGCTCGGCATCCTGACCGGCCTCACCCAGCCGACGCCGGACGACGCTGCGCAAGGAGATCAAGCAGCTGCCGCGACGATGACCGACCAGCCGTTCGGCGTGAACCTCACGATCCTGCCGACGCTCGGTGCCGCGGCCGACTACAAGGCGAATACATCAGACGCCATCGTCGACATCGGGCGTCAAGATCGTCGAGACCGCGGGCAACAACCGCCAATGCGCGAGATTCCTGCCCAGATGCTCAAGGATGCCGGCATCAAGGTGATCCTGCATAAGTGCACCTGCGGTGCGCCACGGCATCTCCGCCGAGAAGGCGGGCGTCGACGCGATCTCGATGGACGGCTTCGAATGCGCCGGCCATCCCGGCGAGGACGACGTTGCCGAACCTGGTGCTGCTGCCGGCCGCGGCCAACGTGATCAAGATTCCGATGCTGGCGTCAGGCGGCTTCGGCGATGCGCGCGGGCTCGTGGCAGCGCTGGCGCTGGGCTGCGAGGGCATCAACATGGGCACGCGCTTTACCGCGACGGTCGAGGCGCCGATCCATCGACAACGTGAAGCAGGCCCTGGTCTCGACCGACGAGCGCTGCGACCGATCGCTGATCTTCCGCACCATGCGCAACACCAGCGCGCGTCTACGCGCAACTCGGTGGCCAAGAAGGCGATCGAGATGGAGCACGAGGGCAAGACCATCCAGGAGATCGGCCCGATCGTCGCCGGCACGCGCGGCAAGGTGGTCTACGAGACCGGCGACCTCGAGCACGGCATCTGGTCGGCCGGCACGGTGATGGGCCTGATCAAGGACATCCCGACCTGCAAGGAGCTGGTCGAGCGCATCGTCGGCGAGGCCGACGCCATCGTCGATCAGCGATTGGCCTCGATGCGCGGATAGCCCGCAATCGCCGCCGAGGTGCTGGCGCGACGCGCGCGCTTCGATATGGTCCGATTCTTCGCAATTTGACTATATCGGAACCCGTCGGCGTCCTCGCCCGCCGGTGCGCCAAGGGGGATGTTTGAGCCTGTTCGACTATAAGGGTTTCGGCGGCGTGCCGCTGCCCGCCGACATATTGGGCGACGACAACGACCCCGCGGTGCTCCTGATCCCCGACATCGGGCAGGGCGCAGCGCGTGGCGTGATGTTGCCGACGCGCTGGTGCTGTCGGGACGCCGGGTGGTCAATCTCGACCTGCGTCCGGCCGACGCGTCCGCTCCCTCGCAAGAGGGGCTGGCGGAGCATATCGAAGATTTGCGGCGCTGGTGCTGGCGCAGATGGGCTCGCCCATCGTGCTGTCGCTGGCGCGGCCGGATGGATCGCGGCGCGCGCTCTGGCGGTCGATGGCGTCCTGCTGGCCGGCGGCCTCGTCCTGGTCGACATGCCCGAGGACGCGGACGCGTCCGCCAAGGGTATTGCCGCGAAGCTCGCGTTGCCGACGCTGGTCGTGCGCGGCCGGTTCCGCCGCGGGCGGATTGCAGCGCAGCCAGCGACGCGCTCAACGCCGCGCTGATCGGCGAAAGCTGCCGAGCCTCGCACGTCGACAAGATGCGCAGCGCGTCATGGGCTTGCTGGGCCAGTTGCTCGAAGTGCCGGACGCGTTGCGCATCTGGCGCGCCATCGATGCCGGTGTGATCGGCCCGCACCTGCGCGAGTCGATGGGCTGTCCTGCCATCAGGCGCGATCGTCACTGCGCGTCGTACTCGATGGTCAGCACCGGTCGGGCTGACCGCGAACAGCTGTACGTCGCTGTCGCTCGATCCGCCGCTGCTGCTTGTGTGCATGCGCCAACTCGGCGGGCACTGCGCCGGCGTTGCGCGCGGCGGCGCATTTCGGGGTCAATGTCCTGCAAATCGGGCAGCAACCGGCATCGAACCGGTTCGCGACGCGCGGCGAGGATCGGTTTGCCAACCTGCCGTGGGCGCCGGGGGAGACCGGGGTGCCGCTGCTCGGCAGCTCGCTGGTGTCGTTCGAATGTCAGCGCGAATCGCTGCACGAAGCCGGCGATCATTTCATTCTGGTGGGCCGCGTGGTGCGCGCGCAGTTCGAACCGCACCGCGATCCCTTGCTCTATTTTCGCGGCAAATATCGCCGGCTGCATTTCGCTTAGGCGAGTGGCGGAGCGGGTGGGATTCGAACCCACGATAGGCTTTTGACCTATACTCACTTTCCAGGCGAGCGCCTTCGACCACTCGGCCACCGCTCCGCATGCTTGGAACGCGCGCCCTAATCGCTGGGCGGGGCTTTCGCAAGTCGCATCAGCGTGGCAGACAGG